>NZ_PJZF01000027.1 GCF_002858675.1 Chimaeribacter californicus
CCCCAACCGCCAGTGGCGGGTCAGCGAGGCGCTGGAGAGCGGCATGGTCGGGGTCAATACCGGCGCCATCTCCAATGAAGTTGCGCCGTTCGGCGGGGTGAAGCAGTCCGGGCTGGGCCGTGAAGGCTCGCGCTATGGGCTGGAGGAGTACCTCGAAATGAAATACCTCTGCTTTGACACCAGCGAGTAAACCGCCCCCGGGCGCACCGCGCCCGGTTCCGGCAGGCAGTGATTCACCGCACGACGCCATTAACCACATCACGACATTTTCCTGTTTGCGTGTAGGGCACAAACAGGAAAGTAAGGGAGTTTTATGAGCCAACCAGCCAGTGAATTAAATACCAACCTCAAGTCCCGCCACATCACCATGCTGTCGATTGGCGGTGTGATCGGTGCCGGTCTGTTTGTCGGCTCCGGCAGCGCCGTGGCGTTAGCAGGCCCGGCCGCTATTATCGCTTATGCCATCGCCGGGCTGCTGGTGGTGCTGATTATGCGGATGCTGGGCGAGATGGCCGCCGCCTCACCGGACAGCGGCTCCTTCTCCACCTACGCGGATCGCGCCATCGGCAAGTGGGCCGGGTACACCATCGGCTGGCTCTACTGGTGGTTCTGGGTGCTGGTGATCCCGCTCGAAGCCAACGTCGCCGCCACCATCCTGCACAGCTGGTTTGCCGGCGTCCCGGTCTGGACGTTTTCGTTGCTGATTACCCTGGCGCTGACCGGCAGCAACCTGCTGAACGTGAAAAATTACGGTGAGTTTGAGTTCTGGTTCGCGCTGACCAAAGTGATCGCCATTCTGGCGTTTATCGTGCTGGGTGCGCTGGCGCTGACCGGCGTGCTGCCGAAAGGCGAACATGCCGGGATCTCCCTGATGTGGAGCCAGGGCGGCTTTATGCCGCACGGCATGGGCGCGGTACTGGCCGCGGTGCTGATCACCATGTTCTCCTTTATGGGCACCGAGATCGTCACCATCGCCGCCGCCGAAACCGCCTCCCCGGCGGAGCATGTGGTGCGCTCCACCCGCTCGGTGATTGGCCGCATTTCGGTGTTCTACCTCGGCTCGATCTTTATGGTGGTGACGCTGGTGCCGTGGAACAGCCACGACCTGACCACCCTCGGCTCTTACCAGTCGGTGCTGGAATCGCTGCATATTCCGTATGCCAAACCGATCATGGACGGCATCATCCTGCTGGCAGTGTGCAGCTGCCTGAACTCCGCGCTCTATACCGCCTCACGGATGCTCTACTCCCTGAGCAAACGTGGTGACGCCCCGGCCGCTGCCCGTAAGATCAACAAAGTGAAAACCCCGTACATGGCGGTGATGCTCTCTACCGTCGCGGCCTTCCTGACGGTGGTCGCCAACTACTACGCGCCGAAAAACGTGTTCGATTTCCTGATCGCCAGCACCGGCTCCATCGCCCTGCTGGTCTATCTGGTGATTGCGGTGTCGCAGTTGCGGATGCGTACCCAACTGCATAAATCGCAGATGCCGATCCGCATGTGGGGCTACCCGTGGGTGACGCTGGCGGTGATTGCCTTTATCGTGGTGATGCTGACCTGCATGCTGTTTATGCCTGACCAGCGCGAACAGGTGCTCGCCACCCTGATCCTCGCCGCGGTGGTAGTCGCCAGCTCCTTCTGGGTACACCGCAAAAAACACGAGGTTCGCGCCCCCGCCGGGCAGATGGCGGCGTCACGGCGTTAACCCGGCAGGCGTTGCAACACATCGATACATAAAACAGAAAAAGCCCCGCGAGGGGCTTTTTTGACTCTGTTTTTTGTCTCTGGAACAGGGCATACGCTTTTTACATGACGGCCAAAAACAACAAAGCCCCTTTCGGGGCTTTGTGGGTAGTGCACGCACAACGCCTTATCAGAACGGGATGTCGTCGTCGAAATCCATCGGCGGTTCGTTGTTCATCGGGGCATTGTTCGAAGCACCGTGGTTCTGCTGCGGTGCCGGGCGGGACTGCTGGCCGCCGCTGAACTGGTTGTTATTCTGCTGCGGCTGCTGAGGCTGGCCCCAGCCGCCGTTGCCGCCGCCGGAAGCCTGGCCGCCGCCTGCCGGTGCACCGCCGCCCTGACGGCCGCCGAGCATCTGCATGGTGCCGCCCACGTTTACCACCACTTCGGTGGTGTATTTTTCCTGGCCGGACTGATCCGTCCATTTACGGGTTTGCAGGGAGCCTTCAATGTAGACCTGGGAACCCTTGCGCAGGTATTCACCCGCCACTTCCGCCAGTTTGCCGAACAGCACCACGCGGTGCCATTCTGTTTTCTCTTTCTGCTCGCCGGTGGCTTTGTCACGCCAGGATTCAGATGTTGCCAGGGTGATGTTCGCCACAGCGCCGCCACTCGGCATGTAGCGCACTTCCGGATCCTGGCCCAGATTCCCGACAAGAATCACTTTATTTACGCCTCTGCTGGCCATGTCGACTCTCCACAATGAGTTAATTTTTACGATACTAAACCAATCATTTTAGCACGCCACCGCGCCTGATCATACCTGCGAAGTGCGCCCCAGAATTGGATAGAGTATAAACAATCTTGCCTCATTATACTGGATATCCATTCAGGTTTTTTTGTGTCATAATTATACGTTTCGTACTTTCTGTGCCCCCTGCTTTTTCTTCCGGTGCATCGTCGCATCCCGCACCGGAAACCAGTGACCGGCATAGTGAGAGATCGTGTTTAATCCGGGAAATATGAATGGATAAGATCGAAGTTCGGGGCGCACGCACCCATAATCTCAAGAATATCAACCTGATCATCCCGCGCGACAAACTGATCGTTGTCACCGGCCTGTCTGGTTCGGGCAAATCCTCACTGGCTTTTGACACCCTGTACGCCGAAGGGCAGCGCCGTTACGTGGAGTCGCTGTCGGCTTACGCGCGCCAGTTCCTGTCATTGATGGAAAAGCCGGACGTTGACCATATCGAGGGGCTGTCACCGGCGATCTCGATTGAGCAGAAATCCACCTCGCACAACCCGCGCTCCACCGTGGGTACCATTACCGAGATCCATGACTACCTGCGCCTGTTGTTTGCCCGCGTGGGTGAGCCGCGCTGCCCGCAGCATGACGTGCCGCTGGCGGCGCAGACGGTGAGCCAGATGGTGGACAACGTGGTCACCCAGCCGGAGGGCCGCCGCCTGATGCTGCTGGCCCCGGTGGTGAAAGACCGTAAAGGCGAGCACACCAAAACGCTGGAGAACCTGGCGGCGCAGGGCTACATCCGCGCCCGTATCGACGGCGAAGTGTGTGACCTCTCCGACCCGCCGAAACTGGAGTTGCAGAAGAAGCACACCATCGAAGTGGTGGTTGACCGCTTCAAAGTGCGTGAGGATCTGGCGCAGCGCCTGGCCGAGTCGTTTGAGACGGCGCTGGAGCTGTCGGGCGGCACTGCCGTGGTGGCCGACATGGATGACGCCAACGCCCCTGAGCTGCTGTTCTCCGCGAACTTCGCCTGCCCGATCTGCGGCTACAGCATGCGTGAACTGGAACCGCGCCTGTTCTCCTTCAACAACCCGGCCGGTGCCTGCCCGACCTGTGACGGCCTGGGCGTGCAGCAGTTCTTCGACCCGGACCGCGTAGTGCAGAACCCGGAGCTGTCGCTGGCCGGCGGCGCGATCCGTGGCTGGGACCGCCGCAACTTCTACTATTTCCAGATGCTGCGCTCGCTGGCGGAGCACTACAAGTTTGATATTGAAGCCCCGTTTGAATCGCTGAGCGCCACGGTGCAGAAGGCGATCCTCAGCGGCTCCGGCCGTGAGACCATTGAGTTCAAATACATCAATGACCGGGGCGATACCTCGGTGCGCCGCCATCCGTTTGAAGGCGTGCTGAACAACATGGAACGCCGCTACAAAGAGACCGAGTCGTCGGCGGTGCGCGAAGATCTGGCGAAATACATCAGCAACCGCCCCTGCACCACCTGCCACGGCACCCGCCTGCGGGAAGAGGCGCGCCATGTGTTTGTGGAGAACACCACGCTGCCGGAGATTTCGGACTTCAGCATCGGCCACGCCATGACCTTCTTCCAGAACATGAAGCTCAGCGGCCAGCGCGCCAAGATTGCGGAAAAAGTGCTGAAAGAGATCGGCGACCGCCTGAAGTTCCTGGTTAATGTTGGCCTGAACTACCTGTCGCTGTCGCGTTCGGCGGAGACGCTCTCCGGCGGTGAGGCGCAGCGTATCCGCCTGGCGAGCCAGATTGGTGCCGGGCTGGTGGGCGTGATGTACGTGCTGGATGAGCCGTCCATCGGCCTGCACCAGCGCGACAACGAACGCCTGCTGGAGACGCTGATCCACCTGCGCGATCTCGGCAACACGGTGATTGTGGTGGAGCACGACGAAGACGCAATCCGCGCCGCCGACCACATCATTGACATCGGCCCCGGTGCCGGGGTGCATGGCGGCCAGGTGGTGGCCGAAGGCACGGCGGCGGACATCATGGCGAATGCCGACTCCCTGACCGGCCAGTTCCTCAGCGGCGAGCGGGAAATCTCCGTGCCGGTGGAGCGCGTGCCGGCTGACCCGTCGCGCGTGCTGAAGCTGGTGGGCGCGAAAGGCAACAACCTGAAAGATGTTACCCTGACGCTGCCGGTGGGGCTGTTCACCTGCATCACCGGGGTGTCCGGCTCCGGCAAGTCAACGCTGATTAACGACACGCTGTTCCCGATTGCGCAACGCCAGCTTAACGGTGCCACCATCATCGAACCGGCCCCATACCGTGAAGTGCACGGGCTGGATCAGTTCGACAAGGTGATCGACATCGACCAGAGCCCGATCGGCCGCACGCCACGCTCCAACCCGGCCACCTATACCGGCATCTTCACGCCGGTGCGTGAACTGTTCGCCGGGGTACCGGAATCCCGTACCCGCGGTTACACGCCGGGGCGGTTCAGCTTTAACGTGCGCGGTGGGCGCTGTGAGGCCTGCCAGGGCGACGGCGTGATCAAGGTGGAGATGCACTTCCTGCCGGACATCTACGTGCCGTGCGACCAGTGCCGCGGCAAGCGCTATAACCGTGAGACGCTGGAGATCCGCTACAAGGGCAAGAGCATCCACGAAGTGCTGGAGATGACCATCGAAGAGGCGCGCGAGTTCTTCGACGCGGTGCCGGCGCTGGCGCGTAAGCTCCAGACGCTGATCGACGTCGGCCTCTCCTACATCCGTCTGGGGCAGTCGGCCACCACGCTCTCCGGCGGGGAGGCGCAGCGCGTGAAACTGGCGCGTGAGCTGTCGAAACGCGGCACCGGGCAGACGCTCTACATTCTGGATGAGCCGACCACCGGCCTGCACTTCGCGGACATCGCCCAGCTGTTGCAGGTGCTGCATCAGCTGCGTGACCAGGGCAACACCATTGTGGTGATTGAACACAACCTGGATGTGATTAAAACCGCAGACTGGATTGTGGATCTGGGGCCGGAAGGCGGCAGCGGCGGCGGGGAGATTCTGGTCTCCGGCACACCGGAAACGGTGGCCGACTGCGAGGCGTCCCACACCGCCCGCTTCCTGAAGCCGATTCTGGCGCACCATCAGCAGAAGCAGAGAAAGTCTGCCTGATGAAGCCATCACCAGGCCACGCGATATTGCGTGGCCTTTTTTATCGGTTTAACGCGGTTTTCCCCGGTTTATGGCACAGAGTGCGGTAAAAAGCCGTGCTTTTCCCAGCAGGTTGCTACGCTCAAGTCTACAGAGACAGGATTGTTCTGCTCTGCCCCCTCCCACCGCTCAATCTATTTATCAGGAGCCCGGCAATGCGTCAGCAATGGAGTGAGCAACAAGCCAATGATTGGTACCAGCAACAGATATGGCCTTGCGGGTTTAATTACCTGCCGCGCACGGCCGTGAACTGGACTGAACTCTGGCAAGGCGACACCTTTGACCCACAGACCATTGATCAGGAACTTGGCTGGGCGCAGGCGGTAGGCTATAACCACCTGCGCATCAACCTGCCGTTTATTGTCTGGCAGGTGGACCGTGACGGCCTGCTGGCGCGGATTGACCACTTTCTGACGCTGGCGGAAAGCCACCAGATTAAGGTGATCCTGACGCTGCTGGATGACTGTGGCTTCTCCGGTGATGAGCCGTTCCTCGGGCCGCAAAAGCCCCCGGTGCCGGAGATCCACAACAGCCAGGCGGCTGCCAGCCCCGGCCGTCGCACGGTGATGAACCGCGAGTGGTGGCCGCAGATTGAGCACTATATCCGGGACGTTGTCCGCCATTTCCGCGACGATACGCGCGTATTTATGTGGGATCTCTATAACGAGCCGGGCAACCGGGCGATTTTTATCAGCCCGTCGGAGGAAGTGCTGTTTGAGCAGGAGCTGGAGACTTTCTCGCTGGAGCTGATGCATCACGTGTTTGACTGGGCGCGCGCCGAAGACCCGGCGCAGCCGCTCACCGTGGCGGCGTGGCACCTGCCGCTTAACCCCGGCCAGGCAACGCCGAGCTGGTACCAGCACCCGATTGACGTCGCGGCGGCGCAGCTTTCAGACATCATCACTTTCCACGCCTACGTGGACACCCCGGCGCTGCTGCCGATCCTCGGCTACTGGCAGCAGATGCGCCGCCCGGTGATGTGCACCGAGTGGCTGGCACGCCATATCGGCAGCCTGATGGAAGAGCAGCTCCCGCAGTTCCACACCCTGCGGGTCGGCTGTTACCAGTGGGGGCTGGTGCGCGGCAAAACCCAGACCTGGCTGCCGTGGCCGCTGATGCGCAAAGAGAAGCGCGACAATCCGCATCTCTGGTTCCACGATGTGTTTGACGAGCACGGCGTCCCGTTCCGCCAGACGGAGATGGATCTGATGCGTGAGTTAACCGGGCGGCCGTAGAATTTACCCCACCCGGCGGGCAGTGCGCGGTTAACCCCGCCGGTTAATTTACGCGCAGAACCTCGCCCCATCGCGCGGGGAGCCGTCAAACCCCCAGATCGTGCCGCACTGCTTCCGGCAGGCTCTCCACCACCAGTTGGTAGGAGCTGTCGATCAGGAAGTAAAACTGGGAATCGGGCAGATCGCCGTCAAGGAACAGGGTGTTCCAGTGCGCTTTGTTCAGGTGCTCGCCGGGGACGATATCCGGGTGTCTGGCTCGCAACTCTTCGGCCAGCTCCGGGCTGGTTTTCAGCGAGATCGCAGGCCGTTCCTGCACTGCGCTCACCATCGCAAACATCATGTCACCGACCTTGATCTGGTTGGCGTTCCATTGGTTATCTACGCTCTGTTCCGCGCCCGGCTTGGACATACAGTAGTCGAGCAGGTCCGAACTGTTCATTGTGTTTCTCCTTGTAAGGTAGCGACGATGCGGCGCTGGCCGCCGTGGTTGCGGTGCTCACCCAGCCAGATGCCCTGCCAGGTGCCCAGCAGCAGTTTCCCATGCTGTACCGGCAGCGTCAGTGACACGCCCAGCAGCGAGGATTTGATGTGGGCGGGCATATCATCCGGCCCTTCATAATCGTGCTGGTAGTCGGCGTTTTCCGGCACCTGCCGCAGGAAATGGTGCTCCATATCTGCACGCACGGTGGGATCGCAATTCTCATTCAGGGTCAGCGAGGCGGACGTGTGCATAAGCAACAGGTGCAACAGGCCGGTCTCCAGCTGCGCTAACCTGTCCAGTTTGCCGGTCACCTCATCGGTGATCAGGTGAAACCCACGCGCTCTGGCGCTCAGGGTCAGGGTTTGCTGATGCCACATACATCCTCCATTTTTCACTCGGTTCCCTAAGTGTGCATCAACTGAGTGAAAGATAAAGGCGACGGGCGGAATATATCGGCATGGGGACGTAAAGAGAGGGCGTAAAGGCGGGCGGCGCGGTAAAGGCAGGAAGCCGGCAGGCCGGGCGGCCTGCCGGTATAGGGTTACTGCACGGCGGCGAAGGCGTCGGCCACCCGTTGCACGTTGCCGTGGTTCAGCCCGGCCATGCAGACGCGGCCGCTGGCGATCAGGTAGACGCCGAACTCATTACGCAGGCGATCCACCTGCGCTTCGCTGAAGCCGGTGTAGCTGAACATGCCGCGCTGCGCCAGCAGGTAGCTGAAGTCACGCCCCGGCAGGGAGGTCTTCAGGCTGGCCACCAGCGTTTCACGCATCTCCAGGATGCGGGTGCGCATCGCTTCCACTTCTGCCAGCCACTGGGCTTTCAGATCGGCGTCATTCAGCACTTTCGCCACCACCTGCGCGCCGAAGTTCGGCGGGCTGGAGTAGTTGCGGCGCACGGTGGCTTTGAGCTGGCCCAGCACGCGGGCGGCGGCGTCATCGCTTTCGCACACCACTGACAGGCCACCGACGCGCTCGCCATACAGCGAGAAGATTTTAGAGAAGGAGTTGCTGACCAGGCACGGCAGCCCGGCACGTGCCATTTCACGGATGGCGTAGGCGTCGTCGTCCATACCGCCGCCAAAACCCTGGTAGGCGATGTCGAGGAACGGGATCAGCTCACGCGCTTTGACCAGCGCAATCACCTCGTCCCACTCGGCGTGGGTCAGGTCAGCGCCGGTCGGGTTGTGGCAGCACGGGTGCAGCAGCACGATGCTTTTCGGCGGCAGCTGTTGCAGGCTTTCCAGCATCGCCGGGACGTTCACGCCCAGGCGCTCTGCGTCGTAGTACGGGTAGGTGTGCACGTTGAAGCCCGCGCCCGCGAAGATGGCGATGTGGTTTTCCCAGGTCGGGTCACTGACCCATACTTCGGAGTCCGGGAAGTAGCGCTTGAGGAAATCCGCGCCCACTTTCAGCGCGCCGGAGCCGCCCACCGTCTGGATGGTGGCGATGCGCCCCTGTGCCAGCATCGGGTGGTCGTCACCAAACAGCAGCGTCTGGATGGCGGCACGGTAACCCGCCAGCCCTTCCATCGGCAGGTAAACAGAGGCACCGTGCGGCGTGTTCGCCAGCACCTTCTCCGCCTGCTCAACGGCCTGCATCTGCGGGATCACACCCTGCTCGTTATAGTAAAGCCCGATGCTCAGGTTAACCTTCTGTTCTCTCGGATCCAGTTTGAAACTTTCCATCAGCGACAGGATGGGATCACCCGCATAGGCATCAACATTGTGGAACACGGTGCTGCACTCCTTGAATTGTCTGGTCTGGCTTTATGAAGGGGCGGTGTTATGCGCCTCTGTTTATACGCTGTAGCGGCCGGGGCGATGGTTCATGGCGATGATCAGGTTCAGCAGGAAGGCACCCGCAATGGAGGCCAGCAGCATCGGCAGGCTCACCACAAACAGTGACGCCAGCACAATCACCGCATCCACGCCCATCTGAAATTTCCCGGCACGGATACCATATTTGTCCTGTAGGAAAAGTGCCAGGATATTTACCCCGCCCAGGCTCGCTTTGTGGCGGAATAACACAATAAACCCGATGCCCATGATCATATTGCCGAACAGCGTGGCGTAAAACGGCTGCAAATGGTCAACGTGGATGAACAGCGGGTGCAGGCCGGAAAACAGCGACACCAGCCCGACCGCGCAGAAGGTTTTCAGGGTGAACTGCCAACCCATGCGGCGGATCGCCAGCCAGTAGAACGGCAGGTTGATCAGGAAAAAGGCGGTGCCGAACGAAACGTGGGTCAGGTAGTGCAGCAGGAACGCCATCCCGGCGGTGCCGCCGGTGAGTGCGCCGGACTGGCGCAGCAGGATCACGCCGAACGAGACCATCAGTGTGCCCATCACAATCGCCAGCACATCTTCCAGCAGAGTATGGGACACGTTTTGCGGTTCAGGGGTAATGACATTATCCATCGGGTCGGTCACTTCATCAGATAAGGGGGCAGCCGGGCTGCGGACCCCTTTATTCAGCAAAAAGCGCGCCAGATTTGTAGGAAACAGCGCCCTCGCCGCTGGTTTCAGAGGAAGCGGCGCTTTTCTGATTTTCCGCAGTCAGCAATCTCTTGTTAACATTCGACATCCTGCGGCAACATCTTTTGCATCCCTTCCCTGCTTTATGCGCAGATTGCGCAGTTTTTCCCTCTATGCCACACAGAACCCGCACAATCTCCGCTTATTACGCACCGTTTTCGCGCACGCCCGGCACCAAAACGGTGCAACGCACCTCACTGAGGCGGTGTCAGTAACCCGTTCTCTTTAAGCCGGTTCAGTACCACCGAGGTCTTGATATGGGCGACACTTTCATGGCTTGAGAGGATTTTGCTGATGAGATCGCTTAAACCGGCCAGATCCGCCACTGCCACCTTCAGCAGGTAATCGGCATCGCCGGTAGTTTTATAGGCGTCGATAATTGCGTCCACTTCGCCGAGCATGGTGTGGAAGCTCGCCACATAGGGCGGCGTGTGGTTAATCAGCCGCACCTCAATCAGCCCGATCATCCCCAGCCCCACCGCTTCCGGTGCCAGCCGCGCATGGTAACCGAGGATAAGCTGCGCCTGCTCCAGGCTGATGCGGCGGCGCGAACACTGTGACGCCGACAGCCCCACCAGCTCGCTCAGCTCCTGATTGGTCAGCCGCCCGTTGCCCTGTAACAGGGTCAGAATTTTCAAATCGAAATCGTCAATGTTGTACATCATCCCGGCCTGTTTTTTTGGAGGGTTATAGGGTGTGGGTGGTCACACAGCCTACCTGTTTTTCAGCCGTGGGCGCTGCGTCTTTAACGCCTGGAACGGAAAACGGGCGATCCCACTGAGTCGCCGCCGCTTTTCCCACATAACTGTGTACCGTCAGGGGATTTTGCGGCCGGAAGATCGCGCGGGTCACCCGGTTTTGCCAAAAAAAGCCCTTCCACGGGAGGGCGTGGAAGGGCAGCAGAGGTACATTTTTTTCCCTTTCAGCCAGGGATATTCTTATTCACCCCCGCATACATAGGCCGCTGGGGTGGTTTCTGGGTATGAATTCTGCACGCCCAATGAGAGGTCAGACGCGAAGTAGTAGTTGGCCTGCGAGAGATCGCTTTCATTGGTCCAGTAGTCACTGGAGGTATCCCAGTTATAGGCGCTCATATTGCCCCACAAGCTGACCAGGCTGCTCATATTGCCCAGTGTCGGCAACCCACCGTTGCCTACGCATGCGGCCACCGCAGTGGGATGATCGCCCTGCGTACTGGAACCGGCAGTGTTGAACCAGCTGACGAAGTTCCAGTTCTCCGTGACCACCTGCTGGGTCAGGTTGTCGGTGATGGTAATGGTGAGCGCGCCGTCTCCGGGGTTGCTGTTGAAGGTGACGGTGCCGTCATTGTCTACCGTTAACGCCGGGTTACTGCTTGCCCAGCTCAGGTTGCCCGATCCCCCGGCCAGCGTGATGTGGAAGCTCGCCCCCGGCCAGGCGATGCCCGGCCCCTGCCCGAAGGTTTTGCCGTTGGCATTGCCGCCGTTGGCATCCACCGCTTCACGCGACACCACCACGATCGGCGTGGTGAAGCTGACGTTGGCAGCGGCGGTTTTCGCCGGGTTCGGGTCCAGCGTCGCCGTGAGCACCACGGCGGGCAGCGTAGTGGCGCTGCGCACGGTGGCCGTGCCGTTGCCGCTTGCGTCCAGCGTTACCGGGCTGCCGGTAACGCTCACCGCGGGGTTATCCGCCGTCAGGGTGACAGTACCGACAATCGGATTGCCGAATGCATCTACCACCGATACCGCCACCGGGTTGTCGCTGTCGGTGGTGTAGATGCCGTTGCCGGACGGCGTCAGTGTGACCACCGCAGTGTTCAGATCCGGCACGAACTGGTACGGCCCGCCGGTGCCGGTCACGCCGTTACTCAGGCGCGCCGCCACTGCTGTGGCCGTGCCTGCCTGCTGGCTGGTGAGGTTGAAGGTCACCTGCCCGTTGGCGTCGGTGGTGCCGCCCGGTACCGAGAGCTGGCCGAAGTCGGTGGTGTAGGTCACCGGCAGATCCGGCAGCACGTTGTTGTTGGCATCGCGCACTGTGGCAGTGACGATAACCGGCGTGACGCCATCTGCCGGGACGGTGCTGGTATTGGCCTGCACCGTGACCACGGCGGTGGAGATGTCCGCCGTGAAGGTCACCGGATCGGCCCCGGTTGCCGTGCCGTTCAGGGTCGCGGTGAGGTTCGCCACCCCGGCCGCCAGGCTGCTCAGGCTCACGGTCAGTACGCCGTCACTGCCGGTATTGCCGCCGGGGGCGGAGAGCGTGCCGAGCGAGCTATTCCAGGTGATCGCCTGATCCGCCACCGGGTTGCTGTTGGCGTCGAGCACCGTGGCGGTGTAAGTCACGCTGTCGCTGCCGTTGGCAATCGCGGTGGTGCGGTCTACCGTCAGGCTGGCGATGTTGGCGGTAGAGGCGTCAGCGATAAAGGCGGCCGCTGGGGCACCCACTGCCGTTCCGCCGTTGACGCTGCCGCTGACCGCCACCGGCCCCGCCTGGGTGCTCACCAGCGGCAGCACCACCTGCCCGGCGGCGTTGGTCTGCCCGGTACCGCCGCTGCCGAAGGTGCCGCGATCGGTGACCAGCGTTACCGTCTGGTTGGCCAGCAGGTTGCCGTTGGCATCCGCGACGGTGGCGGTGTAGGTCAGCGGGTCGGTGCCGTTCGCCACTGCCGTGGTTTTGTCCACTGTGAGCGAGGTGATCTGCGCCGTCCCGGCATCTGCTGCGAAGGTCACCACCGGTGCGGCCGAGGCTGTGCCGCCGCTGAGCTGCGCGTTAACCTGCGCCGGCCCGGCGGTGGTGCTGCTCAGGGTGATGGTTGCCAGCCCATCCGCGCCGGTGCTGCTCTGCGCGCCCGCCAGGGTACCGAGGGTGGTGGCCCAATTTACCGCGATATCAGAGAGCGGGTTATTATTGGCGTCAGTCACGGTCGCGGTGTAGGTCACGGCATCGCTGCCGTTCGCCAGCGCCGTGGTTCTGTCCACCGTCACCGTACTTATCCGCGCGGTGGAGGGGTCGGCGGTAAAGGCCGCCGGGGTCGCGGTAATGGATGCACCGTTCGCCAGCGAGGCCCCGGCATTAATCGTGCCCGCTACCGTGCTGGTCGCCGTGGTCTGTGCCTGCCCGGCGGCGTTTGTCACTGCGGTGAGGGTACCCAGCGTGCCGAGGTTGGTGGTGAAGGTCACCGTCTGCCCGGGCACCGGGTTATCATTGATGTCCCGGACGTTGGCGGTATAGGTGATGGTGTCGCTGCCGTTTGCCAGCGCAGTGGATTTGTCATGCGAGATACTGGCGATGGTGACGGTGGCCGGGTCGCCGGTAAAGGTTACCTCTTCCGCCACCCTGGCGGCACTGCTGCCGACTTGCGCATTCACCACGGCTGCCCCGGCTTGCAGGCTGGTGAGGGTGATGGTGGCGGTGCCGTCCGGCCCGGTGGTGCTGGTGGGCGCGGAGAGCGTGGCGAAATTGGTCGTCCAGCTCACGGTCTGGTTAGCCACCGGGTTGCCCTGCGCATCGGTCACCGTCGCGGTGTAGATCGCCTGATCGGTGCCGTTCGCCAGTACCAGTCGTTTATCCACGGTGAGTGCGGTGACGGTGGCGCTGCTGGTATCGGCGGTAAAGGTCACGGTCTGCGCGGTTTTTGCCGGCTGGTTCGGGATGGTGGCAGAGACAATCGCCTCGCCGCGTTCGGTACTGGTCAGCGTGGTGAGGTAATGCCCCTGGGCGTTGGTGACGCCGGTGGGTGCCGCCAGCGTGCCGCGATCGGTGTTCAGCGTGATCGCCACACCGCTTACCGGGTTGTTATTGGCGTCCAGCACCAGCGCGTCGTAGGTCACCGGGTCACTGCCGTTGGCGATGGCGGTGAGCTTATCCGGCGTCAGCGTGCTGACCACCGCGGTGGACGGATCGCCGCTGAAGGTGATCGGATCAGCAGTGATCGCCGCATTATTGCCGAGCCGCGCCGACACCAGCGCACTGCCCGCCGCCGCACTGGTCAACGTAATACTGCTGGTGCCGTTTGCGCCGGTGGTGGTGCTCCCGGCAGACATATTGCCGAGCGTGGTCGCCCAGTTCACGGTCTGCGCCGGGATCAGGTTGCCGTTGGCATCCACCACCGTCACGGTGAGGGTGACAGCGTCCGCGCCGTTGGCCAGCGCCTGGGTTTTATCTTCGGTTATCTGGCTGAAGGTGGCGGTGGCGGCATCCGGCACGAACAGCACCGGCGGTGCCTGCACCGGCTCGGAACCCGTTGGTTGCCCCGCCAGGCTCACCTGCGCACTCTCTATTGCCACCCCGGCCTGGGTACTGGTCAGCGTCACGGTGGCAATGCCCTCTTCATTGGTGGTGCTGGCCGGCGCGGCATCCTCACCGAGCGAGGTGGCCCAGCGCACCAGTACCCCCTTCACTGGCTGATCGTTGTCATCCAGTACGCGGGCGCTGTAGATAACCGGGTCTTCCCCGTTGGCGATCGCCCGGTTCTTATTCACCGTCAGGCTGACGATCCGTGCATTACGCACTGCCACGGTTTCATTCACCGTAACGGCAGCCAGTGTCACCTCACCTACTGACGGCGTCACCACCACACTGCCGGGGTTGTTGCCGGCGGTGAGCAGCACCTGATAGACGCCCGGCGCGGTTTCATTGACGTTGCCGAGCCGGGCTGCGATCGCCGGTTGGGTGCTGCTGTCGGTGAGGGTTTCCGCCAGGGAGAATTTCAGGTCGGCCCCCAGCCCGGAGACCGGATTGCCCTCGGTGTCCACCACTTTCACCTCCACCAGCGAGGTGCTCTGGCCGTCGGCCATAATGTCGGTGGGGGTGGCGGTGGTGGTGGATTTCACATTATCGATCGCCGCGCCGTTTACGGTGATCAGCGACGAGGCGCTATTGGAGCGGTTGCCTTTGCTGTCCGCCGCGATGCCGGAAAGCGGGTAGCTGTTCGGGCTGCCGTCATATTTGAACGACGGCATTTTCACCTGATAGCGCCCGCCGCCGAGATCGACCACCGCGCCGCCCGCGGCCACCAGTTCACTCTGCTGCCACTCAATGCGTGACAGCGCATATTTCGATTGCAGGGTATAGCCGATGTCATACAACTGCCCGCTGCGGCCGCTGATTTCCGGCGGCAGGCCGAGGGTGATCAGGATCTTTTTGCGGAACTCCATCACGATCTCGTTGTTGCGGTCCACCAGATCAAGCCGGCTGCCCGCCAGGCTGCGCTTCAGCGCCACATTTTCTGACGAGACCTGTTCATCCCACGGCACGCCGAAGGTGTAGTTAAACATCATGCTGTAGCGGGTGTCGTCCATCCCGCCTTTGCCCTGGCGGTAGTCCACACCGAAACTCACCAGCGGTACCGGGGTGTAGTTCACCCCAACGGTGATGGCGTGCGGATCTTTCTGCCGGTTGTCGATGCCGAACAGCGCCACGCTGTTACCGTAGTACTGTTCATACGCCAGTTTGCCGCCCACCTGCGGATAGGCCGGAATATAGCCCTGCGCCATCACGTCCCAGCCGTTGGCCGGGCGCTCCTCATAATCTTCCAGCTCTTTGGAATCCACCCAGTTAGTGAGGCGCATATAGACGTTGGTGGAGAGTTTCAGGTAGTCGCGCCACGCCTCCAGCCCCAGCCCCATGCGGGCATTATTGTTGGTGATTTCCTGGTCGTAGAAAGCGTTGTAACCGAACATCCAGCCGTTGTCGGTAAAGTGGCGCTGGCCGAAGCCGAGGTTGGCGATCACCCGGTCGCTGACGTCACGCACGCCGAACTGGGTGAAGAAGATGCGTGAGCGGCTCTGCCAGAGCGGGGAGAGCATATCCAGCGAGCTGCTGTCGAGGTCACTGCCGTCAGCCACCGCCAGGTTGGCGCGCACGGTGCCGAACTGGCTGAGCCAGCCCTCTACGGTGGAGGTGGCGGCCTGCGCGGCCTGCGCCTGCACAAAGTTCTGGGCAGCGTCACCGTTGCTGTAGCGGCCGCCGGTGGCCTGGCCGAAGGCTTTGGCCTGCTGGGCGAAGACGCGCTCATCCGGCGCTTTTTCCTCACTGAGCGGGGTGCCGCCCAGTTGCGGCAGCGCCTGATCGCGCTCACTCATCGGGATCAGCAGAATATCGCCGCCGCTGAGACGCAGCATCGCCTCGCGGTTGGGCTGGCGGTACTGGTTCAGTTTCCAGAGGTCGTCCAGGGTCAGGTGTTTACGCTGGGCCACCAGCGTCGCATTTTCACCGGGCTGCAGGGTGTACATACTGGCGCGGCTGAGGGTCTGCTCCTCCAGCTGCACGCCCGGCCGGGGGGCGGGGGCGGCGCGTGCCTGGAGCGGCAGCAACATAAGTAACAGCTGAAGGAAAATTTGCAGCCATGCGGTGCACAGCAACAGACAGCGATGCGCGCGCACCGCCCCAAGAAGAGACGTGCCGGAGGAAAGGTTCATTGTTATATCCCACCCTGTTTACCGAATTTAAAATAAAGCTGGCCCGCGTCTTTATCAGCACGCACTCACACGGGAATAAGCGACCGGTTAATTCCGGCCGCTTCTGGAAAACAGACCACTGCATATAAAGGCGATGAATAGCCGGCACCGCCCGGCACCACAAGAAAAGGTAAACGTAACAAGATTTATCTGACCATAAACGTATAGTCTTTAATTAATGCTGTCAAACGTCACTGTTTATTTTTAACGCCGTTTTCTGTGCTGTGTTAATTTCTCTGCACGGCGCGCACCGGCACAAGAAATCTTTTATCAAGCTACAGCAACTACTTGTTTTTTAAAAATTAATAAAGTCTTAATTTTATCCTTATTTCAATTAACGCTCTATTTCTGTGAAAAGTTTAGAGACATTAACCGGGAATAAAAATCAGGCTCACTTCACATTTTTATCCGCATAAGCGGAACGGCTATTAATAATTTAATCGTGACGCAAAAAATAAACTTAATCATTCCCCTGCTGACTGGTTACGCCTGTTAATCATCCCGGTTTTATCATGTTAAATTCAAGCCGCTAATGTAATTAATAAAAATGCCCTGATAGGGAGGAAAGCAAGCTACGCGGATAAAGATCGATAAGAGGGGGCGCACGGCGGGAAATAAAAAGCGTTAAAGGGGATAAATAAACAGGCGGCTCGGGGCCGCCTGGGAAAATTTTCACTCACCGGAAGCCATCTATTCTTCCAGGTACTCCATCGCCACGCGCGATGTCAGTTTGGTAATCAGTTCATAGGCGCTGATGCCGGTCGCGGCGGCCACGCGCTCAACCGGCAGCACGTCGCCCCAGAGGATCGCATCATCCCCGACCCGATCCTGGGCATCCGGGCCGAGATCGACCGAGATCATGTCCATCGACACCCGGCCGACAATCGCCACCTCGCGCCCGTTGATCCACACCGGCGTGCCGGTCGGCGCGCTGCGCGGGTAGCCGTCACCGTAGCCGATGGCGATCACACCGAGGCGGGTGTCACGCTCACTCTGCCAGATGCCGTTATAGCCGACCGGCTCACCGGCGCGGTGTTCCCGCACTGCGATCAGGCTGGCTTTCAGCGTCATCGCCGGGTGGAAACCGTGGTCTGCGGCCTGGCCCTGCGCCAGCGGCGACACGCCGTACAGCACAATACCGGGCCGCACCCAGTGCCGGTGCGCGTCCGCCCACAGCAGAATGCCGCCGGACGCGGCGATCGACTGTTCGCCCGGTTTGCCCTGGACGAAGCGGTCAAAACAGGCGAGCTGGTCAAGCGTGGTGCGCTTTTCCGGCTCATCCGCGCTGCTGAAGTGGCTCATGATGTTGACCGGCCGGCTGACGTTGCGGCAGGCGCACAGGCGGCGGTAGAAGGCCTCCGCCTCCTCCGGGCGCACACCGAGGCGGTGCATGCCGCTGTCGAGCTTCATCCAGACTTTCACCGGCCGCGGCAGATCCGCCTGTTCCAGCGCCTGAAGCTGCTCCTCGCTGTGCACGGCGGTGTCGATGTTATTCGCCACCAGCACCGGCAGGTCATCCGCACTGAAGAAGCCCTCCAGCAGCAGGATCGGTTTCACGATGCCGCCGGAGCGCAGGGTCAGCGCCTCGCCGATGCGCGCCACGCCGTAGCAGTCGGCGTCTTGCAGGGTGTGCGCCGTTTCCAGCAGCCCATGCCCGTAGGCATTGGCTTTGACCACGGCCACCAGATGGCTTTGCGGGGCCAGACGGCGCACCTGTTGCAGGTTATGCCGCAGGGCGCGGCGGTCAATCACCGCGGTTGCCGCTTTCATGTCTCTTCCTTAGTGAGGGGGTGCCGTTATTCGTCGTCGTATTGCGGGCCGGCGTAGTTGTCAAAGCGCGACCACTGGCCGTTAAAGGTCAGCCGCACTGAGCCAATCGGGCCGTTACGCTGTTTACCAATGATAATCTCCGCGATGCCTTTCAGGTCACTGTTCTCGTGGTAGACCTCATCACGGTAGATGAACATGATAAGGTCCGCATCCTGCTCGATGGAGCCGGATTCACGCAGGTCGGAGTTGACCGGGCGCTTGTCGGCGCGCTGCTCCAGGGAGCGGTTAAGCTGCGACAGCGCCACCACCGGCACCTGCAACTCTTTCGCCAGCGCCTTCAGCGAGCGGGAGATCTCGGCGATCTCCAGCGTGCGGTTGTCAGAGAGCGACGGCACGCGCATCAGCTGGAGGTAGTCGATCATGATCATGCTCAGACCGCCGTGCTCGCGGAACACGCGGCGCGCGCGGGAGCGCACCTCGGTCGGCGTCAGGCCGGAGGAGTCATCGATGTACATGTTGCGTTTTTCCAGCAGGATGCCCATGGTGCTGGAGATGCGCGCCCAGTCCTCATCATCGAGCTGGCCGGTACGGATGCGCGTCTGGTCCACGCGGGAGAGCGACGCCAGCATACGCATCATCAGCTGCTCGCCGGGCATCTCCAGGCTGAAGATCAGCACCGGTTTCTCCTGCAACATCGCGGCGTTTTCGCACAGGTTCATGGCGAAGGTGGTTTTACCCATCGACGGACGCGCCGCCACGATGATCAGATCCGATTTCTGCAAACCGGCGGTTTTTTTGTTGAGATCCTGGTAGCCGGTATCCACGCCGGTGACGCCGTCGTGCGGCGTCTGGTAAAGCGACTCAATGCGCGACACGGTCGCTTCCAGGATCTGGTCAATGCTTTTCGGCCCTTCATCCTTGTTGGCACGGTTTTCCGCAATCTGGAACACGCGCGACTCGGCGAGATCGAGCAGGTCTTCACTGCTGCGGCCTTGCGGGTCGTAGCCCGCGTCGGCGATCTCATTGGCCACCGAGATCATCTCACGCACCACCGCACGCTCGCGCACGATGTCGGCATAGGCGGAAATGTTGGCAGCGCTCGGCGTGTTTTTAGAGAGCTCCGCCAGGTAAGCGAAGCCGCCCACCGACTCCAGATCGCCGCGCTGCTCCAGCGATTCCGAGAGCGTGATCAGGTCAATCGGCTTGCTCATCTCCAGCAGGCGCTGCATCTCGGTGAAGATCAACCGGTGCGGGCGGCTGAAGAAATCGTTCGCCGCCACGCGCTCTGATACGTTGTCCCAGCGTTCGTTGTCCAGCATTAACCCGCCCAGCACGGACTGCTCCGCCTCCAGCGAGTGCGGTGGGAGTTTCAGCCCTTCCATCTGGCGGTCTCGGGTTTCGGTGGGTTTGCTGAAGGGTTTTTTGGCTGACATGGGTAGATTTGTTTCCTGGGGTAAAGGGTTCCTGCCTGTGAGGAGGGCTGCGGCAGGCGCAGCAGAAATTCGACGCGTCAGTATACTCAATTCTCTTAGTGCTTTCTGCACTATCCCTCTGCGGTATTGTGAAAAGCACAGGCTGGAAAGGTGCCCCGCTTTGGCGTAGCGTGAAGGAAACCCTTAACGGAGAAGAGTGACATGGCTAAACGCATTCAGTTTTCCGCCACCGGCGGGCCGGACGTGCTGGAATATGTGGACTTTACCCCGGCCGACCCCGGCGATCAGGAAATTCAGGTGGAGAACCGGGCAATCGGCATCAACTACATTGACACCTATGTGCGCAGCGGCCTGTATGCCCCGGCCACCCTGCCCTCCGGGCTGGGCACCGAGGCGGCGGGCGTGGTCACCAAAGTTGGCCGGGGCGTCAGCCACCTGAAAGCGGGCGACCGCGTGGTGTATGCGCAATCGGGGCTGGGGGCCTACAGCGAGGTGCACAACGTGCCGGCAGACAAGGCCGCGCCGCTGCCGCAGGGGATAAGCTTCGAGCTGGCGGCGGCCTCATTCCTGAAAGGGCTGACCGTCTACTACCTGCTGCGCCAGACCCACGAAGTGCAGCCGGGCGAAGTGTTCCTGTTCCATGCGGCGGCCGGGGGCGTCGGGCTTATCGCCTGCCAGTGGGCGAAAGCGCTGGGCGCGAAACTGATCGGCACCGTGAGCAGTGATGAGAAAGCCGAACGGGCGAAACAGGCCGGGGCCTGGGCGGTGATCAACTCCCAGCGGGAGGACATCGCGGCGCGCGTGGCGGAGCTGACGCAGGGTGAAAAAGTGGGCGTGGTGTTTGACTCGGTGGGCAAAGAGACCTGGCTGGATTCCCTCAACAGCCTGAAACGCCGCGGCCTGATGGTGAGCTTCGGCAACGCGTCCGGCCCGGTGACCGGGGTGGATCTCGGCATCCTGAACCAGAAAGGCTCGCTGTTTGTCACCCGCCCGTCGCTTAACGGTTATGTCACGAATTACCAGGAGCTGCTGAGTGCCAGCCAGGAGCTGTTCGCCATGCTGGCCAGCGGGGCGATTCATGTGGAGGTGCCGGAAAGCCAGAAGTTCCCGCTTTCCGAAGCGAAGCGTGCTCATGAACTGCTGCAAAGCCGCCGCACGCAGGGTTCCAGCCTGCTGATTCCCGGCCACTGACCGCCCTCCCAGAAAAGCAAAGAGGGCTTCCGAAGAAGCCCTCTGATGCTATCGCGTAACGATAAACGCTTTCACGATAATTCATACACTGTAGCAGTAGGGTTACAGCGGCAAACCTGGAGGATGGTGTCACTTCAGCGACTATTGTCTATCCCATCAGGCTGGATGAATCCGTTATTACAGGCCGCGGCACAGCCGGTAATGGAAAGCTGGACACATCCTAACAGCCCGCTTTGTTAAAAAATATGGATAATGTCCTAAAACACCAGGAAATCTGCCGGGCTGTGATCGTCACCGCAGATTAGCGCCCCAGGTCAGCAGATTTTTTCACTATCCTGTTACCTAACCGACGATTTACCACCCTGAAATGTAACGCTATTTTTTGAGCAACCATGCGCTGCCGTTACGGGTTCCGTTAATAGCGGCGTAGTTTTGGCTTCTGCGTTGCGCGATAAATCCACACGATCACGACCGCCAGCAGCAACCACGGTAACAATTTTATAACCATTGTGAACAAGCCGCCGACCATCATAAACAGGGTGGCAACCACCAGCGCCGCCACAATGCCGATCAGCGAAACGCCGGTAAATAACAGCATGGCAAAGAAGCCGATAACAAAGAAAAGCTCGATCATGGCAAGGCTCCGGAAAGAAAAAGGTCTTCCCGGATATTACAAGAAGCGTGCCAACTCCTGGCTTTGCTAAGTCACTGATAAAACGAAACACCCGCAGCGGCTGGCGGCGGGTGTTGGTGGAAAGCGCGAAACAGTGGCGAAACTGACTACACCTTATTAACTATAACGACATCCTGCCGGCTATACGCTGCCGTGCGGGGCGATTACGCATTGCAGGGCGCGCTCTACCACGTCTACGTCCGCCCCGGCTTTATGGGCGTTTTCGCTCAGGTAGCGGCGCCACTGGCGCGCACCCGGAATACCCTGGAACAAGCCGAGAATGTGGCGGGTAATGTGGCCGAGGTAGGTGCCGCGCGCCAGTTCCGCTTCAATGTACGGATAGAGCGCCCGCACCACGTCCATCCCGGCGCGCAGCTCTTCATCACTGCCGAAAATTTCGCGGTCAACCTGCAGCAGGATGCCCGGGTTCTGGTAGGCTTCGCGGCCCATCATCACGCCGTCCAGGTGATTCAGGTGCGCTTTCGCTTCGTCCAGCGTTTTTACCCCGCCGTTGATCGCGACCGTCAGGTGCGGGAAATCCTGTTTCAGTTGATAAACGCGCGGGTAATCCAGCGGCGGGATCTCGCGGTTCTCTTTCGGGCTGAGGCCGGAGAGCCAGGCTTTGCGCGCATGGATGGTGAACATCTCACATTCGCCGCGCCCGGAGACCGTATCGATAAAGTCACACAGGAAGGCGTAGCTGTCCTGATCGTCAATGCCAATGCGGGTTTTGACCGTGACCGGAATCGAGACCACGTCGCGCATCGCTTTGATGCAGTCCGCCACCAGCCCGGCCTGCCCCATCAGGCAGGCGCCGAACATGCCGTTCTGCACCCGGTCAGAGGGGCAACCGACGTTCAGGTTTACTTCGTCGTAACCCCGTTCCTCTGCCAGCTTCGCGCAGTGCGCCAGTGCGGCCGGGTCACTGCCGCCCAGTTGCAGCGCCACCGGGTGCTCCGCCTCGCTGTACGCCAGGTAGTCACCTTTGCCGTGGATGATGGCCCCGGTGGTCACCATTTCGGTATAGAGCAGCGTCTGGCGGCTCAGTAAACGGTGAAAATAGCGGCAGTGGCGATCGGTCCAGTCGAGCATGGGCGCCACAGAAAAAGTGTGTGCCGGACGGGTCGGCGCGGTGCGTGAAGTTGTCATAACGAGATTGGGCGGTTCCGGAAGGTCAAAAGATCGCCTGTCAGCAACAGGCACAACACAGCGGCGCATCGCCGCAGGCAAGCGCCTATTGTACAGCGATTGCGGCGATTTAACAGGCCACGCCGCCCTTCTGCCGGGAGGTTCGTCGATTTGCACTAAACGTGGTAAAATCCTCCCTTCTTTTGTGCCGGGACATTTGCCATGAACTCTTCCATCCAGGATTCCCCAAACCAGGAAAAGCTCCTTGCTCAGGCTGAGCAGCTGTGCCAGCAGCGCAATGTGCGCCTGACCCCCCAGCGACTGGAAGTGCTGCGCCTGATGGCGCTTCAGCCCGGCGCAATCAGTGCGTATGACCTGCTGGATCTGCTGCGTGAATCGGAACCGCAGGCCAAACCCCCCACGGTGTATCGCGCCCTGGATTTCCTGCTGGAGCAAGGCTTTATCCACCGGGTCGAGTCCGCCAACAGTTATGTGCTTTGCCACCACTTTGAAGAACCGACCCACGCATCCGCGATGTTTATTTGTGACCGCTGCGGCCAGGTCACGGAAAAAACCACCGAAGGGATTGAAGAAATTCTGATGAAACTGGCCCAGGTCTCCGGCTTTACCCTGCGCCACAGCGTGGTGGAAGCTCATGGGCTGTGCGCGCCCTGCAAGGAAGTGGAAGCCTGCGACGATCAGCACGCCTGTGAACACGATCACAGCATTGCCGTTAAGAAGCGTTAGGTTTTCAGGCGGTTGGCAGAGGTTTCAAGAAGGATTTCAGAAAGAAGAAAGGCTGGCAGGGTAAAGAAAGGGTACGTCCTTGTACCTTATCATCCGCTTCTTCGCTTATCGGGGTAGGAGCAGCAGAAGAGCCCTTGGATTCTTTACTTCTGGCCTGCCCCGGCGTGAGTGGCATCACGCCTGGAATGAGCAGGCCCGAACGGGGAGGCGACAGCTATCGCCACAGCGTACAAGTACGCCCGGTGTTTATCGCCGAACTACCATTTGTAGTCGTTGCTGTCTTCCCAGGTTTTCACTTCTTTTTCAGCAGCCTCTTTGCCGTAGCCGTAGCGCTCCTGAATTTTACCGACCAGCTGATCGCGTTTACCTTCGATGACCGTCATGTCGTCATCCGTCAGCTTGCCCCATTTCTCTTTTACGGTGCCTTTAAACTGTTTCCAGTTACCGCCGGCTTGATCTTTATTCATCGTAATCTCCTTATCTCAATCTCATTCAGATGAGGCGTGATGGACACTATGCCACCGCCTGTTACCGATACTCACGGCAGGAAACCTGTTTACCGGGTTCAGAATTCATCCTTCACAAAACCCGTGGGTGCTGGTGTCAGCCTGGTATTTATGGCTGTCTCTGCGCCTGCCGTAGAGATAACTATAGTAGGTAATGCGGATTATGGGCGTCTTTCCAGTCAGATTAACCTTAAAAACGCCCCGGCACGGTGGGTAACCGCTATAAAAACGCAACGAAAACAGGCGGTAACCGGGAGTGATAATAACTGTCAGCAGGTGTAAACCAATATGTCCGTGCGCAGGTGGGGCGGATACAGCCCTCCACGACCGCCATCAGTGCGGGGCCGGGGCAGCCGTAAACCAGCTATCACGCTGCTGGTGGCGGTGCCAGACCCACCCCAGTGCCGCCCCGCGCAAGGCCAGGAACACCGTCAGCGCCAGCCACAGCGCGTGGTTGCCCAGCCACGGCAGCGCCAGCAGGGTCAGGCCGTAACCGGCGGCGGCGACCGCCATGCTGTTACGCATCTCCCGGCCTCGCGTCGCCCCGACAAACATCCCATCCAGCAGATAACACCAGACCCCGGCCAGCGGCAACACCACCTGCCAGCCCAGATAGTGTTGCGCCAGTTGCCGTAAGGCGGGCAGCGACGTCAGCGCATGGACAATCTGCATGCCGAACAGCGCGTAGATGGCGGCAAACCCCAGCGCTACCATGCCCGCCTGCCGGCAGGCGGCATACCACACCGCGAGCAGCCGTTCGCGGTTGCGTGCGCCGAACGCCTCGCCGGAGTGGGCTTCCACCGCGTAGGCAAAGCCGTCCAGCGCGTAGGCGGTGAAGGTCAGCAGATTCATCAGCAGCGCATTGACCGCCACTATCTCACTGCCCAGCCGGGCACCGATAATCGTCAATGAGGCGAAGCAGAGCTGTAACAGCAGCGAGCGCAACATGATGTCGCGGTTCAGCGTCAGCAACCGCCGCAGGTCGCCGTGCCAGCCCTGCTTCAGCAGCGGCCAGCCAATACCGCGCCGCTGCATCACCCGCCACACCAGCCACAGGCCGAGCAGCAGCGTGGCGTACTCTGCCGTCACCGTGGCCCAGGCCGCGCCGCGCACGTTCCAGTGCAGGCCCATCACCAGCCAGAGGTCGAGCACGATGTTCAGCAGGAGATCGATCAACGGATGGCGCAACAGCAGAATCGCCAGCCCGGCCAGCAACGCCAGCAGCAACGGCTGGATAAAGGCGCGCGCCAGGCGGGCGGGGCTCTGCGCGCCAAACGCCTGCGCCGCCATGCCGGTGGTGCTCATCCGCAGGAACAGCAGCAGCATAAACAAGAAGCTGGTCGCCATCGCGCCCACCGCCACCCCGCCCAGGTAGTCCGGGCTGTCGAGATGGCCGATCACGGCGGTGTCCACCAGCCCGAGCAGCGGCACAGTGATATTAGAAAAGATCATCGGCAGCGCCAGCCGCCAGAGATCCCGGTCAGTTTGTCCAAAACAGGCAGCAACAGTACGTCGCATCAGAATGGCTCACTTATCTCGCAGGCGTAAACATACCGGCATGCGGAATGCCGGAAACGACATCGCCCCAATAAAGGGGCGATGAGGTACAGCTGGAGGACTGTATAAGCGCGGCCGATCCGTTAACCGCGCCCCTGACTGGTCAGCTCCAGTCGCCGTTGCGGATCACGCCCACGGCCAGCCCTTCAATAGAGAAAGCCTGCTGGCGCAGATCAACCACAATCGGGGAAAACTCTTTGTTTTCCGGCAGCAGGTGAACGATGTTCCCCTGCTTTTTCAAACGCTTGACAGTCACTTCGTCATCAATACGCGCTACCACCACCTGGCCGTTGCGCGCATCCTGCGTTTTGTGCACTGCCAGCAGGTCACCATCCAGAATGCCGATGTCTTTCATCGACATGCCGCTGACGCGCAGCAGAAAATCGGCGTTCGGCTTAAACATGGCCGGATCAACCTGATAATGGCTCTCAATATGTTGCTGGGCCAGCAGCGGCTCACCGGCGGCTACCCGGCCAATCAACGGCAGGCCGTCTTCCTCTTCCATCAGCAGGCGGATGCCGCGTGAGGCACCGGAAACGATCTCAATCACCCCTTTACGCGCCAGCGCCTTGAGGTGCTCTTCGGCGGCGTTGGGTGAGCGGAAACCCAGACGCTGCGCAATTTCAGCACGCGTTGGCGGCATGCCGGTCTGAGAAATATGGTCGCGAATAAGGTCATAGACCTCTTGCTGTCTGGCTGTTAATGCTTTCATCCCGCCCCCTGGTTGTTTATACAGTCTTGCTGGGAGTATATACAGCTATCACGCACTTGAAAACCGCACAAACGAGAAAAAGCCCGCTTATGACGCGATTTACCTGCTTTACAGGTTACTTTTGCGTAAAACATCGCAACTCAGAACAATCGTGGCAGCAGCACCATTGCCCAGACGAAAAGTGTCAGTATGATAGCCAGCGCAACGGCCGCCGAGCCTAAATCTTTGGCGCGGCCGGAGAGCGGATGAAGTTCCGGCCCGATACGGTCAACAATGGCTTCAATGGCGCTGTTGATAATTTCAACGATGAGGATAAGCCCCAGTGAACAGACCATCAGAATGCGCTCGACGGTGCTCACATCCAGCCAGAAAGCCAGTAACATAGCCGGGATGACCACAATGGCTTCCTGCCGGAAAGCGGCTTCATTTTTCCAGGCCGCGATCACTCCTTTTACCGAGTAGCCGGCAGCTTTGTAGATGCGGATCAACCCGGTCGTCTGATTTGCCATATTTTCTGCACCTTAGGATGAATTAACAACATTTTAGCGGGAATTCCCCTGCTCGGCACGAAAGATCTCCATGCGGCTTTCTGCTATCCTTGCGGCGCATTGCTACTATGAGGCTTCACATTTTTATGTCAGGTTGGCGCAAACTTTATTACTCCCTTTTAAACTTACCGCTCAAATTATTGGTAAGAAGCAAAGTGATCCCTGCCGATCCGGTCACGGAGTTCCGCCTGGACCCGACCCGGCCGATACTTTATGTATTGCCCTATGATTCGGATGCGGATCTGCTTACCCTCCGCCAGCAGTGCCTGGCGCAGAACCTGCCCGATCCGCTGATTCCGCTGGAGATTGACGGCCATCTGCTGCCGAGCCATGTGTTTATCGGCCAGGGGCCGCGGTTCTTCCGTTACTACACCCCGCAGCATGAGTCGGTGAAACTGTTCCACGACTACCTCGACCTGCACCGCAGCAACCCGACGCTCGACATCCAGATGTTGCCGGTGTCGGTGATGTTCGGCCGCTCGCCGGGGCGCGAGGGCGAGGGGCAGATGATGCCGCACCTGCGCCTGCTGAACGGCATCCAGAAGTTTTTTGCCGTGCTCTGGCTGGGGCGCGACAGCTTCGTCCGCTTCTCTAATACCGTGTCGCTGCGCTATATGGCCACCGAGCACGGCACCGACAAGACTATCGCGCAGAAGCTGGCGCGCGTTGCGCGGATGCATTTCGCCCGCCAGCGGCTGGCCGCCGTCGGCCCGCGCCTGCCCGCCCGCCAGGATCTGTTCAATAAGCTGCTCGCGTCCAAAGCGATTGAAAAAGCGGTGGAAGATGAGGCGCGCAGCAAAAAGATCTCCCATGACAAGGCGCAGCAGAACGCCATCGCGCTGATGGAAGAGATCGCCGCTGACTTCTCCTACGAGACGGTGCGCCTCTCTGACCGTGTGCTGAGCTGGACGTGGAACCGCCTCTATCAGGGCATCAACGTCAGTAACGCCGAGCGCGTGCGCCAGCTGGCGCAGGACGGCCAGGAGATCGTCTATGTGCCGTGCCACCGCAGCCACATGGACTACCTGCTGCTCTCTTACGTGCTCTACCACCAGGGGCTGGTGCCGCCGCACATCGCGGCCGGGATTAACCTGAACTTCTGGCCGGCCGGCCCGATTTTCCGCCGCCTCGGCGCGTTCTTTATCCGCCGGACTTTCAAGGGCAATAAGCTCTACTCCACCGTGTTCCGCGAATACCTGGGCGAGCTGTTCACCCGTGGTTACTCGGTGGAATACTTTGTAGAGGGCGGGCGCTCCCGTACCGGCCGGTTGCTGGAGCCGAAAACCGGCACGCTGGCGATGACCATTCAGGCGATGCTGCGCGGCGGCACCCGCCCGATCACGCTGGTGCCGATCTACATCGGGTATGAGCATGTGATGGAAGTGGGCACTTACGCCAAAGAGCTGCGCGGCGCGACCAAAGAGAAAGAGAGCCTGTTGCAGATGCTGCGTGGCCTGCGCAAGCTGCGTAACCTGGGTGAAGGCTATGTGAACTTCGGCGAACCGCTGCCCCTGACCACCTACCTGAACCAGCATGTCCCGACCTGGCGTGACGCCATCGACCCGATTGAGGCGCAGCGCCCAAGCTGGCTGACGCCGACGGTGCAGGATTTGGCGGACAAGATCATGGTGCGCATCAACAATGCGGCCGCCGCCAACGCCATGAACCTCTGCTCCACCGCCCTGCTCGCCTCCCGCCAGCGGTCACTGACCCGTGAACAGCTGCTGGAGCAGCTGGAGTGCTACCTGCAACTGATGCGCAATGTGCCCTATGCCGGGGATGTCACGGTACCGGACCAGACCCCGGCGGAACTGCTGGACCACGCGCTGAAGATGAACAAGTTCCAGGTGGAGAAGGACAACATCGGTGACATCATCATCCTGCCGCGTGAGCAGGCAGTGCTGATGACCTACTACCGTAACAACATCCACCACCTGCTGGTGCTGCCGTCGCTGATTGCCAGTATTGTGATGCACCACCGCCGCGTCAGCCGGGCGGAGCTGCTGCGCCAGATTGGCCTGATCTACCCGATGGTGAAAGCGGAACTGTTCCTGCACATCACCAAGGAGCAGTTACCGGCGGTGCTCGACACGCTCTGCGATGAGCTGGCGCGCCAGCACCTGATCATCACCGACCGCGACGAGCTGGCGATCAACCCGACCCGCATCCGCCCGCTGCAACTGCTGGCCGCCGGGGTGCGTGAGACGCTGCAACGCTACGCCATTACCCTCTCGCTGCTCAGCGCCAACCCCAGCATCAGCCGGGGCGCGCTGGAGAAAGAGAGCCGGATCATGGCGCAACGCCTCTCCGTGCTGCACGGCATCAACGCGCCGGAGTTCTTCGACAAGGCGGTCTTCTCGACGCTGGTCGGGACGCTGCGCGCCGAAGGCTACATCAACGATGTGGGTGACGCGATCCAGGAGCATACGCTGGCGGTCTATAACATGCTGAGCGACCTGATGACGCCGGAAGTGCGCCTGACGATTGAAAGCGTGATGACCCCGGCCGACGCACTGCTGGTGGCGGCGGAAACCCAGGCGGCGGCCGACCCGGACGCCAACTGATCGCGCCTTGCCCGCCTTGCCGGGCCGCAGGCAGCAAAAAGGGCACTGTTCGCAGTGCCCTTTTTTATTGGTGTTCGCCATGTTGTTGGCATTCGCCGTGTTGTTGGTGTTCACCGGATAGCCGGTGTTTACCGCGTTGCCACTTTGCCACTTTGCCACTTTGCCACTTTGCCGCTTTGCCGCTTTGCGCCGTGTTACCCGTTTTCGGGGTGGCCGGGAAAGCCTGCGGCTAACCGCTGAACGGCGGGTAACTCGCCAGAATGCCGAGGAACAGCACCATCCCCACTGCGTTATTGTTCAAAAATGCCCGGAAACAGAGATCGCGCTGGCGCCCGGCAATCATCTTCTGCTGGTACACAAACAGCGCCCCGGCCAGCACCAGCCCGCCATAATAGACCGCGCCAAGCTGCATCAGCCGGCCTACCGCCACCATCAACCCCAGCGTCGCCAGTTGCAGCAGGCCGATGATCAGCTTGTCCTGTGCGCCGAACAAAATGGCGGTGGATTTCACGCCAATCTTCAGGTCATCATCCCGGTCAACCATTGCGTATTGCGTGTCGTAGGCCACCGTCCAGCAGAGGTTGGCGATGAACAGCAGCCAGCAGGTCAGCGGCAGGCTCTCCCCAACCGCGGAGAACGCCATCGGGATCGCCCAGCCAAACGCCGCGCCCAGCACCACCTGCGGCAGGTGCGTCACCCGCTTCATAAACGGGTACATCCAGGCCAATGCCAGCGCCACCAGCGACAGGGCAATCGTCATGCCGTTCAGGGTTAATACCAGCCCGAAGGAAATCAGCACCAGCCCTGCAAACAGCCGCTTGGCCTGCCCGGAGGTGATCTGCCCGCTCGGCAGCGGCCGCCCGGCGGTACGCTTCACATGGCCGTCAAATTTGCGGTCGGCGTAGTCATTCACCACGCACCCGGCGGCGCGCATGAAAAATACCCCCAGCACAAACACCAGCAGCAGCTTCAGCGACGGCACCCCCCCGGCCGCCAGCCACAGCGCCCAGAGGGTCGGCCACAGCAGCAGCAGGGAACCAATCGGTTTATCAATCCGCATCAGGCGGCAATATGCCCGCCATTTGCTCTGCATTACAGTTGCCTCCACCTTATCTCCCCTCCTGGTGTGTTGGCTGCGGCGCACGGTAGACCGGTGCGTCCGCAAGAAAAAGTTCCGTGAGCAGCAAGGGCTTGCCCGACAGGCGCAGGCGCGAGCGCCGCACCCAGCTGGCCGTGCCGCCTTCGCCCGGCAGGCCGCTGTCCCCTTTCGTCAGGCCGAAATGGATGTAGTCACGCGTCAACGCCGCGCCGCCGAACAGGTAACGCCCCAGCGGCACGGTGCCGAGGTCCACCAGCGCGCGATCCGGCCCGGTCAGCGTCTCTTCCGGGATCAGCGTGCGCCCCAGCAACCAGGGCACGCCGTCGCCCAGCAGCACAATTTCGCGCAGCCAGTAGCGCGGGCTGTCGGGCAAGGCGGCGGCCTCTTCCGGCCGCAGGTGCGCCCGGCTGATGAAGCCCTCCTGCACCGGCTGCACCGTCACCTCCCGGCAATGCTGTTCAAAGCGCCGGGTCATGGAGCCGATTTCGCCCAGCCAGTCGGCAATGTGGGGCGGCACCGGATCATCCGGGGCGAGCCAGTGCAGGGAAGCAGGAATCAGGAGCGCGTCAGGCATGGGTACCCTTTTAAAGCGGGCTGGAAAATCACAGGGCGCTATTGTAACGCAGAAAAGGCTGGGGGGAATGGGTGTGTTAACAAGCTACTAACCTGGCGGCAATACCAGCACGGGGCCCGGCTACCAGGCGGCCACGAAAAAAGGTGCGCCTGGGCGCACCAATCATCCAGCCACAACCGGCGGCGTGGGGAGTTACCCCTTGCCTTTCACGCTGCCGATAAATGTTTGACGCGCGGTTTTCGAACCGAGGCGTTCCGCTTCATCCAGCAGTTTCAGGGCTTTATCAATCTCACCGGCTTTCACGGCTTTGGTAATGGCCTGATTAAAGTAGCTTTCGGTGTCGTTGAGCATCGGCTCCGTGGGTTTGGCCGGGGCCGCCGCGGGCGCTGGTGCTGCCGGGGCCGGCCGCGCCGTGTTACCGACCACCACCGGTGCCGGGGCCGGGGCGGTAAACGCCTGCCCAATCATGATATTGCCGGACTGCTGTTCAGCGCTGATTTTGATTTTCAACGTACCGCCGTCACTGTGGCGTGCCACCGGATCGGGGATGTCCGGCACCGCATTACCGACGCCTGCCGCATAGGCTTTGGCCGGGTCCACCATCTGGGTGGTGCGCGCCAGATCCTGCCGGGTGGTGTAGACCAGCAGGTAGATCTGCTTCTGGCCCAGTGCCGGGGTCAGTTTCAGTGTGCCTTCCAGCCGGTCGCTGGAGATCACGCCCGGCTGCTGATAGGGGAAATAGCTGCTGGGGTAAAAGGCTGCCGGGCGCATCTGTTCGTCCAGCACCAGCACGTTCGGCGCATAGACCGAGCGGTTCTCTGCCACGCTGCTCAGCCGGATCTCCAGCGAGCCGCGATCGGCAGGCAGGGCAAAGGCCGCCACGGCGCCCTGCACATCGCCCTGGTTGATGCGGCTGCTGCTGCCGCTCAGGGTAATGGTTTCATTGGCAGGCGGTACCAGCGGCACCCAGGGGAGCTGCTGCAACGCCTCAGCGGAAATCGTTGGGGCGGTAGAGACATCACTGGATACCGCCGGGGAAGGTGAAGAGGTCAGGGAGATGGCGTGTGCCGCCATCGGTGCCATCGCCCCGATGCTCAGGGTAAGGCAGAGGGAAAGCAGTGTTTTTTTCATGATGAAACCCTTTTTGTGGAACGGGAGCGCCGGCGTCAGGCAGGCAATGCACTGCGCCGGCTAATCTCTGAAACCATCCATAACAGGCTGACCGGCCTTGCAGGCGCGGTCACGGCCGCCGGGTTTGCCCGGCGGCGCGCGGTGTTACCACCAGATCTCCATCTGCGCACCGAAGGTGACTTCGTCATCATCGCCGCGGCTGAAGGTGGTCAGGTCGGTGTCACGCATTGCCGTACCGGCATCGTCATAACCCCATTTCTCATCCCATTTGGCGTAGGTGGCAAACACACGGATCGCCGGGCGTGACCAGATGGTGTTACCCGCCTGCCACTGTTGCGCCAGGGTGACTTTGTACTGGCTGTTGCGGTCGCCGGTCTCCTGCGATTTCACGTTGTCATAGCCCACTTCCAGCAGGGTGCTCATGATCGGCGTCCATTTGTACATTGGGCGCACACCCACGGTGTACCAGGTGGTGCCGTTGTTGTTATCGCGGTCAACGTCCTGATACATGGCGACGTACATCAGGTCCCATTTTTCTGCCAGGGTGATGGCGCCGTGGTCCAGCACGCGGATCATATGGCCGTCGTTATTCACCAGTGCGCCCTGCGAATGCCCGGCGTTGGCGTTGTTGGTGCTCATGCCGTCGGTCGCGTACTGCAGCACAAATTTGTTGAAGCCGTCCATGTAGCTCTGGACGTGCTCAGCGGTGACCAGGAAGCCGTCTTTGCTGGCGTTGTCGTCCAGCGAGTAGCCGTCACGCGCATTGGCGCGGCCGTAGTCGAGGCCGAGTTCCAGCGTACCGCCCGGGTTTACGGCGAGGCCTGCCAGGCGCACGTCAAACACGTCGTTGGAGGTCGGGACTTCTTCACGGTCATTATTGATATAGCCGATGGAGCCGCCGCTTTCGGTGTTGCGGGTGGCCGCCAGCGAAAGTTTGCCGAAGCCGAGATCGATATCTTCCAGGCCGGCACCCGGGCCGGAGATGTCCCAGTAGTAGAAGTCGATCATGTGCACGTCATGGCGCTGGTAGAAGCGCTTACCGGCCCAGATGGTGGCACCCGGCAGGGCGTCGATCAGGTTTTTCCCTTTGATGTTGGCTTCACGGAAGGCCGGTTCAGTGGCTTCCCAGTCATTCTCCTGGGAAACGGAGTAGGCCACGTTGGTGTCGAAGTAGAAGCTCTTGTCGCCCTCTTTCCACACTTCCTGGCCGAGTTTCAGTTCAGCATAGGTTTCGCACTCGTTACCGAGACGGTACTTGCTCTGGGCGCCGGTCGCCTGAAAACATTGTTGCTCACCGCCGCTGCCGCTCCAGCCAATGCCGGAACGCGCGTAGCCGGTGAAATCAACCGCCGCCGCCTGAGTAGAGATCACACCGGCTGCAACCGCCAGTGCCAGAGGTACAATGCGCAGAGTAGACATCTAAAATCTCCTGTTATGGATTTGCCTGATGGCATGTGCGTGCTTTAAACGCCCGGCTCGTCATGCAGCCGTTGGCATGCCGAGCCATCCTCACGGAACAGATGACAGCGATGCGGCGGCAGGCCGATAGCGAATGTTGCACCTTCTTCTACCAGCACGACGTCATTCTGGCGGTAGACCAGGTTCTGACGCAGCGCAGGGATTTGGATATGGATTTGGGTCTCGTTGCCCAGCTGCTCGACTACCTGCACCTCACCGGCGAGCGTCACTTCCGAGACGTCGCTCGGCAGCAGGTGCTCCGGCCGGATGCCGAGCGAAAGGTTGCTGCCGGGCTGCACACCCTGCCCGGCCACCGGCAGCCAGACCAGCTGGCGGTTCGGCAGTTCTACCTGTACCCGTTCCGCCTCGGCGGCAATCGCCTTCACCGGCAGGAAGTTCATCTTCGGCGAGCCGATAAACCCGGCGACAAACCGGTTGGCCGGGTAGTGGTAAAGCGCCAGCGGCTTGCCCACCTGCGCCACGCGCCCGGCGTCCAGCACCACGATTTTGTCGGCCAGGGTCATCGCCTCGACCTGATCGTGGGTGACGTAAATCATCGTGCGCTTCAGGCGCTTATGCAGGCGTGAAATCTCAATGCGCATCTGCACCCGCAGCGCGGCGTCGAGGTTGGAGAGCGGCTCATCCAGCAGGAAGACGTCCGGCTCTGCCACCAGCGTGCGGCCGATGGCGACACGCTGGCGCTGGCCGCCGGAGAGCGCTTTCGGGCGGCGCTCCAGCAGGTGCGCCAGTTGCAGGATTTCTGACACCTGATTGACCCGCTGGCCGATCAGGCTTTTTTTGGTGCCGGCCAGCTTCAGGCCAAACGACATGTTGTCTGCCACCGACAGGTGGGGGTAAAGGGCGTAGGACTGAAACACCATGCCGATGCCGCGCTCAGCGGGCGGCACCTCATTCATGCGTTTTTCACCAATCAGCAGGTCCCCGGAGGTGATCTCCTCCAGCCCGGCAATCATCCGCAGCAGGGTCGATTTCCCGCAGCCCGACGGCCCGACAAACACCACAAACTCCCCGTCGTCGATAGCGAGGTTAATGTCTTTGGAGATAACGGTTTCACCGTAGGCTTTATGTACGTGCCGCAGCGTAACGCCCGCCATGCAAGACTCCTTTCTGCCAATAATTTATGTGGTGAATAATTGGTGGTGAGGATGCGCGTTTGTAATCAGCCGGTAATCATCCGTAACAAGGTTTTTCATGGGGGAGGAGCCGGGAGGATGAGCAGGAATACACGGGGTACAAAAGTTCCACACCAATGCCAAGTTTGTGATCTGGCTTACAAAAATAGCCTGTTGATTATGTGCCGGATGCCACAGAACCGGCCGGAGTGTTAAGCCGGTCACAACTCCGTTTGCGGGGGCGTAGAGGGGGGGAGGATGAGTGTATGTCGGATTGTGAACGACTATGACGGCGCTGAAACTCTCTCACCCCGGCCGCATCAGCTTTTCAGGGCTGCCTGCGTCGCTGCCTACAGACACGGATAACAGGACAGGATTATGACTCACACACGTAACAAGTCTGGCGTCACCCGCTTTAGCCGTACGCTGGCGCTCTCCGCGCTGGCAACGCTGGTGCTCTCTGCCCCGGCCCTGGCCAAAATTGAAGAGGGCAAACTGGTCATCTGGATCAACGGTGACAAGGGCTACAACGGGCTGGCGGAGGTGGGCAAACGCTTTGAGAAAGACACCGGCATTAAGGTCACCGTGGAGCACCCGGACAAGCTGGAAGAGAAATACCCGCAGGTGGCGGCCACCGGCGACGGCCCGGACATCATCTTCTGGGCGCATGACCGTTTCGGCGGCTATGCCCAGTCCGGCCTGCTGGCGGAGATCCACCCGTCCCAGGCGACGCAGGACAAGATTTTCCCCTTCACCTGGGACGCGGTGAAATTTGACGGCAAGGTGATCGGCTACCCGGTGGCGGTGGAAGCGCTGTCACTGATTTACAACAAAGATCTGATCAAAACCCCGCCGAAAACCTGGGAAGAGATCCCGGCGCTGGACAAAGAACTGCGCGCCAAAGGCAAGAGCGCCATCATGTGGAACCTTCAGGAGCCCTACTTCACCTGGCCTATCATCGCGGCGGACGGCGGCTACGCCTACAAGCTGGAGAACGGCAAATATGATGTGAAAAACGTCGGGGTGAACAACGCCGGCTCACAGGCCGGGCTGCAATTCATCGTCGATCTGGTGAAGAACAAGCACATTAACGCCGACACCGATTTCTCCATCGCGGAAGCGGCCTTTAACAAAGGCCAGACGGCGATGACCATCAACGGCCCGTGGGCGTGGGGCAACATTGAGCAGAGCAAGGTGAACTACGGCGTGGCGGTGCTGCCGACCTTCAAAGGCAAGCCATCCAAACCGTTCGTCGGCGTGCTGACCGCCGGGATCAACGCCGCCAGCCCGAACAAAGAGCTGGCGACAGAGTTCCTCGAGAACTACCTGCTGACGGACGAAGGGCTGGCGCAGGTGAACAAAGACAAGCCGCTCGGCGCGGTGGCGCTGAAGTCTTATCAGGCGCAGCTGGAGAAGGACCCGAAAATTGCCGCCACCATGGAAAACTCCAAAAACGGCGAAATCATGCCGAACATCCCGCAGATGAGCGCCTTCTGGTATGCCGAACGCAGCGCGGTGATCAACGCCGTCTCCGGCCGCCAGAGCGTGAAACAGGCGCTGGATGACGTACAGGCCCGCATCACCAAGTAATACCCCGTCCCGCCGCCCGGCCGGGCGGCGGGCGTGCCCTCTCCCTCAGTCTTATCGCAAGGAACGTCGTTATGCAGTTGACCCGTACCGATCGTGCCGACCGCCGCCCCACCGCCTGGTGGCAGAGCGATCCGCTGAAGTGGTTGGTTATTGGCCTGTTCTCCCTGTTCACCGCTTATCTGGTGGTGCTGATGTATGCCCAGGGTGAATACCTGTTTGCCATTGTTACGTTGGTGCTGCTGAGCGCCGGGCTGTATGTGTTTGCCAACCGCCGCGCCTACGCCTGGCGCTACGTTTACCCTGGGCTGGCCGGGATGGGGCTGTTTGTGCTGTTCCCGCTGGTCGCGACCATCGCCATCGCCTTTACCAACTACAGCAGCACCAACCAGCTGACCTTTGAGCGCGCGCAGTCAGTGCTGATGCAGCGCCAGTACCAGGCGGGCGACACCTACGCCTTCGCGCTCTACCCGGCGGGCGATAAGTGGCGGCTGCAACTCACCGATCCGGCGAAAAATGCCCAGTGGATTTCGCAGCCGTTCAGCCTCGGGCCGAACCCGCCGCCGCTGGAGATGCAGGCGCAACAGACCGCGCCGGAAGGGGAAAAAGCCACCCTGCGCGTGATTACACAGAACCGGCAGGTGATGAGCGCGCTGGTGGCGCACCTGCCGCAGGGCGTTAACCTGCGCATGAGCTCGCTGCGCCAGTTCTCCGGCACCGCGCCGCTCTATACGTTGGCGAATGATGCCGCCACCCTGACCAACAACCAGACCCAGGTGGTCTACAAACCCAACCCGGAGACCGGCTTCTATCAGGCCGTTGACGCCCAGGGCAACTGGCAGGCGGAGAAACTTAGCCCCGGCTTTACCGTGGGCATCGGCTGGAAAAACTTCCTGCGCGTGATGCAGGATGAGGGCATCCAGAAACCGTTCCTGTCGATTTTCGCCTGGACGATTGTGTTCTCGCTGCTGACGGTGGTGCTGACCGTGGCGGTGGGCATGGTGCTGGCCTGTGTGGTGCAGTGGGAAGCGCTGAAAGGCAAGGCGCTCTACCGCGTGCTGCTGATCCTGCCCTACGCGGTGCCGTCGTTTATTTCGATTCTGATCTTCAAGGGGCTGTTTAACCAGAGCTTTGGTGAGATCAACCTGATGCTCGGCACGCTGTTCGGCATTAAACCCGCCTGGTTCAGCGACCCGACCACCGCCAAGGCGATGATCCTGATTGTGAACACCTGGCTCGGCTACCCCTACATGATGATCCTCTGCATGGGGCTGCTGAAGGCGATTCCGGAAGATTTGTATGAAGCCTCAGCGATGGACGGTGCAACACCGTTCCAGAACTTCTTCCGCATCACGCTGCCGCTGCTGATCACCCCGCTGACGCCGCTGATGATCGCCAGCTTCGCCTTTAACTTTAATAACTTTGTACTGATCCAGCTGCTGACCAACGGCGGCCCTGACCGGCTCGGCACCACCACCCCGGCCGGCTATACCGACCTGCTGGTGAGCTTCACCTACCGCATCGCCTTTGAAGGCGGCGGCGGGCAGGACTTCGGGCTGGCGGCCGCGATTGCCACGCTGATTTTCCTGCTGGTGGGCGCGCTGGCGATCCTCAACCTGAAAGCCACCAAGATGAACTTTGACTAAGGAGAGCCGCCGATGGGCATGGTAAAACCAAAATCGCAGCGCGTGCGCCTGCTGGTGACACACCTGCTGCTGATCGCGTTTGTGGCGATGATTATGTTCCCGCTGCTGATGGTGGTGGCAATTTCGCTGCGCCCCGGCAACTTCGCCACCGGCAGCCTGATCCCCGATCAGATCTCCTGGGACCACTGGCGGCTGGCGCTGGGCTTCAGCGTCACCCACGCCGACGGCAGCGTGACACCGCCGCCGTTCCCGGTGCTGCTGTGGCTGTGGAACTCGGTGAAGATTGCGGTGATCACCGCCATCGGCATTGTCACGCTCTCCACCACCTGCGCCTACGCTTTTGCGCGGATGCGTTTCCGCGGCAAAGGCAATTTGCTGAGAGGGATGCTGATTTTCCAGATGTTCCCGGCGGTGCTGTCGCTGGTGGCGCTGTATGCGCTGTTTGACCGCATCGGCCAGTATCTGCCGTTTATCGGGCTGAATACCCACGGCGGCGTGATCTTCGCCTATATGGGCGGCATCGCGCTGCATGTGTGGACGATTAAGGGCTATTTCGAGACGATTGATAACTCGCTGGAGGAGGCCGCCTCCCTGGACGGCGCCACGCCGTGGCAGGCGTTCCGGCTGGTGCTGTTGCCGCTGTCGGTGCCGATTCTGGCAGTGGTGTTTATTCTGTCGTTTATTGCCGCGATCACTGAAGTGCCGGTGGCCTCCTTGCTGCTGCGGGATGTGAACAGCTACACCCTGGCCGTGGGGATGCAACAGTACCTCAACCCGCAGAACTATTTATGGGGCGATTTTGCCGCCTCTGCCGTGCTCTCCGCCATCCCGATCACCGCCATCTTCCTGCTGGCCCAACGCTGGCTGGTGGGTGGCCTGACTGCCGGGGGGGTGAAGGGGTAACCCTCGTTTTATGCCGTTATTGACTGACTTCTATTTTGGGCGGCCGTTGCGGGCCGCCTTTTTTATGGGCTACAGCCGCATCAGGGCTTTTCAGCGCAGCGCCACCACCGCCGGAGATGGCTGGCGGAACGCCTTCTCCAGAATCTCCAGGTTGGTCAGGGCTTCCTGCTCGCTGACATAGCTGGCTTTGCCCCTGGTCAGCGTCTCATACAGCGCATCGTAAACCCGGCCATAATCCCCCGGCACTGCCGGAATCTCCTCCCGCACGCAGTCGCCCTGCGGGTTCAGGTACTCAAGCAGCGCCTTTTCATTATCCTCTGCGAACCCGGCGTCGCCGGGCATGATGCCCGCTTTCAGGCTGGTTTCCTGCTGGTCGATGCCATAACGGATAAAGGAGCCGCGGGTGCCGTGGACGGTAAATTTCGGGTAACCCAGTTTGACCAGATGGCTGGTTTTCACAATCGCTTTGGTGCGCGGGTAGTAGAGCTGTACTTCAAAAGTGTCATCCGGGTTGGCCGGATTGCGTACCGATCGCAGGTCATACCCCACCTTTTGCGGCCTGCCCAGCAAAGCGATGATTTGATCGAGGGTGTGCACGCCCAGGCCATACAGCGCGCCGTTAACCGGGCTGCCGGGGCAGGTTTCAGCCTCCGGCCGGAAATAGTCAAAGTGGCTTTCGATCTCCACGATGTCGCCGAGTTTCCCGCTGTCGATCGCCTGCTTCATGGTGAGAAAACAGCTGTCAAAGCGGCGGTTCTGAAACGGCGTCACCGTCAGCCCCTTTTCCCGCGCCAGCGCATACAACGCCTCCGCTTCCGCCAGGGTGGTGGTAAAGGGCTTCTCGACCAGCACATGTTTCCCGTGCTCCAGGCAGAGCCGGGCGTAATGGAAATGGCTTTCCGGTGGTGTGCAGACCGTGACTAACGTAATGGTGTCATCATGCAGAATATCATTAAGCTCAGCAGTGAACTGAATCCCCTGATACGCGGGCTGGGATTCCAGCTGCGGTTTGCGCCTTCTTGCATAAATCCATTTGACGTTAAATTTATCCTTGCGCGTCAGCACATAGGGTAAATGATAACGGGTGGTGCTTTTACCAAACGCAATATAGGCAATATTCATCATCACACTTCCTGATTAACGCGACACCGAGGCAATGAAAATAACTTCTTTAAATCATTAAGACGTTATTTTCCCTGCCACCCAAAAGTAATAAACAAGCCATTTAAAACCCTATAGTTTTCATTTAAATCTATAGTGATCACACTTTTCGTAAAAACACTGATTTATCCGGCCCAGCCGGCAGATCTACTTTTATATAAAATTCAATGGTTTTTATATCATCACATTCACTGCCCTAATATATCGTCACCTGTTACTTTGCGCCGTGTGTATGGCATGCCGGATAAATCATTGCGATAAATTATAAATATATCGCATTTAGCATAAAAGCCGCCCGGTTTACGCTAAAAACAGTTGACTTATTTACAGGTGAATTTCACCCTCGCCCTATTTATACAGAAACGCTCCCCGCCACTGTTTTGCCATTCGCTGAATAACACGGAGATCATGGTGAAAGAGAAACTCTTCCAGAAGATCATGTGGCTCGTCCAAAAAATGGGTCACAAATCCATTTACGTTCAATGCGTGACGCCTTTATCACCTTGATTCCGTTTCTTGTGTTGTCAGGCATGATGATCTTATTTAATAACGTCGTGATTGCCCCGGACGGCTTTTTATCCTCCCTGATTGCCCCCGGCCGCCTGGCGGATTGGCAAACCGTGGGCGATAAAGTGGTTAACGGTACGATGAATATACTCGGGGTGCTGATTGGCATTCTTTTTTCATTTAATCTGGCGCGTAACCGCCAGTACAGCAACCCCTTAATGTCTGCGTTAGTGACGGTCGCCTGCCTGTTTGTGCTGATGCCGGTCGCGCTGCCGTTTATGCCGGTGAGCGGCGGCAGCGCCGTGATGGTCACAGGTGCGGCGGCCTATTCGTTATTGGGCACCAGCGGCACCTTTGTGGCGCTGATGTGCGGGGCGCTGGCGACGGAGTTGTTTGTCTGGGTAAGCAAAAACCAGCGGTTACAGATCCGCCTTGAAGGCAATGTGCCGCCGGCGGTGACGCAATCCTTCAATACGCTGTTTGCCGTGATGATAACGATTCTGCTGTTTGCCACCGGCTCTTATCTGATAACAACCCTGACGGGCCATGAGTTCCATGAGGCCATTAATGTACTGATCCAGGCCCCACTGCTTGGGCTGACCACCAGCCTGCCCGGTTTCCTGCTGCTCGACATCATCAACAATGCGCTGTTTTCCCTCGGCATTAACCCCGGCGGTATCACCGGCGCGGTGCTTGACCCGCCGTTACTGGTCGCCATGCAGCAGAATATGGATGCCTGGGCCGCCGGGCGGGCGATCCCTAACATCATTGTGCGCCCGTTCAGCGATCTGTATGGGCGGATGGGCGGCACCGGCATTACGCTCTGCCTGATCCTGGCGGTGTTCATCAAAAGCCGCCGCAGCGATCTGCGCTCCTTCTCGAAAACGGTGATCCCCACCACGCTGTTTAATATTAATGAGCCGGTGATTTTCGGTTTCCCGATTGTCTTCAGCCCGATCCTGATGATTCCGTTTACCTTTATTCCCACCCTGCTCTACACCCTGGCCTGGTACGCCACCGCGTGGGGGTGGGTGTCACGCATTGTGGTGTATGTGCCCTGGTCAGTGCCCCCGTTGATGTCAGGCTACCTGGCCAGCGGCGGGGATTACCGCAACGTGATCCTACAGGCGCTGCTGATTGTTATCGGCGTGCTGCTCTATATGCCGTTTTTGCTGCTGTATGAAAAAGTGCTGGCAACCGCAGAGCAGCAGGCCGCACCCGGCATGCCCCCTCCTCCCCATGTACAATAAGGCGGTTAACCATGAAAAGTATTTTATTAGTCTGTAATGAAGGGATGTCGACAGGTTTTTTATGCAACAAAATGAATGCGGTGGCGAAAGAAAAAGGGCTGGACGTGCGCGCCTGGGCCATTCCTGAATCCGCCCTGGAGGGCCGTTATCAGGAGGCGGATGTGATTTTGGTCGGGCCGCAGATTGGTTATCTCACCGCCTCTATTCAGCAACGGGTTAACCACAGTTTGCCGGTGGAGGCGATCAACCCGGTGCATTTTGGCCGGATTAATGCCGACGCCATTCTTGAACGCGCGCTGGCGCTGATGGGCGCGCCTTTGCGCTGAGGAAAACCGGGGGTTCCCCTGCCGGCTGCGTGCCGGCAGGGTCAGGGCATTTACTCGCGCTTTAACCGGTCGGTATTGGCGAGGAACAGCGTGATCACCAGCACCAGAATGGCCCCGGAATAGATCAGCGTATCCAGCGGGTTTTTGTGGTCAACGATGATCAGCCGGACGATCGCCGTAATGCCGATGTAGATGAAATAGCGTAACGGGAAGTGATAGCCGGAGGAGAAATACTTCACAATCAGCGCGATAAACTCAAAATAGAGGAAGTAGATCACAATCCCTTCAATCAGCAGGTAGGAGGACGGCTCATCGCCGTTCACGAACAGTACCAGTGCCAGATGATAGGTTTCCCTCCCCAGAAACAGCAGCAGGATCGCACCCAGCCCCAGTAAAAACAGATTCAAAATACGCTGCATGATAACGGCTATCATGATGCCGCGTGGTGAACCACCCATTAGGATTCTCTTTAGTCATTAAATCGTTTCAGCAGCATACCGAATGCGGGCCGGGCGGGACAAGGGATGATAGAAAGACTATGTAGCAGGTTTGTCATAACACCCCGTTGCCCGCAACATTTTACAGATTAAGTGTGGCTTACGCTGGATTTTTGTCAGGCGTAAAATTTATGAAAACTCTTTTTCTGCCATAAGGTAATTGGATGCCTATCAATTTCAGCCCCCACGTCGGCGCGCTCCTTGAATGTAATTATGGTAAACATCCTGTTGGTCAGGATGGCCATGTAGTCACAAACTTTTATGATGGTCATCTTCCACCAGAAATGATTAAGAATCGGTTAGTGGTGGTGCTTAATGGAAAAATCAGCGGTGGTTCATGTATTGTTGTTCCACTTTCTACTACCCGCGACCAAAACAAGCTGAATCGAGGTCTGCATGTTGAAATTGCTGAAGAAATCATTGAAGACCTTCCTTTCTTTTCTCAACATACCCGGTGGGCAAAAGCCGATTTGGTTCAGCAAGTCAGCCGTTATCGCCTGCATAAAGCAAGAACGAAAAGAGGGTATCTCGATCAATGCCTTTCAAGAGAAATTGTTGCTGAAATTCAATGCGCTGTAGTCAAAGCAATAAATGCTTCCTGGCTGATAAAAGAGACGGTTGACCCACTTCACTCTATCGGCGATAATATCGTCGTAGCCCATTGAGGCCTTTAAGATTTTCTCCCCTTGAGGGACTTGCGAAGCCCAGCCTGACCGCTGGGCTTCTGCCATTCTGGGGTTTCATTAACGTCTTAAGCCCATCACGTTTTCCCTTTTACGCCAATAAAAAACCCCGGCATTGCCGGGGTCTGATGGGGAACGCCTGTGCCCTTAGTTGAAATAGGGCGAGCGGCTGTCGGTAATGTTGTAGAGCTGGTATTTGCGGCCCAGCATCTGGCCGCCGTCGCGGGTCAGCGGCACCCAGTTGATCTGCGCGCGCGTCCGGCTCGGCTGCACGGTCAGGATGTCCAGCGGCACCGAGACGTAGAAGCCTTTGGTGAACTCCCCTTCCCCATACTCCTCTGCCGAGACGTTGGTCTTGGTGGCAAATGCCCCGACAATCACGCCGCTGTCGAAACGTTTGGAGACGTCAAGCGTGGCGCCTTTGTCTTTCGCCAGATACTGCCCGACGCTGGCTTTGACCAGCACCCCGTCCAGGAAACGCGGCTGCCAGTAGGCAGTCAGGTTGCCGGTCTGGGTTTTGTAGTTGGTGAAATGCAGCGGGCTGTCCCAGTCACGCTGTTTCACGTAGTTGCCGTCCACGCCGAATGCCCAGCGGCTGTCCAGCGGGCGGTAGAGCACTTCCGCGCCTACGCCGCCATACATCTGTTCCAGATAGCCGCCATAGATCTGGCCGTACCAGCCATCACCCAGGCGATCCATATAGGTCAGCTGCGCGTTGTTCAGGTAGAGATCGTTGTTATCGACATACTCACGGATGCGGGTACGCACACGCGGCAGGGTGCTGTCGGCCGGCGGCCCCTTGTAGTTGAACTTGTCATAGTTGTTGAACAGGTTCAGGAACAGCGAGCCGGACGCCAGCAGATGCTCGGTCATCCACCAGTCGGCATTACCCTGAATGCCGACCTGATACATGTAGAAATCTTCCGGGCCGCCGATGGACTGGTTCAGCACCGGTGCCAGCCCGGCGCTGAAGGTGCTTTTCTCCACGTAGTAGCCCTGCTCTGCCCGTTCAGGCAGGTGCGGGTCGGCGCGGTGCTGCAACAGCGGCTTCTCCTGCCCGAGCGGGTAGCCTTCCAGTTGCTGCTTCAGGCTCTCCACGCTGGTCACGGTGCTGGAGATCGGCATGTTCATGCTGGTATCGGTGACGTTCAGGGTATCCACCCCGTCCGGCAGCCGGTTGATCAGGATGCGGTTGGCACGCTCAATTGCCGCGTTATTGTCGCGGTAGCGGTTCTGTGCGCCGGTCATGTAGAGCGTGCCGTCTTTCACCTGGATGTGCGGTGCGGTGTAGCCGGCGTTGTCCTGCAAGGCAGCCAGTTGCCCGCCGATGACCTGATGGTCAAGGATGGCGTCCTGCGGTTGCGGCTGGTAAGGCTGCGGCGGCGGGTCAATATGGCGCTGCGACAGTTCGTTGAAGTTGGTGCGCAGGGTCACGCCGGCCATCAGGGTGTTGCCGCGCTCCCAACTCAGGTTGACGTCGGCCCAGTCGGTCATGCGGTAGACCGCGCCGACGTTCACTTTCGAATCCTGCTTGATGGTGCCGGCGAAATCGCCCTGGTAGTCGTTGCCTTCGTACTCCACTTTCAGGCGCAGCGGCTGCCACGGCGTCTGGTATTCGATGCCGCCAAACAGCGAGGCCGGGCCATGGAAGAAGTTTTTACCGTTGAACTCCCCGGCGTCGCCCTGCACGTTGTTGCGGTAGCAGTAACTCGCCTTGGCCTCACAGAACGGGTTTTTCACGTTGCCGCTGTTGCCGAGGTAGCCCCAGCCGAGGCCGAGGGTAAAGTCGAGCGGCCCCCAGGCTTTGCTGGCGGCGATGAATTCGCTGTCAAACAGCCCGGTACCGCCGAAGTCACGGATACCCACTGACGTCTCCGGCAGCCAGTAGCCCTCTTCCCACAGCCGCAGTTTCAGGTCGACGCCTTTGTCTTTGTAAGTCTGGTCACCGCTGAACGCCTCATCGCTGCTGTATTTGCGGGTGCGCACGTCGGTGTAGCGGATGGTGGCTTCCAGCCACGGGAAGGGCTGCACCGCCAGCGAATAGAAGCGGTACTGGTCGTTGTGGCGCAGGTTAAGGCTGAACTCGCCCTCTTTCGCCATCCGCCCGGTCGGCACCTGCATCAGGCCAACGCCGCCGAAATCGCCCTGCGACGGCCCCAGCGGTTCGGTATAAGGGGAAGCCTGCGCGCCTGCGGCCACGGCCATCGCCAGTGCGCTGATAACATAGGATCTTTTCATTAGTCAGGGACCCGGTTGGTCAACAGCGCCAGAATCCGCAGGTTCAGATCGCGGTAAGCGCTGGGTAAGGCTTGGGCGGAGAAGCCCACAAAGAGCGTGCTGCCCGGTGCCGGTTCGGCGCGGCGGTGGTTCCAGTAGGCGACCGGCACCTGCCGGGTGGTGCCGTCGGGCTGAATCAGCCAGACCTGGTTTTTATCGTACCCCGCCAGCGGGGCGTGGTTATCGAGATAGGTTTTTGCGTCCTGCGCCGGGACAAACGGCTGCGGGCCGCTGTTCTCCACCAGCCCGAACAGGCGCACGGTAGTCGGCCGTTGCAGGGTATAGACGCTGTACTCCCCTTCCAGGCGGCGGTTATGCTCCGGATGAATACGCACGTCGTCCGGGTCGAGCGGCACAAACTGGCGGCCGGTCACCGTCAGTTGCGACACCTGCTGATGCAGGTTGTCGGCAGCGGCGGCCAGGTCGCCGTCATCATCCTGCCGAAACGCCGCGGCCAGCGCGCTTAAGGAAGCCAGCACCGCCTGTTTCACCGCCTGCTGCTGCACGGTGGCCTGCGGCGCGGCGATCACCGTGCCCGGCCACCAGGTGCGGTTAAACAGCGCCGGATTCATCACCAGTTCACTGAGGTTCCGGGCGCCGTCAACCGTGACGCTGCCGGCCTGCTCCGGTAAATACACCGTGACGTGGCTCTCCGCGAACGCGGACGCAGCCAGGCCAACGCTCAGGCTTACTCCAAGTAAGAGACGTTTTTTCATGGTATTTACGGTTTCAAAATTGTGATGTTAACGGGGATGAAATCCGGGCCGATGAACTGCTCCGCTTTCCTGACAATGCCGGTGGCGGGGTCGATCCAGAAGTGGTTGCGGTAGTGGCGGCCCAGCGACGGCACGGTCACCTCTTCCTCCACGCGCAGCGTATTCAGGGTGGTGCCCGCAATCTCCAGCGGCTCGCTGCCGTCAAGGTGGAATACCGAGTTGGCGGTGGCGCTGTGGAACTGCTGCCCCTCTGTCCAGCTCAGGGTGTGCGTCCAGGTTGCGCCGTCTTTCAGGGTTTGCGGGTGGAGCAGCGGGTCGTGCCGGCGGTCGGTGACTTCCAGCAGGTTGTCACGGTAGCCCACGGTTTTGGTCAGGCGGCCGTTTTGCGTCACCAGCAGTACACGGTCAGAGGAGAGCCATTTCACCTGCCCCTCTTCTGCAAAGGCGGCCACAACAAAGATCTGTGGGCCGTCATTCAGCCGGGCATAAATGCTGGAGTACGGCAGATCGCGCAGCGTCTGCGCATCCAGCTCGACATCCGGCATGCCGAATGTGGCGATCGCCAGCGTATCCTCGATGCTCCGCTGCGTCTGGCTACAGGCCGAAAGCAGGAGACAAGCCAATAACAGTGAAAAATAGCGCACGTTCTTTTCCCAGGATAAACAGGCCCATAACAGGGGCAACGTCAGGCGGCCCCCAGAAGCCAGCCGCGCACAGGACGGGCTGATGCATGATTATTGGCCTCACCGGGGCGAACCCCGGCGGGCAAACGTATACCGGTTAACACCGGTGGCCCCTTTCGCCAGCACAAGGGCTGGAATTCCATGCGAAAAGCGGGGCACGTTTGTCAGGCGGCCAGTTTATTGCGCCGTTCAGCTGCGCCATACATTCCAGAAACTGGAGAGTTCCCGGCGACAAATTAATGCATTGCCTCAAAGGGATACCGGTGTCTTTCAGGTATGGCGGGCAGGAAGGGCTGCTTATTTATAATGCAATAAACTGTTAATGAGTGTCATCATTGATGGCGTGAATGTTCTGGCAGCGGGCGGTTTCATCCCTGAAACCCGGTTTTTATCCGTAGCCTTAACTTAATGAATTTAAGGCATTTTTCGCTAAACGGCCTTCAGCGCTTTTTCACCGGCGCTTTGCTGTCGCGTTTTCAGAAACCATCAGAAAGTGAACAAAAAAGCAGGCGAACAGTTTTTTACGCCAGAAACCCGACTTATGAAAAGAATAATATCTGCTGGTTTTGCTAATCTCAGGAAAAATAACGGATAATGCGCGGTGAAATTATAAGCACACTCAGCGAAGGCTGAATTTTCGGTTTTTCAGACAAACCCTACTGCCCGGCGGCCGGCGACAGGCAATAAAAAGGCCCTGACAGGCAAAAACCTGCAGGGCCCTTTACGTTTTGGTGACCAAACCTTAACCAAAGGTTAAGGTTCTGCTCACACCGGCAACATTAACGCCAGGCTTTAAAGCGGTTGATCAGTGCGTTGGTGGAACTGTCATGGCTGCTGACGTCCTCATCCCCGGCCAGTTCCGGCAGGATGCGGTTTGCCAGCTGTTTGCCCAGCTCAACGCCCCACTGGTCAAAGGTGAAGATGTTGAGGATCACGCCCTGGGTAAAGATTTTGTGCTCGTACAGCGCAATCAGCGCACCGAGGCTTTCCGGGGTGATTTCACGCAGCAGGATGGAGTTGGTCGGGCGGTTGCCTTCGAACACCTTAAACGGCGCAACGTGTTTCACGTCATCAGGGGTTTTGCCCTGAGCCGCGAACTCTTCTTCCACCGTCTCCAGGGATTTGCCGAACGCCAGCGCTTCGGTCTGGGCGAAGAAGTTGGAGAGCAGCTTGGCGTGGTGGTCGCTCAGCGGGTTATGGCTGATGGCCGGCGCGATGAAATCACACGGGACAATTTTGGTGCCCTGGTGGATCAGCTGGTAGAAGGCGTGCTGGCCGTTGGTACCCGGCTCGCCCCAGATGATCGGGCCGGTCTGGTAGTCCACCGGGTTGCCGTTACGGTCAACGTATTTGCCGTTGGATTCCATGTTGCCCTGCTGGAAGTAGGCGGCAAAGCGGTGCATGTACTGGTCATACGGCAGGATCGCTTCGGTTTCGGCACCAAAGAAGTTGTTGTACCAGATGCCGATCAGCGCCAGCAGCACCGGCAGGTTCTGTTCTGCCGGGGTATTGGCGAAGTGCTTGTCCATCTCGTGCGCGCCGCTCAGCAGCTTCTCGAAGTTCTCAAAGCCCAGCGAGAGCGCGATGGAGAGGCCAATCGCTGACCACAGGGAGTAACGCCCGCCGACCCAGTCCCAGAATTCGAACATGTTGTCGGTGTCGATGCCGAACTCGCCCACCGCTTTCGCGTTGGTGGAGAGTGCCGCAAAGTGTTTGGCCACGTGCTGCTGATCGCCCGCGGTATTCAGGAACCAGTCACGCGCGCTGTGGGCGTTGGTCATGGTTTCCTGGGTGGTGAAGGTTTTAGAGGCCACCAGGAACAGGGTGGTTTCCGGGCTGAGGGTTTTCAGCGTTTCCGCGATGTGGGTGCCGTCAACGTTGGAGACAAAATGCATGTTGAGGTGGTTTTTGTACGGCTTCAGCGCCTCCGTCACCATGAACGGGCCGAGGTCAGAGCCGCCGATGCCGATGTTCACCACGTCGGTAATCGGTTTGCCGGTGTAGCCTTTCCAGTCACCGCCGATGACGCGGTCACAGAACTGCTTCATCTTCGCCAGCACCGCGTTCACTTCCGGCATCACATCTTTGCCGTCCACCAGAATCGGGGTATTGCTGCGGTTGCGCAGGGCCACGTGCAGCACGGCGCGGTCTTCAGTGCGGTTAATCTTCTCACCGGAGAACATTGCCTTGATGGCACCCTGAAGGTCAGTCTCTTTGGCCAGGGCCTGCAACTTCTCCAGCGTTTCTTTGGTGATGCGGTTTTTGGAGTAATCCACCAGCATCTGATCGTTAAAGGTGGCGGAGAAGGAGGAGAATCGCGCGCTGTCCTGGGCGAATAGCTCACTGATCTGAACATCTTTCATCTGTTCAAAATGCTGCTGCAGGGCTTGCCAGGCAGCGGTTTGACTTGGATTGATATTTTTCATCGTAACGCTCTCGGTTGAGTTTCACATAATGAGATTAAAAGCTTATCCCAGCAGGCGCGAAAAATGGGCAAACACGGCATGCTGGGATACGCTTTACGTACCGCCTGGTGCCGATTGTAGCCTGTAATCCTTTCGATGATATCCCTTTTCTTGCAATAGGCCGCATCTGTTAATGATTATTTATTAATCGGTTATGAAGTGTGGCAGAACATGCGCATCATCCGTAAATAATAAAAATAGAAAAGCCTTATGCTTTCGTTGACAGCGCAGCCAGAACCGGTAATCCTAGCCCCCTACTCGCGCAACCGTGTGCGAGCCAGAAGAGGCGCGTCGCCCAGGCAGGGTGTCAGAGGAACCGTATTCCACTGACGGCACTTGAGGGGGAGCGACGCCGAGGTACGTGGGCAGGCGGATGCCCCGTATCGGCTACAGAGGCTGAATCCTCTGGGTTGTCACCAGGATCGCCCAACGCGGGCGGCCAGCAAGGTGGAGCGCTTCTGGGAGTATCGTAGCCCCCTACGTCTGCCCCCTATCTATCGCTCTCCCCTTGTGCCAAGGTTTTGAATTTGTTGCCATTAAAATAATGGCCCCTGACACGAGGTTTACCATGAATCAAGCAGTTCCCTCCTCCTGGCCCGCCGGTCAGCCGATGATCGTGGCAAAATTCGGCGGCACCAGCGTCGCGGATTTTGATGCCATGAACCGCAGCGCGGATGTGGTGCTGGCCAACCCGGCCAACCGCCTGGTTATCCTGTCTGCCTCCGCCGGCATTACCAACCTGTTGGTCGCCCTGGCGGAAGGCTGCGATCAGGAGCAGCGTGACGTGAAACTCGGTGAAATCCGCCGGGTTCAGTACGCCATCATAGACCGGCTCACGGAGCCTGAGGTGATCCGCGAGGAGATTGACCGCCTGCTGGAGAACATCGCCATGCTCTCTGAAGGCGCCAGCCTGGCCACCTCTGCGGCGCTGACCGATGAGCTGGTGAGCCATGGCGAACTGATGTCGACCTTGCTGTTTGTTGAGATCCTGCGTGAGCGCCATGTGGCCGCGGAATGGTTTGATGTGCGTAAAGTAATGCGCACCACGGACCGCTTCGGCCGCGCCGAACCTGACACCGCGCAGCTGGCGGAACTGACCACGCAGCAACTGCTGCCGCGCCTGGAGCGCGCCCTGGTGATTACCCAGGGCTTTATCGGCAGTGAAGAGAAGGGGCGCACCACCACCCTGGGCCGCGGCGGCAGTGACTATACCGCTGCCCTGCTGGGCGAAGCGCTGCACGCCGGCCGCGTTGATATCTGGACGGATGTACCGGGGATTTACACCACCGACCCGCGCGTGGTGCCGACGGCCAAACGCATCGATAAAATCACCTTCGAAGAAGCCGCTGAAATGGCGACGTTCGGCGCGAAAGTGCTGCACCCGGCCACCCTGCTGCCGGCGGTGCGCAGCGACATCCCGGTGTTTGTCGGTTCCAGTAAAGATCCGGCCGCCGGCGGCACGCTGGTGTGCAACAGCACCAAAAACCCGCCGCTGTTCCGCGCGCTGGCACTGCGCCGCAAACAGACGCTGCTGACGCTGCACAGCCTTAACATGCTGCACGCACGCGGGTTCCTGTCTGAGGTGTTTAACATCCTGCTGCGCCACAACATCTCGGTTGACCTGATCACCACCTCTGAAGTGAGCGTGGCGCTGACGCTCGACACCACCGGTTCCACCTCCACCGGTGACAGCCTGCTGACCACTTCACTGCTGACCGACCTCTCGTCCCTTTGCCGGGTCGAGGTGGAGGAGAACCTGGCGCTGATTGCGCTGATTGGTAACAAACTGTCGCAGGCCTGCGGCGTCGGCAAAGAGGTATTCGGCGTGCTCGACCCGTTCAGCATCCGCATGATCTGTTACGGTGCCAGCAGCTATAACCTCTGCTTCCTGGTGCCCGGCAATGACGCCGAGCAGGTGGTGCAGACCCTGCACCGCAACCTATTCGAGTAATACCGCGGCGCGCAGGGCGGAGCCGGGCGCAAGCCCGGCTTTTTTATGCCCGCCGCACAGCAAACCGGCAAGGAAATGTACGACCTGTAGAAAAATGCAACATCTGTAAAAACACAACATCCGCCATAACCAGAAGAAGGAACCGACCTCTCATGTTAGCGAAAATCACCCGCCTGTTTCCGTTATGGGCTGTCCTGCTCTCCGTCGCGGCCTATTACACGCCCGGCACCTTTACCCCCATCGGCCCCTACGTCAGCACGCTGCTCATGCTGATTATGTTCGGCATGGGCGTTACGCTGGAGTTTGCCGACTTCAAACGGGTGCTGTCGCGCCCTGCCCCGGTGGCCGCCGCCACCTTCCTGCACTACCTGATCATGCCGCTGGCCGCCTGGGTACTGGCAAAGCTGTTCCAGATGCCGCCTGACCTGTCAGCAGGCATGGTGCTGGTGGGCAGCGTGGCCAGCGGTACCGCGTCCAACGTGATGATCTACCTGGCGAAAGGGGATGTGGCGCTGTCTGTTACCATCTCCGCCGTCTCCACGCTGGTGGGGGTGTTTGCCACCCCGCTGCTGACGCGGCTCTATGTGGATACGCACATTAGCGTGGATGTGGAAGGGATGCTGCTCAGCATCCTGAAAATTGTGGTGATCCCGATCTTCGCCGGGCTGGTGATTCATCACCTGTTTACCGGGCTGGTGAAAAAGCTGGAACCGGTGCTGCCGCTCTTTTCCATGGTCTGTATCCTGGCGATCATCAGTGCCGTGGTGGCGGGCAGCCAGGGCTTTATCGGGTCGGTGGGGCTGGTGGTGATTGTGGCGGTGATCCTGCACAACGGCATCGGGCTGCTGAGCGGTTACTGGGGCGGTAAGCTGTTCGGCTTTGATGAAACCACCTGCCGCACGCTGGCGATGGAAGTCGGGATGCAGAACTCCGGGCTGGCTGCGACACTGGGTAAACTTTACTTCTCGCCGCTGGCCGCCCTGCCCGGCGCGCTGTTCTCAGTCTGGCATAATCTTTCCGGCTCGCTGCTGGCCGGTTACTGGTCGGGCAAACCGGTCGGGAAGCCTGATGCGGCGGCGACCGTGCAAACGGATAAATAACCGCGGCTTCGCCATAAAAAAGGGCGCGGTCATCCGCGCCCTCGTTTTTTCTGCTGCCGCCGTCAGCGCGTCACCAGCTCCTCTTCGTCACGCTCATCATCTTCCAGCTCCTGCTCCAGCACGCTGTAGGCTACCGCGCAGAACAGCGAGTTCAGGCGCTTCATGTCACCCAACAGGCCCAGATGCAGGGAGCTGGTTTCAATGCTCTGCACATTCTGCTGGTGCAGCCGGTCAACGTGAGCGTGGGCGTAGCGGCGATCCATCAGGCGGAAACGGTGTTTGGAACGCCGCAGGCGGCGGGCACTGGTGATGTCACCGGAGAGAAACACCGACATGCTGAGGCGCAGGTTATCGAGCAGCCGTTTATGCAGCTCATCCAGTTCCGCCAGCCCGGCCGCGGAGAAGGCGCGGCGCGCACCGTGGGATTTCGCCGCCACATCGCCGGTCATCCGCTCAATAATATCGCCCGCCTGTTCCAGGTTGAGCGCCATCTCAATCACTTCCGCCCAACGGCGTGAATCCGATTCCCCCAGATCCTCTTTCTGCATCTGGGCGAGATAAAGTTTGATGGCGGTATAGAGCACATCCACATCATCATCCAGCCGGCTCACCTCACGCTCCTGGGTCAGATTGCCGTGCACCACTTCATGGTGCAGCACCAGCATATGCTCCACCACGTCGCCCATACGCAGCGTTTCGCGTGCGGCGTTGGCCAGCGCCAGCGTCGGCGTATCCAGCGCGCTGGTATCAAGGTGGCGCGGGCTGAGGCGCGGGTCATCCTGCGGGGAGGCAACGATCAGCACCTGGCAGAGGCGCGCCATGGGCTCAGTCAGCGGTACCAGCACCAGACAGCGGATCAGGTTGTAGAAGACATGGAAATAGATCACCAGTTCCTCATCCGATACCGGCAGCCGGTCAAAGGCATTCGCCAGCAGGGTGACAAACGGCAACACCAGCACACAGCCGATCAGCTTAAACAGCAGGCTGCCGAGCGCCACGCGCCGCGCTTCCGCATTCTGTTTGCTGGCGTTGATCATCGCCAGCAATCCGCTGCCGAAGTTGGCACCGATCACCAGGCAGAGCGCGACTTTAAGCGAGATCACGCCGGTGGCGGTGAGCGTGGCGGTCAACAGCACGGCCGCCAGGCTGGAGTAACTGATGATGGCGAACAGCGCGCCGGTCAGGGCGTCCAGCAGCACATCCCCGGTCAACGAGGAGAACAGCACTTTCACGCCCGAGGCCTGGGTGATCGGCGTTGCGGCGGTGACAATCAGTTCCAGCGCCAGCAAAATCAGCCCCAGCCCGATCGCCACCCGGCCTATCTGCCCGGCGCGCATCTGTTTGCGGCTGAGGAACATCGCCACGCCGACAAAGATCAGCAACGGTGAGAGCCAGGAGAGATCAAAGGTCAGGATCCGCGCCATCAGCGCGGTACCGACGTCTGCCCCCAGCATGATCACCAGCGCCGGGGAGAGCGCCACCAGCCCTTGTGCCACAAAAGAGGTAACCAGCAGCGCCGTGGCGTTGCTGCTCTGCACCAGCGCAGTAACGCCGATGCCGGAGACAAAGGCCAGCGGTTTCTTTTCCACGCTGCTGCTGAGAATCTGGCGCAGGTTAGCGCCAAAAACCCGCATGATGCCGGTACGCACAATATGCGTCCCCCATACCAGCAGGGAGACGGCTGAAAGCAAATGAAGAAGGGTTAACACGGAATACGTTCTCCTTCGCCAGGCATTAACAGGCCACCCCACCTGCCTGACGTTCGGAGCAGGATGGCATCCGGATTGTGGCCGTGGGATCGCCTTCCCACGCCAACCCGGTAAATGTTGCATTAATCAAAATAACGGGTTCAGCCCTGCTGGTGAGCACGCCCGGCAACCCGGGGGCAGTGGCACCCTTTTTGCCGCCCGCAGGCAATAGCGAAGCATCATCTTTTTCTATCTATTTGATAAACAAGCAAGGTATATGCCATCTGTTGCAGGGTATCCGCATTTAACTGTAGACCAAGATGACTTTTCCCGGTGCTCTGGTGACCTATTATGCGCAGCAACGCACAAGGGCACAGGCCCAGTGAGAGAATGTGATAAACAGTTATCCCGCTAATGCCCGGCAAGGGCATCAGACAAAAGACAGAGGCGGGGAAATCAGGGCGGGTCGCGAAAAATCATACCGGGTGCGGCAGTGCGTCGGGCCGCATTATTTTTCTCATTATGGCTCAGTGATAAAAATGCCCCCGCGAACCGGGGGCATGAGGATCAATCTGCGTCGTAGCCGAGGTTGGGCGCCAGCCAGCGCTCCACCTCCGCCACCGGCATCCCTTTACGCCGGGCGTAATCTTCGACCTGATCGCGCTGAAGCTGAGCCACGGCAAAATATTTGCTGTCCGGGTGGCTGAAGTACCAACCGGAGACCGCCGCCCCCGGCCACATGGCGAAGGATTCGGTGAGCTTCATGCCGGTATGTTTTTCAACATCCAGCAGTTGCCAGATCTGCCCCTTTTCCGTGTGCTCCGGGCAGGCCGGGTAACCCGGTGCCGGGCGGATGCCCTGATAATTCTCCCGGATCAGCTCGTCATTGCTCAGGTTTTCATTCGGCGCATAGCCCCAGTACACCTTACGCACCCGCTCATGCAGGTATTCTGCGAACGCCTCCGCCAGCCGGTCAGAGAGTGCTTTCACCATGATTTTATTGTAATCATCATGTTGGGCGTCATAGGCGGCGGCCAGTGCATCCTCTTCAAGGCCGGCCGTTACCGCGAACGCGCCGAGGTAATCCCGTTTGCCGCTTGATTTGGGCGCGACGAAATCCGCCAGGCAGTAATTCGGGAAATCGTTCTTTTCGGTTTGCTGGCGCAGATGATGGCTCACCAGCAGCACTTCATCGCGGCGCTCGTCCTGGTAGATGTGGACGTCGTCCCCCACCCGGTTGGCCGGGAACAGGCCCACCACGCCACGCGGCGTCAGGGATTTATTGGCGGCCAGGTTGTCCAGCATCGCGTTGGCGTCTGCAAACAGGCGCTTAGCCTCTTCCCCCACTACCTCATCTTCCAGGATGCGCGGGTATTTGCCGGCCAGCGACCAGGTCATGAAGAATGGCGTCCAGTCGATGTAGTTGCGCAGGGTCTCAATGCCCACGCTGACCTCCTGCACGCCCAGGCGATGGGCCACCGGCGGGGTGTAATCTTCCCAGTCCAGCTCCAGCGCGTTCTCACGGGCCGCGGCCAGCGTCACCGGCGGGGTGCGCGGCTTTTTGCGCCCGTGCTGGATGCGCACCGTGTCGTACTCTTTACGGGTGCGCGCCACAAAATCATCATGCTGGGTCTCAGACAGCAGCGCCGATACCACGCCCACGGTACGTGAGGCGTTCTGCACATAGACCGTCGGGCCGCTGTAGTTCTGTTCGATCTTCACCGCCGTATGTGCTTTCGAGGTGGTCGCGCCGCCAATCAGCAGCGGCAGGGTAAAGCCCTGACGCTGCATCTCTTTGGCGACATTGACCATCTCATCCAGCGACGGCGTAATCAGCCCGGAGAGGCCGATGATATCCACTTTCTGTTCAATCGCGGTTTTCAGGATCTTGTCGGTGGGCACCATCACGCCCAGATCGATAATTTCGTAGTTATTGCACTGCAGCACCACGCCGACGATGTTTTTGCCGATGTCGTGCACGTCCCCTTTTACTGTCGCCAGCAGGATTTTGCCGTTGGTGCTGCCCTTCTGCTTGCTGGCTTCAATGTAGGGTTCGAGGTACGCCACCGCCTGCTTCATCACACGCGCCGATTTCACCACCTGCGGCAGGAACATTTTGCCCTCGCCGAACAGGTCACCCACCACGTTCATGCCGTCCATCAGCGGGCCTTCGATGACTTCAATCGGCCGATCTGCCGCCTGGCGCGCCTCTTCGGTGTCCAGTTCTATAAACTCGGTAATACCTTTGACCAGTGAATACTCCAGGCGCTTGTTCACCGGCCAGGCGCGCCACTCCGCCTGCACTTTGGTGGCTTCCCCGCCCTCTTTATTGCCGCGGTATTTTTCCGCCAGATCGAGCAGCCGTTCGGTGCCGTCAGCGCGGCGGTTCAGTACCACATCTTCCACTGCGTCCCGCAGTTCGGCCGGGAGGTCATCATAAATCGCCAGTTGCCCGGCGTTCACGATGCCCATGTCCATGCCGTTGCGGATGGCGTGGTAGAGGAACACCGCGTGAATCGCCTCGCGCACCGGATCATTGCCGCGGAACGAGAAGGAGACGTTAGACACGCCCCCGGAGATCAGCGCGTGCGGCAGCTCGTTTTTGATGTCACCACAGGCACCGATGAAATCCACCGCGTAGTTGTTGTGCTCCTCAATGCCGGTGGCTACGGCGAAAATATTCGGGTCGAAAATAATGTCTTCCGGCGGGAAGCCGACCTGCTCAGTCAGGATGTGGTAGGCGCGGCGGCAGATCTCAATTTTGCGCGCGCGGGTGTCCGCCTGGCCGACCTCATCAAAGGCCATCACCACGACGGCCGCGCCATAGCGCCGCACCAGCTTCGCATGGTGGATAAAGGCGGCCTCGCCCTCTTTCATCGAGATGGAGTTCACGATGCCTTTGCCCTGGATGCACTTCAGCCCTTTTTCAATCACGTCCCACTTGGAGGAGTCGATCATGATCGGCACGCGGGCGATATCCGGCTCGCCGGCGATCAGGTTGAGGAAACGCACCATCGCCGCTTCGGCATCCAGCATGCCTTCATCCATGTTGATGTCGATGATCTGCGCGCCGCTTTCCACCTGCTGGCGTGCCACTTCCAGCGCCTCAGCATACTTCTCTTCTTTGATCAGCCGCTTGAATCGCGCCGAACCGGTGACGTTGGTACGTTCCCCGACGTTAACAAACAGGGTGTTGGCATCAATGGTCAGCGGCTCCAGGCCCGCCAGGCGGCAGGCGACCGGAATCACCGGCAGCGGGCGCGGGGCAACACCTTCGACCGCGCGGGCAATGGCGGCGATGTGCTGGGGCGTGGTGCCGCAGCAGCCGCCGACGATATTGAGGAAGCCCGACCGCGCCCATTCACCGATCTGGCCCGCCATCTCGCCGGCATCCAGATCGTACTCGCCAAAGGCGTTGGGCAGCCCGGCGTTGGGGTGCGCCGTCACGTAGCATTCGGCAATGCGCGACAACTCCTGCACATACTGGCGCAGCTCGTCCGGCCCCAGCGCACAGTTCAGGCCAAACGAGAGCGGCCGGACATGGCGCAAGGAGTTATAGAACGCTTCGGTGGTCTGGCCTGAGAGCGTGCGCCCGGAGGCATCGGTAATGGTGCCGGAGATCATCACCGGCAGTTCAACGCCCAGCGCCTCGAATTCGCTCTCCACCGCAAAGGTCGCGGCTTTGGCATTCAGGGTGTCGAACACCGTTTCGATCATGATCAGGTCAACGCCACCCTCAATCAGCGCCCGGGTGGATTCACGGTACGCCTCCACCAGCTGATCAAACGAGACGTTGCGGAATGCGGGATCGTTGACGTCAGGAGAGATGGACGCCGTCCGGTTAGTCGGGCCGAGTACCCCGGCCACATAGCGCGGCTTCTCCGGGGTACGCGCCGTCCACTCATCGGCACAGATCCTGGCCAGCCGGGCAGCTTGGTAGTTAATTTCCGCCGAGAGCGATTCCATATGGTAATCAGCCATGGCGATCGGCGTGGCGTTGAAGGTGTTGGTTTCGAGGATGTCTGCCCCCGCCTCCAGGTAACCGTAATGGATCGCGGTAATCACTTCCGGCCGGGTCAGCACCAGCAGGTCATTGTTCCCTTTCAGGTCACTTTGCCAGCCGGCAAACCGTTCGCCCCGGTAATCCGCCTCTTCCAGCCGGTAGCTCTGGATCATGGTGCCCATACCGCCGTCCAACACCAAAATACGTTGGGCAAGCTGCGAACGCAGCGCTTCTGCTCGATTTGTCACTGTAACCTCAACCCTTACCTTTCACCGGGCGGCGGGCCCGGAACCTGTATGCGATGGCGCACCTGACGACGTGCTGGAAAATCAGACAACCGCCATCCTAACACAAGTTTTTCTGCCGCCGTCATCAGCCATATTGAGACTTTTTCAGTTACCGCCACCCACTCATCGGATGAGCAAAGAGGGGGCTTGTCCGCCATACTCACTGAATGAAAATAACTTCCACGTTTTCTCCTTCGCACCCTTATAAAGGATTTCGCCATGGTCACGCCTTCCCCTGTCAAACGCGGTAAAAAGCCCCGCGCCGCGGCTTCCAGCCCAGCGGCCACCGGCCAGGTACAGTCACTGACCCGGGGGCTGACGCTGCTGGAATATATTGCCGCCTCGCACGGCAGCGTGGCGTTAACGGACCTCGCCCAACAGGCCGGGCTGCCGAATTCCACCACCCACCGTTTACTGACCACTATGCAACAACAGGGGTTTGTGCGGCAGGTGGGCGACCTGGGATTGTGGACCATTGGCGCACACGCGTTTGTGGTCGGCAGCAGCTTTTTGCAGAGCCGTAACCTGCTGGCAATGGTGCACCCGGTGTTGCGCCGGCTGATGGAGGAGTCCGGCGAGACGGTAAACCTGGCGGTGTTCGACCACAGTGACTCGCAGGTCATCATCATCGATCAGGTGCAATGTAACGCGCTGATGCGCATGTCTGCACCGATTGGCGGCAAACTGCCGCTGCACGCGTCCGGCGCCGGTAAGGCTTTTCTCTCCACGTTGCCGGAAGATCGGGTGGTCGCGTTGCTGCACAAAACCGGCCTGCACAACTACACGCCGCGCACGCTGACTGCCCCTGCCAATTTACGGCAGGCGCTGGCAGACACCCGCAAACGCGGTTACTCCTTCGATGATGAAGAACATGCGCTCGGCCTGCGCTGTGTCGCCGCCTGCATTTTTGACGAACACCATGACGCCTATGCGGCGATCTCCATCTCCGGGCCGGTTTCCCGCATCACGGATGAACGCGTAACGGAGCTGGGCGCACTGGTGATTCACGCAGCCAAAGAGGTGACGCAGGCCTACGGCGGCACACGCAGCTAATTCTCCGGTACACGCTGGCTGAAGCGCCGGCAACGGCGGTAGGCAAACACATCCTCAATATGGCCGTTGCGGATCCGCTGTTGCAGGCCCCGCCAGTATTCCGCGCTGAACAGATCGGCGTGCAGCTCCTCAAACAGCGCCCGGATACGCCGATCGCCGCAGAGAAAATGGCGGAACTCCTCCGGGAACACATCGTTGGGCGCGACGCTGTACCAGGGTTCTGCCGCCAGCTCATCTTCTGGGTAACGTGCGGCGGGCATGTCGCGAAAGTTGACCTCCGTCATATAACAGATTTCGTCATAGTCATAGAACACCACGCGCGCATGGCGGGTAACGCCAAAATTCTTGAACAGCATGTCGCCGGGGAAAATATTGGCGGCCGCCAGTTGCTTAATGGCGTTGCCATACTCCTCAATTACCGCCCGCTGCTGCGCCTCATCCGCCCCGGCCAGGTAGAGATTCAGCGGCATCATCCGCCGCTCCATGTAGAGATGGCGAATCAGCAGTTTATCGCCCAGATCTTCCAGTTTTTCCGGCACCTCATGCCATAGCTCCGCCAGCAACGCCGGGCTGATGGCCTGTTTGTCGATGACAAAATTTTCATACTCCTGGGTGTCTGCCATGCGCCCTACCCGGTCATGCTCTTTTACCAGTTGGTAGCAGGCACGCACCCGCCCGGCGCTGACCTCTTTTTGCGGGGCAAAATTGTCTTTAATCACCTTAAAAACGCGGTCGAACGAAGGCAGCGTAAATACCAGCATCACCATGCCGCGTACGCCGGGCGCGATGATGAACTGCTCGTCATGCTGCGCCATAAACGCCAGGTATTCACGGTAGTACTCTGTTTTCCCATGCTTCTGGCAGCCGATCGCCATGTAAAGCTCGGCGGTGGTTTTACCGGGCAGAATTTCCCGCAGCCACTCGACCAGCGCGGCCGGAAACGGGGCATAAACCATAAAATAGGCGCGGGCAAAACCAAATACGATGCTCGCATCATCCTGCCCGGTCAGGCAGGTATCAACAAACAGTGCGCCCTCATCACTGTGGTGAACCGGCAGCAGGAAAGGGGCGACCTCGCCCGCCAGCCGGAGCTTGCCGACCAGCCACGCCGCTTTATTACGGTAAAAAAGCTCGTTGGCTATCTCAAACCGGGCATCTGCCAGCGCCGGGCCACCAAATTGTTGCAACAGCACCTGTTCAATGGCCCGGACATCCCGCGGCAGGTTCTCCCACGGCAGGCGCAACGGCAGATCGCTGAGCAAGGTGTGCAGCATGGCGGGGATGCCCTGCTCCGGCCTGACATGGCGATCCAGCGGCCGGGGAACGTGATGAAACGGTGCCGGTGGCTGAGAGCTGAAGATAAACAGTTTATCCGGCGTTAAATCACGGTGATGGAAAAGCCGGCAGTAGACGGAGTTAAAGAAGCTTTCTGCAATCTCATAGCGTGGGTAATCCGGTAACAGGCTGGTATAGATCGTTTTAATCCGGCTGATAAAGGCCGCGTCATGAATGCGTGGCCCGGTGATGCAGGTCAGCTGTTTCACCACCAGGCCAACGTGATGATCATAGAGATGGATGCGCTGCTTCATCGCCTGCTGCACGGCGGGCCAGTCCGCTTGCTCAAACCGGTGCTGCGCCCCGGCAGTAATCTCCAGAAAGCGGCCATACTGCGCATCAAACCCCTGAAGGATGGTATGCGCGATCAGGGTTTCCATTGTTTCTGCCATCTCTGCCTCCTTGTAGACAGAGGGCGGTTACCCACCCCCGTATACCTCAGAATTGCTGCTCTTCGGTAGAGCCGGTCAAGGCCGTAACCGAGGAACTGCCGCCCTGAATCACTGTGGTGACCTTATCAAAATACCCGGTGCCGACTTCCTGCTGATGGGAGGCAAAGGTGTAGCCGCGCTGGCTGGCGTCAAATTCAGGCTGCTGCACTTTCTCGACGTAATGCTTCATGCCCTCGCCCTGCGCATAGGCGTGCGCCAGATCGAACATGTTGAACCACATGCTGTGAATACCCGCCAGGGTAATGAACTGATAGACGTACCCCATTTCTGCCAGCGCATCCTGGAAGCGGGCGATGGTGGCGTCGTCCAGATTTTTCTTCCAGTTGAATGACGGGGAACAGTTATACGCCAGCAGTTTGCCGGGAAAACGGGCATGAATAGCGTCGGCAAATTCACGGGCGGCAGCGAGATCCGGCGTGGACGTTTCACACCACACCAGATCGGCATAGGGGGCGTAGGCCAGCCCCCGGCTGATGGCCTGCTCAATGCCGGCATGAGTACAGAAAAAGCCTTCCGGTGTGCGTTCGCCCGTCAGGAACCGGCTGTCGTAAGGGTCACAATCGGACGTCAGCAGATCGGCTGCGTCCGCATCTGTCCGCGCGACCAACAGCGTCGGCACGCCCAGGACATCTGCGGCCAGCCGTGCCGCCACCAGTTTCTGCACCGCTTCCCGGGTAGGCACCAACACTTTGCCGCCCATGTGGCCGCATTTCTTCACCGCCGCCAGTTGATCCTCAAAATGTACGGCTGCCGCCCCTGCCTCGATCATCGCTTTCATCAGTTCAAACGCGTTCAGCACCCCGCCGAACCCGGCCTCTGCATCAGCAACGATCGGCAGGAAATAATCAATGTAGCCCCGGTCTTCCGGGCCAATGCCCTTCGCCCATTGGATCTGATCCGCCCGGCGAAAGGTATTATTGATGCGCTTCACCACGGCCGGGACGGAATCCACCGGATAGAGGGACTGGTCGGGATACATGGCCGAGGCGCTGTTGGCATCCGCCGCGACCTGCCATCCTGAAAGATAAACGGCCTCCAGCCCGGCTTTAGCCTGTTGCAGCGCCTGCCCACCGGTCAGTGCGCCAAGGCAGTTGACGTACCCTTTGCGCGCTTCACCGTGCAGCAGCTTCCACAATTTTTCAGCGCCTAACTGCGCCAGCGTGCAGGCCGGGTTCACAGAGCCTCGCAGGGCGATCACCTCTTCAGCCTGATAAGGGCGGGTAATACCGTCCCAGCGTGGGCTTTTCCACTGCTGTTCGAGCGTAGTGATGTATTGGTGACGGGAAAGAGTCATAGCGGCGATCCTTTATCAGTAAGGGACGGATTTATGCCAACAGGGCGTAGCCGGGCAGGGTCAGGAAATCGACCAGTTCATCCTGGGTAGTGATGCGTTCCATCAGGTGTGCGGCCTCAGCAAAGCGCCCGCCACTGAAACGTTGCTCACCCAATTCCTGCTGAATAGTATGCAGCTCCTCAGCCAGCATCTGCCGGAACAGCGTGCTGGTCACCGGGCGGCCATCACTGAGGCTTTTCTGGTGATGAATCCACTGCCAGATGGAGGTACGGGAAATTTCTGCCGTCGCCGCATCTTCCATCAGCCCGTAAATCGGCACGCAGCCATTCCCGCCAATCCAGGCTTCAATGTATTGCACCGCTACCCGGATATTGGCGCGCATCCCCTGCTCCGTACGTTCCCCCGCGCACGGGGCCAGCAGATCCTCTGCGGTGACAGGCGCGTCTTGTTCGCGCAGCACATCAAGCTGGTTACGCCGCTCCCCCAATGCGTGACTGAATACCGCATTCACGGTTTCAGCCAGGCCGGGATGTGCAATCCAGGTGCCGTCATGGCCATTGGCGGCCTCACGCTCTTTATCCGCCCTGACCCTTTGCAACACCGTGGCATTGCGCCCCGGATCTTTACTCGGAATAAAGGCGGCCATACCGCCCATCGCAAAGGCACCGCGACGGTGACAGGTTTTAATTAACAGCCGTGAATAGGCATCAAGGAAAGGCTGATCCATGGTGACTGACTGGCGATCCGGCAGTACACGATCCCTATGATTTTTCAGGGTTTTGATATAACTGAAGATGTAATCCCAGCGGCCACAATTAAGGCCGACAATGTGGTCACGCAGGTAATAGAGGATCTCATCCATCTGGAACACTGCCGGCAGCGTCTCAATTAATACGGTGGCTTTGATGGTGCCGCGCGGCAGGGAAAAACGATCTTCGGCAGCACTGAATACACTGGCCCACCAGGCAGCTTCCTGCCAGGATTGCAGTTTTGGCAGGTAAAAATAGGGGCCGCTGCCTTTGGCCAGTAATGCCTGATAGTTGTGGAAAAAATAGAGGGCAAAATCAAACAGGCTGCCCGGGATCGCCTCGCCCTGCCACTGCACATGCCTTTCCGGCAGATGTAAGCCGCGTACCCGGCAGACCAACACTGCAGGGTCAGGTTTAAGCTGATAAATTTTTCCGCTCTCATGGGTATAAGAGATAGTGCCGTTAACGGCATCACGCAGGGCGATCTGCCCTTCAATCACTTTTTCCCAACTCGGCGCCAATGAATCTTCAAAATCCGCCATAAAGACGTTCACGTCAGCATTTAACGCATTGATCACCATTTTGCGCTCAACCGGCCCGGTAATTTCAACACGACGATCCTGCAAATCCTGAGGGATACCCCGGATACGCCACTCTGATTGACGAATGGAAAGCGTTTCCGGAATAAATCCAGGCAATGCGCCGTCATCAATATGTTGTTGCCAGACTTTCCGCGCATTCAGTAGCTGGTTCCGCTGCGGGGTAAATTCACTGACCAGATCCGTCACAAAGCGGATTGCCGGCTCCGTCAACATCGCTTTTTCATTGCCCTGAAAAGGCTGAGTGAAGCTAAGTGGCGGGCTTAAAGTGGGTTGATTCATCACGTTCTCCTGCACATAAGTCAAACAGATCACTGAGACATACATTCTGGGACAGCAAACCCGATCGTGTGGTTACCGGAGCATCCTCGCTGGAAGTGGTCAATATTACACCGGCACTATTGAGCATAATTCATGCCCAATAAAAATCAAAAACGATTTCCATTTTATTTATTAATCTTGAGAAGTACTTTTTAAAGCAATAAGTTAGAGCGCTAAGTTTTGCATTACGATTAAGAAATGGATCTCAAAACAGAAGGGTAGGATGCAACGGGGGTTAAGGTGACGCTCAAAGGGGGGGTCAGAGAAAGGCTTACAATGCAGACGGCAGCCTGTCGGCTGCCGTAAGGGAAAGATTAATCCAGCGTAGGGTTCATCTGGCGCAGATCAAACGGGGTGATCTGGTAAACGTAGTAGTTCAGCCAATTAGAAAACAGCAGGTGGCCGTGGCTGCGCCAGCTCGCTTTGGGAGGCAGATCCGGGTTGTCCTGAGGGAAGTAGTTTACCGGCAACGTAGGTTCAAGGCCCGCTGCAACATCCCGCAGGTATTCACCACCCAGCGTGCCGGCATCATATTCCGGATGGCCGGTGACAAACGCCATGCGCTTATCTTTGGTCGCAAACAGATAAGGGCCCGTTTCTTCTGACTCCGCCAGAATATCCAGGTCAGGCAGCGCATGCAGCACATCGGCCGGGAAATCTGCGTAACGGGAGTGTGGCGCCAGGAAGGTTTCGTCAAACCCACGCGTCAGCAAGGCGTGTGGCTGAAGCGTCTGATGCTGGTAGACACCAGACAGTTTCACCTCACGAGTCATTTTCGGCACGCCGTACAGCACGTTCAGAGCCGCCTGTACCGCCCAGCACACAAACAGTGTCGAGGTAACATGCTCTTTTGCCCAATGCACAATGCGCTCGATCTGCGGCCAATAAGCGACATCATTGAAATCAACCAGGCCCAGCGGCGCGCCTGTTACAATCAGGCCGTCAAAATTTTCATCTTTGATATCTTCAAAGTCACAGTAGAAGTTATTCAGATGCTCAGCAGGCGTGTTTTTGGATTCACGGCTGTCAATCCGCAGTAATTGGATATCGATCTGTAGCGGTGAGTTAGAAAGCAGCCGCAGAAACTGATTCTCAGTTTCGATCTTTTTCGGCATCAGATTAAGCACCAAGACCTTCAACGGACGGATCTCTTGTGTCTTTGCACGAGAAGAGGTCATGACAAAGACATTCTCTTCACGCAAAAAATTCACGGCTGGTAACTCATCCGGAACCCGAATCGGCATAACTTTTACCCTCACAACATACGTTTATACGTTTAGACTTCTAGATGCCCGAAGATAGCGGGTTCTGCCTGGATTGTCGAGTCTTCATGCAATAGATGAAAATGTTTCACTGCCCAGCGTATAAGGAGTCTGCATTAGTGGTTATATTACGCGCAGAATGGCTCTGTAAAACGCAAAAAAGAGCATAGAAAAACCACTTTGGGGGTGCAAATGAAGGAACAGAGAAATGAATTAACGTAAACAGGAGGTTTTATAAACGCCAGAAAAAGAAAAAGCCCCATGCTTTCGCATGAGGCTTCGTCTCTGTTTGATGCCTGGCAGTTCCCTACTCTCGCATGGGGAGACCCCACACTACCATCGGCGCTACGGCGTTTCACTTCTGAGTTCGGCATGGGGTCAGGTGGGACCACCGCGCTAGTGCCGCCAGGCAAATTCTTTATTTGCCGAACTCTAACCGCTAAAAACTGGTGCTGATACCCAGAGTCGAACTGGGGACCTCACCCTTACCAAGGGTGCGCTCTACCAACTGAGCCATATCAGCACACTTAATTTGATGCCTGGCAGTTCCCTACTCTCGCATGGGGAGACCCCACACTACCATCGGCGCTACGGCGTTTCACTTCTGAGTTCGGCATGGGGTCAG
>NZ_PJZF01000028.1 GCF_002858675.1 Chimaeribacter californicus
AAAAGCTTGATTTGCTAAGTTAATAGCGATGCTCAAAGGTTACTGTTCTAAATTTCTTTAGGTAGTCACTCTTCAAGACTTAATATTTTTTGCATCCGGAGATGCTGATATCGTCTTGTGAGTGCCCACACAGATTGTCTGATAAATTGTTAAAGAGCAGTGAGTTACGCGCTTTCGCTTGCTAACTCGAGGTGGCGTATATTACGCTTTCCTCTTTCAGAGTCAACCTCTTTTTTCAGAAGTTTTTCTCTTGTTTTCTTTCTCTTGCTTCTTTCTTCCCGGCCGCTTGTGAAGTGAATCACTTGCGCCGTGTCGATGGAGGCGCATTATAGGGATCTCGTTTTATTGCACAACCCCTTTTTTGATCATTCTTATCTGACTGCACATTTTTCACCCCCTTCGTTCTGATCTTGTACGATCCTATCATCTATACGCTCTATCGCCCCTTTCATCGTTTATAATTTGGGCTATTTAACTCGTTATAGGATAGGAAAAATGAACGCAGGCTCACTTCGATCTTTTAAGGATCAATCCCCACACCTTGGTAAACGTGCCATGGTTGATCCTTCCAGCGTTGTCATTGGCGACGTCACACTGGCAGATGATGTCAGTATCTGGCCGCTAGTTGCCATTCGGGGTGATGTTAATCGTGTCACTATTGGCGCCCGTACTAATATCCAGGATGGCAGTGTGCTGCATGTTACCCATAAATCCAGCTATAACCCGGCAGGCTATCCTTTAGTCATCGGAGAGGATGTGACCGTGGGTCACAAAGCAATGCTTCATGGCTGTACGATTGGTGATCGGGTGTTAGTGGGAATGGGCTCAATTTTACTTGATGGGGCGATTATTGAAGATGACGTCATGATTGGTGCCGGCAGTCTGGTTCCACCCGGTAAGCGTCTGGCCAGTGGTTATCTTTATTTAGGGAGCCCAGTGAAACAGATTCGCCCATTGAAACCAGAAGAACGAGAAGGCCTTCTTTATTCTGCCAATAACTATGTTAACTGGAAGAATGATTATCTCGATCAAGAGAGCGCAAACCAGCCATTGTGAGCACGTGCTCTCCGTATGAGCTATCTGATGTCATCGCCATCTACCTCTTTACGCCTGAACCGTGTAAGACACGGTTCAGGCATGGTGACAGGACGATATGCGTCTTCAGCAACGTTTACTTTGCCATGTCTTGCTTCAACTGCGTTAACACCGGGGCAATATCCGGCATGATGCCATGCCATAGCATAAATGCATGGGCTGCTTGCCCCACCAGCATTCCTAACCCGTCCGCCCACTGTGTGGCACCCTGATGGCACCCCCATGTTAAGAAAGGAGTAAGGCCTTGCTGATAGAACATGTCATAAATGCGGGTATCTGGCGTAATCAATGAAGAAGGAATAGCAGGAATATCTCCCTGCATTCCAGAAGCAGTCGCATTGATAATCAGATCAAAGACGGGCTCATCTAATGCAGTAAAGGTTTTAGCCTTAATCTCGCCCATATGGCTGAACAGTAGTGCCAGTTGCTTTGCTTTCGCAAAAGTGCGATTAGCAATGACTATGTTACAACCATAAGAAAGTAACGGCAGGATAACCCCACGAGCAGCACCACCCGCACCTAACAACAGAATCCGGTAGCCTGGCTTTATCATTTCAAGCCGCTCGAGATCGCTGAGCAGGCCAATACCGTCGGTGTTGTCCCCCAGCAGTGATCCGTCTTCGCATTTTTTCAATGTGTTGACAGCCCCGCTCAACGCTGCTCTTTCACTCAGATGATCGGCTCTGGCACAGGCCTGTTCCTTGAAGGGCACGGTCACATTCGCCCCCTGCCCACCTGCATTAAAAAATGCATCCAATGTATGTTCGAACGCATCCAGCGGTACCAGCGTTTTTCCGTAAGGATGCTCAATGCCTGTTTGCTGTGCAAACAGGGCATGAATGTGTGGGGACTTACTGTGACCGATGGGATTACCGAATACAGTATAGAGATCCATCATTTTACCTTGTCAGGCCAATCGCACGTAATCGCCTGTCAAGGCGTCGCGTATTTCTGTTGGATTTTTACGGCCTCCCACATCACCTGTAACAACAGGAAAATCATGGCCGAATTGTGCTGTTACTTCAGCGGCAAGGCGGCAAGGAGGAAGCCCGGTTAAATTTGCGCTGGTAGAAACTAACGGCTTTCCAAACTGATGACAGAGCTGGCGCACCACCGGGTGGTCAGTAACCCGTACTGCCAGTGATGAGAAACGCCCGGTTAACCAACCGGGTGTCGTTTCACGCGCTGGTATAATCCAGGTTACGGGCCCAGGCCAGGTAGCAAAAATCTGTTCCCGTTGTTGTTGCGTCAGCTGTGCATCATCTATATAGGGAACAAGTTGCGAATAATCGGCGGCAATCAGGATCAATCCCTTGTCCTTCGGGCGCTGTTTAAGCTGTAAAAGAGCTTCGACCGCCAGTTCACTGTCTGGGTCGCAGCCCAATCCAAATACGGCTTCAGTGGGGTAAGCAATAACCTGCTGGTTATGCAGGGCTTCAAGGATGGAATCAGAAACAGGCATTACTTCAGGCATCATCTTCTATCGGAACCGGTTTACCGCACAGCTTGCTGGCACAATACTGTTTCAGCCCGCCTGCTGTACGCTTCTCAATAAGTAATGGGTAGTGGCAATAGCGACATTCGCCCGCTACCGGCTTATGGTTAACGGCATACGGGCATTCAGGATAGCGGTCACAGGCATAGAACACCTTGCCATATCTTGATTTGCGCTGCAGCAGTTTACCTTGTTGGCATTGAGGGCAAGATAACGTGGTCTCATCCGGTTTATCCAGCGCCTCGGTATGCGAACACAGGGGATAGTCACTGCACCCAATAAACATACCATACCGCCCCTGCCGCAATACCAGCACTGACTGACATACAGGACAATGCTGATCTTCAAGCACTTTGACAATATGGCCATCAGCCTGAGTCTTTAACGGGCGAATATACTCGCATTCAGGATAATGGGAACAGCCAAGAAAGGGGCCGTGGCGTCCGCTACGGATCACCAGCTCGGCCCCACATTTCGGACAAGGTTCATTTTGCCTGGCGGCAAAAATCGCAGCTTTTGACATCTGTATTTACTGTTATCGCTTAGTGCAGATAACCCTCATTAACTTCAAACAGCAACTCTTCCATTTGCTGATAGGCACTTTCATAGCCGGGAATATTGAATAATACCATCAGGATGACCCATTTCAGGTCTTCCAGATCGAACTCATCCGTTTCCAGCGCCATCACACGATCAATGACCATTTCCCGGGTTTCGAGATTCAACACTTGTATCTGTTCCAGGAACAGGAGAAAACCCCGGCATCCGGCATCAAGACGTGTTGCCTCTTCATCGGTGTAGATGCGTAATGCAAAAGGATCGGCATCTAACATGAAGGGTGCAGCTTCGCCTTCCTGTAAGTCTGCGAGCTTCTCCAGCCAGCCCAAGGCACTGTAGATATCTTCCCGATGGAACCCAGCCCGGGCAAGGTCATCTGTCAGCTTATCCTGGTCGACGTGCATCTCCGCTTCGTTGTGTATGTAAGTTTCAAATAAGTACATTAGTACGTCGAACATGGCCTGCCCTCCTCGTTCGGACATAGCCGCCGGATACAGCTGCGATCCATCCTGCTAACTCCAGATCGAGTAATTTGACTACCACTTCTGGCACAGGTTGGCCGGCACGTTCGGCGACGACGTCAACAGGTGTCACCTCATATCCTACGTTAGCCAACACCTCAGCAAATGGCAATTCAACTTCACCATCTTGTGCACAAATATTCAATTCTTGCTGAGAATCGTTAACAATTTGGGGCGGATTACCCTCTTTTATCACTTCGTGTGCCGGCAGCCACTGTAAGCCACTGCCAATCACTTCAGCGATATCTTTGGGCTCAGTCACCAGGTAAGCTCCCTGCTGGATAAGCCAATGGGTGCCTGCACTAAAATCAGTTCCTAATGAACCCGGTAAGGCAAATACCTCTCTCCCCTGCTCAAGAGCACAGCGGGCAGTAATAAGGGAACCACTGCGCAGAGAAGCCTCAACCACCAGCGTCCCTCTGCTTAGTCCACTGATAATACGGTTACGCCGGGGAAAATGCACAGGCATAGCCGGTTCTGACGGCAGCAACTCCGAAACAATGGCTCCGCCGCTTTCGATAATTCGTGCTCTTAACTGTTGATGGCGTCTGGGATGAGTATGGGACAGACCACACCCTAATACTGCTATAGTCCGGCCTTCTGTATCCAGCGCTGCCTGGTGGGCAAGCCCATCAATACCTAGCGCCAGCCCGCTGGTAATGGTGTACCCACAATGCACTAACCCACCGGCAAAATACTTTCCCCAAAACTCGCCATAGTCACTGCATTGCCTGCTTCCAACAATAGAAACTTGTGGGGTGGCCAATACTGATATGTCCCCCGAGATAAACAGTACCGGCGGTGGGTCAGCAATTTGTGCCAACAGAAAAGGGTAAGCTGCATCATGGAGGGTCAGCATGTGATTACCCGGTTGTGCCAGCCAGGAAAGCGCCGTGGTGAGAATTTGAGGGGCGGTATGCAGAAAACTGTGTGCCTGATCTGGCGACAGACCACACTGTTGCAATACAGATGCCGTCAAACGGCAATCAGAGGACAACCTGCTGGCGACGGCAATCCTGTTTCTATTACGTAAGCCCCGTATGGCGGCCAATCTTAACCAGATCTCTTCCTGAGTCATACACCCTCCTGACAGGGGACAATTACGTACTGATGCTGTCAATCAGGCAGGGAAATGTCTAGAATAAAGATTAATTGTCATTCATCACTTGCATAAAGATCGAAATATTTATGTCCGTATTACACGTATTACATTATCCCGATGATCGACTGCGCAAAGTTGCGCAGCCGGTAAAAGAAGTCAATGCCGAGATCCAGCGTATCGTGGATGATATGTTCGATACCATGTATGCCGAAGAAGGCATTGGCTTGGCAGCAACGCAAGTTGACATCCACCAGCAGATTATCGTGATTGATGTTTCTGAAAACCGCGATGAGCGTCTGGTTCTGATCAACCCGGAAATGCTGGAAAAAAGCGGTGAAACCGGTATTGAAGAAGGGTGCCTTTCTATTCCGGAACAACGCGCTTTTGTGCCACGTGCCGAAAAAGTAAAAATCCGGGCGCTGGATCGTGATGGCAAGCCATTTGAGCTGGAAGCTGATGATCTGCTGGCTATCTGTATCCAGCATGAAATGGATCACCTGATTGGCAAGCTGTTTGTTGACTATCTGTCTCCTCTGAAACGCCAGCGTATCCGTCAGAAAGTTGAAAAACTGGCCAAGCTTAATACGCGTGCCCACTGAGTCTGATGACCGCAGGAACTGATTGTGTCTGATGCATTACGGATAATTTTTGCCGGTACGCCGGACTTTGCAGCGCGTCATCTTGACGCGCTTTTGACTTCTCATCATGACGTTGTGGGTGTCTTCACACAACCTGACCGCCCTGCGGGACGCGGAAACAAGCTGACCGCAAGCCCTGTGAAACTGTTGGCGGAATCTCATCAAATCCCCGTATTCCAGCCTAAGTCCTTGCGGCCGGCAGAAAGTCAGGAGTTAATCCGGGCGCTGGATGCCGACATCATGATTGTAGTGGCATATGGCTTGATTCTGCCGCAAACCGTGCTGGATATGCCAAAGCTGGGATGCATCAATGTGCATGGCTCCCTGCTCCCTCGCTGGCGGGGCGCCGCACCTATTCAACGTGCATTGTGGGCAGGTGATAAGCAAACGGGCGTCACTATCATGCAGATGGATGCTGGGTTGGATACGGGTGACATGCTGACAAAGCTGAGCTGTGATATTCAACCGGATGATACCAGCGCAACGTTGTATGACAAACTGGCAACGTTAGGACCAAGAGGGATGCTGAATACCCTGGCCGATCTGGAAGCTGGCCTGGCTGAGCCGGAAAAGCAGGATGAGGCCCTGGTGACTTATGCAGACAAACTCAGTAAAGAAGAAGCGCTGCTGGATTGGCAACTTCCTGCTGAACAACTTGAACGCTGCATCCGTGCATTTAACCCATGGCCCGTCAGCTATTTTATGGTTGAGGGGCAGTTGGTCAAAGTATGGCAGGCAGATGTGTTGCCCGGTAAAGGCGACGCGCCTGGCACGATTGTCGCTGCAGATAAACAAGGCATTCAGGTTGCCGCAGCTGAAGGCATACTCAACATCACCCAACTCCAGCCGGCCGGCAAAAAAACCATGTCTGCTCAAGATTTACTGAATTCACGTCGTGACTGGTTTATTGTCGGCAAGAAGCTCGGCTGAATCCTTCCTATACTCTGCCCGGATATTCCGGGCTTCTTTCCTTACTGATGCTGGCATGACCAGCTTTGTAGCTATGAAAAACGCATATAATCTACGCAGCCTTGCTGCAACAGCCATTGGTCAGGTTTTGGATCAGGGTCAATCGCTCTCTACTGTGCTTCCTGCACTGCAAAAAAATATTGCTGATAAAGATAAGGCCCTGTTACAGGAATTTTGCTTTGGGACATTGCGTGTGCTGCCTCAGCTGGAGTGGTGTATCAAACAGCTGATGGCCCGCCCGATGACCGGAAAGCAACGCCCCTTGCATTATTTGATTATGGTTGGTCTCTATCAACTTATTCATACCCGGATTCCAGCGCATGCGGCATTAGCTGAAACCGTTGAAGGTGCGGTAGCGTTAAAGCGCCCACAATTGAAAGGGCTGATCAATGGTGTATTGCGCCAGTTCCAGCGTCAGCAGGAAAGCTTACTGACCCAAGCTAATGCGCAGGAAAGCCGTTATCTTCATCCCTCCTGGTTATTAGCGCGTATCAAAAAAGCCTATCCTGAAGAATGGCAATCCATTACTGAGGCGAACAATCAGCGGCCCCCAATGTGGTTACGTGTTAATCGCCTGCATCATAGCCGTGATGCTTATCTCGACCTGTTGCAACAAGCGGGTATTGCAGCTGAAATCCATAACGACTATCCGGATGCATTGCGGCTCGCCGCGCCCTGCCCTGTCACGGCATTACCCGGCTTCACCGCGGGTTGGGTGACCGTACAAGATGCATCAGCGCAAGGTTGTATCCCCTTACTGGCACCACAAGATGGCGAGCATATCCTGGATTTATGCGCTGCACCGGGGGGCAAAACCACGCATATTCTGGAAGCAGCCCCAAATGCGCACGTTTTAGCGGTAGATATTGATGAACAGCGTCTGAAGCGTGTTCAGGAAAACCTTGATCGCTTGCAGCTACAAGCAGAAATAAAAAGCGGTGATGGGAAAGAGCCTAATACATGGGCAGGTGATCGCACATTTGATCGCATTTTGCTTGATGCCCCTTGCTCCGCAACCGGTGTTATTCGCCGTCATCCTGACATTAAATGGCTGCGGCGTAACAGTGACATTGATGAACTGGTAGAAGTACAAAAGGCAATTCTGGAAGCAGTATGGCCACGATTAAAAGCTGGCGGCGTACTCCTTTATGCTACCTGTTCTATTTTACCGGAAGAGAATCAGGAGCAGATTGCCAAATTCCTCGCCGGCCATACTGATGCTACCTTAGTAGAAATCGGCGATCTTACCCATCTCGGCAAACAGAATTTGCCCAGTGCAGAGGCAGGTGATGGCTTCTACTACGCTAAGATGATCAAAGGCTGATAGTAGGATCCATAGAGTTAATAACTATGGTTATTTTTTACGGGCAGGATCGGGGAAAGCTATGAAGATCATTATTCTTGGGGCTGGGCAGGTGGGTGGAACCCTGGCGGAAAATCTGGTTGGTGAAAATAATGACATCACTGTTGTTGACACCAATGCAGCCCATTTACGGCAGCTTCAGGATAAATTTGATTTACGTGTCGTACAGGGCCATGGATCACATCCACGTGTGTTACGAGAAGCGGGTGCCGGTGATGCGGATATGTTAGTTGCCGTGACCAACTCTGACGAAACCAACATGATCGCATGCCAGATAGCCTACTCCTTGTTTAATACCCCAAACAGGATTGCCCGTATACGCTCAGCTGATTATATTCGCGAGTCTGAGAAGTTATTCAACGCAGATGCTGTCCCGATCGATCATTTGATTTCACCAGAGCAGTTGGTGATTGAATATATTTATAAACTTATTGAATATCCTGGCGCATTGCAAGTCGTTAATTTTGCTGAAGGAAAGGTCAGCATCGCTGCTGTTAAGGCATACTATGGCGGTCCTTTAGTAGGGAATGCCCTCTCATCAATGCGTGAGCATATGCCGCACATTGATACACGTGTCGCGGCTATTTTCAGGCAAGATCATCCCATCCGACCCCAAGGGTCTACCATCATTGAAGCAGGTGATGAAGTATTCTTTGTGGCAGCCACACAGCATATCCGGGCTGTTATGAGTGAGCTTCAGCGACTGGAAAAGCCTTATAAGCGGATCATGATCGTTGGGGGCGGTAATGTCGGCGCCGGCTTGGCCCGGCGGCTGGAAAAGAATTATAGCGTTAAGTTAATCGAGAGGGATCAGCATCGTGCTGCCGAATTAGCAGAACTCCTTCAGGATACAATCGTCTTTTATGGCGATGCGTCTGATCAGGAGCTGTTGGCAGAAGAGCATGTCGAGCAGGTTGATGTCTTTATAGCCATCACAAATGATGATGAAGCAAATATCATGTCGGCAATGCTGGCGAAACGCATGGGCGCCAAAAAAGCCATGGTATTAATTCAGCGTCGTGCTTACGTAGACCTGGTGCAAGGCAGTGTAATTGATATTGCTATTTCTCCTCAGCAAGCCACTATATCGGCTTTATTAGGGCACGTACGCAAAGCCGACATCGTCAGTGTTTCCTCGCTACGCCGCGGTGTGGCTGAGGCGATCGAAGCAATTGCCCATGGAGATGAAAGTACGTCTAAAGTTGTAGGCCGCAGGGTAGAAGAGATCAAGCTTCCCCCTGGTACCACTATCGGCGCTATTGTTCGTGGGGATGACGTTATCATTGCTAATCGGCAGTCAAGGATTGAGCAAGGCGACCATGTCGTCATGTTTATTACGGATAAAAAGTTTGTTCCTGATGTGGAACGATTATTCCAGCCAAGCCCATTTTTCTTATAGAAACGCAAATTATTGCTGCATAAAACATCAAACCCGGCTGAAATACTCAACTTTTAGAGCAAACCTGCTCAAAATAGGCTTTACTTAGAGAGACTTGAGTTATTTTGGCAAGGAGTACATATGAGTTTTATGAAAGAGTTTCGTGAGTTTGCCATGCGTGGCAACGTTGTCGATTTAGCGGTAGGGGTAATCATTGGGGCAGCTTTTGGTAAAATAGTCTCTTCCCTTGTCTCTGACATCATAATGCCCCCACTAGGACTGCTGATTGGCGGTATAGATTTCAAGCAATTTGAGCTGGTGCTAAGAGAAGCCCAAGGCGCTGCGCCAGCGGTGGTAATGAAATATGGCGTCTTTTTACAAAATGTTTTCGATTTTATCATCATTGCATTAGCAATATTTATTGCTGTGAAATTGATGAATCGCTTACGTCGTAAAGAAGAAGAAAAGCCAGCTGCGGCACCAAAGCAATCAGCTGAAGAGAAACTGTTGGTTGAAATACGAGATTTGCTTAAACAACAAGCGCCAAAATAACACCGTCCCCGTATCATCTGTCTCTGGAAGGTCAGTGGTAAAAGTTTAGCGAAAACGCTTACCACTGACCTCCACTCCTTTCCCCTTGCCATGTTTGGCTTTTCGCTGATAACTCCCTTTCCCCTTCTTATTTTTTTCGACCCGCTGTCTGAACAGAGAATCATGGAGTAATGCATGCAAAGCATTATCCTGGATAACGCCTTTATTGTGTTGATATTGACTCATAGCGACCTCATTAGCATGAATGGTAAGAACAGGTAAAATCAGACGCGATAATCATAGTGGAGCGGTACAAAAATGCCAGCTTCTACCCTACTTTTTATTCGATAGTTTTTCGGCTATTTTGTTGTTTATCTGTTGCTTGTAGTGGCCTTTAAGAAACTCAGTAGACATCCCTGCTTGTTGTAACCTTAACCCAAGCACTTTTAATCTCTGGTTCATAGCGACATAATCGGGGTTATCTTTCTCTATCGCATGCATGAGTTCAGAAAGTTGAAGTGCCTCGTTTCTATCCTGTAACTCAGGCGGCAAATAGCCAGAATTTTTTAACAACCGATAAGCAGTACGTAACTCAGCTGGAACTCCGCTGTCATCCTCAAGTGCCAGGGGTTTACCAGAGCCGGGCAGATTCTCAAACTCACCTTTCTCCTCGGCTTCACGTATATGTCGCTCTACCATTTCATCAATAAGCCACATGAGCAGCTCCTTTGAAAACTTACACAAGATAAGAAGTAATAGCACAGAAAAGGGATGAGGAAAATGTCATGAATAACTGGAGGTGGGAAGTGACAAACTAGCCGGGAGTCAGATTACAGATATAAAAAAACCGGGACAAGCCCGGCTTTTTTACGCTTTTACAGATTACTCTGCAACTGCTTCTGCTTTCGATTCTGCACGATCAACGAGCTCGATGTATGCCATCGGCGCATTGTCGCCTGCACGGAAACCACACTTCAGAATACGAGTGTAACCACCTGCACGGCTCGCGAAACGCGGACCCAGTTCATTAAACAGTTTTGCCACGATCTCGTTATCACGAGTACGGGCGAATGCCAGACGACGATTAGCAACGCTGTCGGTCTTGGCAAGAGTAATCAGCGGCTCAACAACGCGACGCAGCTCTTTCGCTTTCGGCAGGGTCGTCTTGATGATCTCATGACGAACCAAAGAGCCGGCCATGTTACGGAACATAGCCTGGCGATGGCTGCTGTTACGGTTCAGTTGACGACCACTCTTACGATGGCGCATGACCTTATCCTTCTCAGTAAAACCTTAACCTGTGATCCGGTTACTCGTCAGCAATGCTTGCCGGTGGCCAATTTTCCAGGCGCATGCCCAGAGAAAGACCACGGGAGGCCAGCACGTCTTTAATCTCAGTAAGAGATTTTTTACCAAGGTTAGGCGTTTTCAGCAACTCAACCTCGGTACGCTGTACCAGATCACCGATGTAGTGGATAGCTTCTGCTTTAAGGCAGTTAGCAGAGCGGACAGTCAATTCCAGATCGTCAACAGGGCGCAGCAAGATCGGATCGAACTCAGGCTTCTCTTCTTTCACTTCTGGTTGACGAACATCACGTAAGTCAACAAAAGCTTCCAGTTGTTCAGCCAGAATGGTTGCCGCACGACGGATCGCCTCTTCAGGATCGATCGTACCGTTGGTTTCCATTTCGATGACCAGCTTATCCAAATCTGTACGTTGCTCTACACGCGCTGCTTCAACATTGTAGGCGATACGCTCTACAGGGCTGTAGCAAGCGTCAACAAGCAGACGGCCGATTGGGCGCTCATCTTCTTCCGAATGAATTCGGGCAGACGCCGGCACATATCCACGACCACGCTGAACTTTAATGCGCATGCTGATAGCAGCATTTTCATCAGTCAGATGGCAGATAACATGTTGCGGCTTGACGATTTCGACATCACCATCATGGGTAATGTCGGCTGCAGTCACAGGGCCAATGCCAGATTTATTCAGGGTAAGAATAACTTCATCTTTGCCTTGAACTCTCACCGCCAGCCCTTTCAGGTTGAGCAGGATCTCCAGGATATCTTCCTGTACGCCTTCTTTGGTGCTGTACTCATGCAGTACACCATCAATCTCAACCTCGGTCACCGCGCAACCCGGCATGGATGAAAGCAGAATACGGCGCAGTGCGTTGCCGAGAGTATGGCCAAAGCCACGCTCTAACGGCTCAAGGGTCACCTTGGCGTGCGTCGAACTGACTTGCTCGATATCTACCAGGCGCGGTTTTAGAAACTCTGTCACAGAACCCTGCATTGTGTCCTCTCTTTGGTACTAAGCTTTACTTGGAGTAAAGCTCGACGATCAGGTGTTCGTTAATGTCCGCAGACAGATCGGTACGTTCAGGATTACGCTTGAACACACCTTCCATCTTAGCAGCATCAACTTCCAGCCAAGTCGGCTTTTCACGCTGTTCAGCCAGCTCCAAAGCGGCCTTAACGCGAGATTGCTTTTTAGCTTTCTCACGGATGCTGACTACGTCATTCGGAGATACCTGATAAGAAGCGATGTTAACAACGCGACCGTTTACCATGATAGCTTTGTGGCTAACCAGCTGACGTGCTTCTGCACGCGTAGCGCCGAAGCCCATACGGTAAACAACGTTGTCCAGACGACCTTCCAGCAGTTGCAACAGGTTTTCACCGGTGTTGCCTTTCAGACGGGCTGCTTCTTTATAATAGTTACGGAACTGACGCTCCAGCACGCCATACATACGGCGAACTTTTTGCTTTTCACGCAACTGTACACCATAGTCAGAAAGACGCGGTTTACGCGCACCATGCTGACCAGGAGCTTGTTCAATCTTACACTTGGTATCGATCGCGCGAACGCCAGACTTAAGGAACAGGTCTGTGCCCTCACGACGGCTCAGCTTGAGCTTAGGACCCAAATATCTTGCCATTTTCTTTCTCCAACAATCCTAAAAGCAGCGTTATACGCGACGCTTTTTCGGCGGACGACAACCGTTATGAGGGATCGGAGTCACATCAGTAATATTAGTGATGCGGAAACCAGCCGCGTTCAGAGCGCGGATAGTTGACTCACGGCCCGGACCAGGTCCTTTAACCATAACTTCCAGGTTCTTAATACCGTATTCTTTCACTGCGTCAGCGCAGCGCTCTGCTGCAACCTGAGCTGCGAACGGAGTGGATTTACGAGAACCACGGAAACCGGAACCACCAGCTGTTGCCCAACCCAAAGCATTACCCTGACGATCAGTAATGGTAACAATGGTGTTGTTGAAAGAAGCATGGATATGAGCCACGCCGTCAGAGACTTGTTTTCTTACACGCTTACGTGTACGAACAGGTGCCTTTGCCATTATTCAATCACCCCGATTATTTCTTGATCGGTTTGCGCGGACCCTTACGGGTACGGGCGTTGGTCTTGGTACGCTGGCCGCGAACCGGAAGACCACGACGATGACGCAAACCACGATAGGTACCAAGGTCCATAAGACGCTTGATGCTCAGGGTCACTTCACGACGCAGATCACCTTCTACAACAAATTTGGCAACTTCGTCACGCAGCTTATCGATTTGCTCTTCAGACAGCTCACTGATCTTAACATTTTCAGCAATACCCGCTGCTGCACAGATAGCCTGTGAGCGAGTCTTACCGATACCATAGATCGAGGTTAACGCGATTACGGTATGTTTCTGATCAGGAATGTTAATGCCTGCTATACGGGCCACTATGCACTCCTACATTTTTATACGGCAACACCATTCTGAAAAGCCCGTTTTCAGGATACTCAAATAGTATTGCAGTGACATACAAAAGATTGGCTGGCTAATCTAGCCAGCTCAACCCAACTTTGCAAGAAAAATATGCGAGATAATCAGCCTTGACGCTGTTTATGCTTCGGCTCGGTGCTGCAAATCACACGAACGACACCGTTACGCTTAACGATTTTGCAGTTACGACATAATTTCTTGACGGAAGCACGAACTTTCATTTTTACTCTCCGTAACTTCTCAAACGCACCTAATTAGCGATTGTAGCCTTTCAGGTTTGCTTTCTTCAATGCAGACTCGTACTGACTAGACATCATCAGAGTTTGCACTTGAGCCATAAAGTCCATGATGACAACAACAACAATTAACAGTGAAGTACCACCGAAATAGAAAGGTACTTTCATTGCGTCACGCATGAACTCCGGGATAAGGCAGATAAAAGTAATATACAAGGCACCAATTAAGGTTAAGCGCGTCATCACTTTATCAATGTATTTCGCCGTTTGCTCTCCCGGACGAATTCCTGGCACGAATGCACCGGACTTCTTCAGGTTATCTGCTGTTTCACGCGGGTTGAAAACCAAAGCCGTATAGAAGAAACAGAAGAAGATGATCGCAGTCGCATAGAGTAACACATAAAGCGGTTGTCCAGGCTGCAGATACAGCGAAATCGTTGTCAGCCAGTTCCAACCAGTACCGCCCCCGAACCAGGATGCAATCGTGGCTGGGAACAGAATAATGCTGGAGGCGAAAATTGCTGGGATAACCCCTGCCATGTTCACTTTCAGCGGTAAGTGCGTACTCTGTGCTGCATAAACGCGACGGCCTTGTTGGCGTTTAGCATAGTTAACGACAATACGCCGTTGACCACGCTCGACGAACACTACAAAGAAAGTCACCGCAAATACTAAAACTGCAACCAACAGCAACAGAAGGAAGTGCAGGTCGCCTTGTCGAGCTTGCTCAATGGTATGTGCAACTGCTGGAGGGAGACCAGCAACAATACCAGCAAAGATTATGATCGAGATACCGTTACCAATACCACGTTCAGTAATCTGTTCACCAAGCCACATAAGGAACATCGTTCCGGTAACCAGGCTAACTACAGCGGTAAAATAGAATGCAAAGCCTGGATTTAATACCAGACCTTGCATACCAGGCATATTCGGAAGACCGGTAGCAATACCGATAGACTGAAATATTGCCAATACCAGCGTGCCATAACGGGTGTACTGGCTTATCTTACGACGGCCAGCCTCCCCTTCTTTCTTGATTTCTGCTAACGCAGGGTGAACTACGGTTAGCAGCTGGATAATAATCGATGCCGAAATATACGGCATGATACCCAAAGCAAAGATAGAAGCACGACTAAGGGCACCACCAGAGAACATGTTAAACATTTCAATGATGGTACCACGCTGTTGCTCGAGCAATTTCGCAAGCACAGTGGCATCGATACCAGGAATCGGAATAAAAGAGCCGATACGGAAAACTATGAGCGCCCCGATAACAAACAAAAGTCTGCGCTTCAGTTCGCCAAGTCCACCTTTAGCACTTTGAAAATCTAATCCTGGTTGCTTAGCCATCTGCTACTTATTCCTCAATTTTACCGCCAGCAGCTTCGATAGCAGCACGAGCGCCTTTGGTGACACGCAGACCACGTACAGTTACTGCACGATTGATTTCGCCAGACAGCATAACTTTAGCGAATTCAATCTGAGTACCAACTACGTTAGCGGCTTTCAGCGTGTTCAGGTCGATGACATCGCCTTCTACTTGAGCCAGTTCAGACAGACGAACTTCTGCCGTGATCATAGCTTTGCGAGAAGTGAAGCCGAATTTCGGCAAACGACGGTACAACGGCATCTGACCACCTTCGAACCCACGACGTACGCCACCACCAGAACGTGAGTTCTGACCTTTGTGACCACGGCCGCCGGTTTTACCCAGGCCAGAACCAATACCACGACCTACACGCTTCGGCGCATGCTTGGCACCTTCAGCCGGAGACAGAGTATTTAAACGCATCTGTTACTCCTCAACCTTAACCATGTAGGAAACCAGGTTGATCATACCACGTACAGCGGGAGTATCTTCACGCTCAACGGTATGACCAATACGACGCAGACCAAGACCAACCAGAGTTGCCTTGTGTTTCGGCAAACGGCCAATAGAGCTGCGAATTTGAGTTACTTTAATAGTCTTTGCCATGGTTATTACCCCAGAATTTCTTCAACGGATTTACCACGCTTGGCAGCGACCATTTCTGGGGACTTCATATTCGCCAGAGCATCAATAGTTGCACGAACCACGTTAATCGGGTTAGTGGAACCATAGGCTTTTGCCAATACGTTGTGAACCCCTGCGACTTCCAGGACGGCGCGCATTGCACCACCGGCAATAATACCGGTACCTTCGGAAGCCGGCTGCATGAACACACGGGAACCCGTATGCGCACCTTTAACAGGGTGCTGCAGGGTGCCGCTGTTCAGCGCGACATTCATCATGTTGCGACGGGCTTTTTCCATCGCTTTCTGGATCGCTGCCGGAACTTCGCGTGCTTTGCCGTAGCCAAAACCAACGCGACCGTTACCATCACCAACTACAGTCAGTGCGGTAAAGCTGAAAATACGGCCACCTTTTACGGTTTTAGATACGCGGTTTACCGCGATCAGCTTTTCCTGCAGTTCGCCAGCTTGTTTTTCGATGTGTGACATCTTACACCTCTACCTTAGAACTGAAGGCCAGCTTCACGGGCAGCATCTGCCAGTGCCTGGACTCGACCATGATATTGGAAACCGGAACGGTCAAAGGATACATCTTTAATCCCTTTTTCCAATGCGCGCTCAGCAATAGCTTTACCTACAGCTGCAGCAGCATCTTTGTTACCGGTATACTTCAATTGCTCAGTGATAGCTTTTTCTACAGTAGAAGCGGCTACCAATACTTCAGAACCGTTCGGAGCGATGACCTGTGCGTAAATATGACGCGGGGTACGATGTACCACCAGGCGAGTCGCGCCCAATTCTTTGAGCTTGCGGCGTGCGCGGGTCGCACGACGGATACGAGCAGATTTCTTATCCATAGTGTTACCTTACTTCTTCTTAGCCTCTTTGGTACGCACGACTTCGTCGGCGTAACGGACACCCTTGCCTTTATAAGGCTCAGGACGACGGTAGGCACGCAGGTCTGCTGCAACCTGACCGATCAACTGCTTATCTGCGCCTTTCAGCACGATTTCAGTTTGGGTCGGGCATTCAGCAGTAATACCTGTCGGCAGTGCATGCTCAACAGGGTGAGAGAAGCCCAGGGCCAAACTCACCGCATTGCCTTTAACTGCGGCACGGTAACCAACACCTACCAGCTGAAGCTTCTTGGTGAAGCCGTCGGTAACACCTACTACCATTGCGTTCAACAGAGCACGAGTGGTACCCGCTTGGGCCCAACCGTCAACAGCACCTTCGCGCGGAGCGAAGATCAGTGCGTTTTCTTCCTGTTTAACTTCAACGGCGCTGTGGATAGTACGAGTCAGCTCGCCGTTCTTACCCTTAATCGAAATAACCTGACCGTTGAGTTTTACCTCTACGCCGGCAGGAATGACGACGGGTGCTTTTGCAACACGAGACATTCTTTCCTCCCGAATTAAGCTACGTAGCAGATAATCTCGCCACCAAGACCAGCTTGGCGAGCTGCACGATCGGTCATAACACCTTTAGAGGTAGAAATGACAGCAATACCCAGGCCGGCCATAACTTTTGGCAGCTCATCTTTTTTCTTATAGATGCGCAGACCTGGGCGGCTGATACGCTGAATGCTTTCTACCACTGCCTTGCCCTGGAAGTACTTCAGTACCAGTTCCAGAACAGGCTTGGTGTCGCCTTCGATTTTGAAATCTTCAATATAACCTTCTTCCTTCAGCACGTTGGCAATTGCCAATTTCAGCTTGGAGGAAGGCATGGTGACCGCAACTTTGTTCGCGGCCTGACCGTTACGGATACGGGTCAGCATATCCGCGATCGGATCTTGCATGCTCATCTGTCTTTACTCCCGTGATTCAATTGGTGACAATTACCAGCTAGCCTTTTTCAAGCCCGGGATTTCACCGCGCATAGCGGCTTCACGGACTTTAATACGGCTCAACCCGAACTTCCGCAGGAAAGCGTGCGGACGACCAGTTTGACGGCAGCGGTTACGCTGACGTGACGGGCTGGAATCACGCGGCAGAGTCTGCAGCTTGAGAACGGCATCCCAACGATCTTCGTCGGAAGCGTTCACATCAGAGATGATAGCTTTCAGTTCTGTGCGTTTAGCAAAGAATTTGTCTGCTAATTTCACGCGCTTGACTTCGCGTGCTTTCATGGATTGCTTAGCCATTAGTAACCCTACCTTACTTGCGGAACGGGAAGTTAAAGGCAGCCAGCAGTGCGCGGCCTTCATCATCGGATTTCGCAGTGGTGGTAATGGTAATATCCAAACCACGAACGCGATCGACTTTGTCGTAGTCGATTTCCGGGAAGATGATCTGTTCACGCACGCCCATGCTGTAGTTACCACGGCCATCGAATGACTTGGCAGACAGGCCACGGAAGTCACGGATACGCGGTACAGCAATGGAAATCAGACGCTCAAAGAACTCCCACATGCGTTCGCCGCGCAGAGTTACTTTACAGCCGATCGGATAGCCCTGACGGATTTTGAAGCCTGCAACAGATTTGCGTGCTTTGGTGATCAACGGCTTTTGGCCGGAGATTGCTGTCAAGTCAGCTGCTGCATTGTCCAGCAGTTTCTTGTCGGCAATTGCTTCACCAACACCCATATTCAGGGTGATCTTCTCGACCCGAGGGACTTGCATGACAGAGTTGTAGCCAAACTGAGACATCAGTTGTTTGACTACCTCGTCTTTGTAGTAATCATGCAGTTTCGCCATCGTATTACTCCAAATTACTTGATAGTTTCGCTGTTAGACTTGAAGAAACGCACTTTTTTGCCGTCTTCGAATCTAAAGCCTACACGGTCAGCCTTGCCGGTTGCAGCATTGTAGAGAGCGATGTTGGAAACCTGAATAGCAGCTTCTTTTTCAACAATGCCACCTGGTTGGTTCAGGGCCGGAACCGGCTTCTGATGTTTCTTAACCAGGTTGATACCTTCTACAATGACCTTGCCAGCAGACAGGACATTTTTTACTTTACCGCGTTTACCTTTGTCTTTCCCGGTAAGCACGATAACTTCGTCATCACGACGGATTTTCGCTGCCATGGTTCGCTCCTTAGAGTACTTCTGGTGCCAGAGAGATAATTTTCATGAACTTTTCGTTACGCAGTTCACGAGTTACCGGCCCAAAAATACGCGTACCGATTGGTTGCTCGCTGTTATTGTTCAAAATAACGCATGCATTACCATCGAAGCGAATGACAGAACCGTCCGGGCGACGTACACCCTTCTTGGTGCGCACCACTACCGCCTTCAGCACATCGCCTTTCTTCACCTTACCGCGAGGAATTGCTTCCTTGATGGTAATTTTGATGATGTCGCCGACGCCTGCGTAGCGACGGTGCGAGCCACCTAGAACCTTGATACACATTACGCGACGTGCACCGGAGTTGTCGGCGACGGTCAGCATAGTCTGTTCTTGGATCATTTTAGTGCTCCGCTAATGTCAACTACTACTTTAAAGACCTAAGTTATTCTTCAGGCCGTTGAAAAGCCCCATAACCAAGGGCGCAGCATTATAACACCGCTTCCTACGTATGGGTAGAAAAAACAAACGGCTCGTTTTCTGAGCCGTTTGTTAAGTGAGAGGCCGCTACTCTATTACAGAATTGCTTTCTCTACAACGCGAACCAACGTCCAAGATTTAGTCTTAGACAGTGGACGGCATTCGCGGATTTCTACCACGTCACCGATACCACATTCGTTGTTCTCGTCGTGTACGTGCAGCTTGGTCGTACGTTTGATGAATTTCCCGTAGATCGGGTGCTTCACCGTACGTTCGATAGCAACAACAATGGATTTCTCCATTTTGTCACTAACAACGCGACCTTGCAGAGTACGGATAGTGTCAGTCATTTACGCACCCGCCTTTTCAGTCAGTAAAGTCTTAACGCGTGCGACGTTACGACGCACTTGTTTCAACAGGTGAGTTTGTTGCAGCTGGCCACTCGCCGCTTGCATGCGCAAGTTGAATTGCTCACGCAGCAGGTTGAGCAGCTCGGTGTTCAGCTCTTCAACGCTTTTTTCACGCAGCTCTTGTGCTTTCATTACATCACCGTCTTAGTTACAAAGGTGGTTTTGATCGGCAGTTTAGCTGCTGCCAGCTTGAATGCCTCACGGGCCAGCTCTTCCGGCACGCCGTCCATTTCGTACAGGACTTTACCAGGCTGGATCAGGGCAACCCAATACTCTACGTTACCCTTACCTTTACCCATACGCACTTCAAGCGGCTTTTCGGTAATCGGTTTGTCCGGGAATACACGGATCCAGATTTTACCTTGACGCTTAACTGCACGAGTCATTGCACGACGAGCTGCTTCGATTTGACGAGCAGTCAGACGGCCACGGCCAACAGCTTTCAGACCGAAAGTGCCGAAGCTAACATCCGTACCTTGCGCCAGACCACGGTTGCGGCCCTTGTGCACCTTACGGAATTTTGTACGCTTTGGTTGTAACATCAGCGACTCTCCTTACTTGCGGCCTTTACGCTGCTGCTTTTTAGGTTGCGCAGCCGGTTTTTCCGGTTGTTCAACGGCAGCCATACCACCCAGGATCTCACCTTTGAAGATCCATACCTTAACGCCGATTACACCATAAGTGGTGTGCGCTTCAGATGTGTTGTAATCGATGTCCGCACGCAGAGTGTGCAACGGAACACGACCTTCACGGTACCATTCGGTACGCGCGATTTCAGCACCGCCAAGACGGCCGCTTACTTCAACTTTGATACCTTTAGCGCCAAGACGCATTGCGTTCTGTACTGCACGCTTCATAGCACGACGGAACATAACGCGACGTTCCAGCTGTGAAGTGATGCTGTCAGCAACCAATTTTGCGTCCAGTTCCGGTTTACGGACTTCGGCGATGTTAATCTGTGCAGGGACGCCAGCGATATCCGCTACGACCTTACGCAGTTTTTCGACATCTTCACCTTTCTTGCCGATAACGATGCCTGGACGAGCAGTGTGAATGGTCACACGGATGCTCTTCGCAGGACGTTCGATAACTATGCGAGAAACGGAAGCTTTCGACAATTCCTTAGTCAGGAATTGACGAACTTTAAAGTCGCTGTCCAGGTTGTCAGCGAATTCTTTGGTATTCGCATACCAAGTAGAGTTCCAAGGTTTGACAATACCCAGGCGAATACCATTAGGATGTACTTTCTGACCCATTGCTAGTCTCCAGAGTCTCAGCGATCGGACACAACCACAGTAATGTGGCTGGTGCGCTTCAGGATGCGATCTGCACGACCTTTTGCACGCGGCATAATACGCTTCATGCTTGGGCCTTCGTCGACGAAGATTTTCGTGACTTTCAGATCATCGATGTCAGCGCCATCGTTGTGTTCTGCGTTAGCAATGGCAGACTCCAGCACTTTCTTAACCAGACCAGCAGCTTTTTTGTTGGTGTAGGTCAGAGTTTCCAGAGCTTGCGACACTTTCTTACCGCGGATCAGGTCAGCAACAAGGCGAACCTTCTGAGCAGAAGAACGAGCGTGGCGATGTTTAGCGATAGTTTCCATCTCTTCCTCCTACCTTAGCGCTTTTTAGCTTTTTTATCAGCCGCATGGCCGCGATAAGTACGGGTCGGCGCGAATTCACCCAGTTTGTGACCGACCATTTCATCGGAAACGAACACTGGTACGTGCTGACGACCATTATGGACAGCGATGGTCAAACCGATCATGTTAGGAAAGATCGTTGAACGACGGGACCAAGTGCGCAAAGGCTTCTTGTCACCGCTTTCCACCGCTTTCTCTACCTTCTTCAGCAAGTGCAGGTCAATAAAAGGACCTTTCTTGAGAGAACGTGGCATGGCTTATCCTCTAATTATTTTTTACTACGGCGACGTACGATGAACTTGTCAGTACGCTTGTTGCTACGGGTCTTCTTACCTTTGGTCTGAACGCCCCACGGAGTTACCGGGTGCTTACCAAAGTTACGACCTTCACCACCACCGTGCGGGTGATCGACTGGGTTCATCGCCGTACCGCGAACGGTAGGACGAATACCACGCCAACGTGCAGCACCTGCTTTACCCAGAACGCGCAGCATGTGTTCTGCATTGCCAACTTCGCCCAGGGTAGCGCGGCAGTCAGCCAGAACTTTACGCATTTCGCCGGAGCGCAGACGCAGAGTTACGTAGGAACCATCACGTGCAACGATCTGAACGTAGGCACCGGCAGAACGAGCCAGCTGGCCGCCTTTACCTGGTTTCATTTCTACGTTATGAACCGTTGAACCAACCGGGATGTTGCGCATCGGCAGGGTGTTACCCGTTTTGATTGCCGCATCAACGCCAGATTGAATCTGGTCACCTGCTTTCAGGCCTTTTGGCGCCAGGATGTAACGGCGTTCGCCGTCTTTGTACAGAACCAGCGCGATGTTCGCGGAACGGTTCGGATCGTACTCCAGACGCTCAACCACTGCAGCGATACCGTCTTTGTTGCGCTTAAAGTCAACCAGACGATAATGTTGCTTGTGGCCACCACCGATATGACGGGTGGTGATACGGCCATTGTTGTTACGACCACCGCTTTTGCTCAGTTTTTCCAGCAGCGGGGCATAAGGTTTACCCTTGTGCAGCTCAGGGTTAACCACTTTAACAACGTGGCGACGACCCGGAGATGTAGGTTTACATTTAACAATTGCCATTGTTCTTACTCCTCCGACTTACTCTGCGCCGCTGATGAAGTCCAGATTCTGGCCTTCTTTCAGGGTGACGTAAGCTTTTTTCCAGTCGCTACGACGACCAACACGCTGTCCATGACGTTTCACTTTGCCTTTAACCAGCAAGGTGTTTACGTCTTCGACTTCGACTTCAAACAGTTTCTGCACAGCAGCTTTGATTTCTGCTTTAGTCGCGTCTTTAGCAACTTTGAGAACGATGGTGTTGTTCTTTTCCATCGCAGCAGACGCTTTTTCAGAAACGTGCGGCGCGCGCAGTACTTTCAGCAGACGTTCTTCACGAATCATGCCAGCATCTCCTCAACTTGCTTCACAGCATCAGCAGTCATAACTACTTTGTCGAAGGCGATCAGGCTAACTGGGTCGATACCTGCTACATCACGCACGTCAACCTTGTACAGGTTACGGGCTGCCAGGAACAGATTCTCATCCAGTTCACCGGTGATGATCAGCACGTCTTCCAGCGCCATGTCTTTCAGTTTCTGTGCCAGCAGCTTGGTTTTCGGTGCTTCAACAGAGAACTTCTCGACAACGATCAGACGTTCTTGACGTACCAGCTCGGACAGAATGCTTTTCAGCGCGCCGCGGTACATCTTTTTGTTTACTTTCTGACTGTGGTCCTGAGGCTTAGCAGCGAAGGTCACACCACCGGAACGCCAGATCGGGCTCTTTACAGAACCTGAACGCGCACGGCCGGTACCTTTCTGACGCCATGGCTTTTTGCCAGAACCAGTAACTTCAGCGCGAGTTTTCTGCGCGCGAGTACCCTGGCGGGCGCCTGCTGCGTAAGCAACAACAACCTGGTGAACCAGCGCTTCGTTAAAATCACGACCGAAGGTGGTTTCGGAAACAGTCAGCGCGCTCTGCGCGTCTTTCAATACTAATTCCATTACCTGGCTCCTCACGCTTTAACAGCTGGTTTAACGATCAGGTTGCTACCGGTAGCTCCCGGAACAGCACCTTTAACCAGCAGCAGGTTGCGCTCAGCGTCAACGCGTACTACGTCCAGGCTCTGAACGGTTACGCGCTCATTACCCAGCTGCCCTGCCATTTTCTTGCCTTTGAACACTTTGCCCGGAGTCTGGTTCTGACCGATAGAACCCGGAACACGGTGAGACAAGGAGTTACCGTGGGTAGCGTCTTGGGTACGGAAGTTCCAGCGCTTAACAGTGCCAGCAAAACCTTTACCTTTAGAAGTACCGGTAACGTCTACTTTTTTAACGTCTGCGAAAATTTCAACGCTAATGTTCTGACCTACAGTGAACTCTTCGCCTTCTGACAGACGGAATTCACGCAACAGACGACCGGCTTCAACGCCAGCTTTAGCGAAGTGACCCGCTTCCGGTTTGGTTACACGGTTTGCTTTTTTAGCACCAGTGGTAACCTGGATAGCGCGGTAACCATCATTAGCCAGGTCTTTGACCTGAGTAACGCGGTTAGCTTCAATTTCGATAACGGTTACAGGGATAGACACGCCTTCTTCAGTGAAGATGCGGGTCATACCCACTTTTTTACCGACTAAACCAATCATTGTTTCAACCTCTCAATCGCTCAATGACCTGATTAACCCAGGCTGATCTGCACGTCTACACCGGCAGCCAGATCCAGACGCATCAGAGCATCAACGGTTTTCTCGGTTGGCTCAACGATGTCTACCAGACGCTTGTGAGTGCGAATTTCATACTGATCACGCGCGTCTTTGTTGACGTGCGGAGAGATCAGAATGGTAAAGCGCTCTTTGCGGGTCGGCAGCGGGATCGGACCACGGACTTGCGCACCAGTGCGCTTAGCAGTCTCGACGATTTCCGCGGTTGATTGATCGATCAGACGATGATCAAACGCTTTCAGGCGGATACGGATTCTTTGGTTCTGCATGAGACCAGAGCTCCAATTATTTATAAACGTAAATAATTACTCCTCACACCCATTTCGATTGATGGGGGAGTGTAATCGTTCAGCTATAACCCCCATATCGGGAGTATTGTTAACCAGTCGTTATTGCTGACATGGTTACTGGTCCGCAACGGATCAGACCTACCAAGATTAGGTAAGCCCGCGCATTATACGTATTCCTGCTTAGGAAGCAACCATAACCTGAAGGAAAAACGCATTAGCAGGCCTTTTATTTCGCATGATAAGGCTAAGTCGCATCGTCCTCATCTATCTCTGCTAAAGCCTGTTGGACACGTGCTTTTAATATAGGATCGATAGCTTCATCTTTACTCGTTGTTGAATCAGATGCTTCATCGATAAAAGGTACCTCGTCCTCTTCATCTAAATCAGCTGCTTCAGCCTGATCATCCGGTAAGTCAGGGAAATCTGCATCTACTATGACATCCCTCTCACGGGCTTCCGGGAGCGGTTGTGTCTTAAACAGGTAATGCACGGACGAAAGCGTATAGTCCATGTCGCGGGGGGTCGCCTGTGCAGGCGGGGTTTCCGGATGGTGTGACTGCCATACAATATGTAGATACGCACCCTGTACGGTAAAGAATGCGATCCACCCCCCCCATAAAAGCAGATGACCTGCTTTTATACATGTCGTTTTAAAGGGGGCAGACAGTTTTGCCGGTTCACTGCCCTGCAGGCGAGTGCGCATGGCCTGATACAGACGGAAACTCATTGCCCTTCCCCTCTTTCTGCAGTCTCATTCTCTGGTGCCAGCCGGGCACTCTGCTCAACATCCAACCAAAGCTGAATCAAGGTTGCCTTGCCGGGGGTACCATCAGGCTGCAGCCCTTTGCTTTGCTGGAACCTCTTAATTTTCTCTACTAGTAACGCATTCCACCGGACATCTTGTGTTAAAGGCAGATGCAGAGCGCGACTAAGCATTTTATTCAGCCATAAAATGTCATCGGAGGAACTGGCTGCCGTTACCGATGTTTTCCCTGAAGGTGCCGGTTTCCAGAACAGGGTATATCCTCCTTTCCAGGCAGATTGGAACCAGGATTTTTTCACTGTCCATGTTTGCTTCCCAATAAGCAGGTCAAGATCATCTTTGCCCATACGAATCACTACGGCATAACCTAGTTTGTCAGCCAGATGAAGCTGGGCTATCCACGGCAAACCTTGTTGCTCTAATGTTTCATACTCTGCTTTTGATGTTTCGCACTGTAGACCCGCACGTTCAATTTGGTCACACCAGGCACTCTCTTCGGCCACATCATAGCCCCAGCTTCGGAAGAGTTGTTGCATAGCCTGACGCTCTGTAGCCGGCTGCTCATCAATGACCGGAGGTGCAGCAGGGATCATGTCGATCACGGGTTCTGGCATCAACCAGCCAGGCACAGGCAGATAAGGCGATAATGCGCCGGTGCAGTGCCACCCCAAGAGCATCGCAAAACAGGCATAACCTATCAGCAGTGAGAACATGGTCTTCCTGGTACGCCGTGTCTTGCCCAGATCATGTACTGCAAGCTTGATATGCCGCCAGCACAGAGAAGAAGCCGTCCCCCGTTCTATCCAGGCGATCTGGCGGGCCGTGTTCACAATACGCGTTATCTTTTCCGGGTTTCCTTTGGCTGCACCCTGGATATACTTTATATAAGGAAGCGTAAACGCGGCAGCATGCTCTTCCCCCTCTCTTTCCATAATCGTTGTATTGATCACTGACAGGCAAGCCCTCTCATTATAAAGAGGCAAGTGCAATGCATTGGGACGGTAATCAATTAAGCTTTTGTTTTTTAATAACTGTTTTTCACCAACGATGAGTAACGAGAGGGGGTGCCTGGTATGTTTCCTAAACTCAACAAATAAGTAAACCAATGTAGATAACTGTTGTTTAATAAAGTGCGCATTATCCAGAACCAGTAATACCGGCGTATTTATTTTCTGAGTTTCATAAAGGATCTTATCCCATAAATTCAGGGAGAAAGAGGGTTGCAGGTTAATTTTACCTCTTGCTTCTTGGGAAGCATCTAACATCAACAACTCATCGCTCTCTTTGCGCGCGGCAAACAGCAAAAATGCGCCCTGTTTGTCATCCAGAATTGCTTTTGCCAGCCCAGTTTTCCCACACCCGGCGTCGCCAATGATCATCCCTATTCCGGATAGCAATAATTCATTATTCAAATAATCCTTCGCAACATTATATGTATTAAAAATGAATTCATAGTTAAACCAGGATTCATCGACTGATAATTTCATAACAATTTTACTCTTAAAATTGATTTCTCAAAGACTTGCGAAATATCTTTATGCCGTATAAAACTCCATTTGAAATAAATGGGAATTAACTATATCATGCAATTATTCCAGTGCAAACTAACTCATAATAAATGAAGCGGGCACCTTGTGTTACAGAAAGCAAAAAAGTTATTTTCTTGTAACTTAAAAAACTTATTATTCCCTGTTATTTTATTGTTAGGAATTATGGCATCAGCTTTTTATATAAAGAATATTTACTTCTTATATTCTCTGAAAGAATCGTCTGCCCGTTCTTACAGCGGTAACCGTTTTTCACTTGATCCAATTGATTTTCAAGGCAGGCTGGCAAGAAAGCCATCAGTGGAAGTCCCGGTAACTGCTTCGCAAGATGAAGTGCCGCTACAGGACATTACACTTACCGGTATTATCGCCAGTAACCAGCCAGGGCGCTCTCTCGCTATTGTGCTGGAAAAGGGTGAACAGCATACTTATCGCAAAGGTGATACGCTTTCTTCTTTACCTGAAGGCACTATTAGCGACATTGACGTCAATTCTATAAAAATCAAAGGGCGCGATAAGCACTATACCCTTATTTTAGTGCAGCGGGCTGATACGCCCTCAGATGAAAATGTAAGTAATACGTTAACGCCTATCAATTCAGAATATGGATGGGATGACTATATTATTTCAAACCCTGTCTATGAAAAAGGCTCATTAATCGGGTTAAGGTTAATGCCAGGCAAACAAAAAACAGGGTTTACCCTTTATGGGTTACGGCCAGGTGATATTGTGGTTAAGATTGATGATTATGATTTAACTGATCCCGCTCAACTCGAACAGGCCCGGCTATCATGGCAGCAGTCTTTTGCCGTACAGTTGGTCATTATAAGAAACAATCAGAAAACACTGTTCAATTTACGTTTAAACGACATCAACGAAAAGTTAATTAATAACCATGCGCAAGAATGACTCTTTGATTTTAACGCTAATGATGCTGGCAACGCTGACATCGCCCAAAAGTTACGCCGATCAATACTCAGCAAATTTTAAAAATGCCGATATCAAAGAATTCGTTGATGTCGTCAGTAAAAACATGAATAAAACCATTCTGGTCGATCCTTCGGTAAACGGCACTATTTCTGTGCGCAGCTACAATAGTTTCAATGATGAGGAATATTATCAATTTTTCCTCAGCGTCTTAGACTTATACGGTTTCTCAGTTGTTACGCTGGATAATGGCCTGTTAAAAGTTGTGCGTTCTGCGACGTTAAAGACGTCTCCCGGCCATCTGGTTGATGATGCACGCCCGGGCAAGGGAGATGAAGTCATTACCCGGGTGATTGCACTGCAACATGTTCCGGCACGGGAACTTGCTCCTCTGCTCCGGCAGATGAGCGACAGTAATGGCGTAGGTAATGTGGTCAACTATGATCCTTCTAACGTACTGATGTTGACCGGGAAAGCGTCTCTGATCAATCGGTTGGTAGAAGTTATAAAACGGGTTGACGTTATCGGCCAACAGCAACAACAACTGATTAAACTTAAATTTGCTTCGGCCACCGAACTTGCAGAGGTGCTTAACTCCCTCACCCGGGAAGAATCAAAAGGCCAGTCGAGCAATATGCTGATGCCGAAGATCGTGGCAGATAAACGCACCAACACCTTGTTAGTCAGCGGCTCAGACAAAGTGCGTCAGCGTATTACCTCGCTGGTTGCAAAATTGGATCAGGACAGCGCCGAACAGGGCAACACCCGCGTGTTTTACCTGAATTATGCCAAAGCCGATAAACTCGTTGAGGTACTGACGGGTATCAGTGAAAAAATCGCCAAGGAAAAAGAGACGGCGGCGTCATCAGGCGCGTCATCTATGGGGGACTCCTCCCTATCGATTACGGCTGATGAACAAACCAACTCGCTGGTCATTACCGCGCAGCCCGATGTGATGCAACCCTTAGCCGATGTGATAGCCAAACTGGACATCCGCCGCGCGCAAGTTCTGGTTGAGGCCATTATTGTTGAGGTTCAGGATGGGGATGGCCTGAACCTGGGTGTGCAATGGGCAAACAGCAAAGTTGGCGGTACACAGTTTACCAATACGGGCCTGCCGATTTTCTCCTCTGTTAACGCGCGTAACAGGGGTACCACGTCTGACAACTTGCCCGCTGCCCTTGCCAATTACAATGGTTTTGTCGCCGGCTTTTTTGAGGGGGACTGGAGCGCCTTACTGACTGCTCTCTCTACCAATAGCCGGAATGATATCCTCGCAACTCCCAGCATCGTTACTCTGGATAATAAAGAAGCGTCGGTGAATGTAGGGCAGGATGTGCCTGTACTGTCCGGCTCGCAAACGACCTCCGGCGACAACGTGTTCAATACCGTCGAACGTAAGACGATCGGGACTAAGCTGAAAGTCACCCCGCAGATCAACGAGGGCAACGCCGTCCTGCTTGAAATTGAGCAGGAGGTCTCAAGTGTAGACAGTGCCGGTGGCCAGTCTTCATCACTTGGCCCAACGTTCAATACCCGTACTATCCAAAATGCCGTCCTGGTACGTACCGGGGAAACCGTGGTGCTGGGTGGGCTGCTGGATGATTCCACCAAAGAGACACGATCCAAAGTGCCGCTGCTGGGCGATATTCCTTTGATCGGCAACCTGTTCCGTTATACCTCGACCGAAACAGCAAAACGCAATCTGATGGTGTTTATCCGGCCAACTATCCTCCGGGATGATGACGTTTATCATTCAGTCTCAAAGAAAAAATACACGCGCTTCCAGGAGATCCAGAAGGCGCGAATTGAGCAGGATGAGAATACGCTGGTTGCCCCCAGCAGCCGGCCACAATTAGCCGAATTACCGCCTGAGCCGCTGCCCGCAGTGCCGGTGGCCCCGGCCCCGGTTAACGGCCCCCGTAATCCTTTTCACGGTTAATGGAAGCAACCATGAAAGAGAATCTCCCGATGTCTCCCCAGCCTGAACCGATCAGCCGGATTTCATACTCGCAGGCGCGCCAGTCCGGCGTGGCAGTGACGCAGGGCACGCTGATTTACCGTCAGGGCATCTCACTGGAGATGCTGCTTGAGGCGAGGCGTTTTGCCGGAACCTGCCCCACGTTACGTCCTCTGGAAGAAGCGGCATTTGATGAGCAACTCTCGGCGCTTTATCAGCAAAACGCGGTTGAATCACAGCAAATTGCACAAGACCTGGATCAGGATGTCGATCTCTTTGCCCTGACCGAAGAACTGCCGGACAACGAGGATTTGCTGGCTGATGACAACAGCGCACCCGTCATCCGTTTAATTAACGCCATTTTAAGCGAAGCAGTAAAAGAGGGTGCCTCCGATATCCATATCGAAACCTTTGAGCGCAATCTGAGCATCCGTTTCCGGATTGATGGCGTACTGCGGCAGATTTTACAGCCCAGCAAAAAACTGGCTCCTTTGCTGCTCTCACGCATTAAAGTCATGGCAAAGCTGGATATTGCAGAAAAACGGCTGCCCCAGGATGGGCGTATTTCGCTGCGACTGGGATCGCGGGCGGTGGATGTACGCGTGTCTACCTTGCCTTCGCAGTATGGTGAACGGGCAGTGTTACGCTTACTGGATAAAAACAACCTGTTACTTACCCTAGATAAGCTCGGGTTATCGGCCAGTGATTATGAAAAGCTGCAGTACCTGATCAAACAGCCACACGGCATTCTGCTGGTCACCGGCCCGACGGGTTCCGGCAAAAGCACCACGTTATATGCCGTGCTTTCGGCTTTGAACAGCCAGGAGCGAAATATCCTGACAGTCGAAGATCCCATCGAATATGAGCTGGAAGGGATTGGCCAGACTCAGGTCAACGCCCGCCTGGACATGACATTTGCACGCGGTTTACGTGCCATTCTGCGGCAGGACCCGGATATTGTCATGGTGGGGGAAGTACGCGACAGTGAAACGGCACAAATTGCGGTTCAGGCATCACTGACCGGCCACCTGGTGATGTCGACCCTGCATACCAATAGCGCGACCGGGGCAGTCACCCGTCTGCGTGATATGGGAATCGAATCTTTCCTGCTCTCCTCGTCCCTGATTGGTGTGCTGGCACAGCGGCTGGTACGCCGGTTATGCCCTGAATGTCGGCAAGAGCGGGCAGCTGAACCCCATCAGCGTGCCCTGCTGGCCTCCTTATCTCCCCTACCCGAAACGGTATGGCATGCGCCGGGCTGCCCCGCCTGCCGCTTTACCGGCTATAAAGGCCGGCTGGCAATTCATGAGGTTATGGTTGTTGATGAAGTCATCCGGGCTGCCATCCATGGTAATGAAAATGAGCAGGTGATCAAAAGCCTGTTCCTGCGCCAGAGTAAAAGCCTGCTGGAAAATGGCCTGTTGAAAGCGCTGGCGGGTGAGACGTCTCTGGAAGAGGTTATGCGCGTTACCAGCCAGGAACAAGATGTGCAGGAGGACGGTGCCGAATGAAATTTTCCTGGCGTGCCCAGACCATTACCGGAAAAATTCAGCGCGGCACCCTGGAGGCGGATAACGCACGCCAGGCCCGGCAAAAATTGCGCGCCCAGGGGTTACAACCGCTTTCCATGAAAGCAGTGACCTCGCCATTCAGGTTGCTTACAGGAAACAAAACGCGCCGCCTCCGGCTACCGGCCGCTGAAGTTGCACTGTTCACCCGGCAACTCGCGACACTTGCCAACGCCGCCCTGCCCCTTGAAGAGGCCATAGGGGTTATCGCCCGGCAAAGTCAGAATGAAAAATTGCGCCATGTATTAACTGAGGTCCGGGCGCGGGTAACGGAAGGTCATCCTCTGGCTGAAACGCTGGCAGCCTGGCCACGTATTTTTGATCCGGTTTACCGCACGCTGGTCATGGCGGGTGAAAAAAGCGGAACGTTAGGGCCGGTGCTGGAAAAACTGGCAGATTACAATGAAACGCGTCAGCGGTTAAAAAGCAAAATGACGCAGGCGTTGATCTATCCGATGGTGCTCACCTCGGTTGCCATCATCGTTATCACTATTTTGCTCTCAACGGTTGTCCCTAAAGTTGTCGAGCAGTTTATCCATATGAAGCATCAGCTGCCTCTCAGTACCCGCATTTTACTCGCCGTCAGTGATGCCATAAGAGATTACGGCTTACTGGTGGTGGCGTTGATAAGTATTGCTCTGTTTAGCCTGAGCGTCTGGCTCCGGCAGCCGGAAAACCGTTTTCGCTTCCATGCCTTGCTGTTGCAACTGCCGCTCTGCCGCCGTCTGGTGCTGGAGACCAACAGTGCACGCTATTTACGAACCCTGAGCATTCTGCAATCCAGCGGTGTTCCCTTACTGGAGGGAATGCATACCGCACTGGAAGGCATCACCAACCTTGCTATCCGCGACCGTCTGCGGCGCGCCGGCGAGCATGTCCGTCAAGGCAGCGCCCTGCATACCGCCCTGACCGAGAGTGAACTGTTCTCCCCCATGATGCTGTACATGATTGCCTCCGGCGAAAAAAGCGGACATCTGAGCGACATGATGGAGCGCGCCGCGACTGCGCAGGAACAGGCACTGCAAAATCGCATGACGCTGGTATTGGCACTGTTTGAACCAGGGCTGGTGATCAGCATGGCCGTTATTGTGCTGTTTATCGTGGTATCGATACTGCAGCCCATTTTACAACTTAATAACTTAGCGGGTTAATAGGATGAAATATATGAATAAAGTTTCCACTCAGCGTCAACAGGGCTTTACCCTGCTGGAGATCATGGTCGTCATTGTCATCATGGGTATTTTAGCCAGCCTGGTGGTACCCAACCTGATGGGCAATAAAGAGCGAGCTGACCGCCAAAAGGCCGTCAGTGACATCGTGGCGTTAGAAAATGCATTAGATATGTATAAGCTGGATAACCATCGTTACCCGACCAGCGAGCAGGGGCTTGAAGCACTGGTCAAAAAACCTGAGTTTGAACCCCTGCCACAAAACTACCGTAATGATGGCTATATCAAACGCCTGCCGGCTGATCCGTGGGGCGGGGCTTATCTTCTGGTTTCACCGGGTGAACATGGCGAGTTTGATTTGCTCTCTCCCGGCCAGGATGGCGAAGCCGGCACTGACGATGATATTGCCAACTGGACACTGGATACACCGAAAAAGTGAAACTGGAGAGGCAGGCCGGCTTTACTTTGCTCGAAATCATGCTGGTACTGATGATTATGGCGGGCGGTGCCGTGGTGGTGATGAGTTCAACCGGAAGTGTTGAAGAGCGCCGGCAGTCGAGCGAGGCCGGGCGACTGGTTGCGCTGATGGAGTATGCGGCCGATCACGCGACGATGACCGGCACCCCGGTAGGCTTACAGGTCACTGACTCAGACTATCTGTTTATGACGCCCCAACAGCGCAACACAACGCCGGTAATATGGCGATGGGTGCCTTTCTCAAAAGGTGCCCTGCCCGGTCACGCACAATCCTTTTCACCTGCCTGGCAAATTGAGTTGTTCATCAACGGTGACGCGGTGGAAACACGCGGTACGCCACAGATTATCTTTTACCCTGATGGTGCCATCACCGCTTTTCAACTGCGTATTACCGATCGTGCTACAACCCGGCCATTATTGACGCTCACCTGTAATGGCCTGTGGCCTGTTACCGTGCTGAATGAGGCGCAAATGCCATGAGCCGCGTATCGCAACAGCAAGGCATGATGCTGCTGGAAGTGATTATTGCCCTCGCCGTATTTGCTGGTGCTGCATTGGCATTGATGAATAGCATGAGCGGGCAGATGAGTGCCACATCCCGTCTGACAGAACACCTGTTCGCAGATTGGGTGTCGGCTAATTGGCTGGCGAAACAGGCGCTGACCCAATCTACCCCCGTAAGCGGTAAACCGCACCGTAGCGGTTCAACCGAAATGGGCGGTCAGAACTGGTCATGGACACTGCAAGAGGTTCCTTCTGCCGAACCAACTTACATCATGCAGGAATTAACAGTAAGTCATGACGGCGTGCCGGTGCGTTCCACCCTTCGCCTGTTGCCGAAGATACAGGACCCCGCACCATGATCCGGCAAAAGGGCTTCACCTTATTAGAAACCATGCTGGCGCTGTTCATCTTCTCGATGTTAAGCATGCTGGCATACCAAATCTTATCGGGTGCGCTGAAAACTAACGAACGAACTCAGGTCACCCTGCAACGTATGAATGCGCTGCAAAGAACTATGGGTATGCTGGAACGGGACATCCTGCAAAGTTTGCCCAGGGTACCGCGTGGCGCGGAAAAGAGCTGGCACCAGGATGAAAACGGCTTTGCTTTCACTACCCAAAGCCGCCCTAACGCCTGGGGGCACTGCTGCTCTCCTGAAATCCTCCGGGTAAACTGGCAACTGCGAAACGGGACACTGCACCGTTTGGTACAACGCGCGGTGGATGCCCCTGCCGATAGCGAGCCACTTGATGCGCCGTTGCTGGATAACGTTGAAAAGATGTCTCTGCGGTTTTATCAGCAGGGTTGGAAATCCAAGCCTGATCCTCAACAGCCACTTCCCTCTGGTATAGAGATAACGCTGGTCCTGAAAGATTTCGGTGCAATCAATCGTGTGTTTGTTTTGCCGGCAGCCTGGCCTGCTTATCAGGAGACCACATCGGAAGATAAGCCAGAAGGTGAGCAGAAAGAACCTGTGGACGCCGATCAGCCTGTATCGCCGCCGGATGAGGAAAGCTCTGCCCACGCCGGGAGCAACGAATGAAATCACAGAGAGGCGTCGCATTGATTGTGGTTATGCTGCTGCTGGCAGTAATGGCCGCATTAGCCGGTGAAATGGCTGTGCGCTTCACAACCAGCGTGAAGCGGGCATCCTACCAGCAAGATAATCTTCAACTAATGGCCATGATTCACTCCGCAGAGCAGTTTGCGGCAGAGAACCTGCTTCAGGATTTGAAAGATAATCCCAAATTTCAGTCCACCGATCACTACTGGGCGCAGCCACAGAAAATGGCCCTCTCCGCCGGGTTGGCTATTGAATGGCAGGTACGGGATGATCAGGCATGTTTTAACCTGAACTCGCTGGGCAATACGCCCACGGAGAATCAGGAGGACATGCCCTATAATCAGCAGGTTTTTGAATCCCTGTTACTGATGAACGGTGTAACAAAGGCGCAGGCCGGAATAATTATCGACTCAATCGCAGACTATATTGATAGCGATACCCTTGTCCGTTCTGCCGGGGCAGAAGATGATTATTATCTGCGTGAGAAACCTCCTCGTCTTACAGCAAATCAGCCCTTTTTCAGCGTGTCGGAGCTTAGCCAGATAAAAGGCATGTCGCCAAAACTTTATCAGGCGCTCCAGGCACAACTTTGTGCACTGCCCTCAACGCAACAGCGGATTAATATTAATACGCTGACGGAACAGCAGGGGCCTTTATTATCAGCGCTATCACTTGAGCAATTCAGTGCGGAAGAGGCCATCAAGCTTTTAGCAAAGCGGCCTAAAATGGGCTGGGTCTCGCTTACCCAATTTTATACGCAACTGGATAATCAATTTCCGGCAACCGATAAAAACTGGGCGCCTCTGAATAGCTTACTGGCCGTTACCAGCCGCTATTTTTCTATTACCTCCACGGCCAGCGATGACGATCAGCAGTTAACGTTATCCAGCCGGCTTTATTACGACGAAAAAAGCGGCGAACTCCGTCTTTTTTCACGCCACATTGACTGATTAAGACAATAAGCAGGCTGAAATACTCATGCAGGAAAAGCTAATCATACGATACCTTCACAATGGCATGCTTGATGTGTCAGAAGCCGATCACGCTGATGAAAAGCCCTTGCTGTTTTTATCCGGGGTGGAATGCCTGGAAGAGGTGCTCTCCATTACCGACAAGCGCGACGTCATTTTACTGATTTCACCAGACAGGCTGATTTTCCGTACCCTCCCTCTGCCGGAAAAAAGCGGCAAACTCACCGCTGAGCGTTTGTCATGGCTGGCGGAAGAGACGATGCTCGGTGAAAGTGACGCGCTTCACTGGACCGTTTTACATCGCGAGCCTGCTCTTGCTCATGCTGTTGCGGTAGACAGCGGTTGGTTGCGTTCACTGCTGGCTGCGTTTAAAACAGCCGGGCTGAATGTCGTCTATGCTGGTCCGGATGGTATGTATCTGCCCTATGTTGACAATAGCTGGACAGCCATACGGTCTCAGGAGCACTGGTTGTTGCGGTTAGGGCCTTATCAACTGACATCGCTGGATGACACCTGGTTCAGCCACTTACAGGAACATTGGTCACCACAAAAAATTGTCAGCTACAGCCCAATAGATAACGAAAGCCTTCTTATCGACGTTCTGCCCTGGCAAGCGCCTTCACAGCTCCTTCAGGCGACCGGCCTCACGCTGCCTACGTTGTTGCATGGCGATTTTCGCCCACGTCAGCCTACGAAGCCGGCCAGCAAGAAACTGCGATATGCTGCGTTTGCCTCCTGCCTGATGGCCCTCTTTTTGATGTTGCTGGGTAAAGGCCTGGTGCTCTGGAATCTGTATCAAGAATCCAATGCATTAAACCTGGAAACGAAAGCACTCTATCAACAACACTTTCCGCAGGATAAGAGAAACAGTAACTACCGATTCTTTTTTAATCAGAAAATTTCCGCTGTCTCGCCGGATGTACTGACGCGCCTGGCGCAATTTCAGCAGCATCTTACTGCGTACCCCACTTTGCAGATCCAGCGCATTCATTATCGACAAGAGCAGAATTTGTTTGACGTGCAGCTTCTGGCCGCTGACGCCAAAATATTGCAGCAGTTTATTCAAGAGAGTGAACAAGAGTTCCATTTTGTCCTGAATAACTCCCCCACAGCTGGCAGCGCAGTAACATTAAAGAGCATGTATAAAAAATGAAAGATTGGTTTATGGCCCACAGCCGCCGCGAGCAGCACGTTTTACTCTTTATCAGTGCCCTCGTCATTATTACTTTAGTGTGGTTTGCTCTGTTAACCCCATTAAATAATTTAACGGAAAAAATGCGGCGCAATAATCAACAAGTTCAACAATCATTAACCTGGATGAAACAGGAAAGCATTAAACGAGGTGTTCTGCCTGGCATAAACCGCGCTCAGCCCATCGACGTTATTATTAACGCATCTGCAAAAAAATACGGGGTTAATATTCAGAACCTTTCACTGGAAGATCATGTTGCCCGGGTCAGCGTCAGTGATATGGCGCTAAGTGATTTCCTTAACTGGCTACTATTCCTGAAAGGAACATGGGGTATTACGGCGAACCAGCTTGAATTTAGCAGCAGTGCAAATCAGGAAGGCTATATCCAGATCACTGCTTTAATGTTAATCAGGAAATAAGCCATGGATGCTACCAGCACCTTGTTGATTCCGGCACTCTATTTTTTTGCCGGGATTATCATGGGAAAAGTGATCAACCATATTGGTCAATACTTGCCGTACCTGATTACTGAACATGACAGCCAGGAACCCTCTACAGCTTCCATGCCGCACTCAGCATGGAAGTTAGCATATTGCTCCTGCCATCCGCCTGCACATTGGCATGATTATGTGCCGGTGTTCAGCTGGCTGGCTCTCAGGGGACGCTGCCGTGTATGTTCTGCACCCATTTCGCCCGGCTATCTTTGGGTTGAGCTGATATGCGGGATCCTGGCACTGTGTTTTTCTCTGCTGTTTCCACCAGCCATCGCGTTAGCATTGGCGGTGTACAGTGGCTTTCTACTGACTTTAAGCCTTATTGATGCCCGTACTTTTCTCTTACCCGACAAGCTGACTCTCCCTCTCTTATGGCTGGGCCTATTATTTAACAGCTTCAGCGACGGGGTTAGCCTGACGGATGCAGTGTACGGTGCCGTCGCTGGCTATTTACTCTTATGGAGTCTGTACTGGTTTTTCCGCCTTGCCAGTGGCCGGGAGGGGCTGGGATATGGTGACTTTAAACTGTTGGCCGCACTGGGCGCCTGGACTGGGTGGCAGATGCTCCCGCAGATCACACTGCTGGCTGCCGCTTCTGGCCTGCTATGGGCTGGGTTGTCGAAATGGAAGAAAGGGGAATGGATCGCTGTGTTGCCTTTCGGGCCGCCATTGGCAGCTGCAGGATGGCTGACCTTGTTGATTCATTGGTACATTATACGTTAATGGCAGGGAAGCCAAAGCTTCCCCGAATAGCAAAAATTACTCTTCGTCACGGATTTGAGCCTGAAGATAGTTCTGTATCCCCAGTTTCTGAATCAGATCCAATTCCGTCTCCAGCCAGTCGATATGATGCTCTTCATCAGCCAGAATTTCGATCATCATGTCGCGGCTGACATAATCATGGATGCTGTCAGCATAAGCTATCGCTTCACGCAGATCGCGTGCGCCATCCAACTCCAGCGTCAAATCTGAACGCAGCATCTCTTCAACGTCTTCACCAATATTCAACTTACCCAGATCCTGCAGGTTGGGGAGCCCCTCCAGGAAAAGAATACGCTCAATGTAGCGGTCCGCATGTTTCATTTCATCAATGGACTCATGGTACTCCACGTCATTAAGACGTTTGAGCCCCCAGTTTTTGAACATTCTTGCATGCAGAAAATATTGGTTAATAGCAACTAACTCATTGCCCAACAACTTATTGAGATAATTTAATACCTTAACATCACCTTTCATTTTTGTTTCCTCCGCTTCCACTCTTTGAAGAGTAGATGCGGTTTGGAGTAAGTCAAAAAAAGATGTGTTTTCAGGCTATCTCTTTGAACTCTGGAATTTGCGACAACTCGTCTTGCATAATTTCACGGGCTGCACGCACGCATTTCCCGCATTGATTACCAACCGGCACAAACTTGCGCAATTGTTGAAAAGATTGCGGCTGATGTTTGCGAACAGCCTGACGGATTGTTTTGTCACTAATACCATTGCACAGACAAATATACATACGGGCACTCCACGTTATCTGCCGTCATCTTAAATCAAAATGATTCTCATTTAAAGTAGGTTAACGTGCTTTCTGACAATGTGTAATAATTGATAGCGCCTTCTTAACAATGCCACCTAATACATCATTGCTATGCCGCTAAAAAGCGAAGCCTGTTCTGTCTTTATGAAGTTTATAAACAACAAGATAAGAAATTATTACTGCCTGGATGAAGAAATAATGCCTGGCATTATTAGAGGCATATCGCCATAAAAATAATTATCGCTTATGCAAAAGAGAGGATTTGAGGAAATATGGCATAAAAAAAGGGATGCCGAAGCATCCCTTTTTGCAAAAGTCAGGCGCGATTAAGCGATAACTTTAGCAACAACGCCCGCACCAACAGTACGGCCGCCTTCACGGATTGCGAAACGCAGACCGTCGTCCATTGCGATCGGGTGGA
>NZ_PJZF01000029.1 GCF_002858675.1 Chimaeribacter californicus
TTAGCTTGTGGAGAGTCTGTAAATCCTAAACCGCTTAATGCGGCTTAGGTTCGACTCAGCGAAACAAGAATCCCCTTCCTTCAGGGAGGGGAGTGTCAAGGGTGTTTTCCTTCAAAGTGTGCCTGCCAGTGGCGGCCAACGGTTGTGACCGCCAGCACCGTCAGGGTGAGGGCGACACCGGGCCAGACGCCAATCCACCAGGCATTACGCAGATAATTACGCCCTTCGGCCAGCATCAGCCCCCACTCGGCGGTCGGCGGCTGCGGCCCCATGCCGAGGAAACTCAGCCCGGCGGTGCCGATAATGGCGCTGCCCAGCCCCAGCGTGGCCAGTACCGGCACATGGGCAATGGCGTGCGGCAAAATATGCCGCCACACCAGCACCCGGGGGGCCAGCCCGAAGGTGCGTGCCTGCTCCACATAGCCGGAAGAGGCCACCACTAAGGTCTGCGCCCGTACCACACGAGCGAAGCGCGGTACGGAAGCCACACCCAGCGCAAAAATCAGGTTGGTGGTGCCGGGGCCGGTAAAAGCGATCAGCATCAGCGCCAGCAGCAGGTCAGGGAACGCGGAGATCACATCCACTGCCCGGCTGATCAGCTCATCCAGCCCACCACGCACCAGCCCGGCCAGCAAACCCAGCAGCGTACCGGCCACGACCGCGACCGCCATCGCCGCCAGGCTGATCAGCAGGGAGTAGCGGCTGCCGTAGATCACCCGCGTCAGCACATCCCGCCCCAGCTGATCGGTGCCGAGCCAGTGTGCGGCCGAGGGCGGCAACTGGGCATTGAGCGGATCGGCGGCCAGCGGGTCATAGGGGCTGAGCAGCGCCGGGAAGAATACGGCCAGCAGCAGGACCGCCAAAAAGGTGAGCGCCGCCAGCAGGGCGGGCGACCCGGCGCGGCGGCGGGAGAGGGTGAGCGGCGTGTTCATACGCCCTCCTTGTGGGCCGGTTGCCGATCGCGCAGACGCGGGTCAATCAGCAATGCAAGGATATCGACCAGGGTGCTCATCACCACATAGACCAGGGCCGAGAAAATCGCGACCGCCAGCACCACCGGCAGATCCTTGCCCAGTACGGCGTCCACGGTAATTTTACCGATGCCGGGCCGCCCGAAGACCTGCTCAGTAATCACTGCGCCGCTGAGCAGGCCGCCCACCAGCCAGCCTGTGAGGGTGACGGCCGGGAGCGCAGCGTGGCGTAACGCATGGCGCAGGCGGATGGTGAGGCTGCCCAGCCCCCAGGCACGCAGCGTCAGGGTGAACGGCTCTGCCAGTGCCTCTTCCAGGCCGCGCCGCAGCACCTGTGCCACCACCGCGCCTTGCGCCAACCCCAGGGAGAGCGCAGGCAGCACCAGCGCGGCAATATTGCGGTCACCCGCGACCGGGAACCAGCGCAGGGTAAAGCTGAAGATAAACAGCAGCACAATGCCCAACCAGAACGACGGCGTAGAGGCGAGCAGCAGTTCAATAAACCCGGCGACGCGCCTGCCGGTGCGGCGGTTGGCCGTGAGAACCGAGATGGTGACGGCAAACACCAGGCTGACCCCCAGTGCTGCCCCGGTGAGCTTCAGCGTCGGCCATAGCTGAGAGGCCACCAGCGCACTGACATCCACATTCAGCAGGTAGGAGCGGCCAAAGTCGCCATGCATGATGCGCCACAAGTAGTGCAGGTACTGCAGCCAGAGCGGTTTATCCAGCCCCCATTCGGCGCGGATCGCCGCTTCAATCGCCGGGGTGCGGACCTGTTCACCGATCAGCAGGCTGACGATATCGCCCGGTGCCAGATAGACACTGATAAACGACAGGCTGACCGCCGCCCACAGCACCAGCACCCCCCCGCCGATCCGCTGGAGGATGCGCCGTACCAGCACCCTGTGCCGGGTCAGGGGAGGTGGCCGCCGCCTGGGCGGGGCAGGGACTGCGCTTTCCAGCGTCATACGCGGCTCCTTGTCAGGTGAGAGCGGTTAATGGTCACTGAGCCAGACGTCATACGCATTTTCCGGCATCTGTTTGAACGGCCTGAAACCGACGCCGTGCACATACGCGGCGGCGGCAATCTGGTCTTCCGGCTCATACAGCGGGACGGCGAACGCCTGTTGCAGAATGGCGAACTGCTGTAACTGGCTGTAAAATCGTTTGCGTTCCTGGTTATCCAGCGTTTTTGCCGCGCCGTTCAGCAGCGGGATGATCTCCGGGGCGTCGGTACGGCTGTAGTTGATCGCGCCGCCGCCGTTGATGGGCAGATAGTGGTTTTCAATGTCGATGCCGTCGGTATCGGTATTGGAGTTGGCAATCGAGCCAAATTTTCCACTGTTACGCAATTCGGTATAGGTGCCGGAATCAACATAGCGGATGGTCAGCGCAATACCCAGTTGCTGGCGGGCCTGGGCCTGAATCGCCTGCAGCAGCACGTCGCGCTGGTCACGCACCGTTGCCTGCGCCTGAATAATCTCAATGCTCAGGCGTTGCCCTTGCTTGCTGCGAAAGCCGTCAGCATCGCGGGTGTTCCAGCCCGCCTCATCCAGCAGTTGGTTGGCCAGGGCCGGGTTATTGCCGTATTTGCCGTCCAGGCTGTTGTCATAGAGCGGATCGACCGGTGAGGTGATGCCCCACACACGGGTACGCTCGCCGCGATAGATCGAGGTCAGAAGCGGGCCGATGTTCAGCCCCTGAAGCAGCGCCTGGCGCACCTTCAGCTCCTGGGTCGGGCCATATTTCACATTCAGAAACAGGGAATAAGGCGTACCGGTATTCAGGGCGTGCTGATAGGTAAAGTCCGGGTTGTCCTTGAATTCGCCGGCATCATTACCGGCGATCCCCTCTATCACATCCACCTGCCCGGAGAGCAGCGCGCCGGTACGCACCGATGATTCCGGCAGGAAGCGATAGGTCACGCTGTCAAGGTAGGCCGGGCCCTGGTGCGCGGCATTGGCAGAGGCCCAGTGGTAAGCCGGGTTTTTCACAAACACGATCTGTTGGCCTTTCTCATACCGCGTGAGGATAAACGGCCCGGTGCCGGCCAGCTCCGGCCCACCGGCTTTTAACTGGGAAGAGCCCCAGGCGGCGGGTGACAGCAATTTCAGCCCGGCAGCAAAAGAGAGAAAGGGCGAGTACACCTCCTTCAGGGTTATCGTGACCGTATGCGCATCCGGCGTGTCGATGCGGCTGATGTGCCGCGCCAGCGCGCAGAGGCTGGAGCCGGCACAATAGGCCGGATCGCTGACGTGGCGGAAGTTCTCCGCGACGGCGTTGGCATCAAGTTTTTTGCCGTCCGAGAAACTGACATCCTGCCGCAGCGTAAATGTGTAGGTTTTCCCATCTTCCGAGAGGGTATAGCCCGTGGCCAGCCACGGGATATAAGCCCCGTCAGGCGTACGCGCCAGCAGCGACTCGTAGGCAACCCGCAGGATCAGCTCTGCTTTGGACTGCCCGTTCAATTGCGGGTTAAGGGTGTTGGGTTCTGTCTCAACCCCCCAGGTTAACGTGCCGCCGTTACGCGGTTTCTCTTCAGCGGCATGGGTGCCGCCGGCCAGCGCCAGCAGGAGGGCGGTCGCCGCCACGTGGGCAGACAAGGTCGTCGTGTTCATGATTTTCCCAGAAAGTATGTCGTTAACGCGCAGTTAAATGAAAAGCGGGTGTTCAGCCACCGTACGGATGAACTCTTTCTGCGCCTGTGCCTCGAACAGGGGCCGGTTCAGGATTTTCCGCAGGTAAACCAGCTCCACCCCCAGCGGGTTAGTGACGGTGTGGAACGGCGCATAGCCACGCCGCTGGTAAAGGCCGGTCAGCCACGGGTGGCTGATTGCCGTCGCCAGGTAGACCGCAGGCACCTTCAGCGTGTCGCGCAGGAAGGTTTCCTCAACATAGGTCAGGATCTGTGCGCCCAGCCCTTGCCCTTTGGCGTGTTCCGCGACCGCAAACCAGTGCACAAAAGGCCAGGGGGCGTAGTGGGTCGTGGCGGGCGTCCAGGGGAAGCGGGTGGTCAGCGTGGCGGTAATCTGCCCTTCGCTTTCCAGCACAAAGGTGCTTTCCTGCCGGATGACCTCCTGCACGTCGTTCACGCTGGCACGGGTAATAGTGAAATGGATGTTGTGGGCGAGCAGCGGCGCATAGGCCCGTTGCAGCAAGGCATGCAGTTCGGCAGCCTCTTCTTCCCGGGCGAGACGAATAGTCTGGGACATAGCGTTTTCCTTTGGCCGGTCAGCAATATACCGCCCGATTATTCGTGCCCGGTTACGCCCTTGTAAAACAACAAAAAGTGCTATTCAGTTGCGGGATGTGAGATTAGTTCGCGCCGGGGAAAATAATACCGGCCGCGCCGGCGGCATTATGTAAAAAAGGAGCGTCGCCCCCTGCCTGTTATTGTCTTTAGCGCGATTTATGGAAATGAAATGCGTTTTTCTTGGTGGGATTACACTAACGCTGCCCCTATGTTAGCGGCTTACTTCCGCATCAAAACAGAGGGGTTAATGTGACAATTCCATCCCGCAAGCGCCTGAAAACGCTGGTAGGTGCCGGCGCGGTAATAGCTGCCGGCAATGACACGGATCCACGTACCGGTATCCGCCGGGCGGCGGGGCTGGCACAGCTCGCTGAAAAAGAGAAAATTACCGGCCTGTTTACCGCCGATCTGCTCCAGGCTGACCCGGCCGGTCTGGCGGGCACCACCGGCAGCCAGGAGCCGGTGGTGGCGCTGGCGGCGCTGAGCCAGGTAACCTCCGACATTGGCCTGATTGCTACGGTGTCCACTACCTACCAGCACCCATACAACCTTGCCCGGCTTATCGGCACGCTTGACCACGTCAGCGGCGGCCGGGCGGGCTGGAATGCGGTAACGTCATCGGTCGGCGAGGAGAATTTCGGGGAGGTGACGTTACCCTCACCGGAGGCACGCTACGCCCGCGCCACGGAGTTTATCGAGGTGATTAACGCGCTGTTTGATAGCAACGACCCCGCTGCCGCGCAACGCACCGCCGGCGGCGGCATCCGGATAGATCCGCAAAAATTGCATCCGGTGCACTATCAGGGTGATGTTTTCAGGGTGCAGGGGCCGCTTAATGTGCCGCCGCCGCCACAACGCCGCCCGGTACAGTTTCAGGCCGGGCAGTCTGAACAGGGGCTGACGCTGGGTGCCCGCTATGCGGAGGTTATTTATACCTCACAGCCCACGCTGGAGGCGGCGCTGACATTTGTGGAGCAGGTGCGCCGGCGTGCCCGTGATGTCGGGCGCGTGGAGGGCCTGCCGCTGATCATGAACTCATTCCATTCGGTTATCGGCGAAAATGACGCAGACGTGGCCCGCCGGGTACGTGAAAAACATGAGCGTATCGACTACCTGCAAGGCAGGCTGAAAGTGGCGGATATGCTGGGAGGTGATATTGACCTGCGGGATCTGCCGCTCGACCAGCCGGTTCCCGCGCACTGGCTGCCGCAGGTCGCGCAGGTTAACCGGCGGCGCGGCCGGGCGGAGATTTTCAGGCGTTTTGCCTTGCAGGGCCTGACGCTGCGCGAGTTGATTATTGAGGCGCAGGAAACCGGCCACTGGCACGTTGCCGGCACGCCCGAGACGCTGGCTGATGCCATTGAAGCACGTTACCGCGCCGGGGTACTGGATGTGATCTCATTGCACGGCCTGGGTCAGCCGGACCAGGAGGATCTGCTGCTCAATGGGTTGTTGCCGGAGCTGCGTAAGCGGCAGTTGCTGGATGAGGATTACCCCGGCGAAGACTTCCGCACCAACCTCGGTTTGCCGCCGGTGACAGCCGGTTACCGGGCCTGATGAAAACACACGCTGAGTGGTGCGGCCTGCACTATAGAAGGATATTACGGGGCTCATGGCAATCACGGAGGGATAAACCGATAGGTGCGCTTAACGTGCATTATGTTAAATAATGGGCGGGTTGTCTTTTAACATCAATTTGATTATTTGCAATACCTGTTTTAGCGTGCCCTATATTTCGCTGAACGGGGTGATGACCCCGAACCCGGCCGAACGGATAGAGATAAACGGCATCCGCTTTTTTCTGGCCATCGGCTCGCGTCTGGTCATCAGCCTGCTGATCCCGCTTCTGATGGCCTGCTTTTCCGACGCCCAACAGGCTTACCGGATGTCGATGGTCTGCATCTCCGCGTTGACACTGATACTCGCGCTGTTCTGTATTTACGGCACCCAGGAGCGGGTGACCCATATTGAAAGCCAGAATGCGGACTCCATTACCCGCCTCTCGCCCCGGCAGCAAATCCACGCATTCTGGGAGAATGAGCAGGCGAGGCTGATCTGCCTGTTCCTGGCGAGCATCAATATCTGCTACACGCTGCGGATGGCCGGGATGGCCTATTACGTAAAATATTATTTGCAGCAGGGCGACTACAGGCTCTCTCTGTTTCAGCTGACAACCTGGTGTACTGCGGCGTCACGGACTATGTGACGGAGAAGAAAATCCCCCGTGACACCGAGGCCGTGCAGAGACTGATCCAGCTTGCCCGGAGCGCCTCACCAGGCGCGCCGCTCTATGTCATCGCCATTGCGGCCATCAGCAATGTCGCCTCGGCGTTATTGCAGGCACCCGACATCCGCCACAACATTGTGGTGATCTGGCTGGGCGGCAACGCGGTGGGCTGGCTGCTGCACCCGGACGCCATGCTCAACCAGGTGATCCCCGCGCCGCGGCTGGATAATCAGGGGGCCTGGCATACGGCGCCTGACCGGCATCCGGTGACGTATGTCCGCTTTGTGGAGCGCAATATCATCCTGCGGGATTTCTTTACCCGGTGGGCCGCGCAGCAGGGTTAACATGCCCCTCTTTTCCCTGTTTGCAAATGTGTCGAATGTTAACAGCAGATGTTTTATGCCCCGTTCGCCTGAGGGTTGACTATCCTAAGCAGAGGTTTTTGCTGGAAAAGCGTCTCCGGCAAAAGAGATTTACAGGGATAAGGGGATGATGTCAGGTGAAAAACCTTTCTCCGGGGATAAAACACGATATCCATCTGGGGCTGTGCTGCCTGCCGGCGATCGTGCTGATTTTTGCAGTGGGCTATGGCATCAACCAGATGCAGGGGGCCAGCATTATGGCCAGTGGTGCGTTAACACTGGCGTTCGGGGCCAATAAAACCTGGGAAGGCTCCTCATTTATGCTGCTGCTGACCACCGCCGCCGGGGTGAGCCTCTCGTCATTTCTGGGGTGTCTGGCCGGCGATGTGTTGCCGCTCTATATCGCGGGCGCGATGCTCTATGCCGGGGGCTACGCGATGCTGGCCGGGATCGGTGGCGGCCTGTGGTGGGCCGTGCTGCAATGTGCGATTGCCTACCTGATTTCCGGTTACTTTGCCGGGTCAGTGGGCCATGCGGCGCTGCGGGCGGCACTGGTGGGTGCGGGTGCGTTATTGCAGATCCTCTGTATTTCACTGCTGTTCAGCCAGATACGCTTCCAGTTCCAGGATTTTACCCGCCTGTCGTGGCGGGTTTTCTTCCGGCAGGCCACGCATAAATACCGGCAGAAAATCCATCTGCAAGGGTCGGTGATTTTCGCCATGCTGACCATGTGCCTGGCCCTGGTGCTGGTGGAAAGGTATCAGGTGAAAAATGGTTACTGGGCAGGGATGACGCTGCTGCTCTGTTTGCGCAGCCATTTCCGGGAATCGCTGCTGCGGGTGCCGGCCAGGATCGCCGGCACGCTCTCCGGCAGCCTGATTGCGCCCTTTCTGCTCGCGCATCTCGATTCACCCCGTTTACTGGCGCTGGGGTTTATCGTCTCAGGGTATCTGGCGTTTACCTACTCCTATACGCTTATCACCAAATCCTATTTTGTGTTCACCTTTTTCGTAACGGTGATGGTGATTTGCATGCTGTCGCTGTTCGGTGTCTCACAGGAGAACGTGGCCGCTGAGCGCCTGATCGCCACCGTGATCGGCGGCGGGTTCGCGTTGCTGGCAATTCTGCTGACCCGCGTGTTCACTGAGTTTCAGGTGATGAAGAAACTCAGAAGCCATGTGCCGAGGTTTACGTTTTCATCCCCGGCCATGCGGAAAAAATAGCGGCAACGCGCTGCGTAAGGGAATGCCGGGGGTCACTTGCTCCCGGCAATCATGACCTCGATGCCCTTTTCCTGTAATTGCGTGACCAGCGCCGGGGCGATGTCGCTGTCAGTAATCAGCACATCCACCGAGGCCAGATGACAGACCACATTGGGGCTTTTACGCCCGAATTTGGAGGAGTCGACCAGCAGCACAATTTTCTGCGCGGCGCGGCACATCGCCTGGCTGACGGCAAACACCTCGTTGAACGTTGTGACGCCCGCGTTGAGATCCACCCCATCCGCGCCGATAAACAGTTTGTCGAAGCTGAAATGGCTGAACGCTGTTTCGGCCAGGCTGCCGTGGAAAGAGGCGGAGGTTTTACGGTAGGTACCGCCCGGCATTAAAATCACCTGATCGTTTTCCAGCTCTACCAGCTCGTTAACAATACTCAGGCTGTTGGTCATCACCGTGATGTTATTGAAGCGGGCCAGGTGCGGCACCATCTGCAATACGGTGCTGCCCGCGTCAAAAATCAGCGAGTCGCCCTCGTTAATCAGCCCGGCAGCCAGCGCGGCGATCCGCTTTTTCTTGTCAGTGTTAATCAGCGTTTTACGGTCAATCGGCTGGTCGCCTTCATCCCGGTTCAGCATTACGCCGCCGTAAGTGCGGATAACCGCCCCCTCCTGCTCCAGAAACGACAGATCCTTACGGATGGTGGTGCCGGTGGTGTTGAAATGGGCGGTTAAGGCCTCGACGGTGACGCGGCCTGTGTGTTGAAGGTATTCCAGGATTTGAGCCTGACGCTGTTTTGGTTTCATAAGGAAGTCCTTTCATATTTTCAGTGTGTTCCTTTATCATCCCGGACGGCTAAAAGCGTGACGCAAAAGGAATATGCTTTCAAAATGAAAGGTATCATCTCTTATTTGAAATAGCTAACGCCAGCGCATTGCGCATGGCCTGATTGTGCGGAAAAAGGCGGGGCGGATCGATCTGCAACAGCGCCATGCCGTTCAGTTCAGGCACAGGGCGGGGGGCCGAAAATACCGTCAGCCCCTTCATCACGAAACTGCCGTTGACCCGGTCATGATCATCAAGGCTGATAGCCACCAGCACCCTGGGCGAAAAGCGCCCCCCAGCCCGGCCGATGCCTACCCTGCCCTGTGCGGCCAGCTGGTCAAACGCCCGGTTAAAGCGCCGGAGCTGCACCCAGCCAAGTAACACCTGCCCAAGCCAGGCCACCACCGCCAGCGAAATCAAAAGATTGACTGAATTCATCTGTTATCTCCTGCCGCCCCGGCCGCGTGCACAGCCGGGGCGGACGATCAGAACATCACCTGCCCGCCGGTGATATTGATGGACTGCCCGGTGCAGTAGGAGGCTTTGTCGCTGGTGTAGAACAGCAGGACATTCAGCACATCCTGGTAATCACACCCGCGTTTGAGCGGCACCTTATCCACGTAGTATTGCTCCACCTGATCCGGCTTCAGGCCGAGTTTGTCGGCATATTGCGGGATCAGTGACTGGAACATCGGTGACTTCAGCAGGTTCCCCAGCATCAGGGAGTGCACGGTAATGCCGTACTCCGCCAGATCCAGCGCCAGTGATTGCGTCAGCCCGACGCCGCCAAATTTGGCCGCGCTGTAACCGGCATTGTGTTTGCTGCCGACCTTACCGGACTTGGAGTTGATCTGGATAATGCGCCCGGCCACGCCATCCCGGATCATCAGTTTCGAGAATTCACGGGCACAGAGGAAATACCCCACCAGATTGACCTGCAACGACAGGTCAAAATCGTTGAGCTGGAAATGGGTGATCGGCGCCGCTCTGGCGATGCCCGCGCTGTAAACCAGCGCATTGACCTGCCCAAAGTGCCTGTCCACCGCCTCCGCCAGCGCTACCACACTCTGCTCATCGGTAGCATCCACCTGGAAACCTCCCGCGCGGCCCTCACCGTAACGGCGGTTAATCCCCCCGGCTACCTGGCGCGCATTCGCTTCATTAATATCGGCCACGGCAACCTTATACCCGGCGTCCGCCAGCCCTTCGCTTAAAAACGCGCCCAGTGTCTGACCGCCCCCAATAACCACTGCAACTTGTTCCATACCTGCTCTCCTAACGACTGACTATGCGGAATGTCTGACCCGGTTTGACCGTTGCGGGTACCGGCCCCGCCACATGCACCATGCCCGGAAACTCTGCCTGCTCTGCGCCATCGAACCGCAGGGTGATATGCCCCAGTTCGCGCAAATTCTCTGCGGCTACCTCACCGATCGCCGTCACCGGCCAGCTCTGCTCACCAATGGACAATTTCGCGCCGGGGGCGATCCCGCCGGTGTTAATAACCGGGCGGTGAATGAAGCAGTACTCTGCGACATCCTGCGGCGCACCTTCGCCAAAGGTGATCAGGAAATTATCGTCCAGCGACGCTTCTGCACTGGCGCCCACTGAAATGAAGGTGGATTCATAAAGGGTTGTCATCACGTTTCCTTGTTATTGATAAATAAAGCCGGAGACCGCCCACGCCAGCAACACCGCCGGGGCACCGGTCAGGAAGCGGCCTACCAGCACTGACGGCACGCCGACGCGTACGGTTTCCTGTCTGGCATCCGCCAGCGACAGGCCGACCGGGATGAAGTCGCATGAGGCCTGGGCGTTAATCGCAAACAGCGCGGGCAGTGCCAGATGGGGCGGGATGGTGCCCTGGGCGATCTGCACGCCGACCAGCACCCCGATCACCTGGGCGATCACCGCACCGGGGCCGAGAAACGGCGACAGCAGCGGGAAGGAGCAGATCAGCGCCAGCGTCACCAGCCCGACCGGGCTGTTGGCCAGCGGCGTCAGCCCATGCGCGATTAAGTCGCCCAGACCGGACGCCATGATGATGCCGATCAGTGCCGAGACGAACGCCATAAACGGCAGGATGGTTTTGAGCACCGTGTCGATGGTTTCCCGGCCCGCCTGGAAGAACACCGCCACCACCGAGCCCATGCCCATACCGACTTTCGCCAGCAGGCCGTCGCTCTGTTCGGTGATCTTTTTCGTGGTGTCATACTCTTTATGTATGCCGCCACGGGCCTGCGTACCGGCGTCAGGTGCCGGTCGCGCGGCCGCCGTGCCCTCTTGCCCGGCCGCTTCACGGATATCGCCCGGCTTCACCCCGGAGACATAGATATCGTCGGTAATAAACTGCGCCAGCGGCCCCGATTTGCCGGTGGCGTGGATGTTCACGGTGGGGATGCGGCGTTTCGGGTAAAGGCCGCAGCGCAATGTGCCGCCGCAGTCAATCACTGCCACGCCGATCTCATCCGCCGGGGGTTCGCCCTCTTTGAAGCCGTCTACCGTTTCCCAGCCGGTCAGCTCCCGCAGGCGGTCAACAATTGCCGGGCGGGTACCGGCGGTGACGTACACAATCTTTTTGCCGGGTGTCGCGGTTAAAAACAGCGGGCCGCCCCAGCCGCTTTCACCTTTATGAATTTCAATAACCTTAGCCATATCAACCTCCGTGAATTAACGGGACTTACAGGCGCACCTGACGATCCAACTGGATGCGCATCTTGCGTTCAAACAGGGTGGTGGTGAGGTCAGTGACCCAGCCACGGAAGAAGTTCATCACCATGCCCACCAGCAGGTAGCTCACGGCCAGCGGCCCCAGCGGCAGGTGCAGCGCGGTCAGGCCGTTGGCGATGCCGAGGTAAACGAACAGCTCACCGGGGTTGATGTGGGGAAACAGGCCGTTCATCGAGTGGCAGCTATAGGAGGCAGCGGCGTAATAGCTCGGCTTGTACCTTTCCGGCATGAATTTGCCGAGGCTGAGCGTCATTGGGTTACAGAACACAAAGGTGCCGATGACCGGCAGGAACAGATAACGAGACACCGGGTTCCCGGCGCAACGCTGGGCCAGCGCCTCGATCCTGCGTTGGCCGACAAACACAATCAGCGCATTCATGATCACCAGCAGGCTTATCAGCAGCGGCAAAATACCGGTAACCATGCCGACAAACACCTCGCCGCCTTTCTGGAACAGGCCGATAAACCACTCAGCGCCATGGGTAATGCTTTCTATCATTTTTATTCTCCTTCGCGGGGGGTAGAGGCAGAGAACGTTCTGACATTCGCTGTGATAGAAAAATAGCTGATAACATTTATTTAAAAAGATATTTGGATCACAAAAAGAAAGATAAATCTTTCAAAGTGAAAGATTGGGAGGGGTTTCGGGCGCTTTGGTTAACCTATAAAAAATAAGATATTGATATAGAATGGTTTATAGTGGGAGGCCAGAGGGTAGGAGTTTTTTTGTGAAAGCGTTTTGCTTTTTTAGCAAAAGGAACGCATCCCGTTTCCGGCCAGATTTCAGACGTCATGCCCCCTTCCCCCTTGCTTTCTGCGAACAGAATAAAAGCCCAATCCTTACCGGTGTAATATTTATTTACACCTCAAAGACCAATGCGTATTATTCGCATTCGCTTTAGCATGTGCAGCTAAGGGCTGCCGCGTGGGTGCAAAGCGACATTTTTACAGGGAATGACTCCAGCAACGTAAGTAAAACAATAATTTATCGAGGAATAATAAGATGGCGGCACATCCAGCGGTGAAGCGCAGAGGTAATCCGGTTAACGCCCGGCGGGGCAGAAGAAAATGTTTCCCGCTTTCCGTTATGTCCCTGCTGATTTCCGCATCCTTTACCTTTGCGCACGCCGCGGATGATACGCTGGTAGTCACCGCGCAGGATGAGAGCGGCACCGGCAGCAGCCAGCAGGATTACAGCGTGCCGATCACCAGCGCCGGCACCAAGATGTCGATGGTGCCGCGTGATATTCCTCAGTCGGTCAGCATCATCAGCCAGCAACGGATGCAGGATCAGGATTTGCAAACCATCGGCGAGGTGATGACCAACACCACCGGCATCACCGCCAGCAATATTGACTCCGACCGCTCCGATTACTACTCGCGCGGTTTCCTGATCAACAACTACCTGTTTGATGACATCCCGACCACCATCAGCAACCTGTGGAACTTTGGCGATGCCGGGTCAGACACCGCCATCTACCAGCGCATTGAAGTGGTACGCGGCGCAACCGGCCTGATGACCGGCACCGGCAACCCGTCGGCGGCGATCAATATGGTGCGCAAACATGCCGACAGCCGCGAATTCCAGGGATCGGTCTCCGGCAGCTACGGCAGTTGGGATAAACAGCGCCTGGTGACTGACCTCTCCGCGCCGCTGACCGAATCCGGCAATGTGCGTGGGCGCGTCATCGCCGGCTATCAGGACAACGACACCTGGCTCGACCGCTACCATACCCGGAAAAAATTCCTGTACGGCACTCTCGATGCCGACCTTACCGAGTCCACTACCCTGTCGCTGGGGTATGACTACCAGGAAAGCAAAACCGATGACCCGACCTGGGGCGGCCTGCCGACCTGGTACAGTGACGGCAGCCGCACCCATTATGACCGCGAGACCAACCCGGCACCGGACTGGAGCTACTCCAACCACGAGTCGAAAAAAGTCTTTGCTGACCTGACCCAGCGTTTCAGCAACGGCTGGCAGGCGCGCCTGAACGGCACCCATGCGGAGAGTGATTTTGACTCCAGGCTGATGTACGCCTCCGGTTTCCCGGACAAAACCACCGGCAGCGGCGTGAACGCCTACGGCGGCTGGAACAAGGGCAAACGCAAAGTGGATTCGGTGGACACCTACGCCACCGGGCCGTTTGAGCTGTTTAACCGCACCCATGAACTGATGGTCGGCGGCAGTTACAGCCGCCAGAACAACCACTATTTCAACTCGCAGTCGATGCTCAGCGAGGCGGAGATCGGCAACTACAACCAGTGGGATGGATCGGTGGCAGACCCGGTCTGGAGTGACTGGGTGGATTACTCGAACGACACCATCCGGCAGAAATCCCTGTACGCAGCGACCCGCCTGTCGCTGGCCGATCCGCTGTCGCTGATTGTCGGCGCACGTTACACCGGCTGGCGCGCCGAAGGCTCGACCGCCACCAGCGACAAGAGTGACGTGACGCCATATGCCGGGCTGGTGTATGACATCAACGACACCTGGTCAGCCTATGCCAGCTACACCTCGATTTTCCAGCCGCAGACCGTGCGTGACAGCGGCGGCCGCTACCTTGACCCGGTGACCGGCAAAAACTACGAGGCCGGCCTGAAGGCGGACTGGTATAACGGCCGCCTGACTGCGTCGTTTGCGGTGTTCCGCATCGAGCAGGACAACGTGGCGCAAAGCGAAGACACCTACATCCCCGGCACCACCGAAACCGCCTACCGCGCGGCCGACGGCACGGTCAGCAAAGGGGTGGAGTTTGAGGTGAACGGCGCACTGACTGACCGCTGGCAGATGACCTTCGGCGGCACCCGTTATATCGCCAAAGACAGTGACAATAACGACATTAACGCGTTCCTGCCGCGCACGTCGCTGAAACTCTTTACCCGTTATCAGCTGCCGATGCTGCCGGATCTCACGGTGGGCGGCGGGGTGAACTGGCAGAACCACACCTGGGAAGAGGCGGACGGCCCGCTGGGCACCCAACGCGCCGATCAGGGCAGCTATGCGCTGGTGAGCCTGTTTGGCCGTTACCAGGTCACGCGCCAGTTCTCAGTGCAGGCCAACGTGAACAACCTGTTTGATAAAACCTATTACGACTATCTGGCCCCGTACGCGGTGTACGGCGCGCCACGCAGCGTTTCGGTGACGGCGAACTATACGTTCTGATCGCGTCCTTCTGACCTTCCCGGCGGGCATCCTTGCCCGCCGTCTCCCCGGCTTAACCTTTACCCCACAGCCCGCTGATACTGGCCGGGGGTAACGCCCATAAACCGCCGGAACCAGCGGGTAAAGTGGGCCTGATCGGCAAATCCCGCCTGCAACCCCGCCTCACTGAGTGAACGCCGTTGGCGCAGCAACCGCATGGCATACCTGATCCGCGCCTGCCGCTGATAGGCGTGGGGCGTCATGCCGTACAGGCGTTCAAACGCACGGAACAACCGGTATTGCGGCAACCCCGCTTCGGTCGCCAGATCAATCAGGCTCACCGTGTCTTCAAGGTGTTCATCCAGGTAGTCCCTCACCCGGCGCACGGCTGCCAGTTCTGCGCCCGGCGGCGGTGCGCTGCGGCGTTGGGTGACGTGGCGCGCCAGCAATTTGTCCGCGAAACTGAGGTACGCCTGATCGCGGAACAGGTGGGAGCCGTTGATCTCCGAACAGTGGTGAAGGGCATGCAGACAGGCGGCCACGTCCGGATCACGGATAATCGGCCCGGCCAGTGCGGCTTCGGGCACCCCGGGGCGCTCCCTGACCAGTTGCCGCAGGTGGGCCATATCCACGTAGAGCGTGCGTAACCGCCAGCCCGTATCATCAACGGCCCAGCCGGCATGCGGTTCATCCGCATCAATGGCGTAAAGGTCGCCCTGATGCGCCATGAATTCATTGCCCCGCATCCGGATGCGGATACTGCCTGCGGTCAGCAGCGCGAAACAGGCGGTTTCATGGGTGTGCACGTCATAGGCGTAATCCACAAACCGCCCGCGAATCAGCTCCGCCTGTAACGCCGGTGCGCGCCAGATGGTGATATCTGTTCCGGTTTCTGACATCCAATCCCCCTGCCCGTATGGTTCTCTGCAATAGCGTTCAAGACACCTCTGCCCCCTTTTTAGCATAGTGATCCCCGATATGACACAACCTGTTAACAGCATCAAAACGCTGACCATAAGCAGCAAACAAGGGGAAAAAATGACAGAACAGGCAGAATCAATCAGGCTGGAGCGCTGCGTTATCGTGTTGGATGAACAGTTACCGGCCGGGCGGGCAGCCAATGCCGCCGCCGTGCTCGCCCTGACTGCGGGGCAGCGCCATCCCGGATTAGTCGGGCTGCCGTTAACCGATGCGTCCGGCCAGGCCCACCCAGGGTTAATCCCGATCGGGATTGCGGTGCTCTCCGCCACGGAGGAGGAACTGGGGGCAATTCACCGGCAGGCTAACGCCTCAGAAGGCGTCGATGTGGTGGACTTCCCGGTTCAAGGGCAAATGACCACGAATTATGGGGAGTTTATGGCCGTGGTGGCACAAATCCCGGCCGGGGAACTGAGATACCTCGGCCTGGCGCTGGTGGGGCAAAAGAAGGCCATCGCTAAACTTGTAGCGAAAAAGAAACTGTTTGGCTGAACGGCCACAGGAATAAAAAACGCCCTCCGTAGAGGGCGTTTTAGCGTTTACGCTGTGCGATCAGTGCTGGGTTTTGAACACCGCCACGGTCTGGCGCAACACGTCAGACTGCTCTTCCAGTGAACCGGCTGCCGCAGCCACCTGCTCCACCAGCGCGGCGTTCTGCTGCGAGACTTCATCCATCTGCGTGACCGCGATATTCACCTGATTGATGCCGTGGCTCTGCTCCTGCGTGGAGACCGCGATTTCACTCATGATCTGGGTAACGTTCTGAATGGCGGTGCCGATGCGCTGCATACTTTCGCCCGCTTTCGCCACCAGCTTGCTGCCGGCGTGTACCCGCTCATCGGAGACTTCAATCAACGCGCGGATATCTTTGGACGCGGAAGCGGAACGCTGGGCCAGGTTACGCACCTCGGCCGCCACCACCGCAAAGCCGCGCCCCTCTTCCCCGGCGCGCGCCGCTTCTACTGCGGCGTTCAGCGCCAGGATGTTGGTCTGGAATGCGATGCTCTCAATGATGCTGATGATGCTGGCGATACGTTCTGAGCCTTCCTCAATCCCGGCCATGGTATCGATCACTTCCGTCACAATCCCGTTGCCTTCAGAGACGATGCTGCGCGCCTCTTTTGCCAGCCCGTTCACCTGTTCGGCGTGATCGGAGGTCTGTTTCACGGTGATGGTCAGCTGCTCCATGCTGGCGGCGGTTTCCCCCAGCGAGGAGGCTTGTTCCTCGGTGCGGGCGGAGAGATCCATATTGCCGGACGCGATCTCTTTGGCGGCATGCGCCACCGCGTCACTGGAGTCACGCACCCGGCCAATGGTTTCAGAGAGCGAGCGGCGCATGGTTTCCAGTGCGCCCATCATCTCGCCAATCTCATCGCGGTGGGTGGAGAGAATCGGCGTCTGCAACTGGCCCTGGGCGATCTCTTCGCAATGTGCCCGGGCCTGCTCAATCGCGTTCAGCAGGCGTTTTTTCAGCAGCACCACGATAGCGCCCATGGTCAGCAGGAACAGCGCAGTGAAGATGATAAGCAGCGTCAGGCTGAGGCGGAAGTTGGACTGCGCGCTTTCATTCAGTGAACGGGCATAGCTTTCACGGTAGGAGAGCAGTTCATCCAGGGAGATTTCGAACTGGCGGTCCAGCTGCGGCACCCGCGAGGTAATCAGCTGCCCGAACTGGGTGCGGTCACCCTGCTGGGCCACCGCCAGCAAGGGCTTCAGGGCATTATCGTGGTAATCCTGCCAGCGTTCGCCAAAGTTGTCAGCCAGCGTGGCCTCCTGGTCGAGTTTTGGCCAGGCCTGATAGGCGCTGAAGGATTTTTCCGCCAGCCCCAGAACCCGCTGGGCGTTTTTCATGGACTCTGCCGCAGCCTCTTCTTTGCCCTGCTCACGGTAGGCCATGTACTGGGAGAGATGCACCCGCAGGGTACGACTGTGGTTAATGGTATCGACAATGGAGAGCACCACACGGATTTCACGGTTAACATCATTCAATGAAGCATTGCTGCGCTGAAGGTAATAGCTGCTGAGGGCAATGCTGGTAATAAAAAGCAACGACAGGAATGCCAGGACAAGCAAAGTAAAACGGCGAATGGACATAGTGCTAACCTAAATAAGTCGCTGAGAAGGGGTAAATGTGAACGTCAGATGACACGCCTGTATTAACGGCAGCAGCAGGGGAAAACTTGAGGGGAGCGATCAAAAAAACGGCGGAAACGGAAGTTTACAGGGGTGAAAACCATCCTCACACGAGTCCAGCTTTATGGAAATACGCTTTTCAGCCGGGCGAACCCGGCCAGGGGTGCTCTTTTTTTGAACAGAGAAACTGATGGGTGATGCCGTGCCGGTCTGTGATCCAGTTCAAATTTTCTGTATCACCCTCTGTCATTGAGGGCGCAGACGGGCCGGCAGGTGCATAAGGTGCCGCTTCGCTTATAAAACGTTTAATGAAACTATTCAGGCTGTTGCAGGCTTTGCAGGCTTTGCAGGTAATAAAAGTTTTGCCTTTTTGTCCATCAGAAATAATTAATGGTATTTACGTCATAGGAATTATTTATATTAACAATGCAGGTAAATGGGAATAATGATAACTCCATAAAATCTTAATTTCCGGCCCGTGCGGATTTTTTATTGATCGTTAAAAAAGGCAACGATACACTTAAAAAAATCTTGCAGGAAGGCATGGCTATGCTGAAAACGTTTAAACGCTACCTGTCTGTTGGTGTTATCAACACCTTAATTCATTGGGCCGTTTTCCTTATGCTGGTGTATAGCATGGGGGCTAACCAATCCTTTTCTAACCTGATGGCCTTTTGCGTCGCCACGACCTTTGGCTTTTTCGCCAATGCCAAATGGACATTCAACAAAGAATATTCTCTTTACCGTTATTTTATCTATGTGTCATTTTTAGGGCTGATGGCGGTGCTGTTTGGCCGGGCAGCGGATTTACTCTCCCTGCCGCCGCTTATCACCACGGTCTCATTTTCCCTGTTTAGCCTGGTTATTGGTTTTCTCTATTCTAACTTTATTGTGTTCAAGGATAATAAAAGATGAAAATCTCCCTGGTGGTGCCGGTTTACAATGAGGAAGAGGCGATACCCGTTTTTTACCACACCGTGAGGGATTATCAGGAACTAGCGGGGGTGGAAGTTGAAATTGTCTTTATTAATGACGGCAGCCGTGACCAGACCGCAGAGATTATCCAGGCGCTGGAAGATCAGGACCCCCTGGTCCAGGTGGTGAATTTTTCCCGCAATTTCGGCAAAGAGCCGGCGCTGTTTGCCGGGCTGGAGTATGCCACCGGTGATGCAGTGATCCCGATAGATGTTGACCTGCAAGACCCGATTAACGTCGTGCCGCAGCTGATTGAGAAATGGCAGCAAGGGGCGGACATCGTGCTGGCCAAGCGTAAAGACCGCTCGTCCGACAGCCGCCTGAAACGCCGCTCCGCCAGCGGTTTTTACCACCTGCATAACATGATAAGCCGCCCGAAAATTGAGGAAAACGTCGGGGATTTCCGGCTTATCTCCCGCGAATTCGTGGAAAAAATCATTCAGCTGCCGGAACGTAACCTGTTTATGAAAGGTATTTTGAGCTGGGTGGGCGGCAACATCGCCATTGTGGAATACACGCGGGAAAAACGGGTGGCGGGTAACAGCAAATTCAATGGCTGGAAGCTGTGGAACCTGGCGCTGGAAGGATTTACCTCGTTCTCTACCGTGCCGCTGCGCATCTGGACTTACCTCGGCTTTGCCATCTCCTTGCTCTCTTTTGCCTACGGCGCTTACATGATCATCGACAAACTGGTGTGGGGGAATGCGGTAAAAGGCTACCCCTCGCTGCTGGCGTCGGTACTGTTCCTGGGGGGAGTGCAGCTGATCGGCATCGGGGTATTGGGGGAATATATCGGCCGCATCTATATCGAATCCAAAGGCCGGCCGCGCTATATCGTGAAAAACCGTCCGCCTAAAAACAATGTGATCCAACGTGATTTTGCCCGGAAACCGCAGGTTAACCAAGGCGGCGCGGCCGCCGGAAACAGGAGGGAACCTTGAAAAATAACGCAGTTTATCTTCCCCTGATGACGATTGGCGTCTGTATGGCGCTGGCCGGCATGGGCGCCAATTCCTTCTGGGTGGATGAGATCTTCACCATGGAATCGGTGACCAGCGGCTTTAAAAATCTCTACGTCAATTACCTGTTTAATGATGTCCATCCGTTTCTCTATAACACCCTGCTGTTTTTCTGGGTGAAGGCGTTCGGTATCAGTGAAACCGCCGCCCGCTCCCTGAGTTTTGCCTTTTCTGTCGCCACCGCGCTGTATGTCTATTTCCGTGGGCGGCAGCTTTTCAGCCCCGGCGTGATTACCCTCTATTTGCTGCTGTTCCTGACCAGCTTCGGCTTTATCCATTTTGCCCAGGAGGCGCGCTCCTATTCCCTGCTGGTGCTGCTCTCCACTATCCAGACCTTCGAATTTATCGCCTTTTTACGCGGCAACCAGAATAAAGCGGCCTTCTATGTGGCGTCAGTGCTGGTCTCCTGGACGCACATCATCGGCCTGTTCCTGACGGCGGCCTTTTTGCTGACGCTGTTTATTTCGCGCCCGCGGCGGTTGCGGATGTTCATCGAATTTACGCTGCTGATGCTGATATGCGTTTCGCACTTTATCGTGATTTTTATGGTCTCCGGGTTTGGCGGCAAAAACTCCTGGGTGCAGGCGGTCAGCCCGGTACACCAGATTTATAACGCCATCCATATCGCGTTCCCAGTGGCAAACCTGCCGAAAAGGGTGGTCGGCGGCGGCGTGGGCAGCCTGCTGGTGGCGCTGGTGTTTGTGCTGGTATGCGCCTGGCCGTTTATCCGCCGCCCGCGCAAGCCGGAATTCGCCACCCCGCGCGACTACCTGCTGAGCCTGATTGTGCCGCTGGTAGCGTTTATCGCGCTGTCCTGGCTTATCTCGCTCTACAAGCCAATCCAGCTCGACCGCACCATGTACGTCTGCGCGCCGCTGGCGATCCTGATTGTGGCGCTGTTCCTGCATGAGATGAAAACCGCCGGGGCAGTGGCGGCGGCGCTGGTGGCGGTGATCTCTCTGGGGGCATCTTATAAAGATGCTTACTCCGATAACCTCAATTATCTCAGCGGCAAAGAGAGTTATGATGAAAGCACGCTCTATATGGTGGCGGCCTGCAACGCCGGTTATTCGGTGGGGTATCTCTCCATTGAATACCCGCACTGGAAATATAATGATTTCTACCGGCAGAAATATGCACCCTATATGCTGAATGCGCGCTGCAAAGGGTTGTCTTCCCTGCTTAACCCGCAAAAAGATCAGCCCGATCTGGTGCAGTTTAATCACCCGTCGCGCGTGGCCATTGATATGGCGCGGCCATTACTGGCGGCCGGGTATAAATTTATCGACCTGCCGGACAATGAGCGAAAATATAACCTGAATATTCTGGTCTCCCCGCGTTATGTCCGGGAAACCGGCGTAAAAATCCGTGACGTGCCGTTTAAATCGTAACAGATAATACCCTCTGCCCTGGCGAAATAGTGCCGGGGCGCCTGTTTTTCCGCCGGGGAGAACCGCTTTTATTCGCCCGCCATGGTAAAGCTATTTATCTGCTAAGCATTGCGCTTATTACACTAAGCACAGGCTTTACACTCTGCTACCCGCCTATTTACACTCGTTTTCATACAAGACTCGTTTTCATACGCGACCCGCATTAATAACATCGCGATCCTTTTATTGCAGCCACACGGTAATGTCTGTTCCGCATTGCCCTGTTCCTCTGCACCTTTATTTTCACCCTTAAAAATAGCCGGGAGAATAACCATGGTTGATGCCGTTTCACCTGCGCCGACAGGCTGGCCGGAAGCCGGGTCTGTGGCGCGTATCCGTACTGCCGCGCAAGCGCTGGAGGCGGCCCAGGCGGTGGCGGCGTTAGCCGCGCCCGGTGCGGTGGCGCGTGACCGTGACCGGGTTTACCCCCACGAGGCGCTGGCGTTGTTCAGCCGCAGCGGGCTGGGGAGCATCACCATTGCCGCAGAGTATGGCGGTGCCGGCCTGCCCTACATGGTGGTGGCGGAGGTGTTCCGGGTGATATCGGCGGTTGACCCGGCGCTGGGGCAGATCCCGCAGAACCATTTCGGCCTGATCCGGCTGATTGATGAGCTGGCCCCGCCCGCGTTGAAGCAACAGATTTTCAGCGCCGTGGTGAACGGGCAGCGCATCGGCAATGGCGGCCCGGAGAAACACACCCGGCATACGCTGGATATGCAGGCGCGCCTGCACAACACCGGGCACGGGCTGCGCCTGACCGGCGACAAGTTCTACTCCACCGGCGCGCTGTTCGCCCAGATTATCGCCGTCAAAGCGCTGGATGACGCCGGGCAGCCGGTGCTGGCGCTGATCCCGCAGCCGGCGGCGGGGCTGGAGATTATTGATGACTGGTCAGGCATGGGGCAGCGCACCACCGCCAGCGGCAGTATGCGGCTGCGCGAGGTGGCCGTCGCGGATGACCACGTGTTGCCGCTCTCCCTGCTGGCGCAGCGCCCCAACATTCAGGGCGCGATCTCGCAGCTGATCCAGGCGGCGATTGATGCCGGTATCGCCCAGGGGGCGCTGGACGAGGCGCACGCCTTCATCCGTGAACGCTCACGGCCGTGGGTGGATGCGCAGGCTGAACGCAACGCGGATGACCCCTACATTCTGGCGGACGTTGGGCGGCTGGATACCGAACTGGCGGCCGCCAATGCCCTGCTGCGGTGGGCGGCGCGCACGCTGGATGACACCGATGCCCGGCCGGTCACGGCGGAAAGCGCCGCGCGCGCCTCCATTGCCGTGGCACAAGCCAAAGTGCTGACCACCGAGGTTGCCCTGCGGGCCAGTGAGAAATTGCTGGAATGGGGCGGCAGCCGCGCCACGCTGGCGGAGTTCGGGCTGGATCGCCATTGGCGCAATGCCCGCACCCACACCCTGCATGATCCGGTGCGCTGGAAATACCACGCCATCGGCGCCTATACCCTGAACGGCCAGCTACCGGCCCGCCACTCCTGGATCTGAACAAGGACATCACCATGACGACCCACATCACGCCACCCCGCCCGGCGGCACGGATTACCTCTGCGGCGCAGGCGCTGGAGGTGGCAAACGCGCTGGCCGCGCGTTTCGCCGCCGGGGCAGCCCGGCGTGACCGCGAGCGCCTGTTGCCGCGTGAAGAACTCACGGAACTGTTTGCCTCCGGGCTGGGCAGCATCACCGTGCCGGAAGCCTTTGGCGGCCCGGCGCTGCCGAATGCGGTGCTGGCGCAGGTGACCGCTATCCTGAGCGAGGCGGACGGCGCAATCGGCCAGGTGCCGCAAAACCACTTTTATGCGCTGGAAGTGCTGCGGGTGAATGGTTCACCGCAACAGCAGGCGCGCCTGTATGGGGAAGTGCTGGCAGGCGTGCACTTCGGCAATGCGCTGGCGGAATTCAGCTCAGCCTCGGCGCATCAGCGCCATACCCGGCTGGAACGCCACGGCGAACAGTGGCAGGTCATCGGGCAGAAATTCTACGCCACCGGCTCGCTGTTCGCCGGGCGGGTGCCGACCGCCGCACTGGGAGAGGACGGCAAAGAGCGGCTGGTGTTTTTACCGGCGGATGCGCCGGGGTTAACCATCGTGGATGACTGGTCAGGCTTCGGCCAGCGCACCACCGGCAGCGGCACCGTGACCTTTGACGCCACCCCGGCAGACGAGCAGGACATCGTGCCGTTCCAGACTGCCTTTGAGCGCCCGACGCCGGTCGGCCCGCTGGCGCAGCTGCTGCATGCCGCTATCGATCAGGGCATCGGCCGCGCCGCCTGGCGGGATATGCTGGACTTTGTGCGCAGCCAGTCGCGCCCCTGGATCGACTCCGGCGTCGAGAAAGCCAGTGATGACCCGCTGACGCTGGATCGCATCGGGCAGCTCACGGCGCGGTTACAGGCCGGGGATGCCCTGCTGGAACTGGCCGGTGAAGCGGTGGATGTGGCCCAGCGCCACACCGACGCCGCCACCGTGGCGGAGGCTTCCATCGCCGTGGCCCGGGCGCGCGCCTGGACCACCGAAACGTCATTGGCCGCCGGGAATTTATTGTTTGAACTGGCCGGCAGCCGCGCCACGTTGGCCGACTTTAACTTCGACCGCCACTGGCGCAACGCCCGCACCCATACCCTGCACGACCCGGTGCGCTGGAAATACCCGGCGATCGGCAATTATGTGCTGAACGGCGTCCTGCCGCCGCGCCGGGGGACGATCTGATGGCCGGGAAAGAGGTTCTGCTTAACGCGTTCACCATGAACTGCGTCGGCCATATCCACCACGGCATGTGGACGCACCCAGACGATCATTCCGTTGAGTTTAACCAGCTCCGCTACTGGACAGATCTGGCGCAGCTGCTGGAACAGGGGCTGTTTGACGGTGTGTTTATCGCGGACATTCTCGGCGTGTATGACGTCTACCAGAACGGCATCGGACTGACGGCGCGGGAGGCGATCCAGCTGCCGGTTAACGATCCGCTGATGCTGGTTTCCGCGATGGCAGCGGTGACCCGGCACCTCGGTTTTGGCCTGACCGCCAACCTCAGCTATGAAGCGCCCTACCCGTTTGCCCGCCGCCTGTCGACGCTCGACCACCTGACGAACGGCCGCATCGGCTGGAATATCGTGACCGGCTACCTCGACAGCGCCGCCCGGGCAATGGGCCTGTCCACCCAGGTGGCGCACGACCGCCGTTACGATCAGGCCGATGAGTTTCTGGAGGTGAGTTACAAACTCTGGGAAGGCAGCTGGGAAGACGGCGCGCTGGTGGCCGATAAAGCGCGGCGGCTGTATGCCGATGCGGCGCGTATCCACACCATCCGCCATCAGGGCGAGTTCTACCGCATGGAGGGTTACCACCTCACGTCGCCCTCCCCCCAGCGCACGCCGTTGCTGTTCCAGGCGGGCAGTTCGGCACGCGGCCTTGCCTTTGCCGGCCGCCATGCCGAGTGCACCTTTGTCACCGGCAGCACGCCGGAAGGGATGCGGAATCAGGTGCATGCCCTGCGGCAGGCGGCCGTGGACGCCGGTCGCCCGGCCGATGCGCTGAAAGTCTTTATGGGCGTCGGGGTGATTGCCGCCCCCACGGCCGCCGAAGCGCAGGAGAAGTACCGGGAATACCTGCGCTATGCCAGCCCGGAAGCGGGGATCGCCCACTTCTCCAGCTCAACCGGCATCGATCTGGCGCGCTTCGGGCTGGATGAGCCGATACAGGCCGGGCCAACGCAGGCGATTGAGTCCGTCACCAAAACCTACAGCGGCTGGACGCGCCGCCGCCTGCTGGAACAGCACGCGATGGGCAGCCGTTACCCGTTGCTGGTGGGTGACCCGTCGCAGGTCGCTGACCAGCTGCTGCGCTGGATGGATGTCGGGGAGATTGACGGCTTTAACCTGTCGCGCATCCTCAACCCCGGCAGCTATGAGGATGTGATCCGCTGGGTTATCCCGGAGCTGCAATCCCGCGGCCGCTATAAAACCGCTTACCGGCCCGGCACGCTGCGGCAAAAACTGTTCCAGCACGGTGACCGCCTGCCCGCCAGCCACCCGGCGGCGGCCTGGCGCGCACCGGCCGATCGGCGCGGGTGATTTCTTCCTTTTTCTTTTTCATTTTTTATAGGGAACCACGATGACAACAACACTCTGGGGACACGCCCGTATGGGCAAAAGCGTGCTGCTGGCGGCCTGCATGGCGTTTTCCGGCATGGCGGCCGCCGCAGACAGCGGCCCGCTGAAAGTCGGCACCACCGCCGCGTTTTCACCACCGCTGGAGGCCGCTGCCGATGAGGCGCGCAAACAGGGGCTGAAGGTCGAGATCATCGAGTTCAGCGACTGGATCGCGCCGAACGTCAGCCTGGAGAACGGCGACATCGACGTTAACCTGTTCCAGCATCGCCCGTTCCTGGCGAACGCCAACCAGGAGGGCGGCTTCCATTTGGTGCCTTACGCCCCGGCGATCATCAACCAGGTGGGGTTATATTCCAAAAAACATGCCGCGATTGCTGACCTGCCGGACGGCGCGAAAGTCGCCATTCCCAATGACCCGATCAACGGCGGGCGCGGCCTGCTGCTGTTGCAGAAAGCGGGGCTGATCACCCTGACGCCGGGTGTCGGCATCAAGGCCACCACGGCGGATATCGTGACCAACCCCAAACACATTGACATTATTGAGGTGGAAGCGGTGCAACTGGCGCGCACGCTGGATGAAGTCGATCTGGCGGTAGGTTACCCGCACTACCTGCGGCTTTCCGGCGTCATCGACCCCAACAAGGCGCTGCTGTTTGATGGGCTGGAGCACCCGGAATATGTGATTCAGTTTGTGGTGCGTGACGGCCACCAGAACGACCCGCGCCTGAAGCAGTTTGTCTCTATCTACCAGCACTCGCCGGTGGTACGCGCCAAACTCGACAGCTTCTACGGCAAACTTTACCAACCCGGCTGGAACCTATAATCATGACAGTGATTGAGCTTCCCTACCCCGGCCGCAGCGCCACGGCGGCCATTCCCTGGCACACCCGCGATGAGGTGCACCTGCAACTGGCCGGGGTCAGTAAAGTCTACCCCGGCCAGCAGGTAGCCGCGCTTCAGGCGGTTGACCTGACCATCCGCCGCGGGGAGATTTTCGGCATCATCGGCCGCAGCGGGGCGGGCAAATCCACGCTGATCCGCACCCTGAACCGGCTTGAACGCCCCACCGGCGGCCGGGTGGTGGTGGACGGCACCGACATCGGCACGCTGGATGAGGATCAGCTGGTCGCTTACCGCCGCCGCACCGGCATGATCTTCCAGCACTTTAATCTGCTCTCGGCGAAAACGGTGCGGCAGAACATTGAACTGCCGCTGCGCGTTGCCGGGGTTGAGGCCGGGGAACGGCGCCAGCGGGTGGATCGCCTGCTGGCGCTGGTGGGGCTGGAAGCGCGGCAGGACGCCTACCCGGCGCAGCTCTCCGGCGGCCAGAAACAGCGCGTCGGCATCGCGCGGGCGCTGGTACATGACCCGGCGCTGCTGCTGTGTGACGAGGCCACCTCGGCGCTCGACCCGGAAACCACCCGGGCGATCCTCGACCTGCTGCGGCGGATTAACCGCGAGATGGGCATTACGATTGTGCTGATTACCCATGAGATGGAGGTGATCCACGATCTCTGCCACCGGGTGGCGGTGATTGAGCGCGGGCAGATTATTGAGCAGGGGCCGGTGTGGGCGGTGTATGGCAACCCGCAGCAACCCACCACCCGCAGCCTGCTGACGCCGGGGCATGACCGGTTACCGGCGCGCTTCAGCGAGGCGCTGAGCGCCGCGCCCGAAACGCCGGAGTCCGCGCTGTTGGTGCGGCTGCGCTACCACGGTGACGGTGTCACGCCCGATCTCAACCGGGTGCTGGCAGCGTTTGACGGCCGCGTCACGCTGGTGGAGAGCGCGCTGGAGCCGATTCAGGGGCGCTCGGTGGGCCACCTGCTGCTGACAGTGACCCCGGCGGGCGGCGTGCCGCTGCCGCGTTCTGATGAAATTGCCGATCGTGTGGAGGTACTGGGCTATGTCACTGCTGCTTGACCGCCTGTGGGGCGGATTTCTGGATACGTTGCTGATGGTGGGCGTGTCGTCGCTGCTGGCGCTGCTGCTCGGCCTGCCGCTGGCGGTGGTGCTGGTGGTGAGCGACCGCAACGGCCTGTATGAGAATGTGTCGCTGAACCGGGTGCTGGGCGGGTTTGTGAACCTGTTCCGCTCCATTCCCTTCCTGATCCTGATGGTGGCGCTGATCCCGTTCACGCGGATGCTGGTCGGCACGTCGTATGGCGTCTGGGCGGCGGTAGTGCCGCTGACCGTGGCGGCGATGCCGTTTTTCGCGCGGATTGCCGAAGTCAGTCTGCGCGAGGTCGATCATGGCCTGACTGAAGCCGCGCAGGCGATGGGCTGCAAGCGCGGGCATATCATCCGCCATGTGCTGCTGCCGGAGGCGCTGCCGGGAATTGTCAGCGGCTTCACGATTACGCTGGTCACCATGATCAACGCCTCCGCAATGGCCGGGGCGATTGGCGCGGGCGGGCTGGGCGACCTCGCCTACCGTTACGGCTACCAGCGTTTTGACACTCAGGTAATGCTGACGGTGATTGTGGCGCTGGTGGCGCTGGTGACGTTGCTGCAGCTAGGGGGCGATCGCCTGGCGCGCCGCCTTAATCACCGCGCCTGACCGGCGCGGCAGGGGATTCTTCTGCGTTTTTCAGCTTCCGTTTGCCGGATTTGTTGTTTTACTTCCGCCCTGCGGTCAGGAATAGTGCCTGTACGGCATACCCCCTCCCTTTTATCTTCATGCCGTGCGAAGAACGAGGAGATCCCATGAACCCGTGCTGTTTTGTTGAAACCACCCCTGACGATCCCTGTATCACGCCGTTAACCGAGGCGCTGGCCGCCGAGTGCCGGCTCCGGTACGGCATGAATTTCGGCGACCGGGAATATGGCCCGGCCTCGCTGTATTGCGCGCCGCAGGGCGGTTTTCTGGTGTTGAAACAGGGAGACGAAGCGATTGGTATGGGAGCCTACTCCCCCTACGATCACGACACGGCGGAGCTGTCCCGCATCTGGACGCGGCAGGATCGGCGCCGACAGGGCGTCGCGCTTTACATGGTGCAGGAGCTGGAGCGCCGCGCCCGGCTGGCCGGTTACAAACAAGCGTTTCTCACCACCGGTTTCCGCCAGCCGGAAGCGGTCAGCCTCTGCCTGTCACTCGGCTACACCCCACTGTTTGACGTTAATGCCGATCCGGCACGCTACAGCGAACCGCCCTATGACGGCCACCTCTCCTTCGTGAAATGGCTGGTGCCGCTGACGGCCGTGAAGCCGGGGCGCCCGGATACGGATGTGGTGTCATTGCCTTCGCGTTGACTGAAAAACAGGCACTTCTCTCAGGGTATTACGTTATATTCAGGTATAACTTAATCAGGGGGAACTATGCACAGAACAAACCTTCGTAAAGTCGGCGGCTCCGTCATGCTGGCGGTGCCGCCCGCGCTGCTGGATATCCTTCATCTTGAAGCCGGTGCAACAGTGGGGCTTACCGTGGATAACGGGCGTCTGGTGATGGAGCCGCAGGCCCGTGTGCGTTATACCCTGTCGGAGTTGCTGGCAAAATGTGATGAAAATGCTGAGCCTGATGTGGAAGATCGCCAGTGGCTTGACGGCGCATCAACCGGCAATGAGGTGCTGTAATGGAGCGTGGCGAGATATGGCTTGTTTCGCTTGATCCCACTGCAGGGCACGAGCAACAGGGCACCCGGCCGGTGCTGATTGTGTCGCCGACTGCGTTTAACCGCGTGACCCGTACCCCGATTGTGTTGCCTATCACCAGCGGCGGTAATTTTGCCCGCACTGCCGGCTTCGCTGTCCCTTTCGAGAATGCCGGTACACGGACAATGGGCGTTATACGTTGCGATCAACCCCGGACGCTGGATATCAACGCCTGCCACGGCAGGCGGCTTGAAAAGGTGCCGGGTGATACCCTGGAAGACGTTTTGGCTATCATGCAGGCAATTTTTGCAGAGTAGTCATCAGGCGCGGCAATAAGCAACCACAAAAAAACCCGGACATCAGTGCCGGGTTTTATGTTTCTTATCAACTACATTAATTAGTCAGCAAATTGCTCAATCAGCCGTGCGGCGGTAGCGGCGGAGGAGGTCGGGTTCTGCCCGGTGATCAGCAGGCCGTCCATCACCACGTAGGAGCCCCAGTCTTCGCCTTTGGAGTAGATCCCCCCTTTGGCAATCAGTTCATCTTCCACCAGGAACGGCACCACGTTGGTCAGCCCGACCGCCTCTTCTTCCGTATTGGTAAAGCCGGTGACGTTCTTGCCTTCCACCAGCGGTTTGCCGTCCGGGCTTTTCACATGGCGCAACACCCCAGGGGCGTGGCAGACGAACGCCACCGGCTTGTT
>NZ_PJZF01000002.1 GCF_002858675.1 Chimaeribacter californicus
AAAAGCTTGATTTGCTAAGTTAATAGCGATGCTCAAAGGTTACTGTTCTAAATTTCTTTAGGTAGTCACTCTTCAAGACTTAATATTTTTTGCATCCGGGGATGCTGATATCGTCTTGTGAGTGCCCACACAGATTGTCTGATAAATTGTTAAAGAGCAGTGGTTACCGTTATCTTTCTCGGTAACGCGGGAGGTGCATATTACGCTTTCCCGCCAGAGAGTCAAGCGTTAATTCTCAAAAGAATTCAGCGTTTCCGCCTGCTTACCTCTCTCTGACCCGGCGACGTGTTGGTCGTTGTTCCCGGTCAGTGGAGGCGCATTATAGGGAGTTCCTGACAGGCTGCAACCCCTAAATTCAGAAAATTATTCAACCGACGAATGTTTAACCAGAAAGTATAAAAAACGCTCCATACTCATCCATTATGGTGCTTTTCTCCCCTATTCAGGCGCTCTATCTTAGTCTTTGCCTCTTTATAGAAGCACCCATATAGAAAAGGGGCCCGACATTGCGGCCCCCTTTTATCTCTATACCTGCTTATTGTTGAGCGACGATGTGTCCGTCAGTAACATCCAGCGTGATAGGTTTACCCGGCAGTAACTTGCCTGACAAAATTTGCTGTGCCAGCGGGTTCTCAATCTCCTGCTGAATAGCACGTTTCAAAGGACGTGCGCCGTAGACCGGGTCAAAGCCAGTCTCACCTAACAACTCCAGCGCGGCATCCGTCAGGGTCACCACATAGCCCCGCTCTTCCAGCCGTTTATAAAGCCGTTCTGACTGAATAGCGGCAATAGACTTGATATGCGCGCGGCCCAACGGATGGAACACAACGACTTCATCAATACGGTTAATAAACTCAGGACGGAAATGATGGCTGACAACCTCCATGACCGTTGATTTCATCTGTGGGTAATCCATCTGCCCGAACCTTTCCTGAATCAGGTCGGAACCAAGGTTAGACGTCATAATAACCACAGTATTACGGAAATCGACCGTCCGCCCTTGCCCATCCGTCAAACGACCATCATCCAACACCTGCAATAAGATGTTGAAGACATCCGGATGCGCTTTCTCTACCTCATCCAGCAGGATGACGGAATAAGGGCGGCGACGCACAGCTTCGGTCAGGTAGCCCCCTTCCTCATAACCCACATAACCCGGAGGCGCGCCCACCAGCCGCGACACAGAGTGCTTCTCCATAAATTCGGACATGTCGATACGCACCATGGCATCGTCGCTGTCGAACAGGAAACGAGCCAGCGCTTTGCACAGCTCGGTCTTCCCTACCCCGGTTGGCCCCAGGAACAGGAAGGAGCCGATTGGGCGGTTAGGATCAGCCAGGCCTGCCCGGCTGCGGCGAATCGCATTGGATACGGCGTCTACCGCTTCATCCTGGCCGATAACCCGCTGATGCAGATCCTGTTCCATACGCAGCAGTTTCTCGCGCTCGCTCTCCAGCATTCTTGAGACCGGAATACCGGTCCAGCGCGCCAGCACTTCAGCGATTTCGGCGTCTGTCACACGGTTACGCAACAGCTTCATGGTCTTGCCTTCGGCCTGCGTTGCCGCTGCCAGCTGTTTTTCCAGCTCAGGGATTTTCCCATACTGTAACTCTGACATCCGGCCGAGGTCACCGATGCGGCGCGCCTGCTCCAGGCTGATTTTTGCCTGCTCCAGTTCAGCCTTGATGGTTTGCGTGCCGGACAGTGCCGCCTTCTCTGCTTTCCACTCTTCTTCCAGTTCTGAATATTCACGCTCTTTTTGCGTGAGTTCACTGTTCAGCATCTCAAGACGTTTCAGGCTGGCGTCATCTGACTCTTTTTTCAGGGCCTGCTGTTCAAGCTTGAGCTGGATAATACGCCGCTCGAGCCGGTCAAGAGACTCTGGTTTAGAGTCGATCTGCATACGGATACTGGAGGCTGCCTCATCGATCAGGTCAATTGCCTTGTCTGGCAACTGGCGATCGGCAATATAACGATGCGAAAGCGTCGCCGCGGCGACAATCGCCGGGTCAGTAATCTGCACGTGGTGGTGCAGCTCATAACGTTCTTTCAGCCCACGCAAAATGGCGATGGTATCTTCTACTGATGGCTCAGCCACATAGACTTTTTGGAAGCGGCGCTCCAGCGCAGCATCCTTTTCTATATATTGGCGATACTCATCCAGCGTAGTCGCGCCGACGCAGTGCAACTCACCCCGGGCTAATGCAGGTTTCAGCATGTTCCCGGCATCCATGGCACCATCGGCTTTACCTGCCCCGACCATGGTATGCAACTCATCAATAAACAGAATGACGCTGCCTTCCTGTTTAGAAAGATCGTTGAGCACGCTTTTCAGGCGTTCCTCAAACTCCCCACGATATTTGGCACCAGCCACCAGCGCGCCCATATCCAGCGAGAGAACGCGTTTATGTTTGAGGCCTTCCGGCACTTCGCCATTGATAATCCGCTGCGCCAGTCCTTCAACAATGGCGGTTTTACCCACCCCTGGCTCACCAATCAGAACCGGGTTGTTTTTGGTACGGCGCTGCAATACCTGGATGGTACGGCGAATCTCTTCATCACGGCCGATGACCGGGTCAAGTTTTCCCTGCTCAGCGCGCTCTGTCAGGTCAATCGTGAATTTCTTCAATGCCTGACGTTGATCCTCTGCATTTGCATCATTCACTTTTTCGCCTCCCCGCATCTGGTCAATAGCCTGGCTGATTTTGGTTGCATCGGCCCCGGCCGCTTTCAGCAGATCGGTTAACGCACCACGATCCTGCAATGCAGCAAGTACAAATAATTCAGATGAAATAAAAGTGTCAGCACGTTTTTGCGCCAACTTGTCACACAGATTCAGAACACGCACCAAATCATGGGAGGGTTGAACATCCCCCCCGGTGCCTTCAACTTGCGGTAAACGGGCCAGGCTCTGCTCAATCTCTGTGCGCACCCGGTTGGCATCTACACCGGCAGATGTCAGTAATGGGCGCACAGTCCCCCCTTCCTGATTAAGCAGGGCGCTCATCAGGTGAAGAGGTTCAATGAATTGGTTATCACGCCCAAGGGCAAGGGATTGGGCATCAGCGAGGGCAAGCTGGAATTTACTGGTAAGACGATCCAGACGCATAACTCCTCCAATACAGGTCAAAATTGCTACTGGAGATTAAATGAGGTCATCCCTCACGTTTTCAAGGTTATCTTGACTGTATATTCGGCGTTTTTTTATGCGTCACGGATCGTCTCGGAGCCGTAGATTATATCAGCCAGATTAAAGTTGCCAGACGCCCGGTCGTACCGTCCCGGCGAAAAGAGAAGAAATTATCTGATTCACTGACAGTACAGCGCTCGCCACCGCTGATGTGGCGGACTCCGGCGGCCTGAAGCCGGATGCGAGCCAACTGATAAATATCGGCCATGTATTTTGTTCCGGCAGGCCGGAAGGCAGCGCCGGTCGCCGGATTTTCGGCGACAAAAGCGGCCCGCACCTCAGCGCCGACTTCAAACGCATCCGGCCCGATAGCCGGGCCAAACCATGCCATCACCTCGTCAGGTGGGCAGCGGAACTGCGTCAGTGTATTTTCCAATACACCGGCGCACAGCCCACGCCAGCCGGCATGCGCAGCCGCCACTTCATCGCCCTTGCGTGAGGCAAACAATACCGGCAGGCAATCTGCTGTCATGACCGCACACACCTGCCCCGGCGCGGCGGTATATACGGCATCTGCCCGCAATGCGGCGGCAGAAGGCGCTTGCCCCTCCAGCCGCAATACGTCAGTACCGTGTACCTGTTCCAGCCAAAAAGGCATTGCCGGCAAACCGGCCAGCTCAACCAGCCGCAGACGGTTTGCCGCCACATCGGCCGGGTTATCGCCTACATGCGCCCCAAGATTCAGCGACGCATAGGGCGGCAAACTGACGCCGCCCGCCCGGGTGGTACTGCAGGCCATCACAGACGCAGGCGCCGCCCAGCGTGGGCGGATCAGAGTACTCATAACCAGTCCAGTTGGTCCTTAAAGGCTTCTGTATCGGCTTTCAGCGCCTCGATCAGATCGACCATATCCTGCGGCAGTGGGGCATGCCACTCCATCTGGATACCGGTGATCGGATGATAAAGGCGCAGCATGGTCGCGTGCAGGGCCTGACGATCAAACCCACGCAGGGTCGAAATAAACTGTTCTGACGCGCCTTTTGGCGGACGCGGGCGGCCACCATAGAGCTGATCGCCCACCAGCGGGTGGTTGATGTGTGCCATATGCACGCGGATCTGGTGGGTACGCCCTGTTTCCAGGCGCAGGCGCAGGCGCGTATGCGCCCGGAAATGCTCCATGATGCGGTAGTGCGTTACGGCAGGTTTACCCATCGGATGCACAGCCATATGGGTACGCTTGGTGGAATGGCGGGTAATAGGTTGTTCCACCGTCCCCCCTGCTGTCATGGTGCCGATGGCTACGGCCTCATACTCACGGGTAATTTCACGCAGTTGAAGCGCTTCCACCAGACGTGTCTGCGCCGGCACCGTTTTGGCTACTACCATCAGGCCGGTGGTATCTTTATCCAGACGGTGAACAATCCCGGCACGCGGGACATCCATAATTTCCGGGTAATAGTGCAGTAACGCATTCAGGACAGTGCCGTCCGGGTTACCGGCGCCCGGGTGAACAACGAGGTCACGCGGCTTGTTGATCACCAGAATATCGCTGTCTTCATACACAATGTTCAGCGCAATTTCCTGGGCTTCCCAGCGGGCCGCTTCTTCTATTTGCGCATCAATGGCCACGGCTTCGCCACCCAACACTTTTTCTTTTGGTTTATTCACCATCTTGCCGTTGACCAGGACCCGATCATCGAGAATCCACTCTTTTATGCGTGATCGAGAATAATCAGGGAACAATTCCGCTAAAGCCTGATCTAAACGTTGACCGAGTTGAGATTCGGCCACCGTTGCGGTGAGTTGTACTTGTTGTGCCATATGCAGCTTCTTCGTTAACGTTGGGTTTTCACGGCGATGCCGTTTAAAATAATGTGCTATTGTAGCTGGTCTTTGCCGGGAACTTAACGGACAGTCTCCCGGAATAACACCCTGAGGATAATCAAAACGTCATGACGCGTATGAAATATCTGGTGGCTGCAGCCACGTTGAGCCTGGTTCTGGCGGGTTGCTCCAGTTCGAAGGATGCGGTGCCCGACAATCCGCCTTCGGAAATCTATGCAACCGCTCAGCAAAAACTGCAGGACGGTGACTTCAAAGGAGCCATCACCCAGCTGGAAGCGTTAGATAACCGCTATCCGTTTGGGCCATACTCCCAGCAAGTTCAGCTGGATCTGATCTACGCTTACTATAAATCTGCAGATCTGCCGATGGCGCAGGCAGCCATTGATCGTTTTGCGCGACTAAACCCGACCCATCCGAGCATCGACTACGTCATGTATATGCGTGGTCTGACAGATATGGCATTGGATGACAGCGCCCTGCAAGGTTTCTTCGGCGTTGATCGCTCTGACCGTGATCCACAGCATGCACGTGCCGCCTTCCGCGATTTCAGCCAGCTGATTCAGAGCCATCCTGACAGCCAGTATGTCACGGATGCACAGAAGCGTCTGGTTTACCTGAAAGATCGTCTGGCGAAGTATGAACTCTCCGTGGCGCAATATTACACGAAACGTGGCGCTTACGTTGCAGTAGTTAACCGTGTTGAGCAGATGATGAAGAATTATCCGGATACGCAGGCAACCCGTGATGCTCTGCCTTTGATGGAGAATGCGTACAAGCAGCTTCAGCTTAACGGCCAGGCAGATAAAGTGGCAAAAATCATCGCGGTTAATCAGTAAAAAAGTGGTAAAAGATGATAATAAGAACGGCAGCCCAGGCTGCCGTTTTTTTTGCTACTTGTTTGAACAATCAATGTGTGGACAATCAGCCTACCTGTTTGAATAACAAACAAATAACACCTGCCTTCATCTTTCAGGCAGTGGGGTTAACTTATCGATAGTGCGTCACCTGCGCTGAACTCTCAAGCATAAATTTTTTAATCTTCGTCACACTTCACATAAACGCGCTCACTGACAAAAAGTGACAAAAATAAGTGATCCCTATCACAAAATCACAGCGCCAGTAGGCTATGCTGAAGGTATCCAAGACGGAAAGACAGAGAGGTAAGTTATATGACAGTCAACATTACCAGCAAACAAATGGATATCACTGATGCAATTCGTCAGCATGTCGAAGACCGTCTCGCCAAACTGGATAAATGGCAAACACAGCTGATTAACCCCCACGTCGTCCTTTCTAAAGAACCCAATGGTTTCCAGGCAGATGCCACCATCAGTACGCCCAACAGCGGGCCACTGGTCGCGAGCGCACGGCATGACGATATGTACGCGGCGGTTAATGAAATGATTTCCAAACTGGAGCGGCAACTTAATAAAGCGCAGCATAAAGATGAAGCGCGCCGGGCAGCGACCTGTATCAAAGAGGTCAACCTTGAGCCTGAAGAGCCCTAATCCCCTCTAGTGAAGACTAAGCGCGCCCGCGGGGCGCGTTTTTTATTGACAAAAAAACGTCAGCAGTTACTTTACATAAGATCAACACATAATCCAGGACGTCTATGTTGCGCCAGCCGCTGTTTTTCTTCGCATTCTTTTTTACCTTCCCCTGACTGGGAGGCGATTCGTCATACGATAAAGAATGCGAAGACGAACAAGAAAAGCCTCCCCCGCGGAGGCTTTTTTTATGGGCTGATTTTGATAAGAAGATAACAAAAGGCAGACATCATGACCGATAACCCTTTACTGGCACTGCGCGAGCGCATCACCGCGCTGGACATCAAATTACTGGATCTGCTGGCGGAACGCCGTGGGTTGGCACTCGACGTCGCCCGCGCAAAGCTGCATACCCACCGCCCTATCCGGGATAAAGCGCGCGAACGCGATTTGCTTGACGCCCTGATCGACGCCGGCAAGCAACGCAATCTGGACGGTTTTTATATCACCCGCTTGTTCCAGCTGATCATTGAAGACTCTGTCTTGACGCAGCAGGCTTTGCTTCAGCAGCAGCTAAACCAGACGACGGTTCACTCCGCGCGCATCGCGTTTTTGGGCCCGAAAGGCTCTTATTCGCACCTGGCAGCCCGCCATTATGCAGCCCGCCATTTCGAACAGTTTATTGAGTGTGGTTGCCTGAAATTCCAGGATATTTTCACGCAGGTGGAAACCGGGCAGGCCGACTATGCCGTATTGCCGATTGAGAACACCAGCTCAGGCTCTATCAATGATGTTTATGATCTGCTGCAACACACCAGTCTGTCTATCGTGGGTGAACTCTCGACGCCTATCGACCATTGCGTACTGGTAAGTACCCCTACAGAGCTTTCAGCGATTAAAACGGTGTACAGCCATCCTCAGCCTTTCCAGCAGTGTACCCAGTTCCTTAACCGCTTCCCGGATTGGAAAATTGAGTATTGTGAGAGTACTGCCGCCGCGATGGAAAAAGTGGCCGCGCTGAACTCCCCAGAAGTGGCGGCGCTCGGCAGTGAGGCCGGGGGGGCGCTGTATCAGCTTCAGGTACTGGAGCATAAACTGGCTAACCAACAGCAGAATATCACCCGCTTTATCGTGCTGGCGCGTAAAGCCATTGATGTCTCTGAACAGGTTCCGGCAAAAACCATGTTGATCATGGCGACCGGTCAGCAATCCGGGGCATTGGTTGAAGCGTTACTGGTTCTGCGTGAGCACGGCATCGTGATGACCAAACTGGAGTCCCGGCCGATTCACGGTAACCCATGGGAAGAGATGTTTTATATTGATGTGCAGGCTAATCTGCGCAGCGAGAGCATGCAAAAAGCGCTGCGGGAGCTGGCACCGATTACCCGTTCATTAAAAGTACTGGGTTGTTACCCGACAGAAAACGTCATCCCGGTCGACCCAAGCTGACGCAAGTTAGCCTTCATAAAAAAGCCACGCTGAAGTTAGCGTGGCTTTTTTTGTGCCGTAATTTTATTGAAATCAGGTTACTGCCGGTTATCGTTGGCTTGCAGCAGTAACGTGCGGCTTTCTACCAGGAAACGCTGGGCATAATCCCCGAACCAGTGTTCAACCTTTTTGAAACTGTCGATGAATGCCTGTTTATCCCCGTGCTCCAGCAACGCAATCGCCTCGCCGAAACGCTGGTAGTAACGCTTGATCAGCGCCAGATTATTCTCTGATGACATAATAATATCAGCATAGAGTTGTGGGTCCTGGGCAAACAGCCGCCCGACCATCGCCAGTTCCAGCCGGTAGATAGGCGAGGAGAGCGCCAGGAGTTGCTCAAGCTGCACATTCTCTTCCGCCAGATGCAGGCCATAGGCGAAGGTCGCGAAGTGTCGCAGCGCCTGAATAAACGCCATGTTCTGATCATGTTCTACCGCACTGATGCGATGCAGACGTGCACCCCACACCTGCAATTGCTCCAGCAGCCATTGGTAGGCTTCCGGTTCACGGCCGTCGCAATAGACCACAACCTGTTTCGCCAGGCTGCCGACATCCGGGCCAAACATCGGGTGCAACCCCACCACGGGGCCTTCATGTACGGCCAGCATGGCCTGGAGTGGCCGGTTTTTCACGGACGCGAGATCAACCAGAATACAGTCGGCCGGCAGTGGCGGCAGGCGGGCGATCACTTGCTCAGTGATATGGATAGGCACACTGACAATCACCATACCGGCGTCTGCCAACAACTCCTCTGCCCGCGGCCAGTCTTCCTGCTCCAGTATCCGTACCTGATAGCCGGAGAGCGTCAACATCCGGCTGAACAGCTGCCCCATTTTACCCTGCCCGCCAATGATGACGATCGGGCGGAGCTGCGGGCAAAGCGTTTTGAACCCTTTGTCATTCTCACTGGAATAAGATTCCCGCATAACCCGACGCAAGACATCCTCAATCAAGTCCGGTGGTACGCCCAGTGCCTGCGCTTCTTTCCGGCGGGAGGCCAGCATGGAGGCTTCCCGCTCGGGCACATAGATCGGCAAGCCATAACGGCTTTTCACTTCGCCCACCTCGGCCACCAGTTTCAGACGCGTTGCCAGCAGATCCAGCAAGGCTTTGTCCACCTCATCGATTTGATCGCGCAATGCGGTCAGCTCAGCCACCATACCTTTTATTCTCCTGCTTTACGTTCGATCAGCGCATTGCCCAGCTGTTGATGCATATCACGCAACAACGTTTCCGTGCTTTCCCAGTTGATGCATGCATCCGTAACCGAGACGCCGTAACGCAACATGTCGCGCGGCTGCTCTGAAGACTGATTGCCCTCATGCAGATTGCTTTCCAGCATCAGTCCGGTAATTGAACGGTTCCCGGCTTTGATCTGGTCGATGGCAGACTGGGCAACCAACGGCTGGCGGCGGTAATCTTTATTTGAGTTGCCATGACTGCAATCTATCATCAGAGAAGGATGGAGTCCTGCCTCACTCATCTGTTTCTCACAGGCTGCCACATGTTCCGCGCTGTAGTTTGGCGTTTTCCCGCCACGCAAAATGACATGCCCATCAGGGTTACCCTGCGTTTGCAGCAAGCAAACCTGCCCTGCCTGATTAATCCCGACAAAGCGGTGCGGCATGGCGGCGGCGCGCATCGCATTGATCGCGGTACCCAGGCTACCGTCGGTGCCGTTTTTAAACCCGACCGGCATTGAGAGACCGGATGCCATTTCGCGGTGTGTCTGTGATTCGGTAGTCCGTGCGCCAATGGCCGACCAGCTGAACAAGTCGCCCAGGTACTGTGGGCTGTTCGGGTCCAGTGCCTCAGTCGCCAGGGGCAAACCCATCCCGACCAGTTCCAGCAGCAGGCGGCGGGCAATGTGCAGCCCCGCTTCCACATCAAAAGAGCCGTCCATATGCGGATCGTTGATCAGCCCTTTCCAACCGACGGTAGTACGGGGCTTTTCAAAATAGACGCGCATAACAATGTACAGGTGGTCACTGAGTTCCTCAGCCAGATCTTTCAGGCGGCGCGCGTAGTCCAGCGCCGCATCAGGATCGTGGATTGAGCAAGGGCCACAGACAATCAGCAGACGATGATCGCGGCCTTTAAGGATGTTGGCGATGGTGTCACGCGATTGCGCAATATTGCGCTGATCGCCGGCGCTCAGCGGGAACTGCTTTTTCAGCTCTTCCGGGGTAATCAACACCTCTTCCGCGCTGATGTGTACATTGTTGAGGGCATCTTTTTGCATTACGTCGGTCCTGTCAGTTATCAGAGGCAGCCGCCCGTGCCGCTGCAATGCCCACACCTTACCACTCCCTGTAAATTATTCAATCCATAATACGTAAATAATAAATTACATCACAGATAAATTTAAATCACTACTACGCATGAGTTTGAATAATACCATTGCTAATAATCTTCATAATCAACGACATGTTAGGATAAAAATTACAAAGATTATTGATGAACATCATAGAAAACACAGGAAGAAAATTAATGTAAATATAATTTTACACGTTGCATTTTCAAGATAACATCAAAGGCACATGCCTGCAGGCTTAATCGCAGAGTGTGCCGCTAATTAGTTAAGACGCATTTCCCTCCCCCCATTGATATTTCAGTAAATTTTATAATTTACAATAGGTTGATAGCTTGTAGGGTATCAGGAAATATCAGCGGGGATCAGTAGGGTGGGCAGAATGTGGTCATTCAGGTCGGCGAGGGGGTTGAGGGTGATCGCTTCTTCGAGGTGATCGGGGGCGAAGTGGGCATAGCGCATGGTTTCGCGGATGTTGGCATGGCCCAGTATGCGTTGCAGCACCAGGATGTTGCCGCCGTTCATCATGAAGTGGGAAGCGAATGTGTGCCGCAGGACATGGGTTTTCTGGCCGTCCGCCAGCGTCAGGGTGGTTAAGGCCAGCACCTGGCTGAAAGCCTGATAGCAGGGCCTGAATAACCGGCCGGAGAGCGGCTCCAGCTCCTGGTAGAGCCAGCGTGGGATCGGCACCGTGCGGTTCTTCTTGCCCTTGGTTTTGATAAACGTCAGCTTGTGCGGCGACAGCTGCGAACGCGTCAGGTTTTCCGCCTCACTCCAGCGTGCGCCGGTGGTCAGGCAGATTTTGACTATCCGTGTCAGGTCGGGGTTGCCGTAGGCCGCGCAGGCTGCCAGCAGTTGGTCAATCTCCGTTCTGGTCAGCCAGGTCATCTCCTTCTCTTCTTCTTTGAAAATGCGCATCCCCTCCAGCGGGTTCGGGGGCGCCCACTCGCCCAGCCGCTTCAGCTCGTTGAACAGCGCGTAAAGATATTGATGCTCCCGGTTGACCGTGATCGGCTTCGCTTTCCATTTTTCGCGGTTGGTATGATGCCCGTTGTCAATTTCACCGCGCAGACGACGATCACGGTAGTGCGCCCACATTTTAGGGGTGATCTGCGTCGCTACCGGGTCGCCCAGGCCGGCGCAGATCAGCCGCAGTTTCCCCATGCGGGATTTGCCGGCCGTGAGCGACTGCCCGTGCAGGTTATGCCACAACTGCACCAGCTCACTGAGCCGGCGGTTGTCCGGTTTTTCGCCCAGCCACGGTTTGTCAGCGGCTTCGCTGAGGCAATAGTTCTCATACGCCACCGCCTCGCCTTTGGTCGCAAACTTTTTCCGCACCCGTTTGCTGCCGCGGCCGTTCAGGTAGAAGTCCGCCAGCCATTGGCCGTCCGGCACTTTTTTTACCGCCATCCCTGCGCCCTCAGTCCGCGATCACAAATTGGGTTCCAGCGTCACGCAGACCTGGCCCAGCGCCGTGACCTCATCCACCCCGCACTCAAAGGTGAGCGCCTGGCGGGTGACCTTCAGCCGGTTGCCGGGTAGCCGGGCGATGTCATACACGTCTACATCCCCGTCGATGTCCAGCAGCCAGCGGCCATTGCCCAGGCTGGTGCTGCCGAGGTCAATAACCCAGGTGTGTGCGCCCCTGACCAGGCAGGCCGGCTCTTTCACGGAGGCATCCAACAGAGAGGGGTCCGCCAGCCAGGTGCCCTCCTCTTCTATGACGCCACCACGCAATCTCAACTTTTTAAGATGGCTTACATTTTCACGCTGAGGCGTTGCGTCCGTGACGGCATCCCGCATCGGCCCCTGGCCGGTCGCCAGCCAGCGTAGTGAGACGCCGGTGTCCAGTGCGCAGGCGATCACCACATCCCCTGGGAAGTAATCCCTTCTGATCCAGGTGCTTATGGTGCCGGATGACAGGCCGTGCAGGTCGCCCAGCTCTTTTTGCATCGTAAAGCCATACGCCTGAAGCATACGCGCAAGTACCGCTTTGCCCCCTTCAAGCTCATTCAACTGCATCTTGCAAAATCCTCATTAACGCAAAATTCCATCTTGACAGCTTGCAAAGTCAAGATTAGAGTCTGGCAGTATCTTAAAATTGATCCTTGATGATACCTATTTTACCCCACTGGAGATCATTCACCATGAATTCTCAAATTGCAATCCCGGGCGGCCCGGAGCTGATGACCTATAGCCAGTTTGCTGATGCCTATGGCTTCAGTATTCCCACCGTAAAACGCATGGTGGCCGCCGGTGATCTGCTGATTATGCCGCGCCTGAAAGAGGGCGGCGCGGCGCGCATTAATATGGTGGCGTTCCGCGCCCGCCTGCTGGCACAGGCGATTAACTGCCGTTACATCGCGGGGTAAACCGCCATGCTGCTGGCCAACGAGGCACAACAGGCGCTGGGAAAACGCTACCTGGCGGCCATCCGCCGCACGCACTTTGCGGCCAAAAACCCGACGCAACAGATTTTTGACGGCGCGCCCGACCACTGGAAGCGGCTGCTCTGCTTTCATGCCGGGTTGAAAGCCCGCCATGTCACGTTGAGTTACGCCGGGTTAACCCAGGAGGAGCGCCGGAGCGTGATTGAGGCGTTGCGATCGCTGATGGCGTTTGCCCGCACGCTGCCGCGCTTTCTCTCCGACAACGACTGCACGCTGCGCTCCCCCTGAGACGCTGACGTTTCCTTATTTACACGAGGTGCTTATGAACCAGACTACGCCGTTATCCCCTGCCGCCTTGCGCGAGCAGCTCGCCCGCCAGGTGGCCGCACGCTTTGAGCAACTGGCCTGTTACATCACCGCCCACGCCCTGCCCCCGGCTGCCGCGGCGGATCTGTTGCGTGACGAGGCCGAACGCCTCAGCCAGCAGCAATGGGAGCACCACTGATGCCGGACTGGGTGGATCTTTCACAAGACCATCAGGCGCGTGCGCTGGTGGGCTACCTTGCCAGGGCGCTGCGCAAACCGGCGCAACCCTCCGCTTTTTTCTGTGAGGCATGTGGCGAACCGATTGATGAACGCCGCCGCCAGATCCTTGATGGCGTGACGCGCTGCTGCGACTGCCAGCAACGGGAAGAGCAACAGCGCCGCCACGTCCGGTAACGCCGTTCCCCTTGCCCCTGTTAAAAGAAGAGCTGTGATGCCTGACTTATCCCGTGGGCGCCGCGCCCCTGCGCCGCCGCCGCCATTTAATGTTGCCGTGCCGCTGCCGTTCAGCGGGGCGTACCCATGGAACCGCCCGCGCCCGGCGGTGTCGCGCCCACGTGCGCTGACCCGCGCGGCATGGCAGCAGGCGGAACAGGCCCTGGATCAGTTGAACCACCTGCCGCGCTGCCTGCGTGCGCCGCTGCTTAACCGCTATCAGCAACTCTTGCAGGAGAACGGCTACCGTGCCGCGCACCACTTCCTGCTGACGGGGTTTGCCAAACGGCTCTGGCCGCGGATTTCGCGCGTGATGGCGCGCCACCAGATGGATTTTGCCGCCTCAGCGCGTTTTACCAACGAGGCAGAGGCTTACCACCAGCTGCCCGATCTCAATGACAAAGCTGTGCGCCGCCTGGCGCGGCGGATTGCCGGACAGTTGCATGAGGCGTATGAGAGTGCCTGCGACGCCCTGCCGCCCGCCGGGGAAGAAGGCCCGGCGCGCTTGCTGAACCCGGAAATTCAGCGCCGCTTGTATGGGCAGGTAGCCCCGCTGGCGCGCGCCTTTAACCTCCAGCCGCCGCACTGGGCCGCCTGGCGCAAAGGCCGCCTGAGCACCCCGGCGGCGCTGGCCGCCATTCTGCGGCTGGTTGACGGTGACTGGTGGGAAACCACGCTGCTGCGCCAACGTACCTGCCGGCGTGAGGCGCTGATGATCGCCGCGGGTTACGTCAGCCGCGCCCTGTCGCCTTACGTCAGCAAACAGGCATTGCGCGACGTCACCGCCCGCCGCCTTTCCAACCTCAGCTACCTGAAGCATCACGAACTGGAGAATGAAGAGACCGGCGAGCGGCTGAACCTGCTGGACACGGTGATGGCCAGCGTCGCCAACCCGGCCATCCGCCGTATGGAACTGATGACGCTGATTGCCGGCGTCGAGCAGACGGCGGAGCAGCAGGGCCATGGCGGGCTGTTTATCACGCTGACCACCCCGGCGAAATATCATCCAATGCGTACGCTGGGCAGCGGGCGGCGGGTGCAGATCAACGCCGCCTGGCAGGGCCACAGCCCGAAAGAGGCGCAGCGTTACCTGGTGGCGGTGTGGGCGAAAATCCGCACCGCGTTTAAGGATAACTGCCTGCCGGTCTACGGCCTGCGGGTGGTGGAGCCGCACCACGACGGCACGCCGCACTGGCATCTGTTGCTGTTTATGGCCCCCCACCAGCAAACGCAGGTTATCGCGATTATGCGCCGCTACAGTTTGCAGGAGGACGGCGACGAACCGGGCGCAGCCGAACGCCGCTGTACGTTCAAGCCGCTGAACCGGGGCGGGGCCGCGGGCTATATTGCGAAATATATTGCGAAGAATATCGATGGTTACGCCCTGGAAGGCGAGAAAGATCACGATACCGGCAAGCCGCTTACCCAGACCGCTGCCGCCGTCACCGCCTGGGCCGCCACCTGGCGCATTCCGCAGTTTCACCCCATCGGCCTGCCGGGTATCGGTGCGTACCGCGAATGCCGGCGCATCCGGCATCTCAGCCTGGCGGGCGAATTTGATGCACAGGTCGAAGCGGTGCGCCAGGCTGCCGACAGCGGTGACTTCGCCGGGTACATCCGGGCGCAGGGCGGCACCAACGTCCCGCGCAATCAGCAGACGGTGCGGGTGGCACGGCGGCATCAGGGTGAGTACAACGCCTATGAGGAGCCGCGCCGCCGGGTAGTGGGCATTTATGCCCCGCATTTGGGTGACGACCGCCTGTTTCTGACCCGTTCAGCCCGCTGGCACATCGTGCCGCGCGCTGCGGCTGGTTCGCCGTTGACGTTAAGCGGCAACGCCGCGCCTTGGAGTTCTGTCAATAACTGTGGGGAGCCGGCGGCGGCAGCGCCTCCGTTTATCCCCGATCTGGTGGTAGGGACGTCGTTGCCCCGCATCAACATCCCCTTTTCCGGGCGATTTATCCCTTTACCGGGGCCGGAAGAGCCGGAAACGGAAAAATATTCGCGTGATCATTGTCACAATTCTGTCATGAATATTTTGAATAAGAACATTCTGTAGTAACCGACTTTTGGACGAAAATTGAACTGATCATTTTCCGGGCAAAAAGGCCGCACAGCCTTGTGCCATCCCGCTTCGGCGAAAGCGGAGGTTAAAAAAAGCACACTTTTTGGCGGCGGATGACTGGTCAAAAAAAGTGCAGGAATAGAAGCCGTTATTATCGGCCAATCAGAGAAAATTCACCGAATCAATACGTTAGGAAATCGTAAAGATTAACGGTATTGACGTGTTTCACTAATTCACTAATACTGTGTTTATACACAGTAACCGGAGGGCGAACGGGTGGAAAACCTGAATAAACAAGAGCTAACGTTGTCCCGCATACAGCTTATTGCAGATATTTCCCAGACTGCACAATGTAATCAGCAGGAATTTCTGATGGTGATGTCGCTGATATCCGATCTGGCAGGCCAGGTCTTACCGCATAACCATTCAGACGCCGTGTTCTATAACGTTATTAAGGATGATAGGCACTAGATACAGGATCAACGCTGAGAGTCCGGCGCTTACACCTTCTCTGTCACGGCTTGTGGCCGCCAACGGGGTAAGCGCATTTTTTTGCCCCTGCCCTGCCCGCAGCGCCCCCGGTTTGCCCTGCCGCCCTCCCTGTTGTGCCAACGGTTTCACAACCCCGCTTAATTGCTGCGCCTGCATACATTTCGGAAACTGATGGCCGTTCCTTCACTCCGTTAATGGACTTGCATCATGAGCTATCCAGCCTTGTTTTTTTCCCTGGTGCAGGCTCGCCTGCCGGGGGGCCTGAAATGAAAATATACAGTGAACAGGGGGAAACCGTGGACGCCGTCTGCTGGCGTTACTACGGCCAGACCCGCGCCCTGGTTGAACAGGTTTACGCCCTGAACCCCACGCTCGCCGGACACGGGCCGGTACTGCCGCACGGCACCGCGCTGACCCTGCCGGACGCCGCCGCGGCCCCGGTGACCGAGAGCGTAAAATTATGGGAGTGAGCATTGAGCGCGTTGCCTCCTCCCTCTCTTACACCGTCGCCACGCTGCTGGCCTGGCTCGGCATGATGTCGCCGCAGGATCTGGCGCTGATGGTCGGTACCGGGGTGGGCGTCGCGACCTTTCTGGTGAACTGGCACTACCGCCGTAAAAGTTTCCAGCTGCTGGCGGAAAGCCGGCTGTGCAAAAACGATTATGAACACTTCAACCATTAAGCGGTGCAGCGCGGCAGCGGTGCTCGGGCTGGCGGTATGGCTACCGGACTACGGCACGCTGCACACTTCCGGCGCCGGGCTGGCGCTGATCACCGATTTCGAGGGCTGTCGCTTGTCGCCGTACCAGTGCAGCGCCGGGGTCTGGACTAACGGCATCGGCCATACCCGTGATGTGAACGCCAACACCACCCTGACCGATGCGCAGGCGGCGGAAAACCTGATCGCCGATGTGAAGCACACCGAGCGTGGGCTGGCGCGCTGTATGCCGGGGCCGATGCCGCAGCCGGTATATGACGCGGTGGTCGCGTTCGCCTTCAACGTCGGGGTCAGTGCCGCCTGCGGCTCCACGCTCGCCACTTACATCAACAAACAGCAGTGGCGCAATGCCTGTGACCAGTTGCCGCGCTGGGTCTACGTGGATGGCGTGCGCAGTAACGGCCTGGCACGCCGCCGCGCCGCTGAACAGGCGCTCTGCCTGAAAGGGGTGTGAGATGCCGTGGCGGCTGACGCTGATGACCACCGGCCTGCTGGCAGCGGCGCTGCTGTTTGCCGGCTACCGCGCCCAGCAGCATGAACTCACCGCGCTGGCCCGCAGCCGCGACGCGCTGGCCGGGCAGTTGGCACAGCGCGACCGGCAGATCGCTGCGCTGGCCCAACAGGCGCAGCAACGGATGCAGGCGGAGCAGGCGCTGCACGCCGCCCAGACCCACGCCGCACAAACCCTGCAAACCCGTGAACAGCGCATCGAGAGAGAACAACATGAGCACCCGATTGATCGCGCGTGGGCCGCTACCGCTCTGCCTGCTGATGTTAGCCGGCTGCACCAGCGCCCCGCCTTCACCCGCGCCAGTGACTATGTACACTGGCTGTCCGACCGCCCGCCCCTGCCCGATCCCGCCCAGCCAGCCCGGCACTAACGGCGATCTGAGCGCGGATATCCGCCGGCTGGAAGCTGCCCTGATCGACTGCGGATTACAGGTTGAGGCCCTACAACAGTGCCAGGAGGCACATCATGCTGAAACAACAACACCTACGCCAGACCCTGCTTGAGCAGGTGCCGGTGCTCACCCGCAACCCGGAGCAACTCACTCTGACGCTCGGCGAGATGCAGATTGTCTCGACGCTCGCGCCGTCGCTCTGTTTTGAGTACCGCTATCCGCTGATCATCACCATTACGGAGCTGAGCACCCTGACGGCGGCCACCACCCTCGACAACGTGACGGTGGTGATCCTCGCCTGGCTGCGGGAGAACCAGCCCGACCTGCTGAGCAGCACCGAAAAGCGCCGGAGTGATTTCACCTGCCGCCGGGTGGACAGCGGCGATCTGTGCACGCTGATGTTTACACTGCAGCTCACGGAGCGCGTGCTGGTGACGGAGCAGGATGGTGCGGCGCAGGTCACGCACCTGCCGGAACCGCCGCTGCCGCAGGATGTCGCGGCCCCGCACGAGGTCTACCTCGACGGGGAACTGATCAGCAGCTGGACGGAATAACCCGCGGCTGCCCGGCGGCGTTGTGTGCGCCACAGCCGGGCAGCCGTTGATTGTCGCATAACCCTTTGAGACGGCATCCTTCATCCCATGAATACACACGCGCAACTCTCCTCTCTGGCCTGCACGCTGGGCAACCTGATCCGCATCGGCACCGTGTCGGAGGTCGATGTGGCCGCCGCCCGCTGCCGGGTGAAGGCCGGTCAGAACATGACGATTTGGCTGCCCTGGCTCACGGCCAGGGCGGGCCGCACCCGCAGCTGGTGGGCACCCTCGGTGGGCGAACAGGTGCTGCTGCTGGCCATCGGCGGTGATTTAAACACCGCCTTTGTGCTGCCGGCGGTCTTCTCCGACGCCAACCCCGCCCCCTCCTCCTCCGCAGACGCCGTGCACCTGGCCTTTCCGGACGGTGCCGTTATCGAATATGAACCGGAGACCGGCGCGCTCCAGGTGACCGGCATCACCTCCGCCACCGTCGAGGCCAAAGAGGGCGTCTCAGTGATGGCAGAAACCATCACCGCCGACGCCCGCGGACACGTCACCGTGACTGCCCCGCAGATCCGCTGCGTGGCCTCCATGCGCATCATCCTCGACAGCCCGGAAGTGGTCTGCACCCAGAAACTGACCACCGCAACGCTGTCAGTACAACAGGGCGGCACGCTGACCGGTAACCTGACGCACAGCGGCGGCACCCTGAGTTCCAACGGCATCGCCCTGCACCGCCACCGGCACGGCGGTGTGTACCCCGGCGATGCCCAGACCGGAGACCCGCAATGAACCAGGCCACTTACCTCGGCATGAACCGCGCCAACGGCGAAGCGATCAGCGACCTCGAGCACATCCGCCAGTCGGTGAGTGACATCCTGCAAACCCCGCAGGGGTCACGCGTGATGCGCCGCAGCTACGGCTCGCTGCTCTCCACGCTGATTGACCAGCCGCAGAACGAAACCCTGCGGTTACAGATTATGGCCGCCTGTTATAGCGCGCTGTTGCAGTGGGAGCCACGCATCACCTTAACCGCCATCACGTTTACCCCCGGTTATGACGGGAAGATGGTCGTCGAGCTGACCGGTACCCGCCGCGATACGGCGATGAAATTTTCCCTAAGCATTCCTGTGAGCTGACCCCTATGGCGACGATTGATTTAAGCCTGCTGCCCGCCCCCGACGTGGTGGAGCCGCTGGACTATGAAACCCTGTTCGAGGCGCGCAAAACGGCGCTGATTTCACTGTTCCCTATGGAACAGCAGGAGGCGGTGGCGCGCACGCTGTCGCTGGAGTCTGAGCCGCTGGTGAAGCTGGTGCAGGAGAACGTCTACCGTGAGCTTATTCTGCGCCAGCGGGTCAACGACGCTGTCCGCGCGGTGATGGTGGCCTACGCCAACGGCAGCGATCTCGACCAGCTGGCGGCCTACACCAACGTGCAGCGGCTGGTGCTGGAGCCGGCCAACCCGGCGGCGGTACCGCCGAAAGCGGCGGTGATGGAGTCCGACAGCGATTTCCGCCTGCGCATCCCACAGGCCTTTGAGGGGCTGAGCGTGGCCGGGCCGAGCGGCGCGTATGAGTACCATGCGCGCAGTGCCGATGGCCGGGTGGCCGATGCTTCTGCCATCAGCCCGGCGCCGGCGGAGGTCACCGTGACGGTGCTGTCACGCGAGGCGGACGGCCATGCCAGTGATGAGCTGCTGGCCATCGTGCGTGAGGCGCTGAACGACGAGGATGTGCGCCCGGTCGCCGACCGTGTGACGGTGCAGTCCGCCATCATTGTTCCCTACCAGATTGAGGCTGTGCTTTACCTGCTGCCGACACCGGAAGCGGAGCCTATCCGCGCCGCATCCCAGCAGCAACTGGAGAGCTACATCAATGACCAGCGCCGCCTGGGGCGCGACATCCGCCTGTCGGCGATTTACGCCGCACTGCATGTGGAAGGGGTGCAGCGGGTGGAGCTGGCGTCGCCTGTTGCTGACATCGTGCTCGACAAAACCCAGGCGTCGCTCTGCACCGCCTATTCGCTGACAGTGGGAGGCTCCGATGAGTGATCGCCTGCTGCCCGCCGGCTCCTCCGCGCTGGAAGTGGCGGCCGCCACGGCACTTGCGGCACTGGAGCAGGTGCCGGTGCCGCTGCGCGAACTCTGGAACCCGGACACCTGCCCGCCGGCACTCCTGCCCTACCTGGCCTGGGCCTTCTCCGTTGACCGCTGGGACGAGAACTGGACGGAAGAGGCCAAACGCTCGGCGGTGCGCGGCTCCTGGTTTGTGCATAAACACAAAGGCACGATTGGCGCGCTGCGCCGCGTGGTGGAGCCGCTGGGTTATCTGATCCGCGTGCGCGAATGGTGGCAGACCAACGAACAGCCGGGCACCTTCCGGCTGGACGTCGGCGTGCTGGAAACCGGCATCACCGCCGGGATGTACCAGGAGCTGGAACGGCTGATCAACGATGCCAAGCCGGTCAGCCGCCACCTGATCGGCCTTTCCATCAATCTGGATGTCACCGGCGGCCTGCTGGTCAGCGCCGCCAGTTATGACGGCAGCGAGCTGACCGTTTACCCCTATTTCCCTGAAATCATTACCGTGTCCGGCCTCGCGACAACCGGCTCTGCGGTCCATTTAATTGACAATGTGAGAGTGAATTATGACGGCTAAATATTATGCGCTGCTGACCGACCTGGGCGCGGCGAAACTGGCGAACGCTACCGCGCTGGGTACCCGACTGAGCCTGACCCAGATGGCGGTGGGCGATGGCGGCGGCGCACTGCCGACGCCAGACCCGGCGCAAACCGCCCTGAAAGGCGAGAAACGCCGCGCGGCGCTGAACTCACTGAGCGTGGATGCCGCCAACGCCAACCAGATCATTGCTGAGCAGATTATCCCGGAAGACGAAGGCGGCTTCTGGATCCGTGAAATTGGTCTGTATGACGACAGCGGCACGCTGATTGCCGTCGCCAACTGCCCGGAGACGTACAAGCCCCAGCTTCAGGAAGGCAGCGGCCGTACCCAGACGGTGCGGATGATCCTGGTGGTGAACAGTACCGACGCCGTGACGCTGAAAATCGACCCGTCGGTGGTGCTGGCCACGCGCAAATATGTCGATGACAAGGTGATTGAAGTCAAAGCCTATGTTGACAACGTAATGACAAAACACCTGGCGGCCAAAGATCCGCATACGCAATACCTGAAGACGGCCAGCCAGTTGAGCGAGATTAAAGCGCAGGGAAGCACCGCGATGGCGAATGCCCTGAAAAATATTGGGGCCATGCCGTTTTATGCCACGGCGTTAAATGTTGACCTGGATACGCTCGGCCCTGACGGCGCAGGGGTGTATTACAAAGAGACTGACAGCGCGGCCACGCCTGAACTGCACTACCCGGAAAAGATGTCCGGCACCCTGTTGGTTATCCCGTCCGGTTACGGGGTACAACAGGAGTACACCACGCGGCTCGGCAATAAATACGTGCGCGGCTTGACCGGCACCTGGAACGGTAACGGGCCGTGGCGCGCATGGACGCCGGTCTATTCCTCCGGCAATCCGCCAACCGCCGCAGATGTAGGCGCGCTGCCGGTGATCGCGACCAGTATCGGCAATACCAGTATTGATACCTACGCACTGGATCACCTCGGTATCTATCAGCAATCCCTGGCGGCAAACGTCACCACGGCGAACGGCTTTCCTGCTGCGGCGACGGCGGGCGGCACGCTGGAGGTGATCCTCGGCCCCTATGTCGGCGGAGTGCTTCAGCGCTATACCGAAAAGCATACCGGGCGTACCTGGTCGCGCACGCTGACCGGGAACTGGAACGGCAGTAACGGCCCGTGGTCGGCCTGGGCAGCGATGTACTCTGAAAACAATCCACCGAAAGCGTCTGATGTGGGGGCGCTCGCCTATAACAGCAACTCGCTGTCTGTCGATCTGAACACGCTCGGCCCGAACAGCCTCGGTGTGTACTACAAGAACGGCGATAACGGAGCCACGGCCGCGCTCAATTACCCTTATCCAGTGTCCGGCACACTGTTGGTGCTCCAGTCCGGCTGGAATGTGCAGCAGGAGTACACCACGCGCACCGGTAAGAAGTATGTGCGCGGGCTGACCGGCACTTGGAACGGCAGTAACGGGCCGTGGGCGGAGTGGATGCCGGTCGGGGATTGCCCGGTAGGCGCACCTGTCCCGTGGCCGGGGGCCGCAGCGCCGACGGGCTGGCTGAAATGCAACGGCGCATCCTTCAGCGCAAACACTTACCCGGAGCTGGCAAAAGCCTATCCGTCGCTCAAGCTACCGGATTTACGCGGCGAGTTTATCCGGGGCTGGGACGATGGACGCGGGGCAGACAGCGGGCGCGCACTGCTCTCTGCACAATCGGATGCCGTGGGCCTAAATTACGGTTCGACAAACGTTCCGAAAACAATCGTCGTCAACATCCCCCGAACGTCATCAGGCACTGATGCAATGGATGGTTTAGAGGTAGGCGTAGGATTCGCTGACAATGGTGCTACTTCTGTATCACGCCTGACCGCCAAAACCGCTAATGAAACCCGGCCGCGTAACGTGGCATTTAACTACATCGTGAGGGCCGCATAATGGCAGAGATTACCGAAACCCTGGAAACCGTAGACACGCCAGCAGCAGACGCGGCAGAGGCATTTGTTACTCTGGATAGCAGCGGCCTGGCCCAATCATCCGGGCTTATCACGGTATACAACTATGACAGTGAAACCGGAGCCTTTACCGGGGCGACGCAGGAGTATGTGCCGGAGGGCGTCGGCATTCCAGCTTATGCCTGTTGTGATGCGCCGCCCGTGGTTGGGGCCGGAGAGGTGGCGCTATTTGTGGCCGGTGCCTGGCAGGTACAGCCGGATTATCGCGGGCAAACGGTCTACAGCACTGAAACCGGCAAGGCGACGGTGATCACCAAAGAGGGGCCGCTGCCGGAGGGCATTACGCTGCTGTCGCCATCGAGTGAGTTTGATGAATGGGACGGCGGGCAATGGGTAAAAAATGAGAGCGCCGAGAAAGCCTATTACGCCGGGAAGGCCAGCCAGCAAAAAACCGACCTTACGCAACAGGCCACCCTGCGTATTCAGACCCTGCAAGATGCGGTTGACCTGGAGATGGCAACCGATGAAGAAACAGAGCTCTTGGTGAGCTGGAAAAAATACCGGGTTCTGCTGAGCCGGGTAGATACCGGCACTGCATCGGATATTACCTGGCCGACTGTGCCTGAATGAAACAAGCCCCGTGAGGGGCTTTTTCTTTGTTGTACCATCCGCCATCAAGATGCAATCACGTGCACCCGCCGGCTTGAACTGACAATCTGAGCGCACCCTCAACATGGAGACCAATCAGATGGCTGATTATCACCACGGCGTGCGTGTTGTCGAAATCAACGACGGCACCCGCGTTATTTCCACTGTTTCTACCGCGGTCATTGGCCTGGTCTGCACCGCAGACGACGCCGATGCCGCGCAGTTCCCGCTTAACACCCCGGTTCTTATCACCGACGTGCTGGCCGCCAGCGGCAAAGCCGGTAAAACCGGCACCCTGGCCCCGGCGCTGCTCGCCATCGCTGACCAGTGCAAACCGGTTACCGTCGTGGTACGCGTCGCCGCCGGTAAAGATGAGGCGGAAACCACCACCAACCTCATCGGCGGTTCTGATGAAAACGGCCGCTACACCGGCATGAAAGCCCTGCTCTCCGCCCAGGCGGAACTGGGCGTGAAACCACGTATCCTCGGCGTGCCGGGGCTGGACTCCCAGCCGGTGGCCACCGCGCTGGCGGCTATCTGCCAGCAGTTGCGCGCTTTCGGTTACATCAGCGCGTTCGGTGCCAAAACCCTGACGGACGCCACGGCCTACCGTGGAAACTTCAGCCAGCGCGAACTGATGGTGATCTGGCCGGACTTCGTCAGTTGGAACACCACCACCAGCCAGGCTGACACCGCCTACGCCACCGCGCGTGCGATGGGCCTGCGGGCGAAAATCGACCAGGAAACCGGCTGGCATAAAACCCTGTCGAACGTCGGCGTCAACGGCGTTACCGGCCTCTCCGCCAGCGTATTCTGGGACTTGCAAGCCACCGGCACCGATGCCGATCTGCTGAACCAGGCCGGCGTCACCACGCTTATCCGCAAAGATGGCTTCCGCTTCTGGGGCAACCGCACCTGCAGCGACGACCCGCTGTTCGCCTTCGAAAACTACACCCGCACCGCGCAAATCCTGGCGGACACCATGGCCGACGCGCACATGTGGGCCGTAGACAAACCGATGACCCCGTCCCTGATCCGCGACATGATCGAGGGCATCAACGCCAAAATGCGCGAAATGCGCACCGCGGGCTACATCATCGACGGCAGCTGCTGGTATGACGACGCTGCCAACACTACCGAAACCCTGAAAGCAGGCAAGCTGTACATCGATTACGACTACACGCCGGTTCCGCCGCTGGAAGATCTGACCCTGCGCCAACGCATCACCGATAAATATCTGGTGAACTTTGCCGCCTCTGTGAACAGCTAAGGAGACTGAGACTCATGGCACTTCCTAAAAAACTGAAATACCTGAACCTGTTTAACGACGGGAACAGCTACCTGGGCGTGGTCTCCTCGCTGACGCTGCCGAAACTGACCCGCAAGCTGGAGAACTACCGCGGCGGCGGCATGTCCGGCGCAGCGGCTATCGACTTCGGCCTGGATGACGACGCACTGGCGCTGGAGTGGACGCTGGGCGGCATCGATGAACTGGTGCTGCAACAGTGGGGCAGCAGCACCGATGTGCCGTTGCGCTTTGCCGGCGCCTTCCAGCGTGATGACACCGGAGAGGTCTCTTCTGTTGAAGTGGTAATGCGCGGGCGCCACAAAGAGTTTGATTTTGGCGAATACAAACAAGGCGAAGAGACGGAAACCAAAATTTCTACCCAGTGCACCTATTTCAAACTCACCATTGATGGTAAGGCCCTGATTGAAGTCGACACCCTGAACATGGTGGAGATCGTCAACGGCGTTGACCGCCTGGCCGCCCACCGTTCCGCCATCGGCCTGTAACTATTGGCCTGGAACTATTGGCCTGGAACTATCGGCCTGTAACGATCGGCCTGTAACCCCCTGATGCCAGTGCAATGCACTGGCCCTTTTTCCCCAGAAGAGAGACGTCATGAACACTGCGAACGACAACCTGGTTACCCTGAACACCCCGCTGGCACGCGGTGAGAGCGACATCACCCAGATTGAGGTAATCAAACCTACCGCCGGTGCACTGCGCGGCGTCGGGCTGGCGGCGGTGGCCAACGCGGATGTAGACGCGCTGATGATTGTGCTGCCGCGCCTCACCCTGCCCTCCCTGACCAAAGAGGAGTGCGCGCGGCTGGACGTGGTAGACCTGGTGGCGCTGGCCGGCAAGGTGATCGGTTTTTTATCGCCGACATCGGCCCGGTAAACGCGCCCGCCTCACTGACCGTGGACGACCTGATGGCGGACATCGCCGTAGTCTTCCACTGGCCCCCTTCTGAAATGAACCCGATGCCGCTTGGCGAGCTTCTGCTCTGGCGGCATAAAGCCCTGCAACGGCACGGAGTCCCTGATGAGTAACAGCGAAAACCCCGGCGGACAGGATGAACGCGCACTGAATGAGGCGCTTAATCGCCTGGCGCGGCAGGCCCAGGCCCAACAGCTGAAAGAGATGCTGGCTGCTCGGGCCGAAACGGTGAAGGCGCTGGGTAGCCAGATTGATGACTACAGCAGCAAAGCCCTGGCCGCAGTCAGCACCGTTAACAGCGTATTTGCCCCGGCAATCACACTTGAACAACAATTTTCCGGCACCCAGGCCGCCCTCGGTTTGGGTGCCGATGCCCCGCAGCTTGCCGCCCTGCGCACCCAGGCGGGTGAACTGAGCATTTCAATGGGCATCAATGCCCAGGACATTGCCGGGCTTCAGACCAGCCTGGCACAGTCCGGTGCGGATGCCGATACCATTCTCAACACCACGGCCCCGGCGCTGAACCTGTCAGCGGTAAGTGGGCTGAAGGCGGAAGAGAGCGCCGGCATCCTGACGGATCTGCAATCCGCCTTTGATGCGCCCGCCGATGCCAGCGCCGACATGGCCGATGCGCTGACCCAGGGCGCGCGTGAGGCCGGGCTGAGTATTCAGGCCTTCAGTGATGCAATGAATACCGTGGCTCCGCAGGCTAAAGCGGCCGGGGCTGGTTTTGCTGAAACGGCGGCGATGGTAGCCGCGCTGGCGCAACACGATGTGTCGCCGGATCGCGCCGCCGCCGTATTGGCCCGTTTAAAAACGGCCCGCCCGGCACTCGATGCCCTGGGTGTGCAACAAACCGATGCTGCCGGCCAGCCGCTGCCGATTACCGACGTGCTGAAAGGCATCAACGAGGCATTTGCCCGCCAGCAGCTCTCCCCCGCCCAGCAATCCGCCTCACTGCGCGCACTGTTCGGCAAACAACAGGCCGCCGACGCCGGGGTGCTGGTTGCGGCCGCCGGTGAGGGAACGCTGGCCCTTCCCGCTGAAACCGCCGGTGCCGCCGCACGCGGGGCTGCCCTGCAACAAGACAACGGCAATGGCGATCTGCAAAAACTTTCTGCTGCCGGCAGCGCAGTGCTAAGCACCGTTTTCAGCCAGCAGGATGATAGCTTGCGCGCCCTCATCCAGACCGCCACTGACTGGATGAGTACGCTGAATCAATGGATACAGCAAAACCCACAACTCAGCGGCACACTGATGACGCTGGTCGGTGCGGTCACGCTGATTGGCGGGGCGCTGGGCACATTGGGCGGCGTGTTCGGCCCGGTGTTCAGCGGCATCAGTATGTTAATGAGCGCAGCCTCGCTGCTTGCGCCGGCATTCACCACGCTGGGCGGCGTAATTGCCGGCGCATTTGGCGTTGCTTCTGCGCCGTTACTGACGATTGTCGGCATCGCTGCGGCTGTGGTAGCCGCGATCGTCGGCGGCGCGCTGCTGATCCGGAAATACTGGGAACCCATCAGCGCCTTTATGGCCGGCGTGGCCGAAGGGTTCAGCATCGCATTCGCGCCGGTCAAAGAGATGTTTGCCCCGCTGGCCCCCCTGTTTGAGGGCTTTGGTAACACAGTGAAATCCCTTTATAACGGTTTCATGAATTTCCTGACGCCAATAAAACTCACCAGCGAAGGCCTTGGCCAGGTTAGCTCCGCCGGGAAAAATTTTGCCGAGTTTTTGCTGGCCCCGTTGAAAACCGCGTTGCAGTTGATGAATTCATTGGGCGATGGCGTGAACTGGGTACTGGAGAAACTCGGCCTGGCGAAAAAAGGCAGCGAGAACCTCAGCATTCCATCAGGCGACACGGCAACACCGGGCAGTTTGTCCGCGGTGCCGCCGCTCACCCATGCCGCGCCGCTGATGAGTAGCAGCGGCATGGTGTCGACCGACAACCGCACGTTTACCCAGCATATCCAGCTCAACCTGCCGGAAGGACAACCTGTCGATCCGCTAGCGCTCCAGCGTCAGTTGTCAGAGGCGTTTAACCAGCAGAGCCAGGAGCAGTTTATCGCCGGGATTAATCATTTCTAACAGGAGTTCGTATGTTGATGACCCTGGGCATGATGGTCTTTAAACTCCAGACACTGCCGTTTGAGACAATGGCCCACAAAGCCACATTCCGCTGGCCGGCCAACTCTCGTGTGGGCGCCCGCCCGGCCGCGCAGTTCCTGGGGCCGGATGCTGAAACCATCACCCTCACCGGCACCTTGATGCCGGAGGTGACCGGCGGCCAGCCCTCATTAATTGCGTTACAAGCAATAGCCCAGTCCGGCTGCGCCTGGCCGCTGATTGCCGGCAATGGATTGATTTACGGGATGTATGTGGTTAAAGAGATTTCCGATACGCATAGCGAACTGACGGCCAGGGGAGAGCCTCAGAAAATCGTTTTCACCCTCACTCTGCAACGTGTTGATGAAAACCTGGTGGCGATGTTCGGCGATCTGGCGGCCCAGGCCAAAGCCCTGCCGGGCAAAGCGGCCGGTGCCCTGAGCAACCTGGGAGGATAAGATGGCCCCACTGACCACGACACTGGGCACGCCGCTCGGCCCGGACTTTACCCTGACGCTGGACGGCAAAAACATCAGCGGGCAGGTGCGGCCGCGGCTGATCAGCCTGTCAGCGACGCTGAACCGCGGCACTATAGCCGACTCCCTCACCCTCGATCTGGATGATTCGGATGGTAAACTGGCGTTGCCCACGCGCGGCAAACTCCTGCTGGCGTCGATTGGCTGGCAGGGTCAACCGCTGACGTTGTTAGGTTCATTTATCGTCAATACCCTCCAGCACAGCGGTGCGCCGGATAAACTGACCATTACCGCCAGCAGCGCAGATTTCAGCGGCAGCCTGAGTGAAAAGCATAAAGAGAGTTACTTTGACGGGAATACTGACCGGACGACGCTGGGTTCTATCATTAGGATTATCGCAGCGCGCAACGGCCTGCAGGCAAGTATTGCCCCGGAGTTTGCCCAGCTTACCGTTATCAGCGCGCATCAAACGGATGAGGCAGATATGGACTTTCTCACCAAGCTGGCAACGCAATATGGTGCCATTGCCGATATCAAATACGGGACATTGATGTTGCTAAAGCCGGGTACCGGCCGATCCGCCTCCCGAGCGCCCCTTCCGGCCGTGGTGATCTCACGGAGCCAGGGGGATTCGCACAAATTTACCCTGGCCGATCGCACTATCTATACGGCAGTAGAAGCAAGCTGGCAGGATATTAACGGCGCGCAACAAAAAACCTTGCCGACGCTATCGGTTCCCACCGCACAGAATGCGGGGCAGGCCTATATCCGGGAAGGCGGCAAACAGAAAATTGACAAGCTCCCGCGGATCTACCCGGACGAAGCCAGCGCCCGGCTGGCCGCACAAGCCAGGGTGGAGAGCCTGCAACGTCTTTCCGCGACCATGAGCATTAAGCTGGCCTCCGGGCGGGAGGATCTGGTACCGGAAACAACCGTTACCCTGGCGGGCTTTAAATCTCAATTTAACGAGGTGCGCTGGATTATTACGAAAGTGGAACACACTCTCGGTGCTGAGGGGTTTACCACCACCCTCGCCCTGGAGACTGCGCCATGATGCGTTAAAGCACGATGCCATAAACTTGCATTTGCAAGCATTGACTTACATTAGCAACTCGATGATATACTCCTGACACCCACCGAGATGCAGAGAAAGTAAGAGATGATGAAATGTCCGTTGTGCAAACACACGGCGCACGCGCGTTCGAGCCGATACTTAAGCGATGCGACCAAGGAGCGTTACCACCAGTGCACCAACATTAACTGCGGCCACACGTTCAAATCCCTGGAGACCATCACTGACGCGATCATGACGCCGGGGCGCGTCAACCCGGTGCCCTTTCATCCCAAAGGTAAAGCCGCCCCGGCCGCCGACCCTAAACCGCGCCCCTGATGCGCGTTACCCACACCGCTGCCGCACCAGGCTCCAGCCACTGATATGCTCTCCTACCCCAAGCCTGCCCCGCGCAGGCTTTTTTATTCCCCGCCCTTTTCCGTAGCCATTCCGTAGACACACCCATAAAAAAAGGGGCTAGCCTATGGCTAACCCCTTCATATCTATTAACTTTTGGATGCAGCGTTAGCTGTATCTTAGTTAAGACGCTCTTTAATACGAGCAGACTTACCAGTACGCTCACGCAGGTAGTACAGTTTGGCTTTACGAACGGCACCGCGGCGTTTCACAGTAATGCTGTCGATTACTGGGGAGTGAGTCTGGAATACGCGCTCAACACCTTCGCCGTTGGAAATTTTACGAACAGTGAATGCAGAGTGCAGACCGCGGTTACGGATGGCGATAACCACGCCCTCGAATGCCTGCAGACGTTTTTTGCTACCTTCAACGACCCATACCTTCACTTCCACGGAATCACCCGGACGGAATGCTGGTACGTCTTGCTTCAGCTGCTCTTGTTCGATTTGCTTAATAATGTTGCTCATAATATGTCTCTTACCCTAGGTAAACTGATATATCGGGAAAATCAGCCGAAGCTAACGTTTCCCTTAATAGTCTGGTTGACTGGCCCGGTGTTCCTTTTGGAACTCGGCCAGCAACACCTGTTGCTCGTCAGTCAGAGCTAGGCTTTCCAGAAGTTCAGGTCTTCTAAGCCAGGTACGGCCCAGCGACTGCTTTAAACGCCAACGGCGTATCTGAGCATGGTTGCCCGACAGTAAAACCGGCGGTACTTCCATGCCTTCCAACACTTCAGGGCGGGTATAGTGAGGGCAATCCAGCAAGCCATCGGCAAAAGAATCTTCTTCTGCAGAACCCTGATGACCCAGTACGCCCGGAATAAACCGGGAGACAGAGTCAATCAGCGTCATGGCCGGCAGTTCGCCCCCGCTGAGAACGTAATCACCAATTGACCATTCTTCGTCAATCTCGGTTTGGATGATTCGTTCATCAATCCCTTCGTAGCGGCCACACACCAGAATCATCTTCGGGTTTGTTGCCAGCTCGCGCACGCCCTCTTGATCGAGTTTGCGCCCCTGTGGCGAAAGGTAGATAACCTTGACGCCCTCGCCTGCCGCTGCTTTTGCTGTCTGAATCGCTTCCCGTAAGGGTTGCACCATCATCAGCATACCGGGGCCGCCGCCGTAAGGGCGATCGTCCACCGTGCGATGCCGGTCGTAAGCGAAGTCACGCGGACTCCAGCACTCTACGCTCAGCAGGCCATTTTTTACTGCCCGGCCAGTTACCCCGTAATCGGTGATAGCGCGGAACATTTCAGGAAACAGGCTGATTATACCGATAAACATTTGCCCATCCCCATGCTGCCGTTCCACTCATCTTTTCCGGTCAAATCGGAGGTCAAAAACCAGGATCCCAATCTACTTCAATCACTTGAGCAGTGAGATCGACTTTCTTGATAACCTGCCCATGAAGAAACGGAACCAGCCGCTCCTTCATGCCGAATGCATCTTTCAGGTTTGCCCGCACGACCATAACGTCGTTTGAACCGGTTTCCATCATATCGATGACTTTCCCCAGCTCGTACCCGGTTGTGGTGATCACCTGGCAGCCCATCAGGTCTTTCCAGTAGTAATCATCCTCTTCCAGAGGCGGCAGTTGCCCGGAATCCACGACGATTTCGCAATTCGTCAGCAGGTTCGCGGCATCCCGATCGTCAATGCCTTTGACTTTGATGATCAGATCCTGACTGTGGCGCTTCCAGTCTTCCAACTCAACAAGCTGCCACTTACCCGCCTGCTGGATAAACCAGGGCTGGTAATCAAAAATGCTTTCGGCGTTTTCGGTGGATGAAAACACTCTGAGCCAACCACGAATGCCGTAAGTAGACCCCATTTTACCGAGTACAATCGGCTGCGTAGGTGCTACCGGTTTGAGTTGCTTGCTCATCGTTGCCACCGCGACAGATTAAGCTGCTTTCTTAGCGTCTTTGATCAGCGCGTGAACGCGATCAGAAACGGTAGCACCCAGACCAACCCAGTGCTCAATGCGGTCCAGGTCCAGACGCAGACCTTCAGCCTGACCAGAAGCGATTGGGTTGAAGAAGCCTACGCGCTCGATGAAACGACCGTCACGCGCATTGCGGCTGTCGGTCACTACTACTTGATAGAACGGACGCTTTTTCGCGCCGCCACGTGCCAAACGAATTGTTACCATAACATCCTCTTTAGTTAATAAAACAGCCGGGCCCCATTGAGGGAACGGGGCCCGGGTGCAATATAAAAAGCCCGAAAATTTTACTCATTTTGGCGCAAAAAGCAATCTAAAGCGTACAAAGTTGCTGCGCGCCGCTGTAAATAAATAATCCGGGGTTAACGACCAGGAAAACCGGGCGGCATCATGCCTTTCATACCACGCATCATTTTGGCCATGCCGCCCTTCTTCATTTTCTTCATCATGCGCTGCATTTCATCGAACTGCTTCAGCAGCCGGTTGACGTCCTGCACCTGCATACCCGCGCCCAGCGCGATGCGGCGTTTGCGTGACCCTTTGATAATTTCCGGCTTGGCGCGCTCTTTCAGCGTCATGGAGTTAATGATCGCTTCCATCCGCACCAGGACTTTGTCATCCATCTGCGATTTGACGTTGTCCGGCAGTTGCCCTGCGCCCGGCAACTTGCTCAGCATACTGGCCATGCCGCCCATGTTGCGCATCTGTTTCAGCTGCTCCAGGAAGTCGGTCAAATCGAAACCGTCACCCTTTTTCAGCTTGGAGGCCAGTTTCTCCGCCTGTTCGCGGTCAACTTTGCTCTCGATATCTTCAATCAGCGACAGGACGTCGCCCATGCCGAGAATACGGGAAGCCACGCGATCGGGGTGGAACGGCTCCAGAGCTTCGGTTTTCTCACCTACGCCAAGGAACTTGATCGGTTTGCCGGTGATATGGCGGATAGAGAGCGCGGCACCGCCACGGGCATCACCATCCACTTTGGTCAGCACCACGCCGGTCAGCGGCAGCGCTTCGTTGAAGGCTTTAGCCGTATTAGCGGCATCCTGGCCGGTCATCGCATCCACGACAAACAGGGTTTCTACCGGGTTAATCGCGGCATGAACCTGTTTGATCTCGTCCATCATCGCTTCGTCTACGTGCAGGCGGCCTGCGGTATCCACGAGAAGAACGTCATAAAACTTGAGTTTGGCCTGTTGCAGCGCACGGGTAACGATATCAACCGGCTTCTCCTGGGCATCCGACGGGAAGAAATCCACGCCAACCTGCTCAGCCAGGGTTTCCAGCTGTTTAATCGCCGCCGGGCGATAAACGTCCGCGGAGACGACCAGCACTTTTTTCTTACGCTTTTCGCGTAGGAATTTGCCCAGCTTACCCACACTGGTGGTTTTACCCGCACCCTGCAGGCCGGCCATCAGCACCACGGCCGGTGGCTGGGCGGCCAGATTGAGTTCAGAGTTGGCCTCGCCCATCGCATTCATCAACTCGTTTTTAACGATTTTGACGAACTCCTGACCCGGCGTCAGGCTCTTGTTAACTTCAACCCCAACCGCGCTCTCTTTGACGCGGTTAATGAAGTCACGCACCACCGGCAGCGCGACGTCCGCTTCCAGCAGCGCCATGCGGACTTCACGCAGTGTCTCTTTGATATTCTCTTCGGTCAGCCGCCCACGGCCGCTGATATTGCGCAGTGTGCGCGACAATCGATCAGTTAAATTATCAAACATCGTCTCTTGCTCAACGTAATGACAGGCCGCCTTGGCGACACAATGGCGGGATTATAACACGAAGTCTGTGCGATCTCTGCCCCGCCGTAGGGGAACGGTTGGAGCGTGACGCCGCTGACGTTATACTGACCCTCTGACTTATTTTCTGATATCCGACGACACCTTATGCCGATTCCTGCCTTCGTGGCCATGATTGCCTACTTGCTCAGCCTTGCGCTGATTCTTCCCAGCCTGGTGCGGCAACAGAGCGGGTTCCGCCGCCTGGCGCTGTTCTGCGCGGCCGTGGCACTGGTTAGCCACGCTATTGCTCTGGAGCAGCGTATTTTTGGGGTCAATACCGGCCAGAACCTGAGCCTGGTTAATATCGGCTCCATGGTCAGCCTGATCATCTGTACCGTTATGACGGTGGTCGCCTCCCGTAAACGGGGCTGGTTTTTGTTACCAATTGTGTACAGCTTCGCCTTAATCAATCTGATTTTTGTCGGGCTGTTACCGGGTGAGTTTATTACCCATCTGGAGTCCAGCCCCGGGCTGCTGGTGCATATCGGTCTGGCGCTGTTCTCCTACTCTACCCTGATCATTGCTGCGCTTTATGCCTTCCAGCTCGCCTGGCTGGATCATCTGCTGAAGAATAAGCGCCTCTCTTTTGCGTCTGATATGCCGCCACTGATGAGCATCGAGCGTAAGTTGTTTCATATCACACAGGTTGGTGTGGTGCTGCTGACCCTGACGCTGTGCACCGGCCTGTTCTATATGGATAACCTGTTCAGCAAAGAGAATGTCCATAAGGCGGTACTGTCGATCATGGCATGGTTTGTCTATGTTGTTCTGTTGTGGGGGCATTACCATGAAGGCTGGCGCGGCCGTCGCGTAGTCTGGTTCAGCATGGCCGGTGCCGTTTTGCTTACCCTGGCCTACTTCGGCAGCCGGCTGATTCAGCAGATCATGATAGGCTGATATATCGTCCTCTGAATTTTTTATACTCCCCGCCGGGGAGTTCACACTGTTATAAGGAAGACCGCGTTGGAGCACGTCTCTACAGGCACCCTGATTATCACATTGATCATTATGATCGTTGTTTCTGCTTATTTTTCTGCCTCTGAAACCGGCATGATGACGCTCAACCGCTACCGGTTACGCCATCAGGCAAAACAGGGGAACCGCGCTGCGCGCCGGGTGGAAAAACTGCTTCAGCAGCCTGACCGGCTGATAAGCCTGGTGCTGATCGGTAATAACCTGGTCAATATCCTGGCCTCGGCACTGGCGACCATTGTCGGTATGCGGCTGTATGGCGATGCCGGGGTCGCCATTGCTACCGGTATCCTGACTTTTGGCGTATTACTGTTTGCTGAAGTGTTGCCAAAAACCTTTGCTGCCCTGTACCCGGAGCGCATTGCCTTCCCGAGCAGCCTGCTGTTGATGCCGCTGCAAAAAATCATGCTGCCGCTGGTCTGGATCCTCAACACGCTTTCACGCCTGCTGATGCGCCTGTTCGGTATCAAAACCAATGTTCACCTGAGCGATGCCGTCAGCAAAGAGGAGTTGCGCACTATTGTGAACGAGTCCCGCTCCCAGATTTCACGCCGGAATCAGGACATGCTGCTGTCTGTGCTGGATCTGGAGAGTGTGTCGGTGAATGACATCATGGTGCCGCGCAATGAGATTGTCGGTATTGATATCAATGATGACTGGAAGTCGATCATGCGCCAGCTGACGCACTCACCGCATGGCCGGATTGTGCTTTACCGTGCCTCGCTTGACGACGTCATCGGGATGTTGCGCGTGCGTGAGGCTTACCGCCTGATGACCGAGAAAAAAGAGTTCAATAAAGAGAACCTGTTGCGCGCTGCCGACGAGATCTACTTTATTCCTGAGGGTACGCCGTTGAACATCCAGTTGGTGAAGTTCCAGCGTAATAAAGAAAAAGTCGGCATTGTGGTAGATGAGTATGGCGATATTCAGGGCCTGGTGACGGTGGAAGATATTCTGGAAGAGATCGTGGGCGATTTCACCACCTCGATGTCCCCTACTCTGGCTGAAGAGGTCACGCCGCAAAGTGACGGTTCAGTCCTGATTGAAGGCAGTGCCAACGTGCGTGAACTGAATAAGGCGTTTAACTGGCGCTTGCCGGCAGACGATGCCCGAACCATCAACGGCATGTTGCTGGAAGTGCTGGAAGAGATCCCCCCGGTTAATACCCAGATCCGGATAGAAAACTATGATATCCAGATCCTCGACGTGCAGGACAACATGATCAAGCAGGTGCGCGTTACGCCGATACAACCTATCCGTACCAGCGTGGAACAGCACTGATACGTCACGTTTCTGTGCACACCTCAAAAAATCAGCCCATAAAAAAAGACGCGATGATCGCGTCTTTTTTGTCACTGCAGCCAGCTGAAACTAGATGTGCAACTCGTGCAGTTTCTCTTTCGGCAGGGCCAGATCATCATTACGGTTAACCACCACATCGTGGTCCAGGATATGACGCGCGATCTCCTGCGCTTCTTCCAGGGAGTGCATCTGGTAAGTGCCGCACTGATACTCGTTCAGCTCCGGAATGGTACGCTGATCAGTGACTTTCAGCACATCTGCCATGGCCGCTTTCCAGGCATCTGCTACACGCTGTTCTTCCGGCGTGCCGATCAGACTCATGTAAAAACCGGTGCGGCAACCCATCGGTGAAATATCGATAATCTCTACACCGTCACCGTTCAGGTGATTGCGCATGAAGCCGGCGAACAGATGCTCCAGCGTATGGATACCGCGCTCCGGCATCACTTCCAGATTCGGCCGGCAGAAACGCAGATCAAACACGGTAATGGTATCGCCGTGCGGAGTATGCATCGTTTTCGCGACACGAACAGCAGGGGCGGCCATCCGGGTATGATCTACAGTAAAGCTATCCAACAGTGGCATCGTGTCACCTCCTCCAAGAAAAAAGATATTTTTAGCGAACTCAGGAAACCTTTTCGCATCGGGCGGGTCTTAATTAGTGAAAGACGCGCATTTGTTATCATCATCTCTGTTATCAGCGATGTATATTTGGCCACAGTGACTGTGGCCTTTTTCTTTTAGTCTCCGGCATTTACCTTAGTCAGAAACTCATCAAAGCTTAACGTGTCCGCAGCTTCCAGTGCTTCCTGCCGCTGGCGTGAGGCTTGCTGTTCTGCTGAAAGCTGATCGTCCGTGAGAATCTCTAAAGGCTCTTCACTCAACATCTGACGATACTGTTCAGCCAGTGCCAGCCCAACCCCTTTCAGACCATTCTCTTTCATAGCCTGCAATATTCGGGCGGAATATGTCAAATCAGGATCATCAAATGACGCCACCAGCTCATCACAGGTTCCCTGATACTGGCGATCGCCATTGACCTTATCCAGCACTTCGGCCACACGGCGTAAATCGGCGAACAGCGTTTTACCGACGTTAACCAGCGGTTCATGCGACTCTTCACAACCGATACCGATCGTCTGGCCCGGCTTGCGCCCTTCCAGGATCACCCGATTCCAGTTCTTACGGGTGCACAACAGTTCATCACTGCTCATTTCCGGCGCATCCGCCAGCGCACACCAGATCAGGAACAGATCCAGGAAACGGGCCTGGGTGATATCCACCCCAACCGGAGAGAACGGGTTGATGTCCAGCGAGCGGACTTCGATATACTCAATGCCGCCACGCATCAGCGCATCAGACGGCGTTTCGCCCCGGCGGGTCACCCGCTTCGGACGAATCGGCGCATAAAGCTCGTTCTCAATCTGCAGCACATTGGTGTTAAGTTGCAGATAACGGCCGTCACGTTTTATTCCCAGTGCGGCATATTCTTCAGAAGGCGTACGAATTGCTTTCTTCAGGCCTGCCACATAGGTGTTAAGATCGTTGAAGGTAATGCCCAGATTGCTCTGAGATTTATTGGTATAACCCAAATCACTCAGACGCAATGAGGTGGCATAAGGCAGGTAACACATGCCTTTTTCATCACGCTCAAAAGGCAGCGCACTCTCACGCCCTTTCAGGAACGAAGAGCAGATAGCCGGCGACGCCCCAAACAGGTAAGGGATGACCCAGCCAAAACGGTAATAGTTACGGATCAGGCTGAAATAACCTGCTGAGATGGCTTCTTTGCCGCTTTCCGCATCTTTTACGCCTAACCGCGCCTGCCAGAACGAGAGCGGCAGCGAGAAGTTATAATGGACGCCGGAGATGATTTGCATCAGGGCGCCATAGCGGTTTTTCAGCCCCTCGCGGTACAGGGTTTTCATCTGCCCGATATTCGAGGTACCGTATTGCGCCAGCTCTATCTCCTGCTCATCATCGACGAAACAGGGCATGCTCAGCGGCCACATCCGCTCTTCGCCTAACGTGCGGGCGGTATGCCGGTGAATATCACGCAGGAACGTCAGCAGATGATCGATGTCACCATCCACCGGCGTGATAAATTCTAACAGCGTTTCCGCAAAGTCTGTGGTGATCCACTCATGCGTTAATGCGGCCCCCAGGGACTCAGGATGCCCGGTTTTAGCCAGTGATCCATCTGCATTTACCCGCAGTGTTTCACGTTCAATACCACGGCGAATGCCTTTAATTGCCTGAGGATGCGCTTCCAGCCATGAAAGTGCTTTGGATACGTCCGGGATCAAATCGACCTCCCGCTCTCAAAAAACGATAACGTGTAAGCAGAGTAGCCAGGTTGCCCCAGACTGTTTGTTCTGTTTAATGCCACCAGGACAACCCCTGTAAAGTCAGATAAGCCAACACAAGATAACGGATGCCCTTGCCCAGGCAGACACATACCGTCACCGGCAGCCAGGGCATACGCAGCCAACCTGCAAACACACATAACACATCGCCGACTACAGGCACCCAGCTGAGCAGCAGCGCAGCAGGCCCAAAGCGGGTCAGCCAGCCGAGGGCGAGCTTATGCCCCCGCGGGGCTGACATCGCCGGTAGAAAGCGTCCTATTACCACATTCGTCAAGCCGCCCAGGGTGTTGCCTGCCGTTGCAGACACCACCAATGCTGCCGGTGCGGTATCGCCGGCAGTTAATAATGCGACCAACAGAATTTCTGAATTTCCCGGCAACAACGTCGCACTGAGAAAACTGCTGCCAAATAATGATGCAACAGCCAGCGTGTCACTCACAACGTGCGCACATCGACATACGCCATATTGGCCCGCTTTGCCGCTTCAATGCCGAAATCCGCATCTTCAAAGACCACACACTTCTCAGCGGGAACGCCCATTAACTCGGCACAGCGCAAAAAGGTATCCGGCGCGGGCTTATGGTGGCTGACGTCATTGGCTCCGACAATCGCCTGAAAACAGTGCCGCAGCCCAAGATGCCGTAACAGAGCATCGGCCATGCTGTGTTCGCTGCCGGTTCCCACCGCCATCGGGCGGCGGCCATGATAGGCTTTGACGACCTCAATCAACGGCAGCGGCCGGACACTGTCAAACAGCATCTCTTTCACGGCAGCGGTTTTCTCAGCAGCCAACTGATGAGCATCCAGGTTGGCATGATGTGCATCAATAATTGCCTGGGCAACCCGCCAGGTTGGTGAGCCATTCAGTGCCGTCAGGACGTCTGCGTCATAGTGCATGCCATACTTCATCAGCACATGGTGCCAGGCCTTGCGGTGAGTCGGTTCGGTATCCAATATGGTGCCATCCATATCGAATATCAGTCCTTCGTAACGATCGTACATCGTGTACTCCGCATTCACTGAAAAAGAGAAAAACTACTTTAGCGTAAAGTCTTTTGAATGTCGCATGTTGGTTAATTGGTGATAACGAAGTGGCACAGACAATCAATCAGCTGCAAAACCGTATACGTAAAAAATTCCCTATAAAACATAAATCAACTTAATAATCCGTTAAAAACTGGTGGTTAAATCACCGGTTAACACAATGAATTTTCGGAATAAACAGAATGGACATCGTATTAAGTGAACAAGGAGAGGAAAGGCAAAAACCGGGGCAGAAAATAGGGAATAAAAGACGTAAGCAGATGAAAAAAGAAAATCTGTTCTTATCAGGAAGAAATGCACGGGGAGAATAGTTCACCGTATACCCGCGAAACTTGAGACAGCGAAAAGCGTGGTGTTACGCGTTGCCTGGGGTAAATACAGTGATGCACGACATTAGAGGCGCGTTAAGGAATCGCAGTGTTTGGGTAATCACAAGGGGGATAGTAAAAGATGGTGCATCCAGGAGGATTCGAACCTCCGACCGCTCGGTTCGTAGCCGAGTACTCTATCCAGCTGAGCTATGGATGCATTGGTAGTTTTTTACTGCGTACTCTCCCGGAAGGTAAGCCTGTCCGTGAAAATAGAAGATGGTGCATCCAGGAGGATTCGAACCTCCGACCGCTCGGTTCGTAGCCGAGTACTCTATCCAGCTGAGCTATGGATGCAACGGAATGACTTCTTGTTACTGCTGTTGTTACTGCTTGCCTTATTACGGGCGGGTATGGTGTTGCTACGACCACATTCACATATCCATACTGCAAAAAGTATGGTGCATCCAGGAGGATTCGAACCTCCGACCGCTCGGTTCGTAGCCGAGTACTCTATCCAGCTGAGCTATGGATGCATTAAATGGCGGTGAGGGAGGGATTCGAACCCTCGATGCAGCTTTTGACCGCATACTCCCTTAGCAGGGGAGCGCCTTCAGCCTCTCGGCCACCTCACCTTACGCCTCTTGCGAGTGCGCTGATTTACTTTTTGAAAGCTCATCGTCGCTGCGTGGCGCACATATTACTTTCCCGGGTTTATAAGTCAAACCCTTTTTTTTCATCTCATGCGTGTTTGAACAATTCACGCGCAATATGGGTGGTTTGACGCCAAAATGGTTTTTTTATCAACGCAAAAAGCAGGACAACATGGAAATATCACGGGGATGCAGAAAGGAAAAACAGCGAAGAAAAGGAGATATAGTGAGGAGAAAGGGGAAGAAATATGATTGGCGCCTCGCTTCCCGCGAGACGCCGGTCAATTTAGTAGGTCGTTTGCTGGGACTTTTCAGCTTGAATGCGTTGGTAGATTTCTTCGCGATGGACAGAAACCTCTTTCGGGGCGTTGACACCAATACGTACCTGGTTACCTTTCACCCCTAATACAGTGACAGTCACCTCATCGCCAATCATGAGGGTTTCACCAACTCGACGAGTCAGAATAAGCATTCTTTGCTCCTTGAAAGATTGTAAGAGTCGGGTCTCTCAGTTTCCCCGCCATTATCCATCATATACTGTGAAAACGTAAACTATGCCACTTACATTAACTGTAAGGTAATCATAGGATCAACGTTAACTCTTTCCAGTTTAGCCGAATTCGGCGGCTTTGTGGCATTTGCCGCCCCGCTTCCCGGCCCTTACAAACAAAAAACGCCATAACACACAAGGCGTTATGGCGTATCAACAGGTTTGAATTATTTCAAACTTATAATTTATCTTCGACCCAGGCGGTAACGCTTTCCAGCGCCCCCGGCAGGGCTGCCGCATCGCTGCCGCCAGCCTGTGCCATATCCGGGCGACCGCCGCCCTTGCCGCCAACCTGCTGAGCAATATAGCCAATCAGCTCGCCGGCTTTGACTCGGTCAGTCAGGTCTTTGGTCACCCCTGCAATCAGGCTGACTTTCCCTTCTGCGGTGGTCGCCAGCACAATAATGGCGGAGCCCAACTGGTTTTTGAGGTCATCAACCATGGTGCGGAGCATTTTCGGTTCCACATTATCCAGCTGGCTGACCAGCAACGACGTGCCTTTCACCTGCTGCGCGCGTGAAGAGAGTGACGCACTCTCCTGTGCGGCCTGCTGGTCTTTCAGTTGCTGCAACTCTTTCTCTAACTGACGTGAACGCTCGATCAGGCCACGAATCTTGTCAGAGACGCTGTTAGCGTCACCCTTTACCAGATGAGAAATGCTCTGCAGCAGGTCAGTTTCCTGATGGAGTGTGGCAATTGCCCCCTCCCCTGTCACCGCCTCAATACGACGGATGCCGGCAGCCGTGCCGGATTCGCTCTGAATGCGGAACAGGCCGATGTCACCGGTGCGGCTGGCGTGCGTCCCGCCACACAACTCGGTGGAGAAATCCCCCATCCGCAATACGCGCACGTTGTCTTCATACTTCTCACCAAACAGCGCCATCGCACCGGCTGCTTTCGCCTCTTCCAACGCCATAACGTTGGTTTCAACCGGCAGATTGCGACGTATCTGGGCATTAACGATATCTTCCACCGCACGGATCTCGGCAGGTTTCATCGCTTCAAAATGGGAGAAGTCAAAACGCAGGTATTTATCATTAACCAGCGAGCCTTTCTGCGCCACGTGATCGCCCAGCACCTGACGCAATGCTGCATGCAGTAAGTGGGTGGCAGAGTGGTTCAGACGAATACGGTTACGGCGCGCGACATCAACCCGGGCATCCACCCCGTCATTCACCTGCAAGGTACCCTGGCTGAGCACGCCCTGGTGGCCGATCGCCTGCCCATATTTCTGGGTATCGATCACATCAAACTGAGCAATGGCCGTGCGCAGTTGACCTTTGTCACCCACCTGGCCACCGGATTCGGCATAGAACGGCGTCTCATCCAGTACTACCACGGCATTTTCACCGGCGTTAATGCTGTCTACCGGCTGGCCATCACGATACAGCGCTACCACTTTGGCCTGCAGATCCAACTGGTCATAGCCCAGGAACTGCGTGCTGCCATCCACACGGATCAGGCTGTTATAGTCGGCGCCAAAACCACTCGACTCACGCGCACGGCGGCGTTGCTGCTCCATCGCCTGATTGAAGCCCTCTTCATCTACCTTCAGGTTACGCTCGCGGCAGACGTCGGCCGTCAGATCAAGCGGGAACCCGTAGGTGTCATACAGGCGGAAAGCTGTCTCACCGTCAAGCGTATCGCCTTTCAGGTTAGCCAGCACATCATCCAGCAGCGCCAGGCCACGCTCCAGCGTACGGGCAAACTGCTCTTCTTCCGTTTTCAGCACCTGCTCAACCAGCGCCTGCTGGCGTTGCAACTCTTCCGCTGCCGGGCCCATCACCTCAATCAGCGGTGCCACCAGCTTATAGAAGAAGGTCTCTTTCGCGCCCAGCATATTGCCGTGACGGATAGCGCGGCGAATGATCCGGCGCAGCACATAGCCGCGGTTCTCGTTAGACGGAATCACGCCATCAGAGATGAGGAAAGCACAGGAACGGATATGGTCAGCAATAACGCGCAGGGATTTGTTGTCCAGATCCGTTGCGCCGGTCACGTTTGCTACCGAGCTAATCAGTTTTTTGAACAGGTCGATCTCGTAGTTGGAGTTCACATGCTGCAGAACGGCCGCAATACGCTCCAGACCCATACCGGTGTCCACTGACGGTTTCGGCAGAGGCTGCATGGTGCCGTCAGATTGACGGTTGAACTGCATGAACACGATATTCCAGATCTCAATATAGCGGTCGCCATCCTCTTCCGGGCTGCCCGGCGGGCCACCCCAGATGTGATCGCCATGATCGTAGAAGATCTCAGTGCACGGGCCGCACGGGCCGGTATCACCCATTTGCCAGAAGTTGTCAGAGGCATAGGCACTGCCTTTGTTATCACCAATGCGGATGATACGTTCCTGAGGAATACCGACTTCTTTCAGCCAGATGTCATAGGCTTCGTCATCGGTTTCATACACGGTCACCCACAGCTTCTCTTTCGGCAGGGCAAACCAGTTTTCACCGGTCAGCAGCTCCCAGGCATACTGAATCGCATCATGCTTGAAGTAGTCGCCAAAGCTGAAGTTACCCAGCATTTCAAAGAAAGTATGGTGACGGGCGGTGTACCCGACGTTTTCGAGGTCATTGTGCTTGCCGCCCGCACGGACGCAGCGCTGTGAGGTCGTGGCGCGTGAATAGGCACGCTTGTCCAGGCCAAGGAAAACATCCTTGAATTGGTTCATCCCGGCATTGGTAAACAGCAATGTCGGGTCGTTATTGGGAACCAAAGAGCTGCTTGATACAACCTGGTGTCCCTTGCTCTGGAAAAAATCGAGAAACGCTTGACGGATCTCAGCGGTGCTCTTGCTCATAAATGTCCCGGAATCAGGCTAAAAGAACAGCCCGTAAGCAGTATGCTCAGCATCCTGATGCCGGCGCACCGCTTACGAACAAAAAGTGGGAATAAGATAAAATTTCTTCAGGGGGAAGTAAAATCCAGTATGCGCTCATTCATCAAAATCGCGATAAATTGACTGTATCTCTTCCTGAAAGAAGCCCCGGTACTGCAGAAAGCGCTGCACTTTGGCTTTTTCTTTCCACTCCGTCGGCAACTGCTCCCCAAACTTGCGCTCCGCCAGATCGCGAGCCTGCCGGCACCAGTCCACTTCCGTCTCTTCAAAGCCGGTATTGATTATCTCTTTTGCCACGCCTTTTTGCGTAAGCTCGGAGCGGATGCGCTGGGGGCCATATCCTTTACGGCTGCGGCTGTTGATATAGCTTTGCGTAAAACGGGCATCGTCCAGATAGTGGTGCTCCAGGCAATACAGGATAATTTTCTCAACCAACTGAGGATCGATCTCCTCTGGCTGATACGGCACGGGAGCCGGGGCTGGAGGCGTCTCTGAGGTTTCATCACTACGGTGTGAGGAACGGCGTGAAAAAGAGGCGCTGCGGCGGGCCGCCATCACCGGCGGGGTTTCCAGTTTGCGGCGCAGTTCAGTTTCGCTGTGATCACGCTGGGAAAGCAGGCGCATCGCCCGGGCAAGCAGGGTATTGAGTTGCTCTTTCTCGGTGCGCACAGGTTGGGAGGGATCATGGCTCATCAGCATTCTCCTTCATAATATCGGGCCTTCATAATATCGGGCCTTCGTAATAGCAGGCTTTCGTAATAGCCGGACGGTCAGCCTATTTTATGGAGCAGGTTGGCCGGACACATAAAAAAACAGCCAGAGTGTTTGCACACTCTGGCTGGCTCAGCTCAGAAAGAATCGATTAAAATTCTTCGCTCATCTCTGCGCTGTCATCATCAAGGTTTTCTGTTGCTGTCGCCGTCGCTGCGCCTTCGCCATTCGGCGTCAGCAGCAGTTCACGCAGTTTCTTGTCCAGTTCAGCCGCGACAGCCGGGTTCTCTTTCAGGTAGTTGCAGGCATTTGCCTTGCCCTGACCAATCTTGTCGCCGTTGTAGCTGTACCAGGCACCGGCTTTCTCAACCAGTTTATGCTTCACGCCCAGGTCAATCAGCTCGCCGTTGATGTTAATACCTTCACCGTACATGATCTGGAACTCTGCCTGCTTGAACGGTGCAGCCACTTTGTTCTTGACCACTTTCACGCGGGTTTCGCTGCCGACGACCACGTCACCTTCTTTAATCGCACCGATACGGCGGATATCAAGTCGCACAGAAGCGTAGAACTTCAGGGCGTTACCGCCGGTGGTGGTTTCCGGGTTACCGAACATCACACCAATCTTCATACGGATCTGGTTGATGAAGATCAGCAGGGTGTTGGCCTGCTTCAGGTTACCGGCCAGCTTACGCATCGCCTGGCTCATCATACGGGCGGCCAGACCCATATGCGAATCGCCGATTTCACCTTCGATTTCTGCTTTGGGCGTCAGGGCAGCGACGGAGTCAACGATAATGACGTCAACCGCGCCGGAGCGAGTCAGCGCATCACAGATCTCCAGCGCTTGCTCACCGGTGTCCGGCTGGGAGCAAAGCAGGTTATCAATGTCTACACCCAGTTTCTTGGCATAGATCGGGTCCAGCGCGTGCTCAGCATCGATGAAGGCACAGGTTTTGCCTTCACGCTGGGCTGCCGCAATGACCTGAAGGGTCAGCGTGGTTTTACCGGAAGATTCCGGGCCATAGATTTCAACGATGCGGCCCATCGGTAAACCACCCGCACCCAATGCAATATCAAGCGACAGAGAACCGGTAGAGATCGTTTCCACGTCCATAGAGCGATCTTCACCGAGGCGCATGATGGAGCCTTTGCCAAATTGTTTCTCAATCTGGCCCAGTGCTGCAGCTAACGCCTTTTGCTTATTCTCATCAATAGCCATGTTGACTCCTCTACGGACAGCGGTGGGTCACCCCGGGGCCGTCACTGATTGTAATTTGGTATACTGGAAAACGAGATGAATTATACTGTATACGCATACAGTACCACAAGCTTATTTTTCCAGAAATTCATCAAGAAGGGTTTGCAGCGCGAAAACAGCGGCTTGCATCCTTACGGCTTCACGGTCACCGGAAAAGCACTGCTTTACCGCCAGCATCCGCCCATCTTCCGCAGCAATGCCGAACCACACGGTGCCTACCGGTTTGACGTCAGTGCCGCCGCCCGGCCCGGCAATTCCGCTGATGGATACGGCATACTCTGCGCCCGCTGCTTTCAGGGCGCCGAACGCCATTTCCCGCACCACCGCCTCACTGACTGCACCATGCGCCTGCAGGGTGGATTCCGCCACGCCCAGCATCTCATGTTTGGCGGCGTTGCTGTACGTGACAAAGCCACGGTCAAACCAGGCGGAACTGCCGGCGATATCCGTGATGGCCTTGGCCACCAGCCCGCCGGTGCAGGACTCCGCACAGGTTACCCAGGCTGACGCCGCCTGAAGGCGCTCACCCAGGCGCACGCTCAGGGCATGCAGGTTTTTTTCACTCATCACATATCCTGTCTGTGAAGAAGGTAAGTGGGTCCAATGTTAGCACTTCTCAAGGGAAGCATGAGCGATCCTGCACTATTTTGCGAGACATGCCGAAGGACCGGAGAAAAAGGCCGGGGATTGGTGCGGATGCGTTTTCAACCTCTGGGCCACCTGTTAACATCACGCCTATTCTGAGCAAGGCCGGCCGTGTACGGCCCTTCCATTCTCAGGCTGCGGCAGCGCCTTGCAGCTTGTCCCAACCTATTTGCAGTGAAAACTATATTGCAGTGAAAACTATGGAAAATAACGCTTACGCAGACCACACCCCGATGATGCAGCAGTATTTGCGCCTCAAGGCTGAGCATCCTGAGATCCTGTTGTTTTACCGGATGGGGGATTTCTACGAGCTTTTTTACGATGATGCCAAACGGGCATCCCAGTTGCTGGACATCTCCCTGACCAAGCGCGGCCAGTCTGCCGGCGAGCCGATTCCGATGGCGGGCGTCCCGCATCACGCCGTTGAGAACTATCTGGCGAAGCTGGTGCAATTGGGTGAGTCGGTCGCGCTCTGTGAACAGATTGGCGATCCGGCGGCCAGTAAAGGGCCGGTTGAGCGTAAAGTGGTCAGGATCGTCACGCCCGGCACGGTCAGTGATGAGGCGCTGCTGAAAGAGCGTCAGGATAACCTGCTGGCAGCCATCTGGCGCGATAGCCGTGGATTTGGTTATGCCACGCTCGACATCAGCTCCGGCCGTTTCCAGGTCGTGGAACCCGCAGATAACGAGACCATGGCCGCTGAGTTGCAGCGTACCAACCCGGCCGAGCTGCTCTACCCGGAAAGCTTCCCGGAGATGGCGCTGATTGAACAGCGCCGCGGCCTGCGCCGTCGCCCTGAGTGGGAATTTGAACTCGAGACCGCACGGCAGCAACTGAATCTGCAATTCGGCACCCGTGACCTGACCGGCTTCGGGGTAGAACAGGCACCCCAGGCGCTGCGCGCCGCCGGCTGCCTGTTACAGTATGTGAAAGATACCCAGCGTACTGCCCTGCCCCACATCCGTGGGCTGACCATGGAGCGCCAGCAGGACGGCATCATCATGGACGCTGCCACCCGCCGCAATCTGGAGCTGACGCAAAACCTCGCCGGCGGCACGGAAAATACCCTGTCCGCGATTCTGGATCGCTGCGTGACGCCGATGGGCAGCCGGATGCTGAAACGCTGGCTGCATATGCCGAGCCGTAACCATACGCTGCTGATGCAGCGCCAGCAGAGCATCGCCGCGCTGCAACCCATCGTTGACGATCTTCAACCGCTACTGCGGCAGGTCGGCGATCTTGAACGCATCCTGGCGCGGCTCGCCCTGCGCAGCGCCCGCCCGCGCGATCTGGCGCGGATGCGCCATGCCATGCAGCAACTGCCGGCCCTGCGCGAGCTTTTGTCACCCCTTACCGGTGGGCATCTGCCTGAGCTGCTGGCACAAACCGGTGAGTTCCGTGAACTCCTTGAGCTGCTTGAAAGGGCCATTATTGAGGCACCGCCGGTGCTGGTACGTGACGGCGGCGTGATTGCGCCGGGTTACCATGCTGAGCTGGATGAATGGCGTTCCCTGGCTGACGGTGCCACCGATTATCTGGATCGTCTGGAGATCCGTGAGCGGGAGAAGCTGGGGCTCGACACCCTGAAAGTCGGTTTTAACGGGGTGCACGGCTACTTTATCCAGGTCAGCCGCGGCCAGAGCCATCTGGTGCCGATGCACTACGTGCGCCGCCAGACGCTGAAAAATGCCGAACGCTACATCATTCCGGAACTGAAAGAGTATGAAGACAAAGTCCTGACCTCGAAAGGCAAAGCGCTGGCGCTGGAGAAGTCGCTCTACGAGGAGCTTTTCGACCTGCTGTTACCGCATCTGCCTGAGCTGCAACAGAGCGCTGCGGCGCTGGCCGAACTGGATGTGTTGAGCAACCTCGCCGAACGGGCCGACACCCTGAACTATGCCTGCCCGGTGCTGAGCGATCAGCCCGGCATCCGTATTACCGGCGGCCGGCACCCGGTGGTCGAACAGGTGCTGAAAGATCCGTTTATCGCCAACCCGCTTGCGTTGTCCCCGGCACGGCGGATGTTAGTCATCACCGGCCCCAATATGGGCGGGAAAAGTACCTACATGCGTCAGGCGGCGCTGATTGTGCTGATGGCGCATATCGGCAGTTTCGTCCCGGCTGAGGGTGCGACGATAGGCCCGGTGGATCGTATTTTCACCCGTGTGGGCGCCGCAGACGATCTGGCCTCAGGCCGTTCCACCTTTATGGTAGAGATGACCGAAACCGCCAACATTCTGCACAACGCCACAGAAAACAGTCTGGTGCTGATGGATGAAGTAGGCCGCGGGACGTCCACCTACGACGGCCTCTCCCTGGCCTGGGCCTGTGCGGAAAACCTTGCCAGCCGCATCAAAGCCATGACGCTGTTTGCCACCCACTACTTTGAGCTGACCACCCTGCCGGAAAAAATGGAAGGCGTGGTGAATATCCATCTGGATGCGGTGGAACACGGGGATACCATCGCGTTTATGCACAACGTCCAGGAGGGCGCGGCCAGCAAAAGTTATGGTCTGGCGGTCGCATCACTGGCGGGGGTGCCGCGTGATGTAATTAAACGTGCCCGGCAGAAATTGCGTGAACTGGAAACCCTTTCCAATCATGCGGCAAACAGCCATGTGGACAGCGCCCAGCTGACGCTGCTTAATGAGGAGACGTCACCGGCGGTAGAAGCGCTGGAAGCCCTGGATCCGGACACCCTTTCCCCGCGCCAGGCGCTGGAGTGGATCTATCGCCTGAAGAATATGGTCTAGTAATCAGTGCGTTATTGATGTGTTGATAGGCTGATCCGGTACCGAATCCTTTGCACCTGGATCGTGATGATCCCGCCTGTGGGCAGCGATCCTCACGATCCAAAGGAACCGGGATGAGCCCGCTGCCTTTTTTCAGCCATAAAAAAACGGCGGGCAAGGCCCACCGTTTTTAAGGTACTTCCTTCAATGAATCATTAACTTCCTGAGCAGGTTAATGATTCACGGCTTTTCCAGAGCATATGGGCGGTTCCGCTTATTCGCGGAACAGTGCTTCAATGCTCAGCCCCTGACCCTGCAAAATTTCACGCAGGCGGCGCAGACCTTCAACCTGAATCTGGCGAACACGTTCACGAGTCAGACCAATTTCACGGCCCACATCTTCCAGTGTGGCAGCTTCGTAGCCCAAGAGGCCGAAACGACGCGCCAACACTTCACGCTGTTTGGCGTTCAGTTCGAACAGCCATTTAACGATGCTTTGTTTCATATCATCGTCTTGCGTGGTGTCTTCCGGACCGTTGTCTTTCTCGTCTGCCAGAATATCCAGCAGTGCTTTCTCTGAGTCGCCACCCAGTGGCGTATCTACCGAGGTGATGCGCTCATTCAGGCGCAGCATACGGCTTACATCATCAACCGGTTTGTCGAGTTGCTCGGCAATCTCTTCCGCACTCGGTTCATGATCCAACTTGTGAGAAAGTTCACGCGCAGTACGCAGATAAACGTTCAGTTCTTTCACGATGTGAATCGGCAGACGAATAGTACGGGTTTGATTCATGATCGCCCGTTCAATGGTCTGGCGAATCCACCAGGTTGCATAGGTAGAGAATCGGAAGCCGCGCTCCGGGTCAAATTTCTCAACGGCACGGATCAGGCCAAGGTTACCTTCCTCGATCAGATCCAACAGTGCCAGACCACGGTTGCTGTAACGGCGGGCGATCTTAACTACCAAACGTAAGTTACTTTCAATCATCCGGCGGCGGGACGGCACGTCACCGCGCAGTGCACGCCGCGCGAAGTAAACCTCTTCCTCTGCGGTCAGAAGAGGCGAATAACCAATTTCTCCGAGATACAGTTGAGTTGCATCCAGCACTCGTTGGCTCACAGCTTGTGATAACAGTTCTTCCTCAGAAGCCTCGTTATCAACAGGCTCTTCAACGAGCGCTTTCTCGTCAAAGTTCTCACCGCCGTTCTCGTCGAAATCCGCGTCATCATGTAACTCGTTAACTTTCAGCGTACTTTGGCTCATAAGCTGCTCCTACCCGTGATCCCGAGGCAGAATACAAGGATTCTGCCCAATTTATCGCTGCGGAAGATAACGCAGCGGGTTTACGGATTTCCCCTTGTAACGAATTTCAAAATGTAATCTTACTGAACTGGTTCCGGTGCTACCCATGGTCGCGATTTTTTGACCCGCCTGCACTTCTTGTTGTTCCCGGACCAGCATTGTGTCGTTATGTGCATAGGCGCTCAGGTAATCATCATTGTGTTTAATGATGATCAGATTACCGTAACCGCGAAGCGCATTCCCTGCATACACTACACGCCCACTGGCGGTAGCAACGATGGACTGGCCGCGCGAACCGGCGATATCGATCCCCTTATTGCCTCCCTCAGATGCTGAGAAGCTATCGATAATCTTACCGTCAGTAGGCCATCTCCAGCTGCTTACCGGCGTGCCGGTATTGGCTGTACTGCTGACGGTGGTGCTCGGTGCGGTAACAGGTGCGGTTGTAGCAACGACTGCACCCGATGAAGGCAACATCTTACCTACATTCTGTTTACCAGAACCAGCAGAATACGCGGTAGTTGGATGAGAATCAACCGTTGCGCTTTGGATCTGTGTGCTGGAAGGGGGTTTCGGTACCCCGCCGCGGGTAGCGTCAGACGCCACTAAAGCCCCGCCGGTACTGGCTCCGGACGATACGTTATTGATCTGGATCGTTTGCCCAACATTTAAGCTATAGGGGGCAGAAATACTGTTGCGTGCGGCCAGATCACGGAAGTCATTGCCGGTGATCCAGGCGATATAAAACAGGGTGTCGCCGCGTTTTACCGTGTAGGTGCTGCCGGTATAACTGCCTTTAGGAATGGAATTATAGCTGCGATTATAAACAATCCGCCCTCCCGGCCCGGCCTGCCCGCCACTTTGCGCGGAGGGGCTGCCCATCATGCCGCCCTGGCTGCTGCGGCCACCGCCGCTGACGTCAGAGATAGGGGCGGATGTCGAGGCGTTGTTGGAACAGCCGGCCAACCATAAACTCACTACTGTACATGCCGCAATACGACGCAATGTAATAATTGGGCTTCCCGTGCTCATCATTCCCCCATAACAGCAATATCAGTGAACTATCCAAAAAACCTTATCAATCCGCCGCAAAAAGGCAACTGTCCCGCCCAGCGTGCGGTAAAGGTTCCCTTGCTTCCACAATCGCGGACGGCAAGAGAGAAAAACGCTGCCACGGATGCTATCAACATCGCAGGTGCAGCACCATAGGAGAGTGGCACGGAATTTATTATTGCCGGCCGGGGGTAAATCCCGGCGGCATAGGGCGGCAGCAACAACTCAGGCCAGATCCCCTTTGACCAGCGGGACAAACCGCACCGCCTCAATGGTCTCGACCTTGAATTCGTTGTTTTTACGTTGGATACGTTGCAGAAGTTGCGAGTGGTCGCCGACCGGCAGCACCAGGATCCCGCCCTCATCGAGTTGTTCCATCAATGCCTGCGGCACTTCAGGCGGGGCGGCGGTAACGATGATGGCGTCAAACGGTGCGCGGGCCGGCCAGCCAAGCCAGCCATCACCATGACGGGTAGAGATATTATGCAGATCCAGTTGCTTGAAGCGGCGTTTGGCCTGCCACTGCAACCCTTTGATGCGCTCCACCGAGCAGACATGGTCAACCAGGTGCGCCAGAATCGCCGTCTGGTAGCCGGAACCGGTGCCGATCTCCAGCACCCGCGAGCCGGGCGTCAGCTGCAACAGATCCGTCATCCGCGCTACGACGTAAGGCTGGGAGATGGTCTGGCCGGAGCCAATCGGCAAGGCGGTGTTGTCATAGGCGCTGTGCTCAAACGCCTCATCCACGAAACGCTCCCGCGGCACTGCCTCTATGGCCTGCAGCAACCGCTCATCCTGAATGCCCTGCTGGCGGAGCTGGTCCAGCAGAATTCGCATACGACTGTTCACCATTCCCCGTTGACCTCGGCATTGGTTAACCATCTCTCCACGACATCCTGTGCCGCGTAGGCCGTTAAATCGACCTGAAGCGGTGTGACGGAAACATATCCCTCTTCAAGTGCGGCAAAATCGGTGCCCGGCGCATAATCAAATTTCGCGCCGGGCGGGCCGATCCACCATAAATCCTGGCCGCGCGGGTCCTGCTGGTGAATCACCTGGTCAGCCGGGTGACGGCTGCCGCAGCGGGTAACCTTGATGCCTTTGATGGCAGATAACGGCAAATCCGGCACATTGATGTTCAGGATCTTGCCGGTTCGCAGCGGTTCACGCTGCAATGCCCGCAGGATCGCGCACGTTACCGCGGCTGCCGTGTCATAGTGCTGGTGGCCGTCCAGGGACACCGCCAGTGCCGGGTAACCGAGATGGCGCCCCTCGGTGGCTGCCGCGACGGTGCCGGAATAGATCACATCGTCACCTAAATTCGCCCCGGCATTAATCCCGGAGACCACAATATCCGGCCGCGGCCGCATCAGCTGGTTAACGCCCAGATAGACACAATCCGTTGGCGTGCCCTGCTGCACGGCAATGTCGCCGTTGGGCAGCGTCAGGGTGCGCAGCGGCGCATCCAGCGTCAGCGCGTTTGATGCCCCGCTGCGGTTGCGGTCGGGCGCAACCACCTGCACCTCGGCAAATTCCCTGAGCGCCGCGGCCAGGGTCTGAATACCCGGCGCGCTTACGCCATCATCATTACTCAGTAAGATCCGCATTATCGTTGCCCTGCCGCAGGATTTCCCGTACCACACTGGTGGCAAAGCTGCCGGCCGGCAGCCAGAAATTCAGTTCAAGCGTCACGTCGTCCCACCAGTTCCATTGCATCTGCTGCGGGTAAAGCAACAGCGCGCGCCGTGCCGGTTCAACCCGTTCACGCTTCAGCAAGCCCAGCAGATCGTGTTGATCGGCCAGGCAGGCCAGCTCCAGCGCTTCGGCGGCCGCCTGGGTACCGAGGTCGCCGTCACCCGGTAACGGAGCGGTGATTTGCAGTTCACCCGCCTCCAGACGCGCCTGGAGTGTCTCCAGCTCATCCTCTTTGGCCACAAACCAGCTGCCGCGCCCGCTGAGTTGCAGGGCATCGCCCGCCAGCACCGTGCGGTGCAGCCCCTGAGCCAGACGCGCTGAGGCGATCAGGTTAAACATGGCGCTGCGGCTGGCTGACAGGTAAAAACTGCGTTTGCTGCGCTCTTTGACGCGGATCTCGTCACGCGCCCAGCGCCCGGCCTGCACCAGATTATTGCCGCCATGCCCGAAACGTTGCACGCCGAAATAGTTCGGTACGCCCTGTTCTGCGATGCGCGCCAGCCGCTGCTCTACGTCTGCCCGGTCAGTGACCTGGCGCAATATCAGCGTAAAAGCGTTGCCTTTCAGCGTGCCGATGCGCAGCTTGCGGCGCTGGCGTGAACTGGCCAGCACCTCGCACCCTTCCAGCTGGAATGTCGCGAGAGGGGGCGCTTCTTTGCCCGGCAGATGCAGGCAGAACCACTGTTCCGTGACCGCATGGCGATCTTTCAGCCCGGCATAGCTGACGGCGCGGGCCGGAATCCCGGCAAAACGCGCCAGCGCATCCGCAACGAACTGGGTATTGCAGCCGTTTTTGCGGATGCGCACCAGCAGGTGCTCGCCCTCGCCATCCGGCTCAAACCCTAGATCTTCCCGTACCTGGAAGTCTTCCGGGTTGGCTTTCAGGATGCCGCCGGAGCGTGGTTCGCCATGCAGCCAGGTCAGCGTTGTCATATCCATCACATCAGGCCTTAATCAGCAGGGCGACGGCCGCACAGGCGATGCCCTCGCCGCGCCCGGTAAAGCCGAGCTGCTCGGTGGTGGTCGCTTTCACGTTGACGTCATCCATATGGCACTGCAAATCTTCGGCCAGGTTAACCCGCATCTGCGGGATGTGCGGGGCCATTTTCGGTGCCTGCGCAATCAGGGTGATGTCGAGGTTACCGAGGCGATAGCCTTTGGCCTGAATGCGGCGGTAAGCTTCACGCAGCAGGGCGCGGCTGTCTGCGCCTTTGTAGGCCGGGTCGGTGTCCGGGAAGAGCTTGCCGATGTCACCCAGCGCCGCTGCGCCCAACAGGGCGTCGGTGGCGGCATGCAGCGCCACGTCACCGTCGGAGTGCGCCAGCAGCCCCTGCGGGTACGGAATGCGCACGCCACCGATCACCAACGGACCTTCTCCACCAAATTTATGTACATCAAATCCGTGACCGATACGCATCATGCGCTCTCCTGTGTTAAAAAATGAGATAAATAAAATGCCGCCAGCGCCAGATCTTCCGGCTGCGTCACTTTGATGTTGTCAGCACGCCCCGCCACCAGCTGCGGATGGTAACCGCAATACTCCAGCGCCGAGGCTTCGTCCGTGATGGTTGCCCCTTCACTCAGCGCCCGGCTGAGGCACGCCTTCAGCAGCGCCAGCGGAAAGAGCTGCGGCGTTAAGGCATGCCACAGGTTCTGGCGGTCAACGGTGTGTGCCACCGCCGCCACGCCTGGCTCGGCGCGCTTCATGGTGTCCCGCACCGGGGCCGCCAGGATGCCGCCGATCTTGCTGGTCTCGGTGATGGCCAGCAGGCGCGCCAGATCGTCCTGATGCAGGCAGGGGCGCGCGGCGTCATGCACCAGCACCCACTCTGCCCCACCGGCACATTCAAGGCCCGCCAGCACCGAATCGGCGCGCTCTGAACCGCCTGACACTACGTTAATCCGGCGGTCAGCGGCAATCGGTAAATGGCTGAAATGCGTGTCCTGTGGGCTGACAGCCACAATCACGCGGTTGATGCGCGGGTGGCGCAGCAACGCGGTGATGGCATGCTCAATCAGGGTCTGGTGGCCGATGGTGAGGTACTGCTTCGGGCATTGTGCCTGCATTCGGCTGCCGATACCGGCGGCCGGCACAACGGCAATGATCTCTGGAAGGGAACCTGCGTTGTTCATCTGATTAGTGTGCGTTGTTTTGAGCAGACGCGGTGGTTGCGCTGCGTTTGGATTGGTCAGGCACCAGCCGGTAGAAGGTTTCGCCCGGTTTAATCATCCCGAGTTCGTTGCGCGCGCGCTCCTCGATCGCTTCCTGACCGCCATTCAAATCATCTATTTCAGCAAAAAGCTGATCGTTCCGTGATTTCAGCTTGGCGTTGTTGGTCTTCTGGACCGCAACGTCATCATCCACCCGGACATAATCGTGAATACCATTCTTGCCCAGCCACAGTGAATACTGGAGCCAGCCAAGTAAAACCAATAACAGCAGCGTTAATTTGCCCATGCCCGCCCCCTGAAAAACCCGGCAATCATCCCATAACTTTACGTTCGACTCCACATGCGCAATGCATTGGCCGGGAGATTACACAGCGGATTGGGCACCGGCAACAGGCTTCACCGGCGGCAGGCCGGAAGAAAAAGGGGAAAAACAGGGCGGGAAGACAGCAGGGATCACCAGCCGGTCAGAAAGGAGAACAACATCCAGAACAGGCAAATCACCACGGCACCGCTTATCAGCAGTGTCAGCGGCACGTTGCCGCGCAGCAGCATACTGACGGCAATACCGACCAGCACCGACACCGGCATCAGCGCCAGAAAGAAGGGCCAGGTATAGAGCAGGAAAAACAGCGTGTTGGCGCCATACACCATAAAAGGAATGGCGAAAGCCAGCCAGTAGAAGATAAAACCCGCGCTGCCGCCCAGAAAGGAGTAAGACGGCTCCTCGCTTTCCCGCCGGTCAGCCGCCGGGCGCAGGGGCCGCGACGGCTCAGTGGCCGGACGGCCGGCATTAGAATAGGGGCTGACATTCTGCATACGGTGATCCCTGTGGTCTCAGTGCGGCAGCACGCATTCATGCGCGTTTCCGCAGCCGGTTCAGGGTTCGATAATAACGCGGCGACGCAGAACGTCTAACATTTGCTCGACCAAATTTGTTACTAATTGTTCACCTTTCAGATGAATATCAGGGGCTTCAGGCGCCTCGTAAACCGAGTCAATCCCGGTGAAGTTTTTCAGCTCCCCCGCACGCGCTTTTTTGTATAACCCCTTGGGATCGCGGGCTTCACACAGTTCAAGCGGCGTGTCAACAAACACCTCAATAAAGCGATCGCCAAGCAGCTCGCGCACCATCTGCCGCTCTGCCCGGTGCGGTGAGATAAACGCGGTCAGCACCACTAACCCGGCATCCACCATCAGTTTCGCCACCTCCCCGACCCGGCGGATATTCTCGCGCCGGTCATCGTCGGAAAAGCCGAGATCGCGGCACAGCCCATGGCGGACATTATCACCATCAAGCAGATAGGTGCTGACCCCATGGGCGTGCAGCGCCTGCTCCAGCGCCCCGGCCACCGTGGACTTGCCGGAGCCTGACAGCCCGGTAAACCACAGCACCGTGCCCTGGTGGCGATGCAGCGCCTCACGGTCCGCACGCGCGACGGCGTGCGGGTGCCAGACGATGTTTTCGTCGCGTTCAGACACGTTTATTTACCACCCAGCAGGTCACGCGCACCCCAGTGCGGGAAGTGGCGGCGCACCAGCGCGTTCAGCTCCAGCTCGAAGGCACTGAAGGCACCCGGCTCTTCAAACACGGTGTCCAGCGCTTCACGCACCATGCCCGCGCCCACGGTGACGTTGGTCAGGCGATCGATGAAGATCATGCCGCCGGTCACGGCGTTGGCCTGGTAGCTGTCCAGCATCAGCGGCTCATCAAAGGTGAGTTCCACCAGCCCGATGCCGTTCAGCGGCAGGTTTTCCACCACGCGCTGGGTCAGGGAGTTGATCTCCACCTGGTACTGGATGTTCTCCACCCGCGCGCGGGATTTCTTCCCGGCGACTTTGATGTCGTAACTCTGCCCCGGTACCAGCGGCTGCTCGGCCATCCACACCACGTCCACCAGCGCATGGTGCACCGGCTTAAGGCTGTCTGCCGCATCCACCAGCAGGTCACCACGGCTGATGTCGATCTCATCTTTCAGCACCAGCGTGATCGCCTCACCGGCCCAGGCTTCCTGCAAGTCGCCGTCGAAGGTGACAATACGCGCCACCGTAGACTCCACGCCGGACGGCAGCACTTTCACCCGTTGGCCGACCCGCACCACCCCGGCAGCCAGCGTGCCTGCGTAGCCACGGAAGTCGAGGTTCGGGCGGTTGACGTACTGCACCGGGAAGCGCAGCGGCTGCTGCTCGCTGACGTTGATGACGTTGACCGTCTCCAGCAGTTCCAGCAGCGTCGGGCCGGTGTACCAGCCCATTTTGCTGCTCTGGGTGGCGACGTTGTCCCCTTCAAGGGCGGACATCGGCACAAATTTGATGTCGAGATCCGCCGGCAGTTGCTGGGCGAAGTCGAGGTAATCCTGCTTGAACTGCTCGTAGACGGTTTCGCTGTAGTCCACCAGGTCCATTTTGTTCACTGCCACCACCAGGTGACGGATGCCCAGCAGCGTAGCGATGAAGCTGTGGCGGCGGGTCTGGTCCAGTACCCCTTTGCGCGCGTCGATCAGCAAAATCGCCAGGTCGCAGGTTGAGGCGCCGGTCGCCATGTTGCGGGTGTACTGCTCATGCCCCGGCGTGTCAGCGATGATAAATTTTCGCTTCTCGGTGGAGAAGTAGCGATAGGCCACATCGATGGTGATGCCCTGCTCGCGCTCCGCCTGCAGGCCATCCACCAGCAGCGCTAGGTCGAGTTTCTCGCCCTGGGTGCCGTGGCGTTTGCTGTCGTTGTGCAGCGAAGAGAGCTGATCTTCATAGATCTGGCGGGTGTCGTGCAGCAGGCGGCCGATCAACGTGGACTTGCCGTCATCGACACTGCCGCAGGTCAGGAAACGCAGCAGGCTTTTGTGCTGCTGGCTCTTCAGGTAGCCTTCAACGCCACCCTGTTCAGCGATCTGTTGTGCAATTGCATTATTCATCTGGTGGTTCCTTAGAAATATCCCTGACGCTTTTTCAATTCCATCGACCCGGCCTGATCGCGGTCAATGGCGCGCCCCTGGCGCTCACTGGTGGTGGAAACCAGCATCTCTTCGATGATCTCCGGCAGCGTTTGCGCCTCGGATTCCACCGCGCCGGTCAGCGGCCAGCAGCCAAGGGTACGGAAGCGCACCATCTTCTGCTCAATCACTTCGCCCGGTTGCAGGTCGATGCGGTCATCGTCCACCATCAGCAGCATGCCGTCACGCTCCAGTACCGGACGCGGCGCGGCCAGGTAGAGCGGCACAATCTCAATGTTTTCCAGGTAGATATATTGCCAGATGTCCAGCTCCGTCCAGTTCGACAGCGGGAAGACGCGGATGCTCTCCCCTTTGTTGATCTGGCCGTTGTAGTTGTGCCACAGCTCCGGGCGCTGGTTTTTCGGGTCCCAGCGGTGGAAGCGGTCGCGGAAGGAGTAGATACGCTCCTTGGCGCGGGATTTCTCCTCATCACGGCGGGCACCGCCAAACGCGGCATCAAAGCCGTATTTGTTCAGCGCCTGCTTCAGCCCTTCGGTTTTCATGATGTCGGTGTGTTTGGCGCTGCCGTGGACGAACGGGTTAATGCCCATCGCCACCCCTTCCGGGTTTTTGTGCACCAGCAGTTCGCAGCCATAATTTTTGGCGGTACGGTCGCGGAATTCGTACATTTCGCGGAATTTCCAGCCGGTATCCACATGCAGCAGCGGGAACGGCAGCGTGCCGGGGTAGAAGGCTTTGCGCGCCAGGTGCAGCATCACTGACGAGTCTTTCCCGATGGAGTAGAGCATCACCGGGTTACCGAATTCAGCGGCGACCTCACGGATGATATGGATGCTCTCCGCCTCCAGTTGCCGCAAATGTGTGAGTCGTTTTTCGTCCATAACAGATCCTTAAGCCAAATTCACGACGGACGGGCGTTGGAAGCCGTCCGCCTGCGGTTGATGCCCAAACCAGGCGAGTTGCGAATGGAGCGAAACCACTTCGCCAATCACCAGCAACGCCGGTGTCGGTGCCTGTTGAGCCAGAATATCGAGTTGCGCCAGGGTGCCGGTCAGCACCTGCTGGTCAGCACGGGTGCCGCGGCCAATCACCGCCACCGGGGTATCGGCGGCGCGGCCGTGGGCAATCAGCTGCGCGCTGATTTCCGCCGCTTTGACGGTGCCCATGTAAATCGCCAGCGTCTGGCGGCTGCGGGCCAGCGTCGCCCAGTCAAAGGCGTCGCCGTCCGGGCGGCAGTGGCCGGTAATAAACTGCACGCTTTGCGCATAGTCACGGTGAGTCAGCGGAATACCGGCATAGGCCGTGGCCCCGGCAGCGGCCGTGACGCCCGGTACCACCTGGAACGGGATCCCGGCAGCTTTGGCCGCCTGCAACTCCTCGCCGCCGCGCCCGAAGATGAATGGGTCGCCGCCCTTGAGCCGCACCACCCGTTTGCCCTTCAGCGCCAGTTCCACCAGCAGGCGGTTGGTCTCTTCCTGCGCCACGGAGTGCGCCCCGGCACGCTTGCCGACGCAGATGCGGTCGGCGTCGCGGCGCACCAGGTCCAGAATTTCATCGCTGACCAGATGGTCATACAGCACCACGTCAGCCTGTTGCATCACCTGGAGGCCGCGCAGCGTCAGCAGCCCGGCATCGCCCGGCCCCGCGCCCACCAGCGTCACCTGCCCGCCCTCTTTCTGGTGCTGGGTCAGGGTGTCGTTCAGCGCCTGTTCTGCCAGTTCCGGCTGGCCGCTCTCCACCAGCGCAGCAAAACGCCCGCTGAAGGCTTTTTCCCAGAAGCGGCGGCGTTCCGTCATCGAGCGCAGCTGATCTTTCACCCGGCCGCGCCAGTTCCCGGCAATCTCCGCCATGGTGCCGAGGCTGGCGGGCAGCAGGGCTTCCAGCTTCTCCCGCAGCAGGCGCGCCAGTACCGGGGCTTTGCCGCTGGAGGAGATCGCCACCACCAGCGGCGAGCGATCGACAATAGACGGGAAGATAAAGGAGCATTTCGGCTGGTCATCCACCACGTTCGCCAGCACACGGCGGCGATCGGCCTCGTCGAATACCTCAGCATTCAGCGCGTTGTCATCGGTGGCGGCGATCACCAGAAACACGTCATCAAGCTGGGCAGGATCAAACGCCTCTGCCAGCCAGGTCACCTGTTGTTGTTCATAGCGATGCTGGAGTTCGGGGTGAAGCGCCTGTGCCACTATCCGCACGTCTGCACCTGCGCGCAGCAGTAACTCGATTTTGCGCGAGGCGACTTCACCGCCACCCACCACCAGGACCGGACGCTGTTTCAGGTCGGCAAAAAGGGGGAGATAGTCCACGACAGCCTTTACATATACAAAAAATTGATAAGGTGACTATACGGTGTGCGCTTCTGCCTTATGAAATGACGAAATGGAATGATTAGTTACTTTATGGAATATAGGCGCATCCGGGGCGCCTCCCCGGCTCCTCTGACCGCACGATTTGCTGCGGCCGCCGCGCCGCGGGCGAAGCCAATCAGTTTATACTGGTGGCCACCGCATCAAGGCCGCCCCGGCGGCGCAGTTGTTACAAGGACACACCGGTATGTTTTCCTCCCGCTGCCTGAGCACGGCCACCCTGGCCTTGAGCCTGCTGCTGCCCTGCTCACTGTTGGCCGCCCCCCTTCCCGGCGCGATGGGTTCGTATGCCGAACAGCAGACGCGCCATATCGCGACCTATTTCCCCGGCCGGATGGCCGGCGGCCCGGCTGAACTGGTCGCCGCTGACTACCTGAACCAGCATTTCCGCCAGATGGGGTACCAGAGCGACCTGCGCACGTTTCCGGCACGCTACCGCTACACCAGCCAGCGCGGCAAACAGAGCTGGCAGAAAGCGGACGTCACTTCGGTGATTGCCGCCCGCAGTGGCCGGGTGCCGCAGGAGATCCTGATTGTCGCGCATCTGGACACCTTCACCCCGCAGAGCGACAGCGACATCAACCACAACCTGGGCGGCCTGACGTTGCAGGGAGTGGATGATAATGCCTCCGGGCTGGGGGTGATGATGGAGCTGGCGCAGCGCCTCAGCGCCCAGCCAACGCACTATGGCCTGCGATTTGTGGCACTGGGCGGCGAGGAGATTGGCCGGCAGGGCAGCCGGCACTATCTGGCGCGGATGAGCGCCGCCGAGCGGAAAAATACCCTGCTGGTGATTAACCTCGACAGCCTGATCACCGGCGATCGCCTCTCCTTTACCAACGGCCGCCCTGCTCCGTCGGCCATGGCTGCGCAGTCACGCGACCGCGCGCTGCAACTGGCGCGGCGGCTGGGAATCCCGGCCACCACCCGGCCACTGCTTGACCCCGCCACCCCGCACGGGCTGGGGTGCAGCCACACGGCGGATGCCTTTGATCAGGCCGGGCTGCCGGTGCTCTCAGTGACGGCGACCAACTGGGCGCTGGGCGACCACGACGGCTGCCAGACCCGGCCGGAGAGCAGCGCCTTCCCGCAAGGCAGCAGCCGCCACCAGAGCCAGCGGGATAATCTGGCCTATCTGGATCGCCACCTGCCGGGGCGCATCCACCACCGCAGCCGTGACGCGGTGCGTATTCTGCTGCCGCTGCTGAAGGCGCTGGCGCAACCCGCGCCGGAGCGCTGATCGCCCGCGCCCTCACAGGCAATAAAAATTGCAGGCAATAAAAAAGCGCGGCGTTGATGTCACGCCGCGCTTTTTTTAACAACTGAACGCTTACTCGTGCAGGCCGCACTCACGTTTCAGGCCGAAGAAGCGGGTCTCTTCCTCTTTCATGCCCGGTTCCCACTTTTTCGTGGTGTGGGTGTCACCCACCGAGAGGTAGCCCTGATCCCACAGCGGGTGATAGCTCAGGCCATGCTGTTTCAGGTACTGATGCACCTGGCGGTTATCCCAGTCGATGATCGGCAATACCTTGAATACCCCGCGCTGTACTGCCAGCACCGGCAGGTGCGCCCGGCTGCCGGACTGCTCGCGGCGCAACCCGGCGAACCAGGTACCGGCACCCAGCGTTTCCATGGCGCGGTTCATCGGCTCGACTTTGTTGATCTGATTGTAGCGCTCAATCCCTTCCACGCCCTGCTCCCAGAGTTTGCCGTAGCGCGCCTCCTGCCAGGCCGGCGAATGCTCCGCCCGGAACACCTTCAGGTTCAGGCCGAGCTGCTCGGTCAGCGCGTCGATGAACTGGTAGGTTTCCGGGAACAGGTAGCCGGTATCGGTCAGGATCACCGGGATGTCCGGGCGCTGGCGCGTCACCAGATGCAGGCAGACCGCCGCCTGAATACCGAAACTGGAGGAGAGCACAACCTCCCCCGGCAGGTGCTCCAGCGCCCAGGCCACGCGCTGCTCGGCGCTCAGCGCTTCCAGTTCAGCGTTGGTCTCTGCCAATGCCAGTGCCTGGCCGGATTTCGGCAAGGCGTTCAGTTCTGCCAGATTAAAGTGCGACATCAGTGCTCCTCAGCATACATAGGCGTGGTCGGGAGAGCATGCGCTCACTCCCAGAAATCACGGGCCGGGTCCAGCACCGGGCGGATGATGCCGGTACGGACAGTAAAGTCACCAAAGCCTTCGCCCGGCGTGCGCTCGGTGGCCCAGCGCCCGACCAGTTCATTAATGATCGTCAGGATCTCTTCTGAACTGATGTTCTCGCGGTACATGCGCGGGATACGGGTGCCGGCCAGGTTGCCGCCCAGGTGCAGGTTATAGCGGTTGAGCGCCTTGCCCACCAGCCCGATCTCTGCCAGCAGCGCCCGGCCGCAGCCGTTCGGACAGCCGGTGACGCGCAACACAATGTGCTCATTGCCGACGCCGTGACGGTGCATGATCTCTTCCACCTGCGTGACGAACTCCGGCAGGAAGCGTTCGGCTTCCGCCATCGCCAGCGGGCAGGTCGGGTAGGAGACGCAGGCCATCGAGTTTTTGCGCTGTTCGCTGAGCTGGTCATCGATCAGCCCATGGTCGCGCGCCAGCGCTTCAATGCGCGCCTTCTCCTGCTCCGGCACACCGGCCACGATCAGGTTCTGGTTGGCGGTGAGGCGGAAATCCCCTTTGTGGATTTTCGCGATCTCGGCCAGGCCGGTTTTCAGCGGGCGGCCCGGATAGTCAAGGATGCGGCCATTCTCAATAAACAGCGTCAGGTGCCACTGGTTGTCGATGCCTTTCACCCAGCCGATGCGGTCACCACGGCCGGTGAAGGCATACGGGCGAACCGGCGCGAAAGCGATGCCGGCGCGTTTTTCCACTTCCGCCTTGAAGGTGTCAACGCCGACGCGCTCCAGGGTGTATTTGGTCTTGGCGTTTTTGCGGTCGGTGCGGTTGCCCCAGTCGCGCTGGGTGGTGACCACTGCTTCCGCCACCGCCAGGGTATTTTCCAGCGGGATAAAGCCCAGTTCGCTGGCGGTACGCGCATAGGTTTTCTTGTCGCCGTGGGCGATGGAAAGACCGCCGCCTACCAGCACGTTGAAGCCAATCAGTTTGCCGTTGTCGGCGATCGCCACAAAGTTCAGATCGTTGGCGTGCAAATCGACATCATTCTGCGGCGGGATCACCACCGTGGTTTTGAACTTACGCGGCAGGTAGGTCGCCCCGAGGATCGGCTCCTCGTCGGTGGTTTCGACCTTCTCCTGATCCAGCCAGACTTCCGCATAGGCACGGGTGCGCGGCAGCAGGTGTTCGGAGATCTTCTTCGCCCACTGGTACGCTTCCTGATGCAGTTCCGACTCCACCGGGTTAGAGGTGCAGAGCACGTTGCGGTTTACGTCGTTGGCGGTGGCCAGCGCGTCCAGCCCCAGCTTATTCAGCAGCTGGTGTACCGGCTTCACGTTCGGCTTCAGGATGCCGTGGAACTGGAACGTCTGGCGGTTGGTAATACGGATGCTGCCGTAGAGCGTGCTCTCGGCGGCAAATTTGTCGATGCCCAGCCACTGGTCCGGCGTCATGATGCCGCCCGGCAGGCGGCAGCGCAGCATCATCGCGTGGCGCGGCTCCAGTTTCTGCGCAGCGCGCTCGGCGCGGATGTCGCGGTCATCCTGCTGGTACATGCCGTGGAAACGGATCAGCAGGAAGTTATCGCCGTTGAAGCCGCCGGTCAGGCCGTCATTCAGATCTTCTTTAATGGTGCCGCGCAGGTAGTTGCTCTCGCGCTTCATGCGCTCGGCATCACTGAGTTTGCCTTCCACAACCAGAGGGCCGGGGTGTTTATCGCTCATTAGTACACATCTCGCTGATAACGGCGCGCAAGGCGCAGCTCACTTAAAAATTCATCGGCTGACTCGGCGTCCATTGCACCGTGTTCTGCCACCAGTTCCACCAGTGCCCGATCCACATCTTTGGCCATCCGGTTGGCATCACCGCAGACATAAATGTGCGCGCCTTCCTGGATCCATTGCCATACTTCCGCGCCCTTCTCGCGCAGTTTGTCCTGTACGTAGACTTTATTCGCCTGATCGCGTGACCAGGCCAGATCGATATGGGTCAGCAGGCCGTCTTTGACATAACGCTGCCACTCCACCTGATAGAGGAAATCCTCGGTGAAGTGCGGGTTGCCGAAGAACAGCCAGTTTTTGCCGCCGGCACCGTCATTGTCACGCTGTTGCATAAAGGCACGGAACGGCGCAATGCCGGTACCGGGGCCGATCATGATCACCGGGGCGTCCGGGTCAGCCGGCAGGCGGAAGTTGTCGTTGTGCTCGATAAATACCCGCACTTCGCCCTCTTCTTCCAGCCGGTCAGCCAGATAGCCCGACGCACCGCCGGTACGCGCGCGGCCGTCAATTTCATAACGCACCGCGCCCACGGTGATGTGCACTTCGCCCTCATTCTCCGCCGGGGAGGAGGCGATGGAGTAGAGGCGCGGCGTCAGCGGGCGCAGCAGGCCGGTCAGTTGCTCGGCGTTCAGCTCCATCGGTGCCTGGCGCACCATGTCAACAATCGGCGTGGTCTGCGCATACTGCTGCAAACGTGCTTTGTCAGTAAGCAGCTCGGTCAGCTGTTCATTGCGCGCCAGCGCGGCGTAGTTGCTGACGATCACCGGGGTGTTTTGCGTCAGCTCATAATGGTGGATCAGCGCGTCGCGCAGCGTCAGCGGTTTGCCGTCGAGGGTGATGCTCTCATCGCCCTTCAGCCACAGCAGGCCCAGCAGTTCGTCCACCAGCGCCGGATCGTTGGCGAACCAGACGCCCAGCGCATCCCCCGCCTGATAACGCAGGCCGGAATCCCCGAGGTCAATCTCAATGTGGCGCACATCTTTATCTGAGTTGCGGCCGGTAATTTTCTGGTTCAGCAGCAGCGTGGCGGCCAGCGGCTGCTCTTTGGTGTAAGGGCTGGAGTCCACCTCATTCACCGTGCCGCTCTGGGCAGCCTGCAAGGCGGCGGCCGGTTGCGCCGGGGCGCGGGCTTTCAGCACTTCCACCACCTGCTTACGCCACTGCTCCGCCTGCGCCTGGTATTCCACATCTGCGTCTACGCGGTCGAGCAGGCGCTCGCCGCCCAGCTCGGCCAGCTTGCTGTCAAAATCTTTGCCCGCCTGGCAGAAATGCTCATAGGAGGTGTCGCCCAGGCCAAACACTGCAAACGCGGTGTCAGTGAGTTTGGGGGCTTTTTTGGAGAACAGGAACTTATGCAGCGCCACCGCCTCTTCTGCCGGTTCGCCCTCGCCCTGGGTGGAGGCCACCATGACCAGCAGCTTCTCTTGCGCAATCTGCTTGAATTTGTAGTCACCGGCGTTGACCAGGTTCACGGTCAGTTTGGCGGCCAGCAGGTCATCCCGCAGTTGTTCTGCCAGGCGGCGCGCATTGCCGGTTTGCGATGCCGAAATCAGCGTGATGCTGCTGGCGGCCGGGGCTGCCGGGGCGGCAGGCACGGCAGCGCCCGGTTGCTGGTTGACCATGCCCCAGAAATAGCCGGAGAGCCAGGCCATCTGGGTCGGTGAGAACTCACCGATTGCGCCTTGCAAGCGTGCCAACTGTTCGGGCGTGAGCGGGAGCAGCGAGGTAGGGGGTGCCTGAGTCGTCATTGCAATACCGGTTCCTGTACGTAAGCCTGTGTCTGTTTTCGTCGCGTCGGGTGAGACGAGGAAAAAGAGAGAAAGTAGAGAGTTTGTAAGGTTACCGAGTGCCCTGGCAACCCCTAAATAAGGGATGGACATAACAAATAACTAAAACGCCTAAGCTGATTTAGTGATGGTTGTTACCGGAAAAAGTGGTAAAAGCGCCTTTTTATACCGTTGAATTGGTTCATGTTTTAGTCATCACCCTGAACTAAGGTGTTGATATGGCAGCAGACCCTGCCCGAAGAGCGGCTGAAAATTTTTTTTGACGTGCTGCCCTGTAAGATGAGATTTCATGGCGTGGGGAACGGCTTTCCGGTAGTATTCGCCGGTTTTTAAGGCAATGAGACGGTAGCAATGGTAACCACGCTGTTTAAAGATTTTCAATTTGAAGCCGCCCACCGGCTTCCGCACGTTCCGGAAGGCCATAAATGCGGTCGTCTGCACGGCCACTCCTTTATGGTTCGCCTGGAGATCACCGGTGAAGTCGACCCGTACACCGGCTGGGTGATGGACTTTTCCGAACTCAAAGCGCTATTCAAGCCGACCTGGGAACGTCTGGATCACTTCTACCTGAACGACATCCCCGGCCTGGAGAACCCGACCAGTGAAGTGCTGGCGAAATGGATTTGGGATGAGCTGAAGCCGCAACTGCCGATCCTGAGCGCCGTGCTGGTGAAAGAGACTTGCACCGCAGGCTGCATCTATAAGGGTGAGTAACCCTGTCAGCATGAACCACCGCCCGGTGGTTCATGCGTTCCGCTTTTTCTCCCCTGCCCGGCCGCGTTATTTCATCGGCACCACCATGATCTCCGCATCATTGATAAAGCTCTCCAGATAGGCGGAGCGATAAGGTTTTTCCACAATCTCCCCGGTGACCGGGTCCTGCAGGGAAACCTGCGCCTCTGTGCAGCGTTCAAGCACCGACTGGTGAACCGCCAGGGTGTAATTGCCGTCAAACAGATAGGGCAGGTTCTTTTTCAGCGGCGAGGTTAATTGCCGGGCGTTGGTTTTATAGTAGTGTTTATTAAACCAGGGGCAGTGGCAGAGTGCCCGGGCATTACTTATATAAGTATGCGGATTCAATAACAGCCCCGCTTCCGCTAATTCCTCATGCATCCAGTGATAGGCGCCGTTGGAGAGGCCGCTCTCTTTTTCCGGATAACCGCCGCCCACATCAGAATGCGCACCGGGGAATAATACCTGCTGTATCCCCTGACGGGCGTCCCATAATACCGGGGTAAAATCAATCCGCTGTTCGTCGAGTGAAATCGCATGGCGACCCAGTTTCACATTTTTATTCAGGGCAGTATCGGCAAAACGGAATAAATCGATCCGCCGGTCTTCATCGTCATAGTAGGGAATACCCAGCGAGCCAACGGTGTCCCACACGGCCACCATCTCTATCGGCACAAAAAAGATCATCGACTTCGGGTCAACCGGGTCGGAGGCACGGCCCAGCAGCGTCTCTTTAAAGGAAACCAATCTATCCTGCCACGATTTCTCAGCCTTTGCCTTGCGGCGGTACTCTGCCCAGACGGTGGTACCCCAGCGGTAGGCTTGCTCCTTATGCGCTTCACTTTCATCAGCCAGGTTCAGTTTCTCCGCATCCAGCAGCCCCTGGGAGGTGATCATGCCCGCCAGCGCCCGGGCGGTATAGGCACCCCGGCTGAAACCGATGATGAATATCTTGTCGCCGGGGCGATAGTGGCGGCTGATAAAGGTATACCCGCGCACAATACGCTGGATGGTACCGCTGCCGAATACCCCCTCGAGACTTCTAATCAGCCTGTTATTGCTGTCGCCGACGCCATGAATATATTTAGCAACCTGCTTCACCTGCCCATTTTCAGTAAAGACTTTTTCCTGCTCATCCGGCTGGCGCTGGTTTAATTCCTCCGGTATGCCTTTCAGGCTTTTAAACAGTTTTAAGACGTTGCTGCATTCAAACTCTTTATCATCGTCGTCATTATTGGCGATCCCATTCCACGTACCGTCCGCACAAAAAACAATGTTTTTGCTCATAATAAACTCCGCACAGGGTTCGGGGGGTAGTTATGCCCATCACATACCTGCACAAAAAAAATAGCAAGAGGGCCAAAGGCGGCGTTTATTCATAAGCAAAATAACCATTAAGGCGTTAATTTCTTCCGCTCAATAACGCGGTAAACATCAGTGTTTTTTTCGTTAACGGCGGCCAGGGCGGCCTGACGCAGATGATTGATTCTGTATACATCCGGCAGCGGCAGCACCATAACGGGGCATCTCATCAGGTGTAACGTAGGGAACCGGCCTGCCGCCTGCCCTGCCGGGAAATTATTATGATTTGTGAAGTGCTTCAAATCAGTCCATAAAAAACCCGCCGGGGCGGGTTCGTTTTATAGGTAAAAAGCAGGATAAAAAGCGGGGTCAGGCAATATTGAGGTACTTATGCGTCTGCATCGACAGCCGCCAGTTGCGGGCGATACAGGTTTCAATACAGAGGCGGGTCGCATCCTCTTTCTGGCTGATCGGTTGCAGCGCCACCACACGGTATTTCTCATCGTGCAGGCGGGCCAGCAATGCGTCCAGCGCTTCAATGTCGCGCTCACGCGCCACCGGGTGCTTGATCTCATCGGCGCGTTTCAGCGCCTGATCCAGCACTTCCATGCCGCCGCGCATGTTCACCTTCGGCGACACCGTGACCCAGGTATTCGGCGAACAGCGAACCTCATGGGTGCCGCTGGTTTCGATCTGGCAGGTGAAGCCGCTTTTTTCCAACAACAGCGTCAGCGGGCCGAGATCGTGGATGCACGGCTCGCCGCCGGTGATCACGATATGGCGCGCGGTGTAGCCGTTGCGCTCAATCACCGCCAGCAGATCTTCCGTGGTGGCCGCGCCCCACGCATCGGTCTCTGTGGTCTTGACCAGAATCTCATCCAGCGCGACTTCCCGATCGGCCAATTTGTCCCAGGTGTGTTTGGTGTCGCACCAGCTGCACCCTACCGGGCAACCTTGCAGGCGAACAAATATGGCCGGCACGCCGGTAAAATAGCCTTCCCCTTGCAGGGTCTGGAACATCTCATTAATCGGGTACTGCATGACATTCTCATTAGTAGTGGTTTTGAAGGGGCGTGATTATGGCAGATTACGTTGCTCTGACCAAATATAGCGCAGCCTTTACTGTTTCGGGGCGTTACCGCCCCGGAAAACGCCCATAAAAAAACCCGCCGGAGCGGGTTTTATCAGAGGTTTCCGACGCAGTAATTACTGGCCTTTCACTTCTTTCAGACCGTTGAACGGCGCACGGTTGCCCAGCGCTTCTTCGATACGGATCAGTTGGTTGTACTTGGCAACGCGGTCAGAACGGCTCATAGAACCGGTTTTGATCTGGCCTGCTGCGGTACCCACTGCCAGGTCAGCAATGGTGGCGTCTTCGGTTTCACCGGAACGGTGAGAGATAACCGCGGTGTAGCCGGCGTCTTTTGCCATCTTGATAGCAGCCAGGGTTTCGGTCAGAGAACCGATCTGGTTGAATTTGATCAGGATGGAGTTAGCGATGCCTTTTTCGATCCCTTCTTTCAGGATCTTGGTGTTGGTCACGAACAGGTCGTCACCCACCAGCTGGATTTTGTCGCCCAGGACTTTGGTCTGGTAAGCGAAACCGTCCCAGTCAGATTCGTCCAGGCCATCTTCGATGGAGACGATCGGGTACTGTTTGGTCAGGTCTTCCAGGAAGTGGGTGAACTCTTCAGAGGTGAAGGCTTTGTTGCCTTCGCCGGCCAGCACATATTTGCCGTCTTTGTAGAACTCAGAGGCTGCGCAGTCCATCGCCAGGGTGATGTCTTTGCCCAGCTCGTAACCGGCTGCTTTTACCGCTTCAGCGATAACAGCCAGGGCTTCGGCGTTGGAACCCAGGTTCGGCGCGTAGCCGCCTTCGTCACCTACTGCAGTCCCCATGCCTTTGGATTTCAGCACTTTTGCCAGGGTGTGGAAAACTTCAGAACCCATACGGATGGCTTCTTTCACAGTTTTCGCGCCAATCGGCTGAATCATGAATTCCTGGATGTCGACGTTGTTGTCAGCGTGCTCACCACCGTTGATGATGTTCATCATCGGCAGCGGCATAGAGAATTTGCCCGGAGTGCCGTTCAGTTCAGCAATGTGCTCGTACAGCGGCATGCCTTTTGCAGCGGCAGCAGCTTTGGCTGCTGCCAGAGAAACGGCCAGGATGGCGTTGGCGCCGAACTGGGATTTGTTCTCGGTGCCGTCCAGGTCGATCATGATCTTGTCGATGTTAGCCTGGTCTTTGGCATCCTTGCCGGTCACAGCCTGTGCAATCGGGCCGTTTACCGCGGCAACGGCTTTGGTCACGCCTTTACCCAGGAAACGGGATTTGTCACCGTCACGCAGTTCCAGTGCTTCACGGGAACCGGTAGACGCACCTGATGGTGCCGCCGCCAGACCAACGAAACCACCTTCCAGATGCACTTCAGCTTCTACCGTCGGGTTACCACGGGAGTCGATGATTTCGCGACCGATGACTTTAACGATTTTGGACATTAGGTTTTCCTCAGTACAAGTTAAACTAAAACTCCAGACAAACAGTGCGCACCGGGGTGCGCACTGCTCATCGATATTTTATTTTACCTGACGCTTCTGATACTCACCGGCAGCCTTGACGAAGCCTGCAAACAACGGGTGACCATCACGCGGCGTTGACGTAAATTCCGGGTGGAACTGACACGCCACGAACCACGGGTGGTTCGGGATCTCAATAATTTCCACCAACTGCTTGTCTGCAGAGAGACCGGCAACACGCAAACCCGCCGCTTCGATCTGCTTCAACAACATGTTGTTGACTTCATAACGGTGACGATGGCGCTCTACGATGGTCGGCTCGCCATACATCTGCCGGACCAGACTGCCTTCGGTGAGGTGGCACTGCTGCCCACCCACACGCATGGTCCCGCCCAAATCACTCTTCTCGTCGCGCACTTCAACGTTGCCGTTTTCATCGCGCCATTCAGTGATCAATGCGACCACCGGGTACTTACAGTCTGGCACAAATTCAGTGGAGTTGGCGTTGTCCATGCCGGCCACGTGGCGGGCAAACTCCATCAGTGCCACCTGCATACCCAGGCAAATGCCCAGATAAGGAATGTTATTTTCACGCGCATAACGGGCGGCGGCCACCTTCCCTTCCACACCACGGTAGCCGAAGCCACCCGGGATCAGGATCGCGTCGAGGTCTTTCAGCACCTCTTCGCCACGGGTTTCGACGTCCTGCGAGTCAATCAGCTTGATGTTGACCGTCAGGCGGTTTTTCAGGCCGCCATGTTTCAGCGCCTCAATCACCGACTTGTACGCATCCGGCAATTCAACGTACTTGCCGATCATACCGATAGTCACTTCACCGCCCGGGTTGGCCTCTTCATAGATAACCTGTTCCCATTCGGCCAGGTTCGCTTCTGGCGCGTTTAAGCTGAATCGTTTACAAATATAATCGTCCAGGCCCTGTGATTTCAATAGCGCCGGGATTTTATAAATTGAATCAACATCTTTTAGGGAGATAACCGCTTTTTCCGGCACGTTACAGAACAACGCGATTTTCGCACGTTCGTTGGCAGGCACAGCGCGGTCAGAGCGGCAGATCAGCACATCCGGCTGGATGCCGATGGAGAGCAGTTCTTTCACCGAGTGCTGGGTCGGTTTGGTTTTCACCTCACCGGCGGCCGCCATGTACGGCACCAGCGTCAGGTGCATGTAGAGCGTGTGCTCGCGGCCCACGTCTACCGCCATCTGGCGGATCGCTTCCAGGAACGGCAGGGATTCGATGTCACCCACGGTACCGCCGATTTCGACCAGCACCACATCATGGCCTTCGCCGCCTTCGATGATGCGCTCTTTAATGGCGTTGGTAATGTGCGGGATAACCTGGATGGTCGCGCCCAGATAGTCACCACGGCGCTCTTTGCGCAGCACATCGGAGTAGATGCGGCCGGTGGTGAAGTTGTTGCGGCGGGACATTTTGGTACGGATGAAACGTTCGTAGTGACCTAAATCAAGGTCAGTTTCTGCGCCGTCTTCGGTGACGAAAACCTCACCATGCTGCGTCGGGCTCATGGTGCCCGGGTCCACGTTGATGTACGGGTCCAGTTTCATGATGGTAACGTTGAGGCCACGGGCTTCAAGAATAGCCGCCAGGGAGGCTGCGGCAATGCCTTTACCCAGAGAGGAGACGACCCCGCCGGTCACAAAAATATAATTAGTTGTCATGCTGAACCTGAGAGTTTAGGTTTAAAGACGATGGAAGAACCAGGACGGGAAAGTAGTATACCGGAAGCTTGGGGATGCCACAATTGATCGTTTTATCGCTCTGGGTGCGGAAAGCGCGTTGCCGAGCCGTTTCCCGCTCCCTTCTCACCCTGTTATACCGCCTGTTACAGCACTTTTCTTGCCGGTGACGTCAGCCCGGTCAGCGCGGTATTGTACTGTTCGCAGGCGTGGGATCCTTGATCGCCGTCAAAGTACAGGTGGCCTGCACGCTGCCGCCGCTGCGGCTGGTCAGGGTCACCTTATCGCCCTCTTTTTTACCCTGGCACGGTGCCACATTGCGCGTGTTGACGGCCTCACGCACCTGTTGCACCACAGAAGGGACAGCCTGCGCACGCGGGCCGGCAAACGCCGCAAAATCCGCGGTCGCCGTTAACGCTATGAGATTGATGAATAATAACTTTCTTAACATTCCTGACGCACCTTGTGAGGGAAAAAGGCGGCCAGTCTAGCGCGGCCAAAGGCGGTTGTAAGCCCGCACTTTGGCTGAAAATCACACGCTTACGCAGGCTTCTCCGGGCTCTTCTGCGCCATCTCATCACGCTTCACCTGCTGCCAGGCGGCTTCCATCTGTTCCAGCGTCGCCTGCTCCGGCGTCAGCCCCTGCGCATGGATGATGTTTTCCACCGCGCGGAACCGGCGCGCGAACTTGCGGTTAGCCGCCTGCAGGGCGTTTTCCGCCTTATGGCCGAGGTGGCGTGACAAATTGACGGTAGCAAACAATAAGTCGCCGATCTCCTCACCCAGTTTCTCCTGATCGATAACGGCCTGTTGCGCCTCATGCATCACCTCATCGATCTCCTCATGCACTTTGTCCAGCACCGGGCCCAGCGTCTCCCAGTCAAAGCCCACGGCGGCACAGCGTTTCTGGATTTTATGCGCCCGCATCAGCGCCGGCAGCGCGTCGGGGATGTCATCCATCGCGGAATGCAGCGCCTTCTCTGCCCGCTCCTGCGCTTTCAGCCCTTCCCAGCGCGCCGCCGACGGCCCCGGCCGACCGCCATTTTCATCACTATTTTTATCAAAGACGTGCGGGTGGCGGCGCGTCAGTTTGTCACTGATGGCGTTGCAGACATCCTCAAAGGTAAACAGCCCCTGTTCGCTGCCCATCTGGGCATAGAACACCACCTGAAACAGCAGGTCACCCAGTTCATCCCGCAGGTCGCCGTAATCGCGGCGCGCAATCGCATCCAGCACTTCATAGGTCTCTTCCAGCGTATAGGGCGCGATGGTGTCAAAAGTCTGCTCGCGATCCCAGGGGCAACCCTGTTGCGGGTCGCGCAGGGTTTTCATGATGGCGAGCAGGCGGTCAAGCGGGGAAAGTTCAGTCATGGTACGTCTCAATGGTAGGCGGAACCGGCACGGTTCCGGGGGAAAAAGCAGACGGCCCGGATAACCGGGCCGTCGTCGCAGGGATTAGCTGCCGTGCAGCCGCCGGGCCTCAAGCACATCAGGCAATTGGTTCAGCTTGGCGATCACCCGGCTCAGCACCTGGAGGTTGTAGATCTCAATCTCCATGTCGATGGTGGCGAGCTGCTCTTTGGTGTCGCTGCGGCTGGCGACGCCCAGCACATTCACCTTCTCATTCGCCAGAATGGTGGTGATGTCACGCAACAGGCCGCTGCGGTCGTTGGCGGTCACCCGCACCACCAGCGAATAGCCGCTGGAGTAGCTTTCGCCCCACACCGCATCCACCAGCCGTTCCGGCGCATGGGAGCGCAGATCGGCCAGCTGGTCACAGTCAGCGCGGTGGATCGAAATGCCGCGCCCCTGGGTGATGAAGCCGACAATCTCATCGCCCGGGATCGGCTGGCAGCAGCGCGCGATGTGGTGCATCAGGTTACCAACGCCCTCCACCACCACGCGGCCGTTGTCTTTGTTGGCGGCACGCTGGTGTGACGGCGCGCTTTTCTGCGTCAGCTGGCGCAGCGCTTCGCGATCCAGCTCCTCGGCCGTGGGCTTGTTCAGCTGCGACTGGAGGAAGTTGATCATCTGGTTAAGCCGGATGTCGCCGCCGCCAATCGCCGCCAGCACTTCGTCCAGCGAGTTGACGTTATAACGCGGGATCAGCACCTTTTCCGCCTCTTTCAGGCTGATGCCGAGCCGCGCCAGCTCATCATCCAGGATCTGCCGCCCGGCGATGATGTTTTTGTCGCGATCGAGTTTGCGGAACCAGTTCTGCACCTTCGATCGGCCGCGGCTGGTGGTGATGTAGCCGAGGTTAGGGTTCAGCCAGTCACGGCTGGGGTTCGGGTGCTTCTGGGTGATAATCTCGATCTGGTCGCCCATCTGTAACTGATAGGTGAACGGCACGATGCGCCCGCCGATCTTCGCCCCGATGCAACGATGCCCCACATCGCTGTGGATGTGGTAGGCAAAATCAAGCGGCGTGGAGCCGGTGGGCAAGTCGACCACGTCGCCTTTCGGCGTAAAGACGTAGACCCGGTCGTCGAACACCTGGCTGCGCACTTCGTCCAGCATTTCGCCGGAGTCGGCCATCTCTTCCTGCCAGGCAATCAGTTTGCGCAGCCAGGCGATGCGCTCCTCGTAGCCGGTACGGGCACCCACCACCGGTGCACCCTCTTTATATTTCCAGTGCGCGGCGACGCCCAGTTCGGCGTCCTCGTGCATCTGCCGGGTACGGATCTGGATCTCCAGCGGCAGGCCACGCGGGCCGAGCACCACGGTGTGGATCGACTGGTAGCCGTTGGGTTTCGGGTTAGCGACGTAGTCGTCGAACTCATCCGGCAGGTGGCGATAATGGGTATGCACGATCCCCAGCGCCGCATAGCAATCCTGCAAACGATCCACCACGACCCGCACCGCGCGCACATCAAACAGCTCATCAAAGGCCAGGGATTTTTTCTGCATCTTGCGCCAGATGCTGTAGATGTGTTTCGGGCGGCCGTAGATATCCGCCTTGATGTTTTCACCCTGCATTGCCCGGCGCAGGTTACCGACGAAATCATCGATATACTGCTCGCGGTCGATGCGGCGCTCATGCAGCAATTTGGCGATGCGCTTGTATTCGTCAGGGTGCAGGTAGCGGAAGCAGAAATCTTCCAGCTCCCACTTCAGCTGGCCGATGCCGAGGCGGTTGGCGAGCGGCGCATAGATATTGGTACACTCTTTGGCCGCCAGCACGCGCTCATCTTCCGGCGCGTCTTTGACTTCACGCAGGTGGGCGATACGCTCCGCCAGCTTCAGCACCACGCAGCGGAAATCCTCCACCATCGCCAGCAGCATGCGGCGCACGTTATCGACCTGCTCCGAGGCCATGGAGTCATTTTGCGTGGCTTTCAGCTGGCGGATGGCGTCCATATCAATCACGCCGTGCACCAGCGAGGTGATGCCCTGGCCAAACGCTTCGGTGAGGGTCGCTTCGTCAACGATGCCCTCATTCACCAGCGGGAACAGCAGCGCGGCGCGCATACTGTCGTTGTCCATGCTGAGGGTAGAGAGGATCTCCACCATCTCCAGGCCGCGCCATAACAGCAGCGATGCCTGAGGATGGCCTTGGGTCTGCTGTTCGCAGTAACGCCAGGTTTCGGCCAGACGCTCACATGACTGGGGGCTGGACAAGCCTAAACTTTCAATCCACGCATCCAGCGCAAATTCGCCCGCCGTATTCAAATGCGCACTTCTTACCGCAACCATATCGACTCCCTACTTGTCCGGCATAGCGGACCGGTTGATAAACAGGGCCTGCACACGCCTGCGCGACGCGTGCACCTCAGCCAGAGGATAGCCTGTTCCCAGCAAAACCTGATTGTCCCGTCCCGACAGGCGGGTACAGCACAGATAGACACTCCACGTCAGGGAAAGTTTGGCGTGATGTGGCACCGCCCTCTCTTGCCCGCGCGCCGGGCGGCACCCTGGGGGTTCCTTGTGCCGCCCGCCGCCCCCGGTGAAAGCCGGGAAATATTCAGCGAATTTATATGTGCATTATATTGCCCATTCGCCACCAGCGTGGCAATACCTTCCACGCCCGCGCCGCGTCTGCCCGGAGGGTTGATTTTACCGGGTCGTCACACGGCGGTTTGCAAGGTAGAATCAGGGCTTATTGCCGGGGTCAGCCATGTTGACCACGCGGTTCAGCGGCCCATTCTCCCACAGTGGAATCTCATGACCAAATATAGCCTTCGCGCCCGGATGATGGTGTTAATCCTGGCCCCCACCCTGTTGATCGGGCTGCTGCTCAGCACATTCTTTGTGGTTCACCGCTACAACGAATTGCAGGATCAGCTGGTGGATTCTGGTGCCAGCATCATTGAGCCGCTGGCCGTCGCCAGTGAATATGGCATGACCTTCCACAACCGCGAGTCCGTGCGCCAGCTGGTGAGTTTGCTGCATCGCCGGCATTCCGATATTGTGCGCTCCATCACGGTGTTTGACCGCGATAACCGGCTGTTCGTCACCTCGAATTACCACCGCAACTACAGCCAGCTGCAAATCAGCCAGGGCGAGCCGATGCCCACCGAGCTGATGTTGAGCCGCTACGGCAATGAGCTGATCCTGCGCACGCCGATCACCTCGGAAGAGAACTCCCCGGATGAAACCGACAGCATCCCGGCGCTGAAACCGGACAACCTCGGCTACATCGCCATTGAACTCGACCTCAACTCCGTGCGCCTCCAGCAGTACAAAGAGGTGTTTGTGGCCACGCTGCTGCTGGTGCTGAGCCTCTGCATCGCCATCCTGTTCGCCTACCGGCTGATGCGCGACGTCACCGGCCCGATCCGCAATATGGTGAATACCGTAGACCGCATCCGCCGCGGCCAGCTCGACAGCCGGGTAGAGGGCTATATGCTCGGCGAGCTGGACATGCTGAAAAACGGCATCAACTCGATGGCGATGTCGCTGACCGCCTACCACGAGGAGATGCAGCAGAACATTGACCAGGCCACCTCAGACCTGCGCGAGACGCTGGAGCAGATGGAGATCCAGAACGTGGAGCTGGATCTGGCGAAGAAACGGGCGCAGGAGGCGGCGCGCATCAAGTCAGAATTTCTGGCCAATATGTCCCATGAACTGCGCACCCCGCTTAACGGCGTGATCGGCTTTACCCGCCAGACGCTGAAAACCCCGCTGACGCCGACCCAGAGCGATTACCTGCAAACCATTGAGCGCTCCGCCAACAACCTGCTGACTATCATCAATGACGTGCTCGACTTCTCCAAGCTGGAGGCGGGCAAACTGGTGCTGGAGCATATCCCGTTCGCCCTGCGGGAAACGCTGGATGAAGTGGTGGTGTTGCTGGCGCACACCGCTCATGAGAAGGGGCTGGAACTGACGCTGAATGTGCAGAACAATGTGCCGGAACAGGTGATCGGCGACCCGTTGCGCCTGCAGCAGGTGGTCACCAACCTGCTCGGCAACGCAGTGAAATTCACCGAAAGCGGCAATATTGATATCAACGTGGAGCTGCGCTCGCACGACAATATGAAAGCGGAGCTGGAGGTGCAGATCCATGATACCGGCATCGGTATTTCTGAGCGCCAGCAGTCGCAGCTGTTCCAGGCCTTCCGCCAGGCGGACGCCAGCATTTCGCGCCGCCACGGCGGCACCGGGCTGGGGCTGGTGATCACCCAGAAACTGGTCAAGGAGATGGGGGGCGACATCAGTTTCTACAGCCAGCTCAACCGTGGCTCAACCTTCTGGTTCCACATCAATATTGAACTCAACGATCACTTTCTGCCCAGCGCCCAGCCGATGGAGGCGCTACAGGGCAAGCGGCTGGCCTACATCGAAGCCAACGATGCGGCCGCCAAGGCCACGCTGGAGATTCTGGCCACCACGCCGTTGCAGGTGACGCACGGCACCCAGCTTGCGCAACTGCCGGAGGAGCATTTTGACATCCTGCTGATTGGCGTGCCGCTGAACAAACGGCACATGCTCGAAGAGTACAAAACCCGGATGCCGGGCATTCTGGCGCTGGCCGACCGCGTCATCATGGCGGTGCCTTCCCAGTTGCAGATTGATGCCGAAGCGCTGAAAAAGCGCGGGGTTCAGGGCTGCCTGATCAAACCGATCTCCAGTGTCCGCTTGCTGCCGCTGCTGCTGGATGACAGCCAGGCCGGGCTGCTGGGCAACAAGGCCCACCGCCCGCCGCGCCTGCCGCTGACGGTCATGGCCGTGGATGACAACCCGGCCAACCTGAAGCTTATCGGCACGTTGCTGGAGGAGTTGGTCGAGCATACGCTGTTGTGCGACAGCGGTGCCGATGCGCTGGCGCTGGCACGTGAGCAGGATCTGGATGTGATCCTGATGGATATTCAGATGCCGCACATTGACGGCATCCGCGCTGCCGAGCTGATTCACCAGCTGCCGCAGCACACCCGCACGCCGATCATCGCGGTCACCGCCCACGCGCTGTCGGGTGAACGTGAACATCTGCTGCAATCCGGTATGGAAGAGTATCTGGCGAAACCGATTGATGAGGCGATGCTGAAACGGGTGCTGGCACGCTACCACGCCCCGGCGACGGCCGAGCCGGACGCCCCACCGCCGCTGGTCATCCCCGGTTCCGGCGAGCCGCTGCCCTCGCTGGACTGGTCGCTGGCGCTGCGCCAGTCAGCCAACAAAGAGGATCTGGCGGGCGAGCTGTTACAGATGTTGATCGACTTCCTGCCGCAGGTCAGCGAACGGGTGCAGGCGATCATTGACGGGGCCAATGACGACGCGATCCTGGCGCTGATCCACAAACTGCACGGCAGTTGCAGCTACAGCGGCGTACCGCGCCTGAAGCAGCTCTGTTGCTACCTGGAGCAGCAGCTGCGGCAGAATGTCAGCCTGCATGCGCTGGAGCCGGAGTGGCTGGAGCTGCTTGACGAGATTGAGAATGTCACCAATGCAGCGAAGATCCGCCTGCGGGGTGGCTGATCGCCCCTTGGTTCAGCGATCGTCATCCAGTTGCAGGGCGACATAGAGCAGCAAACGATCGTCAAAATTCCCGAGATTAAGGCCGGTGAGTTCTGAAATCCGGTTCAGCCGGTACTCCAGCGTATTGCGGTGGATATAGAGCGCCCTGGCGGTGGCGGTGGGCTGCACATTATGGGCAAACCAGGCGGCGAGCGTGCGGCGCAGCAGGCCGTTGTTGTCCATGGTTTTCAGCCGCGCCAGCGGGCGCACCAGTTCATTGGCCTGCCAGCCGCCGCGCAGGCTGTCGAGCAGTACCGGCAGCATCAGGTCCTGGTAAAAGTAGCTGCGCTGATCGGGCATCCGCTGTTTGCCGACGCTCATGGTAGTGCGGGCGGTGCGGTAGGAGCGGGCAATGCCGCCCGGCCCCGGAAAATAGTTACCCAGAGCCAGCCGGATGCGTAAACGGCCGCGTTCCGTCATCCGCGCCAGCAGGCTGTCAATGCGCGTGCGGTGCGCGTCGGCGTCCCAGCGGCCGTGGTTATTGAGCGCCGGTTTCAGCACCACCATTTCCGTCAGCGAGACAATGGCGATCAGGTTGTCACGCTCCGGCGAGGTGAGCAGCGTCTGTAACTGCTGCAATTCCGCCATTGCGCTGTCTACCCCCAACTGGCCGCTGTCCACTTCCACCACTGCCACCACCCGCGGCTGGCTGAGGTCAATGCCGAGCCGCTGCGCCCATTCGCTCAGCGCCGGGGAGAGGCTCTCCGCACGGATCAGGTTCAGCACCAGCTCTTCCCGCAGGCGGCTGTCCTGCGCCAGCATATGCAGCAGCCGCGCCTGTTCCAGCATCATCTCCGCCGTCATCCCGACCAGTTGCCCATACTGGTGCAGCTCAGCCGGGTTGCCGGTCAGGCCAATCACGCCGACGATGTCCCCGTCGAGCCGCAGCGGCAGGTTTACGCCGGGCCGCACGCCGTGCAGGTGGCGCGCCACCGCGTCATCAATGTCCACCACCCGGCCCTGCGAGATCGCCAGCAGCGCCCCTTCGTGTAATTCCCCCAGCCGCTCCCGGTCACCGCTGCCGATGATCCTGCCGCGCCCATCCATGACGTTGACATTGCTGTCAATAATGCGCATGGTACGGGCCACGATGTCCTGTGCCAGTCTGGCATCCAGATGATATGCTGCCATTCCTTTCCCTCTCCGCCTGCCGGTTGATCCTCTCTTCCCAGCATACTGAGCGCGCCGTAGCCCCGCATTGTGCAAACGCACAAAGCACCGGGATATGCCCGAAAGCTGTGGCAGCTATCACAGATTTTTGCAACGCAACAGAATGAAAGAACGCCTGCCCGGCCAGGGAGAGGCGGTAAAAATAGTGGCCGCCAGAGGAAACAAGCGGATCGCGGCCATAAAAAAGGCACGGTTTCCCGTGCCTTTTGTGCGCTGCCGGAACTGTGGTGCCGGCAAGGCTTGATTACTGCATCAGCATTTACTGCATCAATAAATAAAGAGAACTGTCGCCACGCTGGATCGACAGCGCCAGCACTGACGGCTTGGTGTCGAGGATCTTGCGCAGCTCGCCGAGGTTGGCCACCGGCTGCTGGTTGACGCCCAGGATCACGTCGCCTTTTTTCAGGCCAATGCGCGCCGCGGACGAACCAGGTTTCACATTGTCCACTTTCACCCCTTTCTGGCCGTTCAGGTCGGTGTTGCTCAGCTCCGCCCCTTCAATGCCGGTGTAGATGGTGCCGGAATCGACCTGCGCCTGCTGGCTCTGCTCCAGCGTCACCTCAACGGTGACCGGTTTGCCGTCACGTTGCAGCCCCAGCGTCAGTTTTGAGCCAATCGGCAGGGTACCAATCTCCGCACGGAACGCGGCAAAGCTGGAGATCGCTTTGCCGTTCATGGTCAGGATCACATCCCCGGCCTTGATCCCGGCTTTGGCCGCGGCGGACTTCGGCATCACCTGGCTGACGAATGCCCCGCGCTGGGCGTCGACTTTCATCGCTTTCGCCAGCTCAGAGTTCAGTTCGGTACCCATGATGCCCAGCTCGCCGCGTTTCACCTGGCCGAACTCGATCATCTGCGCGGTGAGGTTTTTCACCATGTTGCTCGGGATAGCAAAGCCGATACCGATGTTGCCGCCGTCCGGTGCCAGGATCGCGGTGTTGATGCCGATCAGCTCGCCGTTCAGGTTCACCAGCGCGCCGCCGGAGTTACCGCGGTTAATCGCGGCGTCGGTCTGGATGAAGTTCTCATAGTTTTCAATGTTCAAACCGCTGCGGCCGAGCGCTGAAACAATGCCCGACGTGGCGGTTTCGCCCAGGCCATACGGGTTGCCGATCGCCACGGTGTAATCACCCACGCGCAAGGATTCGGAATCCGCCATTTTCACCGCCGTGAGGTTTTTCGCGTCTTTAATCTGAATCAGCGCGATGTCAGAACGGGGATCTTTACCGATCACTTTGGCGTCAAATTTGCGGCCGTCATTGAGTTGCACCACGATTTTGGTGGCGTTGTCGACCACGTGGTTATTCGTCACCACATAGCCTTTGCCCGCATCAATGATCACGCCGGAGCCGAGTGCCTGGAAGGCCTGTTTCGGCTGCGGGGCGACGTTGCCGCCCTGGCCGCCGTCACTGCCGTCGCCGCCATCCTGGCACAGCGGGGATTGCTGGAACGGCGAGCCGTCCTGGCAGAGCGGGGAATTGTCACCAAAGAATTGCTGGAAATTCTGCCCCATCCGTGGGGTGTTGATGGCGGCACTGCCTTCGACGTTAATGCTCACCACCGAGGGCATCACTTTTTCCAGCATCGGTGCCAGGCTGGGCAACTGTGCGCTGCTGGAGGAGGCGGTTTCCGCCGCGTAAGCCGTTGAAACCGGGCCAAGGGCCATTCCAATACTTAGCGCCAGGGCGCTCAGGAACAAAGATGATTTTTTCATTTGTCTGTATCTCTTTAATTTATTGATGCGACAAGAACAATACTGACGGTGTAGCCGTGCTGAATAAGATGTAATTAATCACCTTAAGTTCACCGGCGTCGATTCAGCAATGGTAAAAAAGTGTTCAACGCCTTTACAAAAGGGCGTTTTTTAATCACCCGGTCACGCTACGCCGGTTTCTACTCTGCCGCCGCCAGCCGCCGGTACTCATCATAGGCGTGCAAATCGGTCATGCCGCTGATGTAGTCCTGAATCAGCCGGGCGCGGAAATAGTATTCCCAGATCGGCTGCTCCGCCGCCGGCAAAGAGGCGCTCTCTTTAACAGCCTGGCTATACGCCAGCCGGTACTTGCCGGAGAGTTTATGGAATAGCCGCGTCTCAATCGGGTAGCGCCGGTGGGTATCCTGTTCATTGAGCTGGCGGAAATCTTCCGGCGGCATCTCCAGCAGCGGGCTGTAAATATCCAGCAAGCCGCTGATCACCCGGTAGCCCTGCAACTCCAGCTCCTCAACCTCATGGTGGTTGAACACCCGCCGGAACGCGACACTCTTGAAGATCTCCAGCAGCCGGTTAACCTGGCTCTGATCCTCCAGCAACGCCTGGTTCAGCGTACCCTCGTAGATCTGCGGCAGGTTGTCGATAAAGCGTTGTGCCGCATGGGGCACCAGCCGTTTCACCGTCTGCACCCGCAACTCCATAAAGAAATAGTCGATCGGGTGGCGGTAACTTTGTGCTGCCGTCATCTTCTTATAGGCGGTGCCCACTACCAGATCAAACAGATCGCCCGGCTGCGCGCTGCCCCACTCCTGTTGTAAATAGTGGTAGAGCTGCTCAACGGTGAAAATCTTTTTCTCCACCGCGTCTTCCAGATCGGCGATGCAGTAGGAGATGTCATCGGCCGCCTCCATGATGTAGGTCAGCGGAAAGCGCTGAAATTCACCCAGTTGCAACTGCCTGCGCAACTGGCCGATCAGCGGCTCCTCGGCCAGGTAGTAACCCGGCTTTTTCATCAGATAACTGTAGGCGGGCGGCACCGGCCCGGCCCAGTACGCCGGGCGGGTATACTTCAGGATGCAGGCCACCTGGGTATGGGTCAGGTTGAGGCGCAACAGGCTGAACACCAGCCGGATCGCCTGCGCGTTGCCTTCAAAATGGCTGAGATCCTGGCGGATGCGGCAGCGCAGCGCGTTGAGCTGCTGCTCCCCCGCGCGCCGTTGCAGCAGCGGCACCCGGCAGGCATCCTGCTCCGGTGGGGTTTCCCCGGCATCAGCGATTGCCATGCGCCGCCCGAACCAGTCGTTGATCGCGGACTCGCCAAAGTGGCCGAAGGGCGGGTTGCCGATGTCATGCATCAGGCAGGCCATCTCCACCACGCTCTCAAAAGGGGCCACCAGCGCCGACAGCCCCAGCGCCTCCAATTGCCCCAGTTTGCCGAGCTTGTGCAGGATCTCCTTGGCAATATGCCGCCCTACCTGCTGCACCTCCAGCGAGTGGGTCAGGCGGCTGCGCACCGCTGCATTGCGCTCCAGGGGGAACACCTGGGTTTTCTGTTGCAGGCGGCGGATCGCCGCGGAGTTGATGATGCGCCCGCGGTCGCTCTCAAATTGGCGCACAATGTCATAGGCATCGAGATCCGCCAGATCGCGGCGCGGCGGGCTGAAAGGGCGTTCTATACTGAATTTTTTACTGAAATCGATTTCCGGCATGCTGTTCCCTCCGCGGGTCGCGCGGTGTATTACCCATTAGCGCCCGTCAGTAGCCATGATAGACTATTTGCTTTTATAAACATGTTGCCTTTATAAACATGTTGCCTTTATCAACATGCCCGCCCGCATCAACATGCGGGCCGCTCACCCCATCTGCGAGTATCCCTATGAAAGTTGGCATCATCGGCGCAATGGAGCAGGAAGTCACCCTGCTGCGCGACAAGATTGAAAACCGTGAAACCCTGCAACGCGCCGGGTGTGAAATTTATACCGGCACGCTGCACGGCGTCGAGGTGGCGCTGCTGAAATCCGGTATCGGGAAAGTCTCCGCCGCAATGGGTACCACCCTGCTGCTGGAGCACTGCCGCCCGGACGTGGTGATCAACACCGGTTCCGCCGGCGGGCTGGCCGCCACTTTGAAAGTGGGCGACATTGTGGTCTCCGATGAGGTGCGCTACCACGACGCCGACGTTACTGCCTTTGGTTACGCACCAGGCCAGATGGCGGGCTGCCCGGCGGCCTTCACCGCCGATGCGGCGTTGATCGATCTGGCGGCGCGCTGCATCAGCGACCTCGGCCTCAACGCAGTCCGCGGGTTGGTGTGCAGCGGTGACGCGTTTATCAACGGTGCCGAGCCGCTGGCGCGCATCCGGGCCACCTTCCCGCAGGTCGCGGCCGTGGAGATGGAAGCGGCGGCCATCGGCCATGTCTGCCACCTGTTCGGCACGCCGTTTGTGGTGGTGCGCGCCATCTCTGACGTGGCAGACCAGGCTTCCCACCTGAGCTTTGAAGAGTTCCTGGTGGTGGCGGCCGAACAATCCACCCGTATGGTGGATGCGATGGTGCAGGCGCTGGCGCAGCGCGGCTGATGATGCACCTGTTGCGTACCCTCAAGGCACTGCTGATGGCAGTGCCTTTTTTTGTCATGGGAAGTGCGGTGGCCCAGCCCGCCCAGCGGGTGATTGCGCTGGCACCGAACCTGACGGAGCTGGCGTATGCCGCCGGGCTGGGGCCGCAGATGGTCGCCGCCAGTGATTATGCGGACTACCCGCCCGCCGCAGAAAAGCTGGAGCGGGTCGCCAACTGGCAGGGGATCAATCTGGAGCGGATCGTGGCGCTGAAGCCGGATCTGGTGCTGGCGTGGCGCGGCGGCAACCCGCAGCGATCGCTGGATCAATTGCGGGCGCTCGGGGTGCCGGTGATCACCCTCGATCTGCAGAGCATCGAGCAGGTGGCAGCAGCGCTGGATCAGCTGGCGGGTTACAGTCGCGCGCCGGAGACCGCGCATCAGGCGGCACAGCAGCTGCGTGCAGAACGTGAGGCGTTACAGCGGCAGTATGCGCGCACCACCCCGCTGCCGGTGCTGTTGCAATTCGGCACCCGGCCGCTGTTCACCGCCTCCGGCCAGACGCTGCAAAGCGAAGTCCTGCGGCTGTGCGGCGCGCAGAACCTGTTTGCCGACAGCCGCGTACCGTGGCCGCAGGTAAGCCGCGAACAGGTGCTGATGCGCCGCCCGGCAGCGATTGTCACCCCCGGCGATCGCGCCGCGCAACAGGCGGTGGCGGCGTGGTGGCAGCCCCAGTTAACGGTGCCGGTAATTGCCCTGAATTCGGACTGGTTCAGCCGGGCCGGGCCGCGTATTATGCTGGCCGCGCGGCAACTCTGCCCGCAGTTGGCGGCGCTGCCCGCCTCCCCTTCCCCGGCACGGAACGATCGTTGATATGCTGCTCTACATTCTGGATATTTTAGGCACGGCGGTGTTTGCCATCTCCGGCGTATTGCTGGCGGGTAAATTGCGCATGGACCCGTTTGGCGTGCTGGTGCTGGGCGTGGTCACAGCGATTGGCGGCGGCACCATCCGCGATATGGCGCTGGATCACGGCCCGGTATTCTGGGTGCGTGACCCCACCGATCTGGTGGTGGCGATGGTGACCTGCATGCTGACCATCGCGCTGGTGCGCCAGCCGCGGCGGCTGCCGAAATGGATCCTGCCGGTGCTGGACGCGGTCGGGCTGGCGGTATTTGTGGGTATCGGCGTCAATAAAGCGCTGGCCGCCGGCACCGGCCCGCTGGTGGCGGTCTGCATGGGGGTGATCACCGGCGTGGGCGGCGGCATTATCCGCGATATTCTGGCGCGCGAAATCCCGATGATCCTGCGTACTGAAATTTACGCTACCGCGTGTATCGCCGGCGGCATTGTCCACACTGTCGCCTACGCGCTGGGGATGCCGCTCTCGCAGGCGACCCTGCTCGGCATGGCGATCACGCTGGCGATCCGGCTGGCGGCGATCCGCTGGCACCTGAAATTGCCGACCTTTGTGTTAGAAAACAACGGCGGATGATCGCCGGTTTGCCTTGCAAATTACTTAACCACTAATTAAGTATTTCTTGATTAAAAAATATTCACCAAACTGATTTGTTCTGTTATATTCATTCACATTGAGAAGCAGCCCTTCATTGTTTCGCTTCTCAATCACCCTTCTGATGCCCTCCTGATTCCCTTAATGTGACTCGTGACGGCTCAGAAAACAGCGCATTAGTAAACCGGTTAACCTAAGGGACGCGCAGATCGGCTAAAGCCGGCAGCACCCTGTGCCGATAATAAGGTAACTGATGCGTTGAACACTTTTTCAACACCAGGATCATGACCCATGCGACAACACCTATTCAGCGCGCTGTTTGCGTTGTGGGTATTGCCGGCAGCGGCCATCGGAAGTCAGGGCACAGGTGCCCAGGGCGTGATAAATGTTCGTATGGTGATTGTGCCGACCTGCGCAGTGACCGTCACTGACAACACGCCAACGGCGGAGTGCGGCAGCGATGCACGCTATCAGCCGGTTATCCGCACCCAGGCTCTGAAACAAGAGGCCCATCTGGCGGGCAACGTGGCACAACAGACGCAGCTTATTACCGTTGAATGGTGAGGCTGCGGCGGGGTTCCACACTACACACAGCAATGCGTTTTACCCAAAATCATATAAGCGTCATCAAAAAAATAACCCTAATAAAAAACCCGTCTGCCACCGGCACACGGGTTTTTTTCTGCCCGGCGTTGGCCGCGTCAGATGCTGAAGGACGAGCCGCACCCGCAGGTGGTTTTAGCGTTCGGGTTGGTCACGATAAAGCGCGACCCTTCCAGCCCTTCGGTGTAGTCCACGGAACCGCCCACCAGGTATTGCAGGCTCATCGGGTCTACCACCAGCGCCACGCCCGCTTTCTCAATGGTCATGTCACCGTCGTTGATCTGATCGTCAAAGGTGAAGCCATACTGGAAACCGCTGCAACCGCCGCCGGTAATATAGACCCGCAGTTTCAGGTTCGGGTTCTCTTCGTCAGCAATCAGGTTTTTCACCTTGTGTGCTGCTGCCTCGGTAAATTGCAGGGGCAGTGCTACGACGTCATCACTCATTTTTATCTCCAACCAGTTTTGCTTCAGGGTGCACCATTAGCCGCCTGAATAATACCCTGATTATCTAATAGCTGAGTATTCTGTTCAAGTATTCGCCGCAGGGGGGCGGTTTCCCTGAGGATTGTCAGCCGCTTGCGGCACTTTCGCCGCCTGTTCGCGGGCCTGACGTTCTAACGTGCGGGCCAGCAGGGTGGAATACAAGGGCTTACCGCCGAGAAATTGCGCCACCAGCGTCGCGCCCAGGCAGGTAATGATCATCGGCAAAATCAGCTGGTAGTTGTCCGTCATCTCCAGCACCAGCACGATGCCGGTCAGCGGCGCACGCACGGTGGCCGCAAACAGCGCGCCCATCCCGGCAATGGCAAAGGTGCCCGGCTGCAACCCATACTGCGGAAACAGCACGCCGCACGCCATGCCGAAGGCGGTGCCGGCCAGCGTGCCGAGTGCCAGCATCGGCGCGAAAATTCCGCCCGGCGCGCCGGAACAGAAGCAGAGCAGCGTGGTGATGATGCGGGTGAAAAAGAGGGTCAGCAGCATTCCCAGCGTGTAATGCCCCAGCGCCGCCTGCGGGATCAGCCCAAAACCGCCGCTCGTGGCCGCAGGCATAATCAACCCCAGCACACCGCACAGGCCGCCCAGCAGCCCGCCGGTCAGCAGTATCTTGCGTAACCGGCCGCCATGCAGCCGCTGGAACAGATCCTGGGTACGGAAGATCAGCGCATTGAACAGCACGCCGACCAGCCCGAACAGCATCCCGAGCAGCAGATAGAGCCACAGCGTGTCCATCGCCGCCGCCTGCAATTTGCCGACCTGAATCACGGACGCGCTGCCGTTGAAATACTGGTACACCACGCTTGAGGCGATCACGCCGATGAACACCGCTTTAATGGAAATCAGGCTGTAGCGGAACTGCAGGCGCATCTCTTCGATAATAAACAGGATGCCGGCCAGCGGCGCATTGAAGGCGGCGGACAGCCCGGCCGCCGCGCCGGTAGCCAGCAGCGAGTGGCGCGCCTCCGCACTTTTCAGCCGGAACAGATCCACCAGCATTTTGCCGGCGTTGCCGCCAATCTGCACCGTGGGCCCTTCGCGCCCGAGCACCATCCCGGCCCCCAGCGTGCCCATGCCGCCGACGAATTTCACCGGGATCACCCGCCACCAACGCACCGGCCGCAACTCCTCCAGCGCGCCCTCAATCTCCGGGATGCCGGAGCCACCCGCTTCCGGCGCATAGTTGCGCACCAGCAGGTAACCGCCCATCGCCAACAGTGCGGAGAGCACAAACGCCAGCGGCCACAGCAGCCACGCCTGCCCCGCTGCCGCGTGCAGCGCGCTGAGCCGCTGCTGCGTCACCCAGCCCACTGCCCGCTCAAAGCCCACGCCGAGCAGGCCGGTCACGCCGCCCACCAGCGCCGCCACCACCAGAATAGCCGCCGGGGTTTTGTCGCGCCGCAGAAAATGCCGCAGCAGGTCACTGCGCCGCAGGCGCACGGGGGAAAGCGGGCGGGTTTCGTCTTGGGTCATCATCCGGGGTCTTCCAACAGCATTGGGGAAAATAACGCGCCGGGGCGGCACGTCCCACACATCAGCGCCGGTTATCCTACCCTGCTGAACCGAGCCTGCAACAAAATGGCACGTTTTTCTCATCGCTGTGGGCCGTTCACCGCCCGGCAACGATTTCATAACGCGTGCCACTTCACTAGAATAACGGGGTTATCCTCTGCATCCACAGGATGCGAACCTTTTCAGGAGCCGATTCATGAGCCAACACAGCAAGTCCGAAAGCCTGTTCACCAGGGCGCAGAAACTGATCCCCGGCGGCGTTAACTCGCCGGTACGTGCCTTTACCGGCGTCGGCGGCGTGCCGCTGTTCGTCGAACATGCGGACGGGGCTTACCTGTTTGATGCCGACGGCAAAGCCTATATCGACTATGTCGGCTCCTGGGGGCCGATGGTGCTGGGGCACAATAACGCCGCCATCCGCGAGGCGGTGATTGAGGCGGCCTCCCGTGGCCTGAGCTTCGGCGCGCCGACCGAGATGGAAGTGACGATGGCGGAGCTGGTCACCGAACTGGTGCCGACCATGGACATGGTGCGGATGGTGAACTCCGGCACCGAGGCGACCATGAGTGCCATCCGCCTGGCGCGCGGCTTCACCCACCGCGACAAAATCATCAAGTTCGAGGGCTGCTACCACGGCCACGCGGACCACCTGCTGGTGAAAGCCGGTTCCGGCGCGCTGACCCTCGGCCAGCCGAACTCACCGGGCGTGCCGGCGGATTTCGCCAGACACACCCTGATTTGCACCTATAACGATCTGGCCTCGGTGCGGACTGCGTTCGAACAGTACCCGGACGACATCGCCTGCATCATCGTGGAGCCGGTGGCCGGTAACATGAACTGCGTGCCGCCGCTGCCGGAGTTCCTGCCGGGGCTGCGTGCGCTGTGTGATGAGTTCGGCGCGCTGCTGATCATCGACGAAGTGATGACCGGCTTCCGCGTGGCGCTGGCCGGCGCGCAGGCGCACTACGGCGTGGTGCCGGATCTCACCTGCCTCGGCAAAATCATCGGCGGCGGGATGCCGGTGGGTGCGTTTGGCGGCCGGGCTGACGTGATGGCTGCGCTGGCCCCGACCGGGCCGGTGTACCAGGCCGGTACGCTCTCCGGCAACCCGATCGCCATGGCGGCCGGTTACGCCTGCCTGACGCAGATCGCCCAGCCGGGCACCCATGAAACCCTGGCCGAGCTCACCGAGAGCCTCGCCACCGGCCTGCTGGCGGCAGCAAAAGAGGAGAACATCCCGCTGGTGGTGAACCGCGTCGGCGGCATGTTCGGCATCTTCTTCACCAACGCCGAGCGCATCACCTGCTATCAGGATGTGATGGGCTGCGACGTGGAACGCTTCAAGCGCTTCTTCCACCTGATGCTGGAGGAAGGCGTCTACCTGGCGCCGTCCGCCTTTGAGGCCGGGTTTATGTCACTGGCGCACACCCAGGAAGATATCCAGCGCACCATTGACGCCGCCCGCCGCTGCTTCGCGCAGCTCTGAGCATCACGCCATTAAAAAAGGGGCCATCCGGCCCCTTTATTGTTTTTGCGCTCTGCCCTGCCCTACCGTTTTGAACTACGCGGCCTGCTTGCGCAGCAGGTAGATAAAGTACGGCGCGCCGATAAAGGTCGCCAGCAGCCCGGCCGGGATCTGGTTCGGGAACAGCAGCATCCGCCCACCCCAGTCCGCCAGCAGCATCAGCATGCCGCCCAACAGGGAGGCCATCACCAGCTGCGGCCCTGCCCGGCGAAAGCCCATCATGCGCGCCATGTGCGGGGCCATCAGCCCGACAAAGCTCAACGGGCCGATGGTCAGCGTGGCTACCGCCGTCATCACCGCCGCCAGCAGCATAATCACCAGCCGCGTTGGTGCCAGCGCCAGCCCCACCGAACGCGCCGTGGCACTGCCCAGCGGCAGGATCACCAGCCAGCGGCGGCAGAACGGCGCCAGCGCCAGCAGGAGAATGCCCATCAGCGCGCTGTGCCACGCCTGCGTTGGCGTCACGGAGTAGGTGGAGCCGGAAATCCAGGTCAACAGGCTGCCCATCCGCGGGTCGCCGCTCGCCATCAGCAGGGTAATCAGCGTGGTGAACGCGGTGCTGAGGCCAATCCCTGCCAGCAGCATCCGCGCCGGGGAGAAATTGCCGCGCGCCGTCACCAGCATAATGATCATCAGCGTGCCTGCCGCGCCCAGGCTGCCCGCCGGCAGCAGCCAGCCGAAGGCGTCCCCCGGCACCAGAAACAGCATCAGCACCACGCCGAATGCCGCGCCGGAGCTGATACCCAGCACTTCCGGGCTGGCCATCGGGTTGCCGGTCAGCTTCTGCATCAGGGTGCCCGCCGCGCCCAGCATCACGCCCGCGGCCAGCGCCGCCATTACCCGCGGCATCCGCCACGGCAGGAGTTGCGTGAACAGGTCGCCGTGCGCCCAGGCCCAGCCGTTCATGTCGCGGCCAAAAGCCAGCGCCACCCACAGCCCGGCCAGCAGGCAGAGCAACCCGCCGCCGACCCACAGCGGCAGGCGCGCACGCTCTGCCGGCACGCTGCCGCCCTGCGCCATCGGCGGCGGTGCAGTGCGGTGGCGCAGGCGCGGCAGCAGCCATAACAGCAGCGGCGCACCGACCAGCGCCGTCGCCGCCCCGGTCGGCACATCCTGCCAGACGTGGCTGAGCCACAGCATGATCTGATCCGTCAGCCACAGCAGCAGCGCGCCCAGCAGGGGCGCCAGCAGCAGGCGGCTCACCAGGCGGCGCGCGCCGAGCAGCGTCGCCAGCAGCGGCGAGAACAGCCCGACAAAGCCAATCACCCCGACGGCGTTCACGATCTGCGCGCTGAGCACAATCGCCACCCCGAGCGCACAAAGCCGTGCGGTAGAGAGCCCCAGCCCGAGGTTACGGGCGATGCCGTCATCCAGCCCCAGCAGCGTCATCGGCCGCAGCAGCAGCAACGCCAGCACCAGCGCCAGCACCAGCCGCGGCCACAGGAAACCGGCGATATGCCAGTCTTGCTGGTTGAGCGCGCCGCTGCTCCAGAGGAACAGGCTCTGTAGCTGATCGTAATTAAACAGCGCCAGCAGGCCGTTGACCGCCCCGCAATAGAGGCTGAGCACCAGCCCGGCGAGGATCAGCGTCACCGGCGACATGCGTTTGCCCCAGGCGACGCCGAACACCAGCACGCCAATCAGCAGCGCCCCGGCCATCGCCGCAAATTGCTGCGTCAGGAAGCCGCCCGGCATCGGCCACAGGGTAACGATCGCCAGCCCGAGCTGCGCCCCGGCCGACACCCCCAGCGTGGCCGGTTCCGCCAACGGGTTACGCAATACCTGCTGGAACAGCACCCCGGCCAGCGCCAGCCCGGCCCCGGCCAGCAGCGCCACCGTGATGCGCGGCAGCAGGCTGTAGTGGAACACCATCTGGCGGACGTCATCTGCATCCGGGTGCCAGAACCCGTCCGGCCACAGCGAAAGCGGCAGTTGCCAGCGCAGGTTATAGCCGCTGAGCGCCAGACAGGCGGCGATCAACAAGCTGAAGGTCAGGAGCGCAATGGCAGGCGTACGGCGGGTCATGAGCGGCCTCCCAGCGCGTGCGGCAACAGGCGGCAGAAGCGCATGGCAGAGAGCGTGGTGCCGTAGAACCAGGTGGCGGGCAGGTCGGTTATCACGCCGTCGCGCGCCAGCGGCAGCGACTGCCAGAGCGGCGTGGCGGTGATCTCATCACGCAGGCGGCGGTCGCCGTGATCAAAGCAGAGCGCATGGGCCGGTTTCACGGCAGAGAGCTGTTCAATCCCCACGATCGCACTGCCCCAGAAGTTGGTGTCGCCGGGCCAGGCGTTGGGGACGCCCAGCTCATCCAGAACATTCATAAACAGGCTGCCTTTGCCGAACACCAGCACATGGCGGGCGTCGAGGAATGAGAACAACAGCACCGGGCGGCGGGCGGCGGGCAGTTGCGCCCGCGTCTGCGCCATCAGTGCATCAAATTCCGCCAGGTGGCGGCCGGCGGCAGGCCGCAGATCGAGCCGTTCTGCCAGTTGCTGCAACGCGCGGCGCGCCAGCAGCAGCGGCGGCTGTTTGCCGTCGTAAAAGGCGAAGCCCATGGAGGGCGCAATACGCTGCAACGCGTCCGGCGACGGGCCATACCCGGCAGAGAGCAGCAGCAGCGACGGCCGCAGCTGTTGCAGCAGCTCCAGGTTCGGCTCAATGCGGCTGCCGACATCCACCACCTCCGGCGGCAGCGCCGGTTCTTTCACCCACAGGCGGTAGTTGTAGGTGTCTGCAACGCCCAGCGGGGGCACACCGAGGGCGAGCAGCAGCTCGGTCGGCGCCCACTCCAGCGCCACAATTCTGGCCAGATCCGGGCGGGCGGCCGCCAGCGACGGCCAGGCAGCAAGCAGCGGCGAAAGCGCCAGCGCCTGTAACAGGCGACGGCGCGTGGTGTCAGGTTGGTCACATTTCATCAGCAGACAAAGCTCACCGGGGCACCGCCGCCGGGGTGCGGCAGCACGCCCATCGGGATACCGTAAATTTTCTCCAGCACCGGCCCCTGCATGATCGCCAGCGGGCTGCCTTCGGCAATCATCTGCCCTTCACGCAGCGCGATCAGGTGATCGCAGTAGCGCGCCGCCACGTTGATGTCATGCAGCACCGCAATCACCGTCAGCCCGCGTTCGGCGGTCAGCCGTTTGATCAGCGCCAGCACCTCCACCTGATGCGCGATGTCGAGCGCCGAGGTCGGCTCATCCAGCAGCAGGCAGCGCGTCTCCTGCGCCATCATCATCGCCAGCCAGGCGCGCTGGCGCTCGCCGCCGGAGAGGCTGTCCACCAGCCGGTGGGCGAACGCATTGAGGCCCACCAGCGCAATCGCCCGCTCTACCGCGTCGCGATCGTGATGGCGGAAACGCCCCAGCGCGCCGTGCCACGGGTAGCGGCCAATCGCCACCAGCTCCTGCACCGTCATCCCTTCGGCGGGCGGCAATTGCTGCGGCATATAGGCCACTTCACGCGCGAACGCTTTGCTCTCCCACTGCGCCAGCGGCTTATCATTCAGCAGCAGCGTACCGCCGGAGGGCGGCTGGTGGCGGCCGAGCATTTTCAGCAGCGTGGATTTGCCGGAACCGTTGTGGCCAATCAGGCCGCAGAATTTGCCTTGGGGAAAGGTCAGCGTCAGGGGAGCGAGCAGCGTGCGCCCGGGAACAGAGAAGCTGACCTGTTGCAGGCACAGCGTGGCGTGGGAGGATGCGGCGGGCGTGCCGTCGACGGGTTGAATGTTGTTATCCTGCATAATTCCCTGTCTTGAAAACGGGCACGGCATGCCGTGCCCGAAGGTCAGTGTGATATGTCAGGGCGGCACCGGGTTCATCATGAACGCAAGGCTGTCCTTTACTCAGAAGCGGAAGGTGGCGGTGGCAACAATCTGGCGGTCACTGCCCCAGTAGCAGGCGTAATCGCGGTAGCAGCTGGAAACATACTCGCGGTCAAACAGGTTGTTGATGTTCAGCCCCACGGAGGAACCCGGCAGGCCGACGCGCGCCAGATCGTACTTCACGGTGGCGTCAACCAGCGTATAGGCCGCCACGTTGTACTGCTGGTTAGCCGCGTCAATGGTGTTGGTGGCACCGGTGTAGCGCACGCCGCTGCCGATGGTCAGGCCGCTGAGCGCCGTCTCATGGAAGGTGTAGTCCGCCCACAGCGCAGCCATGTTACGCGGCACTTCCACCGGGCGCTGGCCCTTCAGGTTGGTGTCTTTGGTGTATTCCGCGTCGGTGAAGGTGTACGACGCAGTGACGTTGATGTTGGCATTGACCGCCGCTTTCGCCTCCAGCTCCACGCCGCGCGAACGGATCTCGCCCGACTGCACGCTGAAGCTGCTGTTGGTCGGATCGGCCGTCAGGTTGTTGTCTTTGGTCAGCTGGTAGATGGCGGCCGTCAGGCTGATTGGGCGATCCTGCGGGATGTATTTCACCCCGGCTTCATACTGCTTGCCGTGGGACGGGTCGAAAGATTTGCCGGTAATGGTGGCACCGCTGACCGGCTCAAAGGATTCGCTGTAGCTGAAGTACGGCGAAATCCCGTTGTCGAACAGGTAGTTCAGGCCGCCGCGCCAGGTGAACTGCTCATCGCGGTCTTTGTCCGTGGCACCGCTGCTGCGGGTCAGCACCGTGCTTTTGGCGAAGTCATAACGGCCGCCCAGGGTCAGCAACCAGTGGTTCCACTCCGCCTGATCCTGCACATAGAGGCCGGTCTGCTCCTGACGGTTCAGGATGTGGTAGTTGTAATAGATGCTGGTCTCATCGTTGCCGTACTGCGGTGCCAGCATATTCAGGCTGGTGGCGGTGCCGTAATCTGCGTTGATGTCATTGCGCATCCGCATGTAGTCCACGCCCATCAACAGGGTATGGTCAACCTGGGCGGTAGCGAATTTGGCCTGCGCCTGGGTATCCACGTCGAAGTTGTTCAGCTTCTCGCTGGAATCCACAAAGGAACGGGTTTGCGTGGCCGGGGCAATATAGCCGGTGCCGTAGTGGCCGATATAGTGGGTGCTGAGCATGGTGTAGCGCAGGTTCTGGCGCACCGTCCAGGTGTCATTGAACGCGTGCTCGAAGCTGTAGCCCACCATTTTCTGGTTGCGGGAGAACTTGTCCTCCTGCTCACCGTCGGTGTAGTCCACCGGCAGTTTGTGCTGCTTGCCGCTGGCATCGGTGTACGGCACCACGGTGCCCTCACGCGGCAGCCAGCCGTAGTAGCCCGCTTCCGGATCGTTCTGGAAGTTGCTCAGGAAGGTAAAGGTGGTGTTGTCATCCGGGTGCCAGGTGAAGGACGGTGCGATGGCGTAACGCTTCTCCTGCGACATCGCCTGTTGGGCATCCTGGCTGCGGGCCAGCCCGGTCAGGCGGTAGCTGTACACGCCGTCGTCATCGATGGCGCCGCCGAAATCAAAGCCGGTCTGGTAGAGGTTGTCGGTGCCCATCGAGAACTGTACTTCACGCAGGGTCTCGGTGGTCGGCCGCTTGCTGACCATAGAGACCAGGCCGCCGGGGTTACTTTTGCCGTACAGAACCGAGGAGGGGCCGCGCAGCACTTCCACGCGCTCGAGGAAGTACGGGTCCATCGACACTTCGGAGTAGTTATCGCCCTGTAGTTTGATGCCGTCCAGGTACTGGTTGGTGTTGGTATTGGTGAAACCACGGATGGCGACGGCATCCAGAATGTTGGAGCTGCCGCGGCTGGCGAACACGCCCGGCGTGTAGCTCAGCGCCTCTTTTACCGTGTCCGGCTGGCGCATCTCCAGCTCGTCACTGGTGACCACTGAAATTGACTGCGGCGTCTTCACCAGCGGCGTATCGGTTTTGGTGCCGGTGGCACTCCGCTTGGCCGCCACGGTGGCTGCCGGCCCCCATGCGCTCTCCTCTGCCACATTCGGCCCGCTGCCGACCACGGTGATGGTATCACCCGTTTGTGCCGGGTCGTTCTCTGCCGCGGTGGCGGGTAATACGAACGTGCCTAACGTAACAGCAATGGCAAGGGTCACTTTCCCAAGGGGAAAGGCCGCCGGGGTCATAGTGCCTGAATGTGTGCGCATGGTCATTTCTCTGATGATGGTAAACAGGAATGTAAACGAGAATTATTATTATGAAGGCAGAATCATATTCGGATGAAATTTTAAACTCAAGCAGAAATAGGGTGCCACCGGCGGATATGCTGAAGAAATGGCCTTATGAAATACACGGCCATTTTTTATTAACCTTTTTATTGCACATAAATAAAAACCCGCAACCTACGGGTTACGGGTTTCACCATTAATTAATAGTTTGCGTATTATTTTTTAAAGCCCTGCAACATTAATATCGGGGGATTGGGGCTTTCTGCGGCACTGAACGCATACGCATGGCCTTTACGCTCGCCGCCGATGCAGAATGAAATCGTGGTCTGTTTGTTTTTAATCGCCTCTTTCACCGCCGCATCCACCGGAATATAGCGGTAAGACTGCGTGCTGTTTGCGTACAGCGAGCCGGCGGCATTGCCGTTACAGGCCGGGCGGCTGTTCCAGGTGACGCTGTGCTCGTCCCATTGGTTGCTGGTGCCGTAGAGATAAATAGTGCGGGCATTAGCATCAGAGACATTGCCGCCATACAGCCGGATTTTATACGTGAACTCCGTGTTGTTATTGATATCCAGCTCCGGCGGCCAGGCCGGAATAGTGAACTGGATAAGCCCAATCTCCTCTTTATTCTGGCTGCGGGTACCCTGCCAGTTATCCTGCACATGCAGCGTCTCTTCCCCGGCAAAATTCTTATCCGCCAGATCAAGGTTGCTGACGGTGACATCCTGCACCGCCATCTCATACGACTGCGGGATATTGGTGTCACAGGCGAGGCCGAGGTTCATACAGTGGTTCGCCATAAAATCCGCACCCTGCGCCGTCCAGCCATTCATAAAATCGCCGTGGGCGCTATAGATCGATCCCCACTGCTCCACCACCTTGCCGTTCACCATCACCGGGTCCAGCGACAACTCGACTTTGGTCATGTCGATCGGTTTTGAATGGGGAATCAGGTAGGCGATGTTCATATTCACCATCGGAATTTTGACCGGGTAAGCGGCCGGGCAGACATCATTTACCGCATAATCCGCATTTTTTATCCCCATGCCGGGGTGAAGGGTGACGCCGTCCCAGCAGTTGGGGAATTTCAGCGCAATGTTCATCTGCACGGTGCCGTCGGCCTGCGGCGGGCAACTGCTTTTGGGAATATCCGAGTAGCCCAGCCCCTGGCAGAAATAGTCCACCGCGACCTTGTTCGGGGTGGTGCCGTTGTGGGTGCCGGCCAGCAGTTGCAGCCCCACCGGGAATGGCTGGATCGGGTACTTCTCGACCTGGCTCGCCTGGTAGTAGGTTTTCTGGTACGCCGGGCGCACCACGGTGCCGTCGGGCAGCCGCAGCGAGGGCGCCCAGTAGGCAGAGTGATCGGAACTGTTGTTGCAGGTGGTGGCGAATTCCGTCACCAGTTGTTCATTGGTGGTGTAGGCGTTGGTATGGGTATTGCCGAAGAAATCATGCGACATCGCCACGCCGGGCATCCCCGGCATCATGATGGCATCATCCGGCAGGGTGTGGCTGTAGTCGCACTGGACGTTGGTCTGCCCGTTCAGGGCCTGGCTGTGAAACGGCACCAGCGCGGCCATGCCGAGCAGGGTAAAGGGTAAAAGCGGGCGCATCGGGAACTCCTTATTGTGCTGTAGGGGATCGCACAAACAGAAATACCCACGCCACGGCGCGTCAGCCAATCATCAACTCACATCGTGCATCACTGATAAGCTTGATAAAAAAAGGGTGCGATGCGCAGTGAACACGCATCACACCCGGTTATCAGTGACGGCGTCGCCGTTACTGGCCGAACATCTCCTTCAGCCAGCCCGCCATGCCGTTACTCTCTTTCTGCTCACCCTGCGGCGCCTGCTGCTGTTGCTGTTGCTGCTGTTGCATCTGCTGTTGCTGCATCTGCTGTTGCTGCTGTTGCATCTGCTGCTGTTGCGCCGCCAGGCTGGCCTGGCAGAGGCTGTCCGGGTCGCTGGTCCAGACCGGCATACTGCGCACTACGCCGCCGGTCAGGCCGCCGGTCAGCCCGCCGCCACAGACGAAGTTGCCTGCGGAGTCCACGCGCATCTCGGTGATGTCCTCCGGGGCCTGCAAGTCCAGCGGCTGCGGGGTCTCGTTGGTCAGGTAGCGGCTGTAGAGCGCCATCGCCCCGGTAGAGCCCCAGAGTTTGGACGGGCCGTTATTGTCGCGGCCGACCCAGGTGATCGCCACCTGATCGCCGTCCACCCCGGCGAACCAGCTGTCACGCAGGTCGTTGGAGGTCCCGGTTTTCGCCGCCAGGTGCAGGTTGGGGAATTTCACCGCCAGCGCCCGTGACGTCCCTTCGTTGACCACCTGCTGCATCGCGTAGAGCGTCAGGTAGGCGGCCTGCGCCGGCACGGCACGCTCCGCCTGCGGGAAGCTCTGGTAAAGCACCGAGCCATCCTCCGCGATCACTGACCGCACCGCCGACAGCGGGGCTTTGTTGCCGCCGCTGGCGATGGTCTGGTACTCCTGCGCCACTTCCATCGGCGTCAGCGCAATCGCGCCGAGCAGCATCGACGGCACCGGGTTGAGCACGTTCGGCGGCACGCCCAGCGCCACCAGCGTTTTGGTGATCTCATCCAGCCCGACGGCCATACCGAGGTTCACCGTCGGCACGTTCATCGAACGCGCCAGCGCATCCACCAGCAGCATCTGGCCGCGGAACTGGTGATCGTCGTTCTGCGGTTTCCAGGTCTGGCCGTTAGAGAGCTTCAGCGCCAGCGGCTGGTCAGCCAGCAGGGTGTTGAGGCGGTACTTGTCCGGCTGTGCCAGCGCCGTCAGGTAGGTGGCTGGTTTCGCCAGCGAGCCGACCTGGCGGCGCGCCTGCATGGCGCGGTTAAACCCGGCGAACTGCGTTTCGGCACCGCCGACCATCGCCCGCACCTCACCGGTGAAGCGATCGACCACCACCATGGCGGTTTCAATGTCTTTCAGCCCGCTCTTTTTACGCAGCAGCGGCACGCCCTCTTCCACCGCCTGCTCGGCGGCGTCCTGCGACACCGGATCGAGGGTGGTGAAGATTTTCACGCCGGAAATCTCATTGACCTTGTCGCCAAGGCGCTGTTGCAGCTCCTGGCGCACCATCTGCATAAAGGCAGGCTGCGGTGAAATCACCCCGCCTTTCGGCTGCACGCCCAGCGGGCGGGCGCTCAGCATGGTATAGAGCTCGTTGTCGATGATCTTCTGCTGCTCCAGCAGCTTCAGCACCACGTTACGCCGCTCCAGCGCCAGTGTCGGGTTGCGCCACGGGTTATACAGCGACGCCCCTTTCACCATGCCCACCAGCAGCGCCTGCTGGTCGAGGCTCAGCTCGTCCACCGGGCGGCCGAAGTAGTAGAGGCTGGCCAGCGGGAAGCCGCGGATCTGGTCGTTGCCGCTCTGCCCGAGGTAGACCTCGTTCAGGTACAGCTCCAGGATGCGGTCCTTGCTGTAGCGGCTGTCTACCAGCAGCGCCATGTAGGCTTCGTTGATTTTACGCCAGTAGGTGCGCTCGTTGGTGAGGAACAGGTTCTTCACCAGCTGTTGCGTCAGGGTACTCGCCCCCTGCACCGTGTGGCCCGCCGTGAGGTTCGCCAGCATCGCACGGCCAATCGAGTAGAAGCTGATGCCGTCATGCTCGTAGAAATGGCGGTCTTCCGTCGCCAGCAGCGTATCCACCAGCAGATCGGGGAAGCCGGCGCGCGGCACAAACAGCCGCTGCTCGCCGTTCGGCGACTGCAACATGGTGATCAGGCGCGGGTCGAGGCGGAAGAAGCCGAAGTTGCGCTGGTTGTCCATGTTCTGGATCTGCGTCAGCCGGTCGCCCTTGAAGGTCAGCTGGGCGTGGATCTGCCCCTCTTTGCCGTCCGGGAATTCAAACGGGCGGCGCAGCAGCTCAATGCTGTTGGCGTGCACGGTGAATTCACCCGGCCGGGTGATGCGCGTGACTTCGCGGTACTGCGTGCCTTCCAGCAGTGCCACCATCTCTTTCTTGCTGTAGTTCATGCCCGGCTCGAGGTTGACCATGCGGCCATACACGGCGGCCGGCAATTGCCATACCTTTCCGTCGATGCGGCTGCGGATCTGGCCGTCGAGGTAGAACCCATATACCGCCAGCGCGACCGCCAGCACAATCCCTATTTTAATCAGCAGGCCCAGCCAGCCGCGCTTCTTGCGCGGTTTGCCCGCCTTTACCTTACGTGGCATGCGTTGCTTACCTTTATTGTCATTGTCCTGTTCAGCCGAATCGGCCTCAATCTCTTCAACGTCCTCATCCCGGCGATAACGCGGCCGCTGCCGTGGAGGCTTGCGGACGGGAGGCGGCGTTCTGCCCTTACGCCCGATGGGTTCGCGGTCATCACCTGACATTGTTGTTCTCCACGCTACTGTTTTCTTTCATCATTTACATTTCCAGAGAAAAGTCGCGGCGTCCTGCGGTGGCTTTTCAGATTGCTGTGCTTATCGACGAGGCCGGGAAAGGCGCTACTCTGTTATCCGCCGCCCGGCCCGGCCAGCGGAAACATCTGAAAATCGGCGGCCACAGGGCCGGTCAGGGCTGATATTTCTTGGTGCGCCGCGTCGGCAGCGCCTGCGCCGGGTCATCCGGCCAGGGGTGCTTCGGGTAGCGCCCTTTCATCTCTTTCTGCACTTCGCGGTACGCGCCGCGCCAGAATGCGGCCAGATCGGCGGTGATCTGCAACGGCCGGTGCGCCGGGGAGAGCAGCTCCAGCACCACCGCCACCCGCCCTTCGGCCACGCGCGGGCTGGCTTCCTCACCAAACATCTCCTGCAACCGCACCGCCAGCACCGGCGGTTTTTCCGCGTCATAACGCAGCGGCAGGCGGCTGCCGGTCGGCACAGTGTAATGGCTCGGCAGCGCACTATCCAGCCGTTGCCGCTGCGGCCAGTTCAGCAGGCGGCCCAGCGCCTCGCTCAGGTTCACCTGCCGCAGGGCGCGCAGGTCACGCACCTTGCCCAGCGACGGCAACAGCCACTGTTCGAGGCCCGCCAGCAGGTCACCCTCCTCTACCGGCGGCCAGTCGCCTTCCGGCAGCCAGCGCCGGGCGCAGCGCAGGCGCAACAGCAGCTGTTCCGCCGCCGGTTCCCAGTTCAGCACGCTTAATCCCTGCTGGCGTATCCAGCCAATCAGCGCCTGTTGCAGCTCTTCGTCAGAGGGTTTTGCCAGCACCCGGGCGCGCAGCACCAGCCGCCCGATCATCTCACGCTGCCAGGCGCGCAGCGTGCCTTTTTCCTCATCCCACTCCACCGCCGCACGCCGCTCCACCAGGGCCGGCAGGCGCTCAGCCAGCGCCTCAATCTCTACCGGCAGGGCCAGCAATATGCGCGCATCGGGGCTGGTGCTGTTTTGCAACAGCGACGGGGCCACCAGCCAGCCGTGGCGGGTCAGCGCCTCATCCTGCGGCAGTGACGCGCCCAGCCCGTTAGCCAGCAGGTAGCGCCCATCGTCGCCACGCCGCTGGGCGATGCGATCCGGGAACGCCTGCGCCAGCAGCCAGCCCGCGTCGTCCGGCGTCGGTTGCCCGGCCGTGCGGCCGCTGCGTTTCGCCAGCAGCGCGGCGCGGCGTTGCCAGTGCGGTTGCGGGCGGGTCAGCCAGTCACTGAGATCCGGCGTGCCGCTGCGCGGCGGTTCTTCCAGGATCGCCGCCAGCAGGGCCGCCGTCGCCAGCGCGTCGCCGCTGTGCGCCGCCCCGGCCACCAGCATCGCCGCCAGCCGGGGTTCCACGCCGAGGGCAGCCATGCGCTGCCCGGTGGCGGAGAGCCGCCCCTGTGCGTCCAGCGCGCCGAGGCGCAACAGCAAGTCCTGCGCGGCGGCCAGCGCCGGGGCCGGGGGCGCATCCAGCCAGGTGAGATCGTCCGGCGTGCGGCAGCCCCACTGCACCAGCTCCAGCCACAGGCTGCTGAGATCGCTTTGCAGGATCTCCGGCTCACTCTGTTCGGCGGCGCGCTCCGCCTGCTCCCGGCTGAACAGGTGCAGACAAATGCCCGGCGAAAGCCGCCCGGCGCGGCCTGCGCGCTGGGTCATTGATGCCTGGCTGATGCGCTGGGTCACCAGCCGGGTGACGCCGGTGCGCGGGTCAAAGCGGGTGCTGCGCTCCAGCCCGCTGTCCACCACCAGCCGGATGCCCTCAATCGTCAGGCTGGTTTCGGCGATGTTGGTGGCCAGCACCACTTTGCGCCGCCCGGCGGCCGCGGGTTGGATGGCCTGCTGCTGTGCCGCCAGCGGCAGCGCGCCGTAGAGCGGGCAGAGATCGGTGTCTGTTGGGAGGTTCTCCGCCAGCCGCGCTTGCACCCGGTGAATTTCCGCCACACCGGGCAGGAACAGCAGCAACGAGCCGTGCTCACCCTGCAACAGCCGCCGCACCGTCGCAGCCACGCCCTCCTCCAGCCGCTCATGGCCGGCAAGCGGCTGGTAGCGCCGCTCCACCGGGAAGCTGCGCCCCTGCGAGACAATCACCGGCGCATCCGGCAACCGTGCCGCCAGCCGGGCGTTGTCGAGGGTGGCGGACATCACCAGCAGTTTCAGGTCATCCCGCAGGCCTTGCTGCACATCCAGCAGCAGCGCCAGCGCGGTGTCGGCTTGCAGGCTGCGCTCGTGGAACTCGTCGAGGATCACCAGCGAGACGCCGGACAGCTCCGGGTCCTGCTGCACCATGCGGGTCAGGATGCCTTCGGTCACCACCTCCAGCCGGGTGGCGGCGCTGGTTTTGCTCTCGGCACGCATCCGGTAGCCCACCTGCTGCCCCGGCGTTTCGCCCAGTTGCTGCGCCAGCCGGTGCGCGACGTTTTTCGCCGCCAGCCGCCGCGGTTCCAGCATGATGATGCGGCCCGGCAACCCGGCACGCGCCAGGATCGCCAGCGGCAGCCAGGTGGATTTGCCTGCGCCGGTCGGCGCGTTCAGCAACACCTGCGGGGACACCGCCAGGGCCGCCAGCAATTCCTCCACCACTTCGCTGACCGGCAGCGCCGCCTGCGCGCCCTGTGTCACCGCACCCATACCTTTCCCCTCACATCGGTTAACTTTCTCAGCCGCGCATTGTAGCATTGCGCCCGATCCCCTTTGGACAATTCATTCAGGAGCGCTTATGCCCGACTCACGCCGACTCTTTTTCGGCCTGCCGCTGCCGGATGCCCTGCAACAGGCGGCTTCCGCCTGGCGCGCCACGGCGTTCCCGGCAGAGGCCGGGCGGCCGGTTGCCGCCGCGAACCTGCACCTGACGCTGGCGTTTCTCGGCGAGGTCAGCGATCGCAAAGCGGAGGTGCTGGCGGCGCTGGCGGGCAATATTGTGCAGCCGGGCTTTACGCTTACGCTGGATGACCTTGGCCACTGGCCGCGCCCCGGCGTGGTGTGGCTCGGCACCCGCCGCGCGCCGCGCGGGCTGTTGCAGCTGGCGGCGCTGCTGCGCGCCCAGGCGGCGCGTAACGGCTGCCCGCAGAGCACGCAGCCGTTCCACCCTCATATCACCCTGTTGCGCGGCGCGGTTCACCCGGTGGCGTTGCCGCCCACGACCCCAGGCTGGGCGCTGGACGCCACGCATTTCTGCCTGTACGAATCCCGCACCGAACGCGGGCGCACCCGTTATCACGTGCTTCAGAGCTGGCCATTTACCTGAAGCCGGGCAAGGAGAGTCATGTTATTTACCCCCCCACTGCAACACGCCACCCTGATTAAGCGTTACAAACGTTTTCTGGCCGATGTCATCACCCCCGACGGGGCGCTGCTGACGCTGCACTGCGCCAATACCGGTGCGATGACCGGCTGCGCGACACCGGGTGACACCGTCTGGTATTCCACCTCCCCCAACCTGAAACGCAAATATGCCCACACCTGGGAGTTATCTGAAACGCAACAGGGGCATTGGATTTGCGTAAATACTCAACGGGCTAACGGGCTGGTGCGCGAGGCGATTGAGCAGGGGCGCATCCCTGAATTATCTGGTTACAGTCGCGTGAACAGTGAAATAAAATATGGTGGCGAAAACAGCCGTATCGATCTGTTATTACAAGCGGAAAACCGGCCTGACTGCTATATTGAGGTGAAGTCTGTAACGTTGTTGCAACATAATCGTGGTTACTTTCCTGATGCCGTGACCCTTCGCGGCCAGAAGCACCTGCGGGAGTTGCAGCAGATGGTGGCCGAAGGCCGGCGGGCGGTGCTGTTTTTCGCGGTGCTGCACTCCGGTATTCAGGAAGTGGCCGCCGCCCGCCACATCGACCCGCGCTATGCCGGTTTACTGACAGAAGCGCAAAATCAGGGGGTTGAGGTGATTAGCTATGGAGCGCAGCTTTCACCGGCCGGTATTACCCTGATGCAACCCATTCCGTTGGTATGCGAATAAAAAGCCTAAGGCCGGACAACCCACAGCACGGCTGAGGTGTGTCACGCGGCGAAGCCAAAAACGCCGCGGCTCACAGGGTTGTCAAGCAGGTGAGAGGAATAATTGCCATCTACCTTCCCATCTGTTATTTATAGCGGCCTGATTTTTCCCCACGTTGGGGATCGATAGTGCGTGTTATGAGGAGAAGCAACATGCAAGAAGGGCAAACCCGTAAAACATCCTCCTTGAGCATTCTCGCCATCGCTGGGGTGGAGCCGTATCAAGAGAAGCCAGGCGAAGAGTATATGAACGACGCCCAGCTCACTCACTTCAAGCGTATTCTTGAAGCGTGGCGCAATCAGCTCAGGGATGAAGTCGACCGTACTGTGTCTCATATGCAGGACGAAGCCGCTAACTTCCCCGATCCGGTAGACCGTGCTGCCCAGGAAGAAGAATTCAGCCTGGAACTGCGCAACCGCGATCGCGAGCGTAAGTTGATTAAGAAGATCGAGAAAACGCTGAAGAAAGTAGAAGACGAAGATTTCGGCTTCTGCGAGTCCTGTGGTGTTGAGATTGGTATTCGCCGCCTTGAAGCGCGCCCGACTGCCGACCTGTGTATTGACTGCAAAACCCTGGCTGAAATCCGCGAAAAGCAGATGGCCGGTTAAGCAACCGTATCACGACGACGGCCGCGGTGCCCCGGCACCGCGCTGTCGTCGCCACGCTTATGCCTGACACCCTGACACCCCCCTCCCCCTATATTGGCCGCTTTGCGCCGTCGCCTTCCGGTGAACTCCACTTTGGTTCGCTTGTCGCTGCGCTGGGCAGTTATCTGCGCGCCCGCCGTTGCGGTGGCCGCTGGCTGGTGCGCATTGAAGACATCGACCCGCCGCGCGAAGTGCCGGGTGCCGCCGCACGCATCCTGGCCCAGCTGGAACAGTATGGCCTGCTGTGGGACGGCGAGGTTCTCTACCAGTCAACTCGCCATGACGCCTACCGCGCGGTGCTGGGGCAACTCATCGCCCGCGGGCAGGCCTATTACTGCACCTGCACCCGCAGCCGCATCCAGTCCCTCGGCGGGTTCTATGACGGCCATTGCCGGTTGCTGCACCGGGGGCCGGAGAATGCCGCCCTGCGCCTGCACCAGACGGCACCGGTCTACGGGTTTGAGGATGGGCTGCGCGGCTGGCTGGCGGCCGATGCGCGCATGGCGGAGGAGGACTTCATTATCCACCGGCGTGACGGGCTGTTCGCCTATAACCTGGCGGTGGTGGTGGATGACCACCATCAGGGCGTGACGGAAATTGTGCGCGGCGCGGATCTGATTGAGCCGACGGTGCGCCAGATGGCGCTCTATCAGCAGCTGGGCTGGCCGCCGCCGCATTATATCCACCTGCCGCTGGCGGTGAACGCCCAGGGTGACAAGCTCTCCAAACAGAACCACGCCCCGCCGCTGCCGCCGGGCGATCCGCGCCCGACGCTGGTGGCGGCGCTGGCGTTCCTGCACCAGCCGGTGCCGGCGGGCTGGCAGGATTTACGCCTGCCGCAGTTGCTGGCGCAGGCGGTTGCCCAGTGGCAAGTGGCGGATATCGTGCCATAAATGGCCCACAGCCCGCAGAATGCGCGGCAACCGGCCATTGACAGCTGTATAACATTATTCTCAAACCCCCCGGCATGAGCTATGATTAGCCGCTGTTTTTTGCTCTGTCTATTTTAGTCACTATCGAGGTGTCCCATTTTTACCCGAGTAGCCAATTTTTGCCGAAAGGTACTGGCCCGCGAAAACGACGTTCCTGACACGGTTGAACCCGTGCCGGCGCCTTTGCCGACTGTCACCATTATTCCGCGCGATCAACATGCGATCTCACGCCGGGATATCAGTGAAAATGCCCTGAAGGTGTTGTACCGTCTGAACAAATCAGGTTTTGAGGCCTATCTGGTCGGCGGCGGCGTGCGTGACTTACTGCTCGGTAAGAAGCCCAAAGATTTTGACGTGACCACCAACGCCACCCCGGAGCAGGTGCGCAAACTGTTCCGCAACTGCCGTCTGGTCGGGCGTCGTTTCCGTCTGGCGCATGTGATGTTCGGCCCGGAAATTATCGAAGTGGCGACCTTCCGTGGTCATCATGAACAGGAGCAGCCGCAGTCTGACAAGAATGCGTCCCAGCAGGGCCAGAACGGTATGCTGCTGCGCGACAACATTTTCGGCTCGATCGAGGAAGACGCGCAACGCCGTGACTTCACCATCAACAGCCTCTACTACAGCGTGGCTGACTTCTCGGTGCGCGACTACACCGGCGGCCTGCGTGACCTTGATGACGGCATCATCCGCCTGATTGGTGACCCGGAAACCCGTTACCGTGAAGATCCGGTGCGGATGCTGCGCGCCGTGCGTTTCGCTGCCAAGCTGAACATGGATCTCAGCGAGGAAACCGCTGAGCCGATCCCGCGCCTCGCCTCGCTGCTGCATGAGATCCCGCCGGCGCGGCTGTTTGAGGAGTCGCTGAAGCTGCTGCAGGCCGGGCACGGTTACCCGACCTGGCGCCTGCTGTGTGAATACCAGCTGTTCCAGCCGCTGTTCCCGCTGATTGCCCGCCAGTTCACCGAAAGCGGTGACAGCCCGATGGAGCGCATTCTGGAGCAGGTGCTGAAGAACACCGATCACCGCATCCTGACCGATATGCGCGTCAACCCGGCGTTCCTGTTTGCCGCGATGCTCTGGTACCCGCTGATTGAACATGCGCAGAAGCTGGCGCAGGAGAGCGGGCTGGCCTATTTCGACGCTTTCGCGTTGGCGATGAATGATGTGCTGGATGAGCAGTGCCGCTCACTGGCGATCCCGAAACGCATTACCACGCTGGTGCGTGACATCTGGGCGCTGCAACTGCGCCTGTCACGCCGCCAGGGCAAACGCGCCCATAAGCTGATGGAGCACCCGAAATTCCGGGCCGCCTTCGATCTGTTGGCGCTGCGCGGCGAGGCGGAGAACAGCCGCGAGCTGCAACAGCTGACCCAGTGGTGGAGCGAATTCCAGGAGGCGACCCCGGTGCGCCAGAAAGGGATGCTGACCAACCTGGGCGATGATGCCGGCCCGCGCCGCAGCCGTGCCCGCCGCCCGCGCAAACGCGCCCCGCGCCGTGACAACAACGTATGATCCGCGTTTACCTTGCGCTGGGCAGCAACCTTGCCCAGCCGCTCGATCAGGTCAACGCCGCGCTTGACGCACTGGCCGCCCTGCCGCAGACGCGGCAGGTAGCGTGCTCCTCGTTCTACCGCAGCACGCCGCTCGGGCCAAAAGATCAGCCTGACTACCTGAACGCCGTGGTGGCGCTCGACACCACGCTGCTGCCGGAAGCCCTGCTCGATGCCACCCAGGCGATTGAGCAGCAACAGGGGCGGGTGCGCAAGGCGGAGCGCTGGGGGCCGCGCACGCTGGACCTTGATATGCTGTTGTATGGTGACCAGGTGATTCACACCCCGCGTTTGACCGTGCCGCATTACGACATGATGAACCGCGAATTCATGCTCTACCCGCTGGCGGAGATTGCGCCGGATCTGGTGTTCCCGGACGGCACGGTGTTGAAACAGCACCTGGCCGGGGTGGATCGCAACGGCCTCACCCGCTGGTAATGCCTCAGGCGGTGATCACCACCGCCAGCCCCCCTGATGGGCGGTTTTCCGCCCACAGTGCCAGGCCATGCAGAGCCGCAATCCGTAACGCAATCGACATCCCCAGCCCGCTGCCATTCTCCGCCTGCCCCGGCGGCCGGTAAAACCGCTCGCCCAGCCGGGTGAGTTGCTCCGCCGTCATGCCCGGCCCCTGATCCTCAACCCGGATTTCCGGCCCCAGCGTTACCGTTACCGTGGTGCCGCCCGGCGAGTAGCGCACCGCGTTATCCAGCAGGTTACGCAGCATCAGCGACAGCAGCAGCGCCTGCCCCTGCGTCACCGGCGGCGTGCCGGTAGCGTGCAGATCAAGCCGGATGTTTTTGGCGCGCGCCTGGGGTTCCACTTCTGCCAGCGCCTGTTGCGCCAGCACTGCCCACGCCACCGGCTCGCGTGCCTCCGGCCCGCTGAGCGCCTCCAGCCGCGAGAGCGTCAGCAACTGATCCACCAGCCGGGTGGCACGGTCGATGCCCTCCGTCAGGTTCGCGAGCGCATGGTTGCGCATCGCCTCGTCATCACCGGCCAGTTGTGCCACTTCGGTCTGCACCCGCAGCGCCGCCAGCGGGCTGCGCAGTTCGTGGGCGGCATCTGAGGTAAAGCGCCGCTCGCGCACCAGCATGCTTGAGACGCGCTCAAACAGCGCATTCAGCGCCGCCGCCAGCGGCAGCACTTCCGTGGGCAGCCGGGCGGTAGCCAGCGGGCGGCCATCTTCCGGCGCTCGTTGCCGCAGCGCTGCCGCCACCTGCCGCAGCGGCGTGAGTTCGCGGCCAATCAGCCAGGCCATCAGCAGCACCAGCAGCGGCAGCGACACCAGCCACGGCATAAATTGCCCGGAGACCACCGCCCACGCCATATCCTCGCGGTACTCCACCTCCTGCCCCACCACAATGCGCTCACCGCCCGGTGCCGTCAGCCAGACCAGCCGCCAGCGGTCATCATCCCCGGCCAGCGTGCCCTCCACGAACCCCTGCGTGCGCGCATCAAAGCGGATGTCCCGGCCGTTTTCCCCGTCGTTCAGCCGCATGTCACCGTGCTGGCCGAAAATGGCGAACGCCAGCGCATCATCCTCCAGCTCACCGCGGCTGCCGTGGCGCACCAGCGTGCTGGTTTTCGGCAGCCGCACCGCCTCCCCGCCGGTTATTTCCCCCAGACGGGCGGTAGCCAGCCGTTTGGCGAACAGCATCTGCTGGGTATCAAACAGTTCATTAATCGTGTGCTGAGTGCGCACCCACGCCAGCGTGCTGGCGATGCCCCAGACCACCAGCGACACCAGGCTGAATAACAGGATCAGCCGCGCCCGCAGGCTCAACCGGCTCATGCCTCGTCCCCCAGCGTGTAGCCGACGCCGTGGACGGTGCGGATAAGCGCATTGCCCAGCTTGCGCCGCAGATGGTGGATATGCACCTCCACCGCGTTGCTGCTTACTTCCTCATCCCAGCTGTAGAGTTTGTCCTGAATCAGTGAGCGCGCCAGCACCCGGCCTTTGTGGGTGAGCAGCAGCTCCAGCACCGCCAGCTCTTTGGGGGTGAGCGTGACCGGCTCGCCCGCCAGCGTCACGCTGCGCGCTGCCGGGTCGAACGCCAGGGCGCCGTGCGTCAGGTGCGGGGTCAGGTGGCCGTGGCGGCGGCGAATCAACGCCTGCAACCGCGCTGCCACCTCCACCAGCGCAAACGGCTTGCAGAGGTAGTCATCCGCCCCCGCCTGCAACCCGGCCACCCGCTCGCTCAGCGCGTCACGCGCCGTCAAAATCAGCACCGGCGTATCCTGCCCCGCCGCACGCCATTCACGCAGCAGCGCCATGCCGTCCAGCCCCGGCAGGCTTAAGTCCAGGATCACCGCATCATAGGGCGCGGCCCGCAGCGCCTCGCGGCCGGTGGGGCCGTCGGTGAACCAGTCCAGGCTGAAGCCCAGCTTGCCCAGCCCGGCGCGGATGCCGTCCCCAATCAGGCGGTCATCCTCAATCAACAAAATGCGCATCGTCACTCCCTTTCGTTCGCCGTTAGCCTTACAGTTAAGCACGATCTTCTTAACAGGATCTTAAGGTCACGCACAGGCGGCTACCCAGGTGACGCCCTTATCATTAGAATGGCGCACCGGGTGAATACCACGATAAAGTCGTATAAGAGGTTATTATGAAATCCACCACAGTCAGCCATTTACGGCAGTGGAAACAGCAGCAGCGCAAGTTTGCGACCATTACGGCCTACGATGCCAGCTTCGCCCAGCTGTTTGAGCAACAGGGCATCAGCGTGATGCTGATTGGCGACTCGTTAGGCATGGTGGTTCAGGGGCACGATTCTACCTTGCCGGTCACGGTGGAGGAGGTAGCCTACCACACCCGCTGCGTGCGCCGTGGTGCACCGCACAGTTTACTGATGGCGGATCTGCCGTTCATGAGCTGCAACACGCCGGAGCAGGCGTGTGAGAACGCCGCCACGCTGATGCGCGCCGGGGCCAATATGGTGAAGCTGGAAGGCGGAAGCTGGCTGTGCGACACGGTGAAAAAGCTGACCGAGCGCGCGGTGCCGGTCTGCGGCCACCTCGGGCTGACGCCGCAGTCGGTGAACATTTTTGGCGGCTATAAAGTCCAGGGGCGTGATGACGCCGCTGCCGACCGGCTGTTGCAGGACGCGCTCAACCTGGAGCAGGCGGGCGCGCAACTGATGGTGCTGGAATGTGTGCCGGTGGCGCTGGCGGAGCGCGTCACCCGCGCGTTGCAGATCCCGGTGATCGGCATCGGGGCCGGTAACGTGACGGACGGCCAGATTCTGGTGATGCATGACGCCTTTGGCATCACCGGCGGCCACGTGCCGAAATTCGCCAAGAACTTCCTGGCGGAAGCCGGTGACCTGCGCAGTGCGGTACAGGCTTATGTGGATCAGGTGGCGTCCGGCGCTTACCCGGCCCCCGAACACACCTTCAACTAATGATGCCGTAAGGCACAGACTCAAGGAGATGTAACGTGGTAATCATTGAAACGTTGCCGCTGCTGCGCCGTCAGATCCGCCGCTGGCGGCAGGACGGCCAGCGCATTGCGCTGGTGCCGACCATGGGTAACCTGCACGAAGGCCATATGACGCTGGTGGACGAGGCCAAAGCCCGTGCCGATGTGGTGGTGGTGAGCATCTTCGTGAACCCGATGCAGTTCAATAACGCTGACGATCTGGCGCGTTACCCGCGCACGTTGCAGGAAGACAGCGAACTGCTGAAGCGCCGCGGGGTGGATCTGGTGTTCGCCCCGGCCGCCGCCGACCTCTACCCGCAAGGGCTGGAGACGCAGACCTTCGTTGAGGTGCCCGGCCTCTCCGCCATGCTGGAAGGTGCCAGCCGCCCCGGCCACTTCCGTGGCGTCTCCACCATCGTCAGCAAGCTGTTTAATCTGGTGCAGCCGGATCTGGCCTGCTTTGGCGAAAAGGATTACCAGCAACTGGCGCTGATCCGCAAAATGGTGGCGGACATGGGTTACGACATTGAGATTGTCGGCGTACCCACGGTGCGTGCCAAAGACGGGCTGGCGCTCAGTTCGCGCAACGGCTACCTCACCGCCGACGAACGCAAGCTCGCCCCGGCGCTGAGCCGGGTGATGAATGGCCTGGCAGAGCAGCTGTTGCAGGGCGAGCGCCACGTAGAAGAGTTGCTGGAACAGGCCGCTGAGCAGTTGCGTGAGGCCGGTTTCACGCCGGATGAGCTGTTCATCCGGGATGCCGATACCCTGCAACCGCTCACCGTTTCCAGCACCCGCGCGGTGATCCTGATGGCGGCGTGGCTCGGCAAGGCGCGATTGATTGATAACCGGCAGGTGGATCTGACGGTCTGACCCGCCCTCAACCGCTGAACGCAGGACGCACCCAGCAAGAGACCGGCCGCGCGCGTTGGCCGGGCGCATAACCCTCTGTTTTCTTTTTGGCTATTAAGGTAACAACGTTATGGTACGCACCATGCTGCAAGGCAAGCTTCACCGGGTAAAGGTAACGCAGGCTGACCTGCACTACGAAGGCTCCTGCGCCATCGATCAGGATTTCCTGGACGCCTCCGGCATTCTGGAATATGAAGCCATCGACATCTACAACGTCGACAACGGCCAGCGCTTCTCCACCTACGCGATTGCCGCCGAGCGCGGCTCCCGCATCATTTCGGTCAACGGCGCCGCTGCCCGCCTCGCCTGCGTTGGTGACAAGCTGATCATCTGCTCCTACGTGCAGATGGCCGAGGCCGACGCCCGCGCGCACACGCCGAAAGTGGCCTACTTTGAGGGCGACAACCAGTTACAGCGCCAGGCAAAAGCGATCCCGGTTCAGGTTGCCTGACGCCGCCTGTCGTAACAAAGGGGAGCCGGACGGCTCCCTTTTTTGTACCCATAAAAAAGCCGGGAATCCCCGGCTTTTTATTTTTACTGTAAAGCGCATCTGCCCTTACGAGCGCAGCCCGCGGCCGCGCTGGATCAGGTACCAGGCAAGCAGGTAGAACACCACGATAAACGCCACCAGTACCGCCATGGTGAACGCCAGCGGCACGTCGCTGATACCGAGGAACCCATAGCGGAAGCCGCTGATCATGTAGACGATCGGGTTCAGCTTCGACACCGCCTGCCAGAACGGCGGCAGCAGCGTCAGCGAGTAGAATACCCCGCCGAGGTAAGTCAGCGGCGTCAGCACAAAGGTCGGGATCAGGCTGATGTCATCAAAGGTGGTGGCAAATACCGCGTTCAGCAGCCCGGCCAGCGAGAACAGGATCGCCGTCAGCAGCAGGGTCGCGGCAATCACCCACCAGGCGTGCACATGCAGCGGCACAAAGAACAGCGACACCGCCGTGACCAGCACCCCGACGCAGATGCCGCGCGCCACGCCGCCGCCGACATAGCCGGCGATCACCACGTGGGTCGGTACCGGGGCCACCAGCAGCTCTTCAATGTTGCGCTGGAATTTGGCGCTGAAAAACGATGAGGCGACGTTGGCGTAAGAGTTGGTGATCACCGCCATCATGATCAGCCCCGGCACAATAAATTGCATGTAATCAAAGCCGTGCATTTCCCCAATCCGCGAGCCGATCAGGTTGCCGAAAATAATGAAATAGAGCGTCATAGTGATCACCGGCGGCACCAGCGTCTGGATCCAGATGCGGCCGAAGCGGTTAATCTCTTTGTACCAGATGCTTTGCAGTGCCACCCAATAGAGACGGGTCATACGTTTTCTCCCTCGTTGCCGTTCACCAGGTTAACGAACAGCTCTTCCAGCCGGTTGGCTTTGTTACGCATACTGAGTACCTGAATGCCCTGCTTGCTCAGCTGGCTGAACAGCCCGTTCAGCCCCTGCTCGCGCATCACGTCCACTTCCAGGGTGGAGGTGTCCACCAGCTTGCTCTTGTAGCCTTCCAGTTTCGGCAGCGGGCTTTTCGCCGCCAGATCCAGCACAAAGGTCTCTGATTTCTGCGTCGCCAGCAGCGCTTTCATGCTGGTGTTCTCCACCAGTTCCCCGTTCTGGATGATGCCGATGTTGCGGCACAGCATCTCCGCTTCTTCCAGATAATGGGTGGTGAGGATGATGGTGGTGCCCTGGGCGTTAAGATCTTTCAGGAAGCCCCACATGGAGCGGCGCAATTCAATGTCCACCCCGGCGGTCGGTTCATCGAGGATCAGCAGCTTCGGCTCATGCATCAGCGCGCGCGCAATCATCAGGCGGCGCTTCATGCCGCCGGAGAGCATCCGCGCCCGTTCGTCACGCTTGCCCCAGAGATCGAGCTGCGTCAGGTATTTCTCTGCGCGCTCCAGCGCGTCACGGCGTTTTACACCGTAGTAACCCGCCTGGTTGACCACAATCTGCATCACGGTTTCAAACGGGTTGAAGTTGAACTCCTGCGGCACCAGCCCAAGCTGGCGTTTGGCGTTGACGATATCCTGGTCAATGTCATAGCCAAACACCCGCACCTTACCGGCCGTTTTGTTCACCAAAGAGCTGATGATACCGATGGTGGTGGATTTCCCGGCGCCGTTCGGCCCAAGAAGTGCATAAAAATCCCCGGCGTTGACCTTCAGGTCAATGCCGCGCAGCGCCTGAACCCCACCTGCATAGGTTTTGGTCAGCTGCGTGAGTTCCAGTGCATATGTCATAAAAGTAGAATCACCTTGTCCTGTTGTTTCTCTGATCCCGCCGACAGGATCAGATTTCAAATTCGTGATGTATGTCCTATATTAAAGCGGCAATCTGCGCGTTACAGATTGTTCACACTTCATATGAGATTAATGATATCCCATGAAAGAAATCGAAAGACTCATTGCTAACAACCGCGCCTGGTCTGAGACCATCACCAAAGACGATCCTGCCTTCTTTGAACGCCTGGCTCAGGCCCAGAAGCCGCGCTTCCTGTGGATTGGCTGCTCCGACAGCCGGGTTCCGGCAGAGCGCCTGACCGGCATGGAGCCGGGCGAGCTGTTCGTACACCGTAACGTGGCCAACCTCGTCATCCACACCGACCTCAACTGCCTCTCCGTGGTGCAGTACGCGATTGACGTCCTGCAGGTGGAACACGTGATCATCTGCGGTCACTACGGCTGTGGCGGCGTGGCGGCGGCGGTCGAAAACCCGGAGCTGGGCCTGATCAACAACTGGCTGCTGCACATCCGCGACCTGTGGTACAAGCATAGCGCGTTACTCAGCGAACTCCCGCCCGATGAGCGCCTGGATACCCTGTGCGAGATCAACGTGGTAGAGCAGGTGTATAACCTCGGCCACTCCACCATTATGCAGGGTGCCTGGAAACGCGGGCAGAAAGTGATGCTGCACGGCTGGGTTTACGGCTTGCAGAACGGCCAGCTCAATGACCTGAACGTCACCGCCGCTAACCGTGAAACGCTGGAAATGAACTACCACAACGCCATTGCCAAGCTATTGCCGGACGTTTGACCGGCAAGCACGGAGCATAGCCAATACCGCAGCGTAAAAATTAGCTTTCCAAGCGCTTTTACCCTGCGGTTTTTCAGGAAGAAACAAGGGCGTAAAGGCAGTTACTCCGCGGCCGGCACCACATTGCCGATGTAAGGCAGGTGCCGGTAGCGCTGGGCGTAATCGATTCCGTACCCGACCACAAATTTATCCGGGATCGAGAAACCGATATACTCCACCGTCACGCTGACTTCCCGGCGTGACGGTTTATCCAGCAACGTGCAGATAGCCAGGGACTTCGGCTCACGCAACGCCAGGATTTCACGCACCTTGCTCAGGGTATTGCCGGAATCGATGATGTCTTCCACGATCAGCACATCCTTGCCCCGGATATCCTCATCCAGATCTTTCAGGATTTTCACATCACGGCTGCTGGACATGCTGTTGCCGTAGCTTGAGGCGGTCATGAAATCGACTTCATGCGGTACCTCAATCTGGCGGCAGAGATCGGCCATAAACATGAATGAACCGCGCAACAGCCCGACCAGCACCATGTCGCTGCCGCTGTCACGGTAGTCATTGGTGATCTGTTGGCCCAGTTCCGCAATACGCTGCCGGATCTCTTGCTCGGAAATCATGACTTCTACAGTGTGTTTCATAAATATTTTATCTGTTACCTGTACGGGGTATCAGAGTTTAACATAGCCCCTGCGGCGGATCGACGCGCTGCCTTTTCAGACTCCCGGCCTGCAGGTTATCGCCCGGAGCCGCTATACTCAGGGTATTTTTCCGTTCCAGACCCTCCTTTCCCGGTACGCCTGCCGGGCGCGCAATTAATTTGGTGCGTGAATAAGTAAGTGTGATAACGTCTGCTAACCATGAATAAGTCACTGATGGCAATGAAACGAACGACACTGATGATGCTGCTGCTGGGGCTGCTGGGCTTCTCCTCTGCCAGCCAGGCACTGAGCGACACCGAAGCGGAAGACCTTGCCGATTTGACGGCGGTGTTTGTCTACCTGAAGAACAACTGCGGCTACCACGATCTGCCGAATAACCAGATCAAGCAGGCGATTGTCTATTTCGCCCAGCAGAACAGTTGGGATCTCAGCAACTACAACACCTTCAACATGCGCCGGCTGGGCGAAGAGAGCTACCGCGACCTGAGCGGCATCGCGATCTCCACGCCGAACAAGTGCAAAGCGCTGGCCCGGGACTCCCTGGGACTGTTGGCTTACGCACAGTAACCCGCCTGCTGCCCGTCAGGCGGGCACTTTTCCCCCTGCCGCAGCCCTGTGTTTTCAGCATAATCCTCTGCCCTGCCCTCTCCTGCCCTGATGCTTCAACCGGCCTTAACCTACTGGCGCAAGGGATTACAATTTTTCCGCCTCGTTACGCAACCGGTTTACCTTTAGGGTCATGATCATCAGGTGCGGAGCGGAAAAAATTGCCCGCTGCCCTCGGCTTATCTATTTTTTAAATTCTTGTTAAATCTTTGTTGGAATATATTTGTTGTAAACAGGTGTCCTGTGGGTTGAATTACGGCGGGTAATTAATTACTATTTCTTAACACTATTTAATCCTTAAGTTAAATTTATCCCGTTTTTTATTTACTTTATTATCTCTGCATTAAGTCAAATTTATTGCCCTGCCCCAGACGGCAATTCTGTCATTAAGCCAAATTAGCAGCATATCCCCCACGTTTTATACCAAATCATTGGCGTTACTCACTCTTTATTTAGGCTAACTCAGCTGACAACGCTTTGTTTTCCTTGATTTTAAATTGAGCTATTTATCCCACCTTATTCTGCCGTTCGCATTTCTGCACTTTTTTTACACTCATCACTCCTGCTAATCACTCTAAAGAATGCCGACTATGAAAATAACATTTTGCACCGCGCTTGCCGCCACCCTCACCACGGCCGGCGTATTGCTTTCTGGCGTTGCCAGCGCCGGGGAAAATCCGTTCAGTGCCTCTACCCGTAATTACGCCAGTGCCGGTGTGGAATATTTCAAGTGGGATGAAACCGTCGATAACCTCGACCGGAAATATGTGCAGGAACACGGCCCGCGTTTCCGGGTGAATACCGGTGCCAATAACTACGTGGACGCCCGCCGCGGTACGCTGAAAGGCTGGGAAATGAGCCTGATGGCCGGTGCGGTAAGCTACCGTGGCGGTGCGCTCGACCCGCAATACAATTTGCCGCCCGGCTCGCTGAAAGGCGAAACCTGGTATACCGGTTACAGCGCGGACATGACCCGCGGTTACCGGATGCGCGCCTCAGAAAACGTCTCGTTTGACCTGAAAGGCTCGCTGGGTGCCCAGGCCTGGCTGCGTAACATCCGTTCAGACGATGTTTATGTCGCTTCCGAACAGCGTACCCGCCGCTTTGGCGCGGTGGAAGTGTCGCTTCAGCCTTACGCCAAAGCGGGTGCCGGGGTGAACTGGCAGATGACGCCGGCGTCCCAGGTGAGCCTGGAAGGCGGCGCGCTTTACCCGATCCAGACCTGGACCCACAGCAACGCCGGGGATGTCTGGTTGCAGCCGAAATCACGCCTGTCTCCGTACGCGGCGCTGACCTGGAACGTAACGCGTGATGTGTTCGTGAAGGCCTATTACGTGCACCAGAAATATGGCAAGTCTGACACCGAGCGCGGCATGTTGGGCGATAAGGCGATGAACTTCTATCAGCCGGCCACCACCACCTCGTCAGCGGGCCTGGAGTTTGGCTTCTACTATTAAGGAATCACAGGTCATGGATGCCGGACACCGCCGGCCAGTTACTGGCCGGCCCCTTCAGCGCCCGTTGATAAACGCCCGGTACTTTTTCACCACCTCCAGAAAGTCCTCCAGGCCGCACAGCGACAGGCTCTCCTCATTGTAGTAACTCATCCCCTCTTCCATCTCGTCGCCTTCAAACTCCAGCAGATTGGCGCGGATCATCACCTCTTCGCCATCCAGCCAGAGCGTGTACTCACGCCCTTCACGCTGCCACTGGCGCTCGGTGCCTTTGACCGTGGCTGCCTGCGTCTCGACCTCATCCAGCAGCGCCAAATCGCCTTTAACCTCTTCATTGAACCAATGGCCCACCACTTCGTGGCCCATTGAGAACCGCACCTGCACCTGGCCGGTGATATCACGCAAAAACTCGTAGTCCATGATGTTCTCTCCCCTGTTGATCCGCTAAGTGTAGCCTGATGCCGCCCGGCAAAGCGCTATGCTGCGCCCATTTCCGGCTGCCGCAACCGGGCGGTAAAAACCGTCCATAAAAAAAGGAGGCCCGCCGGGGCCTCCTTGTTGCGTCGCGCACTATAGCCGCTTACACCGCAGTTTGGAAGATAACGCCATCCGCTTTTTCGGTGTACTGGTCGAGCTGGTCAAAGTTCAGGTAGCGGTAGGTGTCCACTGCCGTCTTATCTACCTGCGCCATGTACTCCTGGTACTCCTGCGGGGTCGGCAGGCGGCCCAGCAGCGAGGCTACCGCCGCCAGCTCAGCGGACGCCAGGTAGACGTCTGCGCCGTTGCCCAGGCGGTTCGGGAAGTTACGCGTGGAGGTGGAGACCACCGTCGCGCCGTCCGCCACCCGCGCCTGGTTACCCATGCAGAGGGAGCAACCCGGGATCTCGATGCGCGCACCGCTCTTACCGAAGACGCTGTAGTAGCCCTCTTCGGTGAGCTGCGCGGCGTCCATCTTGGTCGGCGGGGCGACCCACAGGCGGGTCGGCAGCTGGCCTTTGTGCTGATCCAGCAGCTTGCCGGCCGCACGGAAGTGGCCGATGTTGGTCATGCAGGAGCCGATGAACACCTCGTCAATGTGGCTGTTGGCCACCGAGGAGAGCAGGCGCGCGTCGTCCGGGTCATTCGGCGCACACAGGATCGGCTCTTTGACGTCAGCCAGATCGATCTCGATCACCGCGGCGTACTCGGCGTCAGCATCCGCTTCCAGCAGTTGCGGGTCAGCCAGCCATTTCTCCATGCCCTGGATGCGGCGCTCCAGCGTACGGCGGTCGCCGTAGCCTTCGGCAATCATCCACTTCAGCAGCACGATATTGGAGGTCAGGTATTCGATGATCGGCGCCTGGTCCAGCTTGATGGTACAGCCGGCAGCGGAACGCTCTGCGGAGGCATCTGCCAGTTCAAAGGCTTGTTCAACCTTCAGCTCCGGCAGGCCTTCGATCTCCAGAATACGGCCGGAGAAGATGTTCTTCTTGCCCTTTTTCTCCACGGTCAGCAGGCCCTGCTGGATCGCGTAGTAAGGGATGGCGTGCACCAGATCGCGCAGGGTGATGCCCGGCTGCATTTTGCCTTTGAAGCGCACCAGCACCGATTCCGGCATGTCCAGCGGCATCACGCCGGTGGCGGCGGCAAACGCTACCAGCCCGGAACCGGCCGGGAACGACAGCCCGATCGGGAAGCGGGTGTGGGAGTCACCGCCGGTGCCGACGGTGTCCGGCAGCAGCATACGGTTCAGCCACGAGTGGATGATGCCGTCGCCCGGGCGCAGCGACACGCCGCCACGGTTCATAATGAAGTCCGGCAGCGTGTGGTGGGTGGTCACATCCACCGGCTTCGGATAGGCCGCGGTGTGGCAGAAGGACTGCATCACCAGGTCAGCGGAGAAGCCGAGGCAGGCCAGATCTTTCAGCTCGTCACGGGTCATCGGGCCGGTGGTGTCCTGTGAACCGACGGAGGTCATTTTCGGTTCGCAGTATTCGCCAGGGCGCACGCCGGTGACGCCGCAGGCGCGGCCCACCATTTTCTGCGCCAGGGAGAAGCCTTTGTCGCTGGCCGCTACCGGGCGGGCGATGCGGAACACATCGCTGTGCGGCAGGCCCAGCGATTCACGCGCCCGGGAGGTCAGGCCACGGCCCACGATCAGCGGGATGCGGCCGCCGGCGCGGACTTCGTCCAGCAGCACGTCGGTTTTCAGCTCAAAGGTGGCGATCAGTTCATTGGTGTCGTGATTACGCACTTCCCCTTTGTACGGGTAGATGTCGATCACATCGCCCATATTCAGGTTAGAAACGTCCAGCTCGATCGGCAGTGCGCCGGCATCTTCCATGGTGTTGAAGAAGATCGGGGCAATTTTGCCGCCCAGCACCACGCCGCCGCCGCGTTTGTTCGGCACGAACGGGATGTCGTCGCCCATGAACCACAGCACCGAGTTGGTGGCGGATTTACGGGAAGAGCCGGTACCGACCACGTCACCGACGTAGGCCAGCGGGAAGCCTTTCTGGTTCAGCGCCTCGATCTGTTTGATCGGGCCGACGCTGCCCGGCTGATCCGGCTCAATGCCTTCACGGGCGTTTTTCAGCATCGCCAGCGCATGCAGCGGGATGTCCGGGCGTGACCAGGCATCCTGCGCCGGTGACAGGTCATCGGTGTTGGTTTCACCAGTGACTTTAAACACGGTGACGGTAAGTTTGTCCGCCAGTTGCGGGCGGCTCAGGTACCATTCGGCTTCCGCCCAGGATTTCATCACCTGTTGCGCGTAAACATTCCCGGCCTGTGCTTTCTCTTCCACGTCATAGAAGTTATCGAACATCAGCAGCGTATGGGACAGCGCCTTGGCCGCAATCGGGGCCAGTTGCTCATGGTCCAGGGCTTCAATCAGGGGCTGGATGTTGTAGCCGCCCTGCATGGTGCCCAGCAGTTCGATGGCTTTTTCCGGGGTAATCAGGGGGGAGTGGGTGTCGCCTTTGGCGACCGCGGCCAGGAAGCCGGCTTTTACGTAGGCAGCTTCATCAACGCCCGGCGGTACACGGTTAATCAACAGGTCTAACAGGACTTCTTCTTCGCCCGCGGGCGGATTCTTCAGTGACTCAACCAGCGCGGCCATTTGGGAAGCATCTAATGGCTTGGGGGCAATGCCCTCTGCAGCACGCTCGGCTACGTGCTTACGGTATTCTTCTAGCACGACTCTCTCCTCGCTCTCATTGTCATTTATTGTGCCTGGCTATCCATATTCATACCGGTGTAAAACCTGCCGCCCTGCGCACAGGGTTTTTCGCCTGATGAGATTTTTTGCCTTTCAACGCTCGACTTCATGAAACACCACAGCACTACGGTCAATCACCTGGACTGTAAGGGTACAGCGCCCGGTTCCGCCCAGCCAGCATATCAGGATTTGAATCGGTTGTTAATTCGTTCACATAAAAGCAACATTAAATCTTTGCTGAATCGTTGACCACAGGGGAATCGTCTGAGGCCATGGCAGGCGGGGAACCGGAATAAAAAAACGGCGCCTTTCGGCACCGTTTTTATCATGCTGAACCGGGGCGGGAAATTATTTCTTCTTCGCTTTCGGGTTCGGCAGGTCGGTGATGCTGCCTTCGAAGATCTCAGCGGCGAGACCTACGGATTCATGCAGCGTCGGGTGCGCGTGGATGGTCAGCGCGATGTCTTCGGCATCACAACCCATCTCAATCGCCAGGCCGATTTCGCCCAGCAGCTCGCCGCCGTTGGTGCCAACCACGGCACCGCCGATCACACGGTGGGTCTCTTTGTCGAAGATAAGCTTGGTCATGCCGTCTGCACAGTCAGAGGCGATGGCACGGCCGGAGGCTGCCCACGGGAAGGTGGCGGTCTCGTAGCTGATGCCCTTCTCTTTCGCTTCTTTCTCGGTCAGGCCAACCCATGCCACTTCCGGCTCGGTATAGGCGATGGACGGGATCACTTTCGGGTCGAAGTAGTGTTTCTTACCGGAGATCACTTCCGCAGCCACGTGGCCTTCATGCACGCCTTTGTGCGCCAGCATCGGCTGGCCGACGATGTCACCGATGGCGAAGATGTGCGGCACGTTGGTGCGCATCTGTTTGTCGACGTGGATAAAGCCACGGTCGTCCACTTCAACGCCCGCTTTACCGGCATCCATCAGTTTGCCGTTCGGCACACGGCCGATCGCCACCAGCACCGCGTCATAACGCTGCGGTTCAGCCGGGGCTTTCTTGCCTTCCATGGTGACGTAGATGCCGTCTTCTTTGGCTTCTACCGCCGTCACTTTGGTTTCCAGCATCAGGTTGAACTGCTTGCTGATGCGCTTGGTGAAGACTTTCACCACGTCTTTGTCCGCCGCCGGGATCACCTGGTCAAACATCTCAACCACGTCGATTTTAGAGCCCAGTGCGTGATAAACGGTGCCCATTTCCAGGCCGATGATACCGCCGCCCATCACCAGCAGGCGCTCAGGCACTTCTTTCAGCTCCAGGGCGGACGTCGAATCCCACACGCGCGGGTCGTCGTGCGGAATGAAAGGCAATTGGATCGGACGGGAACCCGCCGCGATGATGGCATTGTCGAAGGTGATGGTGGTTGCACCATTTTCGCCTTCAACCTGCAGGGTGTTGGCACCGGTGAATTTCCCGAAGCCGTTGACAACTTTCACCTTACGCTGTTTGGCCATGCCGGAGAGGCCGCCGGTCAGCTGGTTAATGACCTTCTCTTTCCAGGTACGGATTTTGGTGATGTCCGTTCTCGGCTCGCCGAACACCACGCCATGTTCCGCCAGTGCTTTGGCTTCTTCAATGACTTTGGCGACGTGCAGCAGCGCCTTGGAAGGGATACAGCCCACGTTCAGGCAGACACCGCCCAGCGTGGAATAGCGTTCAACCAGAACCGTTTCAAGACCTAAATCAGCGCAACGAAAGGCCGCAGAGTAACCTGCAGGGCCTGCCCCAAGTACCACAACCTGGGTTTTGATTTCTGTACTCATCATGACCTCTTAATTGATTGTCCGGCGGGTCAGACGTCAGTTTTGTCGCTTGTAGAATTCATAACGCCCTTCATCCACCGGGACGCTTACACCGCGAGCAGTTTACAGAATTGTTAACAACCTGCAAAGCAAGTTCGAGTGTTCAGTGTCTTAGCGATCGGGTTACACCAGGTTATACACCCGATGAAACCGGCGGCGACCATGCCGATGCCAAAAAACTCAGGCCGGCCCGAAGGCCGGCCTGTGCGCTTACATCACCAGACGGCGAATGTCAGACAGCATGTTATTGATGATGGTGATGAAACGCGCACCATCAGCCCCGTCAATCACGCGGTGATCGAAGGAAAGAGACATCGGCATCATCAGACGCGGTGTGAACTCTTTGCCATTCCATACCGGTTCCATGGCGGATTTAGACACACCGAGGATCGCCACTTCCGGCGCGTTCACGATCGGCGCGAAGTGCGTCGTCCCGATACCGCCCAGGCTGGAGATAGTGAAGCAACCGCCCTGCATTTCGCCGGCCGTCAGTTTACCATCACGCGCTTTTTTGGAGATGGTCATCAGCTCGCGGGACAGCTCCGTGATGCCCTTCTTGTTCACGTCTTTAAAGACCGGAACCACCAGGCCGTTCGGGGTATCCACTGCCACACCGATGTTGATGTATTTCTTCAGCGTCAGCTTCTGGCCATCTTCAGACAGCGAGCTGTTGAAGCGCGGCATCTGCTCCAGCGCCGCAGCCACGGCTTTCATGATGAAGACCACCGGGGTGAATTTCACGTCCAGTTTGCGCTTCTCTGCCTCGGCATTCTGCTGCTTACGGAAGGCTTCCAGCTCGGTGATGTCGGTTTTGTCGAAGTGCGTGACGTGCGGGATCATCACCCAGTTACGGCTCAGGTTAGCACCGGAGATTTTCTGGATGCGGCCCAGCTCGACTTCTTCGATCTCACCGAACTTGCTGAAGTCCACTTTCGGCCACGGCAGCATGCCCGGCAGGCCGCCGCCGGTTGCCGCAGCGGCAGCCGGGGCAGACTCAGCGCGTTTCACCGCGTCTTTCACGTAGCTCTGGACGTCTTCGCGCAGGATGCGGCCCTTACGGCCGGTGCCTTTCACTTTGCCCAGGTTAACGCCGAACTCACGCGCCAGGCGACGGATCACCGGCGTGGCGTGGACGTAGGCATCGTTCTCCGCGAATTCGCCTTTGGCTTCCGGCTTGCTTTCGGCTTTCGCCGGGGTCGCTTTCGGCACGTTGGAATCCTGCTCGGCTTTCGCCGGGGCGGCGGTTTCCTGCTGTTTCGCGCTGCTCTGCGCGGCCGGGGCGGCACCTTCCACCTCGAAGATCATGATCAGGGAGCCGGTTTTCACTTTGTCACCGGCCGCGATCTTGATCTCTTTGACGGTACCGGCGAACGGTGCCGGCACTTCCATGGAGGCTTTGTCACCTTCTACGGTGATCAGAGACTGCTCAGCCGCAACCTTGTCGCCGACCTTGACCATCACTTCGGTGACTTCTACTTCATCACCGCCGATGTCCGGCACGCTGACCTCTTTGTTGGCAGAACCGCCCTGCGCTTGCGCAGGCTCGGTTTCACCGGCCGGTTTCGGCGCGCTCTGCGGCTGTTCTGCCGCGCCTGCCACTTCAAACACCATGATCAGGGAGCCGGTGCTGACTTTGTCGCCGGTCGCGATCTTGATCTCTTTCACGGTACCGGCGAACGGGGCCGGCACTTCCATGGAGGCTTTGTCACCTTCCACGGCGATCAGCGACTGGTCAGCCTCGACCTTGTCACCGACTTTCACCATCACCTCGGTCACTTCCACTTCATCGGAACCGATGTCAGGGACGTTGACTTCTTTGCTGGCGCCTGCGGCGGCGGCGGCCGGTTTCTCTTCCGCTTTCGCGTCAGAGGCCGGGGCAGCCGGGGCTTTCTCTTCAGAGGCCGCACCGGCCTCTTCGAAGGTCATGATCAGTTTGCCGGTTTCGACTTTGTCGCCCACGGAGACTTTGATCTCTTTCACCACACCCGCCTGCGGGGAGGGCACTTCCATTGAGGCTTTGTCACCCTCAACGGCGATCAGCGATTGTTCAACTTCAACCTTATCGCCAACCTTCACCATCACTTCGGTGACTTCAACTTCATCTGCACCGATGTCCGGTACGTTGATTTCGATAGCCATCTTTTCTCTACCCTCTTATGCCAGACGCGGGTTAACTTTGTCAGCATCGATGCCGAATTTGGTAATCGCTTCTGCCACTACCTTGGTGTCGATATCGCCACGTTTTGCCAGTTCACCCAGTGCAGCCACCACCACGTAGGAGGCGTCCACTTCGAAGTGGTGACGCAGGTTTTCACGGCTGTCGGAACGGCCGAAACCGTCGGTACCCAGAACGCGGAACTCGCTGGCCGGGATGAAGCTGCGCACCTGCTCGGCAAACAGTTTCATGTAGTCGGTCGAGGCCACGGCCGGCGCATCGCTCATCACCTGGGCGATGTACGGCACACGCGGCTCTTCAGACGGGTGCAGCATGTTCCAGCGCTCGCAGTCCTGGCCGTCACGCGCCAGTTCGGTGAAGGAGGTCACGCTGTAGACGTCAGAGCCCACGCCGTACTCTTTCGACAGGATCTCTGCCGCTTCACGCACATGGCGCAGGATGGCACCGGAGCCGAGCAGCTGCACTTTGCCTTTGCTGCCTTCCAGGGTGTCGAGTTTGTAGATACCCTTGCGGATACCCTCTTCGGCACCTTCCGGCATGGCCGGCATGTGGTAGTTCTCGTTCAGCGTGGTGATGTAGTAGTAAACGTTCTCTTGCGCTTCACCGTACATACGCTCCAGGCCGTCATGCATGATCACCGCCACTTCATAGGCGTAGGCCGGGTCGTAGGAGATACAGTTCGGGATGGTCAGCGACTGGATGTGGCTGTGGCCATCTTCGTGCTGCAGGCCTTCGCCGTTCAGCGTGGTGCGCCCGGAGGTGCCGCCGACCAGGAAGCCGCGCGCCTGTTGGTCGCCCGCCAGCCAGCAGAGGTCACCGATGCGCTGGAAGCCGAACATTGAGTAGTAGATGTAGAACGGGATCATCGGCAGGTCGTTGGTGCTGTACGACGTCGCCGCAGCCAGCCAGGAGGAGGCAGCGCCCAGTTCGTTGATCCCCTCCTGCAGGATCTGGCCTTTCTCGTCTTCACGGTAGTAGGCCACCTGCTCGCGGTCCTGCGGGGTGTATTGCTGGCCGTTCGGGCTGTAAATCCCGATCTGGCGGAACAGCCCTTCCATCCCGAAGGTACGCGCTTCGTCAGCGATGATCGGCACCAGACGATCCTTGATGGAATCGTTTTTCAGCATCACGTTCAGCGCACGCACGAAGGCGATGGTGGTGGAGATCTCTTTCTTCTGCTCTTCCAGCAGGGCGGAGAAATCTTCCAGCGCCGGCAGTTGCAGCGACTGGGTAAACTTCGGCAGACGGGTCGGCACATACCCTTTCAGGGCCTGACGGCGCTCATGCAGGTATTTGTGCTCTTCCGAACCCTCTTCGAATTTGATGAACGGCAGGCTTTCGATGTTTTCGTCCGTGATGGTCACATTGAAGCGATCGCGGAAGTAACGCACGCCTTCCATGTTCATCTTCTTCACCTGGTGGGCAATGTTCATGCCTTCCGCGGTGACGCCCATGCCGTAACCTTTAATGGTATGGGCCAGGATAACCACCGGCTTGCCTTTGGTCTCCTGCGCTTTTTTCAGCGCGGCGAAGACTTTCTTCGGATCGTGGCCGCCACGGTTCAGCGCCCAGATCTCGTCGTCGCTCAGGTCTTTCACCAGCGCGGCGGTTTCCGGGTATTTGCCGAAGAAGTGCTCACGCACGTAGGCACCGTTTTTGGACTTGAAGGTCTGGTAGTCGCCGTCCACGGTTTCGTTCATCAGCTGGATCAGCTTGCCGCTGGTGTCTTTACGCAGCAGCTCGTCCCAACGGGAACCCCAGATGACTTTGATCACTTCCCAGCCGGCGCCGCCGAAGATGCCTTCCAGCTCGTTGATGATCTTGCCGTTACCGGTCACCGGGCCGTCGAGGCGCTGCAGGTTACAGTTGATCACGAACACCAGGTTGTCCAGTTTCTCACGGGTGGCGATGGTGATCGCGCCCTTGGATTCCGGCTCATCCATTTCGCCGTCACCCAGGAAGGCGTAAACGGTCTGCTCGGAGGTGTCTTTCAGGCCGCGGTGCTCCAGGTATTTCAGGAACTTCGCCTGGTAGATGGCGCTGATCGGGCCAAGGCCCATCGACACGGTCGGGAACTGCCAGAATTCCGGCATCAGTTTCGGGTGCGGGTAAGAAGAGAGCCCTTTGCCGTGTACTTCCTGGCGGAAGTTGTTCATCTGCTCTTCAGTCAGGCGGCCTTCCAGGAAGGCACGTGCGTAAACGCCCGGGGAGATGTGGCCCTGGAAGTAGACCAGGTCGCCGCCATCTTTCTCATTGCGCGCACGGAAGAAGTGGTTGAAGCAGACTTCGTAGAAGGTCGCGGAAGACTGGAAGGACGCCATGTGGCCACCCAGTTCCAGGTCTTTTTTCGACGCGCGCAATACGGTCATCACGGCGTTCCAGCGGATGGCGGAACGGATGCGGCGCTCCAGCTCCAGATTACCGGGATACTCCGGCTGGTCTTCCACGTTGATGGTGTTGACGTAATTGCGTGCGGCGGCACCGGCAGCGACCTGAACGCCACCTTTACGTGCCTCTCCCAAAACCTGATCAATCAGGAACTGAGCACGCTCAACACCCTCTTCACGGATGACCGATTCGATCGCCTGTACCCAGTCGCGGGTTTCGATCGGATCCACGTCATTATTTACACGTTCTGACATGGTGGGATTCCTTATCTTCTCTATACGTTGGTGTAATGGAGCCTGTCTTCCTGTGCTCTGAGGCAGAACACACGAAGACAGGCCCGTTATGGGTTGCCGCTATCAGTGCTTAACTAAGCGCTTAATCCCTGCGTTGCTGGAGACGGCGCAGCGAGCGCTCTCGCCGGCTGTGTTCTCTGCTGAGATCCAGCAAAATTTCCTCAATAAACGCCAGGTGCCGGTGCGATGCCTCACGCGCCTTTTCCGGCTCGCGGGCCACTATCGCCTCAAAAATGCCGGCACGGTGGCTGCTCACTTTCGCCAGCATCTCGCGGCGTGAGTAGAGCAATTCAAAGTTCTGTCGGACGTTCTTTTCCAGCATCGGGCCCATGCAGCGTAGCAGGTGCAACAGCACCACGTTATGCGCCGCCTCGGTAACTGCCACCTGGTACTGCATTACCGCGTCTGCCTCGGCATCCAGATCGCCGCTGTCCTGCGCCTGCTGGATAACCAGATGGCAATCGCGGATGCGCAGCAAATCTTCCTCCGTCCCGCGCAGGGCCGCGTAGTATGCGGCGATACCCTCCAGCGCGTGGCGGGTTTCCAGCAGGTCGAATTGTGATTCGGGGTGGTCGGCCAGCAGTTCAGCAAGCGGGTCGCTGAAGCTTTGCCACAGGTTTTTTTGGACGAAGGTGCCGCCGCCCTGACGCCGCAGGAGCAGCCCCTTGGCCTCCAGACGCTGGATGGCCTCTCTGAGAGAAGGACGCGACACATCAAACTGTTTCGCCAGCTCACGCTCCGGGGGTAATTTCTCGCCGGGACGCAGTGTCCCTTCCAGAATCAAATACTCCAGTTGCTGCTCAATCACATCCGATAATTTGGGCTGGCGGATCTTGCTGTAGGCCATGTTATTCTTCTCACCGGAAAGCGCGTAGTAAATTGGTAATACCAATTTATAAAACGTGCCCGTAAACTAACAAAGTATTCACCTTCTGTCCATATCGCACGAATGAAAAGCGCCTGGCTCGCACATTTTAACAAAGTTTTTACCTACCTAAATCAAAAGCCCCGCCCACGCTTGGTATGACCATTTTTGATGCAGATCAAGTTTTAACTTTTATGAAACAAATAAGCGTGACTGCTGAAACGTGGCAACCTGCATAACCCTGCCTGAACATCCTGAATTTGCGCATAACCATGCAATGGTCATGTTGCCGGCATAACACAGCATGGCCGTCGCCCGAAAAAAAACGGTCTTACCATTAATACTCTTTAACCGAATTATTCATGCCGGTGATGACCATTCGATGACCATGCCGGCACAGCCTCTGGATTTCTCCACGCCTGCACTAACCGGACGCTAATTAAACAGTTACATTCAGAAACCAAGTGCAAATTTTTCCGCTTACCACTATTCTGGCCGCAACGGTAGCGCACGGCGTTTCTTCCTTTCCCGCGCATCGTAAACCCATTAATACAACAACTGTAATTATCGCCTTACAAGCGGCGTAAGCTGCCTCTGGTAAGGCGTTTGCTCCAAGTGACAGAGGACAGTAAATGGATGAAAAACAGCATGGCGACGAGCTGAAGCGTGGGCTGAAAAATCGCCACATTCAGCTTATTGCTCTGGGTGGTGCTATTGGTACCGGGCTTTTCCTCGGCATCGCACAGACAATTAAAATGGCAGGCCCCTCCGTGCTGCTGGGGTACGCGGTCGCGGGGTTTATCGCCTTCCTGATCATGCGCCAATTGGGTGAGATGGTGGTTGAAGAGCCGGTCGCCGGTTCCTTCAGCCATTTCGCCTATAAATACTGGGGCAACTTTGCGGGTTTCGCTTCCGGCTGGAACTATTGGGTACTTTACGTGCTGGTCGCCATGGCGGAACTCACCGCTGTCGGCATCTATATCCAGTACTGGTGGCCGGAGATCCCGACCTGGGTCACTGCCGCCGTGTTCTTTGTGCTGATCAACGCCATCAACCTGACCAACGTCAAAGTCTATGGCGAGATGGAGTTCTGGTTCGCCATTATTAAAGTGGTGGCGATTGTCGGCATGATCGTGTTCGGCGGCTGGCTGCTGCTGAGTGGGAGTGGCGGCCCGGAAGCGACCGTGACCAACCTCTGGGCGCAGGGCGGCTTCTTCCCGAACGGCATCGGCGGGCTGATCATGGCAATGGCGGTGATTATGTTCTCCTTCGGCGGGCTGGAGCTTATCGGCATCACGGCGGCAGAAGCGGATAACCCGGATGTCACCATCCCGAAAGCCACTAACCAGGTGATCTACCGTATCCTGATCTTCTATATCGGCTCGCTGGCGATCCTGCTGTCACTCTACCCGTGGGGCAAAGTGGTGGAAGGCGGCAGCCCGTTCGTGCTGATTTTCCACGCGCTGAACAGCAATGTGGTGGCGACGGTGCTGAACATCGTGGTGCTGACGGCGGCGCTGTCGGTGTATAACAGCTGCGTCTACTCCAACAGCCGTATGTTGTACGGCCTGGCGAAACAGGGCAACGCCCCGAAAGCGCTGATGAAAATCGATCGCCGTGGCGTACCGGTGGCGGCGATTGGTATCTCCGCGCTGGCGACCGCGCTCTGCGTCGTGATCAACTACCTGATGCCGGGCAAAGCGTTTGAGCTGCTGATGGCGCTGGTGGTTTCCGCGCTGGTGATTAACTGGGCGATGATCAGCCTCGCGCACCTGAAGTTCCGCAAGGTCAAACGCCTGCAAGGCATTGAGCCGAAGTTCAAGGCGTTCTGGTACCCGTTCAGCAACTACCTCTGCCTGGCCTTTATGGCCGCGATTCTGGTGATCATGTACCTGACGCCGGGCATCCGTATTTCGGTGCTGCTGATCCCGGTCTGGCTGATTGTCCTGGCCATCGGCTTCAGGTTCACCCGCAAACGCGGCTAATGCGGTTAGCGCGGTTAGCGCGGTTAGCGCGGTTAGCGCAATATTGTGTGATAGCCCGGCTCAGGCCGGGCTTTTTTATGCCCGCTTCCCGCTGCCCGCCGTTAACCCTGTTAATAAATAAGCAAGTTTGTTGTTAACTTGCTAACAATCTCACACTTTCACCAGCGTGACTGATTTGTCCATCTCTATAACCATCGGCTTCTGCATAGTGTGCGGCAGAGGGCGCAATAATCGTCGCCTGACAGCAGTTTTTATCCATCACGGAGAAAAGATCCATGAAAGGTGGGGCGCTTTCGATTAAAGAGAAGATTGGCTATGGGATGGGCGACGCCGGCTGCAACATGATTGGCGGCGCCATCATGCTCTTTCTCAACTATTTTTATACCGATGTGTTTGGCCTGGCGCCGGCGCTGGTGGGCGTGTTGCTGCTCTCCGTACGGGTGATTGATGCCGTCACTGACCCGATTATGGGCGCGATTGCTGACCGCACCGAAAGCCGCTGGGGGCGCTTCCGCCCCTACCTGCTCTGGATTTCAGTGCCCTATGTGCTGTTTAGTGTGCTGATGTTTACCACCCCGGAGTGGAGCTATAACAGCAAGGTGATCTATGCCTTTGTCACCTATTTCCTGATGTCCCTGACTTATACCGCCATCAATATTCCTTACTGTTCACTGGGCGGCGTGATCACCGCTGACCCGCATGAGCGCGTCTCCTGTCAGTCCTACCGCTTCTTTATGGTCGGCATTGCTACCCTGATCCTCTCCTCTACCCTGCTGCCGATGGCGGAATGGTTTGGCGGCGATGACCGGGCGCGCGGCTACCAGATGTCGATGGGCGTGATGGCGGTGATTGCGCTGTTTATGTTCTTGTTCTGCTTTGCCACCGTGCGTGAGCGCATTCAGCCGGCGGTGCCGAGCCGTGATGCGCTGAAATCTGACCTGAAAGATGTCTGGAAAAATGACCAGTGGGTGCGCATTCTGCTGCTGACGCTGTGTAACGTCTGCCCCGGCTTTATCCGTATGGCCGCCACCATGTACTACGTCACCTGGGTGATGGGGCAGTCCGCCTCTTTTGCCAGCTTCTTTATCAGCCTGGGCGTGGTCGGCATGATGATTGGTGCGGCACTGGCGAAACCGCTGACCGACAAGTTCTGCAAGCTGAAAGTGTTCTTCTGGACCAACATCGTGCTGGCCATCTGTTCCAGCGGCTTCTACTTCCTTGACCCGCATCTCACCAACCTGATTCTGGTTGCCTATTTTGTGCTGAACATCCTGCACCAGATCCCTTCCCCGCTGCACTGGTCACTGATGGCCGACGTGGATGACTACGGCGAATGGAAAACCGGCAAACGTATCACCGGTATCAGCTTCTCCGGTAACCTGTTCTTCCTGAAGGTCGGGCTGGCAATTGCCGGGGCGATGGTCGGTTTCCTGCTCTCGTTCTATGGTTATGATGCCGGGGCGAAACAGCAGAGCGCCTCTGCCGTGAACGGCATTGTGCTGCTGTTCACCATCATCCCGGGTGTAGGCTACCTGATCACCGCCGGGGTGGTACGCCTGCTGAAGGTTGACCGCAGCCTGATGGCACAGATTCAGCTTGATTTGGAAAAACGCCGCCAGAATTACCGTGAACTGGCGGAGTACCAGGGCAGCAAACACCGTGAGGGTGCCGCCCTGATTGCCGCAGATAAGGAGCCGCAGGCATGACCGCAACACGTTACCCTAACCCGCTGATTACCCAGCGTGCCGACCCGTTTATCTATCGTCATGATGACGGCCATTACTACTTTATCGCTTCCGTGCCGGAGTATGACCGGCTGGAGCTGCGCCGCGCGCCTTCGCTGGAGGCGCTGGCGACGGCCGAGCCGTACATTGTCTGGCGCAAGCCGGAGCGCGGCCCGATGAGCGCGCTGATCTGGGCCCCGGAGCTGCACCGGGTTGACGGCAAGTGGATTATTTACTTCGCTGCTGCGCCGTCAAAAACCATCGTTGATGGGCTGTTCCAGCACCGGATGTACGCGCTGGAGTGTGCGGATGACGACCCGCTGCGCGGCCGCTGGATTGAACGCGGGCGCATCCATACCCAGTTCGACAGCTTTTCGCTGGATGCCACTACCTTTGAACATCAGGGGACGCGCTACTACCTGTGGGCGCAAAAAGACCCGGCCATCCGCGGCAACTCCAACCTTTACCTGTGTGAAATGGAGAATGCCTGGCGGCTGAAAGGCACCCCGGTAATGCTGAGCAAACCGGAGCTGGAGTGGGAGACGCGCGGCTTCTGGGTTAATGAGGGGCCGGCGGTGGTGGTACATGGCGAACGGATTTTCATTAGCTATTCCGCCAGCGCCACCGACGAGAACTACTGCATCGGCCTGCTCTGGGCAGATATTCACAGCAACCTGATGAACCCGGCCAGCTGGCATAAATCCCCGACACCGGTCTTTACCACCAGCTGGGAGAACCGCCAGTTCGGGCCGGGGCATAACAGCTTTACCGTTAACGCGCAGGGCGGTGATGTGCTGGTTTACCATGCCCGTAACTACACCGAGATTGAGGGCGATCCGCTCTACGATCCCAACCGCCATACCCGCATCAAAGATCTGGAATGGGACAAACAAGGCATGCCGGTCTTCGGCGTACCGCCTGCGGACAACCGCTGACGGCATGCGGCTTTGCATCAGATAAATGATGTGGCTGATGCAGAGAATGGCGCCTCTTTCCACACGGCGCCCTTTCACCCTGCCCACAAAAAAGCACGGCGCGCCGTGCTTTTTTATTCCCGGTTTTCTCTGCCGCTGCCCGGCCTCGCCGTCAGGTCAGGTCAGGTTAAGGTGCCGTAAATGGTCAGCAGCGCCACCACCACCACAATGATCATCGTCACCTTTTTCGCCATGGTCACTGCGGCGCGCGGCGTCTGAATCGGGTCCAGATGCGGCTCGCGTGCCAGTGAGAACTGAGCCAAGCCGGTCAGTACGGTATATTGCGATGTATGGCGATCCCACACAGAGGCAAACCACGCCGGCAGTGCCCGTTCACCGTGCCCCAGCAGTGCATAAGCGACACCGGCCAGCCGCACCGGTACCCAGTCCAGCAGATGCAACAGCGCATCAATCCCGGATTGCGCCCGCAGCAGCGGGGTACCGTGCCGTGCCAGCCAGCTCTGGTAGGCGCGCAGGAACGCATAACCCGCCAGGGCCAATGGCCCGTAAGGCCCGCACAACACAAACCAGAACAGCGGAGCCAGATAGTAACGGAAGTTAATCCACAGCAGCGCATTTTGCAGCTCACGCAACCGCAGCTCCTGGGCACAGTCCACCGGCAGCCCGTGAATCAGTGCCAGTTCGCCTGCCAGATGCTCACAGGCATGGGCATCCCCCTGCCGTGCTGCTTTCAGGTACGCGCGGTAGTGGCGGCGCTTGCTGCCGGCCCCAATGCACAGCAGGCCAATCAATACCCACAGGATCAAGGTCAGCACGCCGAAGAACAACCCATGTACCACCCACAAGATGCCCCACACGACGCCGAGCCAGCACAGCAGCATCAGCACCGTTTTTGGCCATGACGCGCCACGGGTTCGTTGAAAAACCTGTTCCAGCCGGTGGTCCAGCTGCCAGTGTTCGCCCAGTTTAAACAGGCGCTCCCATGCTAAAACCAGCAATAAAGTAAAAAGCGTCATCTGCCGAAGTATCCCCTTATTTCACGCATATCCAACCGGGTGCCTTACGGCTGCACGGCCCTGAGTCGCTGACGATAACCGGCCCAGTCGAACGCCGGGCCGGGATCGGTTTTGCGCCCCGGTGCCACCTCACTGTGACCGGTAATGTTTTCTACAGTAATAGGATACGCGCTAATTAACAATTCGCTGACCTCTGTCAGGCTCCGGTACTGCGCCTCGGTAAACGGCAGCGTGTCGGTGCCTTCCAGCTCAATGCCGATGGAGAAATCGTTGCAGCGCTCACGCCCCTGCCATTGTGATACGCCCGCGTGCCAGGCCCGATCATTGAAGGAGACATACTGCACAATCTCGCCATCGCGCCGGATCAGGCAGTGCGCAGCGACCCGCAGGGTATGAATCTCTGCAAAGAACGGGTCATCCTGCGGGTTCAGCGTGCCGGTAAACAGCTGGTCAATGTAAGGGCCGCCAAACCGGCCGGGCGGCAGGCTGATATTATGTATAATCAACAGGTTCGGCACGGTATCCGCCGGGCGTTGATCACAATGCGGCGACACCACCTTTCTGACCCCGGTCAGCCACCCTTTTTCCAGTTCCATGCTTCACCTCTTCCCGTGCACCGGGTATTGCCTGTGGCCGGTACGCATCACGGCCCGATATGGTACTTATCCGGGCAACAGGGTAGCATGTTTCCCCTACCCCCTAATCCGCCATTTCGGAGATTTTCATGCCAACCCGCAGCTACAGTGCCGAGAGCCGCCGGACTGAATTACTCAACCGTATCCAACATGATATTCCTTACCTGGTTGCCCAGGCGTTGCGTGAAGATCTCGGCGGCGATGTGGATGCCGACCGCGATCTGACCGCGCAATTGCTGCCGGCGGACAAGCAGGCCGAGGCCACCATCATCACCCGTGAGGCCGGCGTTTTTTGTGGTGCGCGCTGGCTGAATGAGGTGTTCATCCAGCTTGATAACAAAGTACACGTCACCTGGCATGTCAACGACGGGGATCGTGTGGTGCCGAACCAGCTCCTGTGCGAACTCAGCGGCCCGGCCCGCCTGTTGCTGACCGGCGAACGCACCGCCCTTAACTTTATCCAGACGCTCTCCGGCGCGGCCACCGAAGTCAGCCGTTATGTTGACTTACTGGAAGGCACCCGCACCCAGTTGCTCGACACCCGTAAAACCCTGCCCGGCCTGCGTACTGCACTGAAATATGCCGTGCTGTGCGGGGGCGGCAGCAACCATCGCCTCGGCCTTTCTGATGCTTTCCTGATCAAGGAAAACCACATTATTGCCTCCGGCTCCATCAAACAGGCCGTGGAAAAGGCGTTCTGGATGCATGCTGACGTGCCGATCGAGGTAGAGGTCGAAACCCTCGACGAACTGCGCCAGGCACTGGATGCCGAGGCAGACATCATCATGCTGGACAACTTCAGCCTGGAGATGATGCGTGAGGCCGTTGCCCTGGCCCAGGGGCGTGCCAAGCTGGAAGTGTCCGGCAATGTCACCGATGTTACCCTGCGCCAGTTTGCCGAAACCGGGGTGGATTACATCTCCGTCGGTGCCCTGACCAAGCACCTGCGGGCAATGGACCTCTCCATGCGCTTCCGCTGAGTGACCGGCTCCCGGCCGCCATACCGGGAGCCGTTGCGCTGTTATACGCTGCTTTTTTTCCCGCTGTTTTTCTTTCCTCACCGCCTGCGATCCTGCTTCCACTCTTTTTTGTAACCCGCTGAATAGTGGTTTTTTATTCCGAGCCACGCCGAACGTTGATGCCTTGCCGCTGGCACCCCGCCGCCCGGATGCTTACCGTGGCGGCACCTTATTCCAGCGGAGTGAAAACATGCATTACCAGCAAGGCTTTACCCTGATTGAACTGATGGTAGTAATTGCCATCATCGCCATTCTGAGTGCCGTCGGCATCCCCGCCTATCAGAGCTATATCCAGAAAGCCGCCCTGACCGATATGTTACAGGCGATGACCCCTTACAAAATGGCGACGGAACTTTGTGCCATTGAGCAGGGTGCGTTGACCGGCTGCAACCTCGGTACAGCAGGGATCCCGGCCAGTAAATCTACTCATTATGTGAGTGGAGTGACGGTGACCAACGGCGTGATTACCCTGACCGGGCAGGCCGCGTTGAATGGCCTGAATGTCACCCTGACCCCGGTACCGGACACCCAGGCCGGCGGGCTGGTGTGGCAGCGCCAGTGTGTTGCGGCAGCAAGCGAGCTGCAAACGCTGTGCGAAGAGATATTCCGGTTTGAAGCGGGGAATGCGTGATGACGGTCACCACGGAACACACCGCCGCGCTGCGCCAAATCTGTGCGCGGTTTCAGGCAGTGATTATCCACCATGATGCGCAGCACCTGCATGTTGCGGCCCAGGCTGAGGTGCTGGAGGCGCTAAGCGAAGCCCTGCGGTTTGCCTGCCCCCAGACGTTGCACACCGAGTGCTGGCCTGCGGCACGCCTTGAACAGGCGCGGCAGGCGGCCCCCCAGGCAGCTGCAGAGCCCCCGCCCGCCTCTCTGCGCAGTCAGGCAGACGCGGCACCGGCTGATGACAACGCCCCGGCGGCGCTTTTTATCCGCGAGATGTTGTTGCTGGCGTTGCAGCGGCGTGCTTCGGACATTCATCTTGAGCCGTATGCGGGGCGTTATCGCCTGCGGCTGCGGATTGACGGCGTGTTACAGGAGATTACCCCGCCCCCGGCCGGGTTAGGTAACCAGATCGGTGCGCGCCTTAAAGTCATGGGCAAGCTGGATATTGCCGAACGTCGCCTGCCGCAGGATGGGCAGTGTACCGTGCAGTGTGGCGGTCAGCCGCTCGCCCTTCGCCTCTCCTCTTTACCGACGTTGTACGGGGAAAAGCTGGTGCTGCGGCTGCAACAGGGGCCGCAACAGGCACCGGATATGGCGCAGTTAGGCATGACCCCGGAAGCGCTGGCCTGTTTCCGGCGCGTACTGGCACAACCGCAAGGGCTGATCCTGGTCACCGGCCCGACCGGCAGCGGTAAAACCGTCACGCTCTACAGCGGGCTGAAGCAGCTTAACAGCCCGGCGCACAACCTTTGTAGTGTGGAAGACCCGGTCGAAATCCCGGTGGAGGGCATCAACCAGACCCAGGTGAACCCGAAAGCGGAACTCAGCTTTGCGCGCATCCTGCGGGCGCTGCTGCGCCAGGATCCGGACATCATCATGATTGGTGAAATCCGTGACGCGGAAACTGCCGAGATCGCGGTGAACGCCGCCCAGACCGGCCACCTGGTGCTCTCAACGCTCCATACCAACTCGACAACGGAGACTCTGGTGCGGCTGAACCAGATGGGCATTGAGGGTTACCTTATCGCTTCCTGCCTGAAACTGGTCATTGCCCAGCGGCTGGTACGCCGGCTCTGCCCCCACTGCCGCACCCGCAGCCCGGAGGCGGCAACCCTGCCGCCGGGAAGCCCCGGCGGGCCGCTGTTTCCCTGGCGTGCGGCAGGCTGCCACCATTGTTGTGCCGGGTATTATGGCCGGACCGGTTTGTATGAAATGCTGGTTGTTACCCCGGAAATCCAGCAGGCATTAACCCGGCAGGCCACCGTGCAGGAGCTGGCAGCGATTGCGCGGCATCAGGGGCAGGCTTCGTTATTACATGTGGGTCTGGCACTGGCGGCGGAGGGCACCACGTCGCTGGAAGAGGTGTACCGGGTGGTGGGGGCGCAAGATGGCTGACCCCTGCCTGTTCCGCTGGCAGGCGATTGACCTTCAGGGGCAGCTTCAGCACGGCGACCTGTTGGCAGCCGGCAAACCGGCGGCGCTTGAACAGATTATGGATCAGGGGCTGCAACCGCTGCGGGTCGTTTCCCAGGGCCGGTTACGTAAAGGCTACTGGAAACCCGCAGAGCGCACGGCACTGTTTCAGCAACTGGCTACTCTGCTACAGGCCGGGCTGCCGCTGATGGAAAGTATCACTCTGCTGGCGGAGGGGCACCCCAGGCCGGGCTGGCGCTGCATACTGCGGGACGTGGCGGCCCGGATTGCAGACGGCCTGCCGCTTTCCGGGGTGCTGGCGCGCTATCCGGCGGTGTTTCCGGCTATCTGTCTCCAGATGATGGAGGTAGGCGAACTGACGGGCAATATCGATCACTGCTGCCAACAATTTTCCCAGTTGGAAGAGCGGGCCCAGCGGCTGCGGCAGAAGGTCAGTAAAGCGGTGCGTTACCCGCTGATCGTCAGCGCGATCGCGTTATTGGTGTGTATCCTGATGCTGACGCTGGTGCTGCCGGCCTTTGCCGCGATCTACCAGAGTTTTAACGCCCCGTTGCCGTGGTTTACCCAGGCGCTGATGACCTGCTCTCACTGGATGGTCACACAAGGGCCATGGCTGCTTATGCTGCTGGGGTTGGCCGCACTGGGGTATGGTTTGCGGCTTCATCCCCAGCCGCGCTGGCAACAACGGGAACAGCAAGCGCTGTTACATCTGCCCCTGATTGCCGGGCTCATTCAGGGCGGCAGCATTGCCCAGATTTTCTCGACACTGGCGCTGACACAACGGGCCGGGCTGGATTTGCTTACCGGTTTGCAGGCGGCGGCCAGAGCGGTGCCTAATCTCTGTTACCAGCAGGCCGTGATGCGGGTTCAGCAACAGGTGGGCCAGGGCGTGCCGCTGCATCAGGCAATTAATGCAGAGCCGCTGTTTACCCCGCTGTGCCGGCAGTTGATCCGGGTCGGTGAGGAGTCCGGATCATTGGATACGCTGCTGGCACGGCTGGCGCAATGGTATGAACAGCACACGATGCAACAGGCTGAAGGACTGGCGCAAACGCTGGAACCGCTGATGATGGTGGTGATGGGTGGCCTGGTCGGTGGGCTGGTGATTGCCATGTACCTGCCGATTTTCCAGTTAGGCAGCGTGATGGGCAATGGTTAAAGGGGAAGCCTGGCAGAAGTAGTGGGTAATTGGCGGTTGGCGGTTGGCGGTTGGCGGTTGGCGGTTGGCGGTTGGCGATCAGTAAAAAGAGGATGCGCCGGCAGCAAGGGATACACGTAGCGGCCGGCGAAAAAAGAGGTTACTGCCCGAACAGACGGTTCTCCTGCTCGGCGACCCGGATAAAGGTGGTGCGCTTGGTCAGCTCTTTCAACCGCTCAGCCCCGACATAGGTACAGGCAGAGCGCAAACCGCCCAGAATGTCCCGCACGGTATGCTCTACCGGCCCGCGCAGAGGGAGTTTTACCGTTTTGCCCTCAGCAGCCCGGTACTCTGCCACACCGCCAACATGGCGTTTCATGGCTGACTCAGAACTCATGCCATAAAACAGCATAAACTCCTGACCGTTCTCTTCCACGATAGTGCCTTCACATTCATTATGGCCGGCCAGCATGCCACCCAGCATAACGAAATCTGCGCCGCCGCCGAAAGCCTTGGCGACATCGCCCGGTACGGCACAGCCACCGTCACTGACAATCTGCCCGCCCAGGCCGTGGGCGGCATCCGCACATTCGATAACGGCCGACAGCTGCGGGTAACCCACGCCGGTTTTTACCCGTGTGGTGCAAACAGACCCCGGGCCAATACCGACTTTGACAATGTCAGCCCCGGAGAGGATCAGCTCCTCCACCATTTCACCGGTGACCACATTCCCGGCGCAGATCACTTTATCTGGGCAGGCTTCACGCGCCCGTTGCAGGAAAGCGACAAAATGTTCTGAATAACCGTTAGCCACATCGATGCAGATGAATTTTAAGGCCGGAGAGAGGGCCAGAATCTGCTTCATTTTAACAAAGTCAGCTTCTGAGGTGCCGGTAGAGACCATCACATGATTCAGCACCTCTTCCGTCGCGCCTTCAATAAAGCTGCGCCACTGCTCAACGCTGTAGTGCTTATGCACGGCAGTCAACAAATCAAACGAGGCCAGAACGGTTGCCATACGGAACGTGCCGACCGTGTCCATATTGGCGGCAATAATCGGTACGCCTGACCAGGCCGCGCCGGCATGTTTAAACGTGAAGCGGCGTTGCAGGTCAACCTCTGAGCGGCTTTTCAAGGTAGAGCGTTTCGGGCGGATTAAAACATCTTTAAAGCCGAGTTTTACATCTTCTTCAATGCGCATGGTGACAGTTTCCTGGTAGTCGGCGACGGATCGCAAAAGGTGATCGGGCAGAAAGGTGCGCGAAGAGTCGTGCTGCCATTCCCAGTGACGTCATCATACGCCGGAATAATCGCCGAACAAGTCTGCGAATTTGACTTTATTTACGCTACAATCACAGAAATTTAACTGATAAATACCGGCGTGATGCTGCTCACGATTATGACTGTACAGCGACCCAAAAAAATGGCTTGTGCACACTGCCGCAGTAAAGGGTTCTGCCGGGTATCATTATGTTTCGTCTATCCTTCTTATTGAGAGCATAACCATGAGCTACCTTGTTGCACTGACAGGCGGCATCGGCAGTGGCAAAAGTACCGTGGCGAATGCATTTTCCCGCTTAGGTGTAACGGTGATTGACGCTGATGTGATTGCCCGTCAGGTCGTCGAACCGGGCACGCCGGCACTCAGCGCCATCGCTGCGCATTTCGGTGAGGCACTGCTGCACCCTGACGGCAGCCTCAACCGCGCCCGCTTGCGGGAGCTCATCTTTGCCGACCCCACGGAAAAAACGTGGCTGAACAGCTTGCTGCATCCGTTGATCCAGCAAGAGACACAACGCCGGATCCAACAGGCCACCACACCCTATGTGCTGTGGGTGGTGCCGTTGCTGGTCGAAAATGGCTTGCAGACGCGTGCCGATCGGGTGCTGGTGATTGACGTTGATCGTGAGACGCAGCTGGTCAGAACCACTGCGCGCGATGGGGTGTCACGCCAGCAGGCCGAAAATATTCTTGCAGCACAGGTAACACGCGAACAGCGCCTGGCCTGTGCTGACGATGTGATTGATAACAGCGGCGATCCCTCAGCGATCGGACCGCGCGTTGCTGCCCTTCACCAGCATTACCTGCAACTGGCGGCGGCAACCCAACAGGATTAATAGACATGAGTGACCTTTCTCCTACCGTTCTGTTTGAACACCCGTTGAATGAGAAGATGCGCACCTGGTTGCGTATTGAGTTTTTGCTGCAACAACTGCATCAGTACCCGGTACTCAGTGACATTACCACGGCCCTCGCCTTCTTCCGTACCATTGCTGACCTGCTGGATGTGTTAGAGCGTGGTGAAGTCCGTACCGAACTGGTCAAAGAGCTGGAACGCCAGCAGCAGAAGTTGCGGGTATGGGCAGATGTGCCGGGTGTGGATATGACCCGGGTTGAAGCCTTGCGCCAGCAGCTGAAACAGCGCTCCACCGCCCTGATGGCCGCGCCGCGGCTTGGGCAGTCCCTGCGTGAGGATCGGTTGATTAGTCTGGTTAAGCAGCGGTTGAGCATTCCGGGCGGCTGTTGCAGTTTTGACCTGCCCACGCTGCACATGTGGCTGCATCTGGAGCAGGAGGCGCGTGATAGCCAGGTAAACAGCTGGCTTACCACGCTTGCGCCATTGAGTGACGCCCTGACGATTATCCTTGATCTGATTCGTCAGTCAGGGGCGTTTAAAAACCAGATCAGTTTGAATGGTTTCTTCCAGGATAACGCGGAAGATGCCGATCTGTTGCGGTTACGGGTGGCACTGGAGCACCAGATCTACCCACAGATTTCAGGCCACAAAACCCGTTACGCGATTCGCTTTTTATCACTGGATAGTGAACGCGGGCAGGTGCCGGCGCGCCTCTCTTTCACGCTTGCCTGCTGCTAGGCGCGGCCCGGTTTACTTTTTTAGGAGAACGAATGGATAACGAACAGACTATCGTCAATTGCCCGACCTGCCGGAAACCGGTGATATGGGGTGAAGAGAGCCCTTATCGCCCGTTTTGCAGCAAGCGCTGTCAGTTAATTGATCTCGGTGAATGGGCAGATGAAGAAAAGCGTATTCCCAGCCAGACCGACATCAATGACTCAGAAAAGTGGAGCGAAGAGGACGAGCGCTAAGGCCCGGCTGAAGGCGCTGCCCGGGGGGGCGCGCCAGACAGGGAAATCAGGCTTTCAGTAAGGCGATAACGGCGGCATTAGCCGGCGGGAAATCCTCTTCCCGTAATTCCTGCTGCGGTACCCAGCGCATCGGTTGCCCCTCACGGCCATAGGGTTCACCTTGCCACGCCTCAACAAGAAAGAAATGGAGTGTGACGCGACGATCGTCAAACGCATGCTCCACACGTTTCAGCGGCTGCACTGAAACCGGCACAATGCCGGTCTCTTCGTCCAGTTCGCGTATCAGGGCCTGCTCCGGCGTCTCCCCGGCTTCGACTTTGCCGCCGGGGAACTCCCAGAATCCTGCCATATGGGAGCCGGCATCGCGCTGGGTAATAAAGATTTCATGCCGGGGGTTACGGATGATACCGACGGCAATAGTCAGGTGCTTGAGTGTCATGCATTTCTCCTTTTCTTTTCTGGTCATCACGCTTTTTTGATCAGCAATCTTCGCTGATCGCGGGTCTTTTCTGATCACAGTGCAAAAAAACAGGGGCTCAGCACGCTGAACCCCTGTGTCTTATGCGTTTACCCCGCTCTTTAGCACGGCGTGGTCATGAACGCGGCCTTACTTTTGCAGGCGTCCGTGACACTGTTTGTATTTTTTACCTGAACCGCATGGGCACGGATCGTTACGGCCTACTTTGCGTTCGCCCGCTGCACCGCTGCGCGCCGCTTCCGCTTCGATCGCCGCGTCATTCTGGTGGCTCAGCTGCTGTTGCTGCGCCAGACGTTCTGCCTCTTCGCGACGCTGCTGCTCCAGTGCCTCAACCTCTTCCGGCAAGCGAACCTGTACTTTGCTCAGAGTGCTGATAACTTCATACTTCAGGGATTCCAGCATCGCCGCAAACATCGCAAAGGATTCGCGCTTATATTCCTGCTTCGGATCTTTCTGCGCATAACCACGCAGGTGAATGCCCTGGCGCAGGTAATCCATCGCGGCCAGGTGCTCTTTCCACAGGGAATCCAGCGTTTGCAGCATCACGCCTTTTTCAAAGTTACGCATCATCTCGATGCCGACCACTTCCTCTTTACGCTGGTAAACTTCGATAGCATTTTGCAGGATGCGCTCGCGCAACGTTTCTTCATGCAGCTGCGGCTCTTTGTCCAGCCACTCGGTAATCGGCAGGTCGAGATCGAAGTCGGTTTTCAGGCGCTGTTCCAGGCCGGGAATATCCCACATCTCTTCCAGTGACTGCGGCGGAATGTAGCTGTCGAGCGTGGCCTTAAACACATCCTCACGGATGCTGGCAATGGTTTCGCTGACGTCAGACACGTCCAGCAGCTCATTACGCTGGGTGTAGATGGCACGGCGCTGGTCGTTGGCAACATCATCATACTCAAGCAACTGCTTACGGATGTCGAAGTTGCGGCTTTCCACTTTACGCTGGGCGTTGGCAATCGCTTTGGTCACCCACGGGTGCTCAATCGCTTCACCTGGTTTCATGCCCAGTTTCCGCATCATGTTGGAGACGCGGTCAGAGGCAAAAATACGCATCAGCGCATCTTCCATCGACAGGTAGAAGCGGGAGGAACCGGCATCACCCTGGCGACCGGCACGGCCACGCAACTGGTTGTCGATGCGGCGCGATTCATGGCGCTCAGTACCAATGATATGCAGGCCGCCGGAGGCCAGTACCGCGTCATGGCGCTTCTGCCATGCCGCTTTGATGGCATCAATCTGTTCCTGGGTCGGCTCTTCCAGCTCTTCCACCTCGGCATGCCAGCTGCCGCCGAGCATAATGTCAGTACCACGGCCGGCCATGTTGGTCGCGATGGTCACAGCACCCGGCTGCCCGGCCTGTGCCACGATATCCGCTTCGCGGGCGTGGAACTTGGCGTTCAGAACGTTGTGCTTGATGCCGGCTTTGGTCAGCTCATTGGAAACCACTTCCGATTTCTCAATAGAGATGGTCCCTACCAGCACCGGCTGCCCGTTAGCGGTACGCTCACGAATGTCTTCGATGATTGCGCCAATTTTTTCCAGTTCGGTCATGTAGACCAGATCCGGCAGATCTTTACGGATCATCGGGCGGTTGGTCGGCACTACAATGGTATCGAGCTTATAGATAGAGCTGAATTCGAATGCTTCGGTGTCAGCAGTACCGGTCATCCCGGCCAGTTTTTCATACAGGCGGAAGTAGTTCTGGAAGGTGATGGAGGCCAGGGTCTGGTTCTCGTTCTGGATCTCCACGCCCTCTTTGGCTTCTACTGCCTGATGCAGACCATCAGACCAGCGGCGGCCCTGCATGGTACGGCCGGTATGCTCATCAACGATGATCACTTCACCGTCTTTTACGATGTAATCCACGTCACGCGTGAACAGCACATGCGCGCGCAGAGCGGCAGTGACGTGGTGCATCAGCATGATGTTGGTCGGGGAGTAGAGTGACTCGCCCTCCTCCATGATGCCGGCATCCATCAGCAGCTCTTCAATCAGAATCAGGCCGCGTTCGGTGAGATGTACCTGACGGGCTTTTTCGTCCACCGAGAAGTGGCCTTCGCCCTGGAAGGTCTCTGAATCCTCTTTCTCCTGACGAATCAGCTTGGGAATCAGTTTGTTGACCTTGATGTACATCTCCGAGCTGTCTTCAGCCGGGCCGGAGATGATAAGCGGAGTACGCGCTTCATCGATCAGGATGGAGTCGACCTCATCCACCAGCGCATAGTGCAGTTTACGCTGCACGCGCTCTTCAGGGCTGAAGGCCATGTTGTCACGCAGGTAGTCAAACCCGTATTCGTTGTTGGTACCGTAAGTGATGTCAGCGGCGTACGCGGCACGTTTGGCCGGTGCCGGCATCCCCGGCAGGTTGATGCCGATGGAAAGGCCAAGGAATTCAAACAGCGCACGGTTATTTTCGGCGTCACGCTGGGCCAGATAGTCGTTGACGGTAATAACGTGTACGCCCTTGCCGCTCAGCGCATTCAGGTAGGCCGGCAGGGTTGCGGTCAGGGTTTTACCTTCACCGGTACGCATTTCAGCGATGCAACGATCGTTGAGTACCATACCGCCCAGCAGCTGCACGTCGAAGTGGCGCATACCAAAGACGCGTTTACTGGCCTCACGCACAACCGCGAAAGCTTCCGGGATCAGGCTTTCCAGCACTTCGCCTTTGGCCAGGCGGGCACGGAATTCGTCGGTTTTCGCCTTCAGCGCATCATCGGAAAGCTTTTCCATTTCCGGCTCAAGACGGTTGATCTGCTCTACGGCTTTGCGCATGCGGCGCAGAGTGCGGTCATTGCGGCTGCCAAATACTTTGGTCAATAATTTGATTAACATAATTCTTAATATCTCTCAGCTGGCTAATTATTAGCCACTACTTTATTGATTTATCAATTGTTTTAAAGGTATTGAGGGAATTATGCAATCGGACCGGCACGAATACCTTGCACCTGCGCCAGCCACAAGCCTGCCTGATAGTGGGTCACTGCCATGAAAAGGCGGGTGGAGGTGAAGCGGATAATCGTCGGTGGCTTGGGCTCATGCGTCAGCAATGCATTGAGCGTGAGCAGTAAGGCCAGGCGCTGTGCCTGTAATGGCTCAGCCTGAATCGCTTCAGCCTCGGTAGCTGTCTGGTAGATGACCGTTGGGGCCAGAGCAAAGGAAAGGTGACGGATAACCGTTCGGATGGCATGCTGGTGCCAGTAGTCAACACTGAAGGCAGGGCGGCGATGCGCCTCTTGCAACAGCATCAGGCGCGTAAAGGCTGTACTGGCACTGTTCTGGCGGTTTAATGTGGAAGACGGATTGGGCAAGGCGGATTGATCAGAGGTATTACCTATCCCGGACGACACGCCAAAGCTCGCCGCGACCATCCCCAGCAGAAGATGCGGCCAGAAATAACGTCTGCCAAATTGTCGCCAACGATTTAGAATACCAATCACGAGTTTAGATCCGCCGGAGCCCCGCCATGCGTGATAGCCGCCCACAATTATTAGATGTCCTGTTCGACGATGCCTCGGCAGGAGGGAAAAGCCCGCTGCAAAGCGTACAACAACGCGCTACCGCGCTGTTAAAGCTTAACCGTGCAGTGAAAGGTCTGTTGCCTGTTCAGTTGCATCCCTGGTGCCGTGTCGCTAACTACCGACAGGGTATTTTAGTGCTTGAAACGGCTAATGCCAGTTGGATGATGCGATTACGCTACGAACAGTCCAATCTTCTCTCTGCACTACGAGCGCAAATATTACCATCATTGTCCGCAATCGACATCAGGATTAATCCCTCGTTAATGGCAAAAGCGGAAGCGCCTGCGCAAAAATCGCAGAACGAAGAGACGAGAGAGGTTTACCGGCAGTTAAGCCCGCAGAGTGCGGATGCGTTACGCGGTGTGGCGGATCGCAGCCCGGAAAAATTGAAAAAGGCGTTAGAACGGCTGGCTGCCCTGGCCGGAGAGAGTACCAGTGCAACCAGTCGTGATAAAAAAAACTAAGCTAAGGTTATGCCCACACAGCAGACGGCGCTTTGAATGCCAGCGGCATTTCTGCTTCGTCCTGGAAGGTCACATATTCCCACGCTTCCTGTTTCGCCAACACCGCCTGCAGCAGTTTGTTGTTCAGTGCATGGCCTGACTTATACGCCGTCAGGGAGCCAATGATGTTATGGCCGCACATGAACAAGTCACCGATGGCATCCAGCATTTTGTGACGCACGAATTCGTCTTCAAAACGCAGGCCGTCTTCGTTCAGCACACGATAGTCATCAACGACGATCGCACAATCGAAGCTGCCGCCCAGGCACAGGCCACGGGATTGCAGGTACTCGATGTCACGCATGAAACCGAAAGTACGTGCCCGGCTGATTTGACGCACAAAAGCATCGGCCGAGAAATCCATACGATAACGTTGTGAGCTGCTGTTAATCGCCGGGTGATTAAAATCAATCGTGAAGTCCAGGCTGAAACCATTGTGCGGTCGCAGTTCGGCCCACTTGTCACCGTCTTCTACGCGGACAGTCTCTTTAATCCGCAGGAATTTCTTGGCTGAATTCAGCTCTTCGATACCGGCATCCAGCAGCAGGTAGACGAAAGGCGCGGCGCTGCCGTCCATAATCGGAACTTCCGGCGCATCAACTTCAATAACGATGTTGTCGATGCCCAGGCCCGCCAGGGCGGCATTCAGGTGCTCAACCGTAGAAATACGTACGTCATGCTCATTGACCAGGCAAGTACAGAGCATGGTATCACGCACGGATTTGGCATCTGCCGGGAAATCTACCGGTGGATTCAAGTCAGTGCGGCGATAGATGACCCCGGTGTTGGCCGGTGCAGGGCGCAGAGTCAGCGTGACCTTCTTACCGGTATGCAAACCGACGCCTGTCGCCTGAACAATACGTTTTAATGTGCGTTGTTTGATCATCGTTTTATCTCGCAATGTTATCCATCCTACCGATCCCAGCTTATACCAGGATCGGCGGGACAGTTTAGCACAAAGAGCGGAGATGCTAAAGCAGCGACAATTAATCAGCCTGCTTGCGCAGGAAAGCCGGAATATCTAAGTAATCAGGCTCTTTGTTCGACTGCGTATTCTGCTCGTTAACCACCTTGGCGGCAGGTTTGTTTTCCTGCGGCAGCGGTGACAGACCATGCTGCTGGTAACGGTGATCCATAACCGGCTGCTGTTGGGTCTGCTGCTTGTTGGTCACCAGCGTGATTTCCGGACGTTTGTCCATGCCGATGCCGGTGGCCACCACGGTGACGCGCAATTCGTCATTCATCTCCGGATCGAGTGACGTACCGATAACCACGGTCGCGTTATCCGATGCGAAAGCACGGATAGTGTTACCCACGGTTTCGAACTCATCCAGACGCAGGTCGAAGCCGGCCGTGATGTTGACCAGGACACCGCGGGCGCCGGAGAGATCGATATCCTCCAGCAGCGGGCTGGAGATAGCCATCTCGGCCGCTTCTTCCGCACGGTCTTCCCCACAGGCCACGCCGGAACCCATCATGGCGTAACCCATTTCGGACATCACGGTGCGCACGTCGGCGAAGTCGACGTTCATCAGGCCCGGGCGGGTGATCAATTCAGCGATGCCCTGTACCGCGCCTTTCAGCACGTCATTGGCAGCACCAAACGCATCGAGCAGGGAGATGCCGCGGCCCAGCACTTTCAGCAGCTTGTCGTTAGGAATAGTGATCAGGGAGTCAACGTGCTTGGAAAGCTCCGCAATCCCCTGCTCGGCAAAGGCCATACGTTTCTTGCCTTCAAAATTGAAAGGCTTGGTCACAACGGCCACGGTCAGAATACCCAGATCTTTTGCCACTTCAGCGACAACAGGTGCAGCACCGGTACCGGTACCGCCGCCCATGCCGGCCGCGATGAAGACCATATCAGCGCCTTCCAGCGCCGTACGCAATGCCTCGCGGTCCTCTTCGGCAGAGTTGCGGCCCACTTCCGGGTTGGCGCCTGCGCCCAGCCCTTTGGTGATCCCGCTGCCGATCTGGATGGTTTGGCCCACCGCCGTCTTACGCAGAGCCTGAGCGTCTGTGTTTACGGCGAAGAATTCAACACCTTCGATGCGTTCACGCACCATATGTTCAACGGCATTACCGCCGCCACCGCCGACGCCGATGACTTTAATCACCGCGTCATTGGTTAATTCCATAGGTTCAAACATAATTTCTCTCCGTTTTGTGCCTGTCGCTTCGAGATCAAAAAAAGAGGATCAGCTTGATCTCTTGTTAAACATTAAAATTCTTTTCTCAGCCAGCTGTTGATTCGTTTGAACCAATTGCCCACTGAGGCGCGTTTTTCCACTTCCGCCTCACCGCTCAGGTGAGACTCTTTTCCGTAGTGCAGTAACCCTACCGCTGTGGAGTAGTAAGGCTCCTGCGCATAATCCGTCAGTCCGGTAATGTTCAGCGGCTGGCCGATGCGGACCTGGGTGTGAAACACCCGCTGGGCACAGGCCGCCAGACCATCGATTTGTGCCGCGCCGCCGGTCAGGACAATACCGGCGGCCAGATGATGCTTGACGCCCTGCTGGCGCAGCTGCTCCTGCAATTGCAGGATCTCATCATTGACCAGGTTCAGCAGCTCGGTATAACGCGGCTCGATCACCTCGGCCAGCGTCTGGCGCTGCAGACTGCGCGGCGGACGACCGCCTACGCTGGGCACTTCCACGCTCTCATCCTTGCTGACAATGGAACCCAGTGCACATCCGTGGCGCACTTTAATGGCCTCGGCATCGGTGGGTGGGGTACCAAAGGCGTAGGCAATGTCACTGGTCACCACATTGCCGGCGTAAGGAATCACCTTGGTATGGCGCAACGCCCCACCGGTATACACGGCGATATCCATCGTGCCGCCGCCGATATCCACCACGCACACACCCAGCTCGCGCTCATCTTCCGTCAGCACCGCATAGCTGGCCGCGAGGCCGGCAAAAATCAGTTGGTCAACTTTCAGGCCGCAACGTTCCACGGCTTTTACAATATTCTTCGCCATGTCGTTATGACAGGTAATCAGATGCACTTTTGCCTGCATCCGCACGCCGGACAACCCCACCGGGTTTTTGATACCTTCCTGGTAGTCAATGGCGTATTCCTGCGGAATCACGTGCAGAATGCGGTGTTCATCACGTACACGTACCGATTTAGCGGTATGTACCACATTTTCCACATCTTCCTGTGTGACTTCCTCTTCCGAAATAGGAACCATCCCGATTTCGTTCTGGCAACTGATGTGTTTGCCGGATAATGCCAGGTAAACTGACGATATCTGGCAATCTGCCATCAGTTCCGCCTGATCGATGGCGCGTTGTACGCATTTTACCACCGACTCAAGATCGTTGACGCCACCTTTATCCATACCGCGGGACGGGCAACTGCCCACCCCAATAATGTTGACCATGCCATCGGGCAGAACTTCCCCTACCAATGCCGCAACCTTTGCCGTACCGATTTCCAGTCCAACTACCAGTTTTCTGTCCGTCGACTTGATCATTGTTGTTTTGCCTGTGCCTGATTTTGTTGCTGATTACTGTTTTGCTGCTCAACGAATGCCGGAGCCCAGCCCACTGCCGCACCGGTGTCATAACGCAGATCGACATAGCTGACGCGCTTGTTGTCGGTCTGTGCCTGCTGCTGCAATACCGGGAACAGCTCAATAAAGCGCTGCAAGCGTCCTGCACGGTCATCACGGCCCAGATCAATACGGATATCGTTATCCAGCGCCAGTTGCCAGGAGTGACGCGCGGTCATGGAGACCATCTTCAGCGTGAACTTACCGGCGGCCAGCGTCTGGCTCATCGTTCTGTAACCTTGCAAAACATCCTGTTCACTGCCTTCCGGCCCGTAGAGCAACGGCATCTTCTGGTTGCTCATCCGCTCCGACGGCACGCTGAAGGCTTTTCCTTCAGCATCGACCATATGCAGGTCGTTCCAGCGGGCAACGGGCACATACTCCACCACATGGATCTTGAGTTCATCCGGCCACTGCTTGCGGACACTGGCCTGTTTGATCCACGGCAACCGCTCAATCTGCTGCTGGATGACATTCACATCCTGCGTCATGAAGGTGCCCGGCGACCCTAGGGCCATAATGGCCTGCCGGATGTCGTCATTGGTGGTGAAATGGCGTTCACCCGTCACCACCAGCCTGGAGAGCGGCAGGCGGTTGGCGTCTTTCATCCACCCCAGCACTGCCCAGCCACTCCAGCCGATGGTCCCCAGTACCATCAGCAGGAAGAGAATCCCCGCCAGCTGGGTACCGTTACTGCGGCGCAGGCTACGGCTGACCGTAGGCTCATCGCGCTCGCGTGTATTCAAGGCCGCCTGCGACATATCAGTCAGCAAGCTCCAGGATACGCACCGCCAGCTGGGCGAAACTCAGGCCATGCTGTCGGGCGGCCATCGGCACCAGGCTGTGGCTGGTCATCCCCGGCGAGGTATTCACTTCCAGCAGGCAGAAGCTGCCGTCACTGTCCTGCATGATGTCTACCCGGCCCCAGCCCCGGCAATCCAGTGCGCGGTAAGCGCGTAACGCCAGCGCCGCCAGATACGCCTCATCGGCCTCACTGACGCCGCTTGGGCAGAAATACTGCGTCTCATCAGAGAGGTATTTCGCCTCATAATCGTAAAATACACCGGCCGGCTGGATCCGGATGGAAGGCAGAACCTCGTCTCCCAGAATCGCCACGGTGAATTCCGGGCCGCTCAGCCACTTCTCTACCAGCACGTCGTCGTCATGGCGGAACGCCTCTTCCAGCGCCGGCTGTAACTGCTCGATGCTGTCTACTTTGCTCATCCCGACGCTGGAACCTTCGCGGCTCGGCTTCACAATCAGCGGGAAGCCCAGCGCAGCCAGCGTAGTGGCATCCTCGCCCAGCTCACCGGACGCAAACTGCGCACGGTTCAGCGCAACAAACGGCGCGACCGGCAGGTCCATCGCCTGCCAGATACGCTTGGTACGCAGCTTATCCATGGTCAGGGCGGAGGCCATTACGCCGCTGCCGGTATACGGCAGGCCCAGGTGTTCCAGCAGCCCCTGCAACGTCCCGTCTTCCCCGCCGCGGCCATGCAGCGCGATAAACACCTTAGTAAAGCCCATCGCTTTCAGCTCAGTCACCGGCGTCTCTTTTGGGTCAACCGCGTAAGCCTCAATGCCTGATTCACGCAGGCCGGCCAGTACCGCCTGCCCGGACTGCAACGACACTTCGCGTTCGGCGGACGTCCCGCCCAGTAATACCGCGACTTTATCAGCCATGCTGCTCTTCACCTTTTCTTACGGGCTGAAACTTCTGCTCAGCCAATTTACGGGCAACCTTGCCAACATTCCCGGCGCCCTGAACCAGAACCAGGTCATCATTCTCCAGGATTTGGGCCAGATTTTCCGGCACGGTGTCCACATCGGAAACCAAAATAGGATCAATCTTACCGCGCCCGCGGATTGTCCGGCAGAGTGAGCGGCTGTCAGCGCCCGGAATCGGCGCTTCACCTGCGGCATACACATCCAGCATCAGCAACACATCCACCTGCGACAGCACATTGGCGAAATCGTCGTACAAGTCACGGGTGCGGGTATAACGGTGCGGCTGGAAAATCATCACCAACCGTTTTTCCGGCCAGCCTGCACGCGCGGCCTTGATGGTCGCATCCACTTCTGTCGGGTGATGGCCGTAATCGTCCACCAGCATCGCCGCGCCTGCCTTACTGTTCACCGGGGCCAGCGGGAATTCACCGAGAAAGTCGAAACGGCGGCCAGTGCCCTGGAAACCGGCCAGCGCGCTGAGGATCGCCGTATCGGCAATGCCCTCTTCTGTCGCCACGGCCACCGCTGCGGCGGCATTCAGCGCGTTATGGCGGCCCGGCGCATTCAGCGTCACGGTCATCAGCGGCTTATCCTGGCGGCTCAGCGTAAAGTGCCCCTGTGCGCCCTGCTGGTGATAGCTTTCGATGCGGACATCCGCATCCTCACTGAAACCGTAAGTGGTGACATGGCGGCCCACGCGCGGCAGCAACTCACGCACCACCGGATCATCAATACACATCACGGCACGGCCATAGAACGGCAGGTTGTGCAGGAAGTTGATGAACGTCTGCTTCAGGTTCTCAAAATCGCCCTGATAGGTATCCATGTGGTCCGCTTCGATGTTGGTCACGATCGCCACCATTGGTTGCAGATGCAGGAACGAGGCGTCACTTTCGTCCGCCTCGGCAATCAGGTAACGGCTGGTACCCAGCCGGGCGTGCGTGCCGGCCGCTTTTACCAGCCCGCCGTTCACAAAGGTCGGGTCCAGCCCGGCCTCTGCATAAATACTGCTGACCATCGCAGTGGTGGTGGTTTTGCCGTGCGTACCGGCCACCGCAATGCCGTGGCGGAAACGCATCAGCTCTGCCAGCATTTCCGCCCGGCGGATCACCGGAATACGTGCGTCACGCGCGGCCACAATCTCCGGGTTATCCTGGCTGATGGCCGAGGAGACCACTACCACGCTGGCGTTCAGCACATTTTCTGCGCGATGGTGGTAATAAATTTGTGCGCCCAGCGCCGTCAGATGCTGCGTCACCGGGTTTGGCGCCAGATCAGACCCGCTGATCTGGTAGCCTTCGTTAGCCAACACTTCGGCGATACCCCCCATGCCGGCACCACCGATGCCGACAAAGTGGATGTGCCGGACGCGATGCATCTCGGGCACGAAGGTTCTCAGTTTCGCCAATTGTTGTGTATTCACGTTATTCTTCACTTTTCATCGTTACTGATTGACGACCGCGCGCGGCGCAGATCGTTCATAGTCAATGTGCGCAACCGCACATACCTCGGCGGCCACCCGTTCGGTGGCATCCGGAATGGCTGCCGCCCTGGCGCGTTGCGCCATCTCAGCCAACACCGGGCGGTTCCATTGTGTCAGCAACCCGCACACCGCCTCATTGGTGAAATCCGGCTGCTCAAGAATTTTTGCGGCCCCTGCCTGCTCCAGCGGCAGGGCATTCCAGTACTGCTGGCGATCTTTATGCTGGAACGGCACGAAAATCGCGGGCAGCCCGGCGGCGGCAATTTCACTCACGGTGAGCGCACCGGAGCGGCAGACCACCACATCCGCCCAGGCGTACGCAGCGGCCATATCATCGATAAACTCGGCGATCTTGTGCTGGGTCTGGCCGACGTGCTGATAAGCCTGCGTCACCTCCTCCAGCGCGCCCTTCCCTACCTGATGCCACAAGGTAATGCGATCCCCCATTGACGCGGCCACCGCCGGCATCGTCTGGTTCAGGACGCGGGCACCCTGGCTGCCGCCGAGCACCAGCACCCGTACCGGGCCTTCACGCCCCGCCAGACGCACGCCGGGCAACGGCAGGGCCAGCACATCGGTTCGCACCGGGTTACCGACCACGTCTGCCTGGGGGAACGCCCCGGGAAACGCCTGTAACACTTTTTTGGCAATTTTCGACAACCAGCGGTTAGTCAGCCCAGCGATGCCGTTCTGCTCATGCAGCACCACCGGCACGCCGCTCAGCCAGGCGGCCAGCCCACCGGGGCCGGAAACGTAGCCGCCCATGCCCAGCACCACGTCCGGCTGGTAAGCACGGATGATGGCTTTGGCCTGGCGCACGGCGCGGTAAATGCGTACCGGGGCCATCAGCTGGGCTTTCAGCCCTTTGCCGCGCAGCCCCGAAATGCGGATGAAGTCGATCTCAATGCCGTGTTTCGGCACCAGATCGGCCTCCATCCGGTCGGCAGTTCCCAGCCAGCGTACCTGCCAGCCCTGCGCCATCAGATGATGGGCAACGGCGAGGCCGGGGAACACATGCCCGCCTGTGCCGCCTGCCATCACCAGTAAACGCTTGGTCTTGCCACTCATCATTAACCCCTTACAAACGCCTGCGCTTTCGTCATCCGCGTTTCAAAATCGATCCGCAGCAACAGAACGATCGCTGTGGACATAATCAACAAGCTGGAACCACCGTAACTGATCAGCGGCAGCGTCAGGCCTTTGGTCGGCAACATACCGGCTGCCGCACCCACGTTAACCAGGGCCTGGAAGCTGAACCATACGCCGATGGAGCAGGCCAGGAAGCCGGAAAAGCGCTGGTCAATCTCCAACGCCTTGCGCCCGATGGACATCGCGCGAAAAGCGACGAAGAATACCATTAACAAGGCTAAAACCACACCGAAATACCCCAGCTCCTCACCGAGAATAGAGAAAATAAAATCGGTGTGTGCCTCCGGTAAATATTCCAGTTTTTGTACGGAGTTACCGAGCCCCTGCCCCCAGAATTCACCGCGGCCGAACGCCATCAGTGACTGGGTCAGCTGGTAGCCGCTGCCGAACGGATCGGCCCACGGGTTCCAGAACGAGGTCACGCGGCGCATACGGTAGGGTTCCGCAATAATCAGCAGCACCACCGCAAAGGCCCCTGACCCGATAATCGCCAGGAATTGCCACATCTTTGCACCGGCCAGAAACAGCATCGCCAGCGTGGTGATAAACAGTACCACCACCGTACCGAGATCCGGCTGCGCCAGCAGCAGCACGGCTAAAATCACCATCACACCCATCGGCTTACAGAAGCCCCAGAAGTTGCTGCGCACCTCCTCCACTTTCCGTACCAGATAGCTGGCGAGGTAGCAGAACAGCGACAGCTTGGAAAATTCTGCCGGCTGAATACGCAGCGGGCCGAGGGCAATCCAGCGTGATGCGCCGTTTACCGAGCTGCCCACCACCAGAACGATCAGCAGCATCACCAGCGACACCAGCAGCATCACGTTGCTGTAACGCTGCCAGACGGCCATCGGCACCCGCAACGTCACCAGGGACAACACAAAGGCCAGCCCAAGATAGAGCGCGTCACGTTTGGCAAACAGGAACGGGTCATCTGCCAGCCGCTGCCCAATCGGCATCGAGGCGGACGTCACCATCACAAAGCCGATAATCGCCAGACCAAACGTGAGCCACAGCAGGGTGCGGTCATACAGCACCATGCTGGTGTTGTCGCTTTCACGCGCGCCCATCACCCAGTCATTGAGTTTGCCAAACAGGCTGCCGGAAACGCGGCCGACCAGCATCAGACCCGGGATCTTCATCAGCCCAGCTCCTTAGCCAGCCGGGCGAATTCATCACCGCGCTGCTCAAAGTTACGGAATTGATCGAGGCTGGCGCAGGCCGGGGAGAGCAACACCATATCGCCGGGTTGCAGGGCCGGTGCCAGCGCACGCATCGCCTCTTCCATGGTGCCGGTCAGCTGCGACACCTCAGGGCGCAACTGCGCCAGGGCCTCGCCGTCACGGCCGAAGCAGTAAATACGGATTGCGTCCCGTTGCAGGTAAGGCGTCAGCGGGGAGAAATCGGCTGACTTGCCGTCCCCGCCCAGCAACAGGTGCAGCGTGCCCCCGACCTGCAAACCTTTCAGCGCGGCTTCCGTGCTGCCAACGTTGGTGGCTTTGGAGTCATTGATCCAGCGCACGCCGTTATGCTGATGCACCAGCTGGAAACGGTGCGCCAGGCCGCCAAAGGTGGTCAGCGCCTTCAGGCTGGAGGCGCGCGGCAGGCCCACGGCATCTGCCAGCGCCAGTGCCGCCAGCGCGTTGGTGTAGTTATGCTGGCCGGTCAACGCCATCTCTTTGGTATTCAGCACTTTCTCACCCCGCACCCGCAGCCAGATTTCGCCCAGCTGGCGGTTAAGGTGATAGTCGCCCACATCCGCACCGAAACTCACACAGCGCGTATCGGCGCCACGTACCGGCATCGTCAGCGCGTCGTCCGCATTGACCACACACACGGCGGCATTTTCATAGATGCGCAGTTTGGCGGCGCGGTATTGCTGCAACCCGAACGGATAGCGATCCATATGATCTTCCGTCACGTTCAGAATGGTGGCAGCCGCGGCTTTCAGGCTGGAGGTGGTTTCCAGCTGGAAGCTGGAGAGCTCCAGCACATAAAGCTGATAGGGTGAGCCGAGCAAGGAGAGCACCGGCAAGCCGATATTGCCGCCCACGCCCACCTGCCAGCCGGCGGCTTTCGCCATCTCGCCGACCAGCGTGGTCACGGTGCTTTTGCCGTTTGAGCCGGTGATGGCCACAATCGGTGCCTGCGCCTCGCGGCAAAACAGCTCCACGTCGCCCACAATCTCGACCCCGGCGTCTGCCGCGGCACTCAGTGCCGGGTGCGCGAGCGCCATGCCGGGGCTGGCGACAATCAGATCCGCCGCCAGCAGCCACGCCTCATTCAACGAGCCGACATGGCACTCCACACCGGCCGGTAATTTATCGCGCCCCGGCGGATTGACACGGGTATCCATGACGCGCGGCGTCACGCCGCGTGCCATGAAGAAATCAACACAAGAGAGGCCGGTCAGGCCCAACCCGATGATGACAACCTGCTTACCCTGATAGTCAATCATGATTACCGCACCTTCAGCGTCGCCAGGCCAATCAGCACCAGCATCAGCGAAATAATCCAGAAGCGCACAATCACGCGCGGTTCCGGCCAGCCTTTCAATTCATAGTGGTGGTGAATCGGCGCCATCCGGAAGATGCGCTGGCCGCGCAACTTAAAGGAACCGACCTGCAGGATCACTGACAGCGTTTCCACCACGAAGACCCCGCCCATAATCACCAGCAGGAACTCCTGGCGCAGCAGCACGGCGATAGTCCCGAGCGCGCCGCCCAGCGCCAGTGAACCGACATCCCCCATAAAGACCTGTGCCGGGTAGGTGTTAAACCACAGGAACCCCAGCCCGGCCCCGACAATCGCCGTACAGACGATCACCAGTTCACCGGCGTGGCGCAGGTAAGGAATATGCAGGTAACCGGCAAAATTCATGTTCCCGGTCGCCCAGGAGACCAGCGCCAGCCCGGCCGCGACAAACACGGTCGGCATGATTGCCAGCCCGTCGAGGCCGTCGGTCAGGTTGACGGCGTTACTGGTGCCGACAATCACAAAGTACGACAGCAGAATGTAGAGCAGGCCCAGCTGCGGCATGATGTCTTTAAAGAACGGCACCACCAGCTGGGTGGCCGGGGTGTCTTTGCCGATGACATACAGCGCGAATGCCACCACCAGCGCAATCACCGACTGCCAGAAATATTTCCAGCGGGCGATAAGCCCCTTGGTGTTTTTCCGCACCACTTTGCGGTAGTCATCCACAAAGCCGACGATGCCGTAGCCCACCAGCACAAACAGCACGCACCAGACATACGGGTTAGAGGGATACGCCCACATCAGCACCGAAATGGTGATCGAGGTGAGGATCATAATCCCGCCCATGGTGGGGGTGCCGCGCTTGCTGAAGTGCGACTCCGGGCCGTCATTACGCACGACCTGGCCAATTTGCAGCTTTTGCAGATAAGCGATCAGGCGCGGGCCCATCCACAGAGAGATAAACAGCGCAGTAAGCAGGCTGACAATGGCGCGGAACGTCAGATATGAAAAGACGTTGAAGCCGGAATAATACTTGACCAGATGCTCGGCCAGCCAAACTAACATGTTGCATTCTCCTGTAACGCGCGTACTACCTGCTCCATTGCGGCACTACGTGAACCTTTAACCAAAACGGTAATTACCGCATGTTCAGACAGTAAGCTCGTTAACCGGGCTGCCACTGCTGTCTTATCCTGAAGATGTTCGCCACAGTCGCTGGCCTCACTCACCAGCCGGCTCTCGCGCCCAACGCTCAATACTTTATCAATCCCGGCCGCTTTCGCCGCCTCGCCTACCTGACGGTGACACGCTTCGCTCTCTGCGCCCAGTTCCGCCATATCGCCTACGACCATAACGCGGTAGCCGGGCATCTCAGCCAGCACCTGCGCCGCGGCCGTCATCGACCCGACGTTGGCGTTGTAGCTGTCATCCAGCAGCAACCTGCCCTGCCCCAGCGTAATCGGGAACAAACGCCCCGGCACCGCCTGAAGCTGTGACAGCCCACGGCGCACGGCCTCTAATGATGCACCGATGGACATCGCCAGGGCTGTCGCCGCCAGCGCATTCGCCACGTTGTGACGCCCCGGCAAAGGTAAGCGAACACTTACTTCGCCAAACGGCGAATGCAGGGTAAATGCGGTACCCTGCTGGTCTATCACGATGTCACTGGCGAAAAAATCCACGTCTGCGGCGGCCTGCGGCGCAAAGCGCCAGACGGTTTTCCCGGCCAGTTTTGACTGCCAGTGCGGCCAGTCATGGCTGTCCGCATTCAGGATCGCCACGCCTTTTGGCGGCAGGCCATCAAAAATTTCACCTTTGGCTTTTGCCACGCCTGCCAGCGAGCCGAAGCCTTCAAGATGCGCAGCAGCCAGGTTATTCACCAGTGCGGTTTCCGGCTGCACCAGCGCCGTGGTGTAGGCAATCTCACCGATATGGTTCGCGCCCATCTCCACCACCGCGAAGTCGTGCTGCGTCTCAAGGCGCAACAACGTCAGCGGCACGCCGATGTCATTGTTAAAATTGCCTTGGGTAAACAGCACGTTGCCGCATTCACGCAGAATCGTGGCCGTCATCTCTTTGACCGAGGTTTTCCCGGAGGAACCGGTCAGTGCCACAATGCGCGCCGGCACCTGTTGGCGAACCCAGGCACCCAACTGGCCCAGCGCGATGCGGGTATCCGCCACGCACAGTTGCGGCACATCCGCGTCCACACGGCGGCTGACCAGCAGCGCAGCCGCACCGGCGGCCACGGCATTGTCAGCAAACGCATGGGCGTCAAAATTCTCACCTTTCAGCGCCACAAACAGGCTGCCGGCGCTCAGCTGACGGGTATCGGTGGCCACCGCATCAATCAGGACGTCATCACCGATCAGCTCAGCGTTCAGCACCTCTGCCAGCGTTTGCAGGGAAACCGCGATCATGCCATCACCCCCAGCAGCCGCGCGACCGTCAGGCGGTCGGAGTAGTCAAGGCGGCGGTTGCCCACCAGTTGGTAATCCTCATGCCCTTTACCGGCAATCAGAACCAGATCGTCCGGGGTCGCCTGCATAATGGTATTCGTCACTGCCTCAGTGCGGCCATGAATGGCCTGCGCCCGCCCGGCGTCCAGCATGCCGCGCAGGATGTCAGCAACAATCGCCTGTGGCTCTTCACTGCGCGGGTTATCGTCAGTCACCACTACGCGATCGGCATACTGTTCAGCAATGCCGCCCATCAGCGGGCGTTTGCCTTTGTCGCGATCGCCGCCGCAGCCAAATACGCACCAGAGCTTGCCGGTGCAGTGCAGGCGCGCAGCCGCCAGGGCTTTTTCCAGGGCATCCGGCGTGTGGGCATAATCCACCACCACCGTAGGCTTGCCCGGTGCGCTGAAGACTTCCATCCGGCCACAGACCGGCTGAAGCTGCGGTGCAGCTTCCAGCAGCGCCGCCAGCGGGTAACCCAGCGCCAGCAAGGTCGCCAGCGCCATCAGTAAATTGCTGACGTTGAATGCGCCAATCAGCCGCGCTTCCAGTACGCCGTTGCCCCAGCTGGAGCTGAACTCCACCCGGACGCCATTATCGTGATACTGCACCGCATGGGCAGTGAGCGAGTGACCGCCCCACCCTGCCGGTAGCTTGCCGTCAACAGAGACTGCCACCGCATCCGGCAACTGTTGCAGCCAGCGCAGGCCGACGTCGTCGTCAGCATTAATAATTTTTTGCCCCACCTGATGGGTAGAGAACAGCAGCCATTTCGCCGCTTCATAACTGGCCATGTCACCGTGGTAATCCAGGTGATCGCGGCTCAGGTTGGTAAACAGCGCCGCAGCAAACGGCAACGCCGCCACCCGGTGTTGCACCAGACCGTGGGAGGAGACCTCCATGGCGGCGAAGGTCGCCCCTTTTTCCGCCAGCTGATGCAGCGCCTGCTGCACATCCACGGCGGAGCCGGTGGTATTTTCCGCCGGTACAACCTGGCCCAGCAAACCATTCCCGATAGTGCCCATGACGGCGCTGGTGTCGCCGAGCGCCTGGCTCCACTGCGCCAGCAGCTGGCTGGTGGTGGTTTTCCCGTTGGTGCCGGTCACGCCAACCAGACGCAGTTTTTCGCCGGGTTGCTGGTAGAAGCGGCCGGCCAGCGCGGAAAGCTGCTGCTGCAGGCCGTGGATAAAGACAACCGGTACGCCATGCATGGTGGTCAGCGTGCCGTGCTCAGCCGCGCTGTCTGCGTCGGCCACTACGGCGGCTACGCCCTGGGCAATGGCTTGCGGAATATAGCGGCGCCCATCTGCCTGATGGCCTTTGATCGCCACAAACAGATCCCCGGCAGCCGCCACACGGCTGTCCAGTGTCATTTCCCGCAGCGCGCACTCAGGGGCATCGGACACCCAAGGAGCGAGTAAATCGCGCAAATTACGATCGGCCACCTGAACCCTCATTTTTGTTATTTACCAAATCATTTTTCTCGCCGGTTGGCGGGGTCGTCAACGCATCCGGCTCCACATTCATGGTACGCAGTACACCGCCCATAATGGCCCCGAACACCGGCGCCGAGACCGCACCACCGTAATATTTACCGGCCTGCGGATCGTTGATGACCACCACCAGCGCAAAGCGCGGATCACTGGCCGGGGCAACACCGGCGGTATAAGCGATATATTTATTAACGTACCTGCCGTCCGGGCCGACCTTCTTGGCCGTACCGGTTTTAATGGCAATGCGGTAACCCTTGATGGCGGCTTTGGTACCGCCGCCGCCCGGCAGGGCGACGCTTTCCATCATATGCACTACCGTGCGTACCAGCTGTTCCGGAAAGACACGCTCCCCGGAGACCGGCGGGTCAACCTTGGTGATCGACAGCGGGCGGTAGATGCCCAGGCTGCCGATAGTGGCGTAAACACGCGCTAACTGTAACGGCGTTACCATCAGCCCGTAGCCAAATGAGAAGGTGGCCCTCTCTATGTCAGACCACCGTTGTTTATGGGGATATAAGCCACTGCTCTCTCCGACCAACCCCAAATTGGTCGCTTTACCCAACCCGAAACGCGAGTATGTTTCTACCAGCGCCGAGGAGGGCATCGCTAACGCCAGCTTTGAGACACCAACGTTACTCGATTTTTGCAGAACCCCGGTCAGGGTCAGCTCGTTATAGCGCGCCACGTCTTTGATCTCGTGGCCGTTTACCCGGTAGGGCAAGGTGTTGAGCACGGTATTTTCACGCACCACACCATGTTGCAGCGCCGTCATCACCACCATCGGTTTGACGGTGGAGCCCGGCTCAAAAATGTCAGTGATGGCGCGGTTGCGCATCGCTTCCTGCGGGGTGCCGCTTAAATTGTTCGGGTTATAGGACGGGCTGTTAGCCATCGCCAGCACTTCGCCGGTGTTCACATCCACCAGCACCGCGGTGCCTGATTCCGCCTTGTTGAAGGCGACCGCATTATTCAGCTCGCGGTAGACCAGTGCCTGTAAACGCTCATCAATACTGAGCGCCAGATTATGCGCTGCCTGGCTGTCTACCGAGGAGATGTCCTCGATGACCCGGCCGTAACGGTCTTTACGCACCGTGCGCTCACCCGGCTGGCCGGTCAGCCAGCGGTTAAAGCTGCTTTCTACGCCCTCGATCCCTTTTCCGTCAATGTTAGTCACGCCAATCACATGCGCGGTCACCTGACCGGCCGGATAGTAGCGGCGCGACTCCTGACGCAGGAAAATCCCCGGCAGTTTCAGTTTATGGATGTACTCACCGATGGCGGGGTTAACCTGACGGGCCAGATAGACAAAGCGCCCTTTCGGGTTGGCGTTGATGCGGGCGGAGAGCTGGTCGAGCGGGATAGAGAGCGCATCGGAGAGCGCTTTCCAGCGGGTGTCCAGCGTAATGCCGCCATGCTCGTTCAGCTCTTTCGGATCGGCCCAGATGGCATTGACCGGCACGCTCACTGCCAGCGGCCGCCCGGCCCGGTCACTGATCATGCCGCGTGAAGTCGGGATTTGCTGCACCCGCAGCGAGCGCATATCCCCTTCCCTCACCAGCCGGTCAGGGTTAATCACCTGCAGATAAGCCACCCGCAACATCAGCCCCACCAGCGCCAGCAAAATGCAGCCACACAGCAACGCAAAACGCCAGCTGACAAAGCTGGCTTGATCTTCCTGGCGTTTTAACTTCACTCCACGTGTGGCTTTCATGCGCGACTTATCGGCTCCGGTAATTATTGTTTAACCACGATATTTTCCTGTGCAGGATCGACATGCTGCATCTGCAGCTTCTGCGTGGCGATCTGCTCAACCCGGCTGTGATCGCCCAGGGCATTCTCTTCCAGGATCAGGTTGCGCCATTCGATATCCAGCGCATCCCGCTCCAGAACCAGTTGTTCACGTTCTGCCGTCAGCAGGCGGGTGCGGTGAGCGGTGGTCACCACCAGAACGGCGGAGACCAGCACAGCGATCAGTAAGATCACCGGAATTTTGCCATGGCGCAGCAGATCACCGCCGATAACGCCGACCAGGCCATGCCGCTCAGTGCCGATCACGCGCCGGTCCTCTCAGCAAAGCGCAATACAGAACTGCGCGCGCGCGGGTTTTCAGCCACTTCCGGTTCTGACGGCATCATTTTGCCAACCACTTTCAGTGAACGGCCGCCCAGCTCGCTCAACTGCTGTTCGGTCATCGGTAAACCCGCCGGCACTTGCGGGCCGCGGCTATGCTGGCGCATAAAGCGCTTCACGATGCGATCCTCCAGGGAGTGGAAGCTGATCACGGAAAGGCGGCCGCCGGGGGCCAGCACCTCAAGTGCGCCGTCGAGCGCACGCTCAATCTCTTCCAGCTCGCTGTTGATATAGATGCGGATAGCCTGGAAGCTGCGGGTCGCCGGGTGCTTGTGTTTGTCACGGATGGGCGTGGCGGCGGCAATCAGCTCGGCCAGCTCTTTGGTGCGTGTCATCGGAAGTTCACGGTTACGCTCCACAATGGCGCGGGCAATACGTTTGGCGAAGCGCTCCTCACCAAAGGTTTTGAGTACCCAGGCGATGTCCTCGGCCTCGGCTTTCTGCAACCATTCTGCGGCCGACAAGCCACGGGACGGGTTCATGCGCATGTCCAGCGGGCCGTCACGCATAAAGGAGAAGCCACGCTCCGGGTCGTCCAGCTGGGGGGAGGAAACGCCCAGATCGAGCAGGATGCCATCAATCTTCCCTTCCAGGCCGCGTTCACGCACATAGTGCGATAAATCGGAAAAGGGGCCGTGTACGATGGTGAACCGGGGGTCAGTGATAGACTGGGCAGCCTGGATGGCCTGAGGGTCACGGTCGATCGCCAGCAGTTGCCCGTCCGGCCCGAGCTGGGACAGAATCAGGCGAGAGTGGCCACCGCGACCAAAGGTACCGTCAATGTAAATGCCGTCGCCGCGGATGTTCAGGCCGTTAACGGCCTCATCAAGCAACACGGTCTTATGCTTATAATTTTCCAACATGCTTATAATGACAAATCCTGTAACCGGTCAGACAACGGCTCCTGACTCGATTGCTCAGCGTCAATATCTTCCTTAACTTGTTGATACCAGGTCTGTTCATCCCACAGCTCAAACTTATTGAGCTGCCCGACCAGCATCACTTCTTTGGTGAGCCCGGCGTGCTGGCGCAGCGTACCGGCAATCAGCAGCCGCCCGGCGTTATCCATCTGACACTCACTGGCATGGCCCAGAAGCAGGCGCTGTACGCGGCGCTCGGCGGGATTCATGCTCGACAGACGGGACAATTTTCGTTCTATGACTTCCCATTCAGGGAGGGGATAAAGCAGTAAGCAGGGCTGGTGAAGGTCAATGGTACAAACCAGTTGGCCCTGGGAACCCTCGGTCAGCATTTCCCGGTATCGGGTTGGAACGGCGAGCCGCCCTTTACTGTCGAGGTTAACGAGCGTTGCCCCTCGGAACATGGCTGAATTACCCCTTGATAACCATTTTCACCACTTTCCCCCACAAATTCCCACCTAAAGGAGTTTACGGAGGGTATGAAAACCTTGTCAAGCCAGCGCGGAGGCGGTTTCGCAATATTTCTGAGGGGTTAGGAGAGCGGAATTCACTGCGTTGTAAAACTTTCGGGACGTTATAAATAATAACGTTATGATTAGCTAAGGAAAATTCTATAATTACCGCAAAGTAGATTAAAAAAAAGGCAAATTGTACAATAAATAGCTTCTTATAGTGTTCTGTTATCAATATCTCATTTTTAACAGGCTTTTGGCAGTAAATAACCCCGTGGCCAACGCGAACCACAACGCATAGCGAAACGGTTGGCGCTCCATTCCCCATACTTTCGGTAATGGTTAACCCCCTGAACATAAAGGGAATTGATTAAATTACGGCGATCTCTGCGCTATTATATCCGGCCGCCTTTATTAATCAGCTGCAAAAAACGGTAAATAACCACGGTGTTTTATTAGGCGACGTCGGATTATATAACAGGGGTTATTATTAAGATTCATCTTAATTGGCCACGCCTCTTAGTGAATTAAATTCTTACATAAATTATTTCGTTTTCTTTCGCTTTTTAGCCGCGATGATTTATTGCACGTAAAAATGTGTAAAGAATCCAAATGCGCGGCCGATAATGCGCGGAATAATTGCGGTGCAACCTTGTTGCACCGGCTTTTTATTTACGGTTTAACGCGCCGCGGCGATAAAGGTTACGGCGGATGCGGGTCAGCCCCGGTTTAGGTTTGAGCGGCTCATCCAGGCTGGCGAGCACCAGCTCCAGCACCCGCTCGGCCACATCGCGATGGCGCTGCGCTACCGCCAGCACCGGGCATTGCAGGAAGTCGAGCAGCTCATTGTCGCCAAAGGTCGCGATAATCAAATCGGTTGGCAACTGCCCCTGCTGCGCCAGCGCCACATCCATCACCCCCTGCAACAGCGGGAAAGAGGTGGTAAACAGCGCCTGAGGCATCGGGTTATTTTTCAGCCAGTTTCTGAACAGTTCACCGGCCGCTGCGCGCTCAAAGCTATTGGCATACAGGTAGCTGATGGGCCGTGTATCCCCGGCCCACGCCTCCCGGAAACCCTGCTCCCGCAGGAAACTCACTGAGAGTTCCGGCAGCGCCCCCAGGTATAGGATCGATTCAGCCGGGAAGGTGCGCAGCTCTTTGGCCAGCATCAGGGCATCCTCCTGATCGGCCCCCACTACACTGACGAAATTTTCGCGGTCCAGCGCACGGTCCAGGGCAATAATCGGGAAAGGATCGTTCGCCCAGCGTTGGTAAAACGGGTGCTCAGGCGGCAGTGAGGTCGAGACGATGATCGCATCCACCTGACGCTGCAACAGGTGCTCCACACAGCGCATTTCATTATCCGGCTGATCTTCCGAACAGGCGATCAGCAACTGGTAGCCGCGCTGGCGAGCCTGGCGTTCGAGATAGTTGGCGATGCGGGTATAGCTGGTATTTTCCAGATCGGGGATCACCAGCCCGATGGAGCGGGTGCGCCCGGCACGCAGCCCGGCGGCCACGGCATTGGGGTGATAATTATGCTGTCTGACGACCGTCATGACTTTCTCAACGGTTTTATCGCTGACGCGGTACTGCTTTGCCTTGCCGTTAATGACGTAACTGGCCGTGGTACGCGAAACACCGGCTAACCGCGCGATTTCATCCAGTTTCACGACGTCCTCTCATTGCTTAAAGTGATATTCCGCCTGTTCCAATCAGGTTGCAGGAAAGGCGCACAGCCAATATTTCCCGGATGATTATCGTTATAAGCAGGTAAATCAGTCAGCCGGGATAAATAACCTGTATTTATCTAACCCCAATCGCCTGAGTGGAGCAAGGTGTTTTGCCGAAAGGTATCAGCGCACCCGCAAAAAAAAGGGCCGGGCATATTCTGCCCGGCCCTTCCGGCTAATTAAGCCTGTTGTTTTGCGTGGTTAGCGCATAATTTTATCGCCGCGTGAGACGCCGACCACGCCGGAGCGGGCGACTTCCATAATCTCAGCCACATCGCGCACGGCGCTTAAAAAGGCGTCCAGCTTGTCACTGGTTCCGGCGAGCTGAACGGTGTAAAGCGTGGCCGTGACGTCCACGATCTGGCCGCGGAAGATATCGGCACAGCGCTTGACCTCTTCCCGCCCGTAACCGCTGGCCTGCACTTTCACCAGCATGATCTCGCGCTCAATATGCGCGCCCTGGGCCAGTTCGCTCACGCGCAGCACGTCCACCAGCTTGTGCAGCTGCTTTTCGATCTGCTCCACCACTTTCGCATCCCCCACGGTCTGGATAGTCATGCGGGAGAGCGTCGGGTCATCAGTGGGGGCGACCGTTAGGCTTTCGATATTGTACCCGCGCTGGGAGAACAGGCCGACCACGCGGGACAGCGCACCCGATTCGTTTTCCAGTAATACCGATAAAATCCGGCGCATGATCAGGTCCTCTCCGTTTTGCTTAACCACATTTCATCCATCCCGCCACCGCGGATCTGCATCGGGTAGACGTGCTCCGTCTCATCGGTGGTGATGTCCACAAACACCAGGCGGGTCTTGTATGCCAGCGCCTCTGCCAGTTTGCTCTCCAGCTCCTCCGGCGTGCGGATGGCGATGCCGATATGGCCGTAAGCCTCCGCCAGTTTCACGAAGTCCGGCAGCGACTCCATATAGGACTGGGAGTGGCGGCCGGAATAGATCATATCCTGCCACTGCTTCACCATGCCCAGATAACGGTTGTTCAGGTTGACCACCACCACCGGCAGATCATATTGCAGCGCGGTAGAAAGCTCCTGGATGTTCATCTGGATGCTGCCGTCACCGGTCACGCAGACCACGGTCTCGTCCGGCAGGGCCAGTTTCACCCCTAATGCCGCCGGCAGGCCAAAGCCCATGGTGCCGAGGCCGCCGGAGTTAATCCAGCGGCGCGGTTTGTCATATTTATAGTAAAGGGCGGCGAACATCTGGTGCTGGCCGACATCCGAGGTGACGTAAGCGTCGCCGTTGGTGAGCCGGTAAAGCGTCTCAATGACCGCCTGCGGCTTAATGGTCTTGCCCGCTTTTTCATACGCCAGGCATTGCCGGGCGCGCCACTGCTCAATCTCCTGCCACCAGGTTTGCAGCGCCCCGCTGTCCTGCTCCCCACTCCCCTGCGCCAGCAGTTCCAGCATCTGGGTCAACACCTGGCGGGCATCCCCGACAATCGGGATGTCGGCGTTAACGGTTTTGGAAATGGAGGTCGGGTCGATGTCGATGTGCAGCACGGTGGCATTCGGGCAGTACTTCAGCAGATTGTTGGTGGTGCGGTCATCAAAGCGCGCGCCGACGGCAAAAATCAGGTCGGTGTTGTGCATCACCATATTGGCTTCATAGGTGCCGTGCATGCCGAGCATCCCCAGGCTCTGGCGATGCGAGCCGGGGAATGCGCCCAGCCCCATCAGTGAACTGGTCACCGGCAGGTTCAGGGACTCCGCCAGTTGCAGCAGTTCCGCCTCACAGGCGGCATTGATTGCCCCGCCGCCGACATACAGCACCGGTTTCTTCGCCGCCAGCAGGGTTTGCAACCCACGTTTGATCTGCCCGCGGTGCCCCTGCACCGTCGGGTTGTAGGAGCGCATCGCGATCTGCTCAGGGTAGGCGTACGGCAATTTCACCGCCGGGTTCACCACATCTTTCGGCAGGTCGATCACCACCGGGCCGGGACGGCCGGTAGAAGCCAGATAAAACGCTTTCTTCAGGATGGTCGGAATATCTTCGGCGCGCTTCACCAGGAAGCTGTGTTTAACCACCGGGCGTGAAATGCCCACCATGTCGCACTCCTGGAAGGCATCATAGCCGATGAGTGCGCTGTGAACCTGCCCGGAGAGCACCACCAGGGGGATGGAATCCATGTACGCGGTGGCAATGCCGGTAATGGCATTGGTCGCGCCGGGGCCGGAGGTGACCAGCACCACGCCGACTTCACCGGTGGCGCGGGCGTACCCATCCGCCATATGCACTGCGCCCTGTTCATGGCGCACCAGAATGTGATCAATCCCGCCCACGGTATGCAACGCATCGTAGATATCAAGCACCGCCCCGCCGGGATAACCAAACACATGCTTGACGCCCTGATCGATTAACGACCGGACAACCATCTCGGCTCCTGACAACATCTCCATGACTCGCCTCCAGGCTTCTGTTTTCATTACTGAATGGGGAGACTCCTTCCCCGCCATTCTGTGGGTATAGGGCGCTGCCCTGTTATTATTATTGTTCGGATATAACGCAGTACCTTAACGTCAGAATTTGGGCCAGGCAAACAGCAAAAAAGCCCGGCCGGGGGCGGGAAATTACGCCTCCCCTGCCAATGCACCATGAAAAGAAATTATTCACTGGAGAAAAGGCATTACGCTCAGAAAATATAGTGCAGCAGGGAATAAACACAGAAGTAAATGATGCGGGAAAATAACGCCCTGCCCGGGCAGCCATGTGGCCCTGAAATAGGGCAGCCTGCACCGGGTAACGCACAGCCTCACCACGGCCGGGCATCGCACCGGTTTTTGCCTGCATTATTTTGGTGAAACAGGGAACCCGCGCCAGGAAAAAAGGCTTTTTTTTGTGGCCTGCGTCACAGGATAATCGTTTGCCTGGGGCAGAGTGCCCAGCATCAATGGTCCGTGGCGCGCAGGAAACAGCACAGGCTGAGGCCCGGCAGGTATCCCCCTGCCGGGCCATAAAAACGGGGTTTACAACGAGGATTTAGATTGGTTCAGCAGAGTACGCAGCCATTGATGGGCACGATCTTTATCGGCGGCCTTATGCCAGCTCAAATAACATTTCATGGTATTTTCCATCCAGGTAATCGGCAGCAACGTAATATTCAGCATCTGCATATATTCGGAGGCCAGCCAGCGCGGGGCGAGCGTAATCATTTCCGTCTGGGAAACAATATTCATTGCACTGCTCAAATCATTGGCCTGATAAACAATGGCCCGGCGGGCTTCGGTGGACGCATAAAACTCAGAGCTGAACGAACCGGCCTGGGAGAAATTCACCACGGCATGGCGCTCTTTAAGATAACTTTCGCGGTTATTCAGGTTTTTGATATTCGGGTGCGATGATGAACACACCAATACCACTTCATCCTGGAAAAGCGTGTCACTGCAAAAAGCATCACTTTCAAATGTTTTATAACTGATAAAGAATTCCACATCCTGATAGCGCAGCTGATGCTCAATATTCTCATCAAAGCAGGAGGTCAGCCTTAATTGCACATTAGGCGCATGTTCAGCCACCACATTATAAATTTTAGGGGCCAGACGGATATCCAGCGGGCTGCTGATAGAAAGCGAAAGAAGGCGATCGCTGGTGGCCGGTTCAAAGCCGGCCCCCGGCAGCTCATTCAGCACCAGTTGCAGCGCCTGGCGTACCGGCCCGAACAGCTGGCGGGCGCGCACCGTGGGCTGAATGCCGCGGCCGTAGCGTACAAACAGCTCATCATTAAACATCATTTTCAGCCGCGCGACGGCATTGCTGACAGCCGGCTGAGACATACCCAGACTTTCTGCCGCCCGGGTAATATTCTGCGCCTGCATGACGGCATCAAATACCGTTAATAAATTCAGATCAAAATCACGTAATTGAACATCTTCGGCCTGTTCTTCTTGCTCTAAAATAACGTCAGACATGGTTGGCTCCGCTAGGCCGGCTGACAGAAATATAACCCGATCGGGTATCTGTCAACGGCAGGATATTATTTGTTACCCTCCACACCGCCGGCGATGATAAATACCAGGGAGGAGCAGTCATCACGAAAAACAGGCGTGCCTTACGGGGGTAACCGGGGCTGCATTAACAGATAATTATTTTTATTAACTATCAGCTAACAGTTGCTATCAACCATCATGCCTGTTTATTTGTTGGGCCAATATGAACATATGATCTTATGACAGACAACATCAGTAAAATAGAATAATAGATTTACTCTCATTAAACTGTTCTCTAACTTCATGATCTGACGATTGTTTAATCTCACGCATCTCAACCCTATCATCACAAATAATAATAGATAAGAAATAACGATAAACACGCGTGAAAACCAAAAATGAAAACCCCCGCCATGATAAAAATCAAATAACTCTTTTTTGGCCGGTTTTTTCAAACCAGATGCGGGATCTCTGACCGGCAACATATTCCATCACTAACAGTTTCAAGGGCAGTGTTTTATCCTGCGGCGGGGCGCCGGCGGCGGGTTCCCTATTTCAGGGCGCAGGGTTGACAAGGGTGTCCTGATAACGTATCAAATTAGGCAACGACTTTTTTAAAAGATAACGGGACGCTGACACATCATGTTTATTATCACCCGCCTAACCAGCCTACTACTTCACGCATCTTATTTGCGCGGTATGGCGGTGGACGGGATCCAGAACTGATTCAGCCCTCTCCCAGATGAAAACCCGCGCCATTGCGCGGGTTTTTTTTTACCTGCTGGGCGCGAAACGAGACAACCACAAGGATTAACCCCATGAGCCAACAAGTTATTATTTTCGATACCACCCTGCGCGACGGTGAACAAGCCCTGCAAGCCAGCCTGAGCGTGAACGAAAAACTGCAGGTTGCGCTGGCACTGGAAAGAATGGGTGTGGACGTCATGGAAGTCGGCTTTCCTGTCTCCTCTCCCGGCGATTTTGAATCAGTGCAGACCATCGCCCGCCAGATTAAAAACAGCCGCGTCTGCGGGCTGGCCCGTTGTGTGGACAATGACATCGACGTCGCCGCCGAAGCGCTGCGCGTAGCAGAGGCCTTCCGCATCCACGTGTTCCTGGCGACCTCCACGCTGCACATTGAATCCAAGCTGAAACGCACCTTTGACGATGTGATGGAGATGGCGATCCGCTCGGTGAAGCGCGCCCGCAACTACACCAGCGACGTCGAGTTCTCCTGTGAAGATGCCGGCCGCACGCCGATTGATAACCTGTGCCGGATTGTGGAAGCCGCCATTACTGCCGGGGCCACCACCATTAACATCCCGGACACCGTGGGCTACACCACCCCGCACCAGTTCAGCGGCATTATCTCTACCCTGTACAACCGCGTGCCGAACATCGATAAAGCGATCATCTCCGTGCATTGCCATGACGATCTGGGCATGGCGGTCGGCAACTCCATCGCCGCCGTGCAGGCCGGGGCGCGCCAGGTAGAAGGCACGCTGAACGGCATCGGCGAGCGTGCCGGTAACACCGCGCTGGAAGAGGTCATCATGGCGATCAAAACCCGTGAAGACATCCTGAACGTGCACACCAACATCAACCATAAAGAGATCTACCGCACCAGCCAGATCGTCAGCCAGATCACCAACATGCCGATCCCGGGCAACAAAGCGATTGTCGGCTCCAACGCCTTCGCCCACTCCTCCGGCATCCACCAGGACGGCGTGCTGAAAAACCGCCAGAACTACGAAATTATGACGCCGGAATCGATCGGCCTGAACCAGGTGCAGCTGAACCTGACCTCCCGCTCCGGCCGTGCGGCAGTGAAGCACCGTATGGAGGAGATGGGCTACAAAGAGAGCGACTACAACCTGGACGCACTCTACAGCGCCTTCCTGAAGCTGGCCGACAAGAAAGGCCAGGTGTTTGACTACGATCTGGAAGCGCTGGTCTTCATTAACAAACAGCAGGAAGAGCCGGAGTTCTACCGTCTGGACAACTTTAACGTGCAGTCCGGCTCCAGCATCACCGCCACCGCGACGGTCAACCTGGGCTGCGGCGACGAGGTACAAACCGAAGCCGCGACCGGTAACGGCCCGGTGGACGCAGTCTATCAGGCGATCAACCGCATCACCGGCTACCAGATTGAACTGGTGAAATACCAGCTGACGGCCAAAGGCCACGGCCGTGACGCACTGGGCCAGGTTGACATCGTGGTCTCCTTTGAAGGCCGCCGCTTCCACGGCGTGGGCCTGGCCACCGATATCGTCGAATCCTCTGCCAAAGCGATGGTGCATGTGCTGAACTGCATCTGGCGCAGCAAGCAGGTAGAAAAAGAGAAACAACGCCTGCAAACCACCCCACAACAAAATAATCAGGAAACGGTGTGAACATGAGCAAAACCCACCACATCGCCGTCTTGCCCGGTGACGGCATCGGCCCGGAAGTGATGGCACAGGTCTACAAAGTGATCGACGCGGTGCGTCAGCGTTTTAATCTCGCGATCACCACCCGCGAATATGATGTCGGCGGCGCGGCCATCGACAAGCACGGCAGCCCGCTGCCGGCAGAGACCCTGGCCGGGTGTGAAGAAGCAGACGCCATTCTGTTCGGCTCCGTGGGCGGCCCGAAATGGGAAAACCTGCCGCCGGACCAGCAACCGGAGCGCGGCGCGCTGCTGCCGCTGCGCAAGCACTTCAAACTCTTCAGCAACCTGCGTCCGGCGCGCCTCTATGCCGGGCTGGAAGCCTTCTGCCCGCTGCGTGCTGACATCGCCGCGCGCGGCTTCGACATCCTGTGTGTACGTGAACTCACCGGCGGCATCTACTTCGGCCAGCCGAAAGGGCGTGAAGGCCAGGGGCCGCAGGAGAAAGCGTTCGACACCGAGATCTACCACCGTTTTGAGATTGAACGCATCGCGCGCATCGCGTTTGAGTCAGCCCGCAAGCGCCGCAGCAAAGTCACCTCTATCGACAAGGCCAACGTGCTGCAAAGCTCGATCCTGTGGCGTGAAGTGGTCAGCGGCGTGGCGAAAGAGTACCCGGACGTGGCGCTGAGCCATATGTACATCGACAACGCCACCATGCAGCTGATTAAAGATCCATCACAGTTTGATGTGCTGCTTTGCTCTAACCTGTTTGGTGACATCCTCTCCGACGAATGCGCGATGATCACCGGCTCCATGGGCATGCTGCCCTCTGCCAGCCTGAATGAAGAAGGTTTTGGGCTGTATGAGCCGGCAGGCGGCTCCGCGCCGGACATCGCCGGCAAAGGCATCGCCAACCCAATTGCCCAGATCCTCTCCCTGACGCTGCTGCTGCGTTACAGCCTGGGCGCGGACGACGCGGCAGACGCCATCGAGCGCGCCGTTAATCAGGCGTTAGAACAGGGTTCCCGCACGGCCGATCTGGCCGGGAACGGCAACGCCGTCTCTACCGGTGACATGGGCGACATCATCGCCCGTTTTGTGAAAGAAGGGGCATAACATGGCCAAGACCTTATACCAGAAATTATTTGATGCCCACGTGGTTCATGAAGCGCCCAACGAGACGCCGCTGCTCTACATCGACCGCCACCTGGTGCATGAAGTGACCTCCCCACAGGCGTTCGACGGCCTGCGCGCAATGGGCCGCCCGGTGCGCCAGCCGGGTAAAACCTTCGCCACCATGGATCACAACGTTTCGACCCAGACCAAAGACATCAATGCGTCCGGCGAAATGGCCCGCATCCAGATGCAGGAGCTGATCAAGAACTGTGCGGAATTCGGCGTGCAACTGTATGATCTGAACCACCCGTTCCAGGGCATCGTTCACGTCATCGGCCCGGAACAGGGCATGACGCTGCCGGGCATGACCATTGTCTGCGGCGACTCCCACACCGCCACCCACGGCGCATTCGGCTCTCTGGCGTTCGGCATCGGCACCTCCGAGGTGGAGCACGTGCTGGCCACCCAGACCCTGAAACAGGGCCGCGCCAAAACCATGAAAATTGAGGTTAACGGCGATGCGGCCTCCGGCATCACCGCCAAAGACATCGTACTGGCGGTGATCGGCAAAACCGGCAGCGCCGGCGGCACCGGCCACGTGGTGGAGTTCTGTGGTTCCGCGATTGAAGCGCTGAGCATGGAAGGCCGCATGACCTTGTGCAACATGGCGATTGAGATGGGTGCCAAAGCGGGCCTGGTTGCGCCGGATGCCACCACCTTCGCCTACCTGAAAGGCCGCCAGTTTGCCCCGACAGGCGCAGACTGGGACGCCGCCGTGGCCTACTGGTCGACGCTGAAATCGGATGAGGGCGCGCATTTTGACAGCGTGGTCACCCTGAACGCCGCCGACATCGCCCCGCAGGTGACCTGGGGCACCAACCCCGGCCAGGTGATCGCCGTGAACCAGGACATCCCGTTCCCGGACTCCTTCAGCGACCCGGTAGAGCGCGCCTCCGCCGAGAAAGCGCTGGCCTACATGGGCCTGAAGCCGGGCATCAAACTCACCGATGTGGCGATTGATAAAGTCTTTATCGGTTCCTGCACCAACTCACGTATTGAGGATCTGCGCGCCGCCGCCGCCATTGCCCGCGGGCGCAAAGTGGCCGCCGGCGTGCAGGCTATCGTGGTGCCGGGTTCCGGCCCGGTGAAAGCACAGGCGGAACAGGAAGGGCTGGACAAAGTCTTCCTGGAGGCCGGCTTTGAATGGCGTCTGCCGGGCTGCTCCATGTGCCTGGCGATGAACAATGACCGCCTGAACCCCGGCGAGCGTTGCGCCTCCACCAGCAACCGTAACTTTGAAGGCCGTCAGGGCCGTGGCGGCCGCACCCATCTGGTCAGCCCGGCAATGGCAGCCGCTGCGGCGGTCACCGGCCACTTTGCTGACATCCGCGAACTGAATTAAGGAGCATTTTCATGGCGAAATTTACCCAGCATACCGGTCTGGTTGTGCCGCTGGACGCGGCCAACGTCGACACCGATGCCATCATCCCGAAACAGTTCCTGCAAAAAGTGACGCGCACCGGCTTTGGCCAGCACCTGTTCAACGACTGGCGTTTTCTGGATGATGCCGGCCAGGTGCCGAACCCGGAGTTCATCCTGAACGCCCCGCGCTATCAGGGCGCGACGATTCTGCTGGCGCGTGAAAACTTCGGCTGTGGCTCCTCGCGTGAGCATGCGCCGTGGGCGCTGACGGATTACGGCTTTAAAGTGATCATCGCGCCGAGCTTTGCCGATATTTTCTACGGCAACTCGTTCAACAACCAGTTGTTGCCGGTGACCCTGAGCGAAGCCGATGTGGATACGCTGTTCCGGCTGGTGGCAGAAAACGAGGGCATCACCTTCACCGTGGATCTGGAGCAGCAGCAGGTGATCGCAGGCGACCATCGCTACCCGTTTGAGATCGACAGCTTCCGCCGCCACTGCATGATCAACGGGCTGGACAGCATCGGCCTGACGCTGCAACACGACGCCGAGATCAGCAACTACGAAGCAAAACAGCCGGCCTTTATGCGTTAACCCACGCCGCGCCGACAAAAAAGCCCGCCAGATTTGGCGGGCTTTTTTTATTTATGCGGGCCGTTTACACCTCCCGGATGCGGCAGGTCAGCAGCAGCGCCACCACCACCAGCACCGCCGCCACGCAATAGACGGCATAATGGCTGACGTGCTCGGCCACTACCCCCTGCAATACCCCGGCCACAATCACCCCGGTGGAGATGCTGTTGGTGAACAAGGTGGTGGCAGAGCCGGGCCGCCCCGGCATCAGATCCTGGAAATAGAGCATGCCGATCCCGGCGACGATACCGATAAAAATCGCGTTGAACAGCTGCAACAGCAGCAGCGCGGTTTTGCCCTGGAACAGCACCAGCCCGCCGTAGAACAGCACCCCGGCCACCACTGCGCCAATCATCATTTTCCGCTTGCCGAAACGTTTGACGTAATAGCCCGCCAGCAGCATCGCCGGGATTTCCAGTCCCGCCGCCGTGCCCATCAGCAGCCCGGCCAGCCGGTCAGGCAGCCCGAGATCGTGGCTGATGTAGAGCGGCATATCGATGATGTACATGGTGTTTGCCGTCCACATCAGCAGCGAGGCGAAAAACAGCGTGCGCACATTCACATCACTCCAGGCCCGGGTGGAGACCACCATCTTATCGACCGGCTGTTCCGCGCGCGGCACCGACGGCAGCATCCACCAGACCACCACGGCACTGACCAGAAAGAACGCCGCTGCCAGGCTGAACATCAGGGTAAAGCCGTAGTTCAGTGCCAGCGTAAAGGAGAGCGGCGGCCCAATCACCCAGGCCAGCGAGAGCTGCGCCCGCATCATTGAGCTGAACATCACCACTTCGCGTGCTGAGTTATCGGCGTATTCCCGCGCCAGCGCAAACATCTGCGGCATTGCGGCATTGGCAATCGCGGCCAGAAATACCCCGGCGGTGATCAGTGTCAGGTAGTGGCGGTTAAAGGCGAACAGAACGCAGTTGCCTACCGCCATCAACAGGCAGACCAGAATCAGGCTGCGCCGGTCGCCGCTGTGGTCAGAGCGTTTCGCCAGCAGGAAACTGACCACAATCCCGGCCACCGCGTTAATGGTGTAAAACAGCCCGACCCACAGCGGGCTGGCCTTGACCTCGGTAGTCAGAAACAAACTGAGCGTGGGTGCCTGAAGCGCACCGGCAATCCCGCTCAGTAAGGTCACGGCGAGGAAAGCGACAAAAACAGGATTGAGCCGGCGGAAAGCGGTAAGCCGCTGAGGCATAAACCGGTTGGACATAAAGGTGTATCCCTGCGAGTGAAAGCGGTTTTTAACCCGGTGAAACGTGGAGTGTAGACGGGTTTTGCCGCGGATACAGCAGCAAAAGCCTGCAAACGCACGCTTTTTTGCTTCAGTGAACGGTAATAAAAAAGCCAGCGGAGGACCCGGCTGGCTGGTGAAAAGCACCATTACTCAGAAAAACGGATGACCGGCGCGTCAGGTATGCGAGTGGTATTGCTCGTCGGTCATGGTGGGCGTCTGCCATTGCATCAGTTGCTCAAGCATCGTGATGCGGTGCTGGCAGGGTATCCAGGCCAGCCAGTCCCATTGCGGTGAGACGGCGTTGAAATAGCGCCGGTAAAACCGGCTGGTCAGCAGGCGTTTCATGTTTTCTTCTCCACGCGGCAGGGTGGGTTGCTGGGAAACAGTATCGGCGTAATATGGGGAAAGAAAAATTGATGAAGTTCTCGCGCGGAGTTCCTCTTTTATGCCGACCTCACGTTTACAGCAGCAGTTTATCCGCCTCTGGCAGCACTTCCACGGCCAGCCGGCCGAGACCACGCTTCAGGCCCTGGCGGAGACCCTCTCCTGCTCGCGCCGCCACGTCCGCTCGCTGCTTAACAGTATGCAGCAGCAGGGCTGGCTGCACTGGCAGGCGGAGGCGGGGCGCGGGCGGCGCTCTACCCTCACCTTTCTGCGCACCGGGCTGGCGCTCCAGCAACAGCGGGCTGAAGAGCTGATCGACCAGGGCAATGCGGACCAGTTAGTGCAACTGGTGGGGGACAAACAGGCCGCCCGCCAGATGCTGCTGGCCCAGTTGGGGCGCAGCTTCCGCCAGGGGCGGCACCTGCTGCGGGTGCTTTACTACCGCCCGATGTTTAACCTGCTGCCCGGCTCGCCGATGCGCCGCTCAGAGACCCATCTGGCGCGCCAAATTTTCAACGGCCTGACGCGGATAAATGAGGAAAACGGGGAACTGGAGCCGGATCTGGCGCACCACTGGCAGGCGCTGTCACCGCTGCACTGGCGCTTCTATCTGCGCCCGGCCATCCCGTTCCACCATGGGCGGCCGCTGGAGATGGAGGATGTTATCGCCTCGCTGACGCGCATCCGCGCATTGCCGCTCTTTTCCCACCTGCTGGGGATCAGCTCACCGACGCCGCATGTCATCGACATCCGCCTCAGTATGCCGGACCACTGGCTGCCGTGGCTGCTCGGCAGCGTCCCGGCGATGATCCTGCCGCGTGAGTGGCCGCAACTGCCGGACTTCGCCCGCCAGCCGATCGGCACCGGCCCCTATGCGGTGGTGCATAACCGCCCGGCCCAATTGAAGATCCGCGCATTCGATGACTACTTCGGCTACCGCGCACTGATTGATGAAGTCAGCATCTGGGTACAGCCGGAACTGAGTGAGGAGCTGGTCTCTTCCGGCGTGCAGTTGCAGGCCGACGACACCGCCCACAGCGAGCTTGAGAACCGGCTGGAAGAGGGCTGCTACTTCCTGCTGTTTGACCGGCGTTCTGCCCTCGCCGCCCGGCCGGAGGTGCGCGCCTGGCTCACCGACCTGCTGAACCCGCTGGCGCTGCTGCATCAGGTTGATCGCCTCTACCAGCGCTACTGGTCACCGGCCTTTGGCCTGCTGCCGCGCTGGCACCACCGCGCCCATGACGCGCAGCCCGCCCAGCCCGTCGGGCTAGCGACGCTGACCCTGACCTGTTACCGCCACCACCCGGAGTTCCCCGCCATCGTGAACGCGTTGCAGCCGTTGCTGGCGGCGCAGGGCGTCACGCTCGTGATGCAGGAGGTGAGCTATGAAACCTGGGTCAACGGCGAGGCAGAGAGCGATCTGTGGCTCGGCAGCGTTAACTTCACCCAGCCGCTGGAATTTTCCCTGTTCGCCGGGCTGTATGAGCTGCCGCTGCTGCACCACTGTCTGGATGAGGATCTGCACCCGGCGGCGGTACAGTGGCGTAATAACCAGCTGCCGCTGGCGGAGTGGTGCCAGGCGCTGGTGCGCCGCCAACAGATTCACCCGCTGTTCCACCACTGGCTGCAACTGCAGGGCCAGCGCAGCATGCGCGGCGTGCGGATGAACAGCCTCGGTTGGTTTGACTTCAAATCCGCCTGGTTCGCCCCGCCGGAGCAGTAGTCCGCCCTTTCGCCAACCGGATTAAGCCTTTACAATGGCGCGTTCTCAACGGGGTGCGACACCGCCTTGCTGGCCGTGGTCGCTGAGAGAGTCCCGTCGAACCTGATCCGGTTAATACCGGCGGAGGGATTTGAGACTGCGCAACGCTTGCTCAAAATCCTTTGCCACCCTTTTTCTGAGGAGCGCAAAGTGTCACGAAAGATCCTGCCTTATCTGTGTGTTGTCTCTGCTGTTATCTTGTCTGCCCCGGCGCTGGCCGCCAAACCGCTGCTGACCGTGTATACCTATGACTCGTTCGCCGCTGACTGGGGCCCCGGCCCGGCAGTGAAAAAAGCCTTTGAGGCAGAATGCGGCTGTGAGCTGAAATTCGTGGCGCTGGAAGATGGCGTCTCGCTGCTTAACCGCCTGCGGATGGAGGGCAAAAACAGCCCGGCCGACGTGGTGCTGGGGCTGGACAACAACCTGTTGCAGGCAGCGGCGCAAACCGGCCTGTTCGCCCCGTCCGGCCTCGATACCGCCGCGCTGAAAGTGCCGGGCGGCTGGCAGGATAAAACCTTTGTGCCTTATGACTACGGCTATTTCGCCTTCGTCTATAACAAAGAGAAACTTAAAAACCCGCCCACCAGCCTGCGCGATCTGGTGGAGAGCGACCGCCCGCTGAAAGTGATTTATGAAGACCCGCGCACCAGCACGCCGGGCCTCGGCCTGCTGCTCTGGATGCAGAAAGTCTACGGCGACCAGGCAGCGGATGCCTGGCAAAAGCTGGCGAAGAAAACCGTCACTGTGACCAAAGGCTGGAGCGAGGCTTACGGCCTGTTCCTCAAAGGCGAGAGCGACATGGTGCTGAGTTACACCACGTCCCCCGCCTACCACCTGATTGAAGAGAAAAACGCGAATTACGCCGCCGCCCCCTTCAGCGAAGGCCACTATTTGCAGGTGGAAGTCGCCGGGCGGCTGGCTGCCAGCCACCAGCCGGCACTGGCGCAGAAGTTTATGCAGTTTATGGTGACGCCCGCCTTCCAGAACACCATCCCGACCGGCAACTGGATGTACCCGGTAACGCCGGTGGCGCTGCCTGCCGGGTTCGATAGCCTGGCCGTGCCGAAAACCGCGCTGAGCTACAGCGCCGCTGAGGTCGCTGCCCAACGCGCCGCCTGGACCCGCACATGGCAAACCGCCGTCAGCCGCTGATCCCCGGCTGGCAACGGCCCGGCCTGCTGGCGGGCGCGCTGCTGCTGGGTGTGGCCGGGCTGGCGTTCGGTGCGATCCTATTTCATGCACCGGCGCTGGCGTGGCGCACGCTGGCCGATGACACCTATTTATGGCATGTGGTGCGCTTCACCTTTTTACAGGCGCTGCTGTCGGCGGTCTGTTCGGTGGTGCCCGCGCTGTGGCTGGCGCGGGCGCTGTTCCGCCGCCGCTTCCCCGGCCGGGCGCTGCTGTTGCGGCTCTGCGCCATGACGCTGGTGCTGCCGGTGCTGGTGGCGGTGTTCGGCCTGCTCAGCGTCTATGGGCGGCAGGGCTGGCTCGCGGAGATCTGCGGCGGGCTCGGCGTGCCTTACACCTTCTCGCCCTATGGCTTGCAGGGCATTTTGCTGGCGCATGTGTTCTTCAACCTGCCGCTGGCCGCCCGGTTGCTGTTGCAGTCCCTGGAGAATATCCCGGTGGAGCAGCGCCAGCTGGCGGCGCAGCTCGGCATGAACGGCTGGCAACAGTGGCGTTTCGTGGAGTGGCCCGCCGTGCGGCGGCAATTGCTGCCCGCTGCCGCGCTGATCTTTATGCTCTGCTTTGCCAGCTTTGCCACCGTGCTGTCCCTCGGCGGCGGGCCGCAGGCCACCACCATCGAGCTGGCGATCTATCAGGCGCTGAGTTACGACTACGATCTCAGCCGGGCGGCGATGCTGGCGCTGATCCAGCTCAGCTGTTGTCTGGGGCTGGTGCTGCTGAGCCAGCGCCTCAGCCAGGCGCTGCCCGCCGGGCATACACAGGCCGCGCAGTGGCGTAACCCGCAGGACAGCGCCCTCGCCCGGTTTACGGATGGCGTGGTGATTGCGCTGGCATTATTACTGATCCTGCCGCCGCTGCTGGCAGTGGTGGCGGACGGTGCCAACCGCGCGCTGTTGGGCGTGCTGCAACAGCCGGTGCTATGGCAGGCGCTCACTACCTCACTGCGGATTGCGCTGGGTGCCGGGCTGCTCTGCGTGGTGCTGACCATGATGCTGCTCTGGAGCAGCCGCGAATGGCGGTTGCGCCAGCAGTGCGGCCGGGCGCAGGCGCTGGAGCTGTGCGGCATGGTGATTCTGGCGATGCCGGGCATTGTGCTGGCGACCGGCTTCTTCCTGCTGCTGAGCGCTACCGGCGGTTTGCCCACCTCCCCGTGGGCGCTGGTTATCCTCACCAATGCGCTGATGGCGGTACCCTACGCGCTCAAAGTGCTGGACAACCCAATGCGTGACCTGGCGGAGCGCTATACTCCGCTCTGCCGGGCGCTGGGCATGGGCGGCTGGCAGCGCGTGCGTTGGGTGGAGCTGAGCGCGCTGCGCCTGCCGCTGGCGCAGGCGATGGCCTTTGCCAGCGTGCTGTCGATGGGGGATTTCGGGGTGGTGGCGCTGTTCGGCAATGAGCAGTTCCGCACCCTGCCGTTCTACCTTTATCAGCAGATGGGCGCGTACCGCAGCCAGGACGGTGCCGTGACCGCGCTGCTGCTGCTGCTGCTCTGTTTCCTGCTGTTCACCCTGATTGAACGTTTACCGGAGCGCCGGAAGAATGCCCGAACCGATATTGACGCTGGATAAGCTGACCTACCTTTACCACCACCTGCCGATGCGCTTTGACCTGGCGGTGAAGCCCGGCGAACGTGTGGCGGTGCTGGGGCCGAGCGGCGCGGGCAAAAGTACCCTGCTTGGCCTGATCGCCGGTTTCCTCCCCGCCAGCAGCGGCACCTTACAGATCGCCGGTGCAGACCACCGCGACACGCCACCGGCGAGACGCCCGGTATCGATGCTGTTTCAGGAGAACAACCTGTTTGCCCACCTGACGGTGCGGCAGAATCTGGGGCTGGGTCTGCACCCCGGCCTGAAACTCACTGCCGGGCAACGGCAGGCGCTGGAGGAGATCGCCGCGCAGGTGGGGCTGGAGGAATGCCTGGAACGGTTGCCGTCGCAGCTTTCCGGCGGCCAGCGGCAACGGGTGGCGCTGGCGCGCTGTCTGTTGCGCAGCCAGCCGCTGCTGTTACTGGATGAGCCGTTCTCGGCGCTTGACCCGGCCTTGCGCAGCGACATGCTGACGCTGCTGGACGACGTGTGCCGCCGCCGCGCCCTGACGCTGTTAATGGTGTCGCATAATCTGGATGACGCGGCGCGGATTGCGCCGCGCACGCTGCTGGTGGTGGACGGGAGGATTTACTACGACGGCCCGACCGCCGCGCTGATTGACGGCAGCGCCGCCGAGGCGCGCGTCCTCGGCATTACGCGCACCTGACTCAGTACGCCAGCACCTGCCACAGCAAGCGGCGGTAGACCGGCATCAGCGGGTGGTTGAACAGCATCACCAGGCAGGCGACTGCCGCCACGGTGACCAGCCCGCACACCCAGCGCAGCCGCGCCAGCGGCAAGCGGCGTGACAGCCAGTCTTCACTGCGTTTGCCGTCGCGGAACCAGCGCCAGCCCAGCCAGGCCGCCAGCCACACCGCCACAAAGGCCGCCAGCAGCAGCCAGCGGAAATGCGCGACGTCCGCCCCGGCCGGAATACCTATCGCCACCCCTGCCAGAATGCCCGGCAGGAAGTAGACCGGCGGCCAGGTCAGGCAGCCCACCACGTTCGGCACGGCAAACGTCAGCGGTTTCAAATCCAGCATCCCGGCCACCAGCGGCACCAGCGGGCGGGTCGGGCCGATAAAGCGCCCCACCAGCACCGTGGCAAAACTGTGCTTATGCAGCGCGTGGCGGGTTTTGCTCATCAGGGATTTATGCTTCTTCAGGAATGACCAGCGTTGCAGCGGCCCTTTGAAACGGTGGCCGATGTAATAGGAGAGCCAGTCACCGGCGAAACACCCGATAATCCCTGCCGCCCAGGCCTCGTAAAAATTGACCCGCCCACTGCCGATCAGCGCGCCGAGGGACGCCATCATCACCGTGCCCGGCAGCAGCAGCCCCACCAGTGCCAGCGACTCCAGAAACGCCACCAGGCCAACCGCCATCAGTGAAAAGGCCACAGACTGGGTAATCAGATGTTCAAGGTAAGATTCCATAAATTCCAACAAGGTTGTGGCGTAAATTCATCATTTTGCCGCTGAATTGTTAACGCGGTTATTCACGCAGTCAATCAATGAATTGTATGTGTATTTAGCAAACACTACCGGCGTTGGACATCACCTGTATAAAAAACCATACTACGTCCATCTGTTCCCCTCGCCCCAAAGGTAGCCCCGTGACCCCAGCCCGCCAGGGATTTATCCTGACCCGCCACTGGCGTGATACGCCCACCGGCACAGAGATTGAGCTCTGGCTGGCCACCGATAGCGGCCCGCAGAAAGTCTGCCTGCCGCCCCAGCAGGCGGTGGCGTTCCTGCCCGCGGAACAGCGCGCACTGGCGGAGCCGGTGTTGCGCGGCGAAAGCGGTGCGCAGCTGCGCGAGGTGGCGCTGTGTGATTTCCGCCACCGGCCGCAACTGGCGCTCTATTGCCGCCAGCAGCGCCAGCTCTCCCGGCTGGAGCGGGCGCTGAAAGATCAGGGCGTGACGCTGTATGAAGCGGACATCCGCCCGCCGGAGCGCTTTCTGATGGAGCGCTACATCACCGCGCCGGTCTGGTTCAGCGGTGAGCCGGGCGCGGACAACACGCTGCGCAATACCAGAATGAAACCGGCCGAAGGCTATCGCCCGCCGCTGAAACTCGCCTCGATTGACATTGAAACCAGCGGCAACGGCGAGCTGTACTGCATCGGCATTGAGGGCTGCGGCCAGCGGCAGGTTTACATGCTGGGGCCGGAGAACGGCACGCCGCAGCGCGAGGATTTCACGCTGGAGTATGTCGCCTCGCGCCCGCTGCTGCTGGAGAAGCTCAACCAGTGGCTGGCCGACCACGACCCGGATGTAATCATCGGCTGGAACGTGATCCAGTTTGACCTGCGGGTATTGCAGAAACACGCCGAGCGTTACGGCATTCCGCTGCGGCTGGGGCGCGGCGGTGCCGCGCTGGAGTGGCGCGAGCATGGCTTCCGGCAGGGGCACTTCTTTGCGTCGGCCGCCGGGCGGCTGATTATTGACGGCATTGAGGCGCTGAAATCGGCGTTCTGGAATTTCCCGTCGTTCAGCCTGGAGGCGGTGTCGCAAACGCTGCTGGGTGAAGGTAAGGCTACCGACAACCCTTACCAGCGGCTGGCGGAGATTGAGCAGCGCTTCCGGGAAGACAAACCGGCGCTGGCGCGCTACAACCTGAAAGATTGCGAACTGGTGACGCGCATTTTCGCCAAAACCGATCTGCTGGCATTCCTGCTGGAGCGCGCCAGCGTCACCGGGCTGGAAGCAGACCGCAGCGGCGGCTCGGTGGCGGCCTTCAGCCACCTCTATTTCCCGCGCATGCACCGCGCAGGCTTTGTCGCGCCGAACCGGGGCGATGTGGAGGAACAGCCCAGCCCCGGCGGCTTTGTGATGGACTCGCGCCCCGGCCTGTATGACTCGGTGCTGGTGCTGGATTACAAAAGCCTTTACCCGTCAATTATCCGCACCTTCCTGATCGATCCGGTGGGGCTGGTGGCCGGGCTGCACCAGCCGGATGAGCAGGCGTCCGTTGAGGGGTTCCGCGGCGCGCGCTTCTCCCGCACCACCCACTGCCTGCCGGAAATTGTGCGGCAGATCTGGCAGGGGCGCGAGGCGGCCAAACAGCAGCAGAACGCCCCGCTGTCACAGGCGCTGAAAATCATCATGAATGCGCTGTATGGCGTGCTCGGCACCAGCGCCTGCCGCTTTTACGATCCGCGCCTCGCCTCCTCCATCACCCTGCGCGGCCATGCGATCATGCACCAGACGCGCGCGCTGATTGAGGCCGAAGGCTATCAGGTTATCTACGGCGACACCGACTCCACCTTTGTCTGGCTCAAACAGCCGCACGACGAGGCCGCCGCGCAGGAGATTGGCCGGGCGCTGGTGGCGAAGGTGAACCAGTTCTGGCAGCAGCACCTGCGCGAGGAGATGGGGCTGGAGAGCGCGCTGGAGCTGGAGTTTGAAACCCATTTCTGCCGCTTCCTGATGCCCACCATCCGCGGGGCCGGGGTGGAGCAAGGCAGCAAAAAACGCTATGCCGGGCTGGTACTCCGCAACGGCGAAGAGAAGATGATCTACAAAGGGCTGGAGACGGTGCGCACCGACTGGACGGCGCTGGCGCAGATTTTCCAGCAGGAACTTTACCAGCGCATCTTCCACCGGCAGCCCTATCAGGAGTATCTGCGTGACTACGTGGCGCGCACCCGCGCCGGGGAGTTTGATGACCGGCTGGTCTACCGCAAACAGGTGCGCCGCCCGCTGGCGGAGTACCAGCGCAATGTGCCGCCCCATGCGCGCGCCGCACGGCTGGCGGATGAGGCCAACCTTGCTCAGGGGCGGCCGTTGCAGTACCAGAAAGGCGGCTGGATCCGCTACGTGATGACCACCGCCGGGCCGGAACCGCTGGAAGCACGCCATGCGCCGCTTGACTACGAGCACTATATTGAGCGGCAGCTGGAGCCGGTGGCGGACGGCATTTTACCGTTCCTGCAGGACGATTTTGCTACACTGATCACCGGGCAAATGGGATTGTTCTGACGCGGGCGGTTTACGACAAATAACGGCGTTTGGCAGGTGACGAAACCGCGACCTTCCATTACCATAGCGCCCTTTCCCATTTTTGCACCTCTCCCAGAGACTCCGCGCCCCGGCATGGCAGCGTTGCTATTGTCCGGATAACGCACGCAAAGCAGTAAAAAAACGCACGGCCCGATACATCAACACAGAGAGTAACTATGCCCTTTAAACTTGGTCAACGCTGGATAAGCGACACGGAAAGCGAATTAGGATTAGGCACTGTAGTCGCGCTCGATACGCGTATGGTGACACTGCTTTTCCCCGCGACGGGTGAGAACCGCCTCTATGCCAGAAATGACTCACCGATCACCCGCGTGATGTTCAACCCGGGTGACACCATCAACAGCCACGAAGGCTGGCAGTTGAAAGTTGACGAGGTTAAAGAAGAGAACGGCCTGCTGACCTACATCGGCACCCGTCTGGATACTGACGAGGCCGCCGTTGCGCTGCGTGAGGTGCTGCTGGACAGCAAACTCACCTTCAGCAAGCCGCAGGACCGGCTGTTCGCCGGGCAGATCGACCGGATGGACCGCTTTGCGCTGCGCCTGCGGGCGCGTAAATACCAGCGTGAGCAGTTCCGCCTGCGCTGGAGCGGCCTGCGCGGGATGCGTGCCAGCCTGATCCCACACCAGTTGCACATCGCCCATGAAGTGGGCCAGCGCCATGCGCCGCGCGTGCTGCTGGCGGATGAGGTGGGCCTCGGCAAAACCATTGAGGCCGGGATGATCATCCATCAGCAACTGCTCTCCGGCCGTGCCGAGCGCGTGCTGATCGTGGTGCCGGAAACCCTCCAGCACCAGTGGCTGGTGGAGATGCTGCGCCGCTTCAACCTGCGTTTCTCCCTGTTTGATGATGAGCGTTACGCCGAATCGCTGCATGACGCCACCAACCCGTTTGAAAGTGAGCAACTGGTTATCTGCTCGCTGGATTTCGTGCGCCGCAACAAAAGCCGCCTGGAGCAGATGGCCGATGCCGCCTGGGATCTGCTGGTCGTCGATGAGGCGCACCACCTCGCCTGGAGCGAAGAGGCCCCAAGCCGAGAATACCAGGTGGTTGAGCAACTGGCGGAACACACCGCCGGGGTGCTGCTGCTGACCGCCACGCCGGAGCAGCTCGGCCCGCAGAGCCACTTTGCGCGCCTGCGCCTGCTCGACCCGAACCGCTTCCACGACTATCAGGAGTTCGTGGCCGAGCAGCAACAGTACCGCCCGGTGGCGGATGCGGTGACGCTGCTGTTGAGCGGCGACCGCCTCTCCAATGATGAACAGAACCTGCTGGGCGAGATGATCGCCGAGCAGGACATCGAGCCGCTGCTGGCCGCCGCCAACGGTGACGGCGAAGACAGCGAGGCCGCACGCCGCGAGCTGATCACCCTGCTGATGGATCGCCACGGCACCAGCCGCGTGCTGTTCCGTAACACCCGTAACGGCGTGAAAGGCTTCCCGCACCGCGTGCTGCATGAGATCCGCCTGCCGCTGCCGGCGCAGTACCAGACGGCAATCAAGGTCTCCGGCATTATGGGGGCCAAAAAGAGCACCGAAGATCGCGCGCGTGACATGCTCTACCCGGAGCGCATCTATCAGGAGTTCGAAGGCGAGAACGGCACCTGGTGGAACTTCGACCCGCGCGTCGAGTGGCTGATGGGCTTTTTGACCAGCAACCGCGACGAAAAAGTGCTGGTGATCTGCGCCAAAGCGGAAACCGCGCTGCAACTGGAGCAGGTGCTGCGTGAGCGTGAAGGCATCCGCGCCGGGGTGTTCCACGAAGGGCTGTCGATCATCGAACGTGACCGCGCGGCGGCCTATTTCGCCTCCGCCGAAGAGGGCGCGCAGGTGCTGCTCTGCTCGGAGATCGGCTCTGAAGGGCGTAACTTCCAGTTCGCCAGCCATCTGGTGATGTTCGATCTGCCGTTTAACCCGGATCTGCTGGAGCAGCGCATCGGCCGTCTGGATCGTATCGGCCAGCAGCGCGACATCCAGATCATGGTGCCGTACCTGGAGCAGACCGCGCAGGCGGTATTGATCCGCTGGTATCACGACGGGCTGGACGCCTTCGAGCACACCTGCCCGACCGGCCGCGCAATTTATGACAAGCACTATGAGCAGCTGATCCGCTTCCTCGCCACCCCGTCCGAACAGGAAGGGCTGCCGGAGTTTGTGCACCTGTGCCGCACCGAGCACGACGCACTGCGCCAGCAGCTTGAGCAGGGGCGTGACCGCCTGCTGGAGCAGCACTCCAACGGCGGTGAAGCCGCGCAGGCGCTGGCCGAGGCGATCGCCGAAGGCGACAATGACGTCAATCTGGTGAACTTTGCGCTTAACCTGTTCGATATTGTCGGCATCAACCAGGATGACCGCAGCGATAACCTGATTGTGCTGACGCCGTCTGACCATATGCTGGTACCGGATTTCCCCGGCCTGCCGCAGGATGGCTGCACCGTGACCTTCGACCGTGAGCAGGCGCTGTCACGCGAGGACACGCAGTTCATCACCTGGGAGCACCCGCTGATCCGCAACGGGCTGGACCTCATCCTCTCCGGTGACACCGGCAGCTGTGCCGTGTCGCTGCTGAAGAACAAGGCGCTGCCGGTCGGCACCCTGCTTACCGAGCTGGTGTACGTGGTGGAAGCGCAGGCACCGAAACACCTGCAGCTGACGCGCTTCCTGCCGCCGACGCCGATCCGTATGCTGATGGACCGCAAAGGCACCAACCTCGCCAAACAGGTGGAGTTCGAGAGCTTCAACCGCCAACTGAACGCCGTGAACCGCCACACCTCCAGCAAGCTGGTGAACGCGGTGCAGCAGGACGTCCACGCCATGCTGCAACAGGCGGAAGCGCTGGTGGCTGATGAGGCGCGTGCGCTGATCGAGGCGGCGAAAATCGAAGCCGACGAGCAGACCAGCAGCGAACTCGCCCGTCTGGAGGCGCTGCGTGCGGTGAACCCGAACATCCGTGACGACGAAGTCGAAGCGTTGGAGTTCAACCGCAAGCAGGTGCTGGCGAACCTCAACGACGCCACCTGGCGGCTGGATGCCATACGTCTGGTGGTGGTAAGCCACCAGTAACCCCGGTCCGGGCGCACAGCGCGCCCGGCTGTTTTCCTCTCTACAGTGACCAACACCATGAGCGACCACATCGCGTCTCAGACACCGCCGCTGGAAGGCTACAACCCGCCGCAGGAGCCGTGGCTTCAGATTCTCTACCAGGATTATCACATCATGGTGGTGAACAAGCCGAGCGGCCTGCTCTCGGTGCCCGGCCGTGCTGAAGAGCATCAGGACAGCGTGATCACGCGCGTCCAGCGTGATTTTCCGCTGGCGGAATCGGCGCACCGGCTCGACATGTCCACCAGCGGCGTGCTGGCGGTGGCGTTGACCAAGCCGGCCGAGCGGGAACTGAAGCGGCAATTCCGTGAACGCGAACCGAAAAAGAGCTATCTGGCGCGCGTCTGGGGGCATGTGGCGGAGGATGAGGGGCTGATTGACCTGCCGCTGATTTGCGACTGGCCGAACCGGCCAAAGCAGAAAGTCTGCTTTGAGACCGGCAAAACCGCGCAGACGCTCTATCAGGTGTTGTCACGGGATGAGGACGGCACCAGCCGCGTGCGGCTGACCCCGGTAACCGGCCGCTCGCACCAGTTGCGGGTGCATATGCTGGCGCTCGGACACCCGATTCTCGGCGATAACTTCTACGCACCACCGGAAGCCCGCGCGATGGCCTCCCGCCTGCAACTGCATGCCGAAACCCTGACGCTGGCCCACCCGCACTACCACACCTCGATGACCTTCCGCGCCCCGGCGGATTTCTGATTCTCCCCTGCCCCCTGGGGCAGGCTCCCCCGCTTGTGACCTGACTCACCCTTTTTCCACCGCGCATGACATAGCGTTAAGCGCGGCTGCCTGTTATGCATTGACAGGTGGCTGCTTTTCTTGCCGTTTGTCAGCGCACCGGCAATACGCGAAAAAAACAGGCGACCCGCGGCAGCGAGCGTCCCCCCTTTTCTGCGCCCGGTTGGGCGTAAGCTTCAGGAGATAGCGTGATGAAAAGATATGCATTGGTCGGTACCGGCGGCCGCGCCGGATTGTACATCGAGGCGATTGCCGCCACCTACCGGGAGAGCGCGCAGTGGGTGGCGTTCTGTGACACCAACCAGACGCGGATGGACTACGCCAACCATCTGCTGGCTAAAGCGGGGGCCGCGCCGGTTTCCACCTGGCGGGCCGGGCAGTTTGAGGCGATGATCGCCGACACCCGGCCGGATACCGTGATTGTCACCAGCATCGACCGTACCCACGACGACTATATTGTGCGGGCGCTGCACGCCGGGTGTGATGTGATCACCGAAAAACCGATGACCATCGATGCGGCACGCGCCCTGCGCATTGCCGAGGCGATTGAGGAGACCGGCCGCCGGGTGCGTGTGGCGTTCAACTACCGCTATGCGCCGCACCACAGCAAAGTGCGCGAACTGCTGATGAACGACACCATCGGCGAGGTGTTTTCGGTGCATTTTGAGTGGCTGCTGAATACCGAGCACGGCGCGGACTACTTCCGCCGCTGGCACCGCGAAAAGCGCAACAGCGGCGGGCTGCTGGTGCACAAATCAACCCATCATTTTGACCTGATGAACTTCTGGCTCGACAGCTCGCCGGAACAGGTGTTCGCGCTGGGCGATCTGCGCTTTTATGGCCGGGAGAATGCGGAAAAACGCGGCGAAACCCGCTTTTACAGCCGGGCGCACGGCGCGCCGCAGGCCGCGGAGGATCCGTTCGCGCTGCACATGGAAGCCAACCCGCAACTGCGCGCCCTCTATTTAGAGGCGGAGCACGAAGACAGCTACTACCGCGACCAGAGCGTGTTCAGCGACGGCATCAACATCGAGGATACGCTGTCGGTGATGGTGAAATACCGCAACCGCACGCAGCTTACCTACTCCCTCAACGCCTACCTGCCGAAAGAGGGGCTGAACGTGGTGTTTAACGGCAGCAAGGGGCGGCTGGAGATGAACGTGGAGGAGAACTCCTACGTCAACGGCGGCGGCCTGCGTGAGGAGGAAGGCAACCTCGACGCCTGCCGCATCACCGTCTACCCGATGTTCGGCACCCCGTGGGAGGCGGACTTCACCGCCGGTGAGGGCGGGCACGGCGGCGGCGATCGGGCGATGCTGGCGGACCTGTTCGGCAACCCGCCCGAAGACCCGTTACGCCGCGCCGCCGACCACCGCGCCGGTACGCTCTCGATCCTGACGGGCGTCGCCGGTAACCTCTCCATGCAGCGCGGCACTCCGGTGTTCTTCGACGAGTTCGAGGTGGTACGTAAGCTGCGCGGGCGCTGAGGCCATAAAAAAGCCGCCCCGGGGGGCGGCTTTCGCGGTAATACGTTACGCAACGGGCTTAGCGGAAACCTTTCTCGCGTTTGATCAGGTCATAGGCGGCCTGAATCGACTGCGCTTTCTGCTTCGCCATCTCCATCATCTCCGGCGGCAGCCCTTTGGCTACCAGCTTGTCGGGGTGGTGCTCACTCATCAGCTTGCGGTACGCGCGCTTGATGGTGGTGGCGTCATCCTCTTCCTTCACGCCCAGCACTTTGCAGGCGTCAGCCAGCGTCGGCCCCTGCGGCTGCTGGAAGCCACCGTGAGAGTACCTGCCCTGCTGCCCGCCGCCGAACTGCTGCCCGCCCTCCATCATGCGGAGGAACTGGTCGAACTGGCCACGCGAAATTCCCAGCTCTTCAGCAATCACATACAGCACCTGGCGCTCGTTCGGGTGCAGTTCACCATCATTGAATGCCACCTGCAGCTGGATCTCCAGAAACATGCGGATCAGATCAAAACGGCCGAAGCAGACGCTGCGCAGTTCACGCAGCCGCTCACGCAGCGGGAAGTTGCCCTCTTTGCCCTCACGGAACGCCTGCTGTGCCATGGTGCGCTGTTCGCCATGCAGGTTCAGGCGTTGCATAAACAGGTTGGCGGTCTGGATATCCGTTTCCGTCACGCGCCCCTTCGATTTGGACAGGTGCCCCATGACCTGGAAGGTGGTGCGGAAAAATACTGTCTGTCTTGTCTGCTGGTCGGCAAAGTAGCCACGGCTGCGGGTGGCCCGCGCCTTGTCAACCATATGGCCGATCAACAATCCTATTACTACGCCCCAAAAGCCCGCACCGGACATCAAGCCCAGTACAACGCCGAGCAGCTTTCCCCAATACTGCATATACTCCTCAATTCACATGCCGTTGCGTCAGATTTGCTTTATCATACCCGGCATTTATCCGGATGCCTAACGACGACAGACCCACGGCTGGATTTAACACTAGCGCAACGCTGATGAGTGATATAGTCTCTGACCGTTTGCCGGCATGACGCCTCTGATGACGGAACACCGAATACCGCGTATGAAAAAATGTCTCCCAACACTGCTGGCCACCATGATTGGCTCGGCACTCTACAGCCAGGGTGCGCTGGCCGACCTCGCTGAACAATGCATGATCGGCGTTCCCACCTATAATAAGCCGCTGGTAAAAGGCGACCCTAACACGCTGCCGGTCCATATCCAGGCCGACAAGAGTGAGGCCAATTACCCGGACAATGCGATTTTCTCCGGGAACGTCAATATCCAGCAGGGTAACAGTACGCTGACGGCTGACCAGGTCGAGCTGAACCAGACGCAGGTGGCAAACCAACCGGAGCCGACGCGCACCGTGACGGCCACCGGCAACGTCCATTACGATGACAACCAGATCAAGCTGAAAGGCCCGCGCGCCTTCTCCAACCTGAACACCAAAGACACCGACATGGATCAGGGCAACTACCAGATGGTAGGCCGCCAGGGCCGCGGTGACGCCGACAAGATGAAGATGCGTGACAGCAACCGCTACACCATCCTCGACAACGGCACCTTTACCTCCTGCCTGCCGGGTGACAACAGCTGGAGTGTGGTTGGTTCCGAGGTGATTCACGATCGCCAGGAAGAAGTCGCCGAGATCTGGAACGCCCGCTTCAAAATCGGCCCGGTGCCGGTGTTCTACAGCCCCTACCTGCAACTGCCGGTGGGTGACCGCCGCCGTTCCGGGTTCCTGATCCCGAATGCCAAGTTCGGCAGCAACAACGGCTTCGAGTTCATGTTGCCGTACTACTGGAACATCGCGCCCAACTTTGACGCCACGCTGACGCCGCACTACATCAGCAAACGTGGGATGCAGTTCCAGAACGAATTCCGCTACCTGACGACGCCGGGCGCGGGCCTGGTCGAGTTCGACTGGCTGCCGAGCGACAGCGAGTACCACAAAGATTACCCGGAAGACAGCAGCGACACCCGCTGGCTCTTCTACTGGCGCCACGCCGGGGTGATGGACCAGGTCTGGCGTTTCAACGTCGACTATCTGAAAGTCAGTGACTCGAAATACTTCACTGACCTCGACTCCACCTACGGTTCCACCACCGACGGCTACGCCACGCAGAAATTCAGCGTCGGCTATGCGGACACCCACTGGGATGTGAAACTGGCGTCGAAGCAGTTCCAGGTCTTTGCCGATTCCGGTAACGCCAACGCCTACCGTGCGCAGCCGCAGCTCGACATCAATTACTACCAGAATGACGTCGGCCCGTTTGACTTCAACATCTATGGCCAGGCGGTGAAGTTCACCAGCGTCAACCCGGACAACCCGGAAGCGACCCGTCTGCACATTGAGCCGACCATCAGCCTGCCGCTGGCCAATGGCTGGGGCAGCCTGAATACCGAAGCCAAATTGCTGGCCACGCACTACCAGCAGGATGTGCCGGACGACTTCAACACCAATAACAACCTGGCGCTGCGGGACAACGTCAACCGCACCATGCCGGAGTTCAAGACCGACGGCAAAATGGTGTTTGACCGCAGCATGACCTGGGCTGAGGGTTACACCCAGACGCTCGAGCCGCGTGCGCAATACCTTTATATTCCGTACCGCAACCAGAGTGACATCTACACCTACGACTCCACCCTGCTGCAATCGGACTATACCGGCCTGTTCCGTGACCGCAGTTACAGCGGCCTGGATCGCATCGCCTCGGCTAACCAGCTGGCGGCCGGTTTGACGTCGCGTATTTATGATGATGCTTTGGTTGAACGTTTTAACGTTTCTGCGGGTCAAATCTACTACTTCACCCAGCCGCGCACCGGCGACCCGAACTCCTCGCTTGATGAAAGCGACGATACCGGCAGCCTGGTGTGGGCGGGGGATACCTACTGGCGGATCGACAATAACTGGGGCTTACGCGGTGGGTTGCAGTATGACACCCGTCTCGATGCGGTGGCCCTGGGTGATGCAGTGGTGGAGTACCGGAAAGATGCGGAGCGGATGGTTCAGCTGAATTACCGTTACGCCAGCCCGGAATATATCCAGGCCACGCTGCCGAGTGTGCAGAACCCCGGTTACCAGCAGGGTATTTCCCAGGTAGGGATGACAGCGAGCTGGCCTCTGGCCGACCGCTGGGCTGTGGTGGCCGCTTACTACTACGATATTGAGGCAAAACAGCCGGCCGATCAGCTGATTGGGCTGCAATACAGCACCTGCTGCTGGGCCATCAACCTCGGGTATGAGCGCAAAATCACTGACTGGGACAACACGACCCAGTCAAGCCAGTACGATAACAGGGTGTCATTTAATATTGAGTTGCGCGGCCTGAGCAGTAACCATTCGCTCGGGACGGATGAGATGCTGAAGCAGGGTATCCTGCCGTATCAGCGTGCATTCTGATTAAGTGCAACTGCAAGATGTGTAAACTTTAACCCGCTATGCGGATGACAAAAATGGAAAAGGTATGAAGAACTGGAGAACGCTGATTCTCGGCTTGGCTATCTGTGCCAATACCGCGTTCGCAGCACCGCAGGAAGTTGACCGGGTCGCCGCCGTGGTGGATAACGGCGTCGTGCTGGAGAGTGACGTGGATGGCCTGATGCAGTCAGTGAAGATGAATGCAAAAGATGCCCGCCAGCAGTTGCCGGATGACAATACCCTGCGCCACCAGATTCTGGAGCGTCTGATCATGGACAACATCCAGTTGCAGATGGCGCAGAAAATGGGCATTACCCTGACCGACGCGGACGTTGACAAGGCGATCGCAAACATTGCCGCCCAGAACCGCATGAGCGTGGATCAGCTGCGCAGCCGCCTGGCCTATGACGGCCTGAACTATGGCACCTACCGCGCGCAGATCCGTAAAGAGATGCTGATCTCGGAAGTCCGTAACAACGAAGTTCGCCGCCGTGTGACCATCCTGCCGCAGGAAGTGGAATCGCTGTCGAAGCAGATCGCCGCCCAGAACGGCAGCAGTGCTGAATTCAACCTGAGCCACATCCTGATCCCACTGCCGGAAAACCCGACCCAGGATCAGGTCGATCAGGCAGAAGAGCTGGCGAAAAAGCTGGTGGCTGAAATCAACAGCGGTGCTGATTTCGGCAAACTGGCGATCACCTACTCCGCTGACCCGCAGGCGCTGAAAGGCGGCCAGATGGGCTGGGGCAAACTGGAAGAGCTGCCGACGCTGTTTGCTGAACGCCTGCAAACCGCGCAGAAAGGCCAGGTTGTTGGGCCGATCCGCTCTGGTGTGGGCTTCCACATCCTGCGCGTGAATGACATCCGCGGCAACAACCAGACGGTGTCGGTCACGGAAGTGCATGCCCGCCACATTCTGCTGAAGCCGTCCGTGGTGCTGACTGACGATCAGGCGCGCGCCAAACTCCAGGACGCACTTGAGCAGATCAAAAGCGGCAAAGCGGACTTCGCCACCCTGGCGAAACAGCTTTCACAAGATCCAGGTTCTGCCATGCAGGGCGGCGATCTGGGCTGGGCATCCCCGGACATGTACGATCCGGCCTTCCGCGACGCCCTGCTGAAATTGCAGAAAGGTGAGATCAGCCAGCCGGTTCACTCCAGCTTTGGCTGGCATTTGATTCAGCTGATGGACACCCGCCAGGTGGATAAAACCGACGCGGCCCAGAAAGACCGGGCATACCGGATGCTGTTCAACCGCAAATTTGCTGAAGAGGCACAAACCTGGATGCAGGAACAACGCGCCAGTGCCTATGTGAAAATCCTGGATGGCAATGCTCAACCGTAAACCTGTCGTCATTACGCCCGGCGAACCCGCCGGGATTGGGCCGGATCTGGTGATCGCCCTGGCTCAGCAGGCATGGCCTGTTGAGCTGGTGGTGTGTGCCGATCCGGCTTTGTTGTCTCAGCGCGCCGCCCAGCTCGGGCTGCCGCTGGCCTTGCGCACCTATCAGCCGGGCCGGGCGTTTACCCCGCAGGCCGGGGAGCTCTCCGTGCTGCCGGTGGCGCTGGCGGAACCGGCCGTGGCCGGTACGCTGAACGTCGCCAACAGCGCCTATGTGGTAGAGACCCTGGCGCGTGCCTGTGACGGCTGCCTGAACGGCGAGTTTTCCGCGCTTATCACCGGCCCGGTCCACAAAGGGGTGATTAACGACGCGGGCGTCGCCTTCAGCGGCCATACCGAGTTCTTTGCTGACCGCAGCGGCTGCGAACGTGTGGTGATGATGCTGGCCACCGAAGAACTCCGGGTGGCACTGGCGACCACCCACCTGCCGCTGAAAGCGGTGGCGGATGCCATTACCCCGCAAAGCCTGCATGAAGTGATCACCATTCTGGATCACGACCTGCGCACCAAATTTGGTCTTGCCCGCCCGCATATCTATGTGTGCGGCCTGAACCCCCATGCCGGCGAAGGCGGGCACATGGGGCGTGAAGAGATTGATACCATTATCCCGGCGCTGAACGCACTGCGTGAGTCCGGGATCCAACTGACCGGCCCGTTGCCGGCAGACACCCTGTTCCAGCCCAAATACCTGCAACATGCGGATGCGGTGCTGGCGATGTACCACGATCAGGGGCTGCCGGTGCTAAAATATCAGGGGTTCGGCCGCGCGGTGAATATCACCCTCGGCCTGCCCTTTATCAGGACCTCAGTTGACCACGGTACCGCTTTAGAGCTGGCCGGTTCCGGCAGCGCCGATGCCGGCAGCTTCAAAACGGCCTTAAACCTTGCCATTAAAATGATAACCAACAGTAATGAATAATCGAGTCCACCAAGGGCATTTTGCCCGCAAACGTTTTGGACAAAACTTCTTAAACGATCAGTTCGTCATCGACAGCATTGTGTCGGCCATTCACCCGCAGCCCGGCGAAGCCGTGGTGGAGATTGGCCCCGGCCTGGGCGCCCTGACCGAACCGGTCGGCGCACGCATGGACAAGATGACCGTTATCGAGCTGGACCGCGATCTGGCGGCCCGCCTTGAAGTACACCCGACGCTGAAAGACAAGCTGACCATCCGCCAGCAGGACGCCATGACGGTGGACTTCGCGGAAATGGCCGCTGAAGCCGGCCAGCCGTTGCGCGTGTTCGGTAACCTGCCGTACAACATCTCCACACCGTTGATGTTCCATCTTTTCAGCTATACTCAGGCGATCCGCGACATGCACTTTATGTTGCAGAAAGAGGTGGTCAACCGCCTGGTGGCCGGGCCAAACAGTAAAGCCTATGGCCGCCTGACGGTGATGGCGCAGTATTTCTGCAACGTGATCCCGGTGCTGGAAGTGCCGCCGACGGCCTTTACCCCGCCGCCGAAAGTGGATTCCGCCGTGGTGCGCCTGGTGCCGCACCGTGAGATGCCGCACCCGGTCGGCGATGTGCGCATGTTAAGCCGCATCACCACCCAGGCGTTTAACCAGCGCCGTAAAACGATCCGCAACAGCCTCGGCCACCTCTTCACGCCGGAGCAGTTGACTGAGCTGGGGATTGACCCCGGCCTGCGGGCGGAGAATATTTCGGTGGCGCAGTATTGCGCGCTGGCGAACTGGCTCTCCGCCAATCCGCCTTTGCAGCAGGAACCACAGGAGTCGCTGTAATGATTGAGTCGCCCCGCGTTTGCGTTCAGGTACAGAGTGTTTACATTGAGTCCCACTCCTTCCCGGAAGAGGATCGCTATGTGTTTGCCTATACCATCACGATCCGCAACCTGGGGCGTCATCCGGTGCAGTTGCTGCGCCGGTACTGGCTCATCACCAACAGCAATGGCGGCAAAATGGAAGTTCAGGGCGAAGGTGTGGTCGGTGAGCAACCGCTGATTGCGCCGGGCAATGAGTTCCAGTACACCAGCGGCGCCATTCTGGAAACCCCGCTCGGCACCATGCAAGGGCACTACGAGATGATCGACCAGAATGGCGAGCCGTTCCGTGTGGCCATTCCGGCGTTCCGTCTCGCCATTCCAACCATGATTAACTGATCTATGTCGACATACCTGATAGGCGATATCCACGGCTGTTACGATGAGCTGCGCGCGCTGCTGGCGCAGGTGGCATTTGATCCGGCCCATGACACCCTGTGGCTCACCGGTGACCTGGTCGCCCGCGGCCCGGACTCGCTGGACGTGCTGCGTTACGTGCGTTCCCTCGGCCCGGCGGTACGTATGGTGCTGGGCAACCATGACCTGCACCTGCTGGCGGTGTATGCCGGGATCAGCCGCAACAAGCCCAAGGATCGCATCACGCCGCTGCTGGACGCACCCGACGCCGATGAACTGATCAACTGGTTGCGCCGCCAGCCGGTGCTGCAAGTGGATGAGGAAAAACGCCTCGTGATGGCGCACGCCGGCATCACGCCGCAGTGGGATCTGGAGACGGCGCAACTCTGTGCGCGTGAAGTGGAAGCGGTGCTCAGCAGTGACAGCTATCCGCTGTTCCTGGATGCGATGTACGGCGACATGCCGAACAACTGGCTGCCGGAACTCACCGGCCTGGCGCGCCTGCGCTTCGGCACCAATGCGCTGACGCGGATGCGTTACTGCTTCCCCAATGGCCAACTCGACATGATCTGCAAAGATACGCCGGAGCACGCCCCTGCCCCGCTGAAGCCATGGTTTGCGCTGCCGAATCAGGTCACTGAGCAAGGCTATGCGATCATCTTCGGTCACTGGGCCTCGCTGGAAGGGCGCGGTACGCCGGAAGGGATTTACGCCCTCGACACCGGCTGCTGCTGGGGCGGTGATTTAACGCTGCTGCGCTGGGAAGATAAAACTTATTTCCATCAGCCTTCCCTGCGCCGGGCCGATCCCCACGCCGCGCCGAAAGCCTCCTGACTGCTCTTGGTTGAAACATAAAAGCCGCCGGGTTGCTGCCCGGCGGCTTTTTTTATGACGCGTTTTTTCTGGCGCGGTTCAGCCGTAAAGGCTACGCGCCGATGATGCCGCCATCCTCGCGGGTAATCATCAGGACGGACGAGCGCGGGCGCGGGCTGTTATCCGGGAAGTGGGAATCCTTCTCTTCACCCGGGTGCTGGATGTTCACAAACAGCGTGCGGTAGTCCGGGGTGAAGGCCACGCCGGTGAGTTCACAGGATTTCGGCCCCACCAGGAAACGGCGGATCTCGCCGCTTTTCGGGTCGCCGACCAGCATCTGGTTATTGCCCTGCCCCTGATAGTCATCCTTGTTGGTGTACTTGCCGTCAGTCAGGATCCACAAGCGGCCGTCGCGGTCAAAGCCCAGCCCATCCGGGCTGTTGAAGGTGTTTTCCGCCGTGATGTTCGGCGTACCACGGTTCACGCCCTGCGGGTGGGCAATCGGGTTGCCGCACAACGCGTACATGTCCCAGCGGAAATCCTCTGCGGTGGCGTCACCGCCCTCATCCCAGCGGATGATCTGGCCGTAGATATTGTCCGGGCGCGGGTTTGCCGCGTTCAGGGGCATTCCCTCGCCGCCACGCTTGCTGTTGTTGGTCAGGGTACAGTAAGCGCGTCCGTCATGCGGGTTCACCGCGATCCATTCCGGGCGGTCCATGCGGGTAGCGCCCACTTTGGCCGCCGCTTTCCGGGCGAAGATCACCACCTGCGCCGCATCCTGGAAGCCGTTTTCCGGCGTCAGGCCGTTCTCACCGAAACGCAGCGCCAGCCATTTGCCGGTGCCTTTCAGCGGCGTGCCGTTTGCATCGCCGTTGAACTGCGCGACGTAGAGCGTGCCCTCATCCAGCAGGGTGCGGTTATTGGCCGGGTTGGCGGTATCCACTTTGCCGTTGGAAACATATTTGTAGATGAACTCGCCGCGCTCGTCGTCGCCCATATACACCACCAGGCGGCCATCTTTCGCCACGGTCACGGCGGCGTTTTCATGCTTGAAGCGGCCGAGCGCGGTGCGTTTGATCGGCGTAGAGGCCGGGTCCATCGGGTCGATCTCGACGATCCAGCCAAAGCGGTTAAACTCGTTCGGGTTTTTCGCCACATCAAAGCGCGGGTCGAAATCGGGCCAGTTGCGCTCCGGCTCATCCGGCTTCAGGGTGTAGCGTTTCTGATCGGCCGTGGTGACATAGCCTGCCTGTTTGGTGCCGAAATAGGTGTCGAAGTTCTCTTCGCAGGTCAGGTAGGTGCCCCACGGGGTTTTGCCGTTGGCGCAGTTGCCGAAGGTGCCGAGCACTTTGGTGCCGCTCGGGTCCGCCTCGGTTTTCAGCAGCGCATTGCCGGCCGCCGGGCCGCTGAAGGTCATCGGCGTGGCGGCGGTGATGCGGCGGTTGTAGCGGGAGTCGATCACTTTTTCCCAGCGCGGGGAACCGGCAATCCGGCGCACTTCCACCACCGACACGCCATGCGCCGCCTGGGATTTGCGTACATCTTCCAGGCTGGTGGCTTTGCTGCCGCCGTGGGCGAACAGGTACTGTTCGTTGACGTATTCATTGTTGATCGCCATCACGCCGCGGTTTTCATCCAGCGGGAAGAAGCTCATGCCGTCATTGTTGTCACCGAACTGTTTCTCCTGATCGGCCGCGCTGTTGCCGCCGTTCGGGTCAAAGGCCGGGGCATCCGGGTGCAGCGGGTCACCCCAGGAGATCAGCACGTCCGCACGGTAGCCCTCGGCCAGCACCACCTTGTCTTCCGTGGACGCAGCGATGCCTTTGAAACCCAGCAGCGGGCTGCCGGTTACGCCTGCGGCCTGGCCGGCTGCCCAGCTTTTGCCGGGGAACGCGCCGATGCCGCCGAGGAAACCGGCCAGCCCGACGGCCCCGGCGCTGCCGAGCAGAAGTTTACGACGGGTGGGGTTAATCAGGCGATCGGCGTTCAGTTCAGTTTTGTCACTCATGCGAAATTCCCTATGCTTAATTGGCGCAGCCAGGCTGACGATGCGGGCCAGTGTAAACAGGGAAAGTGACAGGATTGTTACAAAAAACAAGAATTGTTACAGCGGGAAAAGCGTGGAAACAGGCGCGTGAAGGTCACGCGCCGGGGCAAACAGAGATTAACGGCGGTCGAGGATTTCGAAACAGTAGCTGTGGGAGTTATTGTCGTCTGCGTCGTGGAACTCGCTGAAGGTGCTCTCCCACTCATCCGGCTCGTAGTCCGGGAAATGGGTATCGCCTTCCACTTCCGCATCGATGTGCGTCAGGTAGAGGCGGTCTGCGCGCGGCAGGAACTGGGTATACACCCGGCCACCGCCAATCACCATCACTTCGGCAGCATCACCGGCGGCGGCGATCGCCCCGTCAACTGACGTCACCCAGGTAACGCCATCGTGGTCGCCCGGTTGGCTGCTGATAACGATATTGTGGCGCCCCGGTAACGGGCGTCCAATAGACTCAAATGTCTTGCGTCCCATAATTACCGGTTTGTTGAGCGTGTTACGTTTAAACCACGCCAAGTCAGCCGGTAAATGCCATGGCATGGCGTTTTCCATGCCAATAACGCGATCCACCGCCAGTGCAGCGATCAGGCTGATAATCATTGTTGAACCTTGTGTGTCGGAAAGTGTTGTCGTCGGAAAAAAATGTGTCACCGAAAAGTGCTGCCACTATACGGAAAGGGAGTAAGGCCGTCGATAGCGTTAATCACTCCGTAAGAATTTATAAGACAGCTCTTAGCGAAGCCGTCATTTTACCGTTTATTTCGCCACAAATAGTGACTTATTCGCGTGTTTCATCGTCTTTAAAGGCACACTTGACAGAATAAGATCGCCCTTACTACCCGGAAAGAGTTATACCCCCGGCCGCGTGCGATAGAGCCACAACCCCGGCAGTGACAGGCCAATAGAGAGCGCGCCGACGATAAACCCGGCCCGCAGGAAATGGGTCACCATCCGTGCCATCAGCGCCTCGCTATAGCCAACGCGGGCAATCTCCACCACGGAGATCATGGCGGTATAGGCGGAGATGCCGGGGAACATCGGGATCACCGCCGCCACGGTAAACACTTTCGGGTGTGCCAGCAACCAGCGTGACCAGTTAATGCCTATCACCCCGATCAACACCGCCGCCAGCAGGGAGGCCAGCTCAATATTCAGCCCGGCCTGCATCATCAGCAGCCGTGCGCCGTGGCCGGCCGCCCCCAACGCCGCGCAGTAGGGCAGCGCCCGCTGCGGCACGTTAAACACCATGGCGAACCCCAGCGCCGGAATCGCCGCCAGCACCATGTCTTCGAGTAACAGCAGTAACAAGTTCATGCCCACCCCGGCAGATCAAACAGCGCCATCGCCATCACCATGCCGATGCAGGTTGCCAGCGTCAGCAGGCTGGCCATCGCCCAGCGCGCCAGCCCGGTATTCACATGGCCTTTAAACATATCCGCCACCGCGTTAATCAGCGGAAAGCCCGGCACCAGCAGCAGCACGCTGGCGGCCATCGCCACGCCTGACGCGGCGTGCAGCGCCTCCAGCCGCAACAGCAAACCGGCAATCGCGGTCGCCACAAAGGCGGTCAGGCAGAAGTTGATCAGCGGGTTCATCTGCCGCGCAGTGAGCCACTGGCGCACCGCCATCGCGGTGCCGCTCGCCGCAAAGGTCACTGCCGCCGCGCTCCAGCCGCCGCCGTTCAGCCGGCAAAAACAGGCGCAGGAGCAGGCCACCATCAGCACCACCAGCCAGCGCGGGTAACGCAGCGGCCGGATGTTCGCCAGCCGTTTTGCTACGTCATCGCACTGCAACAGCTTGTGCTCCGCCAGGATCACGCAGTGCTGCACCTCGGTGACCACATGCATATTGATGCCGCGATCGCTATTGCGCCGGGTGGTGGTCAGGCAGTGGCCGTTGCTGAGGGTGGTCAGCACCACCGCATTGGCAGAGATGGCGCTCTCGACGGCGTCCATACCCAGCGCGATGCCGAGCCGGGCGGCGAGCTGTTCTACCAGCATACTTTCCGCACCGTGCTGAAGCAGCATCAGCGCGCACTGGATGCAGAGCCGGGTAATTTCCCGCTGTTGCGGGTGGGCCGTCACCGGGGGCGGCGACAGGGAAAGTGCGTGCATAACTGCCCCTTTATCCTTACAAACAAAAGGGAATTGTTATCACAGCGGGCACGAATAACCAATAAGCGTGATGCGAAATTCTGCCGGGAAGGCTATCATTCCGGTTTTCTGCTCCCGGCGTTGTAAATCATGTTAGAAACCTCTCTGTTTGTCGCGACCATCGCAGCCCTGGGGATGCTCTCCCCCGGCCCCGACTTTTTCCTGGTGATTAAAAACGCCGCCCGTTATCAGCGTTCCGCCGCGATGATCACCGCCCTCGGCGTGACCTGCGGCGTCGCGACCCACATGACCTACTGTGTGGCCGGGCTGGCGGTGGTGATCACCACCACGCCGTGGCTGTTCAACGTGCTGAAATATGCCGGTGCCGTTTACCTGATCTGGGTCGGCATCCAGGCGCTGCGCGCCAAAGGTGACAGCAAAATGAACCTCAGCCAGTTCAGCGCGCAGCCGGTGAGCCTGAAAACTGCCTTTCTTCAGGGCTATCTCTGCAACCTGCTGAACCCGAAGGCCACGCTGTTCTTCCTGGCGGTATTTACCCAGGTATTGCAGGTCAACTCCAGCGTGGGCGAGAAACTCTGGTACGCCGGGATTATCCTCGGCCTCTCCGCCGTCTGGTGGCCGCTGCTGGTGGTCTTGATCCAGAGCGAACCGGTGCGCCGCGGGCTGGCGAAAGCACAGAAGGTTATCGATCGTCTGCTCGGTGGCGTGCTGATCGCGCTCGGCATCAAAGTGGCCCTGAGCTGATCTCCCCCGGCGATGAGAAGCGGGCTGCGGCCCGCTTTTTTATTGCCCGCCGGTTACATTCTGTTATTCCCCCGGAAACCTCTCTCTCCCTGAACATTCAATCCGGCTTAACAATTGCGGCCGGAAAAGTTGCCCTCTGCCCCACTTTTCTTTGTCGCCTGCTGAAACGCCGCTTTTGTTGATCTCGCCCCGCCCTTTTCGCCAGTTCGCTGTTTTATGGTGCTTTTCCGGCCATTCTGCCGCACTGAACGATTAACTTCACCGCAACCGAGAGGGATATTCATGGAACCCGAGCAGCGCGCCGCGCGCGTAGGCTGGACGGCCTACCTGGCGTTTTTTATTACGATCATTTTCTTTTCCGGCCTGTTTTCCACCAGCACCGGCTGGTGGCGGGTCTTTGACTTCACCGTACTGAACGGCGCGTTCGGCAAGATTAACGAGGCGGGGCAGACGGCGGTCTCCTTCCGCGGCAGCGGCGGCACCGGGGCCAAAGAGGGCTTCCTGTTTGCGCTGGAGCTGGCCCCGTCGGTGATCCTCTCCCTCGGCATCATTGCCGTGACCGAAGGGCTGGGCGGCCTGCGCGCCGCGCAACAGCTGATGACGCCGATCCTGCGCCCGCTGCTGGGCATTCCCGGCATCTGCTCGCTGGCGCTGATCGCCAACCTGCAAAACACCGACGCCGCCGCCGGCATGACCAAAGAGCTGGCGGAAGAGGGGCTGATTACCGGTGAGGAAAAAGCGATTTTCGCCACCTTCCAGACCAGCGGCAGTGCGCTGATCACCAATTACTTCTCCTCGGGCGCGGCGCTGTTTACGGTGATTACCGTGCCGGTGATCACCCCGCTGGCGGTGATTTTGATGTTCAAATTTATCGGTGCCAACCTGCTGCGCCTCTGGATCCACAGCCTGGAGCGCCGCCGGGCGCAGGAGCAATAAGATGACGACTCAGGCACGTAAAAACGTCATGGAGATGTTTATTGACGGCGCGCGGCGCGGCTTCACCATCGCCACCACCAACCTGCTGCCGAATGTAGTGATGGCGTTTGTGATTATTCAGGCGCTGAAAGTCACCGGGTTGCTGGAGATGGTCGGCAACGTCTGCCGCCCGGTAATGGCGCTCTGGGGCCTGCCGGGGGAAGCGGCGGCGGTGTTACTGACCTCGCTGATGAGCATGGGCGGCGCGGTCGGCGTTTGCGCCAGCCTGGTGGTGGCCGGGGCGCTGACCGGGCATGATGCCACGGTGCTGCTGCCCGCCATCTATCTGATGGGCAACCCGGTGCAGAACGTCGGGCGCTGCCTCGGCACCGCCGCCGTGGACGCAAAATATTACCCGCACATCATTGCGGTATGTGTGATTAACGCGCTGCTCTCCCTGTGGGTGATGCAGGCGCTGGTCTAGGAGCCACCGATGGATCTTTCTGTAGCAGGCTTTATGTTATTGCGCGGCGCGGAGGTGTACAGCCCGGATGCGCTGGGGCAACAGGATCTGCTGCTCAGCGGCGGGAAAATTATCGCCATGGCGCCGCACATCGCAGATGACGTCGTTCCCCAGTGCGAGGTGGTGGATCTGCACGGCTACACCCTCTGCCCCGGCCTGATTGACCAGCATGTACACCTGATTGGCGGCGGCGGCGAGGCCGGCCCGCACAGCCGCACGCCGGAGATCGCCCTGTCGCGGCTGGTGGAAGCGGGCATCACCACCGTGGTGGGGCTGCTGGGCACGGACGGCATCACCCGCCACCCGGAATCGCTGCTGGCGAAAACCCGCGCGCTGGAGCATGAGGGGATCACCGCCTTTATGCTGACCGGCGCCTATGCGCTGCCCTCCCCCACGATCACCGGCAGCATCGCCCGCGATCTGACGCTGATTGATAAGGTGATTGGGGTGAAATGCGCGATCGCCGATCACCGCTCCTCTGCCCCGTCGGCGGCGCAGCTGGCAGAGATGGCAGCGCAGGCGCGGGTCGGCGGGTTGCTCGGCGGCAAGGCGGGCGTCAGCGTGTTCCATATGGGCAACAGCCCGCGCCTGCTGGCCCCGGTTTATGACATCCTGCGTGACAGCGACGTGCCGATCGGCAAACTGCTGCCGACGCACCTCAACCGCAGCGAACCGCTGTTTACCGCCGCGCTGGTGTTTGCGCATGACGGCGGCTTTATTGATTTCACCAGCGGCATTGAGCAACCGATCGATGCCGCCACGGCGGTGGCGCGGGCAGTGGCGGCCGCGGTGCCGCTGGCGCAGATCACCGTAAGTTCAGACGGCAACGGCAGCCAGCCGGTGTTTGACGCACAGGGCAACCTCACCGGCATCGGCGTCGGCGGCGTGGAGAGCCTGCCGCGCGCCCTGCGCATGCTGGTGCAGCAGCATCAGTTCCCGCTGGCAGACGCCCTCCGGCCGTTCACCTGCAATGTGGCGGCGTTTCTCGGGCTGGCAGATAAAGGCGCACTGCGGCCGGGGAGTGCGGCGGATCTGCTGGTGCTGACGCCGGAACTCACCATTCATCAGGTCTGGGCGAAGGGGAAACGGGTGGTCGATCAGGGTAAAGCCACGGTGAAAGGGACGTTTGAATAGAGAGTCTCTGAAAACCGGCAGTAAAAAGGCGGGCATCATGCCCGCCTTGTTTATGTACTCTTTCGCGCCTTATGCCGGGCGCGGGGTGTCGTCCTCGACCGGGATTTCCGCGTCTTCCGGGCGGCCCTGCCAGCCGGTACGCTGCTCCTGCGCCAGACGGGTGTGATCCATCGCCATGGCGTCAGTCAGCATCGCTTTCGCCCGCTGCATGCTGGCGATGCGGAACTCGGTGTCCTCGTAGTTCGGCAGCGTCTCCTCCAGCACCTTCAGGTTGTGCTCACGGAAGATGTCCGCTTTCTCCCGCGCCTCATACGCGCCGAAGCCAATCGCCTCCAGCGTATGCCGGGCGGTGCGCAGCGACCCTTCAAACAGCTCACGCTCCGGGGCTTCCACGCCGCGCAAGCGCAACTGGTAGTAGTGATCCACATCGCGCGCACGGGCGATGATCTTCAGGTGCGGGAAGTGCTCGCGCGCCAGATCGGTGAGTTGCAGGTTGGCATCCACGTCATCAATGGCGTTGATCAGCACTTTCGCCTGTGCCGCCCCGGCGGACTCCAGCAGCTCCACCCGCGTGGCGTCGCCGTAAAACACCTTGGTGCCGAATTTGCGCAGCGTCTCGACGTGATCCGGGTCGTGATCCAGAACCACCGCGTTGATGCCGTTGGAGAGCAGCATACGGCCGGTGATCTGCCCGAAACGGCCAAACCCGGCGATGATGACACTCGCATGTTCATCAATGGTGTCGGCCGGGCGCTGGTTGGCCGGTGCGGCTTTTTGCAGGCGTTTTGCCAGCACCAGCAGCACCGGCGTCACCGCCATGGAGAGCGCCACCGCCAGCGTCAGCGCTTTCGCCCAGTCTACCGGCAACACCCCGGCAGTCTGGGCGGTGCTGAACACCACAAAGGCGAACTCACTGCCCTGCCCAATCAGGATGGCAAACAGCGCGCGCTGCGCGCGCGGCACATTCAATACCGGGGCGATCAGCCACAACAGCGCGCCTTTCAGCAGCATAAAGCCGCCGAGCAGCGTGAGGATCAGCAGCGGGTGGTGGAGAAGCGTCCCGAAGTCGATCGACATCCCGACGCCGATAAAGAACAGCCCCAGCAGCAGCCCTTTGAACGGCTGGATGTCGCTCTCCAGCGCATGACGGTATTCCGAGCTGGCCAGCAGCACCCCGGCCAGGAACGCGCCCATCGCCATCGACAGTCCGGCCATCTCCAGCAGCACGCCAAAGCCGAACACCAGGAACAGGGCCACGGCGCTGAAGACTTCACGCATCCCCGATTTCGCCACAAAGTGCAGCAGCGGGCGGGTCACATAACGCCCCAGCAGCACCACCAGCGTCAGGGCCATCACTACTTTCCCGGCGGAGAGGGCAAACGCCGCCAGCGTGGTGCTGCCGCCGCTGGTGGCCAGCAGGGGGATCATCGCCACCAGCGGAATGGCGGCGATATCCTGGAACAGCAGCACCGCAAAGGCGCTGTTGCCGATCGGCGTGCCGGTCAGGTTACGTTCGCTCATCGCCTGCATGGCGATCGCCGTGGAGGAGAGCGCCAGCGTCAGGCCGATCAGCGCCGCCACCTGCCACGTCAGCCCCAGGAAGTAGCAGAACGCGCTGAGCAGCAGGCCGCCGCCCACCATCTGTAGCCCGCCGCCGCCGAATACCGCGACCCGCAGGTTCCACAGCCGTTTTGGGTCCAGCTCCAGGCCGATGATAAACAGCATCAGCACCACGCCGATTTCGGCGAACGTCAGGATCGATTCGGCATCAGAGACCAGCCGCAGCCCCCATGGGCCGATCAGGCAGCCGGCGATCAGGTAACCCAGCACCGATCCCAGGCCGAAACGTACCGCCACCGGCACAATCAGCGCGGCGGAGCCGAGGTAAATAAGCCCCTCCAGCATCATGTCATGGTTATCCATGCGTCCCCCCGGCCAGCGCGGCGGTAGATTCATTGGCGGCCTGCGGCAGCAGGTAAGCGGAAAGCTGGCTGTGGTAGCGGGCGGCCGCGGCCTCCAGCGTCACAGGGTCGCAGTTAAAGGTGCCGTGCAGCACAAAGGGCGGCTGCCACTGCATGCCGCAATAGAGCGCGGTGGCCTCCAGCGGCTGCGCCAGGGCGGCGAAGTCCGGAAAGTTGCCGAGTTCAAAGTGGTGGTGGTCCCCGCCGGTGGTCACCGCCCAGAGCGCCTTTTTGCCGCGCAGCGCGTGGCCGCCCTGCCCGTAGGCCCAGCCATGGGTCAGCACTTTGTCAAACCAGAGCTTCAATAACGGCGGCATGCTGTACCACTGCATCGGGTGCTGCCAGACCACCAGCGAGGCACGGCTCAGCGCCTGCTGTTCAGCCTCCACATTCAGCGCGAAATCGGGATAGAGATCGTAAAGCGATCTCACTTCAACCTGATCCAGCTCGCCGGCCGCCTGAATCAGGCGCTTGTTAGCGTGCGAGTGCTGCGGATAGGGGTGGGCATAAATAATCAGGATCATAGGGATCTCACTGCAAAGCGTGTGCTTCAGGTCGTGGTCACGGGAACAGGCCCCGTTGCCGCCGCCTTTCGGAAACAGGCATTCTACGGGGTTAACCCGGTGTGAGAAATGGGAAAAAAGAGAAACGCGGGCCACAGGCGGCGGGTGCATAAAGACGCGCCGCGCTGAATGCTTAACGGCCTTCAGGCTACCCGGTGCGCAATTCTGCAAAAAAATGCGTCAGCCGCCGGCCATACAACCCGACAACCAACCCAGAAATAATCAGCAGCAGGGCGAGGATTTTTACCGGCGAAAGCGTTTCCCCCACTATCACCATGGAACCCAGAATCCCAAACACCGGCACCAGCAACGACAGGGGGGCCACGGTGGACACCGGGTATTGCTTAAGCAGGGAATTCCATACCCAGTAGCCGAACAGGGTATTGGGATAGACCTGAAACAGCACTGACAACACGGCGCGCGCGTCCATGTGGCTGACCAGCGATATATAGCCGCGGGTGCCGTTGGCCAGCCAGTCCAGCAGAAAGAGGGGAACCGGCGCAAAGGCGCTCGACCAGACCAGAAAGGCAAATACCTGCCTGGTGCCCGCCTTCTTGTTAATGATGTTGGCGATACTCCAGGCGATGGCCCCCGCCAGCACCAGCAGCATACCGGAGAAGGTCACGGAACCATCAGTGATGAAAACAATGCTCAGTAATCCCCCGCAGGCAATCATGAACCCGGCGATTTGATAACGGCTGAGGCTCTCTTTCAATACCAGGCGGCCCAGCAGCAGGGTAAAAAAGGCGCTGAATTGCAGCAAGAGTGACGCGATCCCTGCTGAAAGCCCGGTTCTGATCCCCAGGTTGACCAGCCCCCACAGGCCAATGCCAAACACCAGACCATAGCTGATGATGTAGCGCCATGGGACATCCGGTTTTTTGATAAACAGCAGGAGTGGTAACGCGCATAGCGTGAAGCGTATGCCTGCCAGCGTGAAGGGCTCCACCGAACTCAGCCCCAGCTTGATAACTGAAAAGTTAATGCCCCAGATTGCCGTTATCAGAACGGCGAGCAACAGATGATGTAATTTCATGATTGACGGGATCCTGCCCAGAAGAGAAAAGCACAGGCACTCACGAGTGCCCCCGCGAAGCAGACTGACTGCCACCCCCAGCGCGCATAAAGCGCCGTTGCGGTAATGGCGCCCAGTGCGCTGCCCACCGAATAAAAACACATATAGGCGCCGACCAGACGGCTCGCCGCGTCCGGCCTGGCCGCAATCAGGATGCTCTGGTTGGTCACATGGATGGTTTGCACCGCGAAGTCCAGCGTGATGACGCCGATGAGAAGCCACAGCAAAGACGTTTCGGTATAAGCGATGGGCAGCCACGAGAGGGTCAGCACCGCCAGCGCCGTGCCGGTCGCACGCTGCCCCTTGCCTCTATCTGCCCATAAACCCGCTCTTGACGCCGCCAGCGCACCGGCAATGCCCGCTAATCCAAACAGGCCTATCTGGGTATGTGACAACGACATGGCACTGAGCGGCATGACCATCGACGTCCACAGCATGCTGAAAGCAGCAAAGATAAGCAGGGCAAAAAGCCCCCGCGTCCTCAGCTGAGGTTCAGTGATAAACAGGCGGAAAACTGACAGCAGCAGGGAAAGATAGGCAGGCGTTGGCGTCCGGGGCGGGGTAGACGGCATCACTTTGCCCAGTAAACAGGCGACGAGCAACATCAGGCCGGCCGCCGTCAGGTAAACCACCCGCCAGCCGGCGAGATCGGCAATCGTTCCTGAGATAAAACGGGCCAGCAGGATCCCCAGCACAATGCCGCTGGTCACCGTGCCGACCACCTGCCCGCGCCGCTGGGGAGCCGCCAGCGTCGCAGCCCAGGCCACCATGAGTTGCACCACCACCGCCATCAGGCCGGTAAACAACATCGCGCATAACAGGGTTGCCAGATTTTGTGATAACCCCGCCGCTGCCAGCGCCAGCACGGAAAGTAACAGATGAGTGATAACCAGGGTTTTTCGGTTTACCCGATCGCCAAGCGGCACCAGAAAGATCAACCCGGCTGCATACCCCGCCTGGGTAGCGGTGATGACGCTGCCTATCGTGCCGGGCGGCACCTTCAGGCTGGCTGACATCGATTCCAGTAAAGGCTGAGCCGAATAGACATTGGCCACCGCCAGGGCACTCGTGAGGGAAAACAGAAAGGTTATCCGCGGGGTAAGCACCGGGGCCTCTGCCAAAGCGATCTTTTCCATAGCCTCCGCATGTGTATCTGCCTTCCTGTCCATCGTCACGCCCTTATCTGGTTTTTTTTTGAAACTACATGCCCCATAGAATTACCCTCAGTGGTTTTTTTTTGCAACTTCTTTTGGTGAGGATTATGCTGGCGTCAATAAACGGGCAAACGGAGAGCAAAAACAGATGGCAAAACAGGAATCGCTCAGAACCAGCGAATGCCCCGTCGCCAGGACGTTAGAGTCCATTGGTGAACGCTGGTGTCTGATGATCATCCGTGAGGCGTTTGACGATGTGCGCAGATTCAGTGAGTTTCAAAAGAATCTGGGCCTGGCGAGAAATATTCTGGCTTCCCGCCTGAAACTGCTGGTTGATATCGGTGTGTTTGAGATCTGCCCCGCGTCAGATGGCAGTGCGTACAGCGAATATGTCCTGACCGAAAAGGGTCGTTCCGTCTTCCCGATTGTGGTGGCCATACGGCAATGGGGGGAGCGCTATATGTTTGAGCAGGGCGAGACACATTCTGTGCTGCTGGATAACGCCTGCGGGCAGCCAGTGCAGCCGCTGGAAGTGCGTTCACTTCACGGGCATAAACTGGAACCCGGCGATTGCCATCGCCAGCGGGTGATGGCAGGCAAAAAAGCGTGATATGCCCTTTGGATTACGCGGCAGGGCCGGGCACGATGCCCCTTCCCGCCTGGCCGCAATAGTGATGCATTGACGGTACAGGCATAAAAAAACCCCACGTTGCCGTGGGGTTTTTGCTGAGGTGACTAAAATCAGCCTTTAATCAGCGCGTGCATCTCTTGCACTGAGATCACCTGCTCTGTCGGGTCGGTGCTCAGCGCCATCGCGGTGGCAAAGCCGCCGTTCAGCGTGGTGTCGTAGTGCACCTTATATTGCAGGGCGCTGCGGCGAATCAGCTTGGAGTCCTCAATCGCCTGACGCCCGGCGGTGGTGTTAACGATGTAGGTGTACTCGCCATTCTTGATGCGATCCTGAATGTGCGGGCGGCCTTCATGCACCTTGTTGACCAGGCGCGGGTTGATGCCCGACTCGCCCAGCACCACGGCGGTGCCGTGGGTGGCGTCCAGCTCGAAGCCGCGTTTCAGCAGCTTGGCGGCCAGATCCACCACGCGGGATTTATCCCCCTCGCGCACCGACAGCAGCGCACGGCCGCTTTTCTTCATGTTCATGCCGGACTGGCTGCCGAGCATCGCTTTGCCGAAGGCTTCCGCGAAGGTGCGGCCGACGCCCATCACTTCACCGGTCGAACGCATTTCCGGCCCGAGGATCGGGTCAACACCCGGGAACTTGTTGAACGGCAGCACCACCTCTTTCACCGAGTAGTACGGCGGAATCACTTCTTCCGTCACGCCCTGCTCAGCCAGGGTTTTACCGGCCATCACCCGCGCCGCCACTTTCGCCAGCGGCACGCCGGTGGCTTTGGAGACGAACGGCACCGTACGCGCCGCACGTGGGTTCACCTCAATCAGGTAGACCTCGTTGTCTTTCACCGCGAACTGCACGTTCATCAGGCCGCGCACGCAGAGCTCGAAGGCCAGCTTCTCAACCTGCTGGCGCATCACATCCTGAATCTCTTTGCTCAGGGTGTAGGCCGGCAGGGAGCAGGCGGAGTCACCGGAGTGGACGCCTGCCTGTTCGATATGCTCCATGATGCCGCCAATCAGCACCCGCTCGCCGTCGCAGATGGCGTCAACGTCCACTTCCACTGCGTCATCCAGGAAGCGGTCAAGCAGCACCGGCGCGTCATTGGAGACCGACACCGCATTCTGGAAGTAGCGCTTGAGGTCGATTTCGTCATAGACGATTTCCATCGCCCGGCCGCCCAGCACGTAGGAGGGGCGCACCACCAGCGGGTAACCCAGCCCGGCGGCTTTTTCGACCGCCTGTTCAATGGTGGTCACGGTGGCGTTGGCCGGTTGCTTCAGGCCGAGGCGGTTGACCGCCTGCTGGAAGCGCTCACGGTCTTCTGCACGGTCAATCGCGTCCGGGCTGGTGCCGATCACCGGCACACCGGCTGCTTCCAGCTCGCGCGCCAGTTTCAGCGGGGTCTGGCCGCCGTACTGCACAATCACGCCTTTCGGCTGCTCGATGCGCACAATTTCCAGCACATCCTCCAGCGTCACCGGCTCAAAGTAGAGGCGGTCAGAGGTGTCGTAGTCGGTGGAGACGGTTTCCGGGTTGCAGTTGACCATGATGGTTTCATAGCCATCTTCACGCAGCGCCAGCGAGGCGTGTACGCAGCAGTAGTCGAACTCGATACCCTGGCCGATACGGTTCGGCCCGCCGCCCAGCACCATCACTTTCGGGCGGTCGTTGGTCGGGTTGGATTCGCACTCTTCCTCATAGGTGGAGTACATGTAGGCGGTGTCGGTGGAGAACTCCGCCGCACAGGTATCCACGCGTTTGTAGACCGGGTGCAGGTTGTATTTGTGGCGCAGCTTGCGGATTTCCCCTTCGGAGACACCGGCCAGTTTGGCCAGGCGCGCGTCGGCGAAGCCCTTGCGTTTCAGGGTGCGCAGGAAGTCGGCGCTCAGCACGCTGGCCCCGCCCTCTTCCACTTGCTCTTCCAGCCGCACCAGCTCCTCAATCTGCACCAGGAACCAGCGGTCAACGTTGGTGAGGTTGAAGACGCCGTCTACCGACATCCCGGCGCGGAAGGCGTCAGCGATGTACCAGATGCGATCCGCACCGGCGTCTTTCAGCTCGCGGCGGATCTTGGTCAGGGCTTCCGGATCCTCCAGGCTCACCATCGGATCAAAGCCGGTTTTGCCGACTTCGAGGCCGCGCAGCGCTTTTTGCAGCGACTCCTGCTGGGTGCGGCCGATGGCCATCACTTCACCCACTGATTTCATCTGGGTGGTCAGGCGGTCGTTGGCACCGGCGAACTTCTCAAAGTTGAAGCGCGGGATCTTGGTGACGACGTAGTCAATCGACGGCTCGAACGAGGCCGGGGTGCGCCCGCCGGTGATGTCGTTCATCAGCTCGTCCAGCGTGTAGCCCACCGCCAGCTTGGCCGCGACTTTGGCAATCGGGAAGCCGGTGGCTTTCGAGGCCAGCGCCGAGGAGCGCGACACACGCGGGTTCATTTCGATGACGATCAGGCGGCCGTTTTTCGGGTTCACCGAGAACTGTACGTTGGAGCCGCCGGTTTCCACGCCGATCTCACGCAGTACCGCCATCGAGGCGTTACGCATGATCTGGTACTCTTTGTCGGTCAGCGTTTGCGCCGGGGCCACGGTGATGGAGTCACCGGTGTGGATGCCCATCGCATCGAAGTTTTCGATCGAGCAGACGATGATGCAGTTGTCATTTTTGTCACGCACCACCTCCATCTCATACTCTTTCCAGCCAATCAGCGACTCATCAATCAGCAGCTCTTTGGTTGGGGAGAGGTCGAGGCCGCGTTCGCAGATCTCTTCAAACTCTTCGCGGTTATAGGCGATGCCGCCACCGGTGCCGCCCATGGTAAAGGAGGGGCGGATGATGCACGGGAAGCCGACGTCAGCCGCCACGGCCAGCGCCTCTTCCATGTTATGCGCGATGCCGGAACGGGCGGTGTCCAGGCCGATTTTCTTCATTGCCTGGTCAAAGCGGCGGCGGTCTTCCGCCTTGTCGATGGCGTCTGCGGTGGCACCAATCATGGTGACGCCGAACTCTTCCAGCACGCCCTGGCGCTCCAGCTCCAGCGCACAGTTCAGCGCCGTCTGGCCGCCCATGGTCGGCAGCACCGCATCCGGGCGCTCTTTTTCGATGATTTTGCGCACCACTTCCCAGTGGATCGGCTCGATGTAGGTGGCATCGGCCATTTCCGGGTCGGTCATGATGGTGGCCGGGTTGGAGTTCACCAGAATAACGCGGTAACCCTCTTCACGCAGCGCCTTACACGCCTGCGCGCCGGAGTAGTCAAACTCACATGCCTGGCCGATAACAATCGGGCCAGCGCCGAGGATCAGGATGCTTTTTATGTCGGTACGTTTTGGCATGGCTGTTATGGCTCCTGATTATTTGGCGGTGGAACGGTAAGTCTTGATCAAGTCGATAAAGTGGTCGAACAGCGGTGCGGCATCGTGCGGGCCGGGGCTGGCTTCCGGGTGGCCCTGGAAGCTGAAGGCCGGCTTGCTGGTGTGGTGGATGCCCTGCACCGTGTGGTCGAACAGCGAGGAGTGCGTCACGCGCAGCGTCGGCGGCAAGTCCTCTTCATCCACCGCAAAACCGTGGTTCTGCGCGGTGATCATCACCGTGTTGTTGTCCCAGTCTTTCACCGGGTGGTTGCCGCCGTGGTGGCCGAGCTTCATCTTGCGGGTTTTCGCGCCGCAGGCCAGCGCCAGCAACTGGTGGCCGAGGCAGATGCCGAACACCGGCACGTCCGTTTCCAGGAAGCGCTGGATCGCCGCGATGGCGTAGTCGCACGGTTCCGGGTCACCCGGGCCGTTGGAGAGGAACACGCCGTCCGGGTTCATCGCCAGCACCTCGTCGGCCGGGGTCTGCGCCGGGACAACCGTCAGGCGGCAGCCGCGATCCACCAGCATCCGCAGGATATTGCGCTTCACGCCGTAGTCGTAGGCCACCACGTGGAACGGCAGCTCAGCCGCCTCGGCCGCTTCCGGCAGGCCGCCTTCCAGCGCCCAGCTGCCCTGCTGCCAGCTGTAGCTCTCGCGGGTGCAGACCTCTTTCGCCAGGTCCATGCCTTTCAGGCCCGGGAAGGCTTTGGCTTTTTCCAGCGCCAGCGCGGCGTCTACCGTGTCACCGGCGATGATGCAGCCGTTCTGCGCGCCCTTCTCACGCAGCAAGCGCGTGAGTTTACGGGTATCGATGTCCGCGATGCCGACAATGTTGAGGCGCTTGAGGTAGTCGGAGAGGTTTTCTTCATTACGGTAGTTGCTGGCAATCAGCGGGAGGTCGCGGATAACCAGGGCTTGCGCATGAACAGTGGAGGATTCTTCATCGGCGGCGTTGGTGCCGACATTGCCGATATGGGGATAAGTAAGGGTGACGATCTGGCGGGAATAGGAAGGATCAGTGAGGATTTCTTGATAACCGGTCATCGACGTATTGAAGACCACTTCCCCCACTGCCGTACCTTCGGCCCCAATGGCCCGACCGTGGAATTGGGTTCCGTCTTCCAGAACCAACAGCGCTGACTTAATCAAAGCATCCTCCAGGAATAATCAATCACATTATTTGCATATTAATTCAGAACAGACGCGCTAAATCAATGCAAAAATCGCTGCAAGAGCTAATTTTCGGCAAATTGCGCGCATTCTAATGAGGGCGATCCCCTTTGTCTACCCACACGGCCCTTTTTTGTTATGTTTTCTCACCATTCAGACAAATTACCTCTTATTCGCGTCAAAAGCACCGGATAAGTCGGGGGAGTAAACGGTTGCGAGTCACCCAGCAGAAAGAAAGGGCAGGAAAACGCCGGATGTGGATGATTTTTATACTAACAAGTAAGTGCGCGGCGCACCAAGATGAGGAAAAGTGTCATTAATAGAGGCGATAATAAAAATAAGCATTGTAACGCCCATTTTTACAGTAAAAAAAAGGGCAATCAAGGAATTGCCCGGCAATCAAAGAAGTATGATCAAAAAACCACATCACGATGGTTTGGGAAAGCTATAACGCATGCAGATTAAGCACATCCCGCATGTCATAAAGTCCATTTTTCTGGCCTGATACCCAGGAAGCCGCGCGAACCGCGCCATTGGCAAAGGTCATCCGGCTGGAGGCCTTGTGGGTAATCTCCACCCGCTCGCCGATATCTGCAAACATCGCGGTGTGTTCACCGACGATATCCCCGGCGCGCACGGTGGCAAACCCGATGCTTTTTGGGTCACGTTCGCCGGTATGGCCTTCACGCGCGTAGACCGCGCACTGTTTCAGATCGCGGCCCAGCGCGTCGGCAATCGCCTCGCCCATCGCCAGCGCGGTGCCGGAGGGCGCATCCACTTTGTGACGGTGGTGCGCTTCCAGAATTTCGATGTCGGTGTAGTCACCCATGATTTTGGCGGTTTTTTCCAGCAGCTTCAGCACCACATTAACGCCAACGCTGAAGTTGGCCGCAAACACGATGCCGATGTCGTCAGCCGCTTGTTTAATCGCGCTTTTTCCGGCGTCGTCAAACCCGGTGGTGCCGATCACCATGCCTTTGCCGTGCCGGCGGCAGGCTTCCAGATAGGCCAGGGTGGCTTCCGGGCGGGTAAAGTCGATCAGGATGTCAAAAGCGTTCATCACGGCGTCCAGGCTGTCGCTGATTTTCACACCCAGCGCGCCGACCCCAGCCAGCTCACCCGCATCCACGCCCACCAGCGACGAACCGGGGCGGGCCAGCGCGGCACCCAGTACTACGCCGTCGGCCTGCTGCACGGCCTGAATCAGTTGTCGGCCCATCCGGCCGCCCGACCCCGCAATCGCAATGCGGATATCAGAATTATGCATACATTCTCTCTTCTGTTTTTCTCATTCGCCGTGAATCTCCTTCAGGGTAGCTACGCCCTCTCGTCACAGCCAGATAAATTCTCGGATAATAAGAAATTTATGATATAGGCTTGTTAACATCAGTAAAATCTATCCCTATGATGTTAAAAGATTAGGCAAAAACCGGCATAAATGTGTGATTTTTAACCAGCCACGCCGCCGGTTTTGTCCATGCATGATCTTCGCATAGTCATGCATTTTCAGCCAGCGTGCCGCACCGCCGGTTGCCGCCGGAATGATCCGATTCCGCCAGCGCCGGTGGGGGCTTCCGGCTACGCTAAGAGAGTGCGCTGCCATGTGCAGCGCGAGCCACTGTGAAAGGGAGGACAACGAGCGCTATGGCCGATTTTCTACGTTCTGAGATAACCCCGGTTAACGATTACCGGGCCGAGCTGGGCGAAACGCCCGTGTGGTGTGACCGCAGCCAGTCGCTGCTGTGGGTGGACATCAACCGCCGGCGCCTGCTGCGCTACTGGCCGTCACGCCGGGAGACGGAGATCCGCAATTTGCCGAGCGTCACCAGCGGCGTGCTGCTCACGGATAAGGATGAGGTGTTCCTGCTGGCCGCCCATCAGGGGATTGCCGCCTATGACTACGCCAGCGGTGAGATTACCGTGCTGTGCGACTACCCGGAAGAGACCAGCAAAACCCGCCCGAATGAGGCGGCGGTCGCGCCGGACGGCTCCCTGTGGTTCGGCACCATGGAGTTGACCGAAAGCGAGCCGATCGGTGCCTGGTACCGTTTTGCCGCCGGGGACGCCGCGCCGGAGATGATGATGGACAAGCTCACCATCCCCAATACGCTGGTGTGGCATGAGAACCGCGTCTGGTTCGCGGACAGCAACGCCAAACGCTTCTACTCCGGCAACGGCAAGCGCATCAACCCGCGCACACTGAGCTGCTATTCCAGCGGTGACCTGACGCCGGACGGCTCTACGCTGACCACCGGCGGCCGTTTGATCAATGCCTGTTTCGGCCACCACTGTCTGTTCACCTACCAGATTAATGAGGGCGAACTGCTGGCGGAAGAGGCGATCCCGCTGCCGGTGACCCAGCCAAGCTGCTGCACCTTTGGCGGCCCGGAGCGCAAGACGCTGTTTATCACCTCCGCACGCAAAGGCATGGAGAACCCCGGCGCGCTGGAAGGCGCACTGTTGCAGGTCGAGACCAGCGAGACCGGCGCCCCGCAGCACCGCTTTATTTTGCCGGGCTGAGTTTTCCTGCCTGCGCATCACCCTGACAAGGCGGCTTTACCAGGCCGCCCACGCCGCCTCCCCCACCGGGAATTCAGCCAGAAAGGCCGTGACCGCCAGCAGATCGGCACTGCCGCCGGGGCTGAGGTGGCGGGCGATAAGCGCATCATCCAGCGCATATAAGCGCGCCATGCCGTCCGGTGCCGACACCCCGCCCTGCCACAACAGCCCCTGCGCCTGCTGCTGCACATAGTGCAACCCCGCTACTCCGCCGCGTGCCGCCAGATTGGTGTCGGCATTCCAGGCCATCAGGTGCAGTAACACCTGTAACCGCGCCTGCGCTTTATCGCCGGTTTTCGTCATCATCCGCCGCCAGGTCGGCAGCGCCACACTGCGCACGGTATGAAAGCCACTCTCTGCCTCACCGCGTGCGCCGGTCAGGCCGTGCTGCTGATAGAGCCGCTCCCCGGCGGTGCGCGGTGCGGTGATGCCGGCCAACTCCCGCTGCACCAGCCCCCGGCAGAACTGGCTGACGGCTTCACACAACGGTTGCTGCGCCAGCGGCTGTTGCTGGGCCGTGAGCCGCCCCGCCGCGGCCAGCAACAAGCCGAAGGCGAAAATCGCGCCTTTGTGGGTATTCACCCCGCCGGTGGCGTGCAGCATCCCCGCCTCACACGCCAGCCCCAGCGGCCGCAGCATCGGCAACACCTGCACCGGAGCGAGCGCGGCGGTGCTGAACCCCAGATCGTAAAAGCGCGGCATCCGGGGCAACAGCGCTTCAATGCTGCGCACAAACAGCCCGAGGTTCATGTCCCGGTGCGCGCCGTTGTTACGCTTGTCCACCAGCCCCGGTTTCGGCGTCAGCATCACCTCCTGCAATAACGCCTCCCCCATCTGCTGCACCAGCTGTTCCCGCAACGGCGTCCGGGGCGGTAAGGTTATTCCGCTCATAGTTTTCCATCCTGTTATGAATCTCTTCCTTTATCAGCCACAGCGCATGGCGGCGCGCGCGGGCGCAGAGGTGTGCCGGTTCGGGGCAGATCAGGCAGCGGCGCGGCGCGCTCCCCACCTGCACACGCGGGATCGCCTCCCCGGCGGCGTTCAGCACATCCAGATCCCACAGCCGCCCGAGCGGGTGCGTCTCCTCCAGCGTGACCAGCGCCGCTTTCACCTCTGTTGCGGCCGCCTCCACCACCAGCATAAATTCCGGCCCGGTGGCGTGCAGCCAGCGCTGGTGCCAGCAGACCGGCCACTGCTTTTCCCGGCAGAGGGCGGTGACCGCCTCGCGCGCGTAGTGGCTGAGGCGACGATACGCCGCGCTGTCTTTGATGCCGCCCGGCGCAATCAGCGTGCCGCAAATCAGGGTGTTGCCGAAGCAGTGCAACGCCTGTTGCTGCCGCCTGGCGCGCCGTTCGCGGGCGGCGAGCATCTCCGCCAGCGTCACCACCCTGGGCTGCGGCATCCGGTGTTTACGGTTCACGGTTTGACCTGACGGATCACATCGATCACCGAGCCGTCGCGGTAGCGCACTACCGCCACCACCCGGTCGGTGAATGCGATCGCTTTCGGTTCGCCAGTCAGCAGCCGCGCCCGCGCATGCAGCTGTTCAATGGTTATCAGCGGCAGGCCCGCCGCCCGCAGCCGTTCGCTGATCTCCGGGCGGCGCGGGTTGACGGCGATGCCATGGTCAGTGACCAGCACGTCGATGCTTTCGCCCGGCGTCACGGTGGTCAGCACCTTGTCCACCACCGTCGGCAGGCGGCCGCGCACCAGCGGCGCGGTGATAATGGTGAGATCCGCCCCGGCGGCGGTGTCGCTGTGGCCGCCCGATGCGCCGCGCAATACGCCGTCGGAGCCGGTCATCACGTTAACGTTGAAATTGAGATCGATCTCCAGCGCGCTCAGCATCACCACATTCAGCCGTTCGCAGGCCGCGCCTTTGGAGCGCGGGCTGGCGTACTGGTTGGCGCTGATCTCGATATGGTGCGGGTTGCGGCTCAGCGATTGTGCCGCGTCGGCGTCAAAGGATTGGGTGTCGAGCAGCTTTTCCACCAGCCCTTTTTCATGCAGATCCACCATGGTGCCGGTGATGCCGCCCAGCGCGAACCCGGCGGTGATTTGATGGCGGCGCATCTTCTCTTCCAGAAACCGGGTGACGGCCAGCGCCGCGCCGCCGGTGCCGGTCTGCAGCGAAAAGCCGTTATGGAAGTAGCCGGAATGCTCGATCACATTGGCGGCCTGCCGGGCGATCAACAGTTCACGCGGGTTGCTGGTGAGGCGGATCGCTCCGGCGCTAATCTTGGCCGGATCGCCCACTTCCTCGACTTTGACGATCAGATCCACCTGATCCTGCGCGATGCTGGCCGGGTGGTTGGGGTAGCTGACAAATTCTTCAGTAAGCAGCACCACGGTGCGGGCGCGCTGGGCATCCACCTGCGCATAGCCCAGCGAGCCGCAGCATGATTTGCCGCTGAAGCCGTTGGCGTTGCCGAACTCGTCACAGCAAGGCACGCCGAGGAACGCCACATCAATCGTCAGTTCGCCGCTGTCGATCAGCTGCACGCGGCCGCCGTGGGAGTGGATCTGCACCGGGTTGTCCATCAGCCCGTGGGAGATCGCCTCGCCCAATTTGCCGCGCAGGCCGGAGGTGTAGATCTGGCGAATCACGCCCTGTTGAATGTGTTCGATCAGCGGCCAGTGGGCGTCAATCAACGAGCTGGACGCGAGCGTCAGATCGCGGAACCCCATGCGCGCCAGCGTGCCGACCACCAGGTTGACCACCTTGTCGCCGCCGCGAAACGCATGGTGGAAGGAGAGGGTCATGCCGTTTTTCAGGCCGGATCGCACGATCGCCTGTTCCAGCGAGGCGCACAGCTTGCGCCGGCGTTTTTCATCTTCCTGCGTCAGCCAGGGGCTGTGGGCGGCGGCGTGGGTAAACGCCGGAAGATCCGTGTGTGCGGGTGTAGTGTGGGTTGTCATGTTTGCTGCTCCTTATTCGCGAATGCCGCCCGCGGCCCGTGACAGAACGCGCTGCGCGTGCAGCACAATCGGGCCGTCAATCATTTTGCCGTTGAGGGAGATAACCCCCAGCCCCTGCCGGGCAGCCTCGTCCGCTGCCGCGATCACCTCGCGGGCGTAGGCCACTTCCTGCTGCGTCGGCGCATAGGCCTGGTGCAGCAGCTCGATCTGGCGCGGGTTGACCAGCGATTTACCGTCAAAGCCCAGCCGCCGCACCTGCTCCACTTCACGCAGGAACCCGGCGTCATCATTAACGTCTGACCACACCACGTCATAGGCGGCGATCCCTGCCACCCGCGCCGCGTGCAGCACCGCACAGCGGGCGTAGAACAGCTCGGAGCCGTCGCCGCGTGAGGTTTGCATGTCCATCACGTAGTCAAACGCCGCCAGCGCAATCGCCACCATGCGCGGGCTGCTGCGGGCAATCGCCACCGCGTTCACCACCCCCTGCGCCGACTCAATCGCCGCCATCAGCCGGGTGCTGCCCACCTCGCGGCCGCAGGCGGCTTCGATGCGCGCCACTTCTGCTTCCAGTTGCTGCACATCCTCCACGTTGTTGGTTTTCGGCAGGCGGATAATGTCCACCCCGGCGCGCACCACCGCTTCCAGATCGGCGAGGCCGAACGGCGTATCCAGCGGGTTGATGCGCACCACTTTTTCCACTTCGCGGTAGAACGGGTGCTGCAGGGCGTGAAACACCAGCAGGCGGGCGCTGTCTTTCTCGCGCAGCGCCACGGCATCTTCCAGGTCAAACATCACGGCATCGGCACCGTAAACAAACGAGGTGCTGAGCATCGCGGCGTTGGCACCGGGGATAAACAGCATACTGCGGCGTAATTTCATCCGGGCAGGCTCCATTCTGAGGGTTCTTTTCCGGCAGCACGCAGCGCGGCCGCCTGCACGCGGGCGCGCAATACGCACTCCAGCGCCCCTTTGTCATCAATGGCGATCTGCGCCTGGGTGATCCCAAGCTGCGCCAGCGTCGCCCGTGCGAGCTGGTCAATCGCCTCACCAAATTGCGCCCGCACCACGCTTTCCAGCGTCAGGTGCAGCCCCGGTTCCGGCGACGGGCCGATGCGCACCAGCGCATCACTGGACTCCAGCGTGCCGGCGACAGCGTCTTTTACGATCTCCATGTCGTGTATTGCCTCATTGGTTAGTTAAGTCAGGCAGGGGTCGTTTCCCTGCGGTGTGCGTGTTGCAAAAACGCCAGCGTGGTCGGCGGCACCAGTGCGGTTAAGGCATCCCAGTCTCCGGCGGCCAGCAGCGCCCGCACCCTGGAAGCCGACACCGGCGCGCCGCCGATTTCCAGCCGCGGCAGCTCCATGACTTCCACCGGCCGCCCGAGGCCGTCCGGCTGGGTCAGTAATGCTTTCATACGGCGGTTGTAGGCGGCGGTGAGCGGGCAAAAGGGTTCGGTGCCGACAAAGCGGTGGGTGATGCCCAGCGCCGGAGCGAGGTAGTGGCGGAACAGCTGTAGGTCGATCTGGCTGTGGCAGATGTCCACGACCCCCTGATCCTTCAGGAAGTAGCCGGGAAAGGTGGCGCGTGAGATCACATACGCCGAACCGGGGTGCAGCGTCAGGTTGCGGATGCCGTGCGTGCCCTGCGCGATCAGCGGGTAGCGCTCGGCGTAGCGGAACTGCGAGGCGTCCTCCTGCACCACCAGCAGGTGCAGCCAGTCACAGCGGGCGGCGGCCTGCTCCACCAGCCAGCGGTGGCCGAGGGTGAACGGGTTGGCATTCATCACAATCGCACCGATGCGCTGGCCGGGCTGCCGCTGGCGGCGCAGCTGGGCGCAATGGCGGCGCAGCTGGGCGCAATGGCGGCGCAGGCGGTCGGGGCTGTTTTCCATCAGCACCAGGTAGCCCGGCACCTCGGCCAGCGGGTAAAACCCGGCGGCGGCAAACAGCGCGCGGTTCTCCGGTTTGGTGAACAGGAAGAGTTCCGGGCGGCCGCGCTCAAACGCCAGCGTGATCAGCTCCGTCATCAGGGTCAGGCTCAGCCCTTCCCCGCGCCGCGCCGGGTCAATGGCGATGCATTTCAGCACCCGCCCCGCCAGCCCGCCGCAGGCCACCACCCGGCCCTGCTGGTACGCGGCGATCATCACTTCCACATCCTCTTCCAGCCGCATCCCAGCCTGGTGCAGCAACGGCAACAGCTGGGTGAGGCGTTCATCACCGGGAAAGAGGCGGCGAAACAGAACCGGCATAATGCGCTCCGCATCATCAGCAAAAGAAAGGGAGCGCTATTTCGCCACGCCGCACCGGGGATTAATTCCGGCAGGATCACATTTCACCGGCAATTTTAATGCCGCCTATGGCGTTTATTTATTTAATTACTTCCGGCAAATAAACCGCATTAAATTAATAAAAACCCTCGTGATTCATTGAACGCCATCACATCGCTGACGGCCGGTAATTCATTAGCATCTCCCCCGCTGCTGTCTGGTCTCTCTTACTACAAGGATAACGTCACGATGACGACAATTACCCCGCTTCCGGAAAAGGAAGCCAAGGGCGCGACTGCCCTTTGGTCATTCAAGCTGTTTGGTATGCCGCTGCCGCTCTACGCCTTCACGCTGGTGACGGTGCTGCTGGCCCATTTCACCGATACTCTGCCCAACGATCTGGTGGGCGGTTTTGCGCTGATGTTTGTGATTGGCGCGCTATTTGGCGAAATAGGCAAACGCCTGCCGATCTTTAATAAATATATCGGCGGTGCACCGGTGATGATATTCCTGGTCGCCGCCTGGTTTGTGTATGCGGGCATATTCACGGAGAAAGAGATTAAAACCATCACCAATGTGATGGATGAAAGTAATTTCCTGAACCTGTTTATTGCGGTGTTAATTACCGGCTCGATTCTGTCGGTCAACCGTAAATTACTGCTGCGCTCGCTGGTGGGCTATATCCCGACCATTCTGGCCGGGGTCGCCGGGGCGGCGCTGTTTGGGGTGTTGATTGGCGCGCTGTTCGGTATTCCGGTGGATCGGGTGCTGATGCTCTATGTGCTGCCGATCATGGGCGGCGGCAACGGCGCGGGCGCGGTGCCGCTCTCTGAGATCTACCACTCGGTGACCGGCAATTCGCGCGAAGAGTACTACTCCGTCGCCATCGCCATCCTGACCATCGCCAATATTTTCGCCATCGTGGCGGCGGCGATCCTCGACATCGTCGGCAAGAAGTTCCCGTCACTGACCGGCGAGGGCGAACTGGTGCGCAAGGCCTCTTTCCGCGTGGAAGAGGAGGAGAAAGCCGGGAAAATCACCCACCGCGAGGTGGCGGTCGGCATGGTGCTGGCGACCTGCTGCTTCCTGCTGGCCTATGTGCTTTCCAAATCCCTGCTGCCGGGCATCGGCTCGGTACAAATTCATACCTTCGCCTACATGGTGCTGATTGTGGCCGCGCTGAACGCCGCCAACCTCTGTTCGCTGGAGATCAAAGAGGGCGCGAAACGCCTCTCCGATTTCTTCTCCAAACAGATGCTGTGGGTGCTGATGGTGGGCGTCGGCGTCTGCTACACCGACCTCGGTGAAATCATCGCGGCATTGACCTTTGCCAACGTGGTGATCGCCGGGGTTATCGTGCTCGGCGCGATTGTGGGGGCGGCGCTGGGCGGCTGGCTGATCGGCTTCTTCCCGGTGGAGTCGGCGATTACTGCCGGGCTGTGCATGGCGAACCGCGGCGGCTCCGGCGACCTGGAAGTGCTCTCCGCCTGTAACCGCATGTCGCTGATCTCCTATGCGCAGATCTCCTCACGCCTCGGCGGCGGCATTGTGCTGGTGATCGCCAGCGTGGTGTTCGGCATGTTCACCGGCTAAGCCCCCTGCGGCGCGGCCTGCCGCCGTGCCGCGTTTTGATTGAGAACCAAAAGATGTCTGAACCCGATTTGATGCGTGAGGGCCTGGCCCTGATGGTCTGCGGCATGGGCTTTGTGGTGATTTTCCTGCTGGTGCTGGTGTTTGCGCTGCGCCTGATGTCCGGGATTATCACCCGATTTTCCCCGGCCCCGGCGGCCACGCCCGCGTCCCCGGCTCCCGATACGTTGGCGCACCTGCGCCCGGTTATCGCCGCCGCCCTTCACCACCACCGCCGTCTGCACGGCATTCACTGATCCCTGGAGAACCTGATGTCCCCTTTATTGCGCCCTGTGGCGATAACTGATGTGGTGCTGCGCGACGCGCACCAATCCCTGTTTGCAACCCGCCTGCGGCTGGACGATATGCTGCCCGCTGCCGCGATGCTGGACAAGATCGGCTTCTGGTCGCTGGAGTGCTGGGGCGGCGCGACCTTTGACGCCTGCATCCGCTTTTTGGGTGAAGACCCCTGGGTGCGCCTGCGCGAGCTGAAAAAAGCGATGCCCACCACCCCGTTGCAGATGCTGCTGCGCGGCCAGAACCTGCTGGGCTACCGCCACTACGCCGACGATGTGGTGGAGCGCTTTGTGGAGCGGGCGGTCGCCAACGGCATGGACGTGTTCCGCGTGTTCGACGCGATGAACGATGTGCGCAACATGCGCTGCGCGTTGCAGGCGGTGCGCAAACAGGGCGCGCACGCCCAGGGCACGCTGAGCTACACCACCAGCCCGGTGCATAACGACGACACCTGGCTGACCCTGACGGAACAGTTGCTGGAGAGCGGCGTCGATTCGGTGGTGATCAAGGATATGTCCGGCATTCTGACGCCGGACACTGCGTTCCGGCTGGTGAGCCTGATCAAGCAGCGCTTCAACGTGCCGCTGCATCTGCACTGCCACGCCACCACCGGCATGGCGGAGATGACACTGCTGAAAGCGATTGAAGCCAGGGTGGATGGCGTGGACACCGCCATCTCTTCGATGAGCGGCACCTACGGCCACCCGGCCACCGAGGCGCTGGTCGCCGCCCTGCGCGGCACCGCCTGGGACAGCGGGCTGGACCTGGTGCAGCTTGAGGCGATCGCCGCCTGTCTGCGTGAGGTGCGCAAAAAATACCATGCGTTCGAAGGCCAGTTGCGCGGCGCAGACAGCCGGATTCTGGTGGCGCAGGTACCGGGCGGGATGCTCACCAATCTGGAGGGCCAGCTGAAACAGCAGAATGCCGCAGACAAGCTGGACGCGGTGCTGGCGGAGATCCCGCGCGTGCGGGAAGACCTCGGCTTCCTGCCGCTGGTGACGCCGACCTCCCAGATTGTCGGCACGCAGGCGGTGATGAATGTGCTGCTCGGCGAACGCTACAAAAGCATCGCCAAAGAGACCGCCGGCATCCTGAAAGGCGAGTACGGCGCGACGCCTGCGCCGGTCAACGCCGCGCTGCAACAACGGGTGCTGGCGGGCGGCCAGCCGATTACCGGCCGCCCGGCCGACCACCTGCCGCCGGAGATGGCGGCACTGGAAGCGGAGGTGCGGCGCGAGGCAGCCGCCAAAGGCGTGACGCTGGCGGACACCCCGCTGGATGATGTGCTGACGGTGGCGCTGTTCCCGCAGATCGCCTGGAAATTCCTGGCGAACCGCCACAACCCGGCCGCGTTTGAGCCGTTGCCTGGCTGCGCCGCCGTGCCGCAGCCGCAGCCGCCAGCATCGCCCAACGGCCCGGCGCGCTACACCGTGGAGATGGAGGGGCGTTGCTATGTGGTGCAGGTCACCGAAGGCGGAGATGTTGACACCATTACGCCGGTGGCCGCACCCGCTGCGCCGGTGTCGGCCGGGGGCGTGGCGGTGAATGCGCCGCTGGCCGGGGCGATCTGGAAAGTGGTGGTGAACGAGGGGCAAGCGGTGCAGCAGGGTGATGTACTGGTGATTCTGGAAGCAATGAAGATGGAGACCGAGATCCGCGCCTCTGCGCCCGGCACCGTCAGCGCCATCCGGGTGAAACCGGGTGATGCCGTCAACGTGGGCGACTGCCTGCTTACTCTGGCCTGAGGCGACACCGCATGGAAAGGTTAACGGCCCTGTTTCAGGGATTGGGCATCCTGCACCTGAGCGGCGGGCAGGCGTTGATGCTGCTGGTGAGCCTGCTGCTGTTGTGGCTGGCGATCGCCCGTAAGTTCGAACCGCTGCTCTTGATGCCGATTGGCTTCGGCGGCCTGCTGGCAAATATTCCGGATGCCGGGCTGGCGATGTCGGCGCTGGAGATGGTGCTCTACAAGGCGCAGCCGGATCAGCTGGCGGCGCTGGCCGCACGGCTGAACTGCCTGCCGGACGCGGCGGTCATCAAGGCGCAACTGGCCACCGCCGCCCCGGCGGTGCTGCACGGGCTGGCGCCACTGGCCGAGGAGATGGGCCACAGCGACGGCGTGCTTTACGTGTTCTATAAGGTCGCGATTGCCTCCGGCATTGCGCCGCTGGTGATCTTTATGGGCGTCGGGGCGATGACCGATTTCGGCCCGCTGCTGGCTAACCCCCGCACGCTGCTGCTGGGGGCGGCCGCGCAGTTCGGCATCTTCGCCACGGTGCTCGGCGCACTGGCGCTGAATATGCTGGGCGTCATCAGCTTTACGCTGCCGCAGGCGGCGGCGATTGGCATCATCGGCGGCGCGGACGGGCCAACGGCGATTTATCTCTCCAGCATTCTGGCCCCGGAACTGCTGGGGGCGATCGCGGTGGCGGCCTACTCCTATATGGCGCTGGTGCCGCTGATCCAGCCGCCGATCATGCGGGCGCTGACCACCCCGGCGGAGCGGCAGATTGTGATGACCCAGCTGCGGGTGGTGCATAAACGGGAGAAGATCATTTTCCCGGTGATGTTGCTGCTGCTGGTGGCGCTGCTGCTGCCGGACGCCGCCCCGCTGCTGGGGATGTTCTGCTTCGGCAACCTGATGCGCGAATGCGGCGTGGTGGATCGGCTGAGCGACACGGTGCAGAACGCGCTGATTAACATCGTCACGATTTTCCTTGGCCTGTCCGTCGGCGCGAAGCTGGTAGCGGATAAGTTCCTGCAACCGCAGACGCTGGGCATTCTGCTATTGGGGGTGATTGCCTTCGGCATCGGCACCGCCAGCGGGGTGTTGATGGCGAAGCTGCTTAACCGGTTTGGCAAGACGCCGATTAACCCGCTGATTGGCGCGGCCGGGGTCTCGGCGGTGCCGATGGCCGCCAGGGTCGCCAATAAAGTGGGGCTGGAGGCCAACCCGCAAAACTTTTTGCTGATGCACGCGATGGGGCCGAATGTCGCCGGGGTGATTGGCTCGGCGATTGCGGCCGGGGTGATGATTAATTATATCCTGGCGATGTAAGCCCCCTGCCCGGTCTTTTCTCCGCTCTGTAACAAAAAAGCGGCCGTTCATCGCGGCCGCTTTACAATATTCTCTATTGTTTGACACAACCTGCCGGAAATATTCTCACTCGTCCTGCGTTATAAACCCATATTATTCATAACGTGCATAAAGTGCATAAAATTTTCAGCACTCCACGCACTCCTTCACGGTTTCCTCTTTCTTAACCATTATATTAACAGGGGTTTTATTCCCGGCCTTGCGGGCTATTTAATACAGGCCACCCCCCTTATAAGGAGACTATTTATCCATCCGGTTAATTCACTCAGGAACAAGGCTGCTATCCGGCGAAAATATGCCGGCCCGAAATCTTTTCAGACGCGCGTTTTTCTGCTGCTGCTGTTTACCTCGACCATCAGCCTTATGGTGATGACCGGCTATTTCAGCCGTATGGAAAAAGAGCGGCTGCATTATCAGGTCGGTCAGCGCGCCCTGGTGCAGGCCCGGCAAATCGCCGCGATGCCCTCCATGGTGGAGGCGGTGGCGCAACAGGACACCGACGCCGTGAAAGCGCTGGCAACCCGGCTGCGTGCGCTGTCGGATGCCACCTACATCACCATCGGGGACAGCCACGGCGTGCGGCTGTTCCATGTGGATGAGGAGAAAATCGGCGCGCTGATGGAGGGCGGCGACAGCGGCCCGGCGCTGAAGGATGGCCGCAGTTATCTCTCGGAGCGGCGCGGCTCACTGGGTACGTCGCTGCGCGGCAAAGCCCCGGTGCGCACGGCAGATGGCCGGATCATCGGCATTGTGTCCGTGGGGTATACCCTGAGCCAGCTGGAGAGCTGGATGTGTTTGCAACGCAATACGTTGCTGCTGCCGATGCTATTACTGCTGCTGTTTCTGCTGGTGTGCGCCTGGTGTTTTTCGCTGCATATCAAGCGGCAGATGCGCAGCCTGGAGCCGGATGAACTGGCGCGGCTGCTGATTCAGCAGGAGGTGCTGTTCGAGTCGGTGTTTGAGGGGCTTATCGCCATTGACGCGGAAAACCGCATCATCGCCATTAATCAGGCAGCGCGGCGGATGCTGGGGCTGGTGCAGCCGGTGCATCTGCTGACTGGTGAGCCGGTTCAGGAGATTGTGCACCCCGGCAGTTTTTTTCTCGACTCACCGGGGCAGGATAAAAAAGATGATATTGCCTCATTTAATAATGTGAAGGTGATTGCCAGCCGGATGGGCATTTGCATTAACGGTATCCCGCAGGGGGCGGTCATCAGTTTCCGTAATAAAGATGATATTAATACCCTGAGCCTGCAATTGAGCCAGATTCAGCAATATGCGGATAATTTACGCGCCATGCGCCACGAGCAAATTAATACCTTTTCCACCCTGGCCGGGCTGCTGCATATAAAAGCCTATGATGATGCGATGAACATGATTCAGGCGCAGTCTGAACGCCACCAGAAAATAGTGGATTACGTGACGATGAATTTCCGGAATAACCCGCTGGCCGGGCTGTTAATCGGGAAATATTACCGCGCGCAGGAGCTGGGCATTGAACTCACGTTCGACCCCGGCTGCTATGTGGCGGAGTTGCCGGAGAGCCTGACGCACAATGAGTGGATCTCGATTGTCGGCAACCTGCTGGATAACGCCTTTATCGCCACCTTAAAGCAACCCGGCAGCCCGCGGGTGGTCGAGTTTTACCTCAATGCGCAGGGGGATGAGGTGGTGCTGGAAGTGGCGGATCACGGCTGCGGCATCCCGGAGGCGATCCGGGCGCGGATTTTCGAACGCGGCATTACCACCAGCACCTCCGGCGATCACGGCATCGGCCTGTGGCTGGTGGACAGTTATGTACGGCAGGCCGGAGGCACCATTTTCATTGATGACAACACCCCGGCCGGCACCATTTTTACCCTGACAATCCCGTGGTGAGAAGAGGATGAATGATGACGATATTATCGCTGCTGATTGTTGAAGATGAGCCGCAACTGGCGGAACTGCTGGCGGATTACATCAAGCAAAATTTTAATTTTCATATTGTGAGCATCGCCGGCACGCTGAATGAGGCGCGGATGATTACCCGGCGTTATAAACCCCACCTGATTCTGCTGGATAATTTCCTGCCCGACGGGCGCGGCATTGAGCTGATTAAACATCTGGTGAATGAGAACAGCACCAGCCGCGTGGTGTTCATCACCGCCGACAATGACATGGACACCATCAGCGAGGCGATCCGCCTCGGGGTGTTTGACTACCTGATAAAGCCGGTGCATTACCAGCGGCTGCACCATACCCTGAGCCGCTTCAGCCGCTATGTCAGCTCGCTGCGCTCCAGCGAACAGGCCAGCCAGCAGCATGTGGATGCGCTGTTTAATATGCAGTCACGCGAATGGGCTGAGGAAGCGCCCGCGCCGTTGCGCGGCATTGAGGGTAATACGCTGCAAAAAATCCGTGACCTCTTCACCGGGGAGAGCAGCTACACCGCAGACAGCCTGGCGCGCCTGCTCGGCAGCAGCAAAACCACTGCCAGGCGCTATCTGGAGCATGGGGTGAAAGAGCGTTTCCTGGAGGCGGAAGTGGTGTATGGCCGGGTCGGCCGCCCGGAGCGGGTTTACCGCGCCCGCCGCGCCTGATACCGCCATAAAAAAAGGGTCTGCCGAGGCAGACCCTGTAGAACGCAGCGGGGCAAGATCAGTCGATCTGTTTGACATCCACCCGCAGCTCTTTCGGCACTTCAAACACAATGTTCTCTTCGCGGCCGCTCATCTCAATCGCCGCACCGCCGCCCAGCGCCTGCAGACGCTTGATCACATCCTGCACCAGCACGTCCGGCGCGGAGGCCCCGGCCGTAACGCCGATGCTCGCTGCGCCTTTCAGCCAGGCTTCCTGGATGTCGGCGGCGGAATCGACCAGATAGGCCTGTTTGCCCATGCGCTGTGCCAGCTCCGCCAGACGGTTGGAGTTGGAGGAGTTGCGTGACCCCACCACCAGCACCACGTCCGCCCCATCCGCCAGGTTGCGTACCGCTTCCTGCCGGTTGGTGGTGGCGTAGCAGATGTCATCCTTACGCGGCCCGACGATCTTCGGGAAACGCTCACGCAGGGCGTCAATCACGTCAGAGGTGTCATCCACCGACAGGGTGGTCTGCGTCATGAAGCAGAGGTTATCCTCGTTTTTCACTTGCAGGGTGAAGACATCCGCCGGGGATTCCACCAGGTACATGCCCCCTTCTGGGTTGCTGTACTGGCCCATGGTGCCTTCCACTTCCGGGTGGCCGGCATGGCCGATCAGGATCGCTTCGGTGCCTTTACGGCTGGCGCGGGCCACTTCCATATGCACTTTGGTCACCAGCGGGCAGGTGGCGTCGAAGACCGTGAGGTCACGGCTGCGCGCTTCCGCCCGTACCGCCTGTGATACGCCGTGCGCGGAGAAGATCAGGATCGAGCCGTCCGGCACTTCGTCAATCTGCTCAATAAACACCGCACCGCGGGCGCGCAGGCTGTCTACCACGTAACGGTTATGCACCACTTCGTGCCGCACGTAGATCGGCGCGCCGTAGATCTCCAGCGCACGCTCCACAATGCTGATGGCGCGGTCAACGCCCGCACAGAAACCGCGCGGGTTAGCCAGCAGGATTTGCATTATTGGCCTCCAGATTCGGGTCAATCTCCAGCACTTCCAGATCAAAGCTGATGTGCTGGCCGGCCAGCGGGTGGTTGAAATCGACGGTGATCGACTCCTCCGCCACCTCACGCACCACGCCCGGCATTTCACTGCCGTCCATCGCGTTGAACATCATAATGGTGCCCACTTCCGGGATGCCGGTTTCGATGAAGTCACGGCGGGAAAAGAACTGGATCAGATCCGGGCTTTTCTGGCCGAACGCCGACTCCGGCGACAGGGTAAAGGCGCGCTTCTCGCCGACCTGAAGGCCCAGCAGATGCGCTTCCAGATCGTCAGAGAGGCTGCCGTCGCCCAGGCGGAACAGCGCCGGTTTGCCGTTGCCGCGGGTGGATTCCGCCACTGAGCCATCTTCCAGCGTCAGGGTAAAATGCACCAGCACGGCGCTGTCAGGTTGAACATGGTCTGCCATCAGTTACCCCTTGTTTCCGGCCGCAGCCTTGTCATTGGTGCCGGGGGCGATGAAGCCCTCCAGCACCACCAGTGCCGCGCCGACACAAATGGCGGTGTCAGCGATGTTGAAGGTCGCGAAGTGCCAGTTGCCGATGTAGAAGTCAACGAAGTCCACCACAAAGCCGTGCCACATGCGATCAAACAGGTTGCCCAACGCCCCGCCGATAATCAGCGCGTAGGCGCTGTTGGCGATTTTCTTCTGTGCGCTGCTGCGGAACATCATCACCAGCAGGGCCAGCGCGATGGCAATCGCAATACCCGCGAAGAACCAGCGCTGCCAGCCGCCTTTGTCCGCCAGGAAACTGAACGCCGCGCCATAGTTGCGCGCGTAGTGCAGGTTCAGGAACGGAAACAGCGGCTGCGTTTCGCCCAGCATGAAATGGTTCACAATCCACTGCTTGCTGCCGAGGTCAACGATTAATACCACAATCGTCAGCCACAGCCAGCGCAGTCCGGTTGAAAATAACGGTTTACGCATCAGGCAAATTTACGCTCTTCGCCGTTACCGGCTACGTTGGTATAGCAGCGACCGCAGATCTCTGCGTGCTCCGGGTTCTGGCCTACATCGGTGGTGAAGTGCCAACAGCGCGGGCATTTCTCGCCGTCGGCTTTCGCCAGGCCGATTTTCAGCCCTTTGAGCTGCTCGCTGGCCTGTGCATCGGCCGGGGCCTCCGCCAGCGGTGCCACGGTGGCCGCCGAGGTCAGCAACACAAAGCGCAGTTCCGCGCCCAGGCTGTGCAGTTTCGCCGCCAGGTCGCTGTCTGCGTAGAGTGTGACTGCCGCTTCCAGCGAGCCGCCGAGGCGTTTGTCCGCACGGGCCTGCTCAATCACTTTGTTCACTTCGCCGCGCACTTTCAGCAGCTCGGCCCAGAAGGCGTCGCTCATCGGCTCGGCGTCGTCCAGCCCGAACAGGCCGCTGAACCACTCTTCGGTGAACACGTATTGCGCGCGTTTGCCCGGCAGGTAGCCCCAGATCTCATCCGCAGTAAAGGACATGATCGGTGCCATCCAGCGCACCAGCGCTTCCACGATGAAGAAGAGCGCGGTCTGGCAGCTGCGGCGCGCCACGCTGTCGCTTTTCGCGGTGTACTGGCGGTCTTTGATGATGTCGAGGTAGAACGACCCCATCTCCACCGAGCAGAACTGCATCAGACGCTGCACCACTTCGTGGAAATCGTAACGGGCGTACGCCTGTTCGATATCCTGCTGCGCGGCCAGCGCACGGCCCACGGCCCAGCGGTCCAACACCACCATCTCTTCCGGGCTGACCATGTCCGTTTCCGGGTTGAAGCCGTTCAGGTTCGCCAGCAGGAAGCGGGCGGTGTTACGGATGCGGCGGTAGGAATCCGCTGCGCGCTTCAGGATTTCGTCGGAAACCGCGATTTCACCGGTGTAATCGGTAGAGGCCACCCACAGGCGCAGAATGTCGCCACCCAGCTTGTTCATCACGTCCTGCGGGGAGACGGTGTTACCGATGGACTTGGACATCTTGCGGCCCTGTCCATCCACGGTGAAGCCGTGGGTCAGCACCTCTTTGTACGGCGCTTTGCCTTTCATCGCGGTGGAGATCATCAGCGACGACATAAACCAGCCGCGGTGCTGGTCAGAGCCTTCCAGGTACATGTCCGGCGTGTGGCCGTCAAATTCCGGACGGGCATCCACCACGGAGAAGCTGGTGGAGCCGGAGTCAAACCAGACGTCCAGCGTGTCCGGCACTTTCACGTAGTCAGCGGCGTCGTCACCCAGCAGTTCGGCCGGGTCAAGATCCCACCATGCCTGGATGCCGTTCTCTTCAACGCGTTTCGCCACCTCTTCCATCAGCTCAATGGTGCGCGGGTGCAGCACTTCCGTCTCTTTATGGACGAACAGCGACATCGGCACGCCCCAGGTGCGCTGGCGGGAGATACACCAGTCCGGGCGGTTGGCGACCATGTTTTCGATACGCGCCTGGCCCCAGTCCGGGATCCACTGCACGCCTTTGATTTCGCTCAGTGACTGCTTACGCAGGCCATGCTGGTCCATGCTGATGAACCATTGCGGCGTGGCGCGGAAGATGATCGGCGTTTTGTGACGCCAGCAGCACGGGTAGCTGTGGGTCAGTTTCTCAACGTGCAGCAGGGCGCCCTGCTCACGCAGCAGGTTCACAATCACATCGTTGGCTTTGAAGACGAACAGGCCATCCAGCGTCGGGTAGGTGCCCGGCAGGTAGCAGCCGTTCGGGCCGACCGGGTTGGCCACTTCCAGGCCATATTTCTGGCCGATCACGTAGTCATCCGGGCCGTGGCCGGGCGCGGTGTGTACCGCACCGGTACCGGCGTCCAGCGTGACGTGATCGCCCAGGATCGCCGGCACGTCAAAGCCCAGGAACGGGTGCTGGAAGCGCAGCAGCTCCAGAGCCGCTCCTTTGCATTCGCCCAGCACCGTCCACTCGGTGATGCCGGCACGCTTCATCACGCTCTCTACCAGATCGGTCGCCAGGATCAGGCAACGCCCTTCCACCTGCACCAGCTGGTAGGCGAACTCCGGGTTCAGGGAGATCGCGCGGTTGGCCGGCATGGTCCACGGAGTGGTCGTCCAGATAACCAGCGCAATCGGGCCGTTGAACTGCGTGACGCCGAATTTGGCGGCCACGCCTGCGGCGTCGGTGGCGTTGAACATCACATCAATCGACGGCGAAGTTTTGTCGTAATACTCGACTTCTGCTTCCGCAAGCGAAGATCCGCAGTCAGTACACCAGTGCACCGGCTTTGCGCCTTTGTGCAGGTGGCCGTTGGCGATGATTTTACCCAGCGCACGGATGATGTTGGCTTCGGTGCCGAAGTCCATGGTCAGGTAGGGGCGATCCCAGTCGCCCAGCACGCCGAGGCGGATGAAATCCGCTTTCTGGCCGGCCACCTGCTCAGCAGCATATTTCCGGCACGCTTCACGGAATTCGGCCGCGGTGACTTTCTCACCCGGCTTGCCGATCAGCTGCTCGACTTTCAGTTCGATTGGCAGGCCGTGGCAGTCCCAGCCCGGTACATACGGCGAGTCATAACCGGCCATCCCTTTCGACTTGATAATAATGTCTTTGAGAATTTTGTTAACCGAGTGACCAATATGAATGCTGCCGTTCGCATACGGAGGGCCGTCATGCAGGATAAAGGTTTTTTTGCCCTTTTTGGCAGTACGAATCATCCCGTACAGATCCTGCTCATACCAGCGTTGCAGCATGCCAGGCTCGCGCTTGGCGAGATCGCCGCGCATCGGGAACCCTGTTTCCGGCAAATTCAGGGTATTTTTGTAGTCACTCATCAGATTCTCGGTTCCGTTTTCGGCAAGAGAGGTTAAACCGGTGCCTTCAGCCCGAAATATTTCCGGGTAGTCACCACATCGTTGGCGATCTGCTGTTTCAATGCATCAAGTGAAGCAAACCGCTGTTCATTACGCACTTTGGCGCTCAGCACCACTTCTATATGGCGCCCATATAAGTTCATTGCAACGTCCAGCAGGTGAACTTCCAGCTGCTGGCGCACGCCCGACACCGTGGGGCGGGTGCCGATATTGGCGACGCCGGGCAGCGGGGATGGCCCCAGGCCATGCACCTGCACCGCGTACACGCCGTTAACCGGGGCCACCCGCCGCTTCAGCGGCAGGTTAGCCGTGGGGAAGCCAATCGTCCGGCCCAGGGCATCACCATGCACCACCCGGCCGGAGATGCTGTAAGGGTGGCCAAGCAGGCGCTCTGCCAGCCCCAGATCATCATTTTTCAACGCGGTACGGATGGCCGTGCTGCTGATGCGCAGGCCGCCCTCATGGAAGGTCGGCGTACTTTGGACGGTAAAGCCGAATTCCGCCCCGGCTTTCTGCAACAGGGTGAAATCCCCCTGGCGGCCTGCCCCGAAGCGGAAATCATCGCCCACGGTCAGGAACTTCACCCCCAGCTTTTCAATCAGCAACTGGGCGACAAACGCCTGGGCGCTCATGGCGGCAAAACGCGGGTCAAACCGCACACAGAGCAGGTAATCCACCCCGGCCTCCGCCAGATAGCGGGCTTTGTCACGCAGGCGGGTCAACCGCGCCGGGGCTTTTTCCGCTGCAAATAACTCCTGCGGTTGCGGTTCAAACACCATGACCATGACCGGCAGCCCCAGCCGCCCGCCTTCATATTTCAACTGCTCCAGCAACGCCCGGTGGCCACGGTGCACGCCGTCAAAATTACCAATAGTGAGCACGCAACCGTGGTGGCGCGCCCGAAGATTGTAAATGCCGCGAATAAGCTCCATAGCAGGCTCAAGAGAGTGGAAATCGGCGGATTATACCTTGTACAGCCTTTAAGGTTAACCCGCGATTGGGGGTTTAGTATGATGTCCTACCATACCGGAGTTATGCAGGCGGTAAAATCCTTTTGCAGCCGCCTGCCGGCAGGTTGCCGGCGGGTGACTGAATGTAAACAACCGGTTAGCGCCTTTTCTCAATCCTTTCTGTACCCGCTGGCGAATTTTCGTGGGAAAGGCTGTATTCCCTGGGACGAAGCTGTTAAAATCCTGCGCCATCACAACGTAACAAGTGCCGGCCGTACAAACGGCGCTTATTTGCACAAATCCATTGACAAAAGAAGGCTAAAAGGGCATATTCCTCGGCCTTTGAATTGTCCTCAATAGAATATTTTGGGAGTTGGACCTTGGCTAATATCAAATCAGCTAAGAAACGCGCCGTACAGTCAGAGAAGCGTCGCAAGCATAATGCAAGCCGTCGCTCTATGATGCGTACCTTCATCAAGAAGGTATACGCGGCTATCGCCACTGGCGATAAAGAAACTGCACTGAAAGCATTTAACGAAATGCAACCACTTGTGGACCGTCAGGCCTCCAAAGGTCTGATCCACAAAAACAAAGCTGCGCGTCATAAGTCAAACCTGACTGCGCAAATCAACGCAATGCAATAATCGCATTACGCTGTTTGCTTTGTTAAAAAAACCGGCTCAGGCCGGTTTTTTTACGCCTGCGATTTCCCTTCCGCCATGGGTTCGCGTTGTATCTCCTGGGCGCTGAACAGCCCGGAGAAATCCGTGTGGCAGATGCGCTGCACCGCCGGGTGCTGAATCATCCGTTCGGCAAAAATCACGTAATACTTCTCTTTGACGGAATCAACCTGCCCCACCTGGTGCACCCGCATCAGCCCCTGCATCTCGGCTGCATAGAGCGCCGGCGCGACAAAAATCGCATTGTTATGCTGGCCAAACGCGGCCATCAGCGCGGCATCATCAAACTCACCCAATATTTCCGGCTGAATGCCCTGCGAGCTGAACCAGTTGAGCAGCGTGCGCCCCAGCATCGAACGGCGGCCGGGAATTAAGAGCTTACGGTGGCGCAGGCACTCAGGAAAAGGTTGCTCCGGCAGCGGGGCACCGCAATAGAAACCGACTGCGCACTCCCCCAGCTTCACCGAAAACAGCCCCGCCTGCTGGCTGGAGTCCACCGGGCAATCCGAGAGGATCATGTCCAGTTTGTGCTGGCTCAGTTGCTCCAGCAGCAACTCATGGGTGGATTCATAACAGCGCAGATGAATCTGCCCCTCCTCCGCCACCGCCGTTTCCAGCACCCGGCTCACCAGCCGCTTAGAGAGTGCATCAGCCACGCCGACATCAAACAGCAGGCTCGACTCTTTGCGGTAGTTGACGATATCCAGCATCTCCTGGCTGAGCATAAACATCTTATCCGCGTAGCGGAACACCAGTTGCCCCAGTTCAGACGGCACCAGCCCGCGCCCCTGGCGTTTGAACAACTTGCCGTCCAGCCGCTCCTCCAGCGCCTTGATCTGGCCGGTGATAGTCTGGGGGGTCAGAAACAGCGCATCAGCCGCGCCGGAAACCGACCCGGCTTTGCAGACATGCCAGAAGTAGTAGAGATGGTTAAAGTTAAGATGAGACATACGCATGATAGAGCCTCACAACCGGCAGACGCTCCAGTCTGCCGGATAATGGCCCGGACGCGCGAGCGCGTCAGGCGGGGCGTTTGGCCGGCAGCACCCGGCTCAGGGCCAGGTAGCCGAAGCAGGCCGCCAGCAGGGAGCCGCTGAGAATGCCCAGTTTGGCATAGTTAATCAGCGCGGGATCGTCATGGCCGAACGCCAGCCCGGCAATAAAGATCGACATGGTAAAGCCGATGCCGCACAACACTGACACCGCGCTGATATGTTTAAACGTCACTCTGTCCGGCAAGTGGGCGATACCTGCTTTTACGGCCAGCCAGCAGATCAGCGTGATCCCCAGCGGCTTACCGATAAACAACCCGGCGATGATGCCGAGCGGCAAATCGGACAGCAGCCCCGCCACCGATACCGCACCGAGGTAGATCCCGGCATTGGCGAACGCGAACAGCGGCAGGATCAGGCGCGCCACCCACGGGTGCAACTGATGCTCCAGCTCGCGCAGCGGGGAGAACTTGTGGCCGCGGTTAAGCGGGATCAGGAAACCGGTTATCACCCCCGCCAGCGTGGCATGAATACCCGACTGTAAAATACAGACCCACAATACCGCGCCCAGCAGCAGATAGAGCGTGCGCGAGTTAACGCCGCGCCAGTTCATCACCGCCATCACCAGGATGGTCAACGCCGCCCCGGCTAGTGCGGTCAGGGAGAGGTGGGAGGTGTAGAACAGGGCGATAATCACGATCGCCCCCAGATCGTCGATGATCGCCAGCGCCAGCAAAAAGGCTTTCAGGCTGGCCGGTACGCGGCTGCCGAGCAGCGCCATCACCCCGACGGCAAACGCAATATCGGTGGCGGCCGGAATCGCCCAGCCTACGCGCGTGACCTCATCGCCGGCATTAAATAACAAATAGATTAATGATGGAGCAATCATCCCGCCCAACGCGGCAATCACCGGGAAAAGGGCTTTATTTAAGCCCGCCAACGAGCCTTCCATTAATTCGCGTTTTACTTCCAGCCCCACTAGCAGGAAGAAAATCGCCATCAGGGCATCGTTAATCCACCAGAGTGACGAATGACTCAGATCATAACCGGCCAGATGCAGCGGTAAGGGGGTATTGATCAACCATAAATAGGTCTCATGCAACGGCGAGTTTGCCATGATGAGCGCGATAATAGCCGCCACAATCAGCACAATGCCGCCGGAGGCTTCCATGTTGAAAAAATGCCTGATGGTGTTACGCACGAATGCCATCCTTTATATTTATAATCAGGTTAAACCGGGAGTCTAAAGGTTACGCATTTCCACTTATCGTTAAAAGCAGCTTTTTAGACATCTTTGATTCGGGATAACCGAAGTAAATAAATAAACAAAAGGCGGGCGGGGTGACATAACAGATAAAAAAAACCAGATGACATGTCATCTGGTTTTTTTAAGCAAATAGCGAGACGCGGTTAGCGGGTCAGGTCATCGAAGAACTTTTTCACGCCGTCGAAGAAGGATTTCGACCGCGGGCTGTTGTTCTCACCGGACGGCCCGCCGAGGCTGTCTTCCAGCTCACGCAGCAGCTGTTTCTGTTTTTCGCTCAGGTTAACCGGCGTTTCAACCACCACACGGCACAGCAGGTCGCCCTGCGCACCACCGCGTACCGATTTCACACCCTTGCCGCGCATACGGAACAGCTTACCGGTCTGCGTTTCAGACGGGACTTTCAGCTTCACGCGGCCATCCAGCGTCGGGACTTCAATCTCCCCGCCCAGGGCAGCCATCGCAAAGTTGATCGGCACTTCGCAGTAGAGGTTATTGCCTTCACGCTCAAAGATCGGGTGGGCCTTAACCTGCACCTGAACGTAGAGATCGCCTGCCGGCGCGCCGTGCTCCCCGGCTTCACCCTCACCCGCCAGGCGGATACGGTCACCGGTGTCCACGCCAGCCGGAATTTTCACCGACAGCGTTTTGGATTTCTCTACCCGGCCGTGGCCGTGGCAGGTGTTGCACGGATCTTTAATGATCTGGCCGCGCCCCTGGCAATGCGGACACGCCTGCTGCACCGTGAAGAAGCCCTGACGCATCTGCACCTGGCCGGCACCGTGACAGGTCGGGCAGGTCACCGGGGAGCTGCCCGGCTTCGCGCCGCTGCCGTGGCAAATGTCACACTCTTCCAGCGTCGGGATGCGGATCTCTTTGGTGACGCCGCGTACGGCCTCTTCCAGCGTCAGATCCATGTTATAGCGCAGGTCAGAGCCGCGGCTGGCACGCTGACGGCGGCCGCCGCCAAAGATGTCGCCGAACACGTCGCCGAAGATATCACTGAAGTCTGCACCACCGCCGCCGAAGCCGCCTGCGCCGCCGCCCATACCGCCCTGCTCAAAGGCCGCATGGCCGTACTGGTCATAGGCCGCACGCTTCTGGGCGTCCGTGAGGATCTCGTACGCTTCTTTGATCTCTTTGAATTTGGCTTCCGACTCTTTATCACCCTGGTTACGGTCAGGGTGATATTTCATCGCCAGGCGTTTATAGGCCTTTTTGATCTCACGCTCTTCCGCTGTTTTGGAAACGCCTAAAATCTCGTAATAGTCTTTCTTCGCCATTCTGTTGTCCTGCCCTCAACATGCGTGCACGGGCGTAGAGTTTCCCCGACGCCCGTGCCTGGTTATCAGCAGCAGTGCGATATTCCTGGTTTCTCCGGCCTCACCGCTGCTGTGCCCGCTTAAGGGCGATTATTTTTTGTCTTTAACTTCTTCAAATTCAGCGTCGACAACGTCATCTTCTTTCTTGGCACCGTCAGTTGCCTGGCCTTCAGCCGCACCGGCCTGTGCCTGAGCGACTTCCAGCAGCTTGCCGGAAACCTGCACCAGCGCCTGGATTTTCGCTTCGATGTCTGCTTTGTCTTCGCCTTTCAGCGCCGCTTCCAGATCTTTCAGGGCAGCGTCGATCGGTGCTTTGTCTTCCGCAGAGAGTTTGTCACCGGCTTCTTCCAGCTGCTTACGGGTGCTGTGCACCAGATGGTCAGCCTGGTTGCGGGTCTGAACCAGCTCTTCGAACTTACGGTCAGACTCGGCGTTGGCTTCTGCCTCACGCACCATTTTCTGCACTTCTTCATCGCTCAGGCCGGAAGAGGCTTTGATGGTGATCTTCTGCTCGCGACCGGTGTTTTTGTCTTTCGCCGAGACGTGCAGGATACCATCCGCATCGATGTCGAAGGTCACTTCGATCTGCGACATGCCACGCGGTGCCGGCTGGATGCCGTCCAGGTTGAACTGGCCCAGGGACTTGTTGTCCGCGGCACGTTTACGCTCACCCTGCAGCACATGGATGGTCACCGCGGACTGGTTGTCTTCCGCCGTTGAGAACACCTGGCTGTGCTTGGTCGGGATGGTGGTGTTTTTGGTGATCAGCGGCGTCATCACGCCACCCATGGTTTCGATACCCAGGGAGAGCGGGGTCACGTCCAGCAGCAGCACGTCTTTCACGTCACCGCTCAGCACGCCGCCCTGAACCGCAGCACCGATGGCTACTGCTTCGTCCGGGTTGACGTCTTTACGCGGCTCTTTGCCGAAGAAGTCTGCTACTTTTTTCTGCACCATCGGCATACGGGTCTGGCCGCCGACCAGGATCACGTCATTGATCTCGGACACAGAGAGGCCGGCATCCTGCAGCGCGACTTTCAGCGGCTCAATGGAGCGTGCCACCAGATCTTCTACCAGCGACTCGAGTTTGGCACGGGTCACTTTGATGTTCATGTGTTTCGGGCCGGTCGCGTCTGCAGTGATGTACGGCAGGTTCACGTCGGTCTGCTGTGCAGAAGAGAGCTCGATCTTCGCTTTCTCTGCCGCTTCTTTCAGGCGCTGCATGGCCAGCGGGTCGTTGCGCAGGTCAAGGCCCTGGTCTTTTTTGAACTCATCCACCAGGTAGTTGATCATACGGCTGTCAAAGTCTTCACCACCCAGGTGGGTGTCGCCGTTGGTCGCCAGCACTTCAAAGGTTTTTTCGCCGTCAACGTCATCGATTTCGATGATGGAGATGTCGAAGGTACCGCCGCCCAGGTCATAGACTGCGATGGTACGGTTGCCCATGCCTTTGTCCATGCCGTACGCCAGTGCGGCTGCGGTCGGTTCGTTGATGATACGTTTGACTTCCAGGCCCGCGATGCGGCCGGCGTCTTTGGTCGCCTGACGCTGTGCATCGTTGAAGTAAGCCGGGACAGTGATAACCGCTTCAGTTACCGGCTCGCCCAGGTAATCTTCCGCCGTTTTCTTCATTTTCTTCAGCACTTCAGCAGAGATCTGCGGCGGTGCGATTTTCTGGCCTTTTACGTCGATCCAGGCGTCACCGTTGTCTGCGCTGATGATCTGGTAAGGCATGATGCCTTTGTCGCGCTGGACTTCTTCGTCCTGGAAGCGACGGCCAATCAGGCGCTTGATCGCAAACAGGGTGTTTTGCGGGTTAGTGACAGCCTGACGTTTAGCCGGTTGACCTACCAGGGTCTCACCGTCCTGCGCGTAAGCAATGATAGAAGGCGTGGTACGGTCGCCTTCGCTGTTCTCCAGCACGCGAGCCTGAGTGCCGTCCATGATTGCCACACAAGAGTTGGTTGTACCCAGGTCGATACCAATAATTTTGCCCATCTAAACGTCTCCACTAAATATTCATATTCGATCAGGTTGCTAATAGATATGCGGGCGGTTTTTTGGTTTTCAACGCCCGATATGTCCGGCTTGCCCGCGATTAGCAACTGCGGTTGCAAATAAGATGGGGCCAAGCGCGACGGCATCAAGGGGGAAAGATGAAAAAAAAATGCGTTTTCCTCCTTTCCGGATCAATGTTTGCCCATTTGCCGCTGATTATGATGGCGCGCCTTGCACCGATAAGGCAGTTATCGGGGCTTTTTTCCCGTTTTCAAATCCGGCCACTTACTCTTTTGTGATGCAGAGGACTTATGCACACCACGCACTACGCCAACCCTGCCCCCCTGGGGCTGATGGGGTTTGGTATGACCACCATCCTGCTTAATCTCCATAATGCGGGCTTTTGCGACCTGACGGCCGTTGTCCTGAGTATGGGGCTGTTTTTCGGCGGTCTGGCGCAGATCCTGGCCGGGTTGTTGGAGTTCAAAAAAGGCAACACCTTCGGCATGACGGCCTTTACCTCGTACGGCGCATTCTGGCTGAGCCTGGTGGGGATTCTGTTGCTGCCGCGGCTGGGGCTGGCACAAGCCAGTGACGGCGAGACCTTAGGCGGCTACCTGGCGCTGTGGGGCGTCTTTACACTGTTTATGTTTTTCGGCACGTTGCGCGCCAGCCGGGTGATGCAGTTTGTGTTCGCCAGCCTGACGCTGCTGTTTGCCCTGCTGGCTGTGGGCAATATCACCGGCAATGCCGGGTTGCTGCGGATAGCCGGGTTTGAAGGCATGGTATGCGGTGCAAGCGCCATCTACCTGGCGATGGCCGAGGTGCTGAAAGAGCAGCTGGGGCGCACGGTGTTGCCCATCGGCGAACCGGCCTGACCTAAAAAAAGCCCTGTGATACAGGGCTTTTTTCTTCTACTCCACTTTTTTCTACTCTGCTTTCTTACACTCCACTTTCTTACACCCCACGCTTAACGCTCCTGCGCCAGCGCAACCGGCTTTACGCCCTGCGGCGAATGCCGGTTCAGCACCAGCCCTACCCCCACGCCCATCGCCGCCAGGGCCAGCACATAGTAGGCCGGGGCCATCGGCGTCAGGGCCATCAGTAACGTGACACAAATCGGCGTCAGCCCGCCAAAAATGGCGTAGGCCACATTATAAGAGAAAGAGATACCGGTAAAACGCACCTCGGCCGGGAAGGCCCGCACCATGATATACGGCACCGCACCGACTACCCCGACGCTGAACCCGGCCAGCGTATAGGACGCAAACAGGGTCGGCACATCCGCAGAAGCGAGATGGTAGAACGCCCAGCACCCGCCGCCCAGCAGCAGGCAGCCGCCGATCAGCGTCTTGCCGCCGCCAATGCGGTCCGCCAGCGCCCCGGCCACCACACAGCCCACCAGCAAGGCCACCGTTGCCAGGCAGTTCGCCTGCAACGCCAGCGCCGCCGGGATGCCCAGCTGTTTTTGCAGGTAAGTGGGCGTCATCAGGATCACCACCACAATGCCCGCCGAGAGCAGCCAGGTCAGCAGCATGCTGATCGTCAGCCCGCGTTTATGTTGGGTGAGCACGGTTTTCAGCGGCAACTGTTGCGCCAGCGCTTTGCGTTGCTGCATTTCAGTGAACACCGGCGTCTCTTTCAGCCAGCGGCGCAGGTACATCGCCCCCAGGCCAAACAGGCCGCCGAGGAAGAACGGAATGCGCCAGCCGCCCTGCGCCAACGCCTCAGGGGTTAGCCAGGTATTCAGCAACGCCGCGACCAGCGACCCTAACAAAATACCGGCGGTCAGCCCGGCCGTCAGCGTGCCGCAGGCAAAGCCGGTGCGCCGGTGCGGCACATGTTCCGCCACAAACACCCAGGCACCCGGCACCTCACCACCAATCGCCGCACCCTGTAACATCCGCAATAACAGCAGCAGCAACGGCGCGGCAATGCCGATCGTGGCATAAGTCGGTAACAGCCCCATCGCCAGCGTCGGCAGGGCCATCAGCAGGATGCTCAGGCTGAACATCTTTTTACGCCCGGCCTTGTCACCAAAATGGGCCATGACAATGCCGCCCAGCGGGCGCGCCAGATAGCCGGCAGCAAAAATGCCGAACGTCTGCACCAGCCGCAGCCACTCCGGCATCTGCGCCGGAAAGAACAGATCGCCAAGGATCGCCGCAAAGTAGACAAAGATAATGAAATCGTAGAACTCCAGCGCCCCGCCAAGGGCAGCCAGGGAGAGGGTTTTGAAATCTTGCCGGTTAAGGCGACGGGTATCTTCAGGGATCATAATTAACCACGCGAATCAGTGTAAACATTGCCGACTGTCTGTAAAGTTAACATGACTATATCGGCAATTTATTTACACACCAGCGCAGAGGCAGCTTATGACAGAAAAGGCTGAACTTCAGCTTTTTGTTTCGCGAATGGCATTTTTAGGGCGAAAAGCTGCTGTCACCGCCGGGTCGGTTTCGATGTAAGGCCCGTCCAGCAATTGTATGCAGTAAGGCACACTGGCAAAGATGCCGTGTACAACTACCTTTCCAGTTTCATCTTTCAGCCCTTCCAGCGTCTCCTGAATAGACTTCGGCTGGCCCGGCAGGTTAATGATCAACGCCTGCTTACGGATCACCGCAACCTGCCGCGACAGGATGGCCGTCGGCACAAAATTCAGGCTGATCTGGCGCATCTGTTCGCCGAAGCCCGGCATCTCGCGGTCAGCCACGGCCAGCGTCGCATCCGGCGTGACATCACGGCGGGCCGGGCCGGTGCCGCCGGTGGTCAACACCAGGTGGCAGCCGCTCTCATCCACCAGCTCGCACAGGGTCTGCTCAATCAGCGTCTGCTCATCCGGGATCAGGCGGGTTTCCACCACAAACGGCGAGGTCAGCGCCGTCGCCAGCCAGGCCTGCAGGGCGGGAATGCCCTTATCCTGATAAACCCCGCTGGAGGCGCGATCGGAGATCGATACCAGACCAATGCGTAATGTATTCATTCTTCACCTTTTCACACTTGCTCACTGTTCGCTTCAGTATACGAATTCTGCCCCGGCTGCGATCCTTCCGGCATAAAAAAAGGCGGCCGGAGCCGCCTTTTCTGCGCTTTGCCCGCCTTACAGCAGGTCAGCGATCATTTTTTCCAGTTTTTCCTGATCCGCGGCGAATTTGCGGATGCCGTCCGTGAGTTTTTCCACGGCCATCGGGTCGCTGTTGTGCTGCCAGTAGAACTCAGACTCGGTCAGCGGTTGCGGGCGATCCTTGATCTCACCGGTGTAGGAGAGTTTACGCTCCAGCGTGCCTTCGCTTTCCGCCAGCTCTTTCAGCAGCGCCGGGGCGATGGTCAGGCGGTCACAGCCGGCCAGTTCGATGATCTCACCGATATTACGGAAGCTGGCACCCATCACCACGGTGTCGTAGCCATGCTCTTTGTAATATTTGTAGATTTCGGTCACGGACACCACACCCGGATCTTCCTGGGATTCGAACTCTTTTTTCTCACCGTTGGCTTTGTACCAGTCGAGGATACGGCCGACGAACGGGGAGATCAGGTAGGCACCGGCTTCGGCACAGGCGCGCGCCTGGGCGAAGGAGAACAGCAGCGTCAGGTTACAGTTGATGCCGGATTTTTCCAGTTGCTCAGCAGCACGGATGCCCTGCCAGGTGGAGGCCAGTTTGATCAGGATACGATCGTTGCTGATGCCCGCATCGTTGTAGAGTTTCATCAGGCGCTTGGCCTTGGCCACGCTCGCCTCGGTGTCATAAGAGAGACGCGCATCCACTTCGGTGGAGATCCGGCCTGGGATCAGCTTCAGGATTTCAAGGCCGATGTTCACGGCCAGCTTGTCGGACGCATCCATGATTTGCTGATCGTGATCGTTGCTCTGGTCACGGGCCCAGGCAATGGCTTCTTCAATCAGTTTGCGGTATTCAGGGATTTGAGCGGCGTTCAGAATCAGGGAAGGGTTAGTGGTAGCATCTTGCGGCTGATAAAGCTTCATCGCTGCGATGTCGCCGGTATCCGCAACCACGGTAGTCAGCTGGCGCAGGGCAGTCAGTTTATTGGTCATGTTGGCTTTTCTCATAGGATGGGTATTCATGGAGGCCGGGCGGCCTTGCCGTTGCCTGATAATACCATGCAACAGAGGCCGCGCAAGGCACGATCTGGGCGAAAACCTCACCCATTCCTACACCTCGCCACCCGGCAAAAATGGCACCGGAATTCAAGCAGATCCGGCCAATGGTTCTGACAGGCAGCGCCGTACGGTTCGTGGTAAAGTCGCGGTGAACGTCAGGTTTTTACCGATGCCACGTTAACACCATGGCCGGGTCGCGCATACGCCCGCCCGCAATGAGGGCCTTCATGACAGAACTGATGGATTTTCTTAACGCCCTGCTCTGGGACTCCATTCTTATTTATCTGCTGATCGGTGCCGGTCTCTATTTTACCTACCGCACCGGCGGCTTGCCGCTGCGCCACTTGCCGGAGATGTTCCGGGTGCTGAAGCAGAGCCGTACGCGCCTGCCGGGCAGCCTCTCCGCCTGGCAGGCGTTGTGCCTGACGCTGGCCGCACGCGTCGGGGCAGGTAACCTCGCCGGGGTAGCCGTGGCGATCAATACCGGCGGGCCGGGTGCCATTTTCTGGATGTGGGTAATGACCTGGCTGAGTATGATCACTGCGCTGGTGGAGAGCACGCTGGCCCAACTCTATAAAACCCGTGACAGCCGCGGCCAGCTGCGCGGTGGCCCTGCCTGCTATATGGAAAAAGGGCTGGGGATGCGCTGGCTGGGGGTGGTTTTCGCGCTGCTGCTGATTTTTGCTTTTGGTTTCGCGTTTAACACCGTGCAGGCGGGCGCGGTGGCGGCAGCGAACCGTTATGCCCTGCACTGCCCTCCCCTGCTGCTGGCGCTGGGCCTGTTGCTGCCCGGCGGCCTGGTGCTGTCGGGCGGGTTGCCGCGCATTGCCCGCTGCTGTGCCCTGCTGGTGCCGCTGATTCTGTTGCTCTACCTGGCCCTGACCCTCTGGGCAATGGCGACCCATCTTTCTGCCTTGCCGCAGGTGTTCCTCGCCGTTTTCCGTGGCGCGTTCGGTACCGAGCAAGCCGCAGCGGGGGCCATGGGTTACGGCATCTCCCAGGCGATGACCCAGGGTGCCCAGCGCGGGATGTTCTCTAATGAGGCGGGGCTCGGCACCGCGCCCAATGCAGCGGCTTCTGCCCAGCCGGTGCCGTCGCACCCGGTTTCCCAGGGGTATATGCAGATGCTCGGCGTGGTAGTGGACACCCTGATGATCTCCAGTGCCACGGCCATGATTATGCTGCTGGCCGGTTCCCCGGGGCGTGACCACCCGGCACACGGCATCACCCTGACGGCAGAGGCTTTTGCGGCGTTTTCCGGGCTGTGGGGCGCCCCGGTGGTGACGCTGGTGGTCTTCCTGTTTGCCTTTACCGCCATGCTCGCCAACTACGCGTATACCGAAAATAACCTGCTGTTTTTGACCCGCCAGCGCCCGGCAGGCCTGGTTCTGTTGCGCGCGCTGGTGCTGCTGGCGGCTGCGGCGGGCATTATGTGGGATGCCGGGTGGATCTACCCGCTGGCGACCATCGCCACGGCGCTGATGACCCTCACCAACCTCACCGCATTGCTGCTGCTCTCCGGGGTGGCGTTCACGGTTATCAAAGATTATCACCGCCAGCGCCAGATTGGCCGGGAGCCGGTATTTAATGCCGCCCACTTCCCGGCCCTGCGCAAACAGCTCACGCCCGGCATCTGGGAGCGCGAAGGCTGACATGGCGCGCCCTATCAAACTCATCGCCCCTTTTTACGCAGGCATTTGGTAAAGTAGCGCCCGGAAAACAGAGGATCGCCCGTTATGTTGATGATTATTTCACCCGCCAAAACGCTGGATTATGAAAGCCCGCTGGCGACAACCCGTTATACCCAGCCGGCGCTGCTGGACCACAGCCAGATGTTGATCGAACGCTGCCGGGCGCTCACCCCAGCGCAGATTGCCAGCCTGATGAGCATCAGTGACAAGCTGGCTGACCTCAACGCCGGCCGTTTCCAGAACTGGACGCCGGCCTTCACGCCGGACAATGCCCGTCAGGCACTGCTGGCGTTTAAAGGCGATGTCTATACCGGGCTGGAAGCACACACCTTCAGCGAACAGGAGTTCGACTTTGCCCAGCAGCATCTGCGGATGCTTTCCGGCCTGTATGGGCTGCTGCGCCCGCTGGATCTGATGCAACCTTACCGGCTGGAGATGGGCACGAAATTGGATAACCCGCGCGGCAAAGATCTCTACGCCTTCTGGGGGGAGATCATCACACAGTCGCTGAACTCAGCGGTTGCTGCACAAGGGGATAATGTGGTGGTGAACCTGGCGTCGGATGAGTATTTCCGGGCAGTGAAAACGAAAAATTTGCAGGCGGACATCGTGAAGCCGGTGTTTTTGGATGAGAAAAACGGCAGTTATAAAGTGATCAGCTTCTATGCCAAAAAGGCGCGCGGGCTGATGAGCCGCTTTATTATCACCCGGCAGCTGACGCAACCAGAACAGATCAAAGCGTTTGATCTGGAAGGCTATCGCTTTGATGAGGCGCGCTCGCAGGGCAATGAATACGTGTTTACCCGCGCCCAGCAGGATGCGAAATAGGCCCAGCAGGATGTGAAATAGAGAGAAAGAAAAAGCCGGGCAGATGCCCGGCTGAAGATGTACGCATAAAAGTATGCACTTAGTAGGTGCCTTTCGCCACCCATGGAAGGCCGGAACCGGTGCCTCGCGCGGTGCCCGGTTCATCACCCTGGGTCCACCAGGAGGCCTGGTAGTTGGTGCCTTTCCAACTGACGGTTTCCCCACCGCTGTAAGCCTTGGTTTTTTCCCACAGGGCATAAGGGGCGGCCCCGGCCGGGGTTTCCGGTTCGGCGGGGGTTTCCGGTTCGGCAGGGGTTTCCGGTTCGGCCGGCGTGACCGGGGTTTCTTCCTCTTCTTCGGTTTCTTCTTCCTCAAACCCGGCAGCGACCACCGTCAGGACAAAGGTCTCCAGCGTTGAGCTGGCGTTTTTGCTGTCGGTCACTTCCAGAGAGAAGGTGAAGCTCGCCTTATCCACCACGTTCGGTACGGTGAATTCCAGCGTCGAAGCGGTTTTGTCCGCCACGGCGACCGCGGCCGGAACCGTCCACAGGTAGGTGATCTCATCATCATCCGGATCGTGGGAACCCGCCCCGCTCAGGCGCACTCTCGAGCCACCTTCCACCTGAAGATCAATCGCCGCCACCGGTGCACGGTTCTCAGCGCCGGTTTCCTCTTCGTCCTGCTCTGGCTCATCCGGCACGGTGCCGCTGACGTTGATGCCCTCGAAATAGAACGGGGACATATCGATCACTTTTTTACTGATGCTGCACCCCAAACCTTCACGCGCAGCGTTGACCAGCACGCCGTTATCCTGGTCGATAGTCCAGGTAAACAGCGCGCCCAGCCCTTTTTTGGTCACGTATTCGCCCTTGGCTTTCACCGAGCGCGGCGTTTCGCACGACATAAAGAGTTTGGTTTTTTTGTTATACAGGTAATCGGCATTCGCCACCTGATCGGTATACACATCAAAACCGTTGCGGCCACGCTGGTTTTCCAGATCGATATAGTTATAGATCAGGTCATACCATTCGGTGGTGCCGCTCTCAAACGATCCGGTGGTGGTTTTGCCTTCCTCGGGTTTATAGCTGCCTTTCAGCGGGGAGAAGCTATCAATCTGGGCGTTCTGCCCATTGCGGGTATAGGCTGCATACCCGACATTGATACGGTCACTTGGGAAACCTTCGGCAATCAGGTAATCGACGATGGTGTCGACTCCCAGTTCACCCTTTTTCAACGCATGCAAATTGGTATGGTGAGCCAGCGTCTCTGCCCATGGCGTACCGAAAAAGTCATAGGTCATGACGTTGATGGAGTAGAGCCCGGCATTCAGCAAAGCTTTGACATTAGAATGGCCAAGAACGCTGACCACCGCAGAACTGGCGATACTGATTTTCACATCAGAACGATTGATGGCGGCGAACTCTTTTTTCAGCTCCGCAATCAGTAAGGCGTAATTTGGGCCATCTTCCGGGCCGTGTGGGTTACCGTTCCCCGCATTGTTCGGATACTCCCAGTCAATATCCACTTCGCTGAACATCGGGAAACGTTTAAACAGGCTGGCAGTGCTTTTGGCAAAGGTGCTGCGCCCCGCCGCAGTTTTCGACATATTGTGAAAACCATTACTCAACGTCCAGCCGCCGATGCTCAGGGAAAGCACCAGGGTATGCCCCTGTGCCTTGGCTTTTTTCTGCAGATCGCGTAACCCGCCTACTACCCCTTTAGCATTGGCCTGAGTCAATGAGGTCAAAGACAGCTCCACCCAGCCCGGATTATCCAGCCCGCAGTTGGTCGATGACGCAAAATCACCCCATGGATCAAGGAAAGCGACTTCATTCTCTTTTTTATTGGCTTGCTGCGCCGCATTAGCCACAGTTTGTCGCTTTTCACCCTGGTCACCAACAATACCGATAAACCCTAAAATAATTTTGTCATAGGCAGTGGGGGAAACATTCGCTAAGTCATACCCACGGCCACGCGCTGCAATCCCTGTGGATCCTCCACTCTGTAACCGGCCGTCATACTGTGACCAATCCGTATAATAACCGAATACTTTAGGTTTATTCGTCGTATTATATTTATTGTAAACGGGTTTAGTAACCCTGGCTGAGGTGGTGCTGTATTTAATCGTTTCGGTTGCCGGGTCAAAACCATCCATCTTATAGGACTGATCTGTCAGATCATCAGACTGAATAAGTTTACTTGTCGCCATTTTATTTACCTTATGTAGTGTGAGAAAACATCAAACAGCATTGCGCTGTGGACGTTATTTTTCGCTCTGCGCGCCACGAAAACAAATCACACCACATCAAATTTATTATGTGAACAATCACTCACCCAGATAATAAAGTTTCCCACATGTATTGAGAAAACAAAAATCCGCTCACCATCATTGCCAGACCGCATTTCCCCGACATCATTTACCTATCAGCCCCGAAGGAAACATTAATTTTCCTGTTCTTAGGCTGACATATTATGTTACGCCCAAAAACATAATTATCGCGATAAATCGGGCTAAAAAAATATAATTTGAGTAAAACTCAAAAGGGTTTTTAGTAAAACTTAAAAAGGGTGGTTTTTATTGAAGTGCTCCACAGAATAAAATAAACGACAATGTTTTACCCCTCTCAGAACTAGATTATTGTGCAAACGCAATTACGCTTTTAAAAGTCCACCCGTTCCTGCAATGAACGTAACACATAAGAGAGCTTAATATGATGAGCAACTATCTTCTGAATAAGATGTGTATTTTCAATGAGAATGCTAAAGAACTGAAATTAGTAGACAGTGATGTCATTATAAAGCTCACGTCCATGCGGGCTCGCTGCCTCAGCTATATCATTGAACATGCCAATGAAGACGTGATTGAAAAATCCTCGCTTTCACAGGCGCTCTGGGGAAAACGCAGCCAATTTGCAAGTGATGCGAGTCTGACCCAAACGCTCTATTTAATCCGCAAAGATCTCAAAACCCTGGGGCTGGATGACTTTTTTATTACCGTTCCGCGCTCCGGCATCCGGGTCAATGACACGGTACAGATAGAGAAAATAGAAAAAGCGCCGGAAGTGGTTTATCACCGGAAAGGCCTTTATCTGACCAGCGGTGCCCTGATTCTGTTTTTAATTGCGCTCGGCACCCTGTTCTTCCTGTATTAGACGAATATGAACAAGGGGAAACCTTATGTTTACCAACCCTGTGATTAATAGCATCATAGAAAGAGAAGGACATTATGTTGATCACCCTCATGATAAGGGTGGCCCGACATGCTGGGGCATCACTGAAGAGGTCGCCCGTAAGCATGGCTACATGGGGGATATGAAACACCTCTCTAAAGAAAAAGCCTATATGATTCTGGAGGATGACTACTGGCGGGCACCGGGGTTTGACAAGGTGCATGACATAGCGCCGATCCTCGCGCTGGAGCTGTGTGACACAGGAACGAATATCGGGACAACTCTCCCGGTTAAATGGTTGCAGCGTTGGCTGAATGCATTTAACAACCAACAAAAATATTACCCCGATATTACGGTAGATGGCAGGTTAGGCTCAAAATCGTTCTCCGCGCTGACAAGCTTCCTTAAAAAAAGGGCCCCGCACGGTGAGAACGTGTTAATAACCTCAATGAATTGCAGTCAGGGAAATTACTACCTGGAATTGGTAGAGAAAAGGGAGAAGAATGAAGCGTTCATTTATGGCTGGATAAGCACACGGGTGGCATTGATCTAATTGTGATAAAAAGGAGAACATCCTGTTCTCCTTTTTAGCCATTTTTTACTGCTTCTCTTATTTACTCATTACCGCATTGCCGCCGATGATGTTTTTAATGCGTTCCCCTGCCGCGGTTAACAGCGTACCGGAAAATGCCCCGCCCAGCCCCGCCATCATGATAATCATATGTGAGCTTAACCCGCGTTCCAACCCCAGCACACTCAGAATAAAGCCGCTAAAGCAGGAGACAACCACCTGGGCAATACAGCGACGCACCAGATTTTCCTTGGATAAGCCATCTTTTTGCAGCAGGACGCGGATAATACCGCCCCAGGATGCCATAATAAGAATGACCAGCAGTAATTCAAATTCCATAAAAGCAAAGTTCTCGACCATGGTCGTGTTCATGATATATACCTCGTTGAGTCATTAAAAGGGAGTTGTTTTGCTGGAAACGATTCTAGGCCCCCGCCTCTGCGGCAGCAAATCATTCAGGCTCTCGTTTTATATATGACACCTGGCTGAAAATAATTATATGTTAGACCTCCCTCAAGCGAACATGTGATTAACCTGCGAAGTCATTACTCTCGTATTTTTTAACAAAAGGGTAAAAGAGGAATGTTTAACGGCAACTTAAATCAATATTAAATGGCTTTTAATTTTGAAAGCAGGGTTTCAATCGTTGAATGGTAAGCAGAATTAACATAATGATTAGCGTAAACATTAACTGGGTAAGGCTCTAATTCCGGAGGAAGTGTCAGTATTGCCAACTTCTTTTTTTCTTTTTCTATCAAAAAGTGGGCAATAACCTCAGGAACAATCGCAATCATATCACTCTTTTCAATAGCATTGATAATACCGTTAAAGCTGTTGGAACGATAAGTAATTTTGCGCTTTCCCCGGAACTCATGGTTAATATGCATAAGGCTGCCTAATAAAGTGGTGTCCATATCGGAGATTTCCCCATTCAGGCCTGCATGTGGCAGTGCATAATAGTTTGCCAGCGTCATGGCGTGATTCGCTGCCAACAGGTGATCTGACCGGCAAATGGCAACAAACTTTTGCAGGCTATTTATTTTTTCCGATACTATTGACTCATGAACCAGTGGCAAAAATGTTAATGCCAGGTCACTTTTATTTTGCAGAAGGCTATCGGTTAATTCAAACTCATCCTGATTAATCAGGGTATAAAAAACGATATTATTTATCTGTAAATATCCCTGATCAATTAATTGAGAGATGTAATAGGTCTCAGTAAAATCTGATCCGGTTATCCGCAAAAATTCTAAATGATTCTCCTCCTTTTGATAGACTTCAATTATATTATCAACTATATCAATAGCCTGCCTGAATGACCGGTTAATTTCCAGGGCAGAGGGTGTAGGCTTAAGACCGGTGCCGGTCCTAATGAACAACTCCTGACCAAAATGCTTTTGCAGGCGACTCAGAGAAAGGCTGACGGCGGAAGTGGAAAGGTTCAAACGCTTTGCGGCTTTAGACGCGCTCCCTGCGGCAATGACCTCATCCATAATTCGGATAAGGTTGTAGTCGAATAACGGGGAACGTCTTTCTTTCATTGCTGCCTCATGAGCGTTTTAGGCACGTTATCACTTTAGATATCGCTACATCCCTCTCCGGGTAAAATAACTTAGCCTAACTCACCTAAAAAGATTTAAAGTTACGAAGTTTGTGGCAGGCAAAAGTTGGTTAATTTTTATGTATAAAAAAAGGCCATTAAAAAATGGCCTTTTTCTGAAAAGAGAGAGGGGAAATTTTATGCAGGAATTGTCAGTAAAAATTCTCTTATTTTCAGGTAGTCAGCAGGCAGGTTGTGTGACAATAAATCCTGCCCGGCACGGGCGGCTAACGCCTGTGGCAAATCCAGTTCTTTTCCAAGAATCGCCTCAACACTTTCTTTGAATTTTGCCGGGTGCGCCGTTCCCAGGAACAGGCCGAATTCACCCTCCTGCAGTTGATCACGTAATAAACGGTACGCGATGGCGGCATGCGGTTCAGAAAGATATCCCTTTTCATCCAGCTCACGCAGGGTATCACGGGTGGTTTCATCATTCACCGCACCAAAGCCCAGCTCCTTCAGTTGCCAGGTTTTACGGCGGAACAACTCTTCTACCCGCGGCCAGTTATTTGGCTGGCTGACGTCCATCGCGTTCGACAGCGTGGCCACCGTGGTTTGCGGCTGCCATGCGCCCGCTTGCAGGAAGCGCGGCACGGTGTCGTTGGCGTTGGTGGCAGCAATAAAACGTTTGACCGGCAGGCCCAGGGATTTCGCCAGCAGCCCGGCCGTCAGGTTGCCGAAGTTGCCGCTCGGCACTGAGACCACCAGTTGGTTGCGTGCTTCTTGCGGCAGCTGGGCCACCGCTTCGAAGTAGTAGCAGATCTGCGCCAGCAGGCGGCTGATATTGATGGAGTTGGCAGAGTTAAGGCCGAGGCGCTGTTTCAGCTCTTCATCATCAAACGCCTGTTTCACCAGCGCCTGGCAGGCATCGAAATCGCCCTCTACCGCGACGGTGTGGATGTTGCCGCCCAGGGTGCAGAAGAGCTTCTCTTGCAGCGGGCTGATTTTGCCGCGCGGGTAGAGGATAACGACCCGCACGTTCTCCATGCCATAGAACGCATGGGCAACGGCGGCGCCGGTGTCGCCGGAGGTGGCGGTCAGAATGGTGACCGGCTGGTTGCCGGAAACCAGCGCCAGCATCTGCGCCATGAAGCGGCCGCCAAAATCTTTAAAGGCCAGCGTCGGGCCGTGGAACAGCTCCAGCGCAGCGATGTCCTCTTCTACCTTGACCACCGGGGCCGGGAAGGCGAAGGCCTCACGTACCCGGGCTTCCAGCGTGTCAGCCGGGATCTCATCGCCGATAATGGCCGAAAGGATGCGGGCGCTGCGGGTAACGAAATCCAGATCCAGCAGGCGATCGATCTCTGTCAGTTCAAATTCAGGCAGTTCCAGCGGGAAAAACAGCCCCTGCTGTTTGCCCAGCCCCTGCTTGACCGCCTGGGCGAAGCTGACTTGTTCGTTATGATCCTTCAGGTTGTAGAGTTTCATGTCTTATCCTAATTGTCGTGCGCCGGTGGTATCCAGACGGCATATATGAACAAAACCTTCATCATTTTGCAGGTAATGGTTTTGCAGCCATTCCGCCATGCGTTTCGCGGTGGCGGCCTCATTGCATACGGCAAACAGTGTCGGGCCGGACCCGGAGATCCCGCAGGCCAGCGCACCGATGTCTCCGGCGGCTTTGCGCGCCTCGGCAAAGCCGGGCAGCAGGCGTGTGCGGTACGGTTCGGCGATCACATCGTTCATCAATTTGGCCGCCAGCAGCGGCTGGCGGGTATGGCAGGCGTGGATGAACCCTGCCAGGTAACGCCCGTGGCTGATGCAGTCCTGCCGGCGATACTGGGCGGGCAGAATGGCGCGCGCCTCCGCGGTGGAGACTTTAATGCCCGGGTAGGCCATCACCCAGAACCAGTCATCAAACGCCGGCACCGGCTGGCTGATAATGCCGTCCGCTTCCAGCATCAATTGCAGGCCGCCCAGATAGCAGGGTGCCACGTTGTCATAGTGCACGCTGCCGGAGATACGCCCTTCCAGCTCACCCATCAGGGAGAGCATGGTGGTTTCGTCCAGCGGGCGGTCACAGAATTCATTCATCGCCATCAGCCCCGCTACCACGGAGCAGGCGCTGGAGCCGAGGCCGGAGCCGATCGGCATGTTTTTTTCCAGCGTCATCGCCACCGGGATCTCCCGGCCGATGGCCTGGCAGAAACGCTGCCAGCACTGGTAGACGATATTCTCTTTCGGGTCATCCGGCAGTTTGCTGACGAAACGCCCCTCATTACGCAGACTGAATGTGGCGGCCGCCTCAACGCTGACGCAGTCGCCCAGCAGGGTGCCGTCCACCGGTGACACGGCCGCGCCCAGCACATCGAAGCCTACGCTGACGTTCCCGATTGACGCCGGTGCATACACCTTAACCATATTAAACCCCCAACTTCCATGACAGTGTGCGTAAAAGATCTGCAAAGACACCGGCGGCCGTGACATCGTTCCCGGCCCCGTAACCCCGCAGCACCAGCGGCAGCGGCTGGTAGTAACGGCTGTAGAACGCCAGGGCGTTTTCACCGTTCTTCACTTTAAACAATGGGTCGTTGCCGTCAACGGCCGCGATTTTCACTTTGCAGCGCCCCTCTTCTATCACCCCGACGTAACGCAGCACTTTCCCGGCGTCACGCGCGTCCGCCACCCGGCGGGCAAACGCCTCATCCAGCGAGGGCAGGCGTTGCAGGAAGGTGGCCACGTCGCCCTGGCTGTCAAAGGTGGGCGGCAATACTGACTCCACCTCTATCTCATTCAGCTCCAGCGTATACCCGGCCTCACGCGCCAGGATCAGCAGCTTGCGCGCCACATCCATGCCGGAGAGGTCGTCACGCGGGTCCGGTTCGGTATAGCCCATCTCTTTTGCCTGCAACGTCGCCGCAGAGAGTGACATGCCGTCGTCCAGCTGACCGAAGATAAAGGAGAGCGAGCCGGAAAGAATACCGGAGAAGCGGGTAAGTTCATCGCCCGCATTGAGCAGGTTTTGCAGGTTTTCAATCACCGGCAGCCCCGCCCCGACGTTGGTGTCGTAGAGGAACTTACGGCGCGAGCCCTGTGCGGCCTTGCGCAGCTGGTGGTAGTAATTCATCGACGAGGTGTTGGCCTTTTTGTTCGGCGTCACCACGTGGAAACCATCGGCCAGGAAATCGGCGTATTGGTCAGCGACTTCCTGACTGGAGGTACAGTCCACTATCACCGGGTTCAGCAGGTGATACTCTTTCACCAGCCGGATCAGGCGGCCCAGGTTGAAGCTCTCCTGCGCGGCACCCAGCTCATCGCGCCAGCTCTCCAGCGCAATGCCGTGCACGTTGGTCAGCATCGCGCGGGAGTTGGCAATGCCGCAGACCCGCAAATCGATGTGTTTCTGTTTCAGCCACGCCTGCTGGCGGTGGATCTGCTCGATCAGCGCGCCGCCGACCCCGCCCACGCCAATCACAAACACTTCGATTACCTGATCGGTGTTGAACAGCATCTGATGGCTGACGCGCACGCCGGTGGTGGCGTCATCATTATTGACGACCACGGAGATAGAACGCTCGGAGGAGCCCTGCGCAATCGCCACAATATTGATGTTGGCACGCGCCAGCGCCGAGAAGAATTTGGCCGAGATGCCGCGCAAGGTGCGCATTCCGTCGCCGACCACTGAGATCACCGCCAGCCGCTCCATCACATCCAACGGTTCCAGCAGGCCATCTTTCAGCTCCAGATAAAATTCATCCTCCAGCGCTTTGCGGGTACGCGCCGTGTCGCTCTGCGGCACGCAGAAGCTGATGCTGTATTCCGACGAGGACTGGGTGATCAACACCACCGAGATGCCGGCGCGGGACATCACAGCAAACACGCGCGCCGCCATGCCGACCATGCCTTTCATGCCCGGCCCGGAGACGTTGAACATCGCCATATTGTTCAGGTTGGTAATGCCTTTGACCGGGTTGGCCTCATCATGGCTGTCACCGCCAATCAGCGTGCCCGGTGCCTGCGGGTTGGAAGTATTTTTGATAAGGCACGGGATCTGGAACTGGGCAATCGGCGTAATGGTCCGCGGGTGCAGCACTTTGGCACCAAAATAAGAGAGCTCCATCGCCTCCTGGTAGGACATCGACTTCAGCAGGCGGGCGTCCGGTACGGTGCGCGGGTCACAGGTGTAGACGCCGTCAACATCGGTCCAGATTTCACAGCAGTCGGCGCGCAGGCAGGCGGCCAGCACCGCCGCGGAGTAGTCTGACCCGTTGCGGCCCAGCACCACCAGCTCACCCTTCTCATTACCGGCGGTAAACCCGGCCATCAGGATGATATGGTCAGCGGGGATAGCCGCCGCAGAGATCCGCAGGGTGGACTCGGTGATATCCACGGTAGACTCCAGGTAGTGCCCCTGCGCCAGCAGCTTCTCGACCGGGTTTATTACCGTGACCGGGAAGCCTTTCGCGCGGAACACCGCCTCCATGATCGCGATGGAGAGTTTCTCACCCAGGCAGATGATCGACGCATTGACGCTGTCAGGGCACTGCCCCAGCAGCGCGATGCCGTGCAGTTTCTGCTTCAGCTGAGCGACTTCCTGATCTACAAACGCTTTCACCCCGGCCAGATCAAAGCCCGGCTGCGCCTGTGCCAGCCCGGTGAGCAGCTCAGAGAAAATACGCTCGGCATCGCTGATATTTGGCTGGATATCCTGCCCTGCTACCGTCTTTTCCACCATCGCCACCAGGTGGTTGGTGATCTTCGCCGGTGCAGAAAGGACGGTGGCGACTTGTCCCTGACGTGCGTTACTTTCCATGATGTCGGCCACGCGCAAAAAGCGTTCCGCATTCGCTACCGAGGTCCCGCCAAATTTCAGCACTCGCATTTCTGGTTTCTCCTGAATTTATGCCGAAAAAAAAGCCCGCACTGTGAGGTGCGGGCTTTTTTCTTATTTTTTCCTGTACGCGTCAGCCCGCCCCGTTACCTGTGGTATCGGTGGTGGTAATAATTGTGGTGTTCAGGCTGATGTGTCGCATGGAGTCTGTCTGTCCGATTTATCTGTCTCCCCTATTAGCTAAAGCAATCGCCCTTGCAAGTCAAATTATTTCTCCCGGCGGGGCCGGAAACCGCGACGTGGCCTGCAAACCGTTCTCACTGCAAAAATACGCTTCATCCAGCATATCGCTTTATGCGTGCAGACCATGCAGACGATCGCACTGCCTGATACGCGCCGGGCAGAAGAATCCTCAGCACTCAGTCAGCGAGTTTTTTTTCAATGTCATGCAACAGACGATGCAGCATCGCGGTGTCGCGCTGTGACACACTGCCCAGCCGCTGGTTGATCCAGTCCACCATTTTATGGTCCTGCTCACAGCCCAGTTGCGGCAACAGATACAGCGCCCGGCGTCGCAATGCGGCCAGTTGTCCCGGCTCAGCGGCGGGGGCTACCGCCTGCGCCTGCTGATGCAGGGCAGAAAGTTGGTAGCAGTAGACCATCACCGCCTGCCCCAGGTTCAGCGATGGGTAATCCGCCTGCATCGGCACACCGGTCAGCAGATCCGCCAGCGCCAGTTCCTCGTTGGTCAGCCCGGAATCCTCACGGCCAAACACCAGCGCCGCGTGGTGGATCCACTGCTGCTTTTCCTCCAGCTGCGCCTGAAGCTCCTGTGGTGTGCAGTAGTAGTGATAGTGCGAGCGGCTGCGCGCCGTGGTGGCGATCGTCAGGTCAATGTCCGCCAGTGCGGCCTCCAGAGTGGGGTAGTGCCGGGCATTGTCCAGGATCTCCGTGGAGCCGTGGGCGACCCAGGCCGCCTCCGGCTGCTGGTGGGCGTTGCTGTCAACAATACGCAGTGACGTGAACCCCATCGTCTTCATGGCGCGGGCTGCCGCGCCGACATTTTCGGGGCGGGCAGGTGAAACTAAAATAATATGCAGTTGCATGGCAGACTCAACAGACCAAAAAAAGAGAAACGTTCATTACTTTACCTTGCCGGTGTGATGCTGGCCAGTTACGCTAATTTTACAGTACATTAACATAAAAGGCAGGCGCATTTTCTCCGGCTAATAGGCAGAATTATCAGCTTCATGATTAAAAAACTTTAAGTTATAACATTGGTTTATTTATGCGCATCAAATTTTTATAAATCAAACGGATATACTTTTATTTTTTCATAGATATTTAATATTAATTGCCCCCATTAATCATCATTAAAAGCATAGGAATAATCGATAAAGTGTGACTGAACCCGGCATTCTACGAAGTGTTTATCACCAATCTGTTAACGTGCTACAATTGAATTTGATATATGTCAACAAAGCGTAGTTTTGTTGGGTGGTAAATTCGATACACACTGTTATATTGCTGTTAATGGGGCTAGGATGTGCGCCTCTTTTGGTTCCCTGGCGCGGTTAGCGTATCTTCCCCAACCAGACTGGCGATGTTGTTGACGTTGATGGAAAGTGCATCAAGAACGAGTTTACGTACTTTAGTCGGGCAGTAAGGTGAGTTGACGGTCAGTGCCGCAGACAGCTCCATGAGAACAAAGACTTCTGTACTTCCTATTTTCTATTTGTTGGCAATTTTAGGTAGCAAACATGCAGACCCCGCAAATCCTGATCGTCGAAGACGAGTTGGTCACTCGTAATACATTAAAGACCATTTTTGAGGCCGAAGGCTACCTGGTCTATGAGGCCAATGACGGTGCGGAGATGCACCAGATCCTGTCTGAAAATGACATTAACCTCGTTATCATGGATATCAACCTGCCAGGGAAAAATGGCCTGTTGTTAGCCCGTGAGCTTCGCGAACAGGCGAGTGTCGCCCTGATGTTCCTGACCGGCCGTGATAATGAAGTGGATAAGATCCTGGGCCTGGAGATCGGCGCGGATGATTACATCACCAAACCGTTCAACCCACGCGAACTGACTATCCGCGCCCGTAACCTGCTCTCCCGTACCATGAACCTGGCGAGCACCGGTGAAGAGCGCCGTCTGGTAGAGAGCTATCGCTTCAATGGCTGGGAACTGGACATCAACAGCCGCTCGCTGATAAGCCCGCAGGGCGATCACTATAAGCTGCCGCGCAGTGAATTCCGCGCCATGCTGCACTTCTGCGAAAACCCGGGCAAGATCCAGACCCGCGGTGAGTTGCTGAAAAAAATGACCGGCCGTGAGCTGAAACCGCACGACCGTACGGTGGATGTCACCATCCGTCGTATCCGTAAGCATTTTGAGTCCACGCCGGATACACCGGAAATCATCGCCACCATTCACGGTGAAGGTTACCGTTTCTGTGGTGATCTGGAAGAATAAGTCCAGGAAGCGTCACCCTCTGCCGTACACAAAAAAGCCAGCGCATGCGCTGGCTTTTTTATGGGTTATCGCCCGCCCCACGGGATAATCGGTACAGCACTCAGGGCATTTTTTGGCGAGCCGTCCACCACTTTGTCTGAATAGGTCAGGTAGATCAGGGCATTTCGCTTTTCATCATAGAAACGCACAACCTGAAGCTTCTTGAAGATCAGCGAGGTGCGCTTCTGGAACACCACGACGCCTTTATCCTGCGTCTGTTTGACTTTATCGCTCAGCTCAATCGGGCCAACCTGCTGGCAGGAGATGGCCGCATCAGAGGTGTCCTCCGCCAGGCCCAGTCCGCCTTTGATCCCGCCGGTTTTTGCCCTGCTGATATAGCAGGTGACATTTTTGACGTCCGGATCATCGAAAGCTTCCACCACAATTTTGTGGTCCGGTCCAAACAGCTTAAACACGGTATCCACTTCCCCGACCTGTTCAGCCTGCGCAACGCCCATCCCGCCTAACAGCAGACTGCAACAAATTAACCAGCTTATTTTCATTTACTTACTCCCTTTTAACATAAAGTAATGTGGTCGGCTTCTCACTGCCATTTCGACACCGTGCTCACAAAAACAGATCATTCTCTACATTTTTACCCTGCAATAGCACGTGCGGGCAAAAAATTCTCCAGAAGTGTTAACCTGAAAATGTTGCTATCATGCGGCGTCAAATTAGTTGCGCCAATCTTAGTTCAATGAGGACGATCCATGGATCAAGCCGGAATTATTCGCGATCTGCTTAGCTGGCTGGAAAGCCACCTTGATCAGCCGTTATCCCTTGACAATGTGGCAGCCAAAGCCGGGTATTCCAAATGGCACCTGCAACGTATGTTCAAGGATGTTACAGGGAATGCGATTGGTGCTTATATCCGTGCACGTCGTCTTTCCAAGGCAGCGGTCGCGCTTCGCCTGACCAGCCGCCCGATCCTTGATATCGCCTTGCAATACCGCTTCGACTCCCAGCAGACGTTTACACGCGCCTTCAAAAAGCAGTTTGCCCAGACGCCGGCGCTCTATCGCCGCGCGGAAGACTGGCACTCTTATGGCATCTGCCCGCCGATCCGGCTCGATAACCTGCCGCTGCCGCAACCGGAATATGTTTCCCTGCCGGAGCAACACCTGGTGGGCCTGACGCAAAGTTATACCTGCACCCTTGAGCAGCTCTCCACCTTCCGTACCGAGTTGCGCTCGCAATTCTGGGGCCAGTTCCTGGGCCAGGTCTCTGCCTTGCCGCCGGTACTGTATGGTTTGCACCATTCACGCCCGAGCCAGGAAAAAGATGATGAGCAGGAGGTGTTTTATACCACCGCCCTGTTGCCGGAGCATGTGCCGGAGAGCGTACAGGAGGGGCAACCGGTGATGTTGCAGGGCGGCGAGTACGCCATGTTCCATTACGAGGGGCCGACCAGCGCCTTCCAGGACTTTATCCTGATGCTGTACGGCACCTGTCTGCCGTTGCTGAAAATGACCCGCCGCAAAGGCTACGATATTGAGCGCTTCTACCCGAAAGGCGATCTGGCCACACGCCCCCTCAAAGAAGTGGCGTGTGATTACCTGATCCCGATCCGGCGTTAACGCTGGAGTTCATCCAGGGCGGGCAAGTCCAGATGGGATACATCGCCCGCACTCTCTACAATCCAGCCTGGCGCCAGCCACGGGCTTTGCTGATGATCCACGCGGGAAATTGAGCAGTTGCGCAGCCGCAACCGGCGTTCTGCATAGGGCGGTAAGCCGATGATGGTGCCCAGCAGGCAGCCCAGCGCAATACCGTGGCTGACCACCAGCGGCACGCTGCCTGCCGGCAATGCCAGCAGGCTGTCGAGCGCCTCACGCACCCGCGCGCCCAGTTCCGTCATCGACTCGCCTTGCGGAATGCGGCCATCCGGCGTGCCGTCTACCATCTGCTTACGCCACGTCTCCTCTTCAGCCGTCAGGCTGTCGATCTCCCGCTCCTCCAGCACGCCCATGTGCAGTTCGCGCAGGCGCGGTTCAAGGATAACCGGGCAGCCACAGGCATCCGCAATAATCTCTGCGGTGCGGCGGGCGCGGCCCAGATCGCTGGCCACCACATGGGTAATGCCGAGCGACTGGGCGCGCTGCGCCACCTGCCGGGCCTGCAGCTCACCCTTAGCAGTTAATGCGCTGTCTGACTGCCCCTGAATGCGGCGCGCCGCATTCCATACGGTTTCGCCGTGGCGAACAAGATATACCTGTAGCATGAGTGTTTTCCGTTATACTGCGTGAAATTTACCAAAGGATGCTGAAATCTTTATGTATCACGTGGTCGCCGCAACAACTAATCCCGCCAAAATCGAGGCTGTCCAACTGGCTTTTGAAGACATTTTTGGTGCGGGTACAATCCGTGTTGAAGGCATAGAGGTCGACAGCGGAGTGCCTGCCCAACCTATGGGTAATCTGGAAACCCGCACCGGGGCGCGTCACCGGGTGATTGCAGCCCGTCAGGTTCGCCCGGAAGCGGATTTCTGGGTCGGTATTGAAGCCGGGATTGAAGAGGAGATGACCTTCGCGTGGATGGTGATCGAAAACATGCACCAGCGCGGGGAATCACGATCTGCCAGCCTGATGCTGCCGGAGATTATCCTGCAGGCGATCCGCCAGGGCAGCGAACTCGGGGATGAAATGGCCAAACTCAGCGGCATTGCTGATGTAAAACGCCGGGGCGGTGCCATCGGCCTGTTTACCGCCGGGGTGCTGAGCCGCACCCGCGTTTACCATCAGGCGCTGGTGCTGGCACTGGCCCCGTTCCATAACGAGGTCTACCAGCAACGCCGCCGCACGCACTGATCAGGCCGGGCCGTCGAGCAACTGTTCGGTCAGCCACTGTTTAAGCTCAGGCGTGGCGCTTTTCAAACTGTTGGAGCCTCGGGTAATGGTCGCGATGCCGACCCCCAGCTCCCCTTTCAGCTCACGCTGGCTCAGTTCGCCCCGCATCAGTTCTTCAATAATCCGTAGCCGTGTGCCCAGCGAGGTGCGCTCGTCAGGGGTCAGGAACAGCTGCAACAGCTGCGGGTGCCGGTTTTCGGCAAACGCCTGCTGAAGCAGCGCGACAAAACGCAGCCAGTCTTCATTGCCTTGTTGGGAAAGAGCCGGGTCGTTAAGGATTAATTGCGCCATAATCTGCTGCCATACTATTTAACTAGTACAGCAGCATACCATAACCCAGTAAAAATCAATAACGCCTCTGCCACTCTGCGTCGGTCAGCACTTTTGCCGGCCGGTGCATGAAATAGCGATAAAACGCATCATATGATAACACGTTTTTAACATATCCACGGGTTTCAGAGAAGGGAATACTTTCAATGAACGCCACTGCATCTACCCGCCCGGCGCTGTTCTCCAGCCAGGTGGTAACCCGCCCCGGCCCGGCGTTATACCCGGCGGAGGAGAGGATGCGGTTACGGCCAAGCATCTGGTAAACGTACTCCAGGTAGCTGGTGCCGATCAGGATATTGGTCTGCGGGTCAAGCAGCTGGCTGCTGTTGTAGTAGCCGAGAATATTGCTCATTTTCACCGTATGCTCGGCGGTGCGCGGCATCACCTGCATCAGCCCGGCCGCCCCCACCGGCGATTGGGCTTTCGGGTTCCAGGCGCTCTCCTGGCGGGCAATCGCCATCGCGTAACTCGGTGTGATCCCCTTCCCTTCGGTGTTGGTGCGGAACTCCTGCACCCAGGCCATCGGGAAGCGCTCTTCCAGGTTATCCCAGAGTTTGCCGGTAATCGTCGCCTGGACGCTAAGGTCAGCCCAGCCCTGATTAAAGGCGTAACGCGCCAGTTGCCCCTGCTCGGTTTTATCACGGCTGGCGACCAGATAACTCCATTCAGTACGCGCCAGGTTGTCCATGCCCCAGTACATCAGCTCACGCACCCGCGCGATGCCCGGCAGCGCCGCAGTGCGGCTATCCGGTGCGGCGGAAGGCTCCACCTTGATGGCATAAGGCACGCCGAGTTTCTGCGCCGCCACCATCGGGTAGAAGCCGCGCGACTGCATCAGAGAACGCAGAATCGCCTCGCCTTCACTGCGGCGCCCCTGATCGATCAGTACCGAGGCGCGCCAATAGCGCCACTCATCTTTCTGTTGCGCCTCCTCCGGCAACCGGTTCAGCCACACCGCCAGCCCCTGCCGGTCGCCCGCGCCCAGCGCCATACGTACGCGGCGTTCCAGTAACGCGGTCGCGTGGCCGCGCAGAATTACGCTGTCACGCCAGGCAGCCTGTTCCGTGGTAACGTCGTTGCCCATCAGCCGCCAGGCAATCGCCTCTTCCAGCGCCAGCTTTTCACTGTCACTCATCTTTTGCAGCCGGGCGATCACCGGCAGCATGGAGCGGGCATTTTCCGCATCCTCACGCGCCACGCGTTCAAAGGCCACCGTCACCGCCTGCCGGGTGAAATCGGTCGGCCCCACGGTACGGGCAAAACTCTCCACGCTGTCCGGATCGTTTTGCAGCGTCGTCAGCGCGGTGGCCATGGTCTGGTAATCATCCGGCAACTGTTTCGCCAGGAAGTTAACCAGATTGCTGTTGCCTTCTTTCATCGCCAGGCCGATGCGTGCGAGGAGAGTGATCGGGGTAACGTTGCCGGCCTGCTGCCAGACGGAGAACAACTTATCGCAACTGCCCGGCAGCGTATTCCCGGAGAGCCAGATCGCTTTGGCACCGTCCCAGGCCACCTGCTGCTGGCCGGTTGCCCATTTGGCATAGTAGTAGTTACAGCGGGCCGCGACCGGTTTCGGCGGCTCCGGGCTGAAGGCGAGCAGGCCGCGCCAGTCCTCACGCCGCGCCAGCTCATTAACGAAGCGCGATGCCAGCGACCGTGCAGGCGGCAGCGTCGGGTTCGCCTTGATAAAGGCCGACACCCGCATTGAGACGGCCGTGCCGAGATCCTCCGTCAGCTGGCGGTACTCAAGGTAGGGATAGAGCGGATAATCCTGCAGCGTCGGCATCAGCTGATAGACGGTATCCATTTGCTTACTGTCCCAGGCCTGTTTGATCTGTTGGTAGCGCTGCCGCTGGGCATCCAGCGAATCGGCATGGGCGCTCCCGGCCAAGATTGCCAGCCACACGCCCACCACCAGAACCCCTTTTTTGTCCACCTTGACCATACTTGCTCTTATCCTCGCTGTGTGTCGGCGAACGGGTGAATCTTCCCCGCTGCGCGTATTCTCTGCCGGCCGCCCTGCTGGCCCCTTGCCGTGCCGGCTAACAGTAACGCTAATCTATTCATCGCTAAAATTGAAGGTCGCACCCGGTAAAGCCACAAAATTTACACGCGCCGCACCAGGCGGGCCGCCCACGCTTCCCTTTCTCTGCCCGGCATGGCACAGGCCGAAACCGCCAACGGCCGGGCGAATAAATAAGCGCGGTGCGGTTTTTTATTAATCCAGATCAAGGCGCGGGAAAACAGGTCATTTAACATCACGCCTCCAAATAATTTTGCAGGGATAAATTCATCGCATGATTAATTTAAGCCCAGCGACAGGTAAATAGTATTAATTAAACGTTAATAAAAAAATCAGCACGTTATTTAAATTTTAAATTCCCTGTTTGTTTACCCCTCGTTTATTAATGGTTTTTATTTTCGCTGTGTGCCCTGCCGTTATTTTCTTTCACCTTTCTCTTTCAGGAGCACGACCTCATGGCGATGACCCCCACTCCCCCCTCTGATACTTCCGTAAACCAGCCACCCGCCTGGTATCAGCGCAGCGCCGATGAGGTGCTGGCACAGCTTCACAGCCGCGAAACCGGCCTGACTGCTGAGGAAGCGTATGACCGGCTGGCGCGGCACGGGCGCAATACCCTGCCCACCACGCCGCGCAAACCGGCCTGGCTGCGCTTTCTGCTGCATTTCAATGATGTATTGATCTACATCCTGCTGGCGGCGGCGGTGGTCACCGGGGTGATGGGCCACTGGGTGGATACCACGGTTATCCTGGCGGTGGCCGTGATCAACGCGTTGATTGGCTACCTTCAGGAAAGCAGCGCCGAACGATCGCTTCAGGGCATCCGGCTGATGCTCTCCAGCCGGGCACGGGTCATGCGTGAGGGCCTTAGCCAGGCGATTGATGCGGATGAGCTGGTTCCAGGCGATATCGTTCAGCTCCGCCCGGGGGATAAAGTCCCGGCGGATCTGCGCCTGATAGCAGCCCATAATCTCCGTATCGACGAAGCGATCCTGACCGGGGAGTCAGTTGCCGCAGAGAAACGCTGCGCACCGATCCCGCGCGAGACAGGCATTGGCGATCGCACCAATATGCTGTTTTCCGGCACGCTGGTCAGCGCCGGCAGCGCGACCGGTGTGGTCGTAGCCACCGGGCAAGCCACCGAACTGGGCCATATCAGCCAGATGATGGGCGAAGCAAAAGCCCGGCGCACGCCGCTGCTGCAACAGATGGACCGGCTCGGTAACAGCATTCTCGGCCTGATCCTGCTGATGATGGCCTTCCTGTTCCTCTTTGCCTTTATCCTGCGGGATATGCCGCTGGGTGAGCTGCTGCTGGCGCTGATCGGCCTGGCGGTGGCTGCCGTACCGGAGGGGCTGCCGGCGATTATCTCGATTATTCTCTCCCTTGGCGTGCAGGCGATGGCGCGCAACCATGCCATTATCCGCAAGCTACCCACGGTGGAGACGCTGGGCGCGATGACGGTGGTCTGCTCGGACAAAACCGGCACCCTGACGCGCAACGAAATGACGGTCAACGCCGTTATTCTGGCAGACAGCCAATGGCGCGTCAGCGGCGACAGCTATGCGCCGCAGGGGGAGATTGTGCATGAGGTGTGCGGCCGCCCGGCGGACCTTCAGCATGACGCCGTGCTTTCCGCCTTTCTGTCGGCGGTCGATCTCTGCAATGAGAGTCAGCTGGCGCTGGATCAGGCCGGCCACTGGACGATCACCGGCGGGCCGACCGAAGGGGCGCTGAAAGTGCTGGCCGCCAAAGCCGGCGTGGCCCACACCACGACGCGGCTGGTGGATAAGATCCCGTTTGATTCTGCCTATAAATACATGGCGACCCATTATCAGCTGGCCGGAGAAGACCGCATCTTCCTGACCGGCGCGCCGGATGTGCTGTTCTCCCTGTGCGAATACCAGCTCACCGAGGCGGGCGTGGTGCCGTTTGAACGCGGATTCTGGGAGCAGGAAATGGCGCGCTATGCCCGCCAGGGGCTGCGGATGCTCGCCGCCGCCAGCAAACCGGCCACGCCGGACGCGGCCCCGCTCGATCACGCAGCGCTGCATCAGGGCATGATCTTCCTCGGCATCGCCGGCATGATGGACCCGCCGCGGCCGGAGGCGATCGAGGCCATCGCCACCTGCCGGCAGGCGGGGATCCGCGTCAAGATGATCACCGGCGATCACCCGGATACCGCTATGGCGATCGGTGCGATGCTGGGGATCGGGGACGGCTCAGCGGCGATCACCGGCGCAGAGCTGGAACATATGGGTGACGACGCGCTGGCCGGCGCGGCCCAGCAGTATGACATCTTCGCCCGTACCAGCCCGGCGCATAAGCTGCGGCTGGTGCGCGCCCTGCAACAGTGTGGGGAAGTGGTCGGCATGACCGGTGACGGCGTAAATGACGCCCCGGCCCTGAAACAGGCGGATGTCGGCATCGCGATGGGCATCAAGGGTACGGAAGTCACCCAGGAGGCGGCGGATATGGTACTCACCGATGATAACTTCGCCACCCTTGCCCGTGCGGTGGAATCGGGCCGCCGGGTCTATGACAACCTGCGGAAAACGATCCTGTTTATCCTGCCGACCAACCTGGCCCAGGGGCTGCTGATTGTGATCGCAATTCTGGCCGGTGCGCTGATCCCGCTGACGCCGATCCAGATCCTGTGGATGAACATGGCGACCTCCGTCACCCTCGCCTTCGGGCTGGCGTTTGAACCGGCCGAGCGCGATGTGATGCAGCGCCGCCCGCGCGATCCACGCCGCCATGTGATCGATCTGCACGGGATCTGGCGCATCGGCTTTGTCGGCGCGCTGATCGCCTGTTCCGCCTTCCTGCTGGAAGCCTGGCTGCAACCCCGGGGTTACACACCGGAATTCATCCGTACCGTGCTGTTGCAGATGCTGGTCACCGCCCAGTGGGCCTACATGTTTAACTGCCGCACCCTGCAGGGCTTTGCCCTCAACCGGGGGATGTTTGCCAACCGCGCCCTGTGGGTGGTGTCCGGTATTCTGCTGGTGCTGCAACTGGCCATTCTCTATCTGCCGTTTATGAACACCCTGTTTGGCACGGTGCCACTGCCGCTCACGTATTGGGGGATGACGCTGCTGGCCGGTGCCGGGATCTTCCTGGTCGTCGAGCTGGAAAAATGGTTGCTGGAACGCATCAAAAAACCGGTGCCGCCGGCCGCTGATCTGACCAGCGATCGTTCATAACGTCTCAATCTGGCGTCAGGTTGTCTCAATCCGGGTCTGCCCACTTTACAAGTGCGGCAGGCCTGCCCTATTACTGCTCGCATGGCCGGTTAATCAACCCGCCTGCCTATTATCGTGGATGGATAACCCTGGCGCGTTTTTATCGCTCCCCTGACATTACATGGAATTACTATGTCTGCCATTATTGTAGATCCGTGCCATTTTACCCGGCTGGCCCTTTCCACGACCCTGCTTGATATGGGCCTGGAGGCGCGGGACATACTCACAATAAAAACCCTTTCCGCGCTGCGGGATAATATCGGCATGATGATGCCGCACGCCGTCTTTATTAATGACTGCTGTTTCTCCCGCAACCCGGCGCAATTCAGACAGATCATTAAAAATTATCCCGATACCCAGTTTGTGATTTTGATTGACTACGAACAGGCGAATTACCGGGAATTTGTCCCACTCCGCCGTAATATCGTGATCCTCTCCAAATCGGCCCGATCGCAGACCCTCTACCCGCTGCTGCGCCAGTGCCTGCCGACGGCGCCCACGCCGGACAACGTGGAAGAGATTGATCTCACCCCGTTATTGCTCAGCCGGTCGGAATCCCAGGTGCTCGACATGTGGATGGCCGGCCAGCCGACCCCGGTGATTTCCCGGCAGTTGAATATCCAGCAAAAAACCGTGTCACTGTATAAAGGCAATATCCGGCGCAAAGTCGGTTGCCTGAATAACCAGGTGATCCACCATGTTGCCCGGCTGGCCGGGCAGCTCACCAGCGGTATTCAGGTCACCGGCCGGTAAGCGCCGGTAAAAAGCCCAGGGTTGTGCGTTGCGCGGCATTCGCTGCGCGTTTAGCGGCGGTAACCGGCGGCCATCCACGCTATACTGGGTGGTCAATGCGTTCGGCTGTTATCGCGCCCGGAAACGGGCTACACTCCGCAGCCGAATTCCAATACCCGGTCTGATAAAGAGGCTCAATTCAACGTGGCTCAATACGTCTATACCATGCATCGCGTCGGCAAAGTGGTTCCGCCGAAGCGTCATATCCTGAAAAACATCTCCCTCAGCTTCTTCCCCGGCGCCAAAATTGGTGTGCTGGGCCTGAACGGTGCCGGTAAATCGACCCTGCTGCGCATCATGGCAGGCATCGATAAAGACATCGAAGGCGAAGCGCGCCCGCAGCCCGGCATCAAAATCGGCTACCTGCCGCAGGAGCCGCAGCTGAACCTGGAGCAGACCGTCCGCGAATCGATCGAGGAAGCGGTGGCTGAGGTGAAAAACGCCCTGACCCGCCTGGACGAGGTCTATGCCGCCTACGCCGATCCGGAAGCTGACTTCGACAAGCTGGCGAAACAGCAAGGCGAGCTGGAAGCGATTATCCAGTCCCATGATGGCCACAACCTCGACAACCAGCTTGAGCGCGCCGCCGATGCGCTGCGCCTGCCGGCGTGGGATGCCAAAATCAGCAACCTCTCCGGGGGTGAGCGCCGCCGCGTGGCGATCTGCCGCCTGCTGCTGGAAAAGCCGGACATGCTGCTGCTCGACGAACCGACCAACCACCTGGACGCCGAGTCCGTGGCCTGGCTGGAGCGCTTCCTGCATGACTACGAAGGCACCGTGGTGGCGATTACCCACGACCGTTACTTCCTCGACAACGTCGCCGGCTGGATCCTGGAGCTGGACCGTGGCGAAGGCATCCCATGGGAAGGCAACTACTCCTCCTGGCTGGAGCAGAAAGATCAGCGTCTGGCGCAGGAAGCCTCTGCGGAAGCGGCCCGCCGCAAATCCATTGAGAAAGAGCTGGAGTGGGTGCGTCAGGGGGCCAAAGGCCGCCAGTCCAAAGGCAAGGCGCGTCTGGCCCGCTTTGAAGAGCTCAACAGCGTTGAGTACCAGAAGCGTAACGAGACCAGCGAGCTGTTCATTCCGCCTGGCCCGCGCCTGGGTGACAAAGTGCTGGAAGTTGAGCACCTCAGCAAATCCTATGGCGATCGCCTGCTGATTGATGACCTGAGCTTCGCGCTGCCGAAAGGGGCGATTGTCGGCATCATCGGCCCGAACGGTGCCGGTAAATCGACCCTGTTCCGCATGCTCTCCAATCAGGAACAGCCGGACAGCGGCAATATCACGCTGGGCGAAACCGTGCAGCTGGCCTCTGTTGACCAGTTCCGTGACAGCATGGACGGCTCAAAAACCGTGTGGGAAGAGGTGTCCAACGGTCAGGACATTATGCGCATCGGCAACTTTGAGATGCCAAGCCGCGCCTATGTCGGCCGCTTCAACTTCAAGGGTGTGGATCAGGGCAAACGCGTCGGTGAACTCTCCGGCGGTGAGCGCGGCCGTCTGCACCTGGCGAAGCTGTTGCAGGTTGGCGGCAACATGCTGCTGCTCGATGAACCGACCAACGACCTGGACATCGAAACCCTGCGCGCGCTGGAAAACGCCCTGCTGGAGTTCCCGGGCTGCGCGATGGTGATCTCGCACGACCGCTGGTTCCTTGACCGTATCGCCACCCACATCATCGACTACCAGGATGAAGGCAAGGTGGAGTTCTTCGAAGGTAACTTTACCGAATACGAAGAGTACAAGAAGCGTACCCTGGGTGCCGACGCCCTGGAGCCAAAACGCATCAAGTACAAAAAGATCGCCAAGTAAACGCCCCTCTGGCCTGATAAAAAAGCCCGCGATGCGGGCTTTTTTTCGTGCAGGCTTTAGGGCCGGGTCAGCGCGGCATACCCAGCAACTGCTGGATCAGCGCGACACAGCGCAGGAAACGCTGGTCATAATCCGCCGAGTCTACGTGTTCAAACGCCACGTTATTTTTGTCCAACATCTCCACCAGCAGCTGCTGGAAGCTCTGCCGGTCCACCGAGCTGCCCAGGCTGCGCAGGCCATCCGCCACCCACGGCGTGTTGTTCTCCAGCAGGATCACCAGATCAAACCGGTACTCATCAATCAGCGCCTGCACAAACGGGTGCTCCCGCCCCTCATACTTTTTGCAGAACGCCTGCGTGGTGACGAAATCGGTGTCGATGATCGCCACTTTGTTGGCGTATTTCACTGCGAAATCGATGTACTGCGCCTGCCCCAGCGCGATCTTGTCATAGTCAGAATATTGCAGCGCCATCTCATCACCGCCCAGATGGGAGAAGACGTAATCACGGCCATACTCCCAGGCGCTGGTGGTGTTGAAGATGTTGGCCAGCTTATTGACCAGCGTCGATTTACCGCTCGACTCGCCGCCCAGAATCGCCACGGTGCGCACAAAGAACGGCTTCACTTCTGTCGGGATGTAATCCCAGTAGCGGAACGGGTTCTGGCGGATCTGCGTGCCGCTGATGCTCATAAAGGATCGCTGCGGGTCAATCAGCACCGTATCAATGCCCAGGTGCTCGCGGTATTGCGACGCGTCCTGCGCTTCGCTGGTGTAGATGGTGTTCGGCTCGATGCCCTGTTGGGACATAAACGCCTTGATGCCGCGGCTCCAGACGTCCCAGCCGTGCGGGTACGGCTCCATGCCCTCTTCATTAAAAGCGTGGATGCGGATGTTTTTCTGGTATTTGAAGGTTTGCAGCAACCAGCGCAGGCGGTCACTCACCGTGGGCTGTTGGGACATCGAACTGTTTTCAAACAGCTGGCGATCGCGCGGCTCGTCGAAGCCCATCACGATATGCAGTTCATCCACCTGGCTACAGGCGCGTTGGATCAGGTAGATATGGCCGGTGTGGAGTGGGTAAAATTTACCAAACACCACGCCGATCTTTTTCTCGCGATGCGGATACTCCAGCCCCAGGAAGTGATGCAGCGCCTGTAACTTCTGCGCACTGGGGCTTTTTATCTTGTCATTAAGGAGTTGGCTTAAATAGCCTTTGGTCATTCCGCTGGCGTCAGCCACTTGCTGAAGGGTGCATCCCTTATGCTTAATGGCAGCCTTCAGGTAATCAAACTGCGACATCGCCGATCCTCTTGTTCAGGGCATTAAACCACCCTATCACAACCACGGCGACGTTGAAGCGCCGGCATTACAATTCGTCGAGGATAGACAGCGCATCCGCCAGCTTTTTGACGCCGAACACCTGCATATTAGGCGGCAATTTCTTCGGCACGTTGGCGTGCGGCACAATGGCACGCTTGAAGCCGTGCTTGGCCGCTTCCGAGACGCGCTCCTGGCCGCTCGGCACCGGGCGGATTTCGCCGGACAGGCCCACTTCACCAAACACCACCAGATCCTGCGGCAATGGCCGGTCACGCAGGCTGGAGACCAGCGCCAGCAGCAGCGAGAGGTCGGCACTGGTTTCCGTGACCTTCACCCCGCCCACCACGTTGACGAACACATCCTGATCGGACATCTGCAACCCGCCGTGACGGTGCAGCACCGCCAGCAGAATCGCCAGTCGGTTCTGCTCCAGCCCCACTGCCACCCGGCGCGGGTTGGCCATCATTGAGTGATCCACCAGCGCCTGGATCTCCACCAGCAGCGGCCGGGTACCTTCCCAGATCACCACCACCGCACTGCCGGACATGATCTCATCGCCGCGGCTGAGGAAGATGGCAGATGGGTTGCTCACTTCGCGCAACCCCTGCTCAGTCATGGCGAACACGCCCAGCTCGTTCACCGCGCCGAAGCGGTTTTTGTGGCTGCGCAGGGTGCGGAAGCGGGAGTCGGCGTCGCCGTCCAGCAGCACCGAACAGTCGATGCAGTGCTCCAGCACCTTCGGCCCGGCCAGCGAGCCATCTTTGGTGACGTGGCCCACCATAACGATCGCCACGCCGCGGGTTTTCGCGAAGCGGGTCAGGTAGGCGGCGGTTTCCCGCACCTGCGCCACGCTGCCGGGCGAGGACTGGATCTCCGCCATGTGCATCACCTGGATGGAGTCAATCACCATCAGTTTCGGCTGCTCCTGCTCGGCGATCAGGCAGATCTGCTCGATGCTGGTTTCAGAGAGCATATTGAGGTTAGCGGTAGGCAGGCCGAGGCGGTGGGCGCGCATCGCCACCTGCTGGAGGGATTCCTCGCCGGTGACGTAGAGCGTTTTCATGTTTTCTGACAGCTTGCACAACGTCTGCAACAGCAGGGTACTTTTACCGGCACCGGGGCTGCCGCCGATCAGGATGGCACTGCCCGGCACCACGCCGCCGCCCAGTACGCGGTCAAACTCTTTGAACCCGGTGGAGAAGCGCGGCAACTCTTCCAGGCTGATGTCGGAGAGTTTCTGCACCTTGCTGATGCCGGCATCACCGGCATAGCCGCTGAAGCGCTCGGTGCGCGCCGACGAGGAGGATGAGGCGGCCACACGCACTTCCGTAATGGTATTCCAGGCATTGCAGGCACTGCACTGCCCCTGCCAGCGCGGATAATCCGCACCACATTCATTACAGACAAACGCACGTTTTGGAGCTTTAGCCACAGCCTACCTCACCGTTTTATGACGCCGGGGCGTCCTGGGAACCGGCACATTACCTGCGCCACACAAGCCCCGATTATACCCCGTTAACTGTATAAATAACCAGTCTTTAAATGCCGTCGCGGAAGCTGCCGCTCAATACACACAATACGCCGGTGAGATCCGCATGGCGGATGCAGACGCGCGCCTGCGCATAGACTTTGGGTTTGGCATGGTACGCCAACCCAAGCCCGGCGGCCTGAATCATCAGCAGGTCGTTGGCCCCGTCACCGATGGCCACGGTCTGGGACGGCGGGATCTCCAGCTTTTCTGCCAGCGCGGTCAGCGTGTCAGCTTTGTATTGGGCATCCACAATCGGCCCCAGCACATTACCGGTCAGCTTGCCGTCACGGATCTCCAGCTCATTCGCCACAATCGCCGTCAGGCCCAGGTTGTCACGCAGGTGTTCGGCAAAGTAGGTAAAACCGCCGGATGCAATCGCCACATACCAGCCGAAGCCCTGTAAGCGGGTCACCAGCTCAGTCAGCCCCGGCATCAGCGGCAGGCGGTCACGCACGGTTTTGAGGATGTTGGCATCGGCATCTTTCAGCGTGCCGACGCGCTGGCGCAGGCTGGCGGTGAAATCCAGCTCACCGCGCATCGCCCGCTCGGTCACTTCCGCCACCTGCTCGCCCACGCCCGCCAGTTTGGCGATCTCATCGATACACTCAATCTCAATGGCGGTGGAGTCCATGTCCATCACCAGCAGGCCCGGCATACGCAGGTCCGGCAATTTGCCGAGCTGCGCGACGTCCAACTGGTAGCTGTCTGCCAGCGCGGCGATCTCCGGCGTCAGGGTACCGGCGATGCGGGTTACGCAACAATTCCCGATGCACCAGGCGCTGACAATCACCAGCGCGTTACCCAATTCACGCTGGAAACGGGTCACGGTCTGCTTGTCCAGCGTGGTGCCGTACAGCAGCCAACCGGTCTGGCCCGCGCGATAGTCAAGCGGCATCACTTCATCGCCGCTTAATGAAAGGGGAAGCCCCGGCCATTGATCAATCTCCGCCGGAAGATCGCAATAGGTCAGACTGGTAGACATCGTTAACTCCTGTAGGGGTGCAGAGGGGTCATGATAAACTGGGTTGATAGTGCCGACGTATTCATTATGCAAAACGATCAGGCATGGATTTAACTGATAAAGCGGAAAGCAGGCAGCCCACAGGGCACGGCGAACGTGGCTCTCGTTAAAACGCCGCATCAAGCTATCCTATCGCCCTTGCTTCTGGCAACATTAAACTGATGAAATCCCCCTGAAGGAAATGGCATGGCCCGAGCCAAATTTACGTTCCGCCTGCACCGCACGGTTATCGTGCTGATTTGCGTGGCATTGCTGGTGGGGTTGATGCAGGGTGCCTCCTACTTCAGCCTGAGCCACCAGATGGCGCGCTCAGAACAGACGGAGGAGCTGGCGCAGACGCTGGCGCGGCAGGTGGCCTATTCATTGGCCCCCCTGATGGATAATGACAATGATAACGTGGACAGCGACAAGATAAACGCGCTGCTCACCCGGCTCACGGATGACAACAGCCGCATCCTGGATGCCGCCGTTTACCAGCTTGACGGCTCACTGGTGGCGCATGCCGGTGAAACGGTGCCGGTGCGTGACCGGCTGGCGCTGGACGGCAAGCGCGCCGGCAGCTACTTCAACCACCAGATTGTGGAACCGGTGGGCGACCGCGCCGACCCGAGCGGCTTTTTGCGCATCACGCTGGATACCCACGTGCTGGCCACCGAATCGAAGCAGGTCGATAACACCACCAACCTGTTGCGCCTGATGATGCTGCTGGCGCTGGCGATCGGCATTATCCTGGCGCGCACCCTGTTGCAGCACCGCCGCAGCCGCTGGCAACAGTCCCCCTTCCTGCTCACCGCCAGCACCCCGCTGAAAGAGAAGGATGAACCGGCAGAAGAGACGCCGCCGGGCAAATCCTGAGCACAAAAAAAGCGCCCCGTGGGGCGCTTTTTCATGGGCGGCAAGTCAATTCATACAGAAAGTCAGGCCATACGGAAAATCTGCGCTTCCCACTTTTCCGTCTGCCGTAGCATGTCACCGGCCAATTGCCTGAAGCGCTCACTCACGCCGGGCGACTCACTCAGTCTCTGCCAGTAAACCTGCGCCATCTCCTGTGCCTGTTGCCAGACCTGGCGGCTGACCTCCGCTGTCAGGGTGATATCCGGCGCGGCGTGACGCATATCGCCTTGCCGGGACGGGGCAAACGCCATCGGCAGCATGTCATACACCGGGGCCGGCACCAGCGGAAAGGTATCAGGATGCAAAAAGGAGAAATTCCCCTGATGCATATCACTGTTAGCAATCAACCGACCAAACGCATACAACACCTCAATATGGTGGCGCGTTTCTGCCGTGATATAACCGCCCTGAGCCAGGGATTGCGCCGCCCGTGCCCAGTTCAGGTTGGCCTGGCCGATAAATTCCGCGTCAACGGCCAACAGGGAGGCAACGCCCCTGCGCCCCTCTGCCCCGGCCCGGTCAAAACGCACCATCTCTAAAAAAGTTTGCCCGTTATCGCCGTGCAGCAGGCAGCTTTCCGCTGCCGACAGGCCAAACTGCCGCAACACCTCAAGCGCCAGATGCTCCGCCTGAAGCAGATCGGCCCAGCGCGCGCTGTTTTCGTTGTGCTGAGCCGGGGTAAATTTGACCAGCACATGACGCAACCCTGCACCGGTTTCCGCCCAGCAGGTAAATTTCGGCTGCTCCCCGCCTGCGGAAGAACCCACGGGATCGCCTGCCAGCGCACGTTCGGCCAACTCACGGTAACGAACTCTTTTATCCGCACGCAGCACCGGCTCCGGCAGCTGCCGTGTCAGCCAGCGTTGATAGCTCGCCTCGCCAAGCACCTTATCCCCCGGCGTATCCTCTATACCGTTTGCCAAGGCGATGAGCACCTGAGTGTCACTCCAGCGGGCAATATCATCCGGTAAGGCCAGTGAGGCCGCACAGTGCCGCCCCCAGGCGCGGCCTAGAAAGCCTTGCGGTCGCATATCATACAGATACCACGGCAATCCCTCATAGTGCTGCCAGGCTGACCGCGCCATGTCATACACCACACAGCTCTCCTGAGGCCAGATGGGGTAAAGCGTCGCCCAGTGCGCCGCCTGCCCCTGCTCATTAATACGGTATAAAGGGAATTGCGTCAGGCCGTTTACCGGTCGCAACAAGGCGTAGCGCGTCGATTTCCCCTTACCAAAGGCCAGAATATCCTTACGCGCCCGCAACCGGCGTGACAGAGTGGGCTGGCTGATACCCAGGTGAGCCGTAAGCTGCGCTGCCGTGGCGGTTTCATGACGTAACAAAGAATCAGGCATCGTTTTCTGCCGCAGAGAATACTAAGATGAATAGATTATTGAATAGAAAAAAAGCGCTGTCACCTGTAAAAACCGCTGTTTTTACAATGTGCTGAATCAGCGATAAAGAAAAAGGTGAATAGAAAAATCTGGCACAAAAAAAGCGCCCCGCAGGGCGCTTTTTGCTGAAGGCAGGAAAAATTATTCCTGGTCGCCCAGCAGCACAGATTCCAGCGCAATTTCAATCATGTCGTTGAACGTGGTCTGGCGCTCTTCGGCGGTGGTCTGCTCGTGGGTGCGGATATGGTCAGACACGGTGCAGATGGTCAGCGCTTTTGCGCCGAACTCGGCGGCCACGCCGTAGATGCCGGCCGCTTCCATCTCAACACCCAGGATGTTGTACTTTTCCATCACGTCGAACATTTGCGGGTCCGGCGTGTAGAACAGGTCAGCGGAGAAGATGTTCCCGACGCGCGCCGGGACGCCTTTGGCTTTCGCTGCGTCTACCGCATTGCGCACCATGTCGAAGTCCGCAATCGCCGCGTAGTCATGATCTTTGAAACGCAGGCGGTTGACTTTGGAGTCGGTGCAGGCACCCATGCCGATCACCACGTCACGCAGTTTCACGTCGCTGCGCACTGCGCCGCAGGAGCCGACACGAATGATCTTCTTCACGCCGAACTCGGTGATCAGCTCTTTGGCGTAAATGGAGCAGGACGGGATGCCCATGCCGTGACCCATCACGGAGATGCGGCGGCCTTTATAGGTGCCGGTGTAGCCCAGCATCCCGCGCACTTCGTTCACCAGGCGGATATCGTCCAGGAAGTTCTCAGCGATGTACTTGGCACGCAGCGGGTCGCCCGGCATCAGTACCACGTCTGCAAAATCACCCATTTCAGCATTGATATGCGGCGTAGCCATAATTCATTCCTTATTCTGCCAGTTGTGGCGTTAATCATCGGTAAAAAAGCGCCGCCCGGAGGCGGCGCAGGCAAAGGTTACAGCATCGATTTGCCATATTCCATCGGCGAGAGGCCGAAGTAGCTGGCGACGGTCTGGCCGATGTCCGCAAAGGTATCGCGCTTGCCGAGGAAGCCCGGTTTGATTTTCGGGCCGTAGATCAGCACCGGGATGTGCTCGCGGGTGTGGTCGGTGCCGCTCCAGGTCGGGTCACAGCCGTGGTCGGCGGTGAGGATCAGCATGTCATCCGGGCCGACCAGCTCCATCAGCTCCGGCAGGCGGCGGTCAAACAGCTCCAGCGCAGCCGCGTACCCCGGCACGTCACGGCGGTGGCCGTAGGAGGAGTCAAAATCAACAAAGTTGGTAAAGACGATGGTGTTGTCGCCCGCCTGCTTCATCTCGGCCACGGTAGCGTCAAACAGCGCGTCCAGCCCGGTAGCCTTCACTTTTTTAGTGATGCCGACCTGCGCATAGATGTCGGCGATTTTGCCCACGGAGACCACGTTACCGCCCTTCTCGTCCACCAGTTTTTTCAGGATGGTCGGAGCCGGCGGCTCAACGGCCAGATCGTGGCGGTTACCGGTGCGCTGGAATTCACCCGGCTTGTTGCCGATGAACGGGCGTGCAATCACGCGGCCGATGTTATAGCCGCCTTCGGTCAGCTCTTCACGGGCGATTTCGCACAGTTCATACAGCTTCTCCAGCCCGAAGGTCTCTTCGTGGCAGGCGATCTGGAACACGGAGTCCGCGGAGGTGTAGAAAATCGGCTTGCCGGTTTTCATGTGCTCTTCGCCGAGCTGGTCGAGGATCACGGTACCGGAAGAGTGGCAGTTGCCGAGGTAGCCCGGCAGGTTGGCGCGCGCCACCAGTTTATCCAGCAATTCCTGCGGGAAGCTGTTTTCGGTGTCGCTGAAGTAGCCCCAGTCAAACAGTACCGGCACCCCGGCGATCTCCCAGTGGCCTGACGGCGTGTCCTTGCCGGAAGAGAGTTCGCTGGCGTAGGCATACGCGCCGATGATGTCCGCTTTTTCATCCAGCCCGGCCGGGAAGGTGCCGGTGGAGGCTTCGGCGGCTTTGCCGAGGCCAAGGCGGCTCAGGTTCGGCAGGGTCAGCGGCCCTTTGCGGCCGACGTCGGCGTCGCCGCGCGCACAGGCTTCAGCGATGTGGCCCAGCGTGTCGGAACCTTTGTCGCCAAATTTCTCCGCATCAGCACTGTGGCCAATACCGAAAGAGTCTAAAACCATGATAAAAGTACGTTTCATTCTGCTCTCCTGCGTATTTCACGCGTTTTGCGGCGGGCTGAAAGCCGGGCCACAGAGGGTGCTAAAGGATGACCATTACGCCCGGATGCGCCGGCAGACGACCGGCGTCGCCTCAGGGGCGTGCCCGCCCAGCGTCACCGCGGCGCGGACGGCCGCCGCCGCCTGCTCCCACGTCTCTTCACTGGCGGCATGGATCATCGCCAGCGGCTGCCGGGTGTCTACCCGGTCGCCCAGGCGCGCCATGGACGTCAGGCCGACGCTATAGTCGATGGTGTCGCTGGCCCGGCGGCGGCCGCCGCCCAGTGCCACCACGGCCATGCCCAGCGCGCGGGTATCCATCGCGCTGATAATGCCGTTTTCCATCGCATACACCGGTTTGCTCAGCGTTGCCGCCGGCAGGTAACGGTCATAGTGCTCAATAAAATCGGTGGGGCCGCGCTGGGCAGCCACCATCCGGCCAAATACCTCTGCCGCCGCGCCATTGTCGAGCACGGCCTGCAATTTCGCGCGGGCCTCGGCGTCATCTTTCGCCAGCCCGCCCGAGAGTAACATCTCCACGCACAGGGCCATGGTCACTTCATACAGGCGCGGGTTGCGGTAATCGCCGGTCAGGAAGCGCACCGCTTCGCGCACTTCGACCGCGTTCCCGGCGCTGGAAGCCAGCACCTGGTTCATGTCCGTCAGCAGCGCGGTGGTCTGGCACCCGGCCCCGTTCGCCACGCTGACAATCGACTGCGCCAGCTTTTCTGATTCTTCATAGGTCGGCATAAACGCGCCGGAACCCACTTTGACATCCATCACCAGCGCATCCAACCCTTCGGCCAGTTTTTTCGCCAGAATCGACGCGGTGATCAGCGGAATCGAGTCCACGGTCGCGGTGATGTCACGCGTCGCGTAGAAGCGTTTGTCTGCCGGGGCCAGCGAGCTGGTCTGGCCGATAATCGCCACGCCGACCTCTTTAATGATGGCGCGAAAACGCTGGTCATCCGGGAAAATGTCAAACCCCGGGATCGCCTCCAGCTTGTCCAGCGTGCCGCCGGTGTGACCGAGGCCGCGCCCGGAGATCATCGGCACGTAGCCGCCGCAGGCCGCCACCATCGGGCCGAGCATCAGGGAGGTGACATCACCGACGCCGCCGGTGGAGTGTTTGTCCACTACCGGGCCGTTCAGCCCCAGCTCTGCCCAGTTCAGCACGGTACCGGAATCCCGCATCGCCATCGTCAGCGCCACGCGTTCGGCCATGCTCATGTCATGGAAGTAAATTGTCATCGCCAGTGCGGCGATCTGCCCTTCTGAAACCTGGTTGTCGCGAATACCGTTGACGAAGAAACGAATCTCCTCTTCCGTCAGCGGCTGGCCGTCCCGTTTTTTTCGAATAATTTCTTGTGCCAGAAACAAGGTGTCCCCCTGCATGACGCAGCAAATAACAGGGCCGCACCGGTTGCCGGTGCGGCATTCAGATCAGTAGCCGCCGTTGCTTTTCGCAGTGGCGTGGCCGAGCGTGGTCAGCAGGCTGGCCAGCAGGCTTGAGGCACCAAAGCGGAAATGGCGCGCATCGGCCCAGGTTGCGCCCATGATGCGATCGGCAATCGCCAGGAACTCAGCGGCGTCTTCTGCGGTACGCACACCACCGGCCGGTTTGAAGCCCACGCGGTCACCCACGCCCAGATCGTGGATCACCTGAATCATCAGCGCTGCGCTTTCCGGCGTGGCATTCACCGGCACTTTGCCGGTAGAGGTTTTGATGAAGTCAGCCCCGGCGTTGATGGCGATCTCGGAGGCTTTGCGGATCAGCGCGTCCTGCTTCAGCTCACCGGTTTCGATGATCACTTTCAGCAGCACATCGGCGGCGGCGCAGGCCTCTTTACAGACTTTCACCAGCTCAAAGCCGACCTGCTCATTGCCGGCCATCAGCGCGCGATACGGGAACACCACATCCACTTCGTCCGCCCCATAGGCGATAGCGGCGCGGGTTTCAGCCAGCGCGATGTCGATGTCATCATTGCCGTGCGGGAAGTTGGTGACGGTCGCGATGCGGATATCCGGGGTTCCCTGCTCACGCAGGGTCTTGCGGGCCACCGGGATGAAACGCGGGTAGATACAGATGGCAGCGGTGTTGCCGGCCGGGCTTTTGGCCTGGCGGCACAGCGCGATCACCTTTTCATCGGTATCGTCTTCGTTCAGGGTGGTTAAATCCATGAGGCTCAGCGCGCGTTGCGCTGCGGCGGTTAAATCGGTCATATGACTCTCCAACATTTTCGTTGCTGATGGCCACGATCACTTCTGAGATTTCATGGGCAACGCGTTTTACAGGTTGGCGAGCGGACTTGGTTCCATGAAGAGGCCGCGGCCTGCCTGAAAAGCGGGCCGCGGTTGAGTTCCTTCTCACCGCGCTAGCCGGTAAATACCAGGCCAGTACCGGCTATTGAACCATGAGCACAGGGGACGCTTATGTGTTCTGATTCACAAAATCTTAAAGCCAATTGTAACGCGTTTAGATTAACTGTGACAGACATCACAGGATAATCGCTTAATGCTCAGAAAGTGACCATGATGATGAGTGTACACCAGGCACTGCGGCCCGATGCACGAATGCCGCCCAGGGCAAAGGGCGGCCACAATCCCTGGCGGCGATGTTATAATAGTCACATTCAGAAGAGAACGGATTTCCGCGTCACAGCCCAAAATCGTGCAGGATTATGAAAGGTGAACCGGATAACTGCCCGGCAAATGTGATTATTTTCACATTCATTTTCAGATTCGGGCAGAGGTTATGTTTTAACCCGCCAGCAGCGGCAGATTGAAAATACGGCGGGTGTTGGCATTCAACGCGGCAGCGATGATGTCCGCTGGCTCCGGCCGCAATTGGCAGAGCGTTTCAAAGACCAGGGCGGCGCGCTCCGGCCGGTTGGGCTGGCCCTGATAACCGGCCAGCGGCATGTCAGGCGCATCGGTTTCCAGCAGCAGGCAGGAGAGCGGCAGCGCGGCGATGGTATTGCGGGTTTTTTGCGCCCGCTCGTAAGTGATCGTGCCGCCAACGCCAATCGCGTAGCCGAGTTTCACAAATGCCTGCGCCTGCGCCAGGCTGCCGGCAAAGCCATGCACCACGCCGGTAGCGGGCAATGCCCGTTTGCGCAGCAGGGAAAAAAGCTGATCGTGAGTACGGCGGGAGTGCAAAATCACCGGCAGGTTCGCCTGTTTCGCCAGATGGAGTTGATCCTCCAGCAGCGCTTTCTGCCGTTCAAAATGCGGGTTCTCCATATAGAGATCCAGCCCGACCTCGCCGATGGCCACCAGCCTGGGGTGCGGCTGTTTCAGGCAGGCCGCCAGCTGCGACAGCGCCGCATCATCGTGCTGCGTGATGAACAACGGGTGCAGCCCCAGCGCGGCGAACAGCGCATCATGCTGGTTTGCCAGCGCCAGCACGCGGCCAAAACGATCGGCGGTCACGGCCGGGACGATGATCTGGCGGACATGCTGGTCAGCAGCCCGGGCCACGCTGGCGGCGGCGTCATCGACAAAGGGCGGGAAATCGAAATGGCAATGAGTATCAATAAAATAACGTGGTGTACTCATCCCGCCTGCTCCTCGTCGTCCGGCTCCTCATTCTCCGCCACCGGCGGCGCATCCGCCAGCAGGCCGCTGACCGCATCGCTCACCGCCGAAACCAGCGGGGAATCGGTGATCAGCGGCGTATTGGCCGGCTCCTCCGGGATGACCATCGCGGCCGGGGCCCTCACCGGCAGATCCGGCTGCTCGTCACGCGGCAGCAGCCAGTGCGCCACGGTCGCCAGGAAATAGCGCCCGCAACGCCGCCCGAGGTGATAATCACGGTTCAACGCCGACACCTTGCTGCCCAGCGCCCGGCTGGCCAGCGGCTTGGGCGGGTAAATTTCAAAGATGCGCAGATTACCCGGCGGGTTCTCAATAAATTGCTGGATACGCCGGTAGCTTTTTTCATGGTGCTGCATCATATGCACCAACTGTTGCAGGCTGCTTTCGCTCAGCCACTGCTCCATGCGTTTCATCCACTGCGGGGCATAAAACATCTGCGACGGCACCGTGCGGATCACCACAATGGTATCCGCCCCGCGCCGGTAGGCCTCTTCCACCGGAATCGCGTCGCTGATGCCGCCATCCTGATAGCTGATGCCGTCCAGCTCAACGCCCATCCGGTAGAAACCGGGGATCGCGCTGGACGCTTTCAGCACCGAGAGCCAGTTCTCACGCGTCGGCGAAAAATAGGTGGGGCTGTAGTCATCACTGCGGCAGGCGCACATCAGGAATTCACGATCATCCCCCAAATAGCTTTCTGCGGCCTCCAGCGCCAGCGGCATACGCTGTGCTGTGACATCAACCAGCCAGTCGAGATCGATCAGGTGCCCGCCACGCACGAAGCGCAAAGGGTTAAAGAACTGGGGAGAGGTGGTATAGCGGGAAATAACGCGCCGGGCGTAGCCGGGTTGCTGGCAAACAAACGCAGAGAGGTTCTGTGCACCGGCAGAGGTGCCGATCAGCAGGTCAAAAGGATTAAAGCGGGCCCGTTGAAATTCATCCAGCACACCGGCTGTGAATATTCCCCGTTGCCCGCCCCCTTCGCATACCAGCGCGATTTTCCCGGGCTGGTAGGGTTTATACGCCAGGGACTCAATATTCCCCAGCGTGATCGGTATTCTGTATCCCAACCTTTACCCCATTACCTGGTGTTCTTCGCATCATGCTCTGAGGATACCCGGTATTTTCTCTTGCCGTCACCATCTTGTATAACATTGGTGAATAAATCGTTGCATCCTGCGTAATTTACTCACCGCGGCGAGCGGGTAAACGTGTCTACAGCCTCGCTATGAGCGCCGGCGGCCGGTGAACAGGCTGACCAGGAACAAGATGATACCGACAACGAAGACGATTTTCGCAGCCCATGCCGCAGTACCTGCCAGTCCACCAAAGCCCAGTGCTGCGGCAATCAGTGCGATGACTAAAAAGATAATGCCCCATCGAAACATAAAATCTCTCCTTACCTTATTAAAATTTGAGATGCCCTTACACAGCACAGAGTTTCGTCGCCGGAACGCGAAACCTTATTAAAAAAGATAGCGTTAAATCAGAATCCTGCCTGACTTTCGCGCGCTTTTTCATGCTGCCGGGCGCACATTTTCTTGTGGTTTTGGTCACGCTACCGGCTGCCCTGCAACCAGGGCAACCGTTACATCATCAGTTCAGAGAAGCTTATGGTTTGATTTGCAGGTCGTTTTTAACGGATTTCACACCGTCAACCGCCTTGGCAACGCTTTCTGCACGGTCAGACTGGGCCTGGTTCTCAACCGTACCGGTCAGCTGAACCACACCTTCGGTGGTGATGACTTTCACGTGACGGGATGGAACGATGTCATCGGCCAGCAGTTTGGCTTTCACTTCACCGGTGGTGGCGGTGTCGCCGGCATAGGCTTTCGGAGACTGTTCTTTTGCATCACGGACATGCAGCTTGTCGCTGACGGATTTCACGCCTTCTACTTTCTTGGCAGCAGCCACAGCCTGGTCGGCTTCAGCCTGGCTGGCCACAAAGCCGCTCAGAGTCACGACACCGTGGGTGGTGTCGACGGAGATGTCGGTGCTTTTGATCGCTTCGTCATCTACCAGCGCGCTTTTCACTTTAGCCGTGACGGCGCTGTCGCCCATGTAGTTGCTGACTTTGTTAACTGAACTATCGATTTTCGCGCCGGCGGTGTCCGCGGCGTTGTCAGCTTTGCTTGTCATGGTTTCGGCCAGTGCATTACCGCCCACCAGCGCAGAACTCAACACCACGGCCATCATTGAATAGGCAAATTTAGACTTTTTCATCGATTCATTCCTTTATGTTGTGATTCCCAACTGCCGGGAAACTGTGAGTCACTCACAGTGTGACGACTCATCGTTGCGACAATTTCACGTTTTTATGCACGTCGGAAACTTGCAGAGTGTGCGTCTTAAAAGCTAAACGTTCAGTTGTCTTATGGATTCACGCTTATGCGTATCACCCTCTCCCTGACATCTCCGGTCTCCGTACCGGGCTCCTGAGGAATTTGCCTGTTATAAGGATTAAAAACTGCTTTTTAGCATAATCACCCTATAACAAACCAACTTCCTTGTTAACTCCAGTGCTTTATGGCGGTTTTTGCCGGGCACAAATTAAATATAGTCGAAAAAGTCCGGGCTGGTTGGAAAATTGCGGAAAAGCAGGGAAATGCAGACTAGTCTGAGCTTTTCGGCCTGAAAATAGCCAAAAAAACGGCTGGGAGAGGAAAAAAGCATCAAAAACCGGGCGAAAAATGGGGGATAGCGGCGGGATAACAGGCATAAAAAAACGGCATTCCTGCCGTTTTTTTGACCTTCTGGAACAACGCGGTGATTAGTGTTCGCGGGTCTTGCGGAAGCTGATTTCCGGGTAACGCTCCTGCGTCAGGTTGAGGTTAACCATGGTCGGGGCGATGTAGGTGAGGTTGTCACCGCCATCCAGCGCCAGGTTCAGCTCACTCTTACGCTTGAACTCTTCCAGCTTCTTCACGTCATTGCACTCCACCCAACGGGCGGTGGAGACGTTTACGGACTCGTAAATTGCCTCAACGTTGTATTCACTCTTCAGGCGGGCAACCACCACATCAAACTGCAGCACCCCTACCGCGCCCACAATCAGGTCGTTGTTGGCGATCGGCCGGAACACCTGTACCGCGCCCTCTTCCGACAGCTGCACCAGCCCTTTCAGCAGCTGTTTCTGCTTCAGCGGGTCACGCAGGCGGATGCGGCGGAACAGTTCCGGCGCAAAGTTCGGGATACCGGTGAACTTCATATCTTCACCCTGGGTAAAGGTGTCACCGATCTGGATGGTGCCGTGGTTGTGCAGGCCCAGGATGTCGCCCGGGTACGCCTCTTCCACATGGGAGCGGTCACCGGCCATAAAGGTCAGCGCGTCGGAGATGGTCACATCTTTGCCGGTGCGTACCTGGCGCAGCTTCATGCCCTTCTCATAACGGCCGGAGACCACGCGCATAAACGCCACACGGTCACGGTGTTTCGGGTCCATGTTCGCCTGGATCTTGAACACGAAACCGGTGAATTTCTCTTCCTGCGCCGTCACTTCACGGGTATCGGTTTTGCGCGGCATCGGGGCCGGCGCCCACTCCACCAGGCCGTCCAGCATATGGTCGACGCCGAAGTTACCCAGCGCGGTACCAAAGAAGACCGGGGTCAGCTCGCCGTTCAGGAAGGCTTCACGCTCAAACTCATGGGAGGCCCCCTGCACCAGCTCCAGCTCATCACGCAGTTGCGCGGCCAGATCCTCGCCTACGGCGGCGTCCAGATCCGGGTTATTCAGCCCTTTCACCGTGCGCACTTCCTGGATGGTATGGCCTTTACCGGTCTGGTAGAGGTAAACCTCATCCTTATAGAGGTGGTAAACCCCCTTGAACAGCTTGCCGCAGCCGATCGGCCAGGTGATCGGTGAACAGGCGATCTTCAGCTCGCGCTCGACTTCGTCCATCACTTCCATCGGGTCACGGATGTCGCGGTCAAGTTTGTTCATAAAGGTCAGGATCGGCGTATCGCGCAGACGGGTGACCTCCATCAGCTTACGGGTACGATCCTCAACGCCTTTCGCGGCGTCGATCACCATCAGGCAGCAGTCCACCGCCGTCAGGGTACGGTAGGTATCTTCCGAGAAGTCTTCGTGCCCCGGGGTGTCCAGCAGGTTGACCAGGCTGTCACGGTAAGGGAACTGCATCACCGAGGTGGTAATGGAGATACCACGCTGCTTTTCCATCTCCATCCAGTCCGATTTCGCGTGCTGGTTGGAGCCGCGGCCTTTGACGGTACCGGCGGTCTGGATCGCCTGTCCGAACAGCAACACCTTCTCGGTGATGGTGGTTTTACCCGCATCGGGGTGAGAGATAATGGCGAAGGTGCGGCGTTTGGCCACTTCGCGGGCGTATTCACTTGGAGACATTTTCACGTTTCTATAGTTGTACCGCCCTGCGACAGGAACATCGCGCCGCGAACGGCAGCAGGCAAAGCGGAAGGAATAAATTATGGGGCGCTATTTTCTATGATTTACCCGGCAGAGACAATCAATGATGGAATATTGTGCGTTTTACGCCCATCACAAGCGAAAATCGGGGTGAAGCCGTGCCTGATGGGCCCGTAACGCCTGTTTATGCGCCTCATGCATCGGCAACTCCGCCAGCATCGCCGGCCAGCGTTCATGCGCCAGTTGCAGCGCCTCTTCCAGGTGGACACGCAGCGCCGGCCAGGGCACTCCGATTCTTCCAGCCCACAGGGCGAACGTTGCCATACTCAGGTGATACCAGCGTTTCTCATGCGCCATATTAAGCGCGACTTCCTGTTCATCCCGGACATAAGGCAGCGTGCTGAGAATATCATAGGCCGGAGACAACCGGGCATCCAGGCCATCCGGGTAGTAAACCGTCCAGTTTTTCAGGTGGGCGTCACCGTTGCCCAGCAGAATATTCGCCAGCAGCCGGCGTGCCATTTGCTGGATGTCAGCAAGACCGCCCCCGCCCACCCGGTAGAGCGTGGCGGCCAATTGATCATAGTTAAAACGCCGGTACTTCTCATGCGGATAAACTTCGAAAATCTGGGCGAAATCTTCAGCATGCACCCGCCCGGTTTCATGCCGGTCAAACCGGCGGATGCCATAGGCGTAGGGCTCGACAGGTAAAGCAATATCGGGCAACGCGTCGAGCTGCGTGAGGGGAATGAGTTTCACCTCAGGAATAGTGACCCCGATGGCCTGTGCCAGCAGCATGGCGGAGAACTCATTCTCCGGTACCCCTTTATGTACGGTAGAGGGCGTCTTGATGATCCAACTTTCCCTCCCTACCCCATTACTGATCATGAACCGTCCATCCTGCCGTAGCGCAGAGAATTTCATCTGCACACCGGCCAGAGAGAATTTATCCGCCTGATGGCGCACCTCTATCTGTACAGGCAGCAGCCGGTCGCCACGCGAGGCCTGCGCCCAAGCCGGTATACCGCCTAACGGCAACGGTTTGGCCACCAGCGCCCCCGGCAAATTACTACCGGCAAACGCCATCAGCGGGAATTCTGCATCACTATGCACTTTCAGCTCCCGGGCCATCCATTCCCGCAGTGCGCCTTCACTCAGCAGATTAGAGAGCACCGGCGGCAGACGCCCGGTGGAGGTTAAAGGCTGGGAGAGATAATCAGGGCGAATTTTTTGGGTCAGAGTAAATAGCGGCTGCTGGCCGGCAGGCAAAGCCCGGTAGTGGGGGTTGAATGTCAGGATGTTACGGTTACCTGAATAGTGTGCCAGCACCGCGATCTGCCGATCATGCAGCAGGAGCTCCAGCGCCTCCACAGACTCTGTTTGCCTTTCCTCCATCAATCCTCCAGCCTGCGCATCATCTCTTCCCACTCCCGGAAATTCCGCTCCGCTTCTGTTGAAGCGGCAGGGGTTTCCCGTTCAGCGGAAGTGCCCAGTTGAGATGCACGCTCGCGCGGGACGAGCTGCAGCTCCAGATCCATCCCCTCCAGCACCCGCAGCAACGTGGAGAGCCGTACATCGCCCCCCGCTTCGATCCGCTGGTACTGCTGCTGGGTCATGCCGATTTTCATCAGCATATCGTGCTGGTTAAGCGCCAGCGCCTGACGACGCTGCTTTAAAATTCCGGCAAGCTCATCCAGTTCTTTCATAAACACCCCCCAGAAACATTAACAACACATTAGTTGTTAAGCGGTTTCTTTACAACAGATTGGTTGTTTTCAGATGCAAATACAACTCATGAGCTGTATTCGGGGAGCGATATTATTGTAATGAGATGTCGTTACACCGGCAGCGCCATGATTACCGCATCTTCGCGGCCAGTGGCGGTGGGGTAATAGTTGCGGCGCAGTGAGACTTCATTAAAGCCGAGCTGCTCATAGAGGGCGATGGCCCCGGCATTGGAAGCGCGCACCTCCAGCCACAGCGTAAGGATGCCGCGCGCCTCGAGCTGGGCTATCAGCGCCTCCAGCAGTTCGCGGCCGAGGCCGCGGCGCTGGAACACCGGGTCGATGGCGATGTTAAACAGCGTCGCCTCGTCCAGCACGATCTGGGTGATGGCGAAACCGGCCATCTGCCCGCCAGCCTCAATTTTCAGGTTAAGGTAGCGCTCGCCCTGGTTGCCGGCGAAGGTGGCGTCACTCCACGGAAAAGCGTGGCTGGCGCGTTCAATCTGCATGGCGCGCGGATGGTCGTCCGGCGTCAGGATAGAGATGCTGTTCATGGTCACAAATCTGCTGCCAGAGTGCGCGTTTCGCACCGGCGTCCTGGGTAAGCACCGGCAGGGCCGGGCTGGAAAGGTGTACGCCCTCAAGGGCGGGGGGCGTGCTAAGGCCGAGGCACCAACTGGCGCAGCGGGTGCCTTCCGGCAGCATCGCCACATTATCCGGGGTCAGGCTGTAGGCCTGGTGCGGCTGCAACCCCAGCGCGTGCAGGACATCCTGCAACAGCGGGTGATCCTGCGGCGGCAGGTCATCGGCCACAATCAGCAGCCGCACATCGTCCGGCAAATGGACGGCGATTTCACCCTGCAAGACCGCCGGGCGGCGCAGCGTCCACTGCGTAATACCCAGTTGTTGTAACAGTATGTCGCGTCGTGTTGCCATGCCAAACCCTGCCAGGTATCCAAATGTGCCGCGCTATGCTAGCAAACCCATCGAACATGCGCCAACAAACCTCTATAATCCCCGGTCATCTTCTTAAGGAGCCACACCCTGATGTCTGCATTAACCCCCGCCAGTGAAGTCATACTGCGCCACACTGATGAATTTACCGAGCGCCGCGTGCTGTTTGCCGGCGACTTACAAGACAGCCTGCCCGCCCAGCTTGAAGCCGCGGAGGTGCGTGTCCATACCAACCAATATCATCACGGACAGATGCTGAGCCAGGCGCTGGGGGAAAACGTTCAGTACAGCCTGCTGGCTGACGCGGAGTTTGTGAGCGGCTGCGATACGCTGATCTACTACTGGCCGAAGAGCAAGCAGGAAGCGCAGTTCCAGTTGTCTAACCTGCTCTCCCTGCTGCCGGTCGGCATTGATGTGTTTGTGATTGGTGAAAACCGCGCCGGGGTGCGCAGTGCAGAACCGATGCTGGAAGGGCTGTGCACCTTGCAGAAAATCGACAGCGCCCGCCGTTGCGGCCTCTACCACGGCCGCCTGGAACAGCAGCCGGAATTTGATGCCGACGCGTGGTGGCAATCCTATGTGGTGGCGGACGTCACGGTGAAAACCCTGCCGGGCGTCTTCAGCCGTGATGCGCTCGACCCAGGCAGCATGCTGCTGCTGGGCACCTTCAGTGAAGACATCAAAGGCGCCGTGCTGGACATCGGCTGCGGGGCCGGTGTGGTCGGCGCGGTGCTGGGCACCCATTTCGCGAAAGTAAAACTGACGCTGAGTGACGTCAATGCCGCAGCGCTGGAAGCGAGCCGCGCCACGCTGGCCGCCAACGGCCTGGAAGGCAACGTGATCGCCAGTAACGTCTATTCCGACATCCGCGGGCGTTTTGACATGATCGTCTCTAACCCGCCGTTCCACGAAGGGCTGCAAACCAGCCTGCACGCGGCAGAAATGCTGATCCGCGGCGCAGCCAGCCACCTGCACATCGGCGGCAAGCTGCGCATCGTGGCGAACGCCTTCCTGCCGTACGCCGACATCCTGGATGCCACCTTCGGCAGCCATGAAGTGCTGGCGCAAACCGGCCGTTTCAAAGTGTACCAGGCTGAGCTGGGCCGCCCGCCGCGTGCCTCGAAGAAAAAATCTAAGCGTTAAGCATCGGCATCACGTGGTCCTGATACCGCCCGCCGGCGGCCGCGTGATACGGGAAGATGGCCTCAATCGCCGCCAGTTCGCTGTGCGTTAACGTCACGTCGAGGGCGGCGATGTTCTCATCCAGATAGCGGCGGCGCTTGGTGCCGGGGATCGGCACAATGTGCTCCCCTTGCGCCAGCACCCAGGCCAGCGCCAACTGGGCCGGGGTCACCCCTTTCTGTTCTGCCAGCGTTTTCACCTTCTCCACCAGCGCCAGGTTGCGGCTGAAATTCTCCGGGCTAAAGCGCGGATTATCCCGGCGGAAATCATCGGCCGCCAGATCCTCCGGCGACGTCAGCGTCCCGGTCAAAAAGCCGCGCCCCAGTGGGCTGTAAGGCACAAACCCCACCCCCAGCCGTTCGCAGGCGGCCAGAATTCCGTCTTCCACATCACGCGTCCAGAGCGAGTACTCCGTTTGCAGCGCCGTGATGGGGTGCACCGCGCAGGCCCGTTCCAGCGTGGCGGCGGAGGCTTCGCTCAGGCCGATATAACGGATCTTGCCTTCACGCACCAGATCGGCCAGCGTGCCGACCACCTCCTCCACTGGTACCGCAGGATCGACCCGGTGCTGGTAGTAGAGGTCAATCACTTCCACCTGTAACCGCGTCAGGCTGCCCTCGACAGACTGGCGGATATACGCCGGGCGGCTGCTGACCCCGCGCAGCGACGGCTGCGCCGGATCACGCAGGATGCCGAACTTGGTGGCCAGAAAGACCTGGTCGCGCTTGCCCTTGATCGCCTCGCCAATCAGTTCCTCATTGGTGTGCGGCCCGTACATGTCGGCGGTGTCGAGCAGGGTCACGCCCCGCTCCAGCGCATGGTGCAGCGTGGCGACTGCCTCTTTGTGGTCGCTGCCGGTGGAGTAGAAATCGCTCATGCCCATACACCCCAGCCCGATGGCGGAGACAGTCGGCCCATTTGTACCCAGTTGACGCTGTTGCATGGTGTTTCCTCGGTGATGTGTCAGTGGAGAAGAGTGTGGTTGTTTATCCGACGAAGATAAACCATGCTTTCCGCTCAGCACTGTTCATAAAACACTAACAATCGGATGCCCTATGGATCAGATCCAGGCGATGCGGATCTTCACCCGCATTGTGGAGTTACAGAGTTTCAGCCGGGCGGCGGAAGACCAGAACCTGCCGCGCGCCACCGTCAGCACCACCCTGAAACGGCTGGAACTGCGGCTGGGCGTGCGCCTGCTGGTGCGTACCACCCGGCGGCTGCACATCACTGACGAAGGCGAGCTTTACTACCATCGCTGCCTGCAACTGCTGGATGCCCTGGCGGAAACTGACGCCCTGTTCGCCCACCAGCGCCACCAGCCGCAGGGCAAGGTGCGGGTGGATATGCCGCACTCGCTGGCGCGTGAAATCGTCATCCCGGCGCTGCCGGACTTCACCGCCCGCTACCCGCAGATTGAGGTGACGCTCAGCGCCAATGACAGCGCCATCGATTTGCTGCACCACGGCGTGGATTGCGTGCTGCGCGCCTGGCCTTCTGCTGATGAACAGCTGGTGACGCATGCCCGCGCGGCGTTGCCGCAGGTAACCTGCGCCTCGCCCGGCTACCTCGCGCGCTATGGGCAGCCGCGTTCGCCGCAGGCGCTGGGCGATCATCGCATGGTGGGTTACGTGTTCCGCCATGGCCAGCAGGCGGACGCGCTGGAGTTCCGGCAAAACGGGGAGATCACGGCGTTACGGCTGCCGCATACCCTGAGTGTCAGCGGGGCGGATGCCTATATTGCCGCCGGGCGCAGCGGGTTTGGGTTGATTCAGGCGGCACGCCACGCGTTGCAGCGCGAGCTGGCGGCCGGTGAGCTGGTGGAAGTGCTGGCAGATTGCCCGCCGCCGCCGATGCCGGTCTGGCTGATGCACCCGCCCGGCCGTTTTATTGCGCCCCGCGTGCGGGTGATGCTGGCCTGGCTGGCGGACTTATTGCAGCAAATGGAGAAGGGGTAAGCGGCTAAACCGCCCAATCTGCACTTTTTCTGATGGTTTTTGCAGCAGTCGTGTCATCTTACGGAAATAACTATTGACGCCCCGGCGAAAATCTCTAGAATTCGCCTCCGTGGTTGCATTACTCCGGTAGTGCACATGGAATGCGAAGGTGGCGGAATTGGTAGACGCGCTAGCTTCAGGTGTTAGTGTCCTTACGGACGTGAGGGTTCAAGTCCCTCTCTTCGCACCATATAACCACATGATTTATATCGCAGGGCATAATGCGAAGGTGGCGGAATTGGTAGACGCGCTAGCTTCAGGTGTTAGTGTTCTTACGGACGTGAGGGTTCAAGTCCCTCTCTTCGCACCATGCGGTGATATAAATTTAAAGCAGTAAAGCAGCAGAATCATCTGTGCGAAGGTGGCGGAATTGGTAGACGCGCTAGCTTCAGGTGTTAGTGTTCTTACGGACGTGAGGGTTCAAGTCCCTCTCTTCGCACCACATGATTCCCCGCTGACCCTCCCCCTCTTGTTGTTCTCCCATTGAAATAGCTCCAACGCACGTCACCACCCCTATCAAAAAACATAAAAAAGCCAGGAAACTGCCGTTTCCCGTTTTGCTTTTTGCTAGTCAATTCAACAGATTGAAATTGAGTGACATCGCGGCCAGCCCGCCCGCCAGCGCCATGCAGGACGGCACCAGAATATAGTGGCGCAAATGCCGGTTGAACAGCATCCCCAGCGTGACCAGCATCGCCGCCATTACCAGCAGCCGCAGCGTATCCAGGCTTATCTCCATCATCGCCAGCACCGGCAACAGCGTGCACGGCACCAGAACACCCCATGCCCCAGAAAGCTTGCGCCCCATGCACCACACCAGGCTCCACATTCCGCATACGGTAATCATCGCTGCCACCATCTTAATTCCCTTAACAATGAAGTGATAATGAGAATTAATATCATATAGTATCAGTGGCGCTTTTTCACCCTTTTCTGAGAAATCTTGTACAAGGATGACACTGCTATACAAAAATGGTAATTTGAATTCTCAGCACCAACTAAATAATTACTAAGCAAATAGTTACGCCGGTTAATCATACTCCGGCCGCTGGCATTCGCAGAAATAGCGTTTCTTAATTTATTACTATTTTCAGACTAATAGCGTTTAACCAGAGTGAAATGATATGAATTTGCATTCCTATGACGAGCTTGTCAAAAGTAGGCATCGTCTTTCCCTATTACTCTTTTTATTCCTTAATACTGCATCATCCATTTTTACTATGTTGACCACGGTCGACAACCGGAAGCTGATTACCATACCGGTGGTGATCATCGCCGTGCTGGGCGTGACCGGCCTGCTGTTTACCCTGCTGCGCACGCAAAAGCTGCACAAGGTACTGAATACTTATTCCATTGCGATGGGGATATTATGGGCCTGGCATATTACGCTCAAATACCACCAGATTGCGCCAGATGATAAAAACTTTCTGCTGCTGAGTTTATTTAGCGTATTTTTTATTAGCGCCATTGCCCTCTCAGGTAACTTCATTGCCTTTACCCTGCATGTATTACCGGCGGCGCTCATGGTGATATACCTTGATCAATTCCATAATATTATTCGCATCTTATTCACTATTGCGCTGCCGATGGCCGGGTTCTCCCTGCACCATCTGATGCAGAAGCGCAGCGACGCCTTTACCCGCCGCCTGGTGGACAACCTCTATATTGAGCGGGAAAAATTCAGCGATCTCAGCATGCTTGACCCACTGACCAACCTCTATAACCGCCGTGGGCTGGAAAACCGCTGGGCATCCATCACCGCGCCGATGCGGCCACAGAGCCACTTTGTGCTGTTGATGGACATCGACCACTTCAAAGCCTACAACGACAACTACGGCCACACCATGGGCGACCAGGCGCTGGTGCGGGTGGCGGCCGCCATCCGGGACAACGTGCGCTCGCGTGACATCGTGGTGCGTTATGGCGGCGAAGAGTTTATGGTGCTGCTGACCCACGTGGAGCACGCGTATGCGCAGAAGGTGGCGCAACGCATCCAGCAGGAGGTGCTGGGGCTGGAGATTCCGCACGTCTTTAATGAGGATGTCTCGACCCACGTCACGCTCAGCATGGGCATTGCATCACTCACCGATCGTGACTGGGTGGCCGCGGTGACCCACGCAGACAACGCGCTCTACCGGGCTAAAAACAATGGCCGCAACGCTATTGAATTTGCCCAGGAGATCCCCGTTGTGCAGGAACAACCGGTGACCTCCCTGGCCTGACGCCTGTCAGCGGCACCGCCCGGTGGTGCCGCGCGCCACCAGCGTGACGGGTAACACCTGGCTGCGCATCCCGCCGTCAATACCTGCCAGCAGCGTGTCGACCGCCTGTGCGCCCAGCACTTTAAAATCCTGCCGTACCGTGGTCAGCGGCGGATAGAAAAAGGCGCTGTCGGCGGTATCGTCATACCCCACCACCGACACCTGCTGCGGGATCTGCCGCCCCGCCTCATGCAGGGCGCGCACTACGCCCAACGCCATCTGGTCATTTGCCACCAGCATCGCGCTAAACGGCGTACCGGCCGCCAGCAGGTGCTGCGTCTGCCGGTAGCCCTCTGCCGCGCTCCAGTCCCCATATTGCACCGCCACCGGCTCAAGCCCGGCGTCTGCCAGCGTTTCCCGCCAGCCTTGTAACCGCAGTTGCGCAGAAATGGAGTGCGCCTCCCCTGCCAGCAGCGCGATCTGCCGGTGCCCGTGTTGCAGCAGATGGTGTGCCCCGCAGCGCGCGCCTTCGGCCGGATCAAACAACACTGACGGCACCGCCCCGCCGGGGTCAGTGTCGAGGAACAGCAACGGCCACGCCCCGGCAGCCTCTGCCAGCGCGGCGGCGTCGTGGCTGCTCAACGGCGCATTAATCAGCACACCGTCCACCCGCTGAGCGCGCAACTCCTGCAACGCCTGCCGGCAGGCGTTCGGCCCGCTGCCGCGCACCATTGCCATCACCAGGCTGTAACCCGCTTCTCCGGCGCGCTGTTCAATGGCGGCAGCAATCTGTGACGGTGCATGCAGCGCCAGCGAACTGGTCGCCAGCCCCAGCACCTGCGTGCGTTTACCCGCCAACTGCTGCGCCACCCGGTTCGGCACATAATTGAGCGCGGCCATCGCCGCCTCGACCCGCTGGCGGGTTTTGGCCGACACATGCGGTGCCTGATTGATCACACGGGAAACGGTCTGGTAAGAGACACCGGCCTGGCGGGCGACATCATCAAGGGTCACAGCGGAGGATTTCATGCGGTTTCCGGGCTAAGGGTAAGGCGGTCAGCATAGCAAAGTGCAGCGGGCGGAAAAAATAATAGCAACGCGCAGCAGGCGACAGAAATACTCATTACGCGTCGGAAGCCTGCAGCAGGCGGCCAAAATACTCGCGCGTCAGAAGCGCGCAATCACAATGCGCAGCGCCCCCCTGTCGGGCCTGCCACGCATCGCTGACAACATCGCGGCCGTCCCGCCACAGCCCCGCGCACGTGAGGGACTGTGGCGATCGCGGCCATTCAGCGATCGCTATAACTCCTGTGCTCACCGTAACTCAGCAATCACCGGCGAGCCCTGCCGCAGGAACACCGGAATCGCCTCCAGCGGCGCATCCGCCTCGATCCAGTTGCCGCCGGAGTAGGTTTCCCCCTGAAGATCCTGCCAGCTGGCCCCGGCCGGCAGCCAGACGCGGCGACGGCGCTCACCGGCGTGCAGCACCGGCGCGACCAGAATATCCGGCCCGAACATGTATTGGTCTTCCACCTGCCAGCTCTGCGCCTCCTGCGGGAAGTCAAAGAACAGCGGGCGCATCACCGGGTCATTCTGTTCATGGGCGGCCGCCATCTGGCGCTGGATATAGGGGCGCAGCTTCTCGCGCAGGCGCAGCCCGGCCGTCATGATCGCCAGATTCTCTTCGCCGTAACTCCACACTTCGTTCGGCGCGCCACTATCGCACTGGGCCACGCCGTTGCTGTCAAAGCGTTGTGCCGGGGCTACATGCGGTTCGCGGTAGCCGTGCAGCCGCATCACCGGGCAGAACACGCCCCACTGGAACCAGCGCAGCAGCAGCTCATGGAACGCCGGATCTTCCACATGGCCGCCCTGGAAACCGCCGATGTCGGTGGTCCACCACGGCATCCCAGCCATGCCCATGTTCAGCCCGGCCGCCAGCTGGTTGCGCAGCGACACAAACGACGAATGCACATCCCCCGACCACGCCAGCACGCCGTAGCGCTGGCTGCCTGCCCACGAGCAGCGCACCAGGTTAACGATCGCCTCCTCCCCCTCGGCGCGCAGCCCGTCCCAGAATGCCTGGGCGAAATCACGCGGATAGATATTCCCGACTTCCAGCACCGGGCCGCGGTGGTAGCGGTAGTTATCAAAATCGTAAGCGCGGTACTCCGGTTCCGCCTCATCCAGCCAGAAGTGGCGCACACCGTGCGTATGGTAGTTCTGTTTCACCTGATCCCACACATACTGCCGCGCGCCGGGGTGGGTGGCGTCAAAGAAGGTGGTGTTGCCGAGGAAATCGAGGTTAACCGACACGCCGCGATCGCTGTTCACCAGATAGCCTTTGGCCTTCATCTGCTTATAGTTGTCGGTGGTGGCATCGATGGTCGGCCAGATAGAGACCATCAGTTCGATGCCCATCGCCTTCAGCTCACTGACCATTGCTTTCGGGTCGGGCCAGTAGCGCTCGTCAAAGCAGAAGGTGCCCTGCTTCGGCCAGTGGAAGAAATCGATGACCATCACCGAAATCGGCAACTGTCGGCGTTTATATTCCCGCGCCACTGACAGCAGCTCCTCCTGCGTGCGGTAGCGCAGCTTGCACTGCCAGAAGCCGGTGGCAAATTCCGGCATCGGCGGCGCGGTGCCGGTGGCCTTGCCATACTGGCGGGTGATCTCAGAGGGCGTGTCACCGACGGTTAGCCAGTAATCCATCTGTGCCGTGACCTGCGCACGCCATTCGGTCAGGTTTTTGGCGAAATGCACCTCGCCCACCGCCGGGTTATTCCACAACAGGCCATAGCCGAGGCTCGAGACCATAAAGGGCACGCTGGCCTGCGAGTTACGCTGCGCCAGCTCCAGCACACAGCCTTTGAGGTCCAGCACCGGTTGCTGGTACTGCCCCATGCCGTAGATTTTCTCATCCGGGCGCGCTTCAAAACGCACCGTCAGCTGGTGCTTGCCGCCGGGGATGGGCCGGAACGCCCGCGCGTCCAGTTTCAGCGCGCTGATGTACTTATCCTGCGCCTTCTCCACGGCACCAACGCCGACACTGCCGCGCTGCCGCCAGAACTCCTCAAGGATCAGCTCGTCGTGCTGGTTGTAGAATGCCAGCCGCCCCTGGCTGTTCAGCACCGCTTTTGCCTTGCCGTTGCGCAGCGTCAGCGTCTCGTTGCCCTGTTCAATGGTCACGCCTTCTGCCGCTTCCGGCGGCAACAGCGCCCAGGGTTCGTCATCAAGCCGTGGCTGGCAGGTGGCGCGCACCCGCAGGCTGTTGCGCCCCCATGGCTCTACCACCAGCGTCTGGTTATCAAATTGCCACAGGATCCGGTTCTCTTGCGTCAGTAAACTCATGGTCGCTCCTTTAGTTATCACCCTGTAAAACGGCTTTATGCAGGTTAATGTCACTCATGGTGGCATCGGTGAGCCGGTACCAGCGCAGTGCGATCACGCTGATAAACGAGAGCACGCCGGGCACCAGGCTGAACAGCGCGATGATGCTGAACAGCGCCTGCGGGTTCTGCTCCGCCGCATGGGGCACATAGCCGCTGAGGCCCAGCGTCCAGCCGACAATCGCCCCGCTGATGGCCATACCCATTTTCAGCACCGCCAGCAGCGTGGAGAAAATGGTGCCGTCCATGCGTTTGCCCTGCTTCCACTCGCCGTAATCCGCGACGTCCGCCATCATTACCCACATCAGCGTGGTGGTGATTTGGTAGAAGGTGGAGACCAGGAACATCATGCCGACCAGCAGCGCCAGCGACGGCGGCATAAAGAAAATCGCGATGCTGAGCGCGCCCGCCATCATCGCCGCCCAGGCGAACACGGTGATTTTGCTGCGCCCGCGCGTCAGCACTTTGGACAGCGCGCTGCCCGCCCCTTTCCCGGCGATGTGCGCACCGAGCAGCCAGGAGAAGAGTGTCGCGTCCCCCAGCGCATAAGTGACGTAGTACATCAGCGCGCCTAAGCGGATCACGCCGAACGCGATATTGGTGAGTACCAGCACCGCCACCACGCGCCACTGGTCGTTTTGCCAGAGGTCTCGCAGGTCGGCCATAAAGTGTGCGTGGGAAGGTTTGGCCTGAATGCGCTCCCGCGTCGTCCAGAAGCAGACCAGGAACATCACAATCGCGGCGGTCGCCATGATCGCCATCGCCCAGCGGTAGCCCATCAGCTTGTCATCGCCGCCCAGATACTGCGCCAGCGGCAGCATAAAGAAGGTGGAGAGCGCGCCGCCCACCGTGGCTAAAAAGAAGCGGTAGGATTGCAGCGAGATGCGCTGCTCGTTATCGGCGGTGATCACCGCGCCCATCGAGCAGTAAGGGATATTGATGGCGGTATACATCAGCATCATGAAGCAGTAGGTCACGGTGGCGAACACCATTTTCGCCCCGAGCGACAGCGATTCCGGCACCGCATAGGTCAGCATACAGCTCACGCCGAACGGCACCGCCAGCCACAGCAGGTAGGGGCGGAACTTGCCCCAGCGTGACGAGGTGCGATCCGCCAGCAGCCCCATTACCGGGTCAATCACCGCATCGCCGATGCGCGCCAGCAAAAACATGGTGCCGATAAACACCGCAGGCAGGCCGACCACGTCGGTGTAGTAAAAGGTCAGGAAAATAATGACGTTATCCAGCCCGATGTGGCTCGCCATATCGCCGAGGCCATAGCCGACTTTTTCTTTTACCGAGAGCCGTTGGGGAAGAAGTCTCTGAGTCATGTTCGCTCCAGTGAGTGAAGCACGGCAACGCCCGCTGCGCCGTGGGAACAGTGGTTATAGGCCAGCACGCCACCAATAACGATTCTCAGATTTCCTTTAGCTATTACGATTCCTGTTTTTTGTGATACCGGTAACATAGAAAGGGTAAATCGGTTGCTGCCGCAGGGAAAGGCATGGGAAGCGGATCGCAACACCGGCCGGGTTACCCCAGCCGGTGAGTCAGATCGTTTTACTGTGGCAGAGTTACTGCTGGGCCAGCGCCTCAAACACCTTTTCGATCGCCACCGCGCCCGGATCTTTAATGCCGTCCAGGCTGTTGCTGCTGAGGTAGGCCGAGCGCCCGGCGTTGGCTTTTTGCATCTTCGCCGTGGCTTCTGCGCCCTCTTTTGCGGCTTTCGCCGCGGCAGCCAGGTCGCCGTTGGCTTTCAGCGCTTCCAGCGCCGGTTGCAGCGCATCGATCAGCGTGCGATCGCCGAGATCCGCGCCGCCATAGTGTTTCATCTGCTGCAACCCGGCGAGCAACGCCTCCGCCACGCCGTGATCTTCTTCGATCTGCTTCCCGGCAGCGGTAAAGAAGATCGACATCAGCACTCCGCTCGATCCGCCCATCACCACGGCCAGGCGGTCGCCGACCAGCGCGAACAGCGCCGCGAGGTCTGCCAGCGGCAGTTTGCCGGCGTCATTCAGCTCCGCGATCGCTTTCGCGCCTGACGCGAAAGTCGAGCCGGTGTCGCCGTCCCCCACCTGCGCATCCAGCTTGTTCAAGGCGCTTTCCAGGTCAACGAGCGTCTGGGTGATGGTCGCGACCACCTGTTTCACCTGCGGGTTTTCGGAGGGTTCCGCGCTCACGTGCTGGCTGACCTTCTCCGCTTTCTGTTTCGGCACCGGTGCCAGTTTCACCAGCGGCTGCCAGCCGGCGACTTCCACTTCAGCTTTCAGGGCAGTTTCGAAGGTCTCATTCAGCGCGATGGCCGAGAGCGAGAAGCCTTTCATGTCCAGCGCGCTCACCAGCGGCGCGGGGCCGATCAGGTAGTCGATGGCGTCACCAAGCCGGGAGTGCGCCAGCTCTTTGGTTACCTGCGCCATCTCCAGCGGCGAGGTGCCGCCGAGGTTATTGATCAGCACTGCCAGCCGCGCGTTGTTATCCACCACGCGTTGCAGGTTTTCTACCAGCGTCGCGACGATTTCGCGGCTGTTTTGCGTCTCCAGCGTGCTGACCCCCGGTTCGCCGTGGATGCCCAGCCCCAGCTCCACGGTGCCCGGCGCGATGCGGTCGGACTCTTCATCGCCTTCACCCGGCAGGTTACAGCCCGCCATGGCTACGCCGATGCTGGCGGTGGCGTCAATCGCCTGCTGCGCCAGCGCTTTGACCTCTGCCAGCGATTGCCCCTGCGCCGCCGCGTACCCGGCGATCTTGTGCACCAGCGCCGTGCCGGCGATGCCGCGCGGCTGTTTGTTGTCCGGCAGGGAGATGTCATCGCCGACCATCACCAGATCGACCTGATACCCCAGGCTTTTGGCGCGCTCCGCCGCCAGCCCGAAGTTCAGCCGGTCGCCGGTGTAGTTCTTGACGATCAGCAGGCAACCCGCGTCACCCGTTACCGCCACGATGGCATTCAGCACCGCATCCACGCTCGGCGAGGCGAACACATCCCCGCAGACCGCCGCGGTCAGCATCCCTTTGCCGACGAAGCCGACATGTGCCGGTTCATGGCCGGAGCCGCCGCCGGAGATCAGCGCGACCTGTTGCTTATCCCAGTCGCGGCGCACCACGATACGGATCGCCGGATCGACCTCCAGCCGCGCCAGATTGTTGTGCGGCGAACTGAGGATCACGCCGTCGATAGCATCATTAATCAGGTTCTTACGGTCGTTCATAAAAAATTTAGACATACCTTTCAGTCCCTTATTGGTGAACGGATGAAAACATCATCACGAAGTATAACCCTCCCCGACCATAGCACAGCCCGCACCCCGCCCGTGGGGGAGAACGTGGGGAAAGGGTCTGAAAAATGAGCACCCCAGCCCTGCACGCCCGCCACTACGCGTTGCCGTTTTGCCGATTTGTCCGATACTTAACAGACGCTTCACTGAGTATGGTTTTGAAGTCATCACCGTTTCCAAGGGGCACCTGCCTGCCAACCCTGCCGGGCATCGCGGCCCGGCATCTACAGGAGCAACAACAATGAAAAAAATACTGATACTTTCCGCCCTGCTGGCGGCCTCTTCCTTCGCCCACGCCGCAGACGACGCCCACAGCCACACCGGGATATATATCAATAACCTGTGTGAAGAGATAAAAGCGGACAGCGGCAAAGGCGACAGCGATCACTACCTCGATCAGCTGAAAGTCCGCGCCGGCAAAGGCGTCTCCTCCTCCGCCATGAACAAGCCGGAGTTCCAGGACGACGAAGCCGAAGCCGTGGTCGACGCGTTTATGGACCTCAACGAAGAGCAGCGCAGCGTCTTGGCCAAAGACCCCGCCAAATGCCGCAATGATGTGCTGGCGGAGTTGAAGAAGCAGGGGTAAACAGCGCGCCGCTGTATAAGCAGCGGCGGGTTTTTAACGACGCTGGGCAGCGATCATCGCTTTCATCTCAGCGATAGAGAGGGTGCGGTTTTTCTTACGATGGATAATGCTATGGCAGTTGGGGTAGACCGGCACCAGATCGGTGAATACGGATAAACCCTTAATCGTAATTTTTATTATTTTTTGAATTAAGGTGCAATATATTTCCATTCAGCTTATAGAAAAAATTTCAGCTGATTACCAAATTCAAAGCATAAAATTTTATACACTATGTCCAATTAACATTTCTTTTTAAGAGATAAAGAATATATTTGTAATAAAATTGACATAAAAGTATAATAATTCGATTTCAACTAAACAAGGAAAGATTATGACTTCGAATAGAGAAAATGTTTTCACTACTAATGCCATTGAAATTGCCAAAAGAGAAATGCAACACATCAACCCAGAGCTATGTACTAAATTTGGCGAATTGATTGGATTCATTAGTTTATACCCAGAGAGTGCTTCAACAAAAAAAACAGCCCGCCTGTTGGTACAGAAGAATATATAAAGAATGCAGCTCGTATATTTTCAAACAGTAGAATACCAAAAAAGCCTTCTAGGCCAAATACAATTCCTGATGAAATGGTGGGTGTAGTGCTTCAAACTACTTTTGATATTTCACCTGAAAAATTAAGCGAAATAAAAGACACGCATGCGCTATCTATGGGTGCTGAGAATATAATTGGCGATTTGCTTGAAAGATATTTAGCACATGAGTTAGAACCTCATGGGTGGATTTGGTGTTCAGGAACTGTTGTTAAAGCTGTAGACTTTATAAAATGGGAAGAAGGTGAGAATAAATGGAAAATGCTACAAGTAAAGAATAGAGATAATACAGAGAACTCATCAAGTAGCGCAATTCGTAATAATACAGATATAATAAAATGGTTTAGAACATTCTCTAAAAAGATTGGTTCTAACTGGGAAAGATTCCCCGATGAGGTTTCAACTAAACACCTTTCCGAAGAAAAATTCAGAGACTTTGTAATTAATTATTTGAACTCTCTTAAATAAAATTTATTTTTAACAATGAAGAAAAAAATTAATAATGCAAAGCATCGTTAATTGCAAGTAACACCCAAAAATAATAATCTTTATATAAAAATGAAGGCGCCAGATGAGGGGCCTTCATTTTATCTCAAGAGAATTTTTTCATAAATTCAATATCAGAAGTATTTTTATATCTTGAATATTTAAACCCTTCGATTAAAGGATGCTCTTCTTCATTTATTTCTCTTATAATACAATCACCTACCGCTTTTCCTAAACCAACAGGCACTGCATTACCCAATTGTCTATATTTATCTAAAGTCTTTCCTTCAATAATCCAGTCATCTGGAAATTGCTGTATCTTCATGTACTCTTGTATAGATAAAGGTCTTAATTTCTCAGGATGCGCAAGAGCAGTGGCGGGCATTGCTGGATGCGTGACCAATGTTGGTGCCGGCCGATCCCAAGAAATTCTTCTTAAAAAACCAGTTTTTCCACCGCCTAAATAAAAGGATTTACCTAATGCTTCTTTCTGCAGCTCTTCTGGCAAATTTTTCCAATATTGTCCAGCTTTTAATAGTTTAAAGTATTTTAGTCTTTTTTCAGGAAATTCTATATGTTCAGCATCGTCATCTGGAATGTCCTTAACAGCTTCCTTGAAAGTTAGCCATTTTTTTAACCCAAACTCGCCATGCTCACTATGAGTAGGCTTAAGATAAGGAACTTTTTTTCCGTTTCTAGAACAAATTATTATCACTCGCTCTCTAATCTGAGGAACGCCAAAATTAGCAGAGTTATAAAGATTGAAAGAGACATTATATCCTGCATTTTCAAGCATTCTTACTATATAGTGTAGAACACCGCCAGGTTTTTCCTCGGACGCCAGCGGAGGAAAATCCTCACCTCTTTGACTATGAGGCCTATGTAATAGCGGTGCCGATAGTAAACCGCGGACATTTTCTAAAACTATATATTTAGGCTTTATTTCTAATACTGTTTCTAAAAACTTTATGAAAACGTTCCCTCTATCATCTTCCAGACCTAATCTTTTACCAGCAGTAGAAAATGCTTGGCAAGGTGGCCCGCCCATAATTAAATCGACTTCATCACCTATTTTTAACCCGGAAATTTCCATGATTTCTTCAGAGGAATAATCTCTAATATCACCGATCAAAGGTAAATTAGGCTTGTTTTTTTGAATAGTCTTTCTAGCTGCCTTATCGATTTCACAGGCTAACAGAGTTTTGAATCCAGCTTGCTCAATGCCAATATCTAATCCCATAGCTCCACTAAAAAAACTTAATGCAATAGGTTTTTGAGCAATCTGCATAGAATTATCTAATATAGCCCTACCATTAGTAGAACTTATCCTCACTTGGCTTTCATCTAACATTTGCAAAATCCTAAAATTATCATTTAAAAACAGTAGATTAATAGTTATACTTATAATGTAGTATATACACTATATGATAAATTTCATAGATACTATTTTGCCCTAACCAAAACACCTGTCAATATAAACAGTGATTATTTTTATTAAAAAAGTATCTCCATATTTTATAGAAATTTTTTAAATAATCTAATCTAGAATAATAAGCATGGGTATTTTTTTACCAAGAACTCTTCGTTAAATAACTCTTATTAATACGATTAAAAATATTTAATTTCTGCATGCTCTTTATTAGACGGGTTAAAAAAAATTAAAAAATCTCGAATTTATTAGGTGGTGATGATTTTTTAAAAAATAAATTAATGTTATAATATATAAATTTTAATTTATCTCTAGGTAAGAATATGTTATCAACAACATTATGGACGCGTGATCAACTCTTAGTCGCTTTTACCTTATATAGCCAACTGCCCTTTGGGCAAATGCATTCCAAAAATTCCACTATCCAATATTACGCTGACTTAATCGGCCGGACGCCTTCAGCCCTTGCGATGAAATTAGTTAATATTGCGAGTTTAGATCCTTTTATTACTAACTCGGGCCGTACTGGCTTAACGGGCGCATCTAACGCAGATCGACGCTTGTGGGAGGAGATGAATCAAGATCCCGACAAGTTTGAACATGAGTGCCAATCGGTGATGGCGATGTATGAACCACCTACCCCGGTAAAAAATGATGAAGAACCCGCTGATTTTACAGGGAAAGAAGAAATCAAACCCGTTAAAACCCGTATTGGCCAGCAACTATTCCGTAAGCGGGTTTTGGAAGCGTATGACAACCGGTGCTGCATAACCGGGTTAGAAGATCCTATCTTGCTGATTGCCAGCCATATTCGCCCATGGAAAGCAGATCCGCGGTACCGTCTGGATCCTAGAAATGGTTTATGCCTGTCTAATCTTCATGATCGCGCCTTTGACCAAGGGCTTATTACCTTTAACGAGGATTTAGAGCTTGTATTATCCATACACCTTAAACGTTTAAAAAGCGTCTCTGCGCGGGATAATTTCTTAAAATATGAGGGTGTGAAAATACGGCACTCGGCCCAATTCTCACCGAGTGAAGAACATTTGGATTTTCATCGGAAACATATTTTTATCGATAACTTATAGCAAGCAGGGAATTAAACGCCCGCTATTCCCGATAAAAAGAGTGGGGCCCCTCACCCCACCTCCCCAATCGATCCCCTCACCAGCAGTTCCGCTCTAAAGGGCAGCATCGGCCCCGGTTCTTCGCCTTTGATGCGGGCGATCAGGCGGCGGGCGGCTTCGCGGCCCATGTCGTAGACCGGCTGGGCGACCACGGTCAGGGGCGGGTGGACGATCTCCGTCCAGGGGAAGTTGTCGTACATCACGAAGGAGAGATCCTGCGGGATGCGCAGGCCGCGCTGGCTTAGTTCGCGCAGCAGTGACATGGCGATCAGGCTGTCGGAGGCGATAAGCGCCGTCGGTGGCGCGGGGCGTTGCCACAGTTCTTCCACAATCCGTGCGATAGAGGCCTCATCCAGCGCGTTGGCCTTAATCAGCGTGGGATCGAACATTACCCCGGCGTCGGCGAAGGCCAGTTCCATGCCGCCTACGCGCTGGGCCACCGGCGTCAGGCCGAAATCTTCCGGGTAACGCCACGGCTCTGCGCAGCGCATGCTGGTCACGTAGGCGATGCGCCGGTGCCCGGCCTCTAACAGCCGGCGCGTTGCCTCGCGCGCCGGGACGGTGAATTCGGCACAGATCGCCTCGACCTCCAGCCCTTCGACCGTCCGGTCAAACAGCACCAGCGCCCGCCCCGCCGCCAGGATCTGCGCCAGGTGTACGTTGTCGCCGGCGACCGAACTGCACGGCGCGACGATGATGCCGTCCACGCGCTTCTCCAGCATCACGTGTACCGCGTCCTGTTCGGCCGCAAGCTGCTCGTCACTGTTGCTCAGCAGCAGGTGGTAACCCGCCTGCCGCGCCACGTCCGCCATGCCGCGTAACGCCAGGCCGAAGTGCGGATTCTCAATGTCCCCGACAATCACGCCGATGGTGTTGGAACGGCCGGTGTTCATGCTGCGCGCCAGCTCATTCGGCCGGTAGCCGAGCTGTGCCGCCGCGTGGTTGACCCGCGTCTGTACCTCTTCACTGACAGCACCATAGCCGCCCAGCGCACGCGCCGCCTGGGCTTTGGAAACGTTGGCAGCCCTTGCCACATCGGCAACGGTCGGCGCTTTAATTGGGGGCAGAATGTTGGTCATAATGAAATTGTATCACAAGTTGTTAACATCAATGTTGACGCTCTAAAAGCGCTGTGCTTATTATCTCTACAACTGCTTGAGACCGGTCTCACTTGAGTCACAGGGCCAAACAGTCACCTGTGTTGAGACCGGTCTCATATTACCATAACACTGCCGGTTCAACAGACTCTGATGTTTACACCTGACTAAAACGGATGAGCTTATGACATCGCATAACTATCTGCACAATCGCCTGCCAACCCTAGCCGCCACGCTGTTTGCCTCGGTTGCCTTCTGTTCCTTCGGCGCGTATGCCGCCGCAGACAGCAACCCCTATGGCCTGATTGAGCCGGGCCACCTGCGGGTCGCCAGCCTCGGCGATGCCAAACCTTACACCTTCACCGACAAAACCGGCCAGTTCACCGGCTTCGATGTGGAGTTCTTCAAGAACGTCGCGCATCGCATCGGGATCGAGCAGGTCGATTTTATCGGCCAGGATTTCACCGCCATTTTGCCGGCGGTGGCGAACGGCCAGTATGATGCGGGCGTCGCCGCCATCGGCATCACCCCGGCGCGCGCAAAAACCGTGGATTTCTCCACCGGCTATCTGGTGGGCTTTCTTACGGTACTGACGCGCAGCGACTCCGGCGTGAAGAACGTCGGGACGCTGGCGAAAAAGCGGCTGGGCGTGGTGCAGGGCACCTTGCAGGAAGCCTATGCGATCGAGCATTTCAAGCAGACCGACGTGGTGCGCTTCCCGGATAACAACGCCGCGGTCTCGGCGCTGAACAACGGCACGCTGGACGCGATTTTCCTCGATAACGAGGCCGCCAAAAGTTACGCCGAACGCTTCAAGCTGGTCACCGCCGCCGACATCCCTTCCTTTGATGCCCCGGCCGGGGTCGCGATCGCCAAAGATAAACCGGCGTTCAAGGCCGCGCTGGATAAAGCCATCAAAGACGCGATGCAGGACGGCACCTGGAAACAGCTCTACGAGAAGTGGTTCCCCGGCTCGCCGCTGCCGAAGCAGTACCTGCCCCAGTAACTCCGCGAACGTTCTGCGTTCAGTCCGCTCAACAGGTGATGGGCGCGCCCCGTCACCCGCTTTTAGTGAGATACGGCTATGGATCTGTTAACTGTACTTTCCCGCACCTTTTTTGATATCCCGTCGATGCTGGAGGTGCTGCCGCAATTGCTCAGCACCGGGCTGGTGAACACGGTGATCATCTCCGTGGCGGCCACCATCCTCGGCACGCTGTTTGGCCTGATCCTGGCGCTGATGGGCATCTCCCCGTCGCGCTGGCTGCGCATCCCGGCGCGCCTCTACACCGACCTGTTCCGCGGCCTGCCGTCGATTCTGACCATCCTGCTGATTGGCCAGGGCCTCGCCCGCTTCAGCTACCAGATTTTCGGGCCGACGCCCTACCCGCTCGGCATTTTCGCCCTGAGCCTGATCGCCAGCGCCTATATGGGGGAGATTTTCCGCTCCGGCATTCAGAGCATTGAGAAAGGCCAGATGGAAGCCTGCCGCGCGCTCGGCATGAGCTACGGCCGGGCGATGCGGCTGGTGATTATCCCGCAGGGCATCCGCCGCGTGCTGCCGGCGATCGTCAACCAGTTCATAGCCATCATCAAAGACTCGTCGCTGGTCTACCTGCTGGGGCTGATGACCGGCCAGCGCGAGCTGTTCCGCGTCGGGCAGGATGCCGCCGTGCTCACCGGTAACCTCTCGCCGCTGCTGCTGGCGGGCCTGTTTTACCTGATCATCACCGTGCCGCTGACCCACGCCGTGAACCACGTTGACGTGCGCTACCGCACCGGCCGCCGTCGCCTGACCGCCCCGCAAAGCGGCTTAAAAGAGGTGGACGAAGTGCAGCAAAAGCCCGCCCCCGCCCTGACCGGCGGGGCGATTAACCCGCTGATCACCGAGCGAGGGCAATAACATGAATCAACCGACCACGACGGCAGCCGCCTACCACGGCGCCAGCCTGGAGCTGCGCGACCTGACGCTGGCCTACGGGCCGATTGAGGTGCTGCGCAAGGTGTCGCTGCACATCGCGCCCGGCACCACCACCTGCATCATCGGCCCGTCCGGCTCGGGCAAGTCCACGCTGTTGCGCGGCATTAACCGGCTGCATGAGCCGCAGTCCGGTGATGTGCTGCTGGCGGGCAAATCGGTACTGCGGGACCAGCCCGACGCGCTGCGGCTGCGCATCGGCATGGTGTTCCAGCATTTCAACCTGTTCCCCGACCACAGTGTGCTGGAGAACGTGGCGCTGGCTCCCTGGAAAGTCAAAGGGATGTCAAAAGCCAAAGCGATGGCGATCGCCCGCCAGCGGCTTGAGGAGGTGGGGCTGGGCCAGCGGGCTGACCACCGGCCGCGCGATCTCTCCGGCGGCCAGCAGCAGCGCGTCGCCATTGCCCGCGCACTGGCGATGGACCCGGAAGTGATGCTGTTTGATGAAGCGACCTCGGCACTCGACCCGGAGCTGGTCAAGGGCGTGCTGTCACTGATGGCGGATCTCTGCCGGCGCGGCATGACGATGGCGGTGGTGACGCATGAGATGGGCTTTGCCCGCCGCGTCGCCGACCAGGTGGTGTTTATGGATGAGGGCGAGATCGTCGAGTTCGGCCCGCCGGACGCGATTTTTGACCGGCCGCAGTCGCCGCGCCTGCAACGTTTTCTTTCGGAGGTTCTGTAATGACGCATCAACGGGTTTCATCCCCGGTTATCCGCACCGCGCTGGTGGGCTTCGGCATCTCCGGGCAGGTGTTCCACGCGCCGCTGCTGGCCGCCGATCCGCAGTTCAGCCTGGCAGCGATTGTTACCAGCAACGCTGAGCGCCGCCATGCCGCGCAACAGCGCTACCCGCAGGCGAGCCTGATTGCCGACTGGGACGCGCTGATGCAGCAGATCGACAGCGGCGCGCTGGCCATTGACCTGATCGTGCTCGGCACGCCGCCTGCGCAGCACGCCCAACAGGCGCATGACGCCAGCCGCCGCGGCCTTCACCTTGTGGTGGATAAGCCGTTCGCCGCCAACGCCGCCGAGGCGGAGACGATGATCGCCGATGCGCAGGCCCACAACACGCTGCTGACGGTGTTCCATAACCGCCGCTGGGACGGCGATCTCCTGACGGTAAAGCGCCTGCTGGCGGAGGAGCAACTGGGGCGGGTGCGCAGTTTTGAGTCCCGCTTTGAGTGGTGGCGGCCGGAGGGCTTCGGCAACTGGCGCGACCGCGTGACCCTGGCAGAGGGCGGCGGGCTGCTGCTGGATCTCGGCAGCCATTTAATCGATCAGGCGATTCAGCTGTTCGGCCCGGTGCGCGAAGCCTCGGCGGAGCTGACGCGCTACGGCTCCCCGGCGCTCTCGGACACTGACGAAGACACCTTCGTCTCACTGCTGCATGAGAGCGGCGTGCGCTCGCGGTTGTGGATGAACGGCCAGGCAGCGCGCCCGGCCCCGCGTTTCCACCTGCTCGGCAGCCGCGCCGCCTTCACCAGTTGGGGGCTGGATAACCAGGAACCATCGCTGGCGGCGGGGATGACGCCCACCGATGCGGCTTACGGCGTGACGCCTGCCGCCCAGTGGGGCACGCTCGGCGAGGGCGATAACCACCAGCCGGTAGCGCAGGAACGCGGCAACTACCCGGCTTTTTATCAGCAACTGGCGCGCGCCCTGCATGACGGCGCACCCGCGCCGGTGGACGCCCGCGAGGCGCTGGCGGTGCTGCGGCTGATTGACGATCTCCATGCGCGCTCCACGGTGCGCAACGCCTGAACGGCGTTCCCTTTTCCTCTTATTGCAAGGAACAGAACGATGTCTGTGAATTTGAAAAAAACAGTGGTGGTATTGGGCGGCGGCGTGCTGGGCGTCTCCACGGCGCTGGAGCTGACGAAACGCGGCGCGCAGGTGACGCTGGTGACAGAAGCGGAACTCTGCTCGGGCGCGTCCGGCCGGTCGCTGTCGTGGCTGAACTCGGCGGGCGAACGCACCCTGCCCTACCACGCGCTGCGCATGGCGGGCATCGACCGCTACCGCACGCTGTTCGCGCAAGACCCAACGCGCGAGTGGCTGCGCTTTGACGGCGGCCTCTGCTGGGCCGCGAACGACGCCACCGGCACCCGCGCCCGCCACGCCTACGAGAAGGTGCACGGCTACGATTCCCATCTGGTCGATGCCGACGGTGTGGCGGCGGTGGACAGCCGCGTCAACCCGCGCGTGGTGGCGGATGCCGCGATCTTCAACCCCGGCGAAGGTTGGGTGAGCCTGCCGCATTTGATCGAATTCCTCGCTCAGCAGTTCCGCGACCTGGGCGGTGAGGTTGTGGAGCAAGCCGGGAAAGCGGATGTGCTGACGGAGAACGGGCGCGCTTGCGGCATCCGCAGCGCGGATAAAGGCGAGCTGCGCGCCGATGCGGTGCTGGTGGCCTGTGGCCCCTGGACGCCGGACGTGGTCGCGCCGCTCGGCGTCACCATCCCTAACGGCTCGCCGGTGTCGATGCTGGTCATCAGCCAGCCCACCGCGCACGGCCTGAAGGTGGTAATGAACACGCCGCGTGCCGCCATCCGCCCCAACCCCGGCAGCACGCTGGCCGCGGATCACGACTGGTATGAAGAGGATATCGTGCAGCAACCGGACGGCCGCTACACCATCGCCGAAAGCGTGGTGGACAAGCTGATGCAGGAAGCGGGCGCACTGGTTGGTGACGGCACCGCGTTACAGGCCGCCAGCTGGAAACTCGGCCCCAAACCGATCCCCGGCGACGGCAACCCGGTACTCGGCGAACTGGAGAGCGTACCCGGCTGCTTCGTCGCCTTTACCCACTCCGGCGCAACCCTGGCGCTGATCGTCGGTGAACTGCTGGCCGATGAGATCCTCACCGGCGAAAAACACCCGATGCTCGCCACGTTCCGTGCTGAGCGGTTTGGGTGATTTGAGGGGCTTTAAATAATTGGGGTTTAAATAAACAGTAAGCCTGCCCGCCGGAAAGCGGGCGGGTTATTCGAAATAATCCATGTCCAGCTTCGGCACATTGATACGGCGTGAAGAGACCCCCACGCCGTTATCGATCATCAGGTGCACCAGACGATCGCCGTCCACCAGCACCATGCCTTCCACCGACCGTGCAAAATCCCGTGCCTGCGCGGTAAACCCGGAGGTGGTGATAAACACGCCCCGCTTCGCCTTCTGCCCGGCCAGCGCACCATAAAACGCCTGCAATTCCGGCCGCCCTACCGTGTTCTGCCAGCGCTTGGCCTGCACATAGACCTTTTCCAGCCCCAGTTTATCCAGGGAGATCACGCCGTCGATGCCGCCGTCCCCGGTGCCGCCCACGCGTTGCAGATCGTCCCGGTGGCCGCCATAGCCGAGGCGATGCAGCACATCCAGCACGATGATTTCAAAACGCTCCGGCGAGACCTGCAGCAGGTTGACCAGCAGCTCTTCGGCAACGTTATCGCGCAACTCTTTTAATGCCTGTTCCAGACGATCATCCGGGCTGCTTTTGGCCAGATCTACCGTGCTGACGGGTTCGGGTTGAGGGTCAAGATCCACGGCATCAGGCTGCTGTTTTAGCTTCACGTTATTAAACGCAAACGCCAGATGATTCACCTCCGCGTCTGTCAGGGCGTGAGGGTGCGCATTTACCCAGTCAACGCCCTGCGGCGTCAGGCACCATTTCCCTTTGGACATACTTTGCGATAGTCCGGCACGTTTCAGGCGGTCATGCGCCCAGCCGACCCGGTTTTTATACATCAGCTGACCGCTGGCGATCACCTCCGCCCGCTGGCTCTCCTCTAACCCCAGCGCCGCGGCGGCGGCCTCATGCGCCTCTCTGGCGGGTACCCCCTGCGGCCGCGTCACTAAAAAACGCAGCAGGGGTTCAATAAATTTGTCATAGGTTGGTACGGCCATGGCGTCATCCTTGCGTGATCTGGGGCTGGCCGATAATCATATCACCCACGATTTCAAAGCAAGAACATGAAAATGCATAGGTTACGGGTGCGACGGCTGGCAGGCATGACTTAAAAACAAGACCCAATAACAAACGAAAACGGGTGTCGCCCTGCCGTGGCGGCACCCGTTTTGAGGTGGGTTACACCCTTAGATGCCCAGCGCTTTCTTCACGGCGGGTTCTGCCGGTTGGCCCTCGCGGGTGGTGACGCCGTTCAGCCAGCCGGTGAGCAACGCCGGGCGTTTGGCCAGTTCGGCGCGGGCGGCGTCGGCCGGGCTTTGTTTGTCATCCAATACGCGGGTGATGATGGCGTTCTCCAGCGGCACGTCAAATTTCAGCTGGGTGAACAGCCGGTTGAGGTTCGGGCACTCGGCGGCGAAATCCTTGCGGGTGACGGTGTTCACCGTGGCGCTGCCGTAGTTCGGGCCGAACCAGGCGTCACCGCCGCTGAGGTAGGTGAGTTTGAAACGGGTATTCATCGCGTGCGGTTCCCAGCCCAAAAATACCACCCACTGCTGGCGGCTGACGGCGCGCGTTACCTGCGCCAGCATCCCGCTTTCGCTCGACTCCACCAGGCTCCAGCCCTGTAACCCGAAATCATGCTTATCCAGCATCTTTTTAATGTTCTGGTTGGCGGGTGCGCCCGGCGCGATGCCGTAGATTTTATGGCCGAATTTGTCGGCGTACTTTTGCAGGTCAGCGAAATCCTTCACCCCGGCCGCCGCCACGTAATCCGGCACCGCCAGCGTGAATTTCGCTGCCGGTAAGTTCGCCCCGATGACATTAATCGCGCCGTCGCTGCTGTATTTGCTGATGACCGGGGCCTGCGCCGGCATCCAGTTCCCGAGGAAGACGTCCAGTTGCCCGGTCTTCAGCCCCTGGAACGCCAGCGCCACCGAGAGGTTCTGCACTTTTTGCTCGTAGCCGAGGGCGTTTAACACCACCCCGGAGAGCGCATTGGTGGCGGCGATGTCCGTCCAGCCGGGATCGGACTGGTTCACGGTGGCGCAGCGCGCCTGTTCCGCCGCCACACTGGTGAGCGGGAGCAGGCCGGAAGCGGCCAGCAGCATAAAGGTCGTCAATTTTTTCATAAGGGTTTCCCGGGCGTGTGCTGGTGTGGGCGTGGATAGCGGGAGAAGGCTTCCTGCTCATCCAGTGTCTGATGGTTACGGATATAGCGCTGGGACGCAGGCTGGTGCGGCTGGAAATCCCATTTCGGGATGGCGTCGCGACCGGCAATCTCAGTAAGGTAGAGGCGTTTTTGCTGGCTGGCGCGCACCTGCTTATCCAGATCTGCCAGGTTCCAGCGGGCGGCCACCTCCGCAGCGAACGCCTGAGCCTGTGCCTGATACGCGGGCTGCGCAGCCAGGTTCTGCCGCTCATGCGGATCCTGCTGAAGATGGTAAAGCTGCGGCGCCTCAGTGAGTGAGTGGATGTATTTCCACGGGCCACAGCGAATCATCACAATAGGCTCGACCGCGCCTTCGGCCAGATACTCCCCGCAGGCCTCATCCGGCCCGGCGTCGCCCTTCAGGTGCGGCACCAGGCTGTGGCCGTCCAGCGGCGCGACCGGCTGCCGCAGACGCGCCCCGCCGCCCGCCAGGTCGGTGAAGGTCGGCAGCAGATCCACCAGTGACACGCTCTCCTTAACCCGGTGCGGGGCAAAGCGTTTCGGGTTATGGACGATAAACGGGATGCGCACCGCCCCCTCGAAAAAGCTCATTTTGTACCAGAGCCCGCGCTCGCCCAGCATTTCGCCATGGTCCGCCACCACGAACACGATGGTGTCTTCCGCCAGCCCGGTCTCCTCCAGGGTGCGAATCACCTCCCCGAAGCAGTCATCGACGTAGGCCATCGCGCCGTAATAGGCGTGGCGCGCCCGGCGGATCTGCGCGTCGCTCAGCAGCCCCTCTTCCAGCTGATACATGGCACGCAGGCGCGCTGAGTGCGGATCGCTTTCTACCTCCGCCGCCGTGGTGTGCGGCAGATCGATATCCTCTTCGTTAAACCGGTCGAGGTAACGGCGCGGAATGGCAAACGGATCGTGCGGGTGGGTCAGCGACAGCAGCAGCAGGAACGGCTGCTCATCCGGGCGGCGGGCGGCGTCATACAGGCGCTGGCGCGCCATAAACAGCGCCTCGTCATCGAAGTCCAGTTGGTTGGTGCGCACACACTCCCCCGCCTCCAGCACCGAACTCATGTTGTGGAACCAGTCGAGCCGGCGCTCCGGGTGCGCCCAGTCCGGCGTCCAGCCGAAATCCGCCGGGTAGATGTCCGTGGTCAGGCGCTCATCAAAGCCGTGCAGCTGGTCCGGCCCGCAGAAGTGCATCTTGCCGGAGAGCCAGGTGCGGTAGCCCTGCTCGCGCAGGTAGTGGCAGAAGGTCGGCGAGTCCGCCCGGAACTCCGCCGCATTATCAAAGACGCCATTTTTGGAGAGCAGCTGCCCGGTCATCAGCGAGGCGCGGGCCGGGGCGCACAGCGGGCTGTTGCAATAGGCGGAGTCAAATACCACGCCCTCTTCCGCCAGCCTATCAATATTGGGCGTCAGGCTGACGTTATTTCCGTAAGTGCGTAATGCCCCGGCGGTTAACTGATCTGCCATCAGAATAACGATATTCGGTTTATTTATAAGCATGATTCATCCGGTGATAAAGTAAATAAACGATCCGTGATATTTTTATCGCACGCCTGTTTCTTTCTGTGAAGGGGCGGCTAAATTATCATGGTATAAGGCAGGCTTATGGCAGGGAAATTAGCGTTACCTCCGTTACAAATGCTGGTGGTATTTGAGGCGGCCGCGCGTCACGGTAATTTTACCGCCGCCGGAAATGAATTAGGTTTGTCGCAACCGGCGGTGAGCCAGCGTATTCAGGGCCTGGAAAATTTACTCAACGGCCCGCTGTTTGAACGGCGTCACCGTGGGGTGCAACTCACCGAGTCCGGCAATGCGCTTTACCAGATTGTCCGCGCCAGCCTGACCGAGATCAGCGAGCAGATTGAACGCACCCGGCACCAGCGCAGCACCCTGCGCATCGACACCGATATGGGCTTTGCCAGCTACTGGTTACTGCCGCGGATGGACGCCATTCAGGCGCTGATCCCCGGCGTGGAGGTGCAGGTTTCCACCTCCCCCAATGACTACGATTTCCGCGACAGCCACGCCCACCTGGCGATCTATTTCGGCAATGGCAACTGGCCGGGAACCCAAGCGCAGAAGCTGTTCCCGGAGGATGTGGTTCCGGTCTGTAATCAGTCACTTATCCGCAAGATGAGCATCACGCCCACGCCCGGCGAGCTGTTGAACTTCCCGCTGCTGAAGCTGCCGGAGACGCGCCCGCAACGCTGGCTGAACTGGGAAGACTGGTTCCGTTTTCAGCGGGTGCCCGCCCACGCGCACGCCGGGTCACGCACTTTTAACGCCTACTCGCTGGTGATTCAGGCGGCGGTGGAGGGGCAAGGGATCGCGCTCGGCTGGCGGCCGCTGATCTCCTCATTGCTGGCGTCAAAACAGCTGGTGGTCTGTGGCCCGGAAGTCCGCACTGAACGGGGCTATTACCTGATTTCCGCCAGCGGTAAACCCGCCTCTGCACAGCAGGAGAAAGTTTCCCACTGGTTATTAAATGAGGCCTGGAACTTTCATCATCAACCAGCCGCATTGCCGGATTATAAATAAGTAAATGCAAAATATGTCTATCTGCCTGCGTAAAATATTTACCTGACGCCGTTTATTTTAGGTTAGCGTGAGTGCGTTCCCCGATAATATGTGATGCTGCCATGACGCAACCTATCATTGAATTACGCGACGTTGATAAAAATTATTCTCCCCCGCCGGGGAAGCGGTTATTTTCCCGGCCGGATACCACGCCTACGGCCAATGCGTTAAGCCAGATTAACCTGGAGATTTTCCCGGGTGAGATTTTTGTGATTGTCGGGCTTTCCGGCTCGGGTAAATCGACGCTGCTGCGCACCCTGAACTTCCTGATCGCCCCGACCCGCGGTGAAGTGCGCTTTCAGGGGAAGCCGCTCGGCACGCTGACCACCGCGGAGATGATCGCCCTGAGGCGGCAGCAGATCGGCATGGTGTTCCAGTCTTTCGCGCTGTTTGAAGAGCGCACGGTGCTGGATAACGTCGCGTTCGGGCTGGAGGTGGCCGGGGTGGCCCGGGAGGCGCGGCACCAGCGGGCGCACGCGATGCTGGAGAAGGTCGGGCTGGCGCAGGTGGCCGCGCACTATCCGCACCAGCTTTCCGGCGGGATGCAGCAACGGGTCGGCCTGGCGCGGGCGCTGGTGGTGAACCCGGCGGTGCTGTTGATGGATGAGGCCTTTTCGGCGCTCGACCCGATCATCCGCCGTGAGATGCAGTCACTGCTGCTGGCGTTGCAGGAGGAGCAGCAACGCACGGTGGTGTTCGTCACCCATGATATGGAAGAGGCGCTGCGGCTCGGCACGCGCATCGCGATTATGCAAGAGGGGCGGCTGGTGCAGGTCGGTTCCCCGGAGCACATCATCAACACGCCCGCCTCACCCTATGTGCGGCACTTTTTCTCCGGCGTGGACACCGCCCGCTGGCAGTGGGCGGAGAGCTATGGCCATGTCTGAACAGGTAACGGTATGTCACATCCTTTAGATTTCAGCCGCCAGATCGACAGCGGCATTCATGCGCTGCTGGTGCATGCCGGTGGTTTTTTTGACGGGCTTTCCGCAGGCATTGATGCTTTTTCCGGCGGGCTGGAGACGCTGCTCGGCTGGCTGACCCCATGGGGGCTGGTGGCGCTGGCGGTCGGCATTGGTGCCTGGCGCATCGGTAAAGGGTTTGCGCTGTTTGCCCTGCTGGCGACGCTTTACATCGTTTATAGCGGCTACAGCGAACACGCCTCGATCACGCTGGCGCTGACGCTCTCTTCGACCTTTTTCAGCCTGGTGCTCGGCATTCCGCTCGGCATCTGGAGCGCGCGCCGGGCCACGGTGGGCAGCGTGGTGCGCACGTTGATGGATTTTATGCAGACCATGCCCGCGTTTGTTTACCTGATCCCCGCCACCATTCTGTTCGGCCTCGGCCGCCCGCCGGGGATTTTCGCTACCATCCTGTTTTCGATGCCGCCGGTGGTGCGCCTGACCGATCTCGGCATCCGCCAGGTGAACGCCGCACGGATTGAGGCGGGCCTCGCCTTCGGCTGTACGCCGCGCCAGCTGTTGTGGAAAGTGCAGCTGCCCGCCGCGCAGCCCGCGATTATGGCCGGGGTGAACCAGACCATTATGATGGCGATGTCGATGGTGATTATCGCCTCGATGGTGGGTGCCGGTGGGCTGGGCAATGACATTCTCAGCAGCATCCAGCAGCTTGATATCGGGCTGGGGCTACAGAGCGGCATTGTGGTGGTGCTGATGGCGATCCTGCTTGATCGGCTGTCCGCAAGTTTTGCGCGGCGCAGCAGCGAAGGCGCATAAGATCTTCTATTCTCGGTAGACCCGACCCATGCCTGCCCCGGAGAACCGATGCGCAACGCTTTTTCCTGGATTAACGAACCGCAACAGTGGCACTACCAGAACGATAAATTAACGGTGGTCACGGATGACCATACCGATTTCTGGCGCAAAACCTGGTACGGCTTCGAACGCTTTTCCGGGCATATTTACGCAACAGATGCGGCCGACGATTTCACCTTTCAGGTGAAAGTGTGTGCCGACTTCAACACGCTCTACGATCAAGCCGGGATTATGCTGATGGCCGACGAGCATCACTGGCTAAAAGCGGGCATTGAGTACAATGACGGCGCGCCCGCTATCGGCAGCGTGCTGACGCTCGGCCACTCCGACTGGGCGACCGGCATTTTCCCCGGCGACCCGCGCACCTTCTGGCTCCGCCTGAGCCGCAAAGGCGACGGCCTGCGGTTACAGTACTCCACCGACGGCCGGCACTGGCCGCTGTTGCGCTTAAGCTATTTCCCGGCAGTATCTGTAAAAGTGGGTGTGATGTGCTGCACGCCAGAACGCCGCGGATTAGAGGTCGAATTCTTAGATATGGCACTCACCCCGCCGCTGGATAAAGCGCTGCATGATTTAAGCTGAAATAATAAGGCACGCGTTTATTGCGTGCCTTATTATATTTAAAACCCTCAGACTTCTTTTATTTACCCCAATAAAAAAGGAATACATGTCGCATTATTTCGCCGATGATTTTCATTTATTTTCATCTGGCTTTTCATCACGTAACTGGCTATTTTTACAGGGTAATTAAGCGCGGCAAAGATGTGGTGCAACACACCTTTACCGCTGACCACAATAACTAATCGAGGTAGTCAAAATGGCTGCACAGGATTGTATTGCAGAAAATTCAGTAACAGAAGCCACCCAGGAGACTATTCGCCGTTTAAAAGTCAGTTATGCGAGCCGTTATCCAGATTACACCCGAATTCCGGCGGTAATTATGAAAGGCAAGTGGCTGGCAGCGGCAGGGTTTGATACCGGCACAGAGGTGGATGTGCGGGTGATGAAGGGGTGCATTGTGCTGATGGCGAAAGAAGTGCCGGAGGAGAAACCGCAGGACGAAGCGGAACCGGAACTGATGCAGGCACTGCGCCGGGTGGGGAAACTTTCGAAGCGGAAACAGAAGCAGGTGTGGGCGTTTATTGATGGTGTCTCCGGAAGTTGCAGGCGGGGGTAAACAGGTGTTGAGGTGGGGGGGTGTCCCGGCCGAAGGCCGGGATGGTTGGTGATGTTGAGATCTTATAAAAGCAAACTAGTGAGGCTAAATCACACATAAGCATCGTAGTGCTAATGGTTAAGATGCTCCGATCTTTCCACAGTAGGTTCACCCCCGCTACCAGATGAAGGACTGAATGATCGGCGTTGGAAAGCTAGCTACTTTTGGAGTTCTATACGTCAGAAGACCTGGAAGTGGCTCTGACGTTGCACCTAAAGCAAACATCTATTATTAATCTACCCAGATTATTGCCCCATAGTTAGACTTCTCACGTAATAAATCCCTCATCCGCTTCAAAATACGTAATAAATCACGTACCCTATGTTATTCACACAAAGCGAAACATGTATATGGCCTACTTTGACACTGACTATTGCTACTCCTTCCCTGCTGTTCGAGGCATGCAGGCGGGGCGTCCCTTCTACATTGCAACTTGTCCGATGCGCATCATTCCTAAGATTTTTAGCTTTGATGAGAATGAAGTTCCGCCCGAACTCCGGGCGCAACGTATACTTAACAAGTCAAGAATTCCAGAAATGGTGCGCTATCTTCTTGAAAATCCTAACGACTATGTCTTCTCTGCATTAACAGCTTCTATAGCTATTGATGTCCAATTTGATGAATTTTCGGGCTCGAATAACCTTGGTACGTTACGTGTTCCAATGGAAGCGCAGATTCTCATTAATGATGGGCAACATAGACGAAAAGCAATCGAAGATGCACTTGAAGAGCGCCCAGAGTTGGGACAGGACAACATCCCTGTCCTGTTTTTCGTGGATGAGGGCTTAAAACGTAGCCAGCAGATGTTTGCCGACTTAAACAAGTATGCCATTCGCCCTAGCCCATCGCTGTCAGCGTTGTATGATCATCGAGATATCAGCTCTAGCCTGGCACGCTGTTTAGCCATGTCTGTTGAACCGTTTATTGGGCTCACTGAGCTAGAGAAATCCAGCATTAGTGCGCGCTCTAACAAGTTATTTACGCTTAGCAGTATCAAACAGGCAACACGCGCCTTGTTGGGTAAAGATCCCAAAGAAGATAATTTCGAAGAGAATACACACATTGCTACGCTCTACTGGCGAGCGATTTTCTATATTATGCCGGATTGGCAACTCGCTGCCAAAAAAGAAGTTTCTGCTGCACAACTACGTCAGGAGTATGTTCATGCTCATGGTATAGGCCTTCAGGCTCTCGGTCTTTTAGGGAGAGCTTTACTGATAGAACACCCTGAAGATTGGCAGCAAAAAATTGCTGAGCTTAAAAGCTTTGACTGGCGTAAAAGTAACCCCGAATTAATTAAACGGGCCATGCAGCATGGCAAATTAAGCAAAACCAGTACCGCTATCCAGCTAACCTGCAACGCACTGAAAATTGCACTTTCCCTTCCTCTTTCTCCTGAAGAGCAAGAGCTTGAAAATCAAATGGTTGTATTATGAGCGAACTTATTCAAGCCTATGATTTGGCCGAATACGAAGATTTTATTAATAAAGAGAACTTTGCTGGACGTCCATTAGCAGAGTATGTCTCTGAAGTTCAGCGCATCTACTGTACAGATAACCGCCCATGGGTGATTGGCTATAGCGGCGGTAAAGACTCCTCCGCGGTTGTAACATTGGTATATTTGGCATTGTTAGGGCTTCCGCCAGAAATGCGTACCAAAGATGTGTTTGTCGTCTCATCCGATACGCTGGTAGAAACACCTGTGGTAGTCGATTTGATCAAAAAAACCATGTTGCAAATTGAAGCAGGTGCAAAACGTAACAAGCTGCCCATGACTCAACATGCGGTGACACCAAAAACTCACGAAACATTCTGGGTAAATCTATTAGGTAAAGGTTATCCAGCGCCGACCCGTAGCTTCCGTTGGTGTACGGAACGCATGAAGATCAATCCAGTCAGCGATTTTATCAAAGATAAAGTTAGTCAATTCGATGAAGTTATTGTGGTGCTTGGTTCGCGCAGCAGTGAAAGCGCAACACGCGCGCAAGTTATAGCTAAGCATAAAATTGATGGTTCTCGGCTTGCACGTCATACCACGTTGCCGAACGCTTTTATCTACACTCCAATTGATACCTGGGATGTAGAAGATGTATGGAAACTACTGCGAGGTGCATTCCGGTATGCTCAGGATAATGAGTTTGAAGAGTGGGAAAGTCCATGGGGAGGAAATAATCGCCCCCTTTGGACACTATATATGGACTCTTCAGCACAAGGTGAATGCCCATTAGTGATCGATGATAGTACGCCTTCATGCGGCAGCTCACGCTTTGGCTGCTGGACTTGTACTGTTGTCACAAAAGATAAAGCAATGGAAAGTCTCATCCAAAATGGTGAAGACTGGATGTCTCCATTACTCAAATATCGCGATTTACTTGCATTCACAACTGATCCTGTCAATAAAGATACCTTTCGAAATTACAAGCGCCGCAGCGGTAAGGTAAGTTACCAATATGCCAAAGAAGGTGAGGAGATCAATGCAGAACGTAAGCATGTCCCCGGCCCTTACTGGTTAAAATACCGTCAACAATGGCTAAAACAGTTATTGGAAATAGAGCGCGATTTAAATGCACAAGGCCATACTATTTCTTTGATTTCAGAGCCAGAATTGCATGCTATTCGTCAAGAGTGGTTAAAAGATCCTAATGAGCCCGATTGGTATGATTCTTTGCCTGATATCTATCGTGAAGTCTACCAAAAAGATTTAGATTGGGTAGTCGACGATCAATCACGATTTGATGCTAGTGATGCAGATCTATTAGTACAGATTTCACAAGGTTTTGACGTCGAACCAGAGATGGTAATGAAGTTAATCGAACTTGAAATATCAATGGAAGGGCTAAGTCGCCGCCAGGGAATTTTTGACAAACTCGGCAGCATTCTTAAACAGGACTGGGGCAGTTTGGAAGAAATAAAGCAACAACAAATTATGCTACAAAAACGTAGTGATCGAGATATTTATCAAGAAGAAGTGACAAAGCTAGAAAGCGAAATTCAGATTTTGCAGCGCAGAATTTCTGAGGCTACTAATTTATCAGTTTTGACTACTGAGGGTAATGAACATGCTGATTAAACAACTGGTATTGCGCAATTTCCGGGTGTTTAATGGCACGCATATTATCGATCTCGCACCCAAAACACGTTGTGATAATAATCCACGCCCTATAGTGTTATTCGGTGGTTTAAATGGCGCAGGGAAAACGTCTATTTTATCAGCTATACGATTAGCATTATATGGCAGACTAGCTTTTGGACTCGCTACTCAACAACAAGAGTATATTGAGCAACTCAGTACACTCATTCATCATGGTAATCATGCTACTGAACGCCCAGAAGAGGCTGCCGTAGAGCTCACCTTTACTTACAATAAAGGAGGGCAAGAATCTGAATTCACAGTAACCCGTACTTGGAAAAATGGTAAGAAAGACCGCCTTTCATTGCAACAAGATGGCCAGCCTCTTAATGAATTAGACTATGAGCAATGCCAGGGTTTTCTTAATGAACTAATCCCACATGGCATAGCTGATCTATTCTTTTTTGATGGTGAAAAAATCGCGGAATTGGCTGAAGATGAATCAGGTAACATATTGCGGACTGCGGTGCGCCGTTTATTGGGCCTGGATCTCATCTCCAAATTACGTAACGACTTAATGATTTTTGTTAAGCGCCAACAATCTAGCCAATTGGTAGGCTCTCAACAGCAGCAACTTGCAGAACTCGAAACCCAAATTAAGCAGTTAACTTATAAAACTGAAGAGCTTCTGGAAAACGCTGATTTTACGAAAACGAGAATTGATTTTCTATCTAAAGATATTATCCGCTATGAAGGGTTATTAAATGCACAGGGTGGAGCTTTTGCTCAGACTAAGGCGCAGGAGAAGCAAAAAGTCGATACCTTGTTAAGAGATAAAGAGAATTTAGAAAAAGCATTACGTCAAGAGTGCGATGGGACACTACCCTATGCTCTCGCTCCTAATATCTTGTCCCAGTTGCTGGAAAGGATTGCTAACGAAGCACAAATTAAGCAAGCGAATAGTTTTGAGAAAGAATTAAACCAGTTTTTAACTCTACTTAGAAACGATATTGCATTGCGATCCAGCACCACAAGTAAAATCGCTACAGAAGCCATTACTGATAATCTAAAAGAGTATATGGCAACTAAACCTCAAGGCGATTTGCTTTTTGATATTTCTGAACGTGAAGCGGGTATGCTTCAACAAGCCATTGAGCAGGAAAGTAAAAAAGCGTGGCAACGTTTTGATCTTTATAGGAATCAGCTCGCTGATGTAGAAAAACAGTTAGAACAGGCTGCCGCAAATATTGCTCGTGCCCCAGAAGATGAACAGCTTCTCGATATTTTTGAAAAGTTGCGGGAGCTTGACCGGCAGCGGGAGGCATTGCGCCAGAAATATAGTTCATTATTAGAAGATGCTAAGCGTACAAAACAGCAGCAACTTGATTGCGTCCGTCAAGTGCAAAAAGTACATGATGCAGTACGTAATCAGCATGGCTTTAGCAGCGCCTTTAAAAATGCTCAGGAAACGATAAACCTGCTTGATCGTTATAGTGAAGTATTGACCCAGGCACGAGTAAAAACACTCTCTACAAATTTTGAAGTAGCTTATCGAAAGTTAGCACGTAAAGAGGATCTACAACTTAATGCGCATATTAACCCCGAGACGTTCGATGTAGAGCTGGTTAATGAAAAAGGAGCAGTCATTAACCGTAAGTTACTTTCTGCGGGTGAAAAGCAAATTTATGCTATAGCCATTCTTGAAGCGCTTGCAAAAACGTCGGGCCGAGATCTGCCTGTGATTATTGATACTCCGTTAGGGCGTTTAGATTCTCAGCATCGTGATAAGTTGATCAACCACTATTTCCCATTTGCTAGCCATCAGGTTGTCTTACTGTCCACCGATACAGAAGTCGATGAGCGTTACTTTGTCGATCAGTTGAGAGATGATATTTCTCATGCCTATGAGATCGTATTTAATGCTAATACTAAATCATCTACGCTTAAGCCAGGGTATTTTTGGGAATTAACTAAGGAGGCCATCTAATGCTCCCCAATCGCATGCAACTAAGTCGTGAGACTGAGGAACAACTGAAAAAGTTAAAAGTGTATACGGGCATCACCCCTAACGTTGCTGCCCGCTTAGCATTTTTTCGCTCGGTAGAAAGTAAATTTCGTTATTCGCCTGAAATGGATAGTAAGAAGCTAGATGGGTCATTGGTTCTGGATAAAATTACATGGTTGGGCGAAACACTGCAAACCACGGAACTAGTGCTAAAGATGCTTTATCCACAAATAGAACAGAAAATGCTAATTAAGGTCTGGGCGGCGCATGTCGAGGATGGGATTGCTGCGTTGAGAAATTATAAAAGCATAAAACATATAGTACTTGCGTTAAAAAATTAAAAAATAGAGACAGTCATTGTACACATTTACAATGACTGTCGTAATTTTCTTTACTTCAGGATACGGATATATTCTTGTAACTCGTTTGGATCCTTTACTTCAAGATCTACAATGTCGATAACACCTGAAGCAAGCAACAAAGTGTTCTTTAGCCTAACTCTTAGTTTCGTTTGGACACCAAAAAATGAATCGTTGAAATTAACCTTAGAACAAAGAATAGCCATACTCGGAGTAAATTTAATATTTTTATTCAAAATAATCTTTAAGAAATCAAATGTTGCATGCACTCCCAGTGTCTTATTAAAAACCTTATATCTACCTAAATATTTATTTATGATCAAGAAAAAATCATTAATTATATTAAAGATCGTTTTATCTTGAGATTTTATATAAAGCTCTCTTAGGGGTGCATTACTTTTAACTCTAGAAAGCATAGTTCTGTTACGTCCATCACCTATTTTTTTAGTATGAAGCAACTCTCTATCTGATTTAGGGTTATTAGTAATCAGAGATAAAATACCATCTATTATTGATGCCATTGATATAGATGTTGATGATGATGAGTTTTCAACCCCGAGTTTAATTTTCCCCTTAAAAGGAGAATCTGCATCTTTTTCTAAAACCCTAGCAAAATAAACAGCTAAAGTTTCCGGTGACCAAGTTTCAGGTTCCCCTTGCTCTATATCAAATTGAAATAAATTATAAGCTAAATTTTTATCAACTCTTTTTTGATTGATATTTATATTTGTAAATATTCGCGCATGATATGCTAAAGGTAGGTCTAGATAAACCGAGCACAAGAGCTCCATGCTTTTAGCTTTGGAGTTTTCAAAACCGAATACCCTATGCTGACCATCAATTATTGAAGCAAGTTTCTTAGAAGATGGAATAACTATATTATAAAAATCATTTCCAACTTTTTCTATATACCATCTTTCTTCAGGGTTTGTTTCTAGGCCGCCATCCTCGTGATAATTAACCCCCAAAATAATAGAATTTGGAAAACTTGCATCAATTGTTTCTGTATAGGCTCGGATTTCTTCCAATCGCTTTGGAGTTCTTTTCCGTTGATTGCCTACCAATTTATTAATCACCCCACCTAAATAACCAGAGGATGCCTCATCTTCATCATCTAATATTTCAGCTTTAATTGTATAACTAACTTCCAATAAAGTTTCTGCACTTATTGACGCGACATAAAACTCACCTAGTGGCTGTATTATTTTCAATGCAGGCAAGCGCAAAGGATAATTATTCATTGTTATTCCTTATCTGTTATCAGGTCTTTTCTAGCACTTTCAAAACCAACCGGGGAGGCAGGAGCAGAAGAATCATCATGATCAAATTTTTCATCATTGACATTTGCCAGCAAAAAAAGGAGCAATGTTAAAAAAGCTCCAATATTCAGAGAAATTGAATTGCCATGTTTTATGTAATAATATCCAAGCCCACAAAAAACCAATGCTATAGCTCCGATTAACAGCCCCAATGATTTCAAATATTTGCTAACAGACGAACTTAGCATAACCTCTATAGCTAAAGTGCCCAATATTGCAAATGAATAGGTAAATACATTTTGACTTTCCATAAAAACTGGATTCGGGTCATCTGAAGAGAAGTAAGGTAACCAAATACCAACACCACCAATGAAAATAACACCAATAAAAAAATAAACTAAAAATGCAGGGCTCTTTATAGCGTTGCATAAGCGAGATGAAAACTCATCCAAAACGTCCCCCCAAGGATTTGGTCTTTTTTTAACCATTATTCAATCCCCTTTGTATGTAATTCATATTGCAACTCCCAAAATGCCCTATCGCGCATCTTCTTAACCTGTTTATCTCCATCTACATACAAGCTAAAATGTTTCTCCAGTTGCCGAATCTGCCCCATCAAAGACTCCTGCTCACCTTTATCATCGATGTTAAATACCGCCTTGATATCCGCATTCCTAATCTCAGATACGCGATGAATCACCCAAGTCAAGATATAGGAGGCGTAATTATTTTCTCCAGTTTTGAAGTGGGTAATCTCCTGCGTTGACAGGATTGCGCCAACTCCATATTCACGGCCTTCCTTAAGAATTTTACGCAGGCTGGCAAAATCCTGCCTCATAAAGTTATCGGCTTCGTCAACTAGGATCATTTTGGTTAGCTGACGGTAATCTCCTCGCACAACAGGTTTGCCTCTTTTTTGCATTTGTGCGTAAAACAAATCCAGCGTCAGGGCGACCACCAGGTTTTGAATCTCAGATGGATAGCCCGCCAACTCAATAACAATGACGCCATCAACCAAATCATACAAGCTAGTCATCTTTTCAGGATTTGTTTCAAAAATTTGGAAACCTGCCAGATTATAAAGTGCAGCGTACAATGAATCTTCGTCTACTTTTTCCTGAGCTAAATACTGTTGCCAAACATCTTCGATTGTCGGTGCGGTACGGTTCCAGGTTGTACGATCATGAGGAACAATCCCTGCAAGGTCGTAACAATCCATAATCAACGTAACCAACTTCATCCGTTGTTTCACACCAAGGTTATAGGCTTTCCCCATCGTTTCAGAGAATGCCATTGCCGTATGTCTGGGCAACATTGGCATATCGCCAAATAGTGATAACGGATTATAAGGCAACAAAGATAACTGGTATTTCTTAGCACCCGTCGCCTCCAGAAAAGCTTCATCTACATAGTCCGACTTATAATCGAAGATCAATAAACCAATCGGCTTACCATCAACGTTACAGGACTGATTGCGCATCAACTGTGTGACTAGCGATTTGGTAAACTGGGTTTTCCCGGTACCCATCGTCCCAATAATACCGGTATTGGTATTCATGAACTTCGCTGTGTTCGTTGGCTCCCAATACAATGGGCTCTGACGCACAGCATCATGACCAAACAGGATTTGCAGCGGTGCACCGTTGATCTCAGGAGGGAGCGATGGTGCAACAGGCTGTTGCAGTTCAGGCTCGGGAACCGCTTGCACTTCAGTCTGAGAAGGTGTTTCTGCTACCGACTCAAGCTGGTACGGCGATAACTCACACCCTGGCTTCAGCCGGTATTTTTCCGGCACGTGATAGCGTTCGGCCAGCAGTGATTGCTCTCCCTGCGTGGAAATGAGTGACGGCAGCAGTGAATAAGGGATCTCAATCTGTAAAATATTATCCGGCGTCACTTTATAAGAGAGATCAAAGCAGCTCTCACTGTCTACGTGCGCTATTACAAAGCCATCCGCGTAGTCGGCAAGTTCACCTAACTGGTAGTCGCCGGTGAGCCACCACTCGCGTCGTGCCAACAGGGGAGCCAGTTTGTCGTTATCCAGCACGCCATATAGACGCAGCTTTTCCACCTGCATTAATACCTGGCGAATAAAAAGTGCTCGGTACAGTTGTGATGCCAGCGTTTGTGGCCCCAGGATATCCTGCTGTAAGTAACGCTTCAGTTCACGAGCCTGCTGCCCGGCATAGTTGTAATCAGGCCGCGCGCCCGTTTTTACTTCCAGCGGTAACAGGTAAAGGCTGTTTTCTTTGAAACCTACAAAGAGCACATCATCCGAAATCGCACCTTTTTGGTAACCCTGTAAGTGGCGAGATAAATCACTTTCTTTCATTCTCAGTCCGACGTTACCGGACACACGGATCATTTCGGCCACCGATAGTGGAACCCAGCAAATATCGGACTGATGCAGCATGGACTGCACGAATTTATACGCGCCAATAATGCCGTGCTTCTCTTTGCGCTCCTTCTCGTTTGAACGCAGCATTTTCAGCAGCCATTCACCGTTAAAGGCATTAAATTCAGCCAGCAGGTGCTGGCTGCCAACGGAAGGCTGCCCGGTCTGATTTTCTGTCTGAAGTAAACGCAGGAACAGCTCGACCTGTTTTGTGACGGTCACGGCATCATAACCCGCACAACTGGTGTACTGGTCAGAGTAGTGGATAAGCACCACATCTTTCTGACTGGTAAAGAAATCGAGTGTGACTTTGGGGTCGATAATAGTGGTCCAGAGTGAGCTGTCATAAGAGTAGTCGAGCAACTGCTTAAAATTGCCACTCACTGCCAGGCTGATTCCCTGACCGTGATACTGGCTGTTACTTTGACGCGCCGGTTGCCACAGCCCCCCCAGCAAGCGTGCAAGGCGCAGTGTGCAATAAGGTTCAGTATCAACATTACGCAAGCCAAAAGCGGTAAAATAGGCATCGCCCTGTATTTCCGCCCCTTCGCCAGCAATAAGCCCATGGCATAACACCCCGCTGGCGGCGTCTTCAATACGGATCTGACGGCAATCAACCGGTGCGGTATTTGTAAAAAATGCCAGATGAGCGTAGGCCAGTTTGTCACTTTCCCGCGGCAAAATAAATTTACTGAATGTTAAGCGGCTGCGCAGCAAATCGATCAGCATATCGGCTTCTGCACGCCATCCACCGCTGTTCAAGCCAAGATCATTTTTAAGCTGTTCATAACTACCGCTTTCGGCAAAATGGTCAAACGCATTGGGTATTAGACGTTCATCATAGCAGTTTACATGTACTGAAATAGCGCGCTCTTTTTCCTGCTTGAAGTACTCCACGACCCCTAGAAATAACTCTCTAGAATACCCCTGGTTAATTCCATTGATAATTAAAGCATTGTTACCAGATCGTTGGAATAATCGGGAATAGGCATCCGTGAATTCGTTAAGTTTATCTTTTACCAGTCTCTTAACATAGTCATGACTCATTTGGCGCTGTGGAATAATGTCAATCCAGAAACGATTTTCCACTACTGGCTGTAGCTGCGCATATTCATGTTCACTATGGTATACAAAAGGCATTAATCCAGAGACAACTAGGCGATCGAGGGTAATTGATGGTAATGAGGCAAATGAAGCCGATGTCGAGTGCTCTGACTCTGTGAGGATGGTTTCTGCCAATTGCAAATGATAAGACAATACTAATGGATGCAATGGAGAAAGACGCTCATGCGTTTCACCCCGGCAGATCCCCAGATGCAATAGCCTTTTTTCCTGTATTGTTAATGCCCTACTTAGACCAATTTGTTGCAACGCCTGTTCAAAAGTAGTGACTACATGGCTGACCAGCGCACGATATTCTGCTGACCATGATACCAGGCTTGGCAGAGTGTTACGCCGCTGATAATAAGCCAGTAGTTGATGGTATGCATTATGGAGGTCAGGATAGCTGGCAAGAAGTTCATCCAGCGCAAATACACTGTTGTCACTGCCTGCCCCGAGGATGCCCCGTTCAATTAGTGAGGCTTCTAGTATCAACAACTGCTGACGCACACCGACCACGTTATGTTCGGTATTATCCAGAATGACGCGTCCTTTAATCCGATTCCAAGTCCCATTTCCCTCTTCTTTGAAGAGCTTATTGAAACGGCTCTGATCAAAAAGCAGTGGTAATGTTAATCCTTCAGAAGCTCCTGGCCCTTCAATATTAAGTAAGAGACGTGAATCACCTGAAATTAGCGCGAATTTGATCAGCTCACTTTGGTTCGCTAATGTCTCAAAATTCACCCGAGCATAATGCCGGCAGTTAATGTCATCGCTATCTTCATCCAGCGTACATGTCTGCTCGCCTGTCTCCGCAATACGTAACTCATTATCTTCCAGCTGCAAAGTTAGCTGGTCTTTACCCGGCTCAATGCGGTAACAGTGTTGGATCTCATTCAGCCAGAATTGCCCTTGTTCAACTATCAGCAGGCGAAACTTATACTCCTCCGCCGAGTTATTGCGGTTGACTATTTCGAGGCTAAAGAAGCAGGGGTGCCCGTCGAAAGGTACTGACGCCATAATCCGGGAAGATTTTCCTCCGGCCCGACTGGTACGCCAGAAACGCTCTTTCTGTAACCGGCGATGATGAGCAATTTTTATCTGGTCATCCTGAAGATCGTTGCTCTGAAAGCTGAATTCCAGTTCGACCTGCGATTGTCCCGGCTGTACCTGCACTAGGACACTAATATCACGCTTACCCACCTTACTGATGCTTTTTGCTCTTTGCCAGACTTCACCGTTTTCAACGCAGATATTTTCCAGTACCAGTTTCTGTTCGCTGTTTTGCGCTTTTTCATTCTGGTAGACAGAGAAATCAAGCTCGCGCCAGTCGTCTGTATCGACAAAATGTTTCTGAATAAATTTGGTACTGAACTCAGTCAGCACGTTCTCCAGTTGCCCACTGTAACGCTCGATGCTGTCCTCTATCTGGCGATATAACTTCTGGTTTTCATTTAATCGGGAGCGTAACTGTTTACCGCTAAAGTTCAGTAATTGACTATCGTTGAATAGTTTTAGCTCAGAGAAATCCAAGTTACCGTCTTCCAGCAGACGGTATAACGATGAGAAACCAAATACGGTTGCACCTTCATCTAGTATCGTTGTCAATTGATCGCTTAGTAAACAGCGGGATACTTGTGAGTGATTACTGTCCGTTGTGATTAATTTTTCGAGTTGATAACGGAAGGTTTCGGGATGCCAAATAGCATCTGGAGCAGCCACATCTTTGGTACTATTGAGCAAGGTATCCAGCATGCTGTTATGAATAATCAATAACGCCGTCTGGGCAAATACGCCATTGCGGCCGGAAACCTGATCGCGCAAATGAGAAATATAGTTTTCCGTAAATGCGGGCGCGGTAGTACCGTGCAGTACCGGAATAAGCTGAATACCGTTACATGATACGTAAGAGAGGTACTGTTCCGGCGCAATCTCTAATGTATTTCCATCAGCCAGGTAATCGAAAGCCTCCCAGAGTTTTAAGGCGTTGTCAGGATCGGGAGATTTGAACTGGTAGCGCTCACCTGGCTGGATGGTGCTACTAACCCATTCAATGAAGGTTTCCGCTAGATAAGTTTCATACTGTTTTACGGACATATACGGCGTCTCCACTGTCACTCATTCGCTCCACGTTCCCCATGCGTTCATAAAACGCTATCAACGTTTGTGTAGACTGGTTATCCAGATAAAATCCGCGTTGCTCAAAACCGTGCAGTAGTTCATGCAACCGAAGTTTTTTGTTTTTACCTACGGTAAGGTTTGTCAGTAACAACAACCGATCCTGATTAAGCACCAGCACTTTTCCCGCCCGGCCACGCACTTGAATAAATTCCGTACAAATCTGGTTTTCCAGCTCATTAATGTATTTACGATTTACCGATGCTCGTTCTGATTTCTTACCTTGAAACTGTTCAACCGCAACCGATAGTAGCTGTTTGAAAGCATCGTCCAGGTTTGTAGCTCGCTCACGAGAGGAAAGTTGGCGATCCTCAATAAACTCCTGCAAGTACTTGTTAAGGGAATTTAATATCTGCTCAGAAGGCTCTGAATAATTCATAACATCCTGATAGACCTGCCATAAGGGACGCTTTGTCGCTCCTTTCCCCCATTGCAAAACCTCTAGTGCAGAGAGCATCGGGAAAAGTTTTTCACTGTGGCTAGCGAACCATTTATAGCCAAAACGCTTTATTTGATCTCGCTCTGAACTGGCTTTTTCGGTATCGAGGATAAAAAACAAAGATTTGCTTTGTGGCTCACCATCCCGCCAATTATCCAAGTTGAGTGCCAATTGAGCGCACCAGCTAAAAGCATATAAACGCAAAGTATTAGTCAATTCTTGCAAAAGATATTGCGGGTGCTCTGCCAGAAATGCCAGATCTGATTGGAAGCACGTTGCCATATAGGGAAGGTAAGGTTGTTCTTTAGCAAACGGGCCTTCCCCTAACCGTTTTAATTTTTCATTGAGTTTATTCAGCATTTGCTGTTCGACAAAATTCAGTTTGTCCTGGATCGGGTGACCAAGTCTAAAGTCCTTCATTAGATTGGCAAATAACGTTCCAAGGCGTCTGTCTGCCGCAGAGCCTGAGCTTATCTTTTCAGCATCGAACTGGGCGTGGAACAGCAAAAAAAGTGGCGAGACATGAAAAATATCCTTGCTAGAAAAATACATCCGCTCTAGCACAGTCCAGAAAGCGGGCTCATCAATCAATGCTTGCAGGTGATTTTTGCAATCCTCACGAAATTGCTCAAGATTATATGTGTCGATCTTATACTTCACGGCATAACTTAGCACTAGACCGGTGACAATCTGCCAGTCAATATTATTGTTTTTATTACGTATTGGTAGATAGCTATCTAGTAGGTTGTTGCCAACTTTTAACGTTGTTGCAATGGGATACATGATATTATCCCTCCATGCCACTAATGGTGATAATGTCGTCATCCGCCCTAGCGCTGTAAACTTTCTGGGCGCCCTCATAAAATTTTATTTCACTACTGGATTTAGCCTGTTCCGCAATCAGTTCAATCATTTCATCAAGCAATACAATTGCGCTCTTGTCATATTTATTAGGGCGATAACCATTATTCAGTTTAGTCAATAGCTCAAATAAATTAAGCCCGATACGAAAAGGTAACAGCGGCTTTTCCCCCACTTTTAGATGAATATTGAAATAAGTTGGGTGAGCAGTGTTTTTCCTGAGAATGGCATCCCAGTCCGGTTTCAGCGCGACAGGTGCGGTGATTTTAACTCCACCAAACTCGCCTAAAAAGAATTCATCTTTTTGCGTAATTAATTCAGGAGCTTTGCGGTTTGCGTAGCGCTGGATACCCGCAATAAGCTCGAAAGAATAAAATCGATTCAATGACCTTTTCTGCTCTAGGTTTCCAGTATAGTTTTTATGTAGATGCCAGATTTTCGAATAAGACTCAAAAATTATTTCATTAAAAAATGCTGAAAATTTTCTATGGTAATCATTTCCCAATGATTCATATTGTAACAACCAGAACATTCGAATTAAGGAGGCTGCATCCCCTGCTTTAACGTCCTGGCGATCAAACTTAATGTGCAATTTCCCAAGCTCTATTAAGAAATCATCTAGCTCGGGATCAGGCAAGCCAAGCTCATAACGTAAAATGAATTGATCTAGCTCATAGGTATGTAATCTAGCAGGATCAAAATCAGAAATTTTTCTGATTAAATCGTTTTCTAAGTTGTTAAAGAGGTTATCAAATAGGTAATCCGGCCCCATGAGCAAATGATGTATAAAATCTAGCAGCGTTCTGGTGGTAACAAACTGGTCTTTAATTAATCGAGCCTTAAAGAGTTGTGTGATCAATACGTCTTGTACGCCTGACATGCAAAGCAACTTGAAATTAACGACTTCTTTTAAATCAGGATTAATTGATTCATCTCTCCTAAAAATGAAATGGAAAAGATTACTGTCATCATCGCAAGTTAAGTTACTTAATAACTGCTTAATAAATGGTGAGTACTGTTTACTTTCATCAAAATGAAATTTAGGATACTGTTCGAAGTCAAAAAATGTACAATTTCCATTTTGATAAGGCCGACTTTCATTCTGTTGCTTCAATAAGAATGAGTCAATCGCAGAACGGATGGCTTGATGGCAGTCAGCACCTTCTCTAGCAAAATTAGCGAGCATGCCCGTGTTGATTCCGACGAGCAACGGATGTGACTGTTGGTGATGATTCCCAAATAACTCGTTTAAAGCTTCAATAGCTGATTGTTGCGGAGCGAAACTATGTGTGGCATCCAGATGAAAATTAAATCGTTGTTGATTGCGTGGAGCAGACTGACATCGGGTTAAAATTTCAGATTTTCCATCACCACTACTGCCACATAGAAAAATGATTTCTCCAGGCATCGCTACATCCAAGTGACGTTGCAGATCAGTCTCAATGTCCTGTTTAACAAAGAGTTGTTCTTTTAGCCGATCGAAATTATCCTTTTGCCGCTGTGTCACTGTCGTGACGGAAAACGACGATGATTTCGCAAGTACACCCAACGCTTTACGTAATGTGATTGCGCTCATAACCGAATGTTCTCTAATAATAAATAATAACTATTTTATATAAATAATTTCATTATCTCTACCCTACTTTGTAAGGTTTTTATTAGTGTTGCTTGCCCCATTTAGCCAGGCAACTAAGCACTGCATCCCAACATTCTGTCGAAAATTTATATCGGAGAGGCGTATAGGCTACTCTGCTTTGACGTTTCACATTCAGTCAATTAGTTAATGTTACAGAATTTTCTTGTGTTTGATACCCATCTATATGGGCTTAAGGCGTATATCCAGAGTTATGTTCTCGTTAGCTCGTCTGCTACCCCAAAACAGATTTCGTCCAATTAACTAGCTTCAGGTCATAACTCTAAGACATGACTGTTGACTTTAATCTGAATACCTTTCCTTTGCCCCTAATGACTTGAATAACATGAGCGGTCGCAAAGACCAATAATCCCCAACCCCCAAAAACAAAAAAACCACCTCGCGGTGGTTTGATTGTTCATACTCGATGGTGCCGAAGGCCGGAATCGAACCGGCACGCCTTGCGGCGGTTGATTTTGAATCAACTGCGTCTACCGATTTCGCCACTTCGGCACTGAAGTAGTATGCGGAAAACGGGTGCATTATACCTGCCCACGATCGCCATGCAACTGTTATCCCTTTTGTCTCCGCTTAAGTGACGAAAAATTCAGCGCTTCATCATCCTGCCCCACCGGGCGTGCGCAACGCGGGCGTGAGGATTGTTCACACTTTTTTTAGTATCGGCCGCATTTTCTGCCTGCCAGATGCGGCAGTTGCCATTATGATATTCGCCACTTGTCTCTTGCCTCTCATGGAAACCAGATTGGCTAAATTACTCCCCTCTTTATTGCTCGGGCTGGTCGCGGCGGCGTTGCCAATGCGTGGCTTTGCCCAGGCGCAGCTGACCTCGCAGGTCGTGGACAGCTTTGCAGAGCACATTTTCTATAACAGCGGTGCGATGGGTATGGCGCTGGTGGTGATTGATAACAACCAGCAAGTGTTCCGCAGTTATGGGGAAACCCAACCGGGTAATGACCTGCGCCCGCGGCCGGACTCGATGATCCGCATCGCCTCGCTGACCAAGCTGATGACCGGCGAAGTGATGGTGAAACTGGCGGATGAAGGTAAAGTCCGGCTGGTGGATCCGCTGAAAAAATATGCACCGCGCGGTGCCCGTGTGCCTGCCTATAATGCGCGCCAGCCGATTACCCTGCTGAACCTCGCCACCCACACCAGCGGCCTGCCGCGTGAGCAGCCGGGCGGCAAGGCCGGGCGCACGGTGTTTACCTGGCCGACCGAGGCCAACCGCTGGCAATACCTGCGCTCCGCCAAGGTTACCGTGCCGCCGGGCGTGCATGCCGCTTACTCAAACTTAGGCTATGACCTGCTGGCCGATGCGCTCTCCAACGCCACCGGTAAGCCCTACCCCACGCTGCTGCGTGAGAAAGTCACCGGCCCGCTCGGCATGGTCAACACCACCTTCACGCCCACGGCGGCACAGTGCGCCCGGCTGATGGTCGGCAAAGGCAGCAGCGCCTGCCGCAGCACCCTTGCGGCGGCGGGCAGTGGCGGCGTCTACTCCACGCCGGAAGATATGCAACGCTGGATGCAGCAGTTCTTAGCCTCTAACGGCCGTGCGCCTTCAATCGTTGCCACGCGTGATCAGACCATGTACTTCCGCCGCAGTGAACTGGTGTCACTGAAAGGCATGGACGTACCGGGTCAGGCGGATGCGCTCGGGCTGGGCTGGGTGACGATGGCCGCGAAAAACGGCCGCCCGGCGATCATCCAGAAAACCGGCGGCGGTGGCGGGTTCATTACCTATATGGCGATGGTGCCGAAGAAAAACATCGGCGTGTTCGTGGTGGTGACGCGCACCGAACTGACGCGCTTCACCAATATGAGTGACGGGGTAAACGATCTGGTGACGGCGCTGGTGAATAACAACAGCCATGACTGACGCGTGACTTATATACCTACAGCAACTCACAACGCCCAATAACAGAGGAAACAGTGGACGAGGTTCCCGGAGGGATGCCTCGCCCGCTGGTCGCCCCGTGAGTCTCCAGACTTACCGCGACGCCCCCACAGCGGCCTATGCGCTTTTAGTCCTGTCGCAACATATCTCACAGCAACTCACAACGCCCGCTATTAGGGGAAACAGCAGACCGGGTTCCCGGAGGGACGCCCGGCCTGCTGGTCGCCCCGGGTATCGCCGATCCGGCAGCAACTGGCAACGGGTATCGCCGATCTGGCAGCGGCTATCGCCAAACTTATTGCAATCTATACGCGCCCCGCCCTCTGCGCCCGGCGCTGGCTCAGCCCATACACAAACACCACCGCGAAACAGGCCATCGGCAACAGGTAGGAGATCGCCGTGTGGTAATGGTCCGCCAGTGCGCCCATGAAGTACGGCATAATCGCGCCGCCGACAATCGCCATGATCATGAATGAACTGGCGCGCTTGGTGTGAACGCCCATGTTCTTCACGCCCAGCGCGAAAATGGTCGGGAACATAATCGACATAAAGAAGAACACCGCCACCAGCGCAATCACTGACACGTTCTCAATACTCATCACCACCAGCCCGCACAGCACGATATTCACCAGCGCGTAGAGCATCAGCAGCGTGGTGGCCGCCACGCGCCCCATCAGCCAGGTGCTGAAAAACCGCCCGACCATAAAGCTGATCATCGCCACCGACAGCAGATACGAGGCGCTCTGGTTCGACACGTTATGCCAGTGCTCGGTGGCGTAGTTGATAAAGAACGCCCCCACGCCGACCTGCGCCGCCACGTAGAAGAACTGCGCCACCACGCCACCGACAAAATGCCGGTGCTGCCACAACCCGCGCGGTGCTTCCCCCGGCACGTCGCCGCTCTCACGGATGTCCGGCAGCCGGGTGCGGCTGAACAGAAACGCAATCACCAGCACCAGCCCCGCAATCGCCACATAGGTGATCTTCACCGACTCCTGCCCGCTGCCCGGCGCCTGCGTGGCGGAGAAAAACAGCGTGCCGCCGATCATCGGGCCGATAAACTGCCCCAGCCCGTTAAACGACTGCGCCAGGTTCAGCCGCCGCTCCGCCCCGGCCGGGTCACCCAGCACCGTGGCATACGGGTTCGCCGCCGTCTCCAGGCAGCCCAGCCCGCTGGCAATCACAAACAGCGCCAGCAGGAACAGCGCAAAACTGTTGGCAGACGCAGCGGGCACAAACAGCAGCGCGCCCAGCGCATACAGGCATAAACCGACCAGAATCCCCGCTTTATAGCCTTTACGGTCCATAAACAGCCCGGCGGGCAGCGCTACCAGGAAATAGGCACCGAAATAGGCCGCCTGCAACAGGCCGGACTGCGCCTTGGTCACATGCAACGTCTCCTGAAAGTGTTTGTTCAACACATCCAGCAGCCCATACGACAACCCCCACATAAAGAACAGACTGGTGACCAGCATCAGCGCCCAGCGCCCGCTGGTGGCCAGTTGGCCGGTATTGGCCGACAGTGACGCACTTTTATTGACTAGCATGTTAACTCCTTGATCCAGGTTGGATAACGCATCATTGGCGCGTCCGGCGCGCCGGGTTACTGCGCTGCGGGTTGATCCGCAAGGGAAAACAGGCGGTCCATCGTCACCCATTTATCACCCGGTGGCGTCCACGGGGTGGGAAGCTGGTACTGCCACATCAGCGCCTCCCAGCGCTGAATGTGCGGGTTAGCGTTGCTCGCGTCGGCAAAGGCCGCCGGGTCGAAGGCGTCACTCACCTCCATCACCATAAACAGCCGCGTGCCGAGGCGGTAAATCTCCATGTCGAGAATGCCGTGCTGCCGCAGGTGCGCCGCCACCTCCGGCCAGATGCGCTGGTGGTGCGTCTGATACTCGGCAATCAGCGCCGGGGACTCCACCAGGTCGAGCGCCTGACAGATCCTCATGTGATCGCCCGGTCGAGGTGGGTGTAGCCGCCATCCACCGAAAGCCACTGCCCGGTGGTGTGCGACGAGCGCGGCGACAGTGCGAACACCACGGTGTCGGCGATCTCCTGCGGCGTGGTCATGCGTTTGCCGAGCGGAATACGGGCGGTAATGCTGTCGCGTTTGCGCTGCGGCTGGTCGAAGGTGTCGATCCACCGCTCGTACTGCGGCGTCATCACCTCGGCCGGGATCACCGCGTTCACGCGGATGCCGTCCTCCAGCAGCGACACCGCCCACTCCCGCGTCAGGGACAGCACGCCCCCTTTCGCGGCGGTGTAGCCGCTGGTGTTGCCCTGCCCGGTCAGCGCGGTTTTGGAGCTGATGTTGACGATGCTGCCGCGGCTGGCGCGCAGGGCATCCAGGCAGAAGTGCGCCATCAGGTAGTAGTGGACGAGGTTCTTCTCCAGCGAGGCCACAAACGCCTCGCGCCCCGCCTCCAGGCTGACGCTGTCATTCACCCCGGCGTTATTGACCAGCCCGTCAAGGCGGCCGAAACGGGCCAGCGCCTCCGCCACCGCACGGCGGCACTCCGCTTCCTGGCAGAGATCGGCGAGGATCACGCAAGCGGCCGGTTGCTGTTGCTGAAGCTGTGCCAGAAAGCCCGGCTCCGGCGGCGTATTGGTAACGATCACCGGGATCGCCCCCTCGTCAGCCAGCGTGGCAGAGATCGCCGCGCCGATGCCGGACCCGCCGCCGGTGACGATCACGACCTTATCAGTGAGGTTGAGGTGCATAGTCTGGCTCCTGTAAGCCGTAGAGGCGGCAGGCATTGCCGCCAAGGATGGCGGCGCGCTCGGCGTCGCTGAGGGAAACGAGCGCCTGCTCATAAAGTTCGGTGACCTGCGCATACTCACCGGCCAGCAAACAGACCGGCCAGTCTGACCCGGCCAGCAACCGATCCGGGCCGAACGCCTCCAGCGCCGCCTCGATAAACGGCCGCAGCAGCGCGGGCGTCCAGCGGAAACCGGGCGCTTCGGTCACCAACCCGGAGAGCTTGCAGGCGACATGTGGTAGCGCGGCCAATGGCGCAATCTGCCGCGCCCAGTGCACCGCACCGCGGGCGATGTCCGGTTTGCCGAGGTGGTCCAGCACCAGCCAGTGATCGTCATGACGCGCCGCGAAGGTTGTGGCGTCCGCCAGGTGGCGATGCGTCACCAGCAGCTCATACACATAACCGCGCGACTGAATCAGTTGCATCCCACCCTCCAGCGCCGGCTGTTGCAGCCACGCGGCCGGGTCGGGTTCATCCTGCACCAGATGCCGCACCCCGCGCAGCGCCGGGAGATCCTGCAACGGGGCCAGCACGTCGGCCAGCACCGGCGAGGTGAGCGGCAGCCAGCCCACGACGCCCAGGATAAACGGGTTAACATCCGCCATCGCCAGCAGGCTCAGCGTCTCGTCGAGGCTCTGGCGCGCCTGCACCGCGATGCAGCCGTCGATCTGCTGTTGTTGCAGCAACGGCAACAGATCGCCGGGCAGGAAATCGCGTTGCAGCACGGCCATCTGGTCACTGATCCAGCCATACTCCTGCGGCTGGTAGCGCCAGAAATGCTGGTGGGCGTCGATGCGCATCGTTACCCCCGGAAGCGGTACTGGTCGAGGGACGCAGCGTGCATCTCAATCGAGAAGCCCGGCGCGTGCGGCGGCATATAGGCCGCGCCGCGGATCTCACACGGCGTCACGAAATGCTCGTGCAGGTGATCCACATACTCAATCACCCGCCCTTCATGCGTCCCGGCGATGCAGAGGTAGTCGATCATCGACAGGTGCTGCACGTACTCGCACAGCCCGACGCCGCCGGCATGGGGGCAGACCGGCAGGTTATAGCGTGCGGCCATCAGCATCACCGCCAGCACCTCATTCACGCCGCCCATCCGGCAGGCGTCAATCTGCACTACGTCGATCGCGCCACGCATAATGAACTGCTTGAACATAATGCGGTTCTGGCACATCTCGCCGGTCGCCACTTTCACCGGCGCGACCGCCTCACGGATTTTACGGTGGCCTTCGATGTCATCGGGGCTGGTGGGTTCCTCAATAAACCACGGCCGGGCGAAGGCGAGTTTGTTGACCCAGTCGATCGCCTCATCCACCTCCCACACCTGATTGGCGTCAATCATCAACTGGCGGTCGGGACCGATCACCTCGCGGGCGATGCGCACCCGGCGGATGTCATCTTCCAGGTCGCGCCCGACTTTGAGTTTGAGGAAGGAAAACCCGGCGTCCACCGCCTGCTGGCAGAGGCGGCGCAGCTTCTCATCCGGGTAGCCGAGCCAGCCCGCCGAGGTGGTGTAACAGGGGTAACCTTCCGCCAGCAATGTCTCGCGCCGTTGCGCCTGCCCTTCGGCGCGTTCGGTCAGCAGCCGTAACGCCTGCTCCGGCGTGATGCAGTCGGTGAGGTAACGGAAATCGATACAACGCACCAGCTCTTCCGGCGACATATCCGCCACCAGTTGCCACAGCGGCTTGCCGCAGGATTTCGCCCACGCATCCCACACGGCGTTGATCACCGCGCCGGTCGCCAGATGGATCGCGCCCTTGTCCGGCCCGATCCAGCGGAGCTGGCTGTCACTGGTGAAACGCCGCCAGAACGCGCCCATGTCCGCAGTGATCGACTCCAAAGACTGCCCGACGATCTGGTGCTCCAGCGCCCGGATGGCCGCACAGCAGATCTCATTGCCGCGGCCGATGGTAAACGTCAGGCCGTGGCCGCTCAGCGTCGGGTCATCGGTTTCCAGAATCACATAGGCGGCGGAGTAGTCCGGGTCCGGGTTCATGGCGTCGGAGCCATCCAGCGCCTGCGAGGTGGGAAAGCGGATATCTTCAACGCGCAGGGCGGTAAACTGGGTCATGGGTGCCTCGCTTTCAGGTCTAATGGTCAGGCCACTGACCGGCTAAAAAGAGCCTGAAGGTCAGGCCAATTAGGTTGGAAATGTTATTGCTTACCCGGCGGCGGGGTTTGCTAAGATGGGCACCGGCTGCACAAAACATCATCAACGCGGATTCAGTTTTTACACGCCGATAACAATTCCTCAAGGGCCACAACCGGGAATTGGTGGCTGAATCGCTTAACCGACCACAGGGAGACGGGCCACTATGCCGATTACCAGACTGGAAAACCCGCGGCTTTACCGGCAGATAGCCGATCAGCTGCGCGGGCTGATTGAGAAAGGGGAATTTCCGCCCGGCAGCCGATTGCCGTCGGAGCGCGATCTGGCGGCGCAAATGCAGGTGAGCCGGGCGTCGGTGCGGGAGGCGCTGATTGCGCTGGAGGTGGTGGGGCTGGTGGATGTGAAAGTCGGCAATGGCGTGATTGTGCGCCACCCGCCGATCGTGGCTACACCGGAGCCGGTGATGGCGCAAGCCGGGCGCGGCCAGTGGGGCGAACTGGACGAGGAGCTGGGGATTGACCTCGACCTGAACAGCGAGCTGCCGCCTTTTTCGCTGTTACAGACCCGCCGCCTGATCGAGCCGGAAACCGCCGCACTGGCTGCGCGTTACGCCAGCGCGGAGGAGCGCGCCGCCATCCGCGCCGCCTACCTGCGCAACTGCGAGGACAACCGCGCCGGATCGGAGACGCACCCCGGCGACCGGCTGTTCCACATCCGTATTGCCCAGGCCAGCGGCAACCCGGCTTACGCGTTCATCATCGGCCACCTGCTCGGCCACCGTTACGGCAGCATGTTCCGGGTGTTGCAGCGTAATTACACGCCGGAGGATATGCCGCACCGCTCCGAGCAGGAGCACCGGGCGATCCTTGATGCCATCGAGGCGGGGGATGCCGCGGGGGCGCGGCGGGCGATGAAGGCGCATCTTGATGCAGTGATAGCGGTGTTTTCGCGGCAGGGGTAGGCGGCCCTGCTGCCGCCACTGGGGTTAAGTGGATTGTTTCGGTTGTTGATGAGATGGCTTATTTCGGTTGCTCATGTGCGGTGGCCTTTTGCTTTTGGATTGAGGTTGGTTGCGTTGGCAAACGCCTGCATTCCTTCTGCGGCTCCGCTGCCGCCACCGCGCAAGGGGCGCGTAGGCGCTCGCCCCTTGCATCCCCGCGCCTTGGGTGATCCGGCAGAATTATTGCCCGCGTAGCGGGTTCCCTCCTTCGGCCTCCGGGCTAATCGGGCCGGGACAGACACGCTCCCAGCGTGGCTGTCCCTCTCGCGGGGAAGATTCGCCCCATCCCTGGGGCTCACCCCTTCGGGGCCAACGCTTCGCGTTGTTCAAATTGGCTCCCGGCCAATTTGTCCATGCCCGCTCACCCGGCCCTGCGTCCTCGTCGGCAATAATTTAATGCCCCCACCAGACTGCAAATTCTTGGCTATGTAAGGAAAGAGTAGATAAGGCTTTTTTAAAATTTGTGAAGAATGCAGACACGTTGCCGCATGAAAATTCGGTATGAGAGCAAACACGCCGAGCGACTTAAAACCTCCCCCTATTATTTCCTCACAGACTTATTGGTTTGCAAAAGTGGTGGGGGCGTAAAAATCATTGCCGAATGGAGCCGCAGGGCCGGGCGAGTACACCGAACATCCAATAATCCCCACCTACTATTTCCTTACATACCCAAAGATTTGCAGTTCGGTGGGGGCGTAAAAATCATTGCCGAATGAAGACGAAGGGCCGGGCGAACGGGCATGGATGCCCGTGAGAGTCGCAGCCACGCCGGGAGCGTGTCTGCGGCGGCCCGATCAGCCCGGAGGCGGAATGAGGGGACACGCGGGAGCGTGCAATGATTCAGCCAAACCACCGAAAGCGCACGGGTGCAGGGCCGGCGCGCCGGCAGGCCCCGCTCGGTTGAGGCTCAGTGAGCCAGGTAGACAAATACACATAAACAACCGAAACAATCCACTTTACGCCCGGTGGCGGCCACGAAGCCGCAGAAAGACACCGGGCATGCGCCAACGCCACATCCCCCCCTCCCCCATAAAAAACAAAAAAGCCCCATCCCGGGGCTTCTTTCTACTTCGGCAGAAGAAAACTATCTCCGCTTCAATAACATAAACACACTTATCAGCAAAAACAGCAAACTCGGCAACAGCGCGCCGAGAATTGGCGGAATATTATACACCAGACTCAACGGCCCAAAGATTTGATCCAGCACGTAGAACAGGAAACCGAAACAGATCCCGGTGACCACCCGTACGCCCATCGGCACACTGCGCAGCGGGCCGAAAATGAACGACAGCGCCATCAGCATCATCACCGCCACCGACAGCGGCGAGAAAATCTTGCTCCACATGTTCAGCTGGTAACGGTTCGACTCCTGCCCGCTCTGGCTCAGGTATTTGATGTAGTTACGCAGGCCGCTGATGGACAGCGCATCCGGGTCGAGCGCCACCACACCCAGCTTGTCCGGCGTCAGGTTGGTTTTCCATACGCCGTTCAGCGTCTGGTGGCCGGTGATAAATTTCCCGCCAAGCCCGGATTCGTCTACCTGCGACAACTTCCATTCGCGCGCGTCGGCGTCAAAGGTGGCGCTGGCCGCATAACGCACTGACAGCAAATGGTTTTCTTTGTCAAAATGATAAATATTGACGCCGGAAAGCTCATTCGCGCCGGAAAGCCGCTCGATGAAGATAAAGTCCGGGCCATCTTTCGCCCACAGCCCGCTCTGGGTGGAGAGCAACGAGCCGCCGTACATCATCTGCGCCCGGTAGTTACGCGCCATCTGCTCGCCCTGCGGCGCAACCCACTCGCCAATCGCCATGGTCAGCAACACCAGCGGAATCGCGGTCTTCATTACTGACGCGGCAATCTGCATCCGCGTAAAACCGGACGCCTGCATCACCACCAGCTCGCTGCGGGTCGCCAGCGCGCCCAGCCCCATCAATGCCCCCAGCAGCGCCGCCATCGGGAAGAAAATCTCGATGTCTTTCGGCACGCTCAGCAGCGTGTAAAGCCCCGCGCCGGTGGCGGAATAGCCGCCCTGCCCCACTTTGCGCAACTGATCGACAAATTTGATAATGCCGGACAGCGACACCAGCATGAACAGCGTCATCATGATGGTGTTAAAAATGGTTTTCCCGATGTAGCGATCCAATACGCCAAACATTACGCGGCTCCTTTAAAACGCGCGCGCAGGCGGCGCACCGGCACCGTATCCCAGGCGTTCAGCACCATCGCCAGCACGAAGTAAGCGGCATTGGTCGCCCACATCCACACCATCGGGTCGAACTTGCCTTTTGCGCCGTTGGAGCGCAGCGAGCTTTGCAGCAGGAAGAAGATCAGATAAAGCAGCATCGCCGGCAGCATACTCAGCACCCGGCCCTGGCGCGGGTTCACCACGCTGAGCGGCACCACCATCAGCGCCATCAGCAGCACCGAGAACACCAGCGTCAGCCGCCAGTGGAACTCGGCGCGCGCATCCGGCGTGGTGGCCTGCCACAGCTGGCTCATGCTCATCTGTTCGGCTTCGGTGGTGTTATCCAGGCTCACCGTCTGGTGGCCGACCACCGCCAGATAGTTGTTGAAATCTGTGACCCGGAAATCACGCAGCATTGCGGTGCCTTCATAACGCGTGCCCTGGTTCAGGGTCACCGTTTGCGAGCCGTCCGCGCGCTGCTCCATGTGGCCGCTATCCGCTACCACCACCGACGGGCGCTGGTTGCCGTTCGGCCGTAACTGCGCCAGAAAGACGTTATGGAACTCCTTGCCCTTCACGCTGCCGACAAACAGCACCGCGTTGCCGTCCTGCGAGGGCTGGAACTGCCCCTCCACCAGCGCCGCCATACTGGGGTTGGCCTTGGCCTCCGCCAGCACTTCGTCCTGATGTTTTGAGGACCACGGCCCGAGCCAGAAGGCGTTGCCCGCCGCCATCACCGCCGTCAGCAACGCCAGCAGCAGCGCGGAGACAATCAGCACTTTCTTGCCCAGCCCGCAGGCGTGCATCACGGTGATTTCACTTTCCGTATAGAGTTTGCCGAAGGTCATCAACAGCCCAAGGAACAGGCTGAGCGGCAAGATGAGTTGTGCCATTTCAGGCACGCCCAGCCCCATCAGGGAGAGGACCAGATTTGTTGGGATATCGCCATCGACGGCTGCGCCCAGTACCCTGACCAGCTTCTGACAGAAGAAGATCAGCAGCAGGATGAACAGAATCGCAACCTGGCTTTTGAAGGTTTCCCGTACCAGATATCTAATGATGATCACGCTTATTACGCCTGTGAAAACTTGTCTTTTTGCAGGAAAATCGCTAGTTTCTTCGCTAATGCGCCATTTATTCTCATCATATGGCCACCTTCATAGCTAAAATAGCATTAAAACATCTCGTGTTAGGGTGCCCTATAGGAACATGCCTATAGCCGCCGAAAACAGAATAAATTACGCCGTTCAGGTTAACATCCGCAGTTAACACAATGACGAAGGTTTGTTGCGGAGTGCGTCATTCTAGCCGCAGCTCCCGTCGTTGTCTTTAAGATTCAGGAGAGTGCATGGAGTTCAGTGTAAAAAGCGGTAGCCCGGAAAAGCAGCGCAGCGCCTGTATTGTAGTCGGGGTTTTTGAACCTCGCCGCCTGTCGCCCATTGCCGAGCAACTCGATAAAATCAGCGATGGCTACATCAGCGCGCTGCTCCGCCGCGGCGAACTGGAAGGCAAAGTCGGTCAGACGTTATTGCTGCACCATGTGCCGAATATCCTCTCCGAGCGGATCCTGCTTATCGGGTGCGGCAAAGAGCGCGAGCTTGATGAACGCCAGTACAAACAGGTGATTCAGAAGACCATCAACACCCTGAACGACACCGGGTCGATGGAAGCCGTCTGCTTTTTGACCGAGCTGCACGTCAAGGGCCGCAACACCTACTGGAAAGTGCGCCAGGCGGTGGAAACGGCCAAAGAGTCGCTCTACACCTTTGATCAGCTCAAAAGTAACAAAGTTGAGCCGCGCCGCCCGCTGCGCAAAATGGTGTTTAACGTGCCGACCCGCCGTGAGCTGACCAGCGGCGAACGCGCCATCCAACACGGGCTGGCGATTGCCGCCGGGGTGAAGGCCGCCAAAGACCTCGGCAACATGCCGCCGAACATCTGTAACGCCGCCTACCTCGCCTCGCAGGCGCGCCAGCTGGCCGACGCCTTCAGCACCAACATCACCACCCGCGTCATCGGCGAACAGCAGATGAAAGAGCTGGGCATGAACGCCTATCTGGCGGTGGGCCAGGGTTCGCAGAACGAATCATTGATGTCGGTGATGGAATATAAAGGCAATCCAAACCCGGACGCTAAGCCGATCGTGCTGGTCGGCAAAGGGCTGACCTTTGACTCCGGCGGCATCTCCATCAAGCCCGCCGACAGCATGGACGAGATGAAATATGACATGTGCGGCGCGGCCTCGGTCTATGGCGTGATGCGCGTGGTGGCGGAACTGAACCTGCCGCTGAACGTGGTCGGCGTGCTGGCGGGCTGTGAAAACATGCCGGGCGGGCGTGCGTTCCGGCCGGGCGACATCCTGACCACCATGTCCGGCCAGACGGTGGAAGTGCTGAACACCGACGCCGAAGGCCGCCTGGTGCTGTGTGACGCCCTGACCTACGTTGAGCGCTTTGACCCGGAGCTGGTGATTGACGTGGCGACCCTGACCGGCGCCTGCGTGGTGGCCCTCGGCCATCAGCTGACCGGGCTGATGTCCAACCACAACCCGCTGGCGCATGAGCTGATCAGCGCCTCGGAGCAGGCGGGCGACCGTGCCTGGCGTTTGCCGCTGCATGAGGAGTACCAGGAGCTGCTGGACTCCAACTTCGCAGACATGGCCAACATCGGCGGCCGTGCCGGTGGTGCCATCACCGCCGGGTGCTTCCTGTCCCGCTTTACCCGTAAATATTCGTGGGCGCACCTGGACATCGCCGGCACCGGCTGGCGCTCCGGCAAGGCCAAAGGCGCGACCGGCCGCCCGGTAGCACTGCTGACCCAGTTCCTGCTGAACCGCGCCGGCATGAACGGCGACGAGTAACCGCCCTTCCCGCCGCCGGGGCACCTCTCCCGGCGGCAATGCGGCATACCGGGGCGGCTGCGGCCGCCCTCTTTATTCCGGCACCCGCTTTACCGATTGACCAATGGCACTTCAATGAAAAACGCAACGTTCTACCTTCTGGAGAGTGACACCGACGCGAACGGGATGATCGCCCATGAGGCCCTGGCCTGTGATCTGGCCGCCGCCCGCTGGCGGGCCGGTAAACGGGTGCTGATCGCCTGTGAGGACCAGCAGCAGGCGCAACGGCTGGATGATGCGCTGTGGCAGCGCGAACCCGACGCCTTCGTGCCGCACAATCTGGCGGGTGAAGGGCCGCGGTACGGCGCACCGGTGGAGATCTGCTGGCCCGGCAAGCGCGGCAACGCCCCGCGTGACCTGTTGATCAGCCTGCTGCCGCAGTTCGCAGATTTTGCCACCGCTTTCCATGAAGTGATAGACTTCGTCCCTTACCCGGACACCCTGAAACAGTTGGCGCGCGACCGCTATAAAGCCTATCGCAGCGTCGGCTTTCATTTGACCACGGCCAAGCCGCCAACTTACTGATATCAAAGCGAAATGGAAAAAACATACAACCCGCAAGACATCGAACAGCCGCTCTACGAGCACTGGGAACAGCAGGGCTACTTCAAGCCGAACGGCGACGAGAGCCAGGAGAGCTACTGCATCATGATCCCGCCGCCGAACGTCACCGGCAGCTTGCACATGGGTCACGCCTTCCAGCAAACCATCATGGACACCATGATCCGCTACCAGCGTATGCAGGGGAAAAACACCCTGTGGCAGGCGGGCACCGACCATGCCGGTATCGCCACGCAGATGGTGGTTGAGCGCAAAATTGCCGCCGAAGAGGGCAAAACCCGCCACGACTACGGCCGTGACGCCTTCATCGACAAAATCTGGCAGTGGAAAGCGGAATCAGGCGGCACCATCACCCGCCAGATGCGCCGCCTCGGTGACTCCGTGGACTGGGAGCGTGAGCGCTTCACCATGGACGAGAACCTGTCGCTGGCCGTGAAAGAGGTGTTTGTCCGCCTCTATAAAGAAGACCTGATCTACCGCGGCAAACGCCTGGTGAACTGGGACCCGAAACTGCGCACCGCCATTTCCGACCTGGAAGTGGAGAACCGCGAGTCCAAAGGCTCCATGTGGCACCTGCGCTACCCGCTGGCGGACGGCGCGAAAACCGCTGAAGGCAAAGACTATCTGGTGGTCGCCACCACCCGCCCGGAAACCGTGCTGGGTGATACCGGCGTGGCGGTAAACCCGGAAGATCCTCGTTACAAAGACCTGATCGGCAAAGAGATCATCCTGCCGCTGGTGGGCCGCCGCATCCCGATCGTGGGCGACGAGCACGCCGACATGGAGAAAGGCACCGGCTGCGTGAAAATCACCCCGGCGCACGACTTCAACGACTATGAAGTTGGCAAACGCCACGGCCTGCCGATGATCAACATCCTGACCTTCGACGGCGACATCCGTGACGTGGCGGAAGTGTTCGACACCAACGGCCGCGAAAGCAGCGAGTGGAGCAACGCCATCCCGGCGAAATTCCAGGGTCTGGAGCGCTTCGCCGCCCGTAAAGCGGTGGTCGCCGCCTTTGACGCGCAGGGCCTGCTGGACGAGATCAAACCGCACGACCTGACGGTGCCGTATGGCGACCGCGGCGGCGTGGTGATCGAGCCGATGCTCACCGACCAGTGGTACGTGCGCACTGCCCCGCTGGCGAAAGTCGCGGTGGAAGCGGTGGAACAGGGCGAGATCCAGTTTGTGCCGAAACAGTACGAAAACATGTACTTCAGCTGGATGCGTGACATCCAGGACTGGTGTATCTCCCGCCAGCTCTGGTGGGGCCACCGCATCCCGGCCTGGTATGACGACGCAGGCAACGTCTACGTCGGCCGTGATGAAGACGAAGTGCGCCGCGAAAACAACCTCGACGCCACCGTGGCGCTGCGCCAGGACGAAGACGTGCTGGACACCTGGTTCTCCTCCGGGCTGTGGACCTTCTCCACCCTGGGCTGGCCGGAACAGACCGCTGACCTGAAAGCGTTCCACCCGTCCAGCGTGGTGGTGAGCGGCTTTGACATCATCTTCTTCTGGATCGCCCGCATGATCATGATGACCATGCACTTCGTGAAAGACGAAAACGGCAAGCCGCAGGTGCCGTTCCACACCGTCTACATGACCGGCCTGATCCGTGACGACGAAGGGCAGAAGATGTCCAAGTCCAAGGGTAACGTGATTGACCCGCTGGACATGATCGACGGCATCTCGCTGGAAGATCTGCTGGAGAAGCGCACCGGCAACATGATGCAGCCGCAGCTGGCGGAGAAGATCCGCAAACGCACCGAGAAGCAGTTCCCGAACGGCATCGAACCGCACGGCACCGACGCCCTGCGCTTCACGCTGGCGGCGCTGGCCTCTACCGGCCGTGACATCAACTGGGACATGAAACGCCTGGAAGGCTACCGCAACTTCTGTAACAAGCTGTGGAACGCCAGCCGCTTTGTGCTGATGAACACCGAAGATCAGGATTGCGGCCAGAACGGCGGCGAGATGCAGCTTTCGCTGGCGGATCGCTGGATCCTGGCGGAGTTCAACCAGACGGTGAAAGCCTACCGCGAGGCGCTGGACAGCTACCGCTTCGACCTGGCCGCCGGTGTGCTGTATGAGTTCACCTGGAACCAGTTCTGTGACTGGTATCTGGAACTCGCCAAGCCGGTGATGAACGGCGGCACCGAAGCTGAACTGCGCGGCACCCGCCACACGCTGGTGACGGTGCTGGAAGCGCTGCTGCGCCTGGCGCACCCGATCATTCCGTTTATCACGGAGACCATCTGGCAGCGCGTGAAAACCCTGAAAGGCATCACCGCTGACACGATCATGCTTCAGCCGTTCCCGGCGTATGACGCAGAGCAGGTTGACGTGCAGGCGCTGGCCGATCTGGAGTGGATCAAGCAGGCGATCATCGCCGTGCGTAACATCCGTGCCGAGATGAACATCGCCCCGGGCAAACCGCTGGAAGTGCTGCTGCGCGGTGCCGACGCCGATGCGCAACGCCGCGTAACCGAAAACCTGAGCTTCATCAAGTCACTGGCGCGCCTCGACAGCATCACGCTGCTGGCGGACGGCGACAAAGGCCCGGTGTCAGTGACCAAGCTGGTGGAAGGTGCTGAACTGCTGATCCCGATGGCCGGTCTGGTGGACAAAGCCGCCGAGCTGGATCGTCTGGCGAAGGAAGTGGCGAAGCTGGATGCAGAAGTGAGCCGCATTGAAGCCAAGCTCTCCAACGAAGGCTTTGTAGCACGCGCGCCGGAAGCCGTGGTGGCGAAAGAGCGTGAGCGCCTCGATGCCTGCGCCCAGGCTAAGGTGAAATTGCTGGAGCAGCAGGCGACCATCGCCGCGCTGTAACCGTGACCTGCTACCGTTAAAGCCAGCCTCCGGGCTGGCTTTTTTATTTTGCATTTGTGACAGAGTGCGTAATAGTAACCGGATCCTGTGACCGCCCACCCCGGCACCGTCAGTGCGCGGCGGCACACACCTTTGCCTTGTTTAACTGCCTGAGTACATCATCATGACCATTGCAACGCCGTCACGTGTCGTCATCCGCCCCCTGACCGCCGCAGACAACGCCGCCATCGCCCAGGTGATCCGCCGGGTTTCCGCCGAATTCGGCCTGACGGCGGACAAAGGGTACACGGTCTCTGACCCGAACCTTGACCACCTCTACGATCTCTACAGCCAGCCGCGCAGTGCCTATTGGGTGATTGAGGCGGACGGCGCGATCGCCGGCGGCGGCGGCATCGCCCCGCTGGCGGGCGCAGAGGCCGACCTCTGCGAGCTGCAAAAAATGTACTTCCTGCCGATCCTGCGCGGTCAGGGGCTGGCGAAAAAGCTGGCGCTACAGGCGATGGACTTCGCCCGTGAACAGGGTTTTGGCCGCTGCTACCTGGAGACCACCGCCAGCCTGACGCAGGCCGTGGCGCTGTATGAACGCCTGGGCTTTGAGCACATCAGCGGGCCGCTGGGCAACACCGGCCATGTAGACTGCGAAGTCACCATGCTGAAAACGCTGTAATTTAGTGCCGTAACCCGTGGGCGCGGTTGTGCGCCCCTCTCCCTTCACCCCGGAACCGCGTGATGTTTAGTTACCAAGAAATCTCCCACCTGAACGAGCTGGAACTGCTGGTCTACCATTACGTGCTGAAGCACCGGCAACAGGTGATCTACATGACCATCCGCGAACTGGCGGAGGAGGTCGGCGTCTCGACCACCACCATCCTGCGGTTCTGCAAAAAAATGGGCTATGCCGGGTATTCGGAATTCCGCGTGCGTTACAAGCTGTTTTTGCAACAGGCGCAGGCCACGGTGCCGGAATTCGGCATCAGTGAGATCGTCCACTATTTCCATAGCATTAATAATGATGACTTTGACCGGCAATTAAATGCCGCGGCGGCGATTATTGCCGACAACGAGCGGATTATTTTTGTTGGCGCGGGCACCTCCGGCACGCTGGGGAAATATGGTGCGCGTTTCTTTTCCAATGTCGGGAAATTCAGTACCCATATTGATGACCCCTATTATCCGGTCAACAGCGACATGTACCGCAAAGCGGTGGCGATTATCTTGTCAGTTTCCGGCGAGACCCAGGAGATCCTGCGCATTGCCAGCCAGTTTAATCTGCATCACTGCAAAATCATCAGCATTACCAACGGGGAGAACTCCTCGCTGGCGCGGCTGGCGGATCTGAATATCCCTTACCATATGCCGTATGTGCTGCTGCCGGGAAACCACAATATCACCACGCAGATCCCGGTACTCTATATTCTCGAAACCCTGGGCAAGAAACTGGCCCGCCAGATCCCCGCCTTATAATATTCCCGCCGCGCCGCCTTTAAAAAACAGCCTGTTATTTCCCGGTGACATATCACGCGGCGCGTGCGGTGTTATAACGTGACTTTATTTGCCCGCTTTGCCAGACTCACTTTTATTTACCAGAAGGGAGCAGAGCATCATGGCAAAGCAAGGTTTACCGGGTAACTTCCTGTGGGGCGGCGCGGTGGCGGCGCATCAGGTTGAAGGCGGCTGGGATCAGGGCGGCAAAGGCGTCAGCATCGCGGATGTGCTCTCCGGCGGCGCGCACGGCGTGGATCGCGTGATGACGGACGGCATTCAGGAAGGCTATTCCTACCCAAACCATGAGGCGGTGGATTTCTACGGCCGCTACAAAGAGGACGTGGCGCTGTTCGCGGAGATGGGCTTCAAGTGTTTCCGCACCTCGATTGCCTGGACGCGCATCTTCCCGAACGGGGACGACGCCCAGCCGAACGAAGCCGGCCTGCAATTCTATGATGACCTGTTCGACGAGCTGCTGAAATACGGCATTGAACCGGTGATCACCCTGTCGCACTTCGAGATGCCGTGGCATCTGGTGAAGGAGTACGGCGGCTGGAAAAACCGCAAAGTGGTGGATTTCTTTGTGCGCTTCAGCGAAGTGGTGATGCAGCGCTACCAGCACAAAGTGAAATACTGGATGACCTTCAACGAGATCAACAACCAGCGTGACTGGCGTTACCCGTTGTTTGGCTACTGCTGTTCCGGCGTGGTGTTCACCGAGCACGAGAACCCGGAAGAGACGATGTACCAGGTGCTGCACCACCAGTTTGTCGCCAGCGCCCAGGTGGTGAAACTCGGCCATGCGATCAACCCGGCGTTCCAGATTGGCTGTATGCTGGCCTGCGTGCCGATCTACCCCTACTCCTGCCACCCGGATGACATGATCTACTCGGTGGAAGCGATGCGTGAGCGCTTCCTGTTTACCGACGTTCAGGTACGCGGCTATTACCCGTCTTACATCCTGAAAGAGTGGGAGCGCCGCGGCTTCACCATCCAGATGGAACCGGGCGACGAGCAAACCCTGCGTGAAGGCTGCACCGACTACATCGGCCTGAGCTACTACATGAGCAACGCCGTCTCTACCCAGCTCGACAGCGAAAGCCAGAGCATCGTCAGCTTCCCCGGCAGCGTGCCGAACCCGCACGTGAAGGCGTCTGACTGGGGCTGGCAGATTGACCCGGTGGGCCTGCGCTACTCGCTGAACTTGCTCTATGAGCGCTACCAGAAGCCGCTGTTTATTGTGGAAAACGGTTTTGGTGCCATCGACAAGCCAGAGGCCGACGGCAGCATCCACGATGATTACCGCATCGCCTACCTGAAATCGCACATTGAGCAGATGATGAAAGCGGTCACGGAAGATGGCGTCGAGCTGATGGGCTACACGCCGTGGGGCTGCATCGACTGCGTCTCCTTCACCACCGGCCAGTACAGCAAGCGTTACGGCTTTATCTACGTCGATAAACATGACGACGGCACCGGCACCCTGGCACGCTCCCGCAAAGCCAGCTTTGACTGGTACAAACAGGTGATCGCCAGCAACGGCGAAACGCTGTAACGGCTCCCATAAAAAAGCCCCTTTGCGGGGCTTTTTTTGTGCGGCTCAGGATCAGTGACGTTTGCCGTCATCATCTTCGTCGATGAGGTCGTCGTCTTCATCGTACTCGTCGCCCTCTTCGCCGTCCGGGTCTTCAAAGTAAGTGCCCCAGCCGTCGTAGTTCACATTGCAACGCTCGGCCAGCGCCACCAGCTGTTCTACCTGCGCATCAATAATTTCCGGCTTCAGCGACACTTCGCTGACCACGTCACAGCACATCAGCTTGGTGCCGTCTTCAATTTCCAGCTCTTCGGCGTCGGTCACTTCATAACCCAGCTTGAAGGCTTCAACGGCGGCCTGCTCCAGCACTTCAAACTTCTCTGCCGAGAGATGGTGTTCAATAGTGTAAAGCGCATCGGGATCGCTGCCATCATCCAGCAGTTCTTCGATGATCAGACGGGTTTCTTCACGCTGTTCGTCCAGCAATTCGCGGTTTGCCATGCCTAAGTCCTCAGTCAGTGGGCGTATCTGTGCGCATTCTCCCACAGCACCGCCATCGCCTCCACAACAAACACGAAAGATTTGTCAGGCGGGGTTGCAATTGCATATTCATACATATAATGTGAATTTAAATTCACATCAAACGAACCGAATGCCTGGAGAACCGCGCGATGAGTACTTTCTATAAACGTCATTTCCTCAGATTGCTGGACTTCACCCCCGCCGAGATTACTGCCCTGCTCGATCTCGCCGTTGCCCTGAAAACAGAGAAAAAACAGGGCACTGAAACCCCACGCCTTACCGGCAAAAATATCGCGCTCATCTTCGAAAAAGACTCGACCCGTACCCGATGCTCTTTCGAAGTTGCCGCGTTTGACCAGGGCGCGCGCGTGACTTACCTCGGCCCCAGCGGCAGCCAGATCGGCCACAAAGAGTCGATCAAAGACACGGCGCGCGTGCTCGGCCGCATGTATGACGGCATCCAGTACCGCGGCCACGGCCAGGCGATCGTCAGCACGCTGGCGGAACAAGCCGGAGTGCCGGTGTGGAACGGCCTGACCGACGAGTTCCACCCGACCCAGCTGCTGGCGGATCTGCTGACCATCCGGGAGCATCTGCCGGGGCGGCCGTTGCAGGGGGTGAAGCTGGCCTATCTGGGCGATGCGCGCAATAACATGGGCAACTCGCTGCTGGAGGCGGCGGCGCTGGTCGGGCTGGATCTGCGGCTGGTGGCCCCCACTGCCTGCTGGCCGGATGCCGCGCTGGTGGCCGAGTGCAAAACGCTGGCGCAGCAGAACGGCGGTGACATCACCCTGACCGAGTCGTGCGAGGCCGGGGTGGCGCAGGCAGATTTCCTCTACACCGACGTCTGGGTATCGATGGGCGAACCAAAAGAGAGCTGGCCGGACCGCATCGCCCTGCTGCGTGATTACCAGGTCAACATGGCGCTGGTGAAGCAAACCGGTAACCCGCAGGTGAAGTTCCTGCACTGCCTGCCGGCCTTCCATGATGACCAGACCGTGCTCGGCAAACAGATGGCGGAACAGTATGGTTTGCACGGCGGCATGGAAGTCACCGACGAGGTGTTTGAGTCGGCGCACAGCGTGGTATTTGATCAGGCTGAAAACCGCCTGCACACCATCAAAGCGGTGATGGTCGCCACCCTCTCCCCCGGGGCGTAATTCCCCCGGCGGCGGTGCTTTCTGCGCCGCCGCCCTTCACATCAGCTTGCACTTTTCCGCTGCTTTTACCGCCGCTGCGCTTATTTTTCGACTACCCTTTTTTTGACACCAGCCGAAAAAAGGAAGGGTTATGAGCGCCAACAAACTGGAATTTGCGCAACGGTTAGAGAAACTGCTTGGTTACGTCTATCCGCGTGAACACATCGGCGATGTACTGCGGCAAATTTTCCGGTTGGTCGCCAAATGGCAATACGGCAAACACCCCAATCCGCATTGGGTAGACGGCAATACCGTTTACCTGATCACCTATGGCGACAGCATCCACCACGCCGATGAGAAGCCGCTGGCGACGCTTAACAAGTTCGCCCACCAATACTTTGACGAAATCATCACCGACATCCACATCCTGCCGATGTACCCCTACAGCTCGGATGATGGTTTCAGCGTGATTGACTACCGCCTGATTGATGAGCACCTGGGCGGCTGGGGCGACCTGAAAACCCTGTCGAAAGGTTTTAACCTGATGTTTGACTGCGTGATCAACCACGTCTCCCGCTCCAGCGCGTGGGTACACGGTTTTATGCATGATGACCCAAACTACGCGGACTACCTGATTGCCGCCAACCCGGCGCTGGATTACAGCCGCGTGGTACGCCCCCGCTCCTCCCGCCTGCTGACGCCGATGACCAAAGCCAACGGCGAGATGGTCTACCTCTGGACCACCTTCAGCGACGACCAGATCGACATCAATTTCCACAACCCACAGGTGTTGCTGGAGAGCCTCGACATCCTGCTGCAATATGCCGCCAGCGGCGGGCAGTCGATCCGCCTTGACGCCATCGGCTACATCTGGAAAGAGCCGGGCACGCGCTGTATCCACCTGCCGCAGGTGCATAACATCATCAAGGTGTGGCGCACGGTGCTGGATTACGCCATACCCGGTACCCGGCTGATCACGGAAACCAACGTGCCGCACCATGAGAACATCAGCTATTTCGGCCACGGCGACGAAGCGCACATGGTGTACCAGTTCCCGCTGCCGCCGCTGACGCTGCACGCCTTCCTGCGCCAGGACACCACCGTGCTCACCAGATGGGCGCACGGGCTGAGCGCCGAGGCGCGCTACCCGGAGACCACCTTCTTCAACTTCCTGGCCAGCCATGACGGCATCGGCCTGCGGCCGACCGAGACCTTCCTGGACGACAGCGAACGGCAGTTTATGGCGCAGGAAGTGATCCGCAAAGAGGGGCGCGTGTCGCACAAAGACAACGGCGACGGCACCTTCTCGCCGTATGAACTGAACATCAACTACCTCAGCGCCCTGACGGAAAAGCAGGACAGCAACGCCCTGAAGGCGAAAAAATTCATCGCCGCCCAATCGCTGCTGCTCTCCTTTGTGGGCGTGCCGGCGCTCTATTACCACAGCCTGCTCGGCAGCGAGAATGACGTCGAAGGGATGCACCACGCCGGGATTAACCGCCGTATCAACCGGCAGAAGCTGGATGCAGAAAAGGTAGAAGCCGAACTGGCGAACCCGGAGAGCCTGCGCGCAAAAGTCTACAACGGCCTGCGCCACCTGATTACCCTGCGCCGCGCCCACCCGGCCTTTGCGCCCTCCTCCGGCCAGCGGGTGCTGGATCTCGGCAAATCGCTGTTTGGCCTGGAGCGTTATGACCCGAAAAACGAAGACCGCATCAGCTGCGTAATCAACGTTACCGACCACAGGGTCGAGCTGGCGCTGGATGAACAGGGCCATGAACTGATTTCCGACACGCCGTTCACCGGCAAAATGACCCTGACGCCGTGGCAAGTGGTGTGGATACAGCACTAAGCGTGGTAAAAATTCTGGGCGTTATCAGCAGCATAGCCTGATTTCACTTCAGGAAACCTTGATCACCTTGGGAAAATGAAAAATACTGTACACATAAACAGTATAAAAAAGGGTTTTCCCATGCAGTTCATCAAAGCCGTTCTTCAGGCCGATGAGGCGTTTTCAGCACATTTTAATGTGGTAATCCCGGCGGGTTTCCCTTCGCCGGCGGCAGACTTTGTGGAGGAACGGATTGACCTCAACAAGCTGCTGATTCGCCACCCCTCCGCCACCTATTTCCTGCGCGTGGCGGGCGATTCCATGATTGACGCCAACGTGCGTGACGGCGACCTGGTGATGGTGGACAGCGCCCTGACCGCCGCCGACGGGGACATCGTGATCGCCGCCGTTGACGGCGAGTTCACCATCAAATGTTTGCAGACCCGCCCTTTTTGGGCGCTGGTGCCGATGAACCCGGCCTACACGCCGATCGTCATCCGCGAAGGGCAGGATCTGCATATCTTCGGCGTGGTCACCTACATCATCTCCCCCGCCGCCAGCCGCCACTATGTTCGCCCTGGTTGATGTAAATCGTTTTTCTGGCTGGGTTGATGAAAGGCAGGGCCGGGCGTAAATTCCGGTGACATCCCTTATAAAAACTGTGTGCCCGGTCATGCTCACGTCGGATGCTTTTTTTCAGACGCGGCGTAATATTTCCTCTTAACCTTACATACTGCAAGGATAAGCAGGTACCTATGTTTACTCTCTATCAGAGTCGTGACATTGAACGAGCACTCTCTCCAGAAGATTTCCCGCTGATTCTCTCGCCACGGGACGCACTGGCGCAGGTGGAAACGCATTATGACCTTGAGCCCCGCCGTTACTCCTGTTGCGGCTTCTTTGAACTCCCCCATCGTCTATATTCAGGCAGGCAAACCTGGCAGCGTGCCCCGGCTGGCTATGCCGATCCAGTCTATGATCGGGTGAAACACTGGCTTGAAATAGGCTGGTTGATTGGCATTGACCTTATGGCGCACTGGAGCGCATTCCATCACCCCTTTCATGTTAATGAGCATGGCGATCTGGTTTGCGGCGATCCGGGCAGATATCACAGTTGGTATGTCCATGAGGTTATCTCTGGCTATAACCGGGCCGTCGCCGCACGGAGGAGCGTTAAGGCTGCACCCACGCAGCGGTTCAATTATGGCAGTGCTTATACGGACCCCGAACAACATGCTCAGGCAGGGAAAATGCTGAACAGCAAATCTGTCGGGCGTTTATTGGCTGCCGGCGGTATTTATAACGGCAATATCGCGGCATTTGCGGAAACAGCGCAGGCTTTGGGTGGTGAGGCAGCAGAGGGTTATAGCCAGATACTCAATGAAAAAACAGCCGGCAGCGTGATTGCCTTATCTTCTCTCTTGCTGGCAGTGCGTCGTACAGGCAATACGATGTCCATAAGCGAACTGGAAAAACTGCACAGTTACCTGGGAAAAGCGAAAGGTAAACAGCGGTTTTTGGAACAAATCAGCGTAGTAAAAATCGATTACTTACGCAGAGAACGCGATGACTATCAGCTCTTGAGAAACCAGTTTAACAACCGGGTACGGCCTGATTTTTTAAAATCTTTGGCGGCTGATCCTGCTGCGTTAATGAGGTTTACACCTGCACAACGCCTTGAAATGGCAAAGGGAAAAATACCTGCACGGGGGTGGTCTGTGCATCATAAGATTTCTTTAGATGACACCGGCACGAACGATTTTCATAATCTTATTTTGATCAAAAATGATCCTGAACATACGGTTTTCACCAATGCCCAACGGCGCATAGTGAGTGAATTAGAGTATGGGCAGTCAAAATCCGTTTATTGGCCCATCCCCAAAGGGAAAATTTATCCGCAGAGGCAACCATGAACAGTGAAAAACAGGAACTCGTGACGCTTATTGCTGCGCTGCATGACATAGAGCAATCCTATGCGGATGCCGGGTATGAAGACCAGGCGGGGATTCGTGAAGATCAGGTCAGCGCCTGTCAGCGGGTATTAGTCACCCTGGGCGGCGATCGTTTTGCTGAGAGTTATCTGCCGTTCTTGCGGCAAATGAATGGCTTTGATCTTAACGGCGTGCGGTTATTTGGTTATTTCGATGACAAAGAGGATGAGCGGGATTTACGTAAACAATCAGCCAATTTACACGCCGTGCCTGACCTGTTTCCTGATGCATTTAAAAACGGTGCGGTCGTCGGTGAAACGGACATGGATATTCTGTTTTTTAACCGGGAGACCTCTGTTTATGAAAGCCGCGATTTTATCGGCGTAGAACGCGTAAATGAACGCTACCGCACGATAACCGGCTTGCTGAGGGCGCTCATCGCCTTAATTGAATAAGTGATGTGGCATCTTGATAAAAAGGGGCTTCAAAGGTACTGTTTTTATATACAGCAAATTCAGGAACCATGCTTATGTTGCCTTTCCGCTCTATTAAGATGTTCATCATCTCCCCCGCCGCCAGCCGCCACTATGTTCGCCCTGGTTGATGTAAATAGCTTTTATGCCTCGTGCGAGACCGTGTTCCGGCCCGATTTATGGGGAAAGCCGGTGGCGGTGCTGAGCAACAATGACGGCTGCGTGATCGCCTGTAACGCGCAGGCGCGGCGGCTGGGGCTGAAAACCGGTGACCCCTATTTCAAACTGGGCGACTATTTCCGGGCGCATGGCGTGCATGTTTTCAGCTCTAACTACGCGCTGTACGCCGATATCTCCAACCGGGTGATGACCATTCTGGAAGAGATGGCCCCGGCCACGGAGATCTACTCCATCGATGAGAGTTGGCTCCTGTTGCAGGGCATGGCGCGGCTGATGCCGCTGGAGGAGTATGGCCGCCGGGTGCAGGCGCGGGTGCAAAAAGAGGCGCATGTGGCAGTCGGCGTCGGCATCGCCCCGACCAAAACCCTGGCCAAGCTGGCGAACCACGCGGCCAAGCGGTGGCGGAAAACCGGCGGCGTGGTCGATCTCAGTGACCCGCTGCGCCAGCGCAAGCTGATGGCGCTGGTGCCGGTGTCTGAAGTGTGGGGCATTGGCGGCCGCCTCAGCAAAAGGCTGATGCTGATGGGCATCCATACCGCGCTGGATCTGGCGCAGGCCAATACCGGGCTTATCCGCAAACAGTTCGGCGTGGTGCTGGAGCGCACGGTGCGTGAGCTGCGCGGCGAATCCTGCCTGGCGCTGGAGCTGGAGCCTGCGGCAAAACAGCAGATTGTGTGCAGCCGCTCTTTCGGCCACCGGCTCACCGCCAAAGAGGAGGTGCGCCAGGCGGTGTGCGCCTTTGCGGAGCGGGCGGCGGAGAAGCTGCGCGGCGAGCGCCGCTATTGCCGCCAGGTCACGGTGTTTATCCGCACCAGCCCGCATGACGCCAGCGGCGATCACTACACCCCGCACGCCACTGCCCAATGCCAGACGCCCACCCAGGACACGCGCGACATTATTGCGCTGGCGATGCAGGCGTTTGAGCACATCTGGCAGACAGGTTATCGCTACATGAAAGCGGGCGTGATGCTGGGGGATTTTTACAACGAAGGCGTGGCGCAGCTCGGCCTGTTTGATGAGCTGGCCCCGCGCGCCAACAGCGAAGCGCTGATGCAGGTGGTAGACCGCCTGAACCGCACCGGCAAAGGCTCGCTGTGGTTCGCCGGTCAGGGTGTGCAGAAAAGCTGGCAGATGCGGCGGGCGATGCTCTCACCCGCCTACACCACCCGCTTTGCCGATCTGCCGGTGGTGAAGTAGCCGGAAAATAAGGAGGCCGGGGCAGCCTGAGCGTTGTTCACCTTAATTATGTGTTGTGCTCCTGAGGCTGAGAAGAGGGATTTGTACGTATATGCAACAAGTCCTCAAGGCCAATACGGCGCAACATTTCCGCCCGCACACGGTCCGCCATGGCGTTGACGATTTCAGCGCCGTCCTGAGACGGGTCGATATGGCGGCGGAACGGGCGGCTGCCTGACGGCATCGCCACGATGTCGACAATCGCACGGGCGACGTCCGCGACATCGGCATCCGCCGGCTCAAGCGCGGCCAGGCCAGCAAGGCTCTGCTCCGGCACCCCGGCGTAGGGGCCGTTGTGATATTCGGCCGCCCTGGCGCTATCGGCAGGCGTGCCGGAGTGAACGAAATGGTTTGTCCCTTTCGTAAACGCCCCCGGCACGATAATGGAGGTTTCAATCCCCCAGCGAGCCAGTTCCCCGGCATAAGACACGGCCAGAGAATCCATCGCGGCTTTGGCGGCAAAATAGGGAGCCAGGTAAGGCGGCGTGCCGCCCCGGGCGCTGCTGGATGACACCCACAACACCAACCCACTGCCCTGCTGACGCAGGTAAGGCAACGCAGCGCGGTTCACCCGTTGGGTGCTCAGCACGTTGATGTCATAAAGCTGGGCAAATTGTTCAGGGAGAAAAGCCTCTGCCGGGCCGAACGACATATGCCCGGCATTGTGAATCACCACGTCAAGGCGCCCGGCCTCGTCGATAATTTTCGCAATACCCGCCTCCACGGAGCCACTGTCGGCAACATCCAGCTCCACGCTACGCAGATCTACCTGATGCGCATGGGCGTAGCGGGCTACCTCCGCAACCTGGGGTGCATTACGCCCCTGCGTCTCCCGCATACTGGCATAAACGGTGTGCCCGGCGTGGGCCAGTGCGCGTGCGGTAAGGGCGCCAAACCCACTGGATGCCCCGGTGATAACGATGACATGTTTCATATGTTTCTCCAGACAATAAGGTTAACGGACAGCAGAGCGATTCAGATAATCCCGCCATTGGCGCGGAGGGTTTGGCCGTTGATCCAGCCGCCGTCCGGGCCGGCCAGGAAAGCGACAGTGGCAGCGATATCCTGTGGCTGGCCCAAACGTTCCAGCGGGGCCAGTCTGGAAAGCCGGTCGACAACCTCCTGTGGCTTGCCATTCAGGAAAAGATCCGTCGCGGTTGGCCCGGGTGCCACTGCGTTGACGGTAATGTTGCGGCCGCGCAACTCTTTGGCGAAGACGCTGGTCATCGCCTCTACGGCCGCTTTGGTACCGGCATACACGCCATAAGTGGGTTGCAGCATCGCCACTACGCTTGAGGAAAAGTTGATCACCCGGCCGCCATCGCGCATGCGTCTGGCCGCTTCCCGCATCGTGTTGAACGTACCCTTGAAGTTGATGTCGATTTGCCGATCCAGGGTTTCATCGTCTGTTTCAGCCAGGGTCGCCAGGGCCATGATACCGGCGTTGTTGACCACGACGTCGACACTGCCGAAATACTGCTCTGTTTCATTAAACAGGCGGCGTACATCCTCAGCACTGGCCACATTCGCCTTAACGGCCAACGCCTGCCCGCCCTGTGCCTGGATAGCCGCCACCAGGGCATCCGCCTCTGTTGCGCTGCTGGCGTAGTTCACCACTACGCTGAAGCCATCCTGGGAAAGACGCCGGGCGATTTCACTGCCGATACCACGGGAGGCGCCGGTAACGATGGCTACTTTGCTGTCAGAAGTGTTCATGGCTTTTCCTGTCTGTTAGTTGAGTTGGGTGTGTGGTGCAGGAACAGAGTCTCACAGCGGATATTTGGGATAAATGCCCCATTTTCGCCTTCACTATTCAATATTCATCAACAATAAATGCGCAATTTGGTCTATAGCGGGGGCCTTATCGGGTGAGAGAGACGGGGGTTCGTGTGAGCCCGGGTTGGGCCGCCGTAAAATAAGCGGGTTTCAGGGCTGGCCGGTGTCTTTGTTACGTGCCGCGTACCGCCTGCGGGCCGCCAGCCCTGCCGGCGGTACCAGAAACACCAGCGTCCCCACGGCAAGCTCCATGGCGATGCTGTAACCGGCTGCTATGCCCATCAGGCCATGAATGGCACAAGCCACCAGCCAGAGCAGCGCGAACGCCCTGTCGGCAATGCCTGGCCTCAGATTGAAAAAACGCGCCAACCGTTGAACGAGCCAGAGCAGACAGAAGCCGGATGCGATAGCGACAAGCGTATGCATAGTGATGATCCCCGATAAGAAGCCATGAGAGAGCGGAACTCGGTCTCAGGCTGACAGCGTTCCTGCCTGGAATAAAGGGGGCGTATTGGGCAATACTGTTCAGCCTGATGGAACAATAAACGTGGAGCTTTATGGATCAGGTTCGTGCCATGAAAATCTTTGTTCGTATCTACGAGCGCAACAGCTTCACTGCCGCCGCCGAGGATCTTGACATCCCCCGTGCAACGCTGACGCATGTGATGAACCAGTTCGAACAGTGGCTGGGTACGCGGCTGCTGGAGCGCAGCACCCGGCGGGTACGCCCGACGTTAGATGGCGAAGCCTATTACCACCGCTGCGTAAATCTGCTGGCAGAACTGGAAGAGGCGGAGCTTGCTTTCCGGCAGAGCCAGCCTAAAGGCAGGCTCCGGGTAGATTTGCATGGCACGTTAGCACGCTTCTTCGTTATCCCGGCGTTGCCGGCGTTTATTCAGCGGTACCCGGGCATTGAGTTATCGTTTAGTGAAACCGACCGTTTCGTTGATCTTATTCAGGAAGGTGTCGATTGTGTGGTGCGGGCAGGTATGCTCAGGGATTCATCGTTAATCGGCAGGCATCTGGCCAACCTGCCGCAGGTGACCTGTGCAAGCCCGGCCTATATCAAAACCTATGGCGAACCACAAAACCTGGCCGACCTGATAAACCATAAAGCGATCAACTATGTCTCGCCTACCAGTGGAAAACCTTTTCCGTTCGAATTTGAGGCGAATGGCGCCATGCAGGAAGTCACGATTCCTACCGCCATCTCCGTGTTTGGTGCAGAAATTTATACGGCATCGGCCATTGCCGGGATTGGTCTGATTCAGGTGCCTAAATACCGGATTGCCCGAGAGTTGCAGCAAGGTATTCTGCATGAACTGCTGCCGGGCAACCCGCCGCCGCCGATGCCGGTCTCGGTTCTCTACCCCCATAACCGGCATCTTTCGCCGCGGGTAAGGGTGTTTGTGGACTGGCTAAAAGAGATCTTCACACGCTGAACCGGCGCTCAGAAAGAAGGCGGGGGCACAATGCGGCGGGCGATGCGCTCACCCGCCTGCACCACCCGCGCCGGTGGTGAAGTAACGCCTCCGCCTACAGCGCGCTGACGCGCATCTTGATCACCGCTTTGCGTACCGGCGCGGTCTCGCCCACGGCGCACAGCGGTTTATGCACTTCGCCGGGGTAGAACACCACGAAGTCGCCCGGCTGGAGCACCACGGTGCGCTCCTGCTCCCCCTGCGGCAGAAACGCGATGTCCTTGTCCGCCAGCCAGTCAGTCTCCGGCGGCCCCGCCGGGCGGGTGCTGAAGGTCATGCCCTCCTGGCCGCGCAACACAATCTGGATGTCCAGATACTCGGCGTGGTATTCCGCGCGCCGCTGCGCCGTGGGTTCGGTGCTGTCCTCAGAGATCAGCACAAACACGTCACTGCCGCAGATGGTATGTTTGCCGATCGGCGTGTCGTCCGTAACGTTCTGTTTTACATAATCAATCGCCGCACACAGTGGTGCAGGCAGGTATGGCAGCAGTGCCAGTGAATGGATATTCCCGGTAATCATGATCGCCCCTGGTTAAAGTGAAATAGCGTTTCATTATACGCCAGAGAGATGACGCTACCGCGATCGGGGTAACGTTTCCGGCCAGGGTACGATATCGCTCAACTGCCGCAGACAAACGATTGCGCTGTGACTATTGTTGTGAATACAAAGTGTGAAGTTTGATCTTGCAGAGTAAAGCGGCGTGCGTATAATGCGCCACAATTTGCCGGGAGAATCCATGAAAAACGTTGCTGTTTTTGTTGCTGAATACCGCTGCACCGCCCTGCCCCCGCAGGGGCGCGACGCCGTTTTTCCTCCCGTTGCCCGATCGCAGAATGCCCCTCGTTGAGGGGCTTTTTTTTGTCTGCGTTCCGGCGGCAGCTTATGTCACATGCCCGAAAAGATCAGACGCCCGAACATACCGGCATTCCCCTGCACGGGGGAACGAACAGGAGAGCGACCATGGCCAACCCGCTGTACCACAAACACATCATCTCAATTAACGATCTCAGCCGCGAGGAGCTGGAGCTGGTGCTCGACACCGCCGCCGCGCTGAAAGCGCGCCCCCAGCCGGAGCTGCTGAAGCACAGCGTGATCGCCAGTTGTTTTTTTGAGGCGTCCACCCGCACCCGCCTCTCGTTCGAAACCTCCATCCACCGGCTGGGCGCGTCGGTGGTCGGCTTCTCTGACAGCAGCAACACCTCGCTGGGGAAAAAGGGCGAAACGCTGGCCGATACCATCTCAGTGATCAGCACCTATGTGGATGCGATTGTGATGCGCCACCCGCAGGAGGGCGCGGCGCGGCTGGCAGCGGAGTTCTCCGGCGGCGTGCCGGTGCTCAATGCCGGGGACGGCGCGAACCAGCACCCGACCCAGACCCTGCTGGATCTCTTCACCCTGCGCGAAACCCAGGGGCGGCTGAATAACCTGCACATCGCCATGGTGGGTGACCTGAAATATGGCCGCACCGTGCACTCGCTGACCCAGGCGCTGGCGAAATTTGAAGGCAACCGCTTCTACTTCATCGCCCCGGATGCGCTGGCGATGCCGGAGTACATCCTCGCGATGCTGGAAGAGCGCGGCATTGAATACAGCCTGCATGACAACATTGAAGAAGTGGTGCCGGAGCTGGACATCCTCTACATGACGCGGGTGCAGAAAGAGCGGCTCGACCCGTCTGAATATGCCAACGTGAAGGCGCAGTTCGTGCTGCGCGCCGCCGACCTGGCCGGCGCACGTGACAACCTCAAGGTGCTGCACCCGCTGCCGCGGATTGATGAGATCACGCCGGACGTCGATAAAACGCCTTACGCCTGGTATTTCCAGCAGGCCGGTAACGGCATCTTCGCCCGCCAGGCGCTGCTGGCGCTGGTCCTGACCCCTGAATTACCCGCTGATCTGACGGCCTGAAGGAGGCGCAACCATGAGTCATGAAAACAAATTGCAGGTGGAAGCCATCAAATGCGGCACGGTGATTGACCACATCCCGGCGCGCGTCGGGTTCAAGCTGCTGACGCTGTTCAAGCTGACGGAAACTGAGCAGCGCATCACCATCGGCCTCAATCTGCCGTCCAACGCGCTTGGGCGCAAAGACATCATCAAAATTGAAAACACCTTCCTGACTGACCAGCAGGTCAACCAGCTGGCGCTCTATGCGCCGGATGCCACCGTCAACCGCATCGATGACTACGACGTGGTCGGCAAGATCATGCCGACGCTGCCGGAGCAGATCCACGGCGTGCTGCGCTGCCCGAACGGTAACTGCATCAGCCGCAGCGAGCCGGTGGCCTCCCGGTTCAGCGTGACTGCCCGCGACGGCGACGTGCGCCTGACCTGCAACTACTGCGAGAAAGCGTTCAGCCGCCAGGTGGTGCTGAATAACGACTGACCGGCACGGCGGCGCGGCTTGTGCAGGGCGCCGCCCGCTCCTTATAATGCCGGAGATGCTTAACCCATAACCAGGAGAAGTCATGTCCCGTACCATCAGCACTGAACTCGCCCCGGCCGCCATCGGCCCTTATGTCCAGGGCGTGGACCTCGGCAGTATGATTATTACCTCCGGCCAGATCCCGGTCTGCCCGAAAACCGGTGCCGTGGCGGACGACATCGCCGCCCAGGCGCGCCAGTCGCTGGAGAACGTCAAAGCCATCGTGGAACAGGCGGGCCTGAACGTGGCGGATATCGTCAAAACCACGGTGTTCGTGAAAGACCTGAACGACTTCGCCACCGTCAACGCCACCTATGAAGCCTTCTTCAATGAGCACGACGCCCCGTTCCCGGCGCGCTCCTGCGTGGAAGTGGCCCGCCTGCCGAAAGATGTGAAGATCGAGATCGAAGCGATCGCCGTGCGCCGCTGATGCCCTTGACCGGTATGCGCCGCATACCGGTTTCTTCCCGCCTGCTCCCCCCTTTCCCGGCAACATTACGCGCGCTCCCTACCCGATTCCCGAAGCAGCAACCATACTTAAGCCAGCGGCGCTTTTTCCTTTACGCCTTTTGCTCTGACGTAAAGCAGCCCGCTGGCCTCCCGCACCGAAACAGTGCCAAGACGTCCTTTTCTTTGATTATTCCGGCCGGTTTTACCTGCTGGCACACTTTGTGCGTGGTCCCTGTTGCGCCCTGAACCGCCTGTCTTGTTCGCGAGGTATCAATGATTAATATCGACATCGACGCGTCACCCTTTTTTGATGAGATGCTGCTGGCCGAAGGCCGCCACCGCAGCCATTACGGCGCTTACTGGCAGTGGCTGCAACAGGCCGATCAGCAGGCCGTGCAGCGCAAACGCGAGGAAGCCGCGCTGCTGTTCCACCGGGTGGGGATTACCTTTAATGTGTATGGCGAGGATGACGGCGCTGAACGCCTGATCCCGTTTGACAGCGTACCGCGCATCATCCCGGCCGATGAGTGGGCAATGCTCGACCGCGGCATCCGCCAGCGGGTGCAGGCGCTCAACGCCTTCCTGCATGACATCTACCACGACCAGCGCATCATCAAGGCGGGGCTTATCCCGGCCGGGCACATCCTGGCGAACGACCAGTACCAGCCCTGTATGCAGGGGGTGAACCTCCACCGCGACATCTATGCGCACATTGCCGGTATCGACATGGTGCGCAACAGCGACGGCAGCTACTACGTACTGGAAGACAACCTGCGCACGCCGTCCGGCGTCTCCTACATGCTGGAGAACCGCAAAATGATGATGCGGCTCTACCCGGAGCTGTTCGCCGAGCAGCGCATCGCGCCGGTGGAGCGCTACCCCTCGCACCTGTTGCAGACCCTGCGCGAAAGCTCGCCGGTCAACGACCCGACGGTGGTGGTGCTGACGCCCGGCCGCTTCAACAGCGCCTATTTTGAGCACAGTTTCCTGGCGCAACAGATGGGCGTGGAGCTGGTGGAGAGCGTGGATCTGTTTGTGAAAAATGGCGCCGTGTTTATGCGCACCACCGCCGGGCCGTGCAAAGTGGACGTGATCTACCGGCGGATTGATGACGCCTTCCTCGACCCGCTGGCTTTCCGCGCGGACTCGATGCTCGGCGTGCCGGGGCTGCTGTCGGTGTACCGCGCCGGGGGCGTGGTGCTGGCGAACGCCATCGGCACCGGCGTGGCGGATGACAAATCGGTCTACCCCTATGTGCCGGAGATGATCCGCTACTACCTGGGGGAGGAGCCGATCCTGAACAATGTGCCGACCTGGCAGTGCCGCCGCCCGGCGGAGCTCTCCTATGTGCTTGACCGGCTGGATCAGATGGTGGTGAAAGAGGTACACGGCGCGGGCGGCTACGGCATGCTGATCGGCCCCGCTGCCAGCAAACAGGAGATCGCAGATTTCCGCGACCGGCTGATTTCCCGGCCGGAGAACTACATCGCGCAGGAGACGCTGGCGCTCTCCACCTGCCCGACCTTTGTCAGTGACGGGCTGGCCCCGCGCCATATCGATTTACGCCCCTTTGCTCTGACCGGCGCAGAGATCCGGCTGGTGCCGGGCGGCCTGACGCGGGTGGCGCTGGCGGAAGGCTCGCTGGTGGTGAACTCCTCGCAGGGCGGCGGCACCAAAGACACCTGGGTTCTGGAGGATGACGCATGCTGAGCCGCACTGCCAGTGAACTCTATTGGATGGCGCGCTATCTGGAGCGCGCGGAGAATACCGCCCGCATCCTCGACGTCACCAACAAACTCTCGCTGATGCCGATCCGCGATAACCACCACATCGACCTTCAGGTGCCGCTGAGCATGAACGGCACCCAGCAGCTGTTCGAGGCGAACTACCCGCAGCTGAGCATGACCAACCTGCTCGACTTCTTTGCCCTGAGCAACCTCAACCACAGCAGCATTTTCAGCTGCCTGCAAATGGCCTGGAACAACGCCCACGCAGTGCGCGGCAGTTTGTCGTCGGAGGTGTGGGAGTCGATCAACGCCTCGTGGATTGAGATGAAGCTGATCCGCCGCAAAGGGGTCGGCTCGGTGGGCGCGGACGCCTTCTTCGACTGGGTGAAAGAGCGTTCGCACCTGTTTCGCGGCGCGATGTTCGGCACCCTGCTGCGCAGTGACGCGCTCTACTTTATCCGGCTCGGCACGCTGATTGAGCGCGCCGACAGCACCGCGCGCCTGCTCGGCGTCAAAGACCGGTTGCTGGATGATGACCACGACCCGGTGCGCGAGTACTACCGCATGGAAACCCTGCTGCGCGCCGTGAGCGCCCGTGAGGCGTACCACAGCCTCTATAAACAGCAATTCACCCGCGAGGGGATAGCCGAGCTGCTGATCCTGCGGGATGAGCTGCCGCGATCCCTGCTGGCCTGCCTCAGCGACATGATGGAGCAACTGGAGCTGATTGGCGGCTCCAGCGGCAATCAGGCGCGCCTCAGGGTTCACGCCCTGTACGCTGAGCTGCGCTTCAGCACGCTGGAGGATGTGCTGCAACCGGGGCTGGGCAACTGGCTGTCGCAATTTTTGGAAAAACTCAACGACATCGCGGCCAGCATCCACCGCTCGTACCTGGAGGCACAATGAAACTTACCATCAACCACCGCACCCATTACACCTACGCCCAACAGGTAAAACGCAGCACACAATATCTGCGCCTGACGCCGCAGGACTCCAGCCACCAGCATATTCTCGCCTGGTCACTCTCCCTGCCGGAGGAAGCCACCGAAACCTCAGATGCCTACGGCAACGTGCTGCATGTGCTGACGCTCGACCGGCCGCATCAGGCGATCACCATTGAGGCGCAGGGCGTGGTGGAGATTCAGGATGACACCGAGGACAGCGAACAGGGCCACCTGTCGCCGCTGGTGTTCCTGCGCCACAGCCCGCTGACGCAGCCAGACTTGTCGATCCGGGAATTCGCCGGGCGCTTCTGCGCGCCGCAGGCGCAGTATCTCGGCTTATGCGACATGATGAACGAGCTGCTGCACCGGATGCCCTACCGCCCCGGCACCACCAGCGTGACCGACAGCGCCGCCAACGCCTTTACGGCCGGCCAGGGCGTCTGCCAGGATCACACCCACGTCTTTCTGGCCTGCTGCCGCAGCCTGAACATTCCGGCACGTTATGTCAGCGGCTATCTATACTCAGAGGACTCAGAGCACGTGGCGACCCACGCCTGGGCCGAAGCCTGGCTGGATGAGCGCTGGCACAGTTTTGATGTGACCAACAATACCTGCCGGCCTAACCAGCACCTGAAGCTGGCGATCGGCATCGACTATCTGGACGCCTGCCCGGTGCGCGGCATCCGGCTCGGCGGCGGATCGGAGGCGATGCACACCGTCGCGGCGGTGGCGTCGATGGGGGATAACACGCAATCACAATGGCAATCATGAAATTTGACAACGAAAGGGCGTTCCGATGACCTACTGTGTGGCGATGCGGCTGGCATCCGGTTTGGTTTTTGTTTCAGATTCACGCACGAATGCCGGGGTGGATCACATCTCCACCTTCCGCAAGCTGCACATTTTCCACCAGAGCGCGGAGCGGATGCTGGTGCTGCAAAGTGCCGGGAACCTGGCGACCACCCAGAGCATCATCAGCCTGCTGACCCGGCGCGCGCAGGACCCGGAACAGCGCAACCTGATGAATGTGCACTCGCTGTATGATGCCGCCACCCTGCTCGGTGAAACGGTGCGCGAGGTGATCGCGCGTGACAGCGGGGCCAATCAGGGCGGCACCACCGATTTCAGCTGTAGCCTGCTGCTCGGCGGGCAGATCCACGGCGAAGAGACGCGGCTGTTCCAGATCTACGCCGAGGGGAATTTCATTGAGGCGACCCACGACACCCCTTATTTCCAGGTGGGGGAAAGCAAATATGGCAAGCCGATCATTGACCGGGTGCTGACCTACGACACGCCGCTGGAGCAGGCGATGCAGTGCGCGCTGATCTCGATGGATTCAACCCTGCGTAGTAACCTCTCCGTGGGGCTGCCTTTGGATGCGCTGATCTACCCCAACGAGAGTTTCAGCGTGGCGCAGCAGTTCCGCATCACCGAGCAGCACCCCTATTTTGCCATGATCCGCAAAGGCTGGGGCGAAGGGCTGCTGAACACCTTTTCCCAACTGCCGCCGCTGGCGCTGGCGCCGGAACCCAACGGCGGCCGCTAACCCGCTTTGCCGGAGGGCAGTGTCCCGCCCTCCTCCTCCTGCTTTAACGCTTTCTCGACCCTGAACGGATCGATGCCGCGCCGTTGCAGACGGTAGAAACGGATAATGTTCAGGCCGTTCATCAACAGGAAACTGCCCTCAATCAGCGAGCCGCCAATCGAGCCAAGCCAGATATTGTGCGCCACCCAGCAACAGGTGGAGCACCACATCACGCAGCGGGTGGTCAGCCCTGAGGTGCGGAACAGTGCCCAGGTGCTGACGGCGGTGCCGCAAATCGGCAGCACTTCCATCAGGTGGTGGGCGTTGGCTAACCCCAGCCCCAGCGTCAGGGCGATGAACAACCACATCACCCACAGGCTGCGGGTGCGCAGCGCCGCCAGCGTGCGGATGGCGCTGAGCCAGGCGCTGATTGCCCCGGAGTGGCCGCCCATCAGAAAATAGTGGGTGCCGATAATGGCGCTGTAAGTCGCGAGCTGCTGCTTGAAGCGGCGGTCGTTACGGTTGAAAAACATCGTGATACCGACCAGAAACGCCAGCACCCCCATTCCCTGCGCAAACCCGTACAACGTCATACGCCCTGCCCCGCCTGAAGCCTGCCGTGCAAAAGAAAACGGCGCTCCCTGAGAGAGCGCCGGATATGAAACGCTGTTTCTATTTTAGCCAGTGCGGCTGCCGGTGACAATGCTATATCGCCCCGTGCGCCTGATCTGTGTGTACGATCTTACAGCGTGACCCCGCTCTTGAAGATCGCCAGTTCGCGGAAGTCATTGCGCTCGTTGCAGGTGAGTTTGCCGTCGGCGATCGCCACGATCAGATCAACAAATTCCGCCAGCAGTTGATCCATCGGTTTGCCGTGGATCAACTGCCCGGCGTCGAAATCGATCCAGTGCGGTTTCTTGGCTGCCAGTTCACTGTTGGTCGCCAGCTTCACCGTCGGCACAAAGCCGCCATACGGGGTGCCGCGGCCGGTGCTGAACAGCACCATGTGGCAGCCCGCCCCGGCCAGCGCGCTGGTGGCGACGGCATCATTGCCCGGCGCACTCAGCAGGTTCAGCCCCGGCGTGTGCAGCCGCTCGCCATATTTCAGCACGTCTACCACCTGGCTCTGCCCCGCTTTCTGGGTACAGCCCAGGGATTTCTCCTCCAGCGTGGTGATGCCGCCCGCCTTGTTGCCCGGCGACGGGTTCTCGTAGATCGGCTGGTTATGCGCAATAAAGTAGCGCTTGAAGTCGTTGACCATGCTGACGGTTTTGTCGAAGGTCAGTTCGTCGCGGCAGCGGCTCATCAGAATGCGCTCGGCCCCGAACATCTCCGGCACTTCGGTCAGCACGGAGGTACCGCCGTTGGCGATCACATAGTCGGAGAAGCGCCCCAGCAACGGGTTGGCGGTGATGCCGGAGAGGCCGTCCGAGCCGCCGCACTCCAGCCCGAATTTCAGCTCGCTGAGTTTGCCCGGCACCCGGCGGTCATCGCGCATCACCTGATAAAGCGCGCGCAACTGCTCCAGCCCGGCTTCCACTTCATCATCCTGCTGCTGGCAGACCATAAACCGCACGCGCGTTTCATCGATCTCGCCCAGCGTGCTGCGGAACACATCTACCTGATTGTTCTCACAGCCCAGCCCGATCACCAGCACCGCGCCGGCATTTGGGTGGCGCACCATGTTTTGCAGCATGGTGCGGGTGTTCTCGTGGTCCTGCCCCAGTTGCGAGCAGCCTAACGTGTGGCCGAACAGGTGTACGCCGTCGATGCCGGGCGCGTCGTCTGTCTCTTTCAGGAAACGGCTCTGGATCTGGCGGGCGATGCCGTTGACACAGCCCACCGTCGGGATGATCCACAGTTCGTTGCGGATACCAACCTGGCCGTTGGCCCGGCGGTAGATCTGCACCTCGCGGTCTGCCGGTTGCGTCGGCAGCGGCGCGGCCTCCGGCTGGTAACGGTACTCGTCCAGATCGCTTAGATTGGTTTTGGCGTTCTGTGAATGGATGTGCTCACCTTCGGCAATCGCCGTGAGCGCATGGCCGATCGGCAAGCCATATTTGATGATGTTCTGCCCCGCCTCGATCGGGTACAGGGCGAACTTATGGCCGCGCGCCACCGCCTGCGGCAACACCACCTGCTGGTCATTCAGCGTGACGGTTTCACCGGCGGCGAGATCGCGCAGGGCGACTGCGACATTATCCAGAGAGTGTATTTTTATGATGCTTTGCATAATCAACCTTTAACGGCCGTCGCCTGATAAGAAGTAAACGGGCGGAGCGATCCGCCCACGGCATCAGTTCAGTTCAATCGCAAAATAGTTTTTCGCGTTATCGAAGCAGATATTTTTCACCATGCTGCCGAGCAACCCGATATCAGCCGGCGCTTCGCCGTCTTCGACCCAGCGGCCCATCATCTGGCAGAGCACGCGGCGGAAATATTCATGGCGCGTGTAAGAGAGGAAGCTGCGGCTGTCAGTCAACATGCCGACAAAGCGGCTCAGCAGGCCGAGGTTGGCGAGCTGGGTCATCTGGCGCAGCATGCCGTCTTTCTGGTCGTTAAACCACCAGCCGGAACCGAACTGCATCTTGCCCGGCATCCCTTCGCCCTGGAAGTTGCCGACCATGGTGCCGATCACTTCGTTATCACGCGGGTTCAGGCAGTAGAGGATGGTTTTCGGCAGCGCATTGTTGCGCGCCTGGGCGTCCAGCAGGCGTGACAGCGGTTCCGCCAGCGGCTGGTCGTTGATCGAGTCAAAGCCGATGTCCGGCCCAATCGCCTGTAGCATCCGGGTGTTGTTATTTCGCAGCGCGCCGATGTGGTACTGCTGCACCCAGCCGCGTTTCTGGTATTCGGCGGCGAGGAACAGCAGCACCGCGGTGCGGAACTGGGCGCTCTCTTCTTTGGTGGGCAGCGTGCCGGTCAGGCGGCGGGCGAGGATGCCGTCCAGCGTGGCCTCATCGGCCTCGGCGTAGACCACCACGTCCAGCGCGTGGTCTGCCACTTTGCAGCCATGGGCGGCGAAGTGATCCAGCCGGGCGGTCAGCGCGTCACACACATGGCTGAAACGGGAGACGGCGACGTCCGCCGCCGCGCTCAGGCGGGTCAGGTAGTCGGTAAAGCCCGGCGCTTCAATGATGAACGCCTTGTCCGGCCGCCAGCTCGGCAGCACTTTGATGTCAAAATTGCGGTCTTCGGCAATCGTTTTGTGGTGTTCCAGCGAGTCGGCCGGGTCATCGGTGGTGCCGACCAGTTTCACGTTCATCTGCTGCATAATGCCGCGCGCGCTGAAGGCGGGCTGGCTCAGCAGTGCATTACCGCGCTGCCAGACCTCTTCCGCCGTCTCTTTTGACAGCAGGGTGCCGGTGATACCGAATGGGCGGCGCAGCTCCAGGTGCGTCCAGTGGTAGAGCGGGTTGCCGAGGGTGTGCGGCACCGTGTCGGCCCAGGCGAGGAATTTTTCCCAGTCGGAGGCATCACCGGTACAGAAGCGTTCTGCCACGCCGTTGGTGCGCATTGCCCGCCATTTGTAATGATCGCCTTTCAGCCAGATGTCATACAAATTGGTGAACTGATAGTCCTGGGCAATCTGCTCCGGCGGCAAGTGACAGTGATAGTCAAAAATCGGCTGGTCTTTGGCATAGTCATGGTAAAGCCGTTTGGCAAACTCACTGTCGAGCAGAAAATCTTCGGTCATAAAGGACGACATAGTAGGTTCCTCACCTTGCATTCGAAACAGGATCCGTCTCACGGACAAAGTTATCACACCAATTCTGGGGGGCGTCCAGCACTTTCTCGTCACGCCCGGTAGCCTGATGATACTGCGCTGAGCCGGGCTGTTCCGGCTTAATTAACAAAAATGCGTGCGCTGTCGCACCCTTCCGTCATGGTTAGCAGTATTGCCTAATTGAAAAATGGGTTTTGTGATGTCACTCAACTTTTAAATCTGTATGACAAGTTAAGGTGCTTGCGTTTTGTGCTGCACCGGTTCTGTTTGCCTGCCACGGCGGGGCCGGTTGCAGCCCTTTCCGGCGGGCTTAAGCAGTGCGCGCCGGCAGAAGCCCCGGCCTTTGGGCTTCTCCCATAAAAATTATACGAAGCGCCAACGGCCATTCCCTGGAGAGAGCCGTTGTGTTCTGGGGCTGCATACCGCGGCACCCATCGCCTATCAGATGACTGGGAGTGAGTTATATGCGTAAGATCAAAGGGCTGCGCTGGTACATGATCGCACTGGTGACTGTCGGCACCGTGCTCGGCTACCTGACGCGCAATGCCATTGCAGTTGCTGCCCCAACCCTCGAAAGCACGCTGCACATCACCACACAGCAGTACTCCTATATCGTAGCGGCTTACTCGGCCTGCTATACCGTGATGCAGCCGGTTGCCGGTTATATCCTTGACGTGCTCGGCACCAAGATCGGCTATGCGATGTTTGCCGTGATGTGGGCCATCTTCTGTATGTGTACTGCGCTGGCCAGCAGCTGGGGCGGCCTGGCGCTGGCGCGCGGCGCGGTGGGTATGGCCGAGGCGGCGATGATCCCGGCCGGGCTGAAAGCCAGCAGTGAGTGGTTCCCGGCGAAAGAGCGTTCGATTGCCGTGGGCTACTTTAACGTCGGCTCCTCAATCGGGGCGATGATCGCCCCGCCGCTGGTGGTCTGGGCGATTGTGGCGCACAGCTGGGAAATGGCCTTCATTATTACCGGCGTGCTGAGCCTGGCCTGGGCGCTCTGCTGGCTGATTTTCTACAAGCACCCGAAAGATCAAAAGAAACTCAGCGCCGAAGAGCGCAGCTACATCCTGGAAGGCCAGGAAGCGCACCACCAGACCAACAATGCCAAAAAGATGACGGCCTGGCAGATCCTGCAAAACCGCCAGTTCTGGGGCATCGCCCTGCCGCGCTTCCTGGCAGAACCGGCCTGGGGCACCTTTAATGCCTGGATCCCGCTGTTCATGTTCAAAGCCTACGGCTTCAACCTGAAAGAGATCGCCATGTTTGCCTGGCTGCCGATGCTGTTTGCCGACCTCGGCTGCATCGTCGGCGGTTACCTGCCGCCGCTGTTCCAGCGGGTGTTTGGCGTGAACCTGATTGTGTCACGCAAGCTGGTGGTGACCATGGGCGCAGTGCTGATGATTGGCCCCGGCACCATCGGCCTGTTCACCAGCCCTTACGCGGCGATTGCGCTGCTGTGCGTCGGCGGCTTCGCCCACCAGGCGCTGTCCGGCTCGCTGATCACCCTGTCGTCAGACGTTTTCGGCCGTAACGAAGTCGCCACTGCTAACGGGCTGACCGGCATGGCGGCCTGGACGGCGAGCACCATGTTTGCCCTGGTGGTCGGCGCGCTGGCGGATACCCTGGGCTTCAGCCCGCTGTTCGCGGCGCTGGCGGTGTTTGACCTGCTGGGTGCGGTGGTGATCTGGACGCTGCTGAAAAACCAACCGGCGGCTGAATTGCAACCGGCGGCTGAGCTGCCGGCCACGGCAAAAGCCTGACGCCGCTGCGAAGGCCGTTTCCTGACCCGGCACCTGTGCCGGGTTTTTTCGTTTTTGCGCCCTGTGCCATAGGCCACGCCGTACGGCTGCGCTATAATAAAGTGGTATAACAGGTTATGGCGCAGGGACGACTTTGGGTAAACATGCCCGCCATAACTTGCTATCATCACCGCCGGCTTTTCCCACTTACCTTTTACCCAAGAGCACTGCCATGGAATTCACCGAATCGCGACGGCTTTACCAGCAACTGGCCGCAGAATTTAAACAGCGTATCGAGTCCGGCATCTATCCGGTGGGCGAGAAGCTGCCCGCAGAGCGCTATATCTCTGAAGAGATGAACGTCAGCCGTACCGTGGTGCGGGAAGCGATCATCATGCTGGAGGTAGAGGGGTATGTCGAGGTGCGCAAAGGGTCGGGCATCCATGTGATCTCCAGCAAACAGAAGCATCTGGTGATGCCGAGCGCCGAGATGGAGTTTGCCAGCGTCGGCCCGTTCGAGCTGTTGCAGGCGCGCCAGCTGATTGAGAGCAACATCGCAGAGTTTGCCGCTACCCAGGTCACCAAGCAGGATATTGTGCAGCTGATGGAGATTCAGGATCATGCCCGGCAGGAGGATCGCTTCCGGGATTCCCAGTGGGATCTGAAATTCCATGTGCAGGTGGCGATGGCGACCCAGAACAGCGCGCTGGCCACCATTGTGGAGAAGATGTGGAGCCAGCGGGTGCATAACCCTTATTGGCTGAAACTGCATGAGCACATTGATGATAAGTCGATTGAGAGCTGGTGCGAGGATCATGACCAGATCCTGAAAGCGCTGATGCGCAAAGACCCGCACGCGGCCAAGCTGGCGATGTGGCAACATCTGGAGAACACCAAACAGATGCTGTTCCATGCCACCACCGACGATTTCGAATTCAACGTTGACCGTTACCTTTTTGCAGAAAACCCGGTGGTTCACCTCGAAAACCACCTCAGCCTGCCCAAATAAGGCGTTTCCCCTAAAACCGGCGTCCGCCGGTTTTTTTCTGTTCAGCATTTTATGTCAATTTATGTAAAACCCGTCCGGCTTTTTTCTGCCTTAATACAATGCAATGTAAACATGATTGAACCTGTATGATTACCGCTGTTTCGTTCTGACGGTTTTTGTTACAGTTAGACCACTTTTTTTACCCGTTTTAAGATAATTACCCCTAAAACCGGTAAGCCGCAGATAATACGCGGAAAAGTTACGTCACGGCCCTCCCGTGATACCTCCGCCCTCCGCCCGTTAATCGGCCGGTAAGAAACACAGCACAGGATGCACTGTGGAAACCGGGCCTAAAAAGTAATGGAGTTTCCGGACGCGCTACATGGATATCATCAAAGAGCTGCTGCACGCCTTGTGGCACCAAAATTTTGAGTTACTGGCCGACCCCACGCTGGTTTGGGCAATCTATATCCTGCTGTTTATTATCCTTTTTCTGGAAAACGGCCTGCTGCCGGCTGCCTTTTTGCCGGGCGACAGCCTGCTGATTCTGGTGGGCGTGCTGATTGCCAAAGGCACCATGAATTTCCCGCTGACGCTGCTGGTGCTGACCACGGCCGCCAGCCTCGGCTGCTGGCTCAGCTACATCCAGGGGCGCTGGCTGGGCAATACCCGGCTGGTGCAGAGCTGGTTGTCACACCTGCCTGCCCAGTACCACCAGCGGGCGCATAACCTGTTTCACCGGCATGGCTTGTCTGCCCTGCTGATTGGCCGGTTCCTGGCCTTCGTGCGTACGTTGCTGCCCACCATTGCCGGGCTTTCCGGCCTCAGCAACAGCCGTTTCCAGTTCTTTAACTGGATGAGCGGTTTCCTGTGGGTAGTGATCCTGACCACGATGGGCTTTTTCCTCGGCAGAACCTCGCTGTTTTTGAAGTATGAAGATCAACTGATGTTCTGCCTGATGCTGCTGCCGCTGGTGCTGCTGGTGCTGGGCCTGATTGGCTCGCTGGTGGTGTTGTGGCGTAAGCGGCACGGCAGTTCAGATAAAGGAAACCATGTATGAAGCTCCCCTTCCTGAGCTCCCCGTTGCGTTGGCAGTGGCTGGTCTGCCTGATGGTGGCCTTCGCCCTGCTGGGCCTGCTGGCCCTGCCGCGCGGCAACAGCCAGGAGAACGCGCTGTCGATTCGCCCTGAGCGGCATGGGCTGACCCTGCCGGACGGCTTTTTTGTTTACCAGAATCTGGATCAGCGCGGCATCCGCATCAAAAGTATTACCCCGGAGAATGACACCCTGATCATCCGGCTGGCTTCGCCGCAGCAGCAGCAGGCGGCGCGTGAGGCGCTCTCGGTGATCCTTCCGCAGGGCTATATTGTGGAGCAGCGCGCGGTGAATGCGGAGCAAACCTGGGTAAAGAAGCTGACCCATGATCAGCTGCGTATCGGCTAGCCCGCTACGCCCCCTACCCACAGACGCGCCTATCCGGCGCGTTTTTTTTGGCCTGTGACACAAAACTTTTCTGAAAAAGCCTGCTTTTTTGGGGGGATGCGTAATTTCCGTCTATGCTTAACGCTGTGCCGGGTGAGAGCGCATACCTCGCCCGGGGATGAATAAGGAACCGGATGATGACGTTTCACGCACCCCTGACACTCGTCCTCTCCCTGTCACTGTTTTCAGCGGCCTGTGTCGCGGCGCCGGTCGAAACCTGTGAAAGTAAGGCGCAGGCGATCGAACAGCAAATGGCCCATGCCCGTGAACAGGGCCAGGCTGACCGGCTGAAGGGCCTGCAAAAGGCGCTGACAGAAGTCAAAGCCAATTGTACCGCCCAGAGCCTGGCTGCGGAAAAAGCTGACAAGGCGAAGGAAAAGCAGCAGGAAGTGGCCGAACGGCAGCAAGATCTGAAGGAAGCACAGGCGAGCGGCGATAAGGAAAAAATTGCCGTACGCCAGAAAAAACTGGAAGAGGCAATCGCAGAGCTGCGCGAAGCCGGGCAATAACCCGGCCGGGTGGGCCTGAGCCCCCTTCCGGCCGTGCGAAGGCCTCGCGAAAAGCGTGAAGAATCAACCAGATTAATCGCATTTGCGCACCGCCGGAAATCCTCTATGTTAAAAAGACCGTCCTGAAAATGAAGGAGTCACCTGATGGCAAAAGATTACACCTCGGATAGTTTACGTGCAGAACTCAAGTCACTGGCCGATACGCTGGAAGATGTGCTTCGCTCCTCTTCAGAAAAGCCGCTGGCCGAATGGGACAAACTCCGCAGCCGTGCGGAAAGCACCCTGAAAGATACCCGCGTACGCCTGAGCGACACCAGTGACAAAGTTGTCCACCAGACCAAGGAGATCGCCACCCAGGCGGATTCTTATGTCCATGATAATCCATGGAAGGGGGTCGGCATCGGGGCTGCTGTCGGCGTGATCATCGGCGTTCTGATTGCACGACGCTGATATGACGGATTATCGCAAACCCACTGATTCCCAGGGCCCGGCCAAAGGGGCCCTGGATGTTGCGCACCGTGTTGTCACCACCGTGGTTGGCATTGTTGAAACCCGCGTGAAACTGGCGGTACTGGAACTGGAGGAGGAGAAATCCCACCTGGTGCAGTTGCTGCTGATGACCGGTATCTCATTAATCCTGCTGGCTTTTGGCCTGGTCAGCTTACTGGTTCTGATCTTCTGGGCCATTGATCCGGCGTACCGCCAGCCGGCGTTGTGGATCACCACCGGCATTCTGCTGGTGCTGGCGTTTGCCATCGGCATCTGGACGCTGGTGAAAGCCAAAAACTCTACGCTGCTCGGGGCCACACGCCGTCAGTTGCAGATTGACCGTGCCCTGCTGGAGAAGAAAATTCCATGAGACCACGTGAACGCCATGCCGAAAAACTGCGCCTGCTCTACCTGATTCAGCAGCAGCGCGCAGATCTGACGGATGAGTGTGACCAGTGGCTGGTGGCGACTGCCCCGTATGACCGTGGCTGGATCAAGCTGATGGGTATGAAAAAGTACCTGGCCATCGGCTCCAGCCTGATGGCGGTCTACACTGCCCGTCACCCGAATAAGGTGATGCAGTGGGGCCGCCGTGCCGTTGGCATCTGGGGCACGGTTAAACTGATCCGTAACACCCTCTCCCCACGGTAGCCGGCGCGCTACCGTTTTCTTTTTCCTGTCTTTTCCCTTATCGCTTTTTGCTCAATTTTTTTGACGTTATCCAGCAGTTTTCCTTGCTTACATCTTTTTCACGCCTCTCATACACTCATCTTCATCGAATAGCGATACGGCCTGAGACCGCATGACAGCGGGCCTGAGGCGGAATAATCCCTGATCGGGTGCAGCTTGCTCCCGGCGCAAAACGTTGGAGAAGATGATGAAGAAATTAGAAGATACCGGCCTGCTGGCTGCACGCATCCTGATGCCGATTCTGTTTATCACCGCCGGCTACGGCAAAATCGGCGCCTACAGCGCTACCCAGCAATATATGGAAAGCATGGGCGTACCCGGCTTTATGTTGCCCCTGACCATTTTGCTGGAGTTCGGCGGCGGCCTGGCGATCCTGTTCGGCTTCCTGACCCGTACCACGGCGTTTATTACGGCCATCTTCACCATTCTGACCGCGCTTATCTTCCACAGTAATTTTGCAGAAGGCGTGAACCAGATGATGTTTATGAAGAACCTGTCTATCGCCGGGGGCTTCCTGGCGCTGAGCGTAGCCGGTGCCGGCAGCTTCAGCCTGGACGCGCTGCTGAAGAAGCGCCTGCTGGCTGCCAAAACGTTAAGCCGGGCATGATCCGCTACACTTAACACATTGCTACAGGTAAAGAGATGACAAAGGTGAGTGCCGGGCAGCCCCCGCCTCACCTTTTTGCTTACGCGTTTCACTGAAGGAAGGAGAGAACCATGGGACAATTAGTTGACGGAGTCTGGCAGGATACCTGGTATGACACCAAATCAACCGGCGGCCATTTCAAGCGCTCCACTTCGCAGTTCCGTAACTGGGTCACCGCAGACGGTGAACCCGGCGAGCATGGCCGCGGCGGCTTCCGCGCGGAGCCGGATCGCTACCATCTGTATGTTTCCCTCGCCTGTCCGTGGGCGCACCGTACCCTGCTGATGCGCAAGCTGAAAGGGCTGGAGACGCTGATCCCGGTGTCGGTGGTGCATCCGCTGATGCTGGAAAATGGCTGGACCTTCGGCAGTGATTTCCCGGCCGCCACCGGCGATGACCTCTACCAGTTCGACTACCTTTACCAGCTCTACCTGAAAGCCCAGCCGGATTACACCGGCCGCGTGACGGTGCCGGTATTGTGGGACAAACAGCAGCAGACCATCGTCAGCAATGAGTCTGCCGACATCATCCGCATGTTCAACAGCGCGTTTGATGCGGTGGGCGCCCGCGCCGGGGACTACTACCCGGACGTATTGCGTGGTGAGATTGACGATCTCAACAGCTGGATCTATGACAAGGTGAACAACGGCGTCTATAAAGCCGGCTTTGCCACCAGCCAGGCGGCCTATGACACGGCGGTGGAAGGCGTGTTTGAGGCGCTGGATCGGCTGGAGCAGATCCTGAGTTTCAAACGTTACCTGACCGGCAACCAGCTCACCGAGGCTGACCTGCGGCTGTGGACCACGCTGGTGCGGTTTGACCCGGTGTATGTCACCCATTTCAAGTGCGATCGCCGCCGGATCAGCGATTATCCTAACCTGTATGGTTTCCTGCGTGACATCTACCAGATGCCGGGCATCGAGGAGACGGTGGATCTGGCACACATCCGCAACCACTACTACCGCAGCCATAAAACCATCAACCCGAATGGGGTGATCTCCATCGGGCCGGAACAGGATCTGCTGGCAGAACATGGGCGCGATACGCGCTTCGGCACGCCGGAGCGTGACGGGGAAACCGACGGGCTGTAAGGGAAAGCACGCGGAGCCGGGCGGCCCCGCCGCGTTATTGCTGGAGATGCTGGAACAGTTTTGGGATCTCGCGCAGCATCCAGGCTTTCGCTTCGCCCATGCTGTCACGCCGCCACGCCATGATGATGTCCGTTTCGCGGTTGTACTCGGCGCTCACCACCCGCAGCCGCCCGTCGGCGATGTCCTGCTCGACCATCGGGTACGGCATGGTAGCCACGCCCAGCCCCGCCAGCAGTGCCTGCCGTTTCTCCGCGATGGTGCTCACCGTCAGCCGCTGCTGTTTGTCGAGCAGTTGCACCGTCAGCACCGGGCGCTCGCGGGCGGTGTCTGCCACCGCGATGCCGCGGTACTTCACGCGGGTAATTTCCGACAGCGGCTCCGGCTCCTGGTGGATCGGGTGATCCGGCGCGGCCACGTAGACGCTCATCAGCTTGTAAAGCTTGCGGCTGTTGATCTCAGACGAGGAGCGGAAATGCATGTCCGGCGCGATAACGATGTCCGCCCGTCCCTGCTCCAGCCGTTCCCAGGCCCCGGCCAGCACTTCGGTCAGCAATGACACCTGGGTGTTGGCCTTCTGTGCCAGCCGCTCAATCAGCGGGAAAAGCTGCACGGCAGGCGACAACGCCTCGCAGACGATGGTGATGTGGGTCTCCCAGCCGCGCGCCAGCGCTTCGGCATCGGTGGTCAGCTTGTCTGCCGCTTCCAGCAGTACCCGGCCGCGCTCCAGCAGCATCCGCCCGACATTGGTGAATTTTGTCCGGTGGCCTGAACGGTCAAACAGCACCACGTCCAGCTCCTCTTCGAGCTTCTGCATGGTGTAGCTCAGGGCACTCGGCACCCGGCCCAGTTCATCCGCCGCCGCCGCAAAACTGCCGCGACGATCTATGGCATCCATTACCCGTAACGCTTCCAGCGTCAATGCCCGATCTTTGGCCATGGTTGTTCTCTGTCAGGATTTTTGAATATGCCAACCAGATTAACTGGCTAACAATCCGGCGTCCAGACGCTTACCATTTCCCCATCGAATAATGAGAGCCTCAGTCATGATTACTTGCAGAACAGCCACACAGTGCGGGAAAGCGGACTTTGGCTGGCTTAAAGCCCGCTACACCTTCTCGTTTGGCCACTATTTCGACCCAAAACTGATGGGTTACGCTGCGCTGCGCGTCCTGAACCAGGAAGTGCTGGCACCCGGCGCCGCCCTGCAACCGCGCAGCTACCCACGGGTGGATGTGCTGAACCTGATTTTGCAGGGTGAGGCGGAATACCGTGACAGCCTGGGCAACCATCTGCGCGCACAGGCCGGTGAGGCACTGATGCTGGCAACCCGGCAGGACGTGACCTACACCGAACAAAACGTCAGTGCTGACCAGCCGCTGACGCGTATGCAGCTCTGGCTGGATGCCTGCCCGGAGCGGGTCAGCAATGCACTCCAGCACCTGGCGTTGCGCAGCACGCCCTGCCAGCTGATTGCCTCACCGGACGGCGCGGAAGGGAGCCTGCAACTGCGCCAGCAGGCGTGGGTGCATCAGCTTGACCTTCAGGCGGGCGAGCGCCACACCCTGACGATTAACGGGCCGCGCGCCTATTTGCAGTCGATCCACGGCCGGGTGCAGGCACATAACGCCGCCGGGGATGAACAGCAACTGCTCTCGTGTGGCGACGGTGCGTTTATTTATCAAGAGCAGAGCCTGACCATCGTGGCGGACAGCCCGATGCGCGCCCTGTTAATTGATCTGCCGACCTGATTACCCGGTTTCCCGCCGCCCTTGCGGCAGGTTAAGACAGGCATTGCCTGCACACAGCACCCGTTCGTCGATGTTGTAAGTCAGAAAGTGGTTAAGTCAGAACACAGCGTTTATGCACGATCCCCGGCAACCTGAGCCGTGCCGGGGGGAAGGTATTACGCTGAAAGCAAAAAGCCCGGGTCAGTTTCCTGATCCGGGCTTTTCTTTATGGAGTGGAGTTGACCGGTAAGCCGGGTTCTGTCGTGGACAGTCATTCGTCTAGGCCAGCAATCGCTCGCTGGCTCAAGCAGCCTACCCGGGTTCAGTACGGGCCGTACCATGTGAACCCCTATTTGGCCTTGCTCCGGGTGGAGTTTACCCTGCCATGAACTGTTGCCAGCCATGCGGTGCGCTCTTACCGCACCCTTTCACCCTTACCTGATCCCGCTTGCGCGGGCCATCGGCGGTTTGCTCTCTGTTGCACTTGTCGTAGGCTTACGCCTCCCAGGCGTTACCTGGCACCCTGCCCTATGGAGCCCGGACTTTCCTCCCCTCCACCTGTCTCCCCCGAAAGGGACGGCAGTGAAGCGGCGACTGTCTGGTCAACTCCGGCGCGCATATTAGGGGGTTTCGTCCTGAATGTCACCCTCTTGTTGCGCCAGGGCGTAACGATAGAGCGAATTCTTCTTCACGCCGTGGATTTCCGCCGCCAGCGCCGCCGCTTTTTTCAGCGGTAATTCGGCCTGCAACAGCGCCAGCGTGCGCAGCGCCTCGGCGGGCAGAGCCTCTTCGGTCGCCTTATGGCCCTCGACGATCAGCACCATCTCGCCTTTGCGGCGGTTCTCATCTTCCAGCACCCACGCCAGCAGCTCCCCGACCGGCGCACCCTGGATAGACTCCCAGGTTTTGGTCAGCTCACGCGCCAGCACCACGTAACGCTCTGCGCCCAGCACCGTCACCATGTCTTTCAGGCTGTCGATCAGCCGGTGGGTGGACTCGTAAAAGATCAGGGTGCGCGGTTCCTCAATCAACGCCTGTAGCGTATCCTTGCGCGCCTTGGTTTTGGCAGGCAGGAACCCTTCATAGCAGAAGCGGTCTGAGGCGAGGCCGGCGGCGGAGAGCGCCGCAATCGCCGCGCAGGCCCCCGGCAACGGTACCACGCGGATACCGGCTTCACGGCAGCGGCGCACCAGATGGTAGCCCGGATCGTTAATCAGCGGCGTGCCCGCATCGGAGACCAGCGCGATGCTTTGCCCTTCCTGCAATTTTGCCAGCAGCAGCTCCGCTTTCTGCTGTTCATTGTGGTCGTGAAGTGCGAAGAGTCGCGCATTTATTGCAAAATGTTGTAACAGCAGGCCGGTATGGCGCGTATCTTCAGCAGCAACCAGATCCACGCCCTGAAGAACCGCCAGCGCCCGCTGGGTGATATCACCCAGATTACCGATAGGGGTCGGCACTACATAAAGCGTTGATGCAGAAATCACTGCCTGATCGTGTTGATTCATTGTTTCGTCCGGAATGCCGATTTAATATTGAGCATCTTGAAAAAAACATCACTGGATACAGTATGCTTTCCTCACATGTCGTTCGACGCCGTAAAGGGCGCTTTGTGCCTGTTCTGCTGGCCGCCCTGATTGCTGCCGGCTGTCAGAACCAGTCAACCCAGGCCCCGGCCGCCAATGTCCAGGACGCGGCAACCGCCGGTTCTGACTATTATCTGCAACAGATGCAGCAAAGCGGCGATGATAACAAGGCTGACTGGCAATTACTCGCCATTCGCGCCCTGCTGAATGAGAAGAAGCTGCCGCAGGCAGCCGAACAGCTGGGCAAACTACCGCAGACGCTCAGTGATGTCCAACGGCTGGAACAGCAACTGCTGACCGGCGAACTGCAACTGGCCCAGGGTAATGCCCCGGCGGCGGCCACCACGCTGAACGCCCTCAACCCCGACAGCCTCTCTGCCAACCAGAAAGCCCGTTACTATCAGGCGCTGATCGCCGCCAGCCAGACACGCCCCGGTTTGCCGCTGATCCGCGCCTATATTGCGCAGGAACCGGCGCTGACCGGCCAGCCGCATCAGGACAACCTCGACCGTACCTGGATGGCGCTGACGCAGCTGACACCGCAGGATCTCAGCACGCTGGCGATTAATGCCGACGAAAATGTGTTGCAGGGCTGGCTCGATCTGTTGCACGTCTATCAGGACAATATGCAGAACCCGGACGCCCTGAAATCCGGCATTCAGGATTGGCAGACCCGCTACCCGCAAAACCCGGCGGCCAAAACCTTGCCGACCCAGCTGAATAATGTGCTCAACTTCCAGCAGGCGTCCACGGCGAAAATCGCCCTGTTCCTGCCGCTGAGCGGCCAGGCGCAGGTGTTCGGTAACGCCATCCAGCAGGGCTTTATGGCCGCGCAGAGCGGCGTACAGGCCGCCCCACCGGCGGCCGCACCTGCCCCGACGGCTGCGCCCGCTGATCCGAACGCCGCGCCTGTTGACCCAAATGCCGCTGTCAGCCCGTCGGCACAGCCCACTGACGCCGCCGCACCGGCCGCGCCGGCTGAACCGGTGCAGGCACCCGCAGCCCCGGTGGCTCCGGCACCGGCCGCCAGCAGCGCGCAGGTTAAAGTGTATGACACCGACAGCCAGCCGCTGCCCGCGTTACTGGCGCAGGCGCAGCAGGATGGTGCTACGCTGGTGGTCGGCCCGCTGCTGAAAAGCAATGTTGAGCAGCTCGCCACCGCCCAGACGCCGCTGAATATCCTGGCGCTGAACCAGCCGGAGAAGGTCACTAACCTGCCGAACCTCTGCTATTTCGCCCTTTCGCCGGAAGATGAGGCGCGCGACGCCGCCCGCCATATCTGGGCGCAACACAAACAGATGCCACTGGTGCTGGCCCCACGCGGCAGCCTGGGCGACCGGATTGCCACCGCCTTTGCCGACGAATGGCAAAAACAGGGTGGCCAGACGGTGCTGAAACAGGGCTTTGGCTCCACCGGCGAGCTTAAGCAGGCGATTAACAGCGGCGCAGGCATCCGCCTGACCGGCACACCGGTCAACCCGGCACCGGTTGCGGCCCCTGCTGAGCCGCAGGGCGTGACCATCGGCGGTATCACCATTCCGGCCCCGCCGACCGACGCGCAGATCAGCGCGTCTGCCGCGCCGTCCGGCAATGTGGATGCGGTCTACATCATCGCTACGCAGGATGAGATGACCCTGATCAAGCCGATGATTGACATGTCCACCAGTTCCCGCAGCCAGACCGCGCTCTATGCCAGCTCGCGCAGCTATCAAGCCGGTGCCGGCCCGGATTACCGGCTGGAGATGGAAGGGTTGCAGTTCAGTGACATCCCGCTGCTGGCCGGGGCTAACCCGCAGCTGATGCAGCAGGCCAGCGCGCAGTTCCGGAACGACTACTCACTGGTGCGGCTCTATGCCATGGGGATGGATGCCTGGACACTGGCGAACCACTTCGCTGAACTCCGCCAAATCCCCGGTTTCCAGTTGCCCGGCACCACCGGTGGCCTGAGTGCCAACAGTGACTGCGTGGTTCACCGCCAGTTGCCGTGGCTGCAATACCGCGGCGGCGCGCTGGTCTCCGCCAACTAAGGCTCCGGCCGGGGTATTTTGCCCCGGCCGGGTTAAGAGGGGAAAGGCAGCCGCTGCCTTTCCCCTCAGCATGAAGACAGGACAGACGCCATGCTGAACATCCGCCCAGGGACACGACACACCGGCACCGCCTATGAGCAACAGGCACGCCGCTATCTGGAGCAGGCCGGCCTGCGGTTTGAGGCGGCCAACGTCACGGTACGCGGCGGTGAGCTGGACCTCATCATGCGTGACCGGGAGACCTGGGTGTTTGTGGAAGTGCGCTACCGGCGTAACGCCGCCTTTGGCGGTGCGGCCGCCAGCATTACCCGGCAAAAGCGCCGGCGTCTGTTGCATGCGGCCGGCGTCTGGCTGGCCCTGCGGCAGGCCAGTTTTGACACCACGCCCTGCCGTTTTGATGTGCTGGCCATTACCGGCGAGAGCCTGGAGTGGTTGCCCAATGCCTTCAATGCGGAATGATATGTTAACCGGTGCTTTCGCCCGGCCCTTTTACTGACTGGATTAACTCACGTGCTGGAAAGAATCAAAGCCTGCTTTACTGAAAGCATCCAAACCCAGATCGCAGCGGCGGAAGCCCTGCCCGATGCCATTTCCCGGGCGGCCCTGACGTTGGTGCAATCCCTGCTGAACGGTAACAAAATCCTCTGTTGCGGCAACGGCACCTCTGCGGCCAATGCACAGCACTTTGCCGCCAGCATGATCAACCGTTTTGAGACTGAGCGCCCCAGCCTGCCGGCCATCGCCCTGAGCGCAGACAACATTGTGTTGACCGCCATTACCAACGATCGGCTGCATGATGAGGTTTATGCCAAACAGGTGCGCGCGCTGGGCCACGCCGGTGATGTGCTGCTGGCCATTTCCACCCGCGGCAACAGCCGTGATATTGTGAAAGCGGTTGAAGCAGCGGTCACCCGTGATATGACGATTGTCGCGCTCACAGGGTACGATGGCGGCGAACTGGCGGGATTACTCGGCCAACAGGATGTCGAGATCCGTATTCCCTCCCACCGCAGCGCACGCATTCAGGAGATGCATATGCTCACCGTGAATTGCCTGTGTGATCTGATAGATAACACCCTGTTTCCTCACCAGGATGATTAAGGAGCACCAATGAAGGTTCGATTAACACTGGCTGTGTTGTGCAGCGCCCTGCTGCTGCAGGGTTGCGTCGGCGCTGTGGTGGTTGGCAGCGCGGCAGTGGCCACCAAAACCGCGACTGACCCGCGCACCGTCGGCACCCAGGTCGATGATGAAACGCTGGAAGCGCGCGTCAGCAATGCGCTGAGCAAAGATCAACAACTGAAGAAAGAGGCGCGCGTGGTAGTCACGGCGTATCAGGGCAAGGTACTGCTGACCGGCCAGGCCCCCAACACTGATCTCGCGACCCGCGCCAAGCAAATCGCCATGGGCGTAGACGGCGCACGCGAAGTCTATAGCGAGATTCGTCAGGGCACCCCGGTGAGCCTGGGTACAGCGTCTTCAGATACCTGGATCACCACCAAAGTGCGCTCGCAATTGCTGACCAGCGACTCGGTAAAATCCTCGAATGTCAAAGTGACCACTGAGAATGGTGAAGTGTTCCTGCTGGGGCTGGTAACGCCGCAGGAAGGCCAGTCCGCTGCGCAAATTGCCAGCCAGGTCAGCGGGGTGAAACATGTCACCACCGCCTTTACCGATCTGAAATAACCACGCGTTACCGCTGACGGGTGCCATGACGGCACCCGTTTTTTTATGCATTTTCGGGGTCATCACCGGTTGGTGAGCGTAAGGGCGGTGGCAGGCACGGCTGAAGCGAGGGCATTACGGTGCTGGTTGTGCATAACCACTACGGCAGTGGGCGTGATAGCGATGGGCATTGTGCCGTTTTCACCGACGCGCCTGCTGCCTTCCCAGCGCTATAACTGGTGTGCCCGCAGGAACCCTTCCCCGCCCATCTGCCGCATCTGGCGTAAAATCCACTGCTGGCGGCGAAGCACATAGGCTGAGGGTGCATTCACCTTAAAGCGGTGCGGGTTGGGCAATACGGCCGCCAGTAACGCCGCTTCCGGGGCCGTCAGGCGGCTGGCGGGCTTATGGAAATAGGTGCGCGCGGCCTGTTCTACTCCAAAGACCCCATCGCCCAGCTCCACAATATTAAGGTAAACCGTCAGGATGCGCCGTTTCGTCCAGACCAGTTCAATCCCGGCGGTCAGGCCGGCTTCCAGCCCCTTACGCACCCAGCTGCGCCCATCCCACAGCAGCAGGTTTTTTGCCGTTTGCTGTGACAAAGTCGACGCCCCACGCAGTGAACTGCCCTCGCGCTCATTGTGCGACAGGGCAGACTGGATCGCCGCCACATCAAACCCCCAGTGTTCCGGGAAGCGTTGGTCCTCGGCCGCCATCACGGCCAGGGCCATCGCCGGGGAGATGGCCTCCCTTGGCACCCAGTCAGAATGGGCAACGTAGCTAACGTTACCGGAGAACCAGGCGCTGAGTTGGCGCTCCATCATCACCGCAGAAAACGGCACCGGCAGGACGGAAAAGATCAGGATCAACCCTATCCACAACGTAATTACGCCGCCTGCCAGCCATTTAAGCCCGCTCAGCCAAAACAGCACACCTCGTTGACGACGTTTGCTCCACATAATCACTCACCTAAAATACGTGTTACTAGCTTATCAATTCCTTGTGAAATTTCTGCTACAGGACCACCTGCCAGAAATCCCGGCGTGGTCATCACCTGGTGCGCATCATCAATCACAATGTCATCCGCAGGGCAGATCACGGCTTCAGCGCCTAATTCCTCAATCAGTTCAGCACAATCGGGATCGTTCCCCAGCGTTGCCCGTACCGGATTCCGGGTGAGTAATGGGGCCAGAATCGCGCTTTTACCCACAAAGCCAATAGTTAAACCTTTCTTATGAAATTTCTTCAGTAAGTCCATATAGCTCTTCGCTGAGGATTCATATTCGATGCTGTTTTCTTTCGTTTCAAAGTAAACCGGTACACTGTTTGCAGATAAAATAATAAGGGCGTCCGGCATAAATTTTTCTATTTCTGAGAGGTCAGACAAGGGGTAGGAGGTCAGTCCAGTAAATATATTCACGACCTTTAACGAGGCTTCTGCTACGCGCCCTTCAATATTTTTATTATCAATAACTTGACCATGTAATCGGGTGAAAAAAACGACCGTTACATTGTTATTTTTCAGTGCATTTAGCACTAATTCCGTTTCATGGATCTCAATTTTATCTAAAAAAGCGTCCCCACAGATGATGACCCCAATCCTTTTCATTCTCCGCCTCCGAAATTTCTTAAAACAACTGCTTGAAGTTTTGTGCGAATAAAGACTAATCTACATCACATATTTTAATGTTTCCTTTAACAAACGCGGCGTCTTTTGCTATTGTTGAAAAACAGTAAAATTTTATTGTGAAAAGTTACCAAACCCTGCGATACCGAAAACCCTGATAAGAATCTTCGTGGGTGACCGATTTCCCTGGTGTTGGCGCAGTATTCGCGCACCCCGGCTTAGGCTGGGGTCATTTTTTTGTATGACCCCGTTATTTTTCTTATCCCTTCAGCAAGACACTTTCTTACCCTTTCAGGATTAAGCCTGCTCCGCCTTTGCGACCCACTCACGCAGTACCTGCACATCCTGCGGCCACTCTTGTTTCAGCTCATCGACCCAATCCTGCACGTTGTCCCACCAGGCCGGCAGTGACGGCGTCTGGATCTGCTGCGCCAGTTGCTGGAGGTGCTTCAGCCCTACCGATCCGGCTGCGCCTTTGATCTTATGCGCCTCTTCAGCAATGCCTTTTTCATCACGCGCGGTCATGTTGGAATCCAGCACGGCCAGGTAGCCCGGCATCATCTGCTCAAACATCTCCAGGCTCTGATGGATAAGCTGCGGCCCGACCAAATCCATGTACTGCTCCAGCATCGCAACATCGAGAAGTGATTCGTTGGTTTGCATACTTTTTAGCTCCATTTTTTTGCCGGAATGGCGTGGGGGATGATCCCAGAACTGTTTAATCATGGCAGTCAACGCCGGGACGGAGAGCGGTTTGCTCAGGACGTCATCCATGCCTGCCTCAAGGTATTCGCTTTTATCTTTCAGCACGTTGGCCGTCAGGGCCACCAGCGGCGGCAGCACCTGGTCGACATATTGTTCGCGCAGGATGCGGGCAATATCCAGCCCGGTCATGTCCGGCAGCTGGATGTCCAGCAGCACCAGGTCAAACTCATCCGGGTTAAACATCGCCAGCGCATCCTGGCCGTTCATCGCCACCTCGACGCTGTTGCCAAGCTTCTCGAGCACCGAACGGGCCACCACCACATTCAGCTCGATATCTTCGACCAGCAACACATGCAGCGCCGGCAACGGCAGCGGCTCCGGCTCTTCGCGGCTGGCGGGCTTTTCCTCCAGCGACGGTGCGGTAATCGTCAGGGTGAAGCAGGAGCCGTGCCCCGGCTGGCTGCGCACGGTGATGTCGCCGCCCATGCTCTGGGCCAGCCGCCGTGATACCGCCAGGCCAATGCCGGTGCCGGTAGCCGGCTTGCCGCCGTTCTGATCTTTCACCTGATAGTACATGGCGAAAATCTTGTCCTGCTCATCCTGCGGGATGCCCATGCCGGAATCTTCCACCTCAAAGCGCAGGCGGTTATGCGGCTCATGCCAGACACGCACCACAATCTGCCCTTGCTGGGTGAATTTCACGGCGTTGCCAATCAGGTTCCAGAGGATCTGGCGCAGCCGGGTACCGTCCGTAAGGATTTTCTCCGGCAGCGGCGGGTGCGGCTCCATCACGAATTTCAGCCCTTTCGGCTGCACCAGCAGGCCGGTCAGGTTTTCCAGATCGGCCAGGAAGCCGGTAAAGTCAACCGGCTGATTGTCCAGCTGTACTTTGCGTCGTTCGATTTTATCCATTTCGATGATGTCATTGAAAATGTTGCCGAGGGTGATGGCGCTGACATGGATCGTCTTCAGGTAGTTATGCTGCTCTTCATTGAGATCAGTATCGAGCAGAATACGGCTGAGGCCAACAATGCCATTAAGCGGCGTACGCAGCTCGTGGCTGATGGTAGAGATAAAGGTGGTCTTCTCCCGGCTGGCGTTCTCCAGCGCGTCCTGGTAGCGCTTACGCTCGGTAATATCACGGCCGAAGCCCATCAGCCCGTGGCGTTTGCCGATACGGTCATAAAACGGCACTTTCCGCAGCTCGAAACAGGCCTTACGCCCGTCTGGGTAAACCAGCCACTGCTCATAGGTCAGGGAGACGTTGTGGCGGAATACTTTTTCGTCGGTTTCCACCACTTTTTCAGCGATGTCAGGCGTGTAGACGTCATACGGGGTCAGGCCGATCAGCTGTTTCTCACTGCGGCCGGTCAGCAGCTCCATCGCCCGGTTGCAGCCGGAGAATTCTTTATCTTCATTACGGTAATAGACCAGATCGGGCGAGGCATCCAGGAAAGAGCGCAATAACGCCGATTGCTGGCTCAGTTCAATCTGGGCCTGTTCACGGTGCGCCATCTCCAGCTTTAACTTGTCCACCACCGCGAGGCGCGCCTCTTCCGCCCGGATACGGTCAGTGATCTCCTGGTTAAGCTGGGTGATGTTCTCCTGCAACTGGTGGTTCAGCTCCAGGTCACGGTGGCGCATCTCTTCCAGCTTGTCCACCAGCCGCGAGAGACGCTGCCGGGACTCCTCCAGTTGCTCGACCACCACGGAGAGAAAGTAGACTGCCCATGGCGTGATCAGCAGGCCAAAGAAGATGGATCGCACCACATCGATGCTCTCTACCTGGCCGCGCAACAGCATGGTGACGGCCATCTGCACAATCATCGCCAGCACCACCAGCGCTGAGGCCAGCAACAGTGAGAACCGGATTAACCCCAGCTTCACCATCAGATCCACATAATACTGGGCCAACGCCCTGATTTGCTTCATACCTGCTCCTGTCAAACATCTTGCGGTAAATCATACCGTACTTTGCCCGGCAGGGCGGGCACCAACCACAGGGGGCGGCAAGAGTTTCTTCAGGCTGCGAGATATTACGCAAATTTCCTGACCAGCGGCCGGAACAGGCGGTCGCCCGGCAGCGCCGCGCCCTGCCCGCCATGCTGTTGCAGATAACGGTGGATCTCCACTTGCGCCGTCCAGCGATTTTCACACCACAGCGGTGCGAGCAGCGTGGGCCGGCGCGCACTGGCGGAGAGGCGATGGAACACCACCTCCGGCGGGGTATGGCGAACCAGTTCACCGGCAATCTGCACATAGTCCGCCAGCGGCAACGCGGCCAGCCGCCCGGCCTGCCAGGCCCGCCCCAGCGTGCTGCCGGCCACAATGTGCAGCGGGTGGAGTTTTATTCCGTCGGTACCGGTTTCCAGTACCCGATCCAGCGTCTGTTGCGCCATCGCGCCGGTTTCGCCCGGCAGGCCCACAATCAGATGCGTACAGACCAGGATGCCCCGCGCCCGTGCACGCTGTGCCGTGTGCTGGTAACAGCGGAAATCGTGCCCGCGGTTAATGCGCCGCAGGGTGGCGTCATGAGCGGTTTGCAGGCCCAGTTCCAGCCACACTTCATACCCCTGCCCGCGGTAGCCGGCCAGCAGGTCAAGCACCGCATCCGGCACGCAATCCGGCCGGGTACCGATGCATAACCCGACAATATCCGCCTGTTGCAGCGCCTGTTGGTACATCTGCCGCAACAACCGGGTTTCCGCATAGGTGCTGGTATAGGCCTGAAAATAGGCAAGGTAGCGGCGTGCGCGGTTAACGCTGGCTGCCTTTGCCGCCAGCTGCTCCGCAATAGTGAGCTGCTGCGCTGCTTCATCAGCAAAGGAGGCCACGTTGCAGAAGGTGCAGCCGCCGCGCCCCAGGGTGCCGTCACGGTTGGGGCAACTGAAGCCGCCGTGCAGCGTCAGTTTGTGGACTTTCTCGCCAAAGCGGCGCTGTAAATAGGGGCCGAACATATTGACTAATTCGGGCAGCTGCATGATGGTATTTTTGCCTCAGAAAAAACCCAACACTCTAGCGGGAAATCACTTTTCCTAAGATGATGTGGGTCAACTCCCCCTCCCTTGTGGTTTTTCAGGAATAAAAATTCAGTTTGAATGATAATTAATTCATATCAGCCGCGATGAATTCTTCTTATAGGCAACAGGGAGATCATGAGAGAAAATGAAGGGGTAAAAAACAGTGACAAACCACATACAACGGGGCTTTACCAGAATATAATTCTGGCATTACCACCCGCACTAGCATGGTGCAGAGATTTGGGCCTTGCACTATAGTGATACAGCTCACATCCAACCCACCCTGACGGCGAGTTTCTGACCGATAAAAACACCCCTATTTCTTTTATATTTCATGATATTAACTCAACAAAATCACAAAAACGCATATCTTAAATACATATTTGACCTGCCTGTTCTTTCTCGCTAAGTTGGGAGTCCGCTGGAAGCATTCTCGACGGGGCAACGACTCGTCATACTTATGCAGTTATTGAAGACTCCCTCATTAAACAAGTCATAACCCACTTGTGAGCGCCATCACAAGAGGCCATCGACGGAGGACGTCAGGCCGCGTAGTTACGTGCCGGTCATGCAGGCAACCGCCTGTCCCTCCTGAAGATTTGCCCCTTGCCGTAGGCAGTAAGAGTCACCAGAGCCTGGGGAGGTTCCTGATATGTTGTACGATGCATCCCAAGAGAGGGATAACTGTGGTTTCGGCCTGATCGCCCACATAGAAGGCGAACCTAGCCACAAGGTGGTACGCACCGCCATTCACGCGCTGGCGCGTATGCAACACCGTGGTGCAATTCTTGCCGACGGCAAAACCGGCGACGGCTGTGGTCTGCTGTTGCAGAAGCCGGACCGCTTTTACCGCATGGTGGCGGAAGAGCGCGGCTGGCGTCTGGCCAAGAACTATGCCGTGGGCATGATGTTCCTCAGCAAAAACGAGGACGACGCCCGCGCCAGCCGCCGCATTGTGGAAGAGGAACTGCAAAACGAGACCCTGTCGGTGGTGGGCTGGCGTGATGTGCCGACCAACCCGGATGTGCTCGGCGAGATTGCCCTCTCCTCCCTGCCCCGTATTGAGCAGATCTTTGTGAATGCCCCGGCCGGCTGGCGTCCGCGTGATATGGAACGCCGCCTTTATATGGCCCGCCGCCGGATTGAAAAGCGCATTCAGGATAACGAATTCTACGTGTGCAGCCTGTCGAACCTGGTGACGATCTATAAAGGGCTGTGCATGCCGGCAGACTTGCCGCGCTTCTATCTGGACCTGGCAGACCTGCGGATGGAATCGGCGATTTGCCTGTTCCACCAGCGCTTCTCCACCAACACCGTGCCGCGCTGGAAACTCGCGCAGCCGTTCCGCTACCTGGCGCATAACGGCGAAATCAACACCATTGCCGGTAACCGCCAATGGGCGCGCGCGCGCGGCTATAAATTCAAAACCCCGCTGATCCCCGATCTGCAGGACGCCGCGCCGTTCGTGAATGAGAGCGGTTCCGACTCCAGCTCGCTCGACAACATGCTGGAGCTGTTCCTGAGCGGTGGTATGGATCTGGTGCGTGCCATGCGCCTGCTGGTGCCGCCGGCCTGGCAGCAGAACCCGGACATGGACAGCGACCTGCGCGCCTTCTTTGACTTCAACTCCATGCACATGGAGCCGTGGGACGGCCCGGCCGGTATCGTGCTCTCTGACGGGCGCTACGCGGCCTGTAACCTCGACCGCAACGGCCTGCGCCCGGCGCGTTATGTGATCACCAAAGACAAGCTGATCACCTGCGCCTCGGAAGTCGGCATCTGGGATTACCAGCCTGACGAAGTGATCGAAAAAGGGCGCGTCGGCCCCGGCGAACTGATGGTGATCGACACCCGCAGCGGCCGCATTCTGCACTCCGCGGAAACCGACAATGACCTGAAAAGCCGCCACCCTTACAAAGAGTGGATGGCGAAAAACGTCAAACGCCTGGTACCGTTCGAAGACCTGCCGGAAGATCAGGTAGGCCGCCGTGAGCTGGAAGATGCGCAGCTGGAAACCTACCAGAAGCAGTTTGGCTACAGCAGCGAAGAGCTGGACCAGATTATCCGCGTGCTGGGTGAGAACGGCCAGGAAGCCGTCGGTTCGATGGGCGACGATACGCCGTTTGCCGTGCTCTCCAGCCGCCCGCGCGTGATCTATGACTACTTCCGCCAGCAGTTCGCGCAGGTGACTAACCCGCCGATTGACCCGCTGCGTGAAGCGCATGTGATGTCACTCGCGACCAGCATCGGCCGTGAAATGAACGTCTTCTTTGAAGCGGAGGGGCAGTCCCACCGCCTGAGCTTCAAGTCGCCGATTCTGCTCTACTCCGACTTCAAACAGCTGACGTCGCTGGAAGGCGAATACTACCGTGCTGAAACGCTGGATCTGACCTACAACCCGGCGGTGCAGGATCTGGAAAGCATGATCCGTGACCTGTGCGATCAGGCGGAACATAAAGTCCGTGACGGCGCAGTGCTGCTGGTGCTCTCTGACCGCGCCATCGCCCCGGACCGCCTGCCAGTGCCGGCCCCGATGGCTGTGGGTGCCATCCAGACGCGTCTGGTGGAGAAGAACCTGCGCTGTGACGCCAACCTGATTGTTGAGACCGCCAGCGCCCGTGACCCGCACCACTTTGCCGTGCTGCTCGGTTTTGGTGCCACCGCGATCTACCCGTACCTGGCCTATGAGACGCTGGCGAAGCTGGTGGACTCACGCGCTATTGATAAGAAATACCGCGAAGTGATGCTGAACTACCGTAACGGCATCAACAAGGGGCTGTACAAGATCATGTCCAAAATGGGCATCTCGACCGTCGCCTCGTACCGCTGTTCCAAACTGTTTGAGGCCGTCGGCCTGCACCGTGAGCTGAGCGATCTCTGCTTCCAGGGTGTGGTCAGCCGCATTGGTGGGGCCAACTTCAGTGATTTCGAACAGGATCTGCAAAACCTGTCCAAGCGCGCCTGGCTGAAGCGTAAACCGCTGGATCAGGGCGGGCTGCTGAAGTTCGTTTACGGCGGCGAGTACCACATGTACAACCCGGACGTGGTGCGCACCCTGCAAAACGCGGTGCATACCGGTGAATACAGTGATTACCAGCAATACGCCAAGCTGGTGAACGAGCGCCCGGTTTCTACCCTGCGCGATCTGCTGGCGATCAAACCTTCCGGCCAGACGATCCCGCTGGATCAGGTGGAACCGGCAGAAAATCTCTACAAACGCTTTGATACGGCAGCGATGTCGATTGGCGCGCTGAGCCCGGAGGCCCATGAGTCTCTGGCGGAAGCGATGAACAGCCTCGGCGGCTTCTCCAACTCCGGCGAAGGCGGCGAAGACCCGGCGCGTTACGGCACCAATAAAGTCTCGCGTATCAAGCAGGTGGCTTCCGGCCGCTTCGGCGTCACGCCGGCGTACCTGGTCAACGCTGACGTCATTCAGGTGAAAGTAGCGCAAGGCGCGAAACCGGGTGAAGGCGGCCAGTTACCGGGCGACAAAGTCACTCCGTACATCGCCAAGCTGCGTTATTCGGTGCCGGGCGTGACGCTAATCTCCCCGCCGCCGCACCACGACATCTATTCGATTGAGGATCTGGCCCAGCTGATCTTTGACCTGAAACAGGTCAACCCGAAAGCGCTGATTTCGGTGAAGCTGGTCTCTGAACCGGGCGTCGGTACCATTGCTGTGGGCGTGGCGAAAGCCTACGCCGACCTGATCACCATCGCCGGCTATGACGGCGGCACCGGTGCCAGCCCGCTTTCGTCGGTGAAGTATGCCGGCTGCCCATGGGAACTGGGGCTGGTCGAAACGCAACAGGCGCTGGTGGCTAACGGCCTGCGCCACAAAATCCGCCTGCAGGTGGATGGTGGCCTGAAAACCGGCGTGGACATCATCAAGGCCGCGATTCTCGGTGCAGAGAGCTTCGGCTTCGGCACCGGCCCGATGGTCGCGCTGGGGTGCAAATACCTGCGTATCTGCCACCTGAACAACTGTGCAACCGGTGTTGCTACTCAGGATGACAAACTGCGCCGCGATCATTACCACGGCCTGCCGTTGCGCGTGACGAACTACTTCCACTTCATCGCACGGGAAACGCGGGAAATCATGGCTTCGCTGGGCGTCAGCCGCCTGGTTGACCTGATTGGCCGCACCGATCTGCTGGAGGAGCTGGAAGGCTTCACCGCCAAGCAGAACAAACTGGACCTGGCACCGATGCTGAAAACTGCCCAGCCGCATCCGGGCAAGGCGCTTCACTGCACCGAAGGCAGCAACCCACCGTTTGATCCGGGCTTGCTGAACAAAGCCCTGCTGGAGCAGGCCGCGCCTTATATTGAACAGCGTCAGAGCAAGACCTTCTACTTTGACATCCGTAACACCGACCGCTCCGTGGGCGCGCTGCTCTCCGGGGCGATTGCCGAGAAGCATGGCGACCAGGGCATGGCCTCTGATCCGATCAAAGCCTACTTCTCCGGCACCGCCGGCCAGAGCTTCGGCGTCTGGAATGCGGGCGGTGTAGAGCTGATGCTGACCGGCGACGCCAACGACTACGTCGGCAAAGGCATGGCCGGTGGCCGTATCTCGGTTCGCCCGCCGGTGGGTTCGGCGTTCCGCAGCCATGAGGCCAGCATCATCGGTAACACCTGCCTGTATGGCGCGACCGGCGGCAAACTGTTCGCGGCAGGCCGGGCGGGTGAACGTTTCGCCGTGCGTAACTCCGGGGCAATTACCGTGGTGGAAGGCATCGGCGACAACGGCTGTGAATACATGACCGGCGGCATCGTGTGCGTGCTGGGTAAAACCGGCGTCAACTTTGGCGCGGGTATGACCGGTGGCTTCGCCTACGTGCTGGACGAGGATGGCGAGTTCCGCAAACGCGTCAACCCGGAGCTGGTCGAGATTCTGGACGTGGATCAGCTGGCTATCCATGAAGAGCACCTGCGCGGCCTGATTACAGAACATGTGCAGTTGACCGGCTCCAGCCGTGGCGAAGAGATCCTCGCCAACTGGCCGGTGTGGTCCGCCAGGTTCGCCCTGGTGAAACCGAAGTCCAGTGATGTCAAAGCATTGTTGGGTCACCGCAGTCGTTCCGCAGCTGAGCTGCGGGTACAAGCGCAGTAAGAGGTTTTCGATGAGTCAAAACGTTTATCAATTTATCGATTTGCAGCGCGTTGATCCGCCCAAGAAAGCGCTGAAGATTCGGAAAATTGAGTTTGTAGAAATTTATGAGCCGTTTTCTGATACCCAGGCCCAGTCGCAGGCCGATCGCTGCATCGCCTGCGGTAACCCTTATTGCGAATGGAAGTGCCCGGTCCACAACTATATTCCGAACTGGCTGAAGCTGGCGAACGAAGGCCGCATCATGGAAGCGGCAGACCTCGCCCACCAGACCAACAGCCTGCCGGAAGTGTGCGGGCGCGTCTGCCCGCAGGATCGCCTGTGTGAAGGCTCCTGCACGCTGAATGATGAGTTCGGCGCAGTGACCATCGGCAACATCGAACGCTATATCAATGATAAAGCGATCGAGATGGGCTGGCGGCCGGATATGTCCCACGTTAAGCCAACCGGTAAGCGCGG
>NZ_PJZF01000030.1 GCF_002858675.1 Chimaeribacter californicus
AGAGCAGTGAGTTACGCGCTTTCGCTTGCTAACTCGAGGTGGCGTATATTACGCTTTCCTCTTTCAGAGTCAACCTCTTTTTTCAGAAGTTTTTCTCTTTCGTTTTGGCTGCTTGTGAAGTGAATCACTTGCGCCGTGTCGATGGAGGCGCATTATAGGGAGTTCCGCGCAGCCCGCAACAGGTATTTTGCAGAAAACAGGTCGTTTGCTGCATTCCACAGCAAAACACCGCCTTATACCCTCTTTTACACAAACTTATCCACAATGGCATACTGAGGCCAAATTTTACGAGCGCCACGCAATCGTTTTCGCTACAATTCCAGCGCGCTGTAAATGACGTTCTACTGGCTGCCCCTATGGGGGCGTTATCTGAATAGTGCCCGTGTTTCTTTTATTCCGGGCAGAATTCACATAACGCTCTTTATTGAGACTCCAAAGCCAAGGGATAAAACCACCATGCAACAACGTCGTCCTATTCGCCGCGCACTGCTCAGTGTTTCTGATAAAGCCGGTATCACCGAATTCGCCCAAGCCTTGTCGCAGCGTGGGGTCGAATTACTCTCTACAGGCGGAACTGCCCGCCTGCTGGCTGACGCAGGTCTGCCGGTCACCGAAGTTTCTGACTATACCGGTTTCCCGGAAATGATGGACGGACGCGTCAAAACCCTGCATCCGAAAGTGCATGGCGGCATTCTGGGCCGTCGTGGCCAGGACGATGAGATCATGCAGCAACATGCTATTGATCCCATCGACATGGTGGTCGTTAACCTTTATCCCTTCGCCCAGACGGTGGCCCGCCCGGATTGCTCCCTGGCAGACGCGGTTGAGAACATCGATATCGGCGGCCCGACCATGGTGCGCTCCGCGGCCAAAAACCATAACGATGTCGCGATTGTGGTAAAGAGCAGTGACTACCTGGCGATTCTGCGAGAAATGGATGACAACGAGAACTCCCTGACGCTCGAAACCCGTTTCGATCTCGCCATCAAAGCTTTTGAGCATACCGCTGCCTACGACAGCATGATTGCCAACTATTTCGGTACGCTGGTCCCGGCTTACCACGGCGACAGCCAGGAACCGTCGGGCCAGTTCCCCCGTACGCTGAACCTGAACTACATCAAAAAGCAGGATATGCGTTACGGTGAGAACAGCCACCAGAAAGCCGCTTTCTATATAGAAGAAGAGATCAAGGAAGCGTCTGTCGCCACTGCTGAACAATTACAGGGTAAAGCGCTCTCCTACAACAATATTGCGGATACCGATGCGGCACTGGAGTGTGTGAAGGAGTTCAGCGAGCCGGCCTGCGTCATCGTCAAGCATGCCAACCCATGCGGTGTGGCGATTGGCAGCTCCCTGCTGGATGCCTATGAACGTGCCTACAAAACTGACCCGACCTCAGCCTTCGGCGGCATCATTGCATTTAACCGGGAGCTGGATGCGGACACGGCTAAAGCGATCATCAGCCGCCAGTTCGTGGAAGTCATTATCGCGCCTTCTGTCAGCGCAGAAGCTCTGGCGCTGACGGCCAGCAAGCAGAATGTCCGCGTATTGCAGTGTGGTGAATGGACAAGCCGCACCACCGCGCTGGATTTCAAACGCGTCAATGGCGGCCTGCTGGTTCAGGATCGCGATCTGGGTATGGTGGCTGCCCGCGATTTACGTGTGGTTTCCCAGCGTCAGCCTACTGAGCAAGAATTGCGTGACGCGCTGTTCTGCTGGAAAGTCGCCAAATTCGTCAAATCCAATGCCATCGTTTATGCGCGCGACAATGTGACCATCGGCATTGGCGCAGGCCAGATGAGCCGCGTGTACTCTGCGAAAATTGCCGGCATCAAGGCGGCGGATGAAGGCCTGGAAGTTAAAGGATCGGTGATGGCCTCTGACGCCTTCTTCCCCTTCCGTGACGGTATTGATGCGGCGGCGGCAGTGGGCGTGACCTGCGTGATTCAGCCGGGAGGCTCTATCCGTGACGACGAGGTGATTGCAGCTGCCAATGAACACGGCATCGCTATGCTGTTCACCGATATGCGCCATTTCCGCCACTAGTTTTTACTGCGGGTGCATGAGGCACCCGCCGCTCCGGAGTTATTACATGAATATCTTGATTATCGGTAACGGCGGCCGCGAACATGCGCTGGCCTGGAAAGCATCCCAATCCCCGCTTGCGGATACCGTTTATGTCGCGCCGGGCAACGCCGGAACTGCACTGGAACCCCTACTGGTTAATGTGGATATCGCGGCCACAGACATTGACGGCCTGTTGGCGTTTGCCAAAGCCAATGATATCGGTCTGACGATTGTCGGCCCGGAAGCGCCACTGGTGATTGGCGTGGTGGATGCCTTCCGCGCGGCCGGCCTGAAAATTTTTGGCCCAACCCAGGCTGCCGCCCAGTTGGAAGGGTCCAAAGCCTTTACCAAGGATTTCCTGGCGCGCCATCGGATTCCCACGGCGGAATACCATAACTTCACCGAGGTTGAACCGGCACTGGCCTATGTGCGCAGCAAAGGGGCACCCATCGTGATCAAAGCGGATGGGCTGGCAGCCGGTAAAGGCGTCATTGTGGCAATGACTCTGGAAGAAGCAGAAGCGGCAGTCACTGACATGCTGGCAGGCAATGCGTTTGGCAACGCGGGCCACCGTATTGTTGTGGAGGAGTTCCTGGACGGCGAAGAAGCCAGCTTTATCGTCATGGTGGACGGTGAGCATGTGCTGCCGATGGCCACCAGCCAGGACCACAAACGCGTCGGCGATGGCGACACCGGCCCGAACACCGGCGGTATGGGGGCATACTCCCCTGCCCCGGTAGTGTCAGAAGAAATTCACCAGCGCATCATGGAACAGGTTATCTGGCCAACCGTGCGCGGCATGGCGGCAGAAGGCAATACCTATACCGGCTTCCTGTATGCCGGCCTGATGATCTCTGCCGATGGCCAGCCAAAGGTGATTGAATTCAACTGCCGCTTTGGCGACCCGGAAACCCAGCCCATCATGCTGCGCCTGCGCTCTGATTTGGTGGAGTTGTGTCTGGCCGGTGCAGAAGGCAATCTGGGCGGTAAAAGTTCTGACTGGGACGAGCGCCCGGCGCTGGGTGTGGTGCTGGCAGCCGGCGGCTATCCGGGCGACTATGCCAATGGGGAAGTCATCCACGGCCTGCCGCTGGAAGAGGTGTCAGACGGTAAAGTATTCCATGCCGGTACACGTTTACAGGATGAGCGGGTCGTGACCAGCGGCGGGCGTGTGCTGTGCGTTACGGCGCTGGGTGCCACAGTGGCGGCAGCACAACACCGGGCATACCAGCTGGCAGAGGGTATTCAATGGGAAGGCAGCTTCTGCCGCCGGGACATCGGTTACCGTGCGATTGACCGCGAAAGTCAGCAACACTGATTAAGCCGGTACAGTACACCTGACAGGGCGCTGCGGCGCCCTTCTTTATTCTGCCCGGCAGCGTATTACAGCGCGCCCGGTTTAGGTTCCCAGCGGCAGAAGTCTTCATTAGCCACCAGCAACAACTCCGTTCCTTCCGGCGCGCTCAGCCACGCCAGCCCCAGGCGATCGTTCGCCTGACTTGCCCGCTTTGCCAGCCATACCTGTGAATACGCACCAAATTGAGGTTTAACGACCTCCCCGTTGCAGTTCGTGATCACGCCTTGGTTCCAGCGCCCCTGCATCAGGTTGACTTGCCCGGCCCGCAGCGTTTCGCTCAACTCCAGCACCGCGCGCGCCTGGTACTTATAGCGTTCAATATCATCTGCGGAGAGTTTCTCGCGGCCGGTGGCGCGTTCGCGCTGCATAAAGCTGACATCACCGTCCTGGTCAACACGCAGCTGCACGGTTTCACTGTCGGGGCCATCGTGATTTTCGCGGATCAGGCTGAGGTGGTTGTCCTGATATTCGTAGCGCGTTATCACAGTCTCTTTGCCGCGATAAGGGCTGTAGACATCAATAAGCGTTTGCGGATGGTTTTGAGCATCATCCTGACGCCAGAGCCGGTGAATGCCTTGATCGGCAATATACCCGCTGGCGGTGAAGGTAGGCGGTTCCGTGTGGAAGCTACAGCCCGCCAGGCCAGTCACCAGTAAAGCGGCAAACAGGCTGCGGCGGGCAAACAAAAGGGGCGTCATCGCCCCCCTGTTTATTCTTTTCACAGATGCGCGGTTACGATTACTTAACTGCGTCTTTCAGTGCTTTGCCAGAAACGAAAGCCGGAACGTTTGCAGCAGCGATTTTGATTTCGTTGCCTGTCTGCGGGTTGCGGCCGGTGCGCTCGCTACGATGGTTTACCTTGAAAGTCCCGAAGCCAACCAATTGTACAGCATCACCCTCTTTCAGAGACTCAGTAATCGCGGTCAGGGTGGACTCCAGTGCGGCTTTAGCCTGAGCCTTGGAGAGATCAGCCTTGTCTGCGATTACATCAATCAGTTGAGTCTTATTCATAAGTTATCCTTACAGTGTGTTTATCGTTTGCAAAGCATCGAGTGCGACGGATATGCCGATGGACAGCACTCTCCTGCATACACGCACCGATAGCCACTTTTTTTACGCCCCCCAAATGTAGACCAGACAGGGTGCGGATGTGAAGCCTTAAGGCACGACAAATCAGGCGTTAAATCACGTTTTGTTGCCTTATTGCGCTAAATTTATCCCAATGTTGCTAACCGCTGCTTCGCGCAGGTCAGAACGTAACCCCTTGATCAGATCCAAATCGCGCTCTTCACAATCGGCTAACAGGCGGAAAATTTCCCATTGGATATCCCACTCTTCCTCGACTGCCGGCAATACTTTCAGCTCGGCATCCGTCATCTCTTTACCGGCCTGCGTCATTTCCAGCATGGCAACGGTACGGATCGAGGTTTCGCTAATTGCAACCGCATGAGAGTAAGTCTCACCGCTGAGCCGCGAGTGGATAAGTTCCCCTAACGCGATACACGCGTCGATTGCGGGGTAAACGCCGTAAAGATCGTACTCTTCTGCCGACGGGATAGCTTCTTCCAGCTTCTCCAGTTGGCTGTCAAAATTAACCTTTGCGTCTTTAACGACTAATGTTTCCCAAACCAGATCCAAAATACGGCGGTAGACCTGCGGATCACCAAATTCCGTCTGCAGGCAGAACATTTGATAGTTGGGGTACATACGCTCACACAGGCTCGCCATAAACGTGACGTGCTGCCAGCTTTCCAGCTTTTCAAGCCGCAAATGGATCGGGTTTTGTAACATGTTCAGTTCTCATTAATGTTGCTGCGCGGCAGTGTACCCGAAAATTTCCCGGAACCCTATTCCTCGATTCCTAAAGCGGGCGGCAAGACCTGCCAGCGCTGAAAAGCCGGGCGATTTGACGCCACGGCGTCTGCCCAGCGGGTTGGTTCCGGCAGGCGGTAACCGCGCATACAGCGTTCAACCCACATCAGCGCACTGTCGGTGCTGACGCGGTGGCCGGTAGCGACGAACAGCGGGTTACAGCGCATTTTACTGCGCCATACCCAGGCGAGTTGTTCACCTTTGTCCATCAGCGGCTGCTTCGCCCCCACTTCCGGCCCCAGCGGCTCAAATTTGCCGCACAGGCGCTTTTTCGCGACCCCGATGGTCGGCACATCCACCAGCAGGCCAAAGTGGCTGGCAACGCCCAGCCGGCGCGGGTGGGAGATGCCGTGGCCGTCGACGAACAGCAGATCCGGCTTTTGCTGCAACTGCTCCCAAGCGGCGAGCAGCGCCGGGTACTCACGGAATGACAGGAAACCCGGAATATAGGGCATGGTGGTTTTGATGCGGGCGATACGGTACTCCACCAGCTCCAGCGAGGGGTAACGCAACAGCGCGATGGCTGCACGCGTCACTTCCCCTTCCTGCTCAAACCCCACGTCCGCCCCGGCGATGAAAGCCGGCTGGTCAAACGAATAATCATCATGGCGGATCACCTCCGCCGCCTTAATTATCTGCTGCTGGCGCAATTCCTGAGTATCAATCAAACCTGCTCCTTATTGGTGGTACTTGCCTGACAAGGCGTGCACCGCGTTAACGAATGTACCGGCATGCTCCGGCGGCACATCCAGGTGGATGCCGTGGCCGAGGTTGAACACATGGCCCTCTCCGTGCCCGAAGCCCGCCAGGATGGTTTCGACCTCTTCCTCGATGCGGGCCGGGGGCGCATAAAGCATAGACGGATCCATATTGCCTTGCAGCGCGACTTTGTCCCCTACCCGGCGTCGGGCGTCCGCGATGTCGGTGGTCCAATCCAGGCCCAACGCGTCACAGCCGGTCGCGGCCATCGCTTCCAGCCACTGCCCGCCGCCTTTAGTGAACAACGTGACCGGCACGCGGCGGCCTTCGTTTTCACGGATCAGGCCATCGACGATCTTATGCATGTAGTGCAGAGAGAACGTCAGGTAGTCACGCCCGGTCAGCACGCCGCCCCAGGTGTCAAACACCATCACGGATTGCGCCCCGGCTTTGATCTGGGCATTCAGGTAAAGAATCACGCTGTCCGCCAGCTTATCCAGCATCAGGTGCAGGGTTGCCGGCTCGGCGTACATCATCTTTTTAAGTTTGGTGAACGCCTTGCTGCTGCCGCCCTCCACCATATAGGTGGCCAGCGTCCACGGGCTGCCGGAGAACCCAATCAGCGGCACCTGGCCTTCCAGGTTATGGCGGATGGTGCGCACCGCATTCATCACATACCCCAATTCCTGCTCTGGATCGGGTATCGGCAACTTTTCAACATCGGCCCGGCAGGTCACGGGGTGGGCAAAGCGCGGGCCTTCACCGGCTTCAAAATGCAGGCCCAGTCCCATCGCATCAGGGATGGTCAGGATGTCGGAGAACAGGATCGCGGCATCCAGCGGGAAGCGGCGCAGCGGCTGTAATGTCACTTCACACGCCAGCTCGGCGTTTTTGCACAGCGACATAAAATCACCGGCCTGCGCCCGTGTTGCCTTGTACTCCGGTAAATACCGCCCGGCCTGACGCATCATCCAGACAGGGGTAACGTCGACCGGCTGACGCAGCAAGGCACGCAGATAGCGATCGTTCTTCAACTCTTTCATGTAAGGCTCCTCATTAATCCGCCGGCATTTTATCACGCAGATTTTGTATCACGCGGATTATGTGTGACGCCGATGTGTATTACTCCGATAAGTATCACGCGGATTCTGCATCATGCGGACGCTTGCTGTCGCCTTCTGCGCGGCATAACGCAACGGTATCTTCAATCAGCCGGCGGGCGATGGTGCCGGCCGGCGGCAGCATCGGCAACTGATCGTAGCGATACCAGCCGGCGCTCAGCAGCTCTTTAGGATCGTGGCGGATGTCGCCGCTGTCATAGTCGGCCATAAAGGCCATCATCAGCGAGTTAGGGAACGGCCACGGCTGAGAGCTGACATAGCGCAGATTTTTGACGCAGAGATTGCTCTCCTCCATCACTTCACGCGCCACCGCCTGTTCCATGGTTTCGCCGACTTCGACAAACCCGGCCAGCACTGTGTGGATGCCGTTACGGTGGCGGACATGCTGCGCCAGCAGGATCTCTTCACCCCGGCGGATCGCGACAATCATGCAGGGGGCAATCTGCGGGTAGTAGCGTTCGCGGCAATGCGGGCAGATCACCGCCCATTCCCGCTTGCTGTGCTCCATTTCATGGCCGCAATAGCCGCAGAAACGGTGCGAGCGGTAGAATTCCGCCAGCTGTATGCCGCGGCCGACCAGTTGGAACAGATCGCGATCCTGGTCGAGCAGTTGCCGTACCGAGGCCATATCACCTGGCCGGGGTTCCCGCACCAGCCATACCGGCGCGCCCTGCCATTCGCCAATCTGCCGCCCCGGCAGGCCAATTACGGAAAATTCCGCTGCTGCGCCAAAGGGTAATTCACCTTTCGGCAGCCACAATTTTCCTTCGTGGCTGATGATCCACCAGCCGTTGTGTTTATCTGTGAGTTGAATTTCCATATTGTTGTTGCATAACCTCGACGACACTGACACTCTGGAATTGAGACTTTTACATATTAGTAACGATTAAACACGCTTTCCTGCTCATGGAGTTCACCATGCTAAACCGTCTGGAAAAACTGACTCAGCGCGTCGGCGGCAGCAATGAGTTAATTGATCAATGGCTGCATGCACGTAAAGAGCTATTAGTGGCCTATTGCACCCTGGTGGGGTTAAAACCCAACAAAGAGAAACATGCGCCGCTGGATGAGGAAGCCCTGAAAAGCTTCTGCCATCAACTGGTGGATTATCTCTCTGCCGGCCATTTCCAACTGTACGATAAAATCATTCAGGATATTGAAGGGTCAGACAGCCCACGTATGCTGGTGACGTCGCAGATTTACCCGGCGTTGCAACAAAACACCGAAACCGTGATGGCGTTCCACGATCGCTATACCGATACCGCCATCGACGATGACCACATTTTTGAGTTCCATCAGGGTCTCTCCGATGTGGGTGAAGCCCTGGATGCCCGTTTCCAACTGGAAGATCAGCTGATTGCGCTGGCGTTTGACGCCGCCGCATTGCCTCTTCAGCAGCCGGTAGCCAACGATTCAACGCTGGCCCGCCCTGCTTAAGCAGTCACAGTTGCCCCTGCCGGGGGTTGCTGTTTTTTAATCGCCTCATACAATGAGGCTTCTTGTCGGAGTGCCTAGCGCATCACCTTGATGCCAGGCTGAGACCGTTAATTCGGGATCCGCGGAACCTGATCGGGTTAGTACCCGCGAAGGGAACAAGAGTAATCCAGTGCCTGGCCTGCGCGCCTTATGGTCGTGCCGCGCCCGGCCCTATTCTGTTACTCCCGCCGAAATCGCTCCAGACAAGCAACGTTCCCATACTCAATTGGAAGGAATTTGCTATGTCTACTCGCCACATCCCCGTTTCCCGCCGCCAGCAACAACGTGCTGATGCGCAGGATTTCATCGACACCCTGCAGGGCGTCACGTTTCCCAATTCACAGCGGATCTATCTGGAAGGCTCCCGGCCTGACATCCGGGTACCGATGCGCGAGATCCAACTCAGCCCGACACAGGTCGGCAGCCGGCAAGAAACGGCACGTTTCGAACCGAATGAAGCGGTGCCGGTGTATGACACCGCCGGGCCCTACGGTGATTCAGCCGCCACGCTGGATGTGCGTACCGGGTTGCCCAAACACCGCGCCGGCTGGATTGAGGAGCGCAATGACACCGAGGCGCTGCCCCATGTCAGCTCCGGCTTTACCCAGCAACGGCTGGCGGATGAGGGGCTGGATCACCTGCGCTTTGACCATCTGCCCCAGCCGAAACGGGCCAAAGCGGGCCGCCGGGTGACCCAACTGCATTACGCCCGCCAGGGCATGATTACCCCGGAAATGGAGTTTATCGCCCTGCGGGAAAATATGGGCCGTGAACGCGTCCGCAGTGACGTGTTGCGCCACCAGCACCCTGGCCAGAGCTTTGGTGCACTGCTGCCGCCAGACATCACACCGGAGTTTGTGCGTCAGGAAGTCGCCGCCGGGCGGGCCATCATCCCGGCCAATATTAACCACCCCGAATCGGAACCGATGATCATCGGCCGTAATTTCCTGGTCAAGGTAAACGCCAACATCGGCAACTCTGCCGTCACCTCGTCCATTGAAGAAGAAGTGGAAAAACTGGTATGGGCCACCCGCTGGGGCGCAGATACGGTGATGGATCTCTCCACCGGCCGTTATATTCATGAGACGCGTGAATGGATTCTGCGTAACAGCCCGGTACCGATCGGTACCGTACCGATCTATCAGGCGCTGGAAAAAGTTAACGGCATCGCCGAAAACCTGACGTGGGCGATGTTCCGCGACACCCTGCTGGAGCAGGCGGAACAGGGGGTGGACTACTTCACCATCCACGCCGGGGTACTGCTGCGTTATGTGCCGATGACCGCCAAACGCCTCACGGGCATTGTGTCACGCGGCGGATCGATCATGGCGAAGTGGTGCCTGTCGCATCATCAGGAAAATTTCCTCTACCAGCACTTCCGCGAGATTTGTGAAATCTGCGCCGCCTATGACGTCGCCCTGTCACTGGGTGACGGCCTACGCCCCGGCTCCATTCAGGATGCCAATGACGAAGCGCAGTTTGCCGAGCTGCACACCCTGGGCGAGCTGACTAAAATCGCCTGGGAATATGATGTGCAGGTGATGATTGAAGGCCCCGGGCATGTGCCGATGCACATGATCCGCCGTAATATGACCGAAGAGTTGGAACATTGCCACGAAGCGCCGTTTTATACCCTTGGCCCGCTGACCACGGACATCGCCCCCGGCTATGATCACTTCACTTCCGGCATTGGCGCGGCCATGATCGGCTGGTTTGGTTGCGCCATGCTCTGTTACGTCACGCCAAAAGAGCATCTTGGCCTGCCGAATAAAGAGGATGTGAAGCAGGGGCTGATCACTTACAAAATCGCTGCCCATGCCGCCGATCTGGCCAAAGGCCATCCCGGTGCACAAATCCGTGACAATGCCATGTCCAAAGCCCGCTTTGAATTCCGTTGGGAAGATCAGTTTAATCTGGCGCTCGATCCGGAAACGGCCCGCGCCTATCACGATGAAACCCTGCCGCAGGAGTCCGGCAAGGTCGCCCATTTCTGTTCCATGTGCGGGCCGAAATTCTGCTCGATGAAAATTTCGCAGGAAGTGCGTGATTACGCGGCGGCCCATCCGGCCGAGGCGCGTGATGCCGGCATGGCGCAGATGTCCACGGAATTCCGCGCACGCGGCAGTGAGCTCTATCATCCGGCCGCTGCGTTGCAACCGGAGGCAGGCTATGAGTAAGCTGCCCTCCCCGTTCCCGCCGGTGCCGCACCGGCTGGGACTTTACCCGGTGGTTGACAGCGTGGCTTGGATTGCGCGCCTGCTGGAAGCCGGGGTACAAACGTTGCAACTGCGTATTAAGGATCTGCCAGATGAGCAGGCAGAACCCGCCATCATTGAAGCGATTGCCCTCGGCCATGCGCATCAGGCCCGGTTATTTATCAATGATTACTGGCAACTTGCGATTAAACACCGGGCCTACGGCGTGCATCTGGGCCAGGAGGATCTGGATACCGCCGATCTGGTGTCCATTCATCGCGCCGGGCTGCGGTTGGGTGTTTCTACCCATGATGATCAGGAGCTGGCACGGGCAGTCGCTGTCCGCCCCTCTTACATCGCGCTGGGTCATATTTTCCCGACCCAGACCAAACAGATGCCCTCCGCGCCGCAGGGGCTGGTGGATCTGGCACGGCATATCCGCTACCTGAACGATGAATACCCTACCGTGGCAATCGGCGGCATCTCGCTGGAACGTGCCCCTGCGGTATTGGCAACCGGCGCGGGCAGCATTGCGGTCGTGAGCGCCATTACGCAAGCCGATGACTGGCGCGCCGCGACCGCGGCGCTGATGGCTGTGTGTGAGGAGGCCGATCATGCTCAGCGATGACGCGTTTCTGCGTTACAGCCGCCAATTATTGCTGGAGGAGGTTGGCCCGGCGGGGCAGGAGAAACTGCAGGCCGCGACGGTGCTGATTGTCGGCCTTGGCGGGCTGGGATCGCCGGCGGCGCTCTACCTGGCGGCGGCCGGGGTCGGCAAGATCCTGCTGGCCGATGATGATCGGCTGGAGATCACTAACCTCCAGCGGCAGATCCTCTACCGTACCCACGATCTCCACAAGAGCAAAGCACAACTGGCGAAATGCCAGATCCAGGATCTTAACCCGTTAATCGAACCGGTGGCGCTGCCGCTGCGTATGCAGGATCAGGCCCTGCTCGAGGCGGTGCATGAGGCGGATCTGGTTCTCGATTGCAGTGACAACATGGCCACCCGCCACGCGGTTAACCAGGCCTGCATCCAACTGGAGAAACCACTGATCAGCGGCAGCGCCGTGGGTTTCAGCGGTCAACTGTTGGTACTGACGCCGCCCTTCCGTCATGGCTGTTATGCCTGCCTCTACCCCGATCAGACCCTTCCACAGCGTAACTGCCGCACCGCGGGCGTGCTCGGGCCGGTGGTAGGGGTCATCGGTACCCTTCAGGCGCTGGAAGCGATCAAAATGCTGGCCGGCATGCCCAGCGCCCTGGCGGGAAAACTGCGCCTGTTTGATGGCAAACAGCAGAGCTGGGCAACCTTGCAACTCACCGCCGATGCCGGTTGTGCGACGTGTGGAGGCCGGCATGGCGATCAGCGTTAACGACCAGACGTTGCCTTTCACCCCGGCGATGACCCTGAGCGCCCTGCTCCACCAGCTCGATCGCTTACAGCCGGGTACCGCACTGGCGGTTAACCAGACCATCATCCCACGCGCTCAGTGGGAGACTCATCAGGTGCAGGATGGGGATGCCATCCTGCTGTTTCAGGCGATTGCCGGAGGCTGAGATGCTGACCATTTCGGATGTAACTTTTGAATCTTCCCTGTTTACCGGCACCGGTAAATTTGCCAGCGCCGCCGTGATGCAGGCTGCACTGGCGGCCTCCGGTTCCCAACTGGTGACGATGGCGATGAAACGCGTAGATTTACACGGGGGCAACGACGCTATTCTGGCCCCGCTCCGTGAACTGGGCGTGCGGTTGCTGCCGAATACCTCCGGTGCAAAAACTGCAGAAGAGGCGATCTTTGCGGCTCAGCTGGCGCGGGAAGCGCTGGGCACCCATTGGGTTAAACTGGAGATCCACCCGGACGTAAAATACCTGTTGCCCGATGCCGTGGAAACGCTGAAAGCCGCAGAAAAACTGGTGAAACAGGGGTTTGTGGTCTTGCCCTATTGCGGGGCCGATCCAGTGCTGTGCAAACGACTGGAGGAAGCAGGCTGCGCGGCGGTGATGCCGCTCGGTTCCCCGATTGGCTCCAATCAGGGGCTGAAAACCCGTGATTTCCTTGAAATCATCATCGAACAGGCACAGGTGCCGGTTATCGTGGATGCCGGTATTGGTGTGCCGAGCCATGCTGCGCAGGCGATGGAACTCGGTGCGGATGCAGTGCTGGTGAATACCGCCATCGCCGTGGCGCGCGATCCGGTTATGATGGCGAAAGCGTTCCGGTTGGCGGTTGAAGCCGGGCAACTGGCGCGGCACAGCGGCAGCGCACCGATGCTGCCTCAGGCCTCTGCCTCCAGCCCGCTGACGGCCTTCCTCAGCTACGGCAATGGAGAGCGGCTACTATGAAAAACTTCAGTGATTATTGGCAGCACCTTAACTGGGAGGATCTGACCCGGCGCATTCACAGCAAAACCGCGCAGGATGTTGAGCGGGCACTGGCGGCGGAAAAAGTCACGCGCGACGATTTTATGGCGCTGATTTCCCCGGCCGGGCTGGCTTACCTTGAACCACTGGCGCAACGGGCGCAGCGCCTGACGCGCCAGCGCTTCGGTAACACCGTCAGCTTTTATGTGCCGCTCTACCTCTCTAACCTCTGTGCCAACGAATGCACCTATTGCGGTTTCTCCATGAGTAACCGGATTAAGCGTAAAACGCTGGATGCAGGGGAGATCGCGCGGGAATGCGCGGCCATCAAGGCACTGGGTTTTGAACATTTACTGCTGGTCACCGGCGAGCACAAAACCAAAGTAGGTATGGACTACTTCCGCCAACACTTTGGCGCTATCCGCCGTCAGTTCAGTTCACTGATGATTGAGGTTCAGCCGCTCTCGCAGGCGGAGTATGCCGAACTGAAAACGCTTGGGCTGGATGGTGTGCTGGTTTATCAGGAGACCTATCACGCGGAGACTTATCAGCAGCATCACCTGCGCGGCCAGAAGCAGGATTTCTTCTGGCGACTGGATACGCCCGATCGCCTGGGCCGCGCCAGGATAGATAAGATAGGGTTGGGCGCGCTGATTGGTTTGTCTGAAAGCTGGCGTACCGATTGTTATATGGTGGCGGAGCATCTGCTCTACCTTCAGCAACATTACTGGCAGAGCCGGTATTCGATCGCGTTTCCTCGCCTGCGCCCTTGCACCGGCGGCATTGAGCCGGCATCACTTATGAGCGAACCCCAGCTGGTGCAGTTGATTTGCGCGTTTCGCCTGCTGGCGCCGGACACGGAGCTGACCCTCTCTACCCGTGAATCGCCCTATTTCCGCGACAACCTGATCCCGCTGGCGATTACCAACGTCAGCGCCGGTTCAAAAACGCAGCCCGGCGGCTATGCCGATGACCACCCTGAACTGGAGCAGTTTGCGCCGCATGATGATCGCTCGCCTGCTCGTGTAGCGGAAGCTATCGCCCGCGCCGGCTTACAACCGGTGTGGAAAGACTGGGATGGCTATCTGGGAAGAGTGCCGCAATAAGCCAGAGGGAATTACTGCAAACCATATTCTCTTTACGAGCGCGTTTCCAGGGTGGAGAAAGCGCACTGGTCTGGATTACCTGAGGCGGTAAAGTGGCGGTGTCTTCCGGTGACGGATGACCAAAGCGATTGACACCATGACGCTTTGCTTCTCATCACGGCGGCTGTGTCTTAGTGACCGGTCGCCGTTTCTTTTGGTGAGCAGTCGTGTCACTGCCCGGCCTCCCTTTCCGGCCTGTAAGCATTCCTTTCCCTTTTTCGCCGGCAAAAAAAAACCGCCCCCGGAGGGACGGTTTTTAACGTGCTTGGCTGTCACAGGGGCAACGATTAATCGTCGTTGCCGCCCAGACCCGCGTTCAGCAGCTCAGCCAGGTTGGCTGTGGCTTCTTCCGCGCTCACCTGAGGAACCACTGGCTCTTCATTCTGTGCGCGACGACGCATACGATCCTGATGGTAAGCGTAACCGGTACCGGCTGGGATCAGACGGCCCACGATGACGTTTTCTTTCAGGCCGCGCAGTTCATCACGTTTACCGGCAACCGCCGCTTCCGTAAGAACACGCGTCGTTTCCTGGAACGATGCCGCAGAGATGAAGGACTCAGTTGCCAGAGATGCCTTGGTGATACCCAGCAGGTCACGATGGTACGTTGCTGCGATCTTGCCATCAGCTTCCAGCTGACGGTTGGCAATCTTGACGCGAGACACTTCAGCCTGCTCGCCTTCCAGGAACTCAGAGCTGCCTGCGCTGGCAATGGTGCCTTTACGCAGCATCTGACGAACGATAACCTCAATGTGCTTATCGTTAATCTTAACGCCTTGCAGACGGTAAACGTCCTGCACTTCGTTAACGATGTAACGGGTCACCGCGTGAACACCACGCAGGCGGAGGATGTCGTGCGGAGATTCCGGGCCGTCAGACACAACGTCACCGCGCTCTACACGTTCACCTTCAAACACGTTGAGCTGACGCCATTTCGGAATCATCTCTTCGTACGGATCGCTGCCGTCCAGCGGCGTGATCACCAGGCGACGCTTGCCTTTTGTCTCTTTACCGAAGGAGATAATCCCGCTGATTTCAGCCAGGATTGCCGGCTCTTTCGGACGACGTGCTTCGAACAGGTCAGCAACACGCGGCAGACCACCGGTGATGTCCTTGGTACCGCCGGATTCCTGCGGAATACGCGCCAGGGTGTCACCTGCGTTGATCTGTACACCGTCTTCCAGCTGAACAATCGCTTTACCCGGCAGGAAGTACTGAGCAGGCATATCGGTGCCTGGGATCAGGACGTCATCGCCATTGGCGGTCACGATTTTCAGTGCCGGACGCAGGTCTTTACCGCTACCGGTACGTTCTGCGCTGTCCAGTACCACGATAGACGAGAGACCGGTAAGGTCATCTGTCTGGCGGGTAATGGTCTGGGTGTCGACCATATCAGCAAAGCGGATGAAACCACTCACTTCACTGATAACCGGCATGGTGTGCGGATCCCAGTTAGCCACGGTTTCGCCCGCGTTAACTTCCTGACCGTCGCCTTTCGCCATAACCGAGCCGTAAGGCACTTTATAGCTCTCTTTGGTACGACCGAATTCGTCGATCAGTTTCAGCTCGGTATTACGCGAGGTGATAACCAGTTTACCGTTAGAGTTGGTAACGTGTTTCGCGTTGCTCAGCTTCAGGCTACCTTTGTTCTTAACCTGAATGCTGGACTCAGCTGCAGCACGCGATGCCGCACCACCGATGTGGAAGGTACGCATGGTCAGCTGGGTACCCGGCTCACCGATGGACTGTGCTGCAATAACACCGACCGCTTCACCTTTGTTGATGATGTGTCCACGTGCCAGGTCGCGACCGTAGCAGTTTGCACACACACCAAAGTCGGTTTCGCAACCTACTACAGAACGTACTTTCACGGCGTCGACGGAGTTCTCTTCTAACAGATCACACGTCTTCTCGTTCAGCAGGGTGTTACGCGGAACCAGAATGTCCGCTGTACCCGGCTTCAGCACGTCTTCTGCCGTTACACGGCCCAGTACACGCTCACGCAGCGGCTCTTTAACATCGCCACCCTCGATAACCGGCGTCATCATGATACCTTCGTGGGTACCACAATCGTCTTCGGTCACCACCAGGTCCTGCGCCACGTCAACCAGACGACGGGTCAAGTAACCGGAGTTCGCAGTTTTCAGCGCGGTATCCGCCAGACCTTTACGCGCACCGTGCGTGGAAATGAAGTACTGGAGTACGTTCAGACCTTCACGGAAGTTCGCGGTGATCGGCGTTTCAATGATGGAGCCATCCGGCTTCGCCATCAGACCACGCATACCTGCCAGCTGACGAATCTGTGCTGCAGAACCACGCGCACCGGAGTCGGCCATCATAAAGATGCTGTTGAACGAAACCTGCTGCTCAACTTCGCCGTCACGGTTAACCACGTCTTCAACAGACAGGTTTTCCATCATCGCTTTGGCAACGCGTTCGTTGGCCGCAGCCCAGATATCGATCACTTTGTTGTAGCGCTCGCCTGCGGTAACCAGACCAGACTGGAACTGCTCCTGGATCTCGGCCACTTCGGTTTCGGCTTCTTCGATGATCTCGGCTTTCTTCTCCGGAATCACCATGTCGTCGATACCGACGGACGCACCAGAACGAGCTGCGTACGCAAAACCGGTGTACATAATCTGGTCAGCGAAGATAACGGTCGGCTTCAGGCCCAAAATGCGGTAACAGGTGTTCAGCATTTTGGAGATCGCTTTCTTGCCCAGCGGCTGGTTGACGATAGAGAACGGCAGGCCGTTAGGTACGATCATCCACAGGATTGCACGACCTACCGTGGTGTCCACGATAGAAGTCTTGGAAACCCATTCGCCTTCAATGTTCTTCACATCTTCGGTGATACGCACTTTGACGCGTGCATGCAGGGATGCCAGGCCGGCGCGGTAAATACGCTCAGCTTCTTTCGGCCCTGTCAGTACCATGCCTTCGCCTTTGGCGTTAACACAGTCACGGGTCATGTAGTACAGGCCCAGTACAACGTCCTGAGACGGAACGATGATTGGCTCGCCGTTCGCCGGAGACAGAATGTTGTTGGTGGACATCATCAGCGCACGCGCTTCCAGCTGGGCTTCCAGCGTCAGCGGTACGTGAACAGCCATCTGGTCACCATCGAAGTCGGCGTTGTATGCCGCACAAACCAGCGGGTGCAGCTGGATGGCTTTACCTTCGATCAGTACCGGCTCAAACGCCTGGATACCCAGACGGTGCAGGGTCGGTGCACGGTTCAGCAGGACCGGGTGCTCACGGATAACTTCATCCAGGATGTCCCAGACCACAGCTTCTTCGCGCTCAACCATTTTCTTAGCAGCTTTAATGGTGGTCGCGAGGCCACGCAGTTCCAGCTTGCCATAGATGAACGGCTTGAACAGTTCCAGCGCCATCTTCTTCGGCAGGCCGCACTGATGCAGACGCAGGTACGGACCTACGGTGATAACGGAACGACCGGAGTAGTCGACGCGTTTACCCAGCAGGTTCTGACGGAAACGACCTTGCTTACCTTTGATCATGTCTGCCAGGGACTTCAGCGGACGCTTGTTCGAGCCAGTGATGGCGCGACCGCGACGGCCGTTGTCCAGCAGGGCATCTACCGCTTCCTGCAGCATACGCTTTTCGTTGCGCACGATGATGTCAGGCGCAGCCAGATCCAGCAGGCGTTTCAGACGGTTGTTACGGTTGATCACACGACGGTAAAGGTCGTTCAGATCAGACGTCGCGAAACGGCCACCATCCAATGGAACCAGCGGACGCAGATCCGGCGGCAGTACCGGCAGCACGGTCAGGATCATCCACTCCGGTTTGTTACCGGACTGTACGAACGCTTCCAGCAGCTTGATACGCTTGGTCAGCTTCTTGCGCTTGGTTTCAGAGTTAGTTTCGTTCAGCTCTTCACGCAGCTGCTCGCATTCGGCTTCCAGATCCATGTTTTTCAACAGGGCCTGAATCGCTTCTGCACCCATCTTCGCGTCGAATTCGTCACCAAACTCTTCCAGCGCGTCCAGATACTGCTCTTCAGTCAGGATCTGACGGCGCTCAAGGTTGGTCATGCCGCCTTCAACCACCACGTAGGATTCGAAGTACAGCACGCGCTCGATGTCACGCAGCGGCATATCCAGCAGCAAACCGATGCGGGACGGCAGCGATTTCAGGAACCAGATGTGGGCAGTCGGAGAAGCCAGCTCGATGTGACCCATACGCTCACGGCGTACTTTAGTCTGGGTAACTTCAACGCCACACTTCTCACAGATAACACCACGGTGTTTTAAACGCTTGTACTTACCGCACAGGCATTCGTAATCTTTAACCGGCCCAAAAATACGGGCACAGAAAAGGCCGTCACGCTCAGGTTTGAACGTACGGTAGTTGATCGTTTCCGGCTTTTTAACTTCACCAAAAGACCAGGAACGGATCATGTCCGGCGATGCCAGAGCAATTTTGATCGCATCAAACTCTTCGGTTTTAGTTTGCGCTTTCAGAAACTTCAATAAGTCTTTCACGGATTGGCTCCTGTCGGAGTTAGACCTGTCAGGTGCCTGAACCGAAATTCAGGCACCCCTGTGACGAGTGCAAACTGCACTATCGAACGGAGAGAGGGGATTAGTCGCCTTCCAGTTCGATGTTGATACCCAGTGAGCGGATCTCTTTCAACAGTACGTTGAAGGACTCCGGCATGCCTGGCTCCATCTGATGGTTGCCATCCACGATGTTCTTATACATCTTGGTACGGCCATTGACGTCATCCGACTTGACAGTAAGCATTTCTTGCAGCGTGTAGGCAGCACCGTAAGCTTCCAGTGCCCATACTTCCATCTCACCGAAGCGCTGACCACCGAACTGCGCCTTACCACCCAGCGGCTGCTGAGTAACCAGGCTGTAAGAACCGGTAGAACGCGCGTGCATCTTGTCATCAACCAAGTGGTTCAGTTTCAGCATGTACATGTAGCCCACGGTAACCTGGCGCTCGAATTGCTCACCGGTACGACCGTCGAACAGTGTGATCTGACCAGAAGTCGGCAGGCCACCCAGCTGTAACAGTTCCTTGATTTCTTTCTCTTTTGCACCATCGAATACAGGCGTCGCGATCGGCATACCTTTTTTCAGGTTCTCTGCCAGGCGCAATACTTCATCATCAGAGAAGGTGTTCAGATCAACCTTCTGACGAACATCGTCGCCCAAATCGTACGCTTTCTGGATGAATTCGCGCAGCTTGGAAACTTCTTCCTGTTTCTTCAGCATAGCATTGATTTTTTCACCAATGCCTTTCGCAGCCATACCCAAGTGGGTTTCCAGAATCTGACCGATGTTCATACGGGACGGAACGCCCAGCGGGTTCAGAACGATGTCAACCGGCGTACCGTTTTCATCGTAAGGCATATCTTCGATCGGGTTGATCTTGGAGATAACACCTTTGTTCCCGTGGCGGCCTGCCATTTTGTCACCCGGCTGAATCTGACGTTTAACGGCCAGATACACTTTCACAATCTTCAGCACGCCCGGTGCCAGATCGTCACCCTGGGTGATCTTACGACGCTTGGCTTCCAGCTTCTTCTCAAAGTCAGATTTCAGTTCGTCGTACTGCTCAGCCAGCTGTTCCAGTTGGTTTTGCTTCGCTTCATCAGTCAGCGACAGCTCCAGCCAACGGTCACGCGGCAGTTTGCTCAGTTTGTCAGCTTCAACGCCACCGGAGACCAGTGCGCTGTGAATACGGGCAAACAGGCCGGCTTCCAGGATCTGCAGCTCTTCAGTCAGGTCTTTCTTCGCCTGCTTCAGCTGCATCTCTTCGATTTCCAATGCACGTTTGTCTTTTTCCACGCCATCGCGGGTAAAGACCTGTACATCGATAACCGTACCGGAAACGCCGTTCGGTACGCGCAGGGACGAATCTTTCACGTCCGACGCTTTCTCACCGAAGATAGCACGCAGCAGTTTCTCTTCAGGCGTCAGCTGGGTTTCACCTTTCGGCGTTACCTTGCCCACCAGAATGTCGCCACCGGTCACTTCCGCACCGATATACACAATACCGGACTCATCCAGTTTGGAGAGCGCCGCTTCACCCACGTTCGGGATATCAGCAGTGATCTCTTCAGGCCCCAGCTTGGTGTCACGGGAGACACACGCCAGTTCCTGGATATGGATAGTAGTGAAGCGATCTTCCTGTACTACGCGCTCGGAGACCAAAATGGAGTCTTCGAAGTTGTAGCCGTTCCACGGCATGAACGCGACGCGCATGTTCTGGCCCAGTGCCAGCTCGCCCAGGTCAGTAGACGGGCCGTCTGCCAGCACGTCGCCGCGCTCGATCGGCTCGCCCAGAGAGACACACGGCATCTGGTTGATGCAGGTGTTCTGGTTCGAACGGGTGTACTTGGTCAGGTTATAAATGTCGATCCCTGCTTCGCCGGCATGCATCTCTTCTTCGTTAACTTTGATAACGATACGGGATGCATCAACGTACTGAACAGTACCGCCACGTTTGGCTACGGAAGTTACCCCGGAGTCGACCGCAACTGCACGTTCCATACCGGTACCTACCAGCGGCTTATCAGCGCGCAGAGTCGGAACCGCCTGACGTTGCATGTTCGCACCCATCAATGCACGGTTGGCGTCATCGTGTTCCAGGAATGGAATCAGGGATGCACCAACAGAAACAACCTGCTGGGTGGATACGTCCATATAGTCAACCTGGTCGCGGCTGAACAGGCTTGATTCGCCTTTGCTGCGGCAGGTAACCAGATCGTCTACGAAGTGGCCTTCTTCATCCAGGTTAGTGTTCGCCTGGGCGATAACGAAGTTGCCTTCTTCAATCGCAGACAGATAGTGAATCTCGTCGGTCACAACGCCATCAACTACACGACGGTACGGGGTTTCCAGGAAACCGTACTCGTTAGTCTGCGCGTACACAGACAGGGAGTTGATCAGACCGATGTTCGGGCCTTCCGGTGTTTCGATTGGGCACACACGACCGTAGTGAGTTGGGTGTACGTCACGAACTTCAAAGCCGGCACGTTCACGGGTCAGACCGCCTGGGCCCAGTGCAGAGATACGACGCTTGTGCGTAATCTCAGACAACGGGTTGTTCTGATCCATAAACTGGGAGAGCTGGCTGGAGCCGAAGAACTCTTTCACCGCCGCCGAAATCGGTTTGGCGTTGATCATGTCCTGTGGCATCAGGGTATCCAGATCGCCCAGAGACAGGCGCTCTTTCACCGCACGCTCAACACGTACCAGGCCAACACGGAATTGGTTTTCCGCCATCTCACCCACAGAACGGATGCGACGGTTGCCCAGGTGGTCGATATCATCGACTTCGCCTTTACCGTTACGGATACCAATGAGCTTCTTCATCACCTGAATGATGTCGTCTTTGCTCAGGATACCGGAACCTTCGATCTCATCACGCAGCAGAGAACGGTTGAACTTCATCCGGCCAACGGCGGAGAGATCATAACGATCTTCGGAGAAGAACAGGTTCTCGAACAGCGTTTCCGCTGCTTCGCGTGTCGGCGGCTCACCCGGACGCATCATGCGGTAAATCTCAACCAGCGCACTCAGACGGTCGCTGGTCGGATCGACACGCAGGGTCTCGGAGATATAGGCACCGTGATCCAGGTCATTGGTGAACAGCGTCTCAATGCGCTTGTGACCGGATTGGCTCAATTTAGCCAGCAGGTCCATGGAAAGTTCCATGTTTGCTGCACAGATCAGTTCACCGGTGCTTTCATCGATGTAGTCTTTAGCGACCACTTTACCCGCGATGTATTCAACCGGAACTTCGATGCTTTTAACGTCATCTTTTTCCAGCTGGCGGATATGGCGAGCCGTGATACGGCGGCCTTTTTCGACATACTGCTTGCCGTCAGCTTCGATATCGAAGGACGCGGTTTCACCACGCAGGCGCTCAGGAACCAGCTCCATCTGCAACTTGTTGTCACGAATTTCGAAGACAACTTTGTCGAAGAACAGGTCAAGAATCTGCTCAGTGGTGTAGCTCAATGCACGCAGAATAATGGTCGCCGGCAATTTACGACGACGGTCAATACGTACAAAGAGGTTGTCTTTCGGGTCGAACTCAAAGTCCAACCATGACCCGCGGTAAGGGATAATACGTGCGTTATACAGCACTTTACCCGAAGAGTGGGTTTTACCCTTATCGCTGTCAAAGAAGACGCCAGGACTACGGTGCAGCTGAGATACGATAACCCTCTCAGTCCCGTTAATAACAAAGGTACCGTTTTCGGTCATGAGCGGAATTTCGCCCATGTAGACTTCTTGTTCCTTGATGTCTTTAACGGTGCCTTCCGGTGCCTCGCGCTCATAGATAACCAGGCGCAGTTTCACACGCAATGGCGCAGAATAAGTAACACCGCGGATCTGGCACTCTTTTACGTCGAATACCGGCTCACCAAGACGGTAGCTAACGTATTGCAGCTCTGAATTACCGCTGTAGCTCTGGATGGGAAAAACAGAACGGAATGCCGCTTCAAGCCCGTACTGCCCTTCTGGATCTTGCTCGATAAACTTCTGGAACGAGTCAAGCTGGATAGAAAGGAGATATGGTATGTCCAAAACTTGTGGACGTTTACCAAAGTCCTTACGAATGCGTTTTTTCTCGGTATAGGAGTAAACCATAGGGTTCCTCAGCTCGCTGATCAGTGACCCACTCTGTCCGCCCTAAAGGACAGTTCATACAACACCGTTTATGTCGATCGGAAAGCGAAAGACTTTCCGCAATACCTGTTTCTATCACTCTTAAATCATTTCATTGCGCTGTGGGACAGATAGCGGTCTGTCGCAGGGAACGGCAGTATATTAAGGCGTCGATAGAAATAAATATTGGGGTTGTTCAGTGATTAAACAGTGTGAAATCTCACTGACACCCTATAGCGCAAAAAGGCTGGTGACCAAAAAGTCACCAGCCATCAGCCTATTAAGTCAGGCTGCAACCTGGGAAGTTAACTTATTTAACTTCAACAGAAGCACCAGCTTCTTCCAGGGATTTTTTCAGAGCTTCAGCGTCGTCTTTGCTGATGCCTTCTTTCAGAACTGCCGGAGCAGATTCTACCAGGTCTTTAGCTTCTTTCAGACCCAGGCCGGTTGCGCCACGTACTGCTTTGATAACAGCAACTTTGTTAGCGCCAACAGCAGACAGTACAACGTCGAACTCGGTTTTTTCTTCAACAGCTTCAGCCGGGCCAGCAGCAACAGCTACAGCAGCAGCAGCGGAAACGCCGAATTTTTCTTCCATCATGGAGATCAGTTCAACAACGTCCATTACGGACATTTCTGCAACTGCGTCCAGAATTTGCTCTTTAGTGATAGACATAACAATTGTTCCTAAAATTCAGAAATAGATTATACGTTAGCAACGCAACAAAAAACCGGGCGATTATGCCGCGTCTTTCTGATCGCGCAGTGCAGCCAGAGTGCGAACCAGTTTGCCTGCAGAGGCTTCTTTCATGGTTGCCATCAGGCGTGCGATTGCTTCTTCGTAAGTCGGCAGCGTTGCCAAGCGGTCGATTTGCGCCGCAGGGATCAGCTCACCTTCAAAGGCCGCAGCTTTAACCTCAAATTTTGCATTCGCTTTCGCGAACTCTTTGAACAGACGAGCAGCAGCGCCCGGGTGTTCGTTAGAGAATGCAATCAAGGTTGGACCAACAAACGTGTCTTTCAGGCACTCGAACGGAGTACCTTCAACGACGCGGCGCATCAGGGTGTTACGAACAACACGCATGTACACGCCAGCTTCACGACCTGCTTTACGCAGTTCGGTCATTTTGTCAACGGTAACGCCACGGGAATCCGCGACAACCGCAGACAGCGCGCCTTTGGCTACTTCGTTGACTTCAGCAACAATCGCTTGTTTGTCTTGAAGATTTAATGCCATTAGCTTTTGCTCCTGGATTGGGCCGGGGATAATTCCCCGGAACTCACTTCGCCTGCTACCGAGAATCGGTGACAGACGTTCAAACACGGTGAGCAGAATCCAGCAAAGACAATTAAAAAATTTTCTTCAGGCTCTGTCACCGTCTACGCAGGAAAATTAAGTGCCTTTCGACACACCTGCGGTCTTGGACGGAGGCCTGGATAGGCCAGGCTCCAACCGAAAAATTCTGAGTTTTGCAATTAGCAAAACAACGGGCGTTAGATTCTAGACAAATCCGGCGCTCGCGTAAAGCGATAAAAGCAGAAAGCGATTAGTTCGCTGCTGCGTTCAGGCCGCTTTGGTCAACTGCAACACCTGCACCCATGGTAGTGGACAGGCTAACTTTCTTGATGAAAACGCCTTTAGCCTGAGAAGGTTTAGCTTTTTTCAGCGCAACCAGCAGGGCTTCCAGGTTTTCTTTCAGTTTGTCAGCGTCAAAGTCAACTTTACCGATAGTGGTGTGGATGATGCCGTTTTTGTCGTTACGGTAACGAACCTGACCCGCTTTAGCGTTCTTCACTGCTTCAGCAACGTTAGGGGTTACGGTACCTACTTTCGGGTTTGGCATCAGGCCGCGCGGGCCCAGAACCTGACCCAGTTGACCTACAACGCGCATTGCATCCGGGGAAGCAATAACAACGTCGAAGTTCATTTCGCCTTTTTTGATCTGGTCAGCCAGATCTTCCATACCTACCAGCTCAGCGCCTGCAGCTTTAGCAGCTTCAGCATTTGCGCCCTGGGTAAATACGGCAACGCGAACAGAACGACCGGTGCCGTGCGGCAGAACGGTAGCGCCACGAACGTTTTGGTCAGATTTACGAGCGTCGATGCCGAGGTTAACAGCAACGTCAACGCTTTCTACGAATTTAGCGGTAGCCAGCTCTTTCAGCAGGGCAACGGCTTCGTTGATGTCATACTGTTTAGTTGCATCAACTTTGTCACGGATCACGCGCATGCGCTTGGTCAGCTTAGCCATCTCTTAATCCTCCACTACCAGGCCCATGGAACGAGCAGTACCTTCGATGGAGCGAGTCATCGCTTCAACGTCAGAACCAGTCATGTCCGCAGCTTTGGTTTCTGCGATTTCACGTACCTGAGCACGGGTCACGGTACCCACTTTGTCTTTGTTCGGCTTGCCGGAACCAGACTTGATACCAGCCGCTTTTTTCAGCAGCACTGCTGCCGGCGGAGTTTTGGTAACAAAAGTGAAGGAGCGATCAGAGTAAACGGTAATAACAACCGGGATCGGCAGACCTTTTTCAATGCTGTCAGTCTTAGCATTGAACGCCTTACAGAACTCCATGATGTTAACACCCTGCTGACCCAGAGCCGGACCAACCGGTGGGCTCGGGTTAGCCATACCAGCTGCAACTTGCAGCTTAACGTAGGCTTGTACTTTCTTGGCCATCTAAATATCCTCGATTTGGGTTATATCGCCTGGTGACAGGCTCCCCGTTCTTTTTACATTAAGCCGCTGCCAATGTGGCAACGTCTAAAAACAAAAGGCGCGAAATTGTAGTTCAATTTCACGCCTCTTACAACTATCAAATGGCTATGTCAGAGCAAAAAGTGATCAGCCTTTTTCGACTTGACTGAAATCCAGTTCGACCGGGGTTGCACGGCCAAAAATAGACACAGACACTTTCAAGCGGCTCTTTTCATAATCGACTTCTTCTACCACACCATTAAAGTCAGCAAACGGACCATCGTTGACACGAACCATTTCGCCTGGTTCGAACAAAGTCTTCGGACGCGGCTTATCACCAACTTGTTGCAGGCGGTTCATAATAGCGTCGACTTCTTTATCACTGATTGGTGCAGGGCGATCAGAAGTACCACCGATGAAGCCCATCACACGCGGTACGCTGCGCACTAAGTGCCAGCTTGCATCGTTCATCACCATCTGGACCAGAACATAACCAGGGAAGAATTTGCGCTCGCTTTTGCGGCGCTGACCACCACGGATTTCAACCACTTCTTCCGTTGGGACCATGACTTCGCCAAACAGCTCTTCCATGTCATGTAATTTGATATGCTCACGCAGCGATTGTGCTACGCGGCCTTCAAAGCCGGAGAACGCCTGAACGACGTACCAACGTTTTTTTGGAGCTTCAGACATCTTAGAACCTCAGGCCAGTAATAAACGATACCAGGCGGACCAGAATACCATCTAGTCCCCACAAAATCAGTGACATCACGGCAGTGACCGCGGCAACGATTAAGGTGGTGTGCAGTGTTTCCTGGCGGGTTGGCCAAATTACCTTACGCACTTCAGTGCGTGCTTCGCGGGCAAAGGCTACAGTGGCTTTGCCTTTGGTTGTCATTAACGCGACGGCACCAGCAATAGCGATAATGATCACAACAGCCAATGCGCGTAGCGGGAGGTTGTATTCGCGGTACAGATAATTACCGACAATGGCTACAACCAATAGCGCAGCGACAACCAGCCATTTGACAGCTTCCAGGCCGCGCCCGCTTCCTTGAGCTTCGGTATTCGCACTCATAAACCAACCTGTCACAATGATTTAGAACAAACAACTTTGCCTCGCATCGCGAGGCAAACCAAACCGATCGATGCCCTGTATGAGCGCAAACTCGGTATTTACGCTATAGCTCAGAGCCCATCTCACCAATGATTATGACATAAAATCGCTGATGAGATAGGTTCTAACGTCACAGCGTAGAAAAGGGCATCGAATGATGCCCTTTCAGTACGTGTTGCGTCAAATATTATCAGCGATTAAGCGATAACTTTAGCAACAACGCCCGCACCAACAGTACGGCCGCCTTCACGGATTGCGAAACGCAGACCGTCGTCCATTGCGATCGGGTGGA
>NZ_PJZF01000031.1 GCF_002858675.1 Chimaeribacter californicus
GTAAATGTCCGGCCGCTCATATAATCACCTCATTAGTTATGTCAGTTATAACCTCTGAGCGTGTCTAAATCTATTAAGCCACTACACAGACACGCTCCCGGCGTGGCTGCGACTCTCACGGGCATCCCTGCCCGTTCGCCCGGCCCTTCGTCTCCTCTCGGCAATGATTTTTACGCCCCCACCAGACTGCAAATGCTTGGCTATGTAAGGAAAGAGTAGGGGCGATTCTTTCTGTATTCCGCCCGCTTACCCGGCCCTTCGTCTCCACTCGGCAATGATTTTTACGCCCCCACCAGACTGCAAATCCTTAACTCTGTAAGGAAATAGTAGGTAAGAGTTTTTGGGCGTCCTGCGCGCTTACCCGGCCTTGCGGCTTCATTCGCCAACGTTTTTATACCGCCCTCAGGCTGCAAAACGCCTGGGTATCTCTTAAAACATCAGAAGAAGGCCGCGCTGCTGAAGCCGGTCAGGCCGGGGCATAAGTGGCGATTGTTGATGGAGTTCAAACAATCAGAATTCCCTATGGCTGTGGGCGTGATTTCTGTTGCGCTGCCTCAGCGCTTATCTCACATTAGTAGAACGTTTTACTAGAACGTTCTACTTACAATAACAGCGCGCGGTTGGCGCAGGGTTTGGGTGTGTTGCGGGGGAATAATGATGAGTCTGCTCTCAGGGTTCGTGAAGTCGCTGTCTAAGCTTTCAATGATCGGCCGGGCGTTGATGCTGCCTATCTCACTGTTGCCCGCTGCCGGGCTGTTGCTGGCGTTCGGGGATAAGCTCCACTTGCCGCTGATGATGAATGCCGGCGGGGTGATCTTCGATAACCTGCCGCTGCTGTTTGCTATCGGGTCGGCGGTGGGGCTGGCGTCGGAATCGGGCATCGCGGCGCTCTCGGCCGCGGTGTCGGTGTTTATCACCAACATCACCATCGGCACAGTGCTCTCCATCACCCCGGAAATGGCGGCGCAGGGCGGCAAATATGCCATGGTGGTCGGCATCCCGACCCTGCAGATGGGCGTCTTTGGTGGGCTTATCTGCGGTATCCTCGCCGCCTGGTGCTACAACCGCTTCCATACCATCCAGCTGCCGGAATTCCTCGGTTTCTTCTCCGGCAAACGCTTCGTCGCCATCGCTACCGCCGTCCTCTCCTTCCTGCTCGGCCTGCTGCTGCCCTACATCTGGCAGTACATCCAGTCCGGCATCGATGCGCTCTCGGTGGTGGTCAACGGCAATAATCAGGCGGCCTCTACTTTCATTTTCGGGCTGGTCGAACGCGCGCTGATCCCCCTCGGGCTGCACCACATCTGGTACCCCTCCTTCTGGTACTCGTTCGGCAGCTACACCACCCAGGCCGGGCAGGTGATCCACGGTGACCAGACCATCTGGTTCAAAATGCTGGAAGAGGGCGTCAAATCCTTCAGCAGCGACAGCTACCAGAACGCCGGTAAATTCATGCAGGGCGAATTCCCGCTGATGCTCTTTGCGCTGCCGGCCGCCTGCCTGGCGATGTACCACGAAGCGCACAGCAAAAATAAGAAAATTGCTGCCGGCATCCTCTTCTCGGCGGCGCTCACCTGCTTCCTCACCGGCATTACCGAACCGGTGGAGTTCACCTTTATCTTCGTCGCGCCGGTGCTTTACGTCTTCAACGCCATCATGGCCGGGCTGGCATACATGGGCATGTACCTGCTGCATGCGCATATCGCCAAATCCTTCTCTGCCGGGCTGATTGACTACATCTCCTTTGGGATTCTGCCGTCGTTTAACGGCTACCAGACCAACTTCCTCAACGCCATTATCATCGGCGTGCCGATGGCCCTGATCTACTACGTTACCTTCCGCTTCGTGATCCGCCGGTTTGACGTCAAAACACCGGGGCGGGCAGACGTCACCGCTGACGCCGCCGATAAAACGGATGATGAGCTGGCGAACGACATTATCGGCCTGCTGGGCGGGGCCGGTAACATCGACTCGGTAGGGGCCTGCATCACCCGCCTGCGCCTGGAAGTGACGCAGGGCGGGCAGGTCGATAAAGAGGGGCTGAACAGCCTGGGCGCACGCGGTGTGGTGTTTGTCGGTGACCGCGGCATCCAGGTGATTTTCGGCGCGCGGGCACAATTCATCGCCCAGCGGATGACGGCGGCCTTGGGCAAATAAGCGCAAATATCGCTGCGTTATCCCCGCCGGAGGCTTTATTCTGTGGGAATTATGGCGCGCGTTCAGGGAGGGGATGTGAAAAGGGTCAGCATCGTTGATGTCGCCAGGGAGGCGGGGGTGTCGGTGTCCACTGTGTCACTGGTGTTACGCCGGAAAGGGAAGATCTCTCCGGAGACCATTGCGCGGGTACAGGCGGCGATTGACGCGTTAGGCTATGTGCATAACGTGGCGGCGGCAAACCTGCGCGCCAATACCTCGAACCTGATTGGCCTGATTGTGCGCGATTTCAGCGACAGTTTTACCGTACGGGTGATGGAGAGTATCGTGCAGGCGCTGGAGGCGCAGCGGTATATGGTGTTTCTGGGGCAGCCGCAGGATGAGGGGGAGGCGCTGGACCGCTGCCTGTTGTCGTTTGCGCAGCAGGGGGTGGCGGGGGTGATTTATCTGGCCGCCGGTGCCTCCGCCGCGTTGTTGCCGGAGCAGATCCGCCGCTGCCCGCTGCCGCGGGTGGTGGTGTCGCAGTCAGCGCCGGACGATGCGGGCGATCTGGTCATGCGGGACAACCGGCAGGCGGCCGGGCTGGCGACGCGTTACCTGATTGAGCGCGGTCACCGGCAGATCGCCTATCTGGGCGGTATGGCGGAGGATCGCATCCGGCAGCAGCGGCTGCTGGGTTACCGGGGCGCACTGGCGCAGTACGGCCTGGTATTCCGGGAGGAGTTCGCGCCCGCGTGTGCTGAGAGCACGCAGGCGGCGAGTCTGGCGACGCGCCGGATGCTGGAGAAAAGCAACAGCATCACGGCGCTGCTCTGCCACTCCCCGAATGCGGTGATTGGCGGGATTGCCGGCATCCATCAGGTCGGGCGCACGCTGGGCAAGGATGTCTTCCTGACCCAACAAGTCGCGCTGCTGGGGTTTGAGGACATGCTGCACGTCAACCTCACTTCACCCTCTTTCACCTACGTCTCCTCCGCCAGCGACGAAGCGGGCCGCCAGGCCGCGGCCTTAATCCTGCGCAAACTCAGCGACCCGGATCTCCCCCCGCAACAGATCACCCTTTCCGGCCATTTGGTTATCCGGGAATCGGCCTGATGCCTGCCTGGAACGTTAAGGATGCGGGGTTGTGCTGACCGGGTGGAATGCGGCGCCCCATAGAACCCAAATCTGTTAACATGTTGTTATGTTATTAACGCTTCAGGCCACAGTACAATGCCGCAAATGACTCTTCATCTTTTGAATGCGCACGGGAAACTGACACCTTACGGTGAATGGCTTCCTGCCTGCCTGACGCAGACCTACGAACTCGCTAAAAAAATGATGCCGCTACCCTCTGTCGATGTGGTGGTAAAAACGGGTGCTTATGTCATCCCGGAAAAAGGGCATCTGGGATATTGCCCGGAGCCTGGCCTGGTGTATATCACTGTTAATCCTGAACATCCTGCCTTTTGTAAAAATGAAGATCGCGCGCTTGAGCGGATGTTTGCTCATGAACTGCACCATGCGGCAAGGTGGGCCGGGCCGGGGTACGGCGTTACCCTGGGCGAGGTGATGGTGTCTGAAGGGCTGGCCGGGCATTTTGCGCTTGAGCTTTTTGGAGGGCAGCCTGAGCCGTGGGAGCGCCTCCGTTCAGACCTGCTCCAACCTCATCTGCGGCAACTCAGTGAAAACTGGCATCGCACAGATTACGATCACAATGCATGGTTTTTCGGCACCCATGCTTTACCACGATGGCTGGGATATACCGCAGGGTTCAACCTGGTTTCTGCCTACCTTGCCGCCGCGCCGCATCAGCGGGCCTCAACGCTTGCGGCGACAGAGGCGGAGGCCTTCAGGGCATTTATTTAAGTGAGCACCGACGGGCTAAGGCCCATCAGGCATCATTGCCTCAGCGGGTAAAGGCAACGGGTGAGGTGAATCCTTCCTCCACTCCATAACGCAGAGGCCGCCTCCCTCCCCATAACGCAAATAACCCCCATTTCTCCCTCTTGTTCCCCCCATTACCCTGACTGAAATTTGTCATGCTACGCCTCAGATTATTCTGCCGTCATCCTGATGAGGAAGGCCGCCTTGGCTGAAGAGAGCGATCTCGAAAAAACCGAAGACCCCACACCCCACAGGCTTGAGAAAGCCCGGGAAAAGGGCCAGATCCCGCGCTCGCGGGAACTGACCTCCATCCTGATGCTGGGTGCCGGGATGGCCCTGTTGTGGATGGCCGGGGAGCCGATGGCCCATAAAATGGCCGCCATGCTCTCTTCAGGGCTGAACTTTAACCACAGCGTGGTCAGCGATGACAAACAGATCCTGCGCCAGATCGGCACCCTGCTGACCGGGGCGTTCTGGGCGATGTTGCCGATTTTTGGCGGGCTGGTGCTGATGGCGCTGGCGGCCCCCATGCTGCTGGGCGGGCTGCTGTTCAGCACCGAATCCCTGAAACCTAATTTTGGCCGCCTGAACCCGATTAGCGGGCTGGGGCGGCTCTTCTCCAGCCAGGTCGGGGCCGAACTGCTGAAGGCGATTTTGAAATCGGTACTGGTGGGCTTTGTCACCTGGCTCTACCTGATGCAGAGCTGGCCCGCCATGCTGCGGCTGATGGCCCAGCCGACGCTGCCCGCACTGGGTGAGGCGCTCGGCATGGTGGTGGGCTGCGCGATGCTGGTGCTGCTCGGGCTGCTGCCGATGGTGGGGTTTGACGTGTTCTGGCAAATCTGGAGCAACCTCAAAAAACTGCGCATGACGAAACAGGAGATCCGTGATGAGTTCAAGGAGAACGACGGTAACCCGCAGATCAAAGCGCGGATCCGTCAGCAGCAGCGGGCGATAGCCCGCCGCCGCATGATGGCCGATGTGCCGAAAGCGGATGTGATTGTCACCAACCCGACGCACTACGCGGTGGCATTGCAGTACAACGACAAGATGAGCGCGCCGAAAGTGCTGGCAAAAGGCGCCGGTGATATTGCCCTCAAAATCCGTGAGCTGGGCAACACCCACCGTATCCCGATGCTGGAGGCTCCGCCGCTGGCGCGTGCGCTCTACCGTCACAGCGAAATTGGTCAGCAGATCCCCGCCACGCTCTATGCGGCGGTGGCGGAAGTGCTGGCCTGGGTCTACCAGCTGAAACGCTGGCGCACCCAGGGCGGCCTGATCCCGAAAAAACCTGAACATCTGCCGGTGCCGGACGCACTGGATTTTGCAAAAGAGAGCACGTCGAATGGCTAATCTGGCCTCAATCCTGCGGTTGCCCGCAAACATGAAAGACTCACAGTGGCAGGCTCTGGCAGGGCCGGTTCTGATCCTGCTGATCCTGTCGATGATGGTGCTGCCGCTGCCGCCGTTCATCCTTGATCTGTTGTTCACCTTCAACATCGCGTTGTCGATTATGGTGCTGCTGGTGGCGATGTTCACCCAGCGGACGCTGGAGTTCGCCGCCTTCCCGACGGTGCTGCTGTTCTCCACGTTGCTGCGCCTGTCGCTTAACGTCGCCTCAACCCGTGTGATCCTGATGGACGGCCACACCGGCGCAGGCGCGGCCGGGCAGGTGGTAGAGGCATTCGGCCACTTCCTGGTGGGCGGCAACTTCGCCATCGGTATCGTGGTGTTCATTATCCTGGTGGTGATTAACTTCATGGTCATCACGAAAGGGGCGGGGCGTATCGCCGAAGTGGGCGCTCGCTTCGTGCTGGACGGGATGCCGGGCAAACAGATGGCCATCGACGCCGACCTCAACGCCGGGGTGATTGGCGAAGATGACGCGAAACGCCGCCGCCTGGAGGTGACGCAGGAGGCGGACTTCTACGGTTCGATGGACGGTGCCAGTAAGTTTGTGCGCGGCGATGCGGTGGCCGGGCTGATGATCATGGCGATCAACGTCATCGGTGGGTTGCTGGTGGGTGTGGTGCAGCACGGCATGGAGCTGGGCCATGCGGCCGAGACCTACACCCTGCTGACCATCGGTGATGGGCTGGTCGCCCAGATCCCGGCGCTGGTGATCTCCACCGCAGCGGGTGTGATTGTGACCCGCGTCGGCACCGATCAGGATGTCGGCGAGCAGATGGTGACCCAACTGTTCTCCAACACCCGGGTCATGGTGCTGAGCGCCGGGGTACTCGGCCTGCTCGGCCTGGTGCCGGGGATGCCGAACCTGGTGTTCCTGCTGTTCACCGCCGCCCTGTTGGGGCTGGCCTGGTGGCGACGCGGCCAGCCGCAGAAAGCGGCCGCAGCGGCCAACAGTGCAGCGGCTGCCGCGATGCCGGAAAGCCCGCAGACCGTGGAAGCAAGCTGGTCTGATGTTCAGCTGGAAGACCCGCTGGGCATGGAAGTGGGTTACCGCCTGATCCCGATGGTGGATTTCCAGCAGGATGGCGAGTTGCTGGGGCGTATCCGCAGCATCCGTAAAAAATTCGCCCAGGAGATGGGCTACCTGCCGCCGGTGGTACATATCCGCGACAACCTCGAACTGGCCCCGGCCAGCTACCGCATCCTGATGAAAGGGGTGGAAGTGGGGCGCGGCGAGGCGCATCCGGGCCGTTGGCTGGCGATTAACCCCGGCAATGCGGCCGGCAGCCTGCCGGGCGACGTGACGCAAGACCCGGCCTTTGGGCTGGCGGCGGTGTGGATTGAACCGGCACTGCGTGAGCAGGCACAGATTCAGGGCTTTACCGTGGTGGAGGCGAGTACCGTGGTGGCGACCCACCTGAACCATATTATCAGCCAGTACGCCAATGAGCTGTTTGGCCGCCAGGAAGCGCAACAGTTGCTGGACCGCGTAACGCAGGATATGCCGAAGCTGACGGAGGATCTGATCCCAGGCGTGGTGTCCCTTACCACGCTGCATAAAGTGTTGCAGAACCTGCTGGCGGAGCGCGTGTCAATCCGTGACATGCGCACCATTCTGGAGACGCTGGCGGAACATGCGCCGTCACAGCCGGATGCACAAGAGCTGACCACCGTGGTGCGTGTGGCACTGGGCCGCGCGATTACCCAGCAATGGTATCCGGGGTCGGGTGAGATTCAGATTATCGGGCTGGACACCCCGCTTGAGCGGCTGCTGTTGCAGGCGTTGCAGGGCGGCGGCGGGCTGGAGCCGGGCCTGGCAGATCGTCTGCTGGACCAGGCACGGCAGGCATTGCACCGCCAGGAGATGCTGGGCGCACCGCCGGTGCTGCTGGTGAACGCCGCACTGCGTCCGCTGCTGGCGCGCTTCCTGCGCCGCACGCTGCCGAACATGGTGGTGCTCTCTAATCTGGAGCTGAGCGATAACCGCCAGATCCGCATGACTGCGACCATCGGGGGCCAGTAATGCGCGCCCTGTTGATGACCACCTTGCTGATGCTGTTACCGGCCGGCGGGTTTGCTTCCGGCACCTGGAGTGCCGACAGCCGGGGGATTACGCTGCCGCTGCGCAACCAGGCGCTCAGCACCCCGGCGCTTTCCCCCCCGCCCAGCGCGCCGGTGGGGCAGGCGCTGATCGCCACCGTGAACTGGCGTTACCGCCTGCTCGGCCCGACCCCGGACGGCCTGCGGGTGCAGCTCTGCACGCTGCAACGCTGCACGGAGATAAACGGCCAGAGCGGCACCACCCATGGGCTGGGCGGCGAAGTCGCCAACCAGCCGCTGCGGATGATTTTCAGCGTCGCGGGCAAGGGGGTGTTGAACCCGCCATTGCGGGTGGTGGGGCAGGAGATACGGGTTAACTATCGGTGAGAGGGGGGCGCGGAAGCGCCCTTTTTCTTTTTTAAGGTGGTGGAAGGTTTCGGTTGTTTATGGGCGGTGGCATATTTCGGTTGTTTATGTGTAATTGTCTACTTGAGCACCTAAGCCTCAACCGAGCAGGGCGCGCCAGTGCGCTCGCCCTGCACCCGTGAAATAGAGTACGCGGTACGACGATGAATGGAGTAACGGGCGGTTTCTTTTTGATCGAGGTATGTTGCGTTGGCATACGCCCGGCTTTTTTCTGCAACCCCGCTGCCGCCACCGCGCAAGGGGCGCGTAGGCGCTCGCCCCTTGCATCCCCGCGCCCTGGGTGCTTCGGCAGAATTATTGCCCGCGTAGCGGGTTCCCTCCAGCGTCCTCCGGGCTTATCGGGCCGGGACAGACACGCTCCCAGCGTGGCTGTCCCTCTCGCGGGCGTCCTGCCCGCTCACCCGGCCCTGCGTCCTCGTCGGCAATAATTTAATGCCCCCACCGCTTCTGCAAATCCTTAGCTATGTAAGGAAAGAGTAGGGGAGGAATGCTTAAGCATCCCTGCCCGCTCACCCGGCCCTTCGTCTCCATTCGCCAATGATTTTTACGCCCCCACCAAACTGCAAGTTCTTGAGTATGTAAGGAAAGAGTAGGGGGTGATTTTTAGGTGATCGGTGTGCTCGCCCGGCCCTTCGTCTCCACTCGGCAATGATTTGCGTCTCTGGCGTCCTGTTTTATCTGCTGACGGGCAAACATTGTCATTTGTGATATGGCCTTTATTTTTGTGTGGATAACCTTTTGCAGCCGGACATTTTGCTTTCAAAATAGCTGGCGAAAGTGCCCGTAATGTTGGAGGGGCGCAGCAAGGAGATATCGATGCTATCTTGTTGTGCGCAAAGATAACTGGGGCAGAGGTGATCGGGAATGGAGACAGATAATGAAACAGAGACTCAAATTTGTTGGATTGGCTGCGTTATGGTGCAGTTTTACGCAAGGGGCAATGTTAACCGGCGCTAACGCCTGGTTTGAAGCGGAGTGTGCGGGGGAAAATGGTCAGCTGGAGACCGGGGAGCCGGTGCCCGGCGTCTTTACCGCAGGCGGTAGCCGGGTGGAATTTGAAGAGACGACGCTTGACGATATTCAGCGCCTGTTTGGCGGCACCCTTCAGGATAACGGCGAGAGTCGCTGGGTCTGTTATCAGGATAAACACGAGAACCGGGCCTATTGGTTTATCTCTTATTTACCCATGCAACATGGCCGGGTCTCATCGCTGGGGATCACACCACTCGCTAACCACAACCTTTGCGGGCAGCCGGTCAAACCGCTGCATATCACCGGCGTGACTCTCCCCGCACCCGGCGCGGATCTCACCGCCATTAATCATCATTTCCAGACAGCCATAAAGCCCGGCTCAAGCTGCGCCACAATTTTCCACAGCCGCGAGGCGGGGCAGTTCACCACGCTAAACAGCGTCTCCTATCGGTTTGAGCATGACCACGCCGTCAGTGTGATGTTCAGCCAGGTCACCACGAACTAGCCTACGCTCAAAAGAATCGCCCCTACTATTTCCTGACCTAGCTAAGGATTTGCAGAAGTGGTGGGGCGTAAAAACCATTGCCGAACGGAGCCGCAGATCCGGGTGAGTACACTAACCATCTAAAAAATCCCCATCTACTATTTCTTTACATACTCAATAACTTGCAGAGGTGGTGGGGGCGTAAAAATCATTGCCGAATGGAGACGCAGGGCCGGGCGAGCGGACAGGACGTCCGCGAGAGTCGCAGCCACGCCGGGAGCGTGTCTGCGGCGGCCCGATTAGCCCGGAGGCGAAATGAGGGAAGCCGCGAGAGCGGCCAATGATTCAGCCAAACCACCGAAAGTGCGCGGGTGCAGGGCGAGCGCACTGGCGCGCCCTGCTCGGTTGAGGCTCGGAAACCCGGGTAGACAAATACACATGAGCAACCGAAACCTTCCACCGCACACAAAAAACAAACTAAACCAAAACCCCAAACACAAAAAGCCCGCCATTTCAAAAATGGCAGGCCCTTCTTCCTACAGGGCTGCACCCGCCCCGCCCAACAAACGCTAAATAGAAATCTTCCGCATACTCACGCCGCGGCTGTGTGACTGGCCATTCGGCCCGTACAACGTCTGGCCGTGGTTGGCGCGCAGCACCGACATCGCCTGGTGATTGCGTGCCACCTGCTGCTCCAGCAACATACCGTTGTGCTGGTTACGCTGGTTCAGCGCGTCAGTGCAGGCCATAATCCGCTGCCACAGCGCAAACAGCGCCGGCACATTGCGGTAAGGCGCGCGCAGGCGCAGCGGTGCCTCGTGCTGCTTGCGGCAGCTGTCGAGGTAGCTCAGCGTGGTCAGCAGTGAACTTTTCTGCTCGGTAAGGCGTTGCAGTGCCACGCCATTCACCTGGCCGGCGCAGAGCTGGGCCTGTTCGGCCTCCATCACCGGTTGCAGTGCCTGCAAGGTTTCGAGCAGGCTGTTCAGCGTCTTGGGCAGGTCGTGCATGGTTTACCCCTTCAGGTAGTCCTGGGTGTCCTGCAACAGTGCGTCGGCAATTTTGCCGGTGTCCATTTTCAGTTCACCGTTACGGATAGCTTCTTTCAGCTGCTCAACACGCTGCATGTTCACATCCTGCGCGCTGTTGCTGGAAAGGCGGGCTTGTGCGCCGCTCAGGCTGACCTGGGTGCCTTTCACCTCGGCCGCGCCGGTCGCGGTGCTGGCTTTTGCTTTGGCGGATTGCACGCCGCTTTCATTAGGGTCGCGCGCCTGAACCTGGCTGATGCCGGACAGCGGCTGAGTACGATCAATGCTCATATAAATCTCCCATTCTGGCGGGAATGACGTCCTCTCACCCGCATAAAAAACTCTCTGTACCAGGATTATCGTCCCGGTCAGAGAAAACTTTAGGCTATCAGTATGCTTTTTTCCGAAAGCGGCGGCTACAACGTCAGGTGTACTGTGCCATCGGCCGCTACCGTCCCGCTGACCACCTGGCCGGACGCCATCCTGACCCGCACATTATCCGCAATGGCCGCATTGTTCATCGCCTTGCCGGCGCTGGAGACGTTAAAGCCGTTACCGCCCGCCACCACCTGCACCTCCTGGCCGGCCTGCACCTGCCAGGCGCGGCGGATCATGCTCAGCGTCAGCGGCTGGCCGATGTTAATGGCGCGCAGCGCCACCGCCCCCTGCACCTGCTGATCATCCTGCAGGGTGCGCGGCGGCAGGGTGTCCAGCCGCCCCTCTTTCTGTTGCAGATCCGTGGCGGAAAGCACCGCCCCGCGTGGGATGGCCCGGGCCGCGACCCAGTAGCGGCCAATCACCTGCACCTCCGTCTGCACAAAGCGGCGGGCATCCCCGCAGCGCACGGACAGCGAAATCATGCCCCAGCTGCGCCCGTTGTTCGGCAGCGCCAGTTGCGGGGCCGGGCACGCCGGCCACTGTGCTGCCGGGGTCACCACCCGCGTTTTCACCTGCATACCGCTCTGGGCATATTGCCGCTGGAAAAAGTCCGCAATCTGCGCATCCAGGGAGGCCGCCGCAGCGCCGGTAACAGGCAGCCACAGCAGGGCACACAGCCCCAGCAGCGGCGTCAGGGTAGGGAAGCGCACGGCAATCTCCTCATTCAGACCAGGTCGCCGCCACCTGGGAAAAACAGGGGGGCGGGCATAATTCGGAATTATCTTACGCGGTTTTGGTTGCGTTAAAGCAGAAAAATAGCGGCCGAATGTGTGCTTATTCCCACGATAGGGTAGCCACGCCCCCGACTATGCTGTCGGCTCCAAAATCTCATTTGCGGAGGACGCATGCTCGACAAACTGGATGCAGCGTTGCGCTTTCAACAAGAGGCGCTCAATTTACGCGCCCAACGCCAGGAAGTTCTGGCCGCGAACATTGCCAACGCAGACACCCCAGGCTACCAGGCCCGGGATATCGATTTCGCCAGCCAGCTTAATAAAGTGATGGAGCAGGGGCGGGTGAACGGCAGCGGCATGGCCCTGAGTGTGACGTCAGCCCGTCACATTGAAGCGCAGGCAAGCCAACCGGCCGATCTTGATCTGTTGTTCCGGGTACCGGACCAACCGGCCCTCGATGGTAACACCGTCGACATGGATCGGGAACGTACCAACTTTGCTGACAACAGCCTGAAGTACCAGACCGACCTGACCGTGCTCGGCGGCCAGATTAAAAGCATGATGTCTGTGCTGCAACAAGGATAACCCGCATGTCAATGCTCAGTATTTTTGATATTTCCGGCTCCGCGCTGGCCGCCCAGTCCCAACGGATGAACGTCAGCGCCAGTAACCTGGCCAACGCTGACAGCGTCACCGGCCCGGACGGCCAGCCGTACCGCGCCAAAGAGGTGGTGTTCCAGGTGCAGGCTGCCCCGGGGCAGGAGACCGGCGGCGTGCGTGTGGCACAGGTCGTGGATTCCAGCGCACCGGACAAGCTGGTCTACCAGCCCGGCAACCCGCTGGCGGACGACAAGGGCTATGTGCGCATGCCGAATGTCGACCCGGTTAACGAAATGGTCAACACCATTTCCGCGTCACGCAGTTATCAGGCCAACGTGGAGGTGCTCAACACCACCAAGTCCCTGATGATGAAAACCCTGACCCTCGGCCAATAACAGGAGCCGCCATGTCTGTTTTATCGTCCGTTAACGGCAGCACCGACAATACCGTTGTCGGTACCACCAGCAAAAGCAGCAGCACCTCCGCCAGCACCAGCGCGGATCTGCAGAACAACTTCCTGACCCTGCTGGTGACCCAGCTGAAAAACCAGGACCCGACCAACCCGATGGAAAACAGCGAGCTGACCACCCAGTTAGCACAGATCAATACCGTGAGCGGCATTGAGAAGCTGAACACCACGCTGGGGTCGATCTCCGGGCAGATCAACAGCAACCAGTCGGTGCAGTCCACCGCCATGATTGGCCACGGTGTGATGATCGCCGGTAACAGCATCCTGGCCGGCACCGCGGCTGACGGCACCGTCAGCACCACGCCGTTCGGCCTGGAGCTGGAGCGCGCGGCCGGCAGCGTGACGGCGACCGTGACAGACAGCAGCGGCAAAGTCGTCCGCACGCTGGATCTCGGCGCACAGACGGCAGGTGTCCACAGCTATAGCTGGGACGGCCTGCAGGCAGACGGCACCAACGCACCGGACGGCTCCTACTCCATCAGCTTCAACGCCAGCAGCAACGGCGAGCAGATGGTGGTACAGCCGCTGAAATATGCGCTGGTCAACGGCATTACCAATGACAGCAGTGGGGCGGTGCTTGACCTCGGCATTTCCGGCACCACGACACTGAGCGATGTGCGCCAGATCCTCTGACCCGGCGCATCACTTAACTTCGCCGCTTTTGGCGCGGCACCCCACACAGCACAGCTTTACGGAGCGAAATAATGAGTTTTTCTCAGGCAGTCAGCGGCCTTAACGCCGCCTCAAGCAATCTGGACGTCATCGGCAACAACATCGCCAACTCCGCGACCTCCGGCTTTAAATCGGCGTCGATCTCCTTTGCCGACATGTTCGCCGGTTCCAAAACCGGGATGGGCGTAAAAGTCGCCAGCGTCACGCAGGACTTCACCGACGGCACCACCTCCACCACCAACCGTGGGCTGGACGTGGCGATCAGCGGCAACGGCTTCTTCCGCCTGACGGACAGCAGCGGCGGCGTGTTCTACTCCCGTAACGGCCAGTTCACGCTGGATGAAAACCGCAACCTGGTGAACATGCAGGGCCTGAGCCTGACCGGCTACCCGGCAACCGGTACCCCGCCGACCATCGCGCAGGGCGCACAACCGGTGGCGCTGAGCATCCCGAACACCATGCTTTCCGCCAAGGCTACCAGCACCGGTTCCATGGTCGCCAACCTGAACTCCGGCCATGACGTGGTCACCACCACGCCGTTCAATGCCAACGACGCCACCAGCTACAGCTACGTCAACACCATCACCACCTATGACACGCTGGGCAACTCCCATGACATGAACGTCTACTTCGCGAAAACCGCGAACAACACCTGGGATGCTTACTCCGTGGACGGCAGCGTCAGCGGTGCCACCGCCAACAAGCTCGGCACCATGAACTTCTCCACCAGCGGCGCGCTGGTCAGCACCGTGGATGCCAACGGCAACGCCACGGCCACCGGCTCTACCTTCACGCTGCCAATGGGCGCGCTGAACGGGGCAGACGCGCAGACCGTGCAGCTCAGCATGGTAGGCAGCCTGCAACAGAACACCGGCACTGACAGCATCGGCACCCTGTCTCAGGACGGCTACTCCGCAGGCGACATGACCGGCTACCAGATCAACGATGACGGCACCATCACCGGGGTTTACTCCAACCAGCAAACCCAGCTGCTCGGCCAGATCGTGATGAGTAACTTCGCCAACACCGAAGGCCTGGAATCTGCCGGTAACAACGTCTGGCAGGCGACCCAGTCCTCCGGCCAGGCGATCACCGGCGTGGCCGGCGGCAGCGGCTTCGGCTCGCTGACCAGCGGCGCACTGGAAGCCTCCAACGTGGATCTGAGCAAAGAACTGGTCAACATGATCGTGGCACAGCGTAACTACCAGTCCAACGCCCAGACCATTAAAACTCAGGACCAGATCCTGAACACCCTGGTTAACCTGCGCTAACGCGCTGACGGATAGACGATGGATCACGCAATCTATACCGCGATGGGCGCGGCCAGCCAGACGCTCAACATGCAGGCGGTCACGGCCAACAACATGGCGAACGCCTCAACAACCGGTTTCCGGGCGCAGCTCAACGCGTTCCGCGCGGTACCGCTCGACGGCGACACCCTGCAAACCCGTACGCTGGTGGCCGCTTCCACCCCGGGCACCGACGACACCCAGGGGCCGCTGACCACCACCGGCCGCCCGCTGGATGTGGCCCTGCAACAGGATGGTTACCTGGCGGTGCGTCTGCCGGACGGTTCCGAGGCGTATACCCGCAACGGTGACCTGCAGATCAACGCCAACAGCCAGCTGACCGCCGGTGGGTTGCCGGTGATGGGCGACGGCGGCCCGATTGAAATCCCGCCTGCCGCCCAGGTGACCATCGCGGCCGACGGCACCATCACCGTACTGAATGCCGGTGACGCACCGAATACCACGGCGCAGATCGGCAAGCTGAAGCTGGTGAAGGCGCAGGCCGGTGAGCTGGAGCGCGGCGACGACGGCCTGTTCCATACCGCGGCCAACGGCCCGCAGGCCGGCGGCGCGCTGGCGGCTGACCCGCAGGTTCGGGTGATGCCGGGCGTGCTGGAAGGCAGCAACGTGAAACCGGTGGAGACCATGGTAGACATGATCGCCAACGCCCGCCGCTTCGAGATGCAGATGAAAGTCATCTCCAGCGTGAATGAAAACGAACAGCAGGCCAACTCGCTGCTTTCCCTGAGCTGATGCCGGGCACTAAGGACTTTTTATGATCTCTTCACTTTATATTGCCAAAACCGGGCTTGATGCCCAGCAGACCAACATGGACGTGATCGCCAACAACCTGGCGAACGTCAGCACCAACGGCTTTAAACGCCAGCGTGCGGTGTTTGAGGATCTGATGTACCAGACCATGCGTCAGCCGGGGGCCCTCTCTTCCGACCAGACCACGCTGCCGTCCGGTTTGCAGATTGGTACCGGTGTGCGCCCGGTGGCGACCGAGCGCCTGCACAGCCAGGGCAACCTGTCGCAGACCGACAACAGCAAAGACATCGCCATCAAAGGGCAGGGCTTCTTCCAGGTACAGATGCCGGACGGCACCCTGGCCTATACCCGTGACGGCTCGTTCCAGGTTGACCAGAACGGCCAGCTGGTGACCGCCAGCGGTTTCCAGGTGCAACCGGCGATCACCATCCCGGCCAACGCCCTGTCGATCACCGTCGGCCGTGACGGCATCGTCAGCGTGACCCAGCAGGGGCAGACCGCCGCCCAGCAGGTCGGCCAGCTGACCCTGAGCACCTTTATTAACGACAGCGGCCTGGAAAGCGTGGGGGAAAACCTCTACCAGGAGACGCAGAGTTCCGGCGCACCCACCGAGAGCACCCCCGGCCTGAACGGCGCGGGCCTGCTCTATCAGGGCTATGTCGAGACCTCCAACGTCAACGTGGCCGAGGAGCTGGTGAACATGATCCAGACCCAGCGCGCTTATGAAATCAACAGCAAGGCGGTCTCCACCTCTGACCAGATGCTGCAGAAACTGACGCAGCTCTGACAGGGCGCCGGGCGCAGGCCCGGCAGACTGACACTCACTCAAACGAAGGTTCGATACCGTGGTGAAACTGAAACATCCGCCGGCCGCCGTGTTGCCGGCACTGCTGGCGCTGGCCCTGACCGGCTGTGCTTATATCCCGCACGACAATCTGGTCCAGGGCGCGACCACGGCATCCCCGGCGCCGGTCAGCGCGCCTGCGCCGAACGGCTCCATCTTCCAGGCGGTGCAGCCGATGAACTACGGCTACCAGCCGCTGTTCGAGGATCGCCGGCCGCGCAACGTCGGCGACACCCTGACCATTGTGTTGCAGGAGAACGTCAGCGCCAGCAAAAGCTCCTCCGCCAATGCCAGCCGCAGCGCCTCCACTTCCTTCGGGTTCGACACGGTGCCGCGCTACCTGGAAGGGTTGTTCGGTAATGCCCGTGCGGCGGTGGACACCTCCGGCGACAACACCTTCAGCGGCAAGGGGGGGGCGAATGCCAACAACACCTTCAGCGGCACGCTCACCGTTACCGTGGATCAGGTGCTGGTGAACGGCAACCTGCACGTGGTGGGTGAGAAACAGATCGCCATCAACCAGGGCACGGAGTTCATCCGCTTCTCGGGCGTGGTTAACCCACGCACCATCAGCGGCCAGAACGCCGTGGTCTCCACCCAGGTGGCGGACGCCCGCATCGAATACGTGGGCAACGGCTATATCAACGAAGCACAGAACATGGGCTGGATGCAGCGGTTCTTCCTTAACCTGTCACCGCTTTAAGGCGACCGGCCGGCCCCCCGGGGCAGATGCAGATGTTACGCCCTTCGGGGCAAAAGCAGGTTTACGCCCCGCAGGGGTAAAAGAGAGCGCCCTGGCGGGCAAATGAGGTTTCAGATGCGAAAACAACGAGTGATGGGTTTACTGTTGGCTGCGGCCATGCTGTGTGCCGGCCCGGCCAACGCGGAACGGATCCGCGACCTGACGACCGTGCAGGGTGTGCGCGACAACGCCCTGATCGGTTACGGGCTGGTAGTGGGGCTGGACGGCTCCGGCGACCAGACCATGCAGACGCCGTTTACCACCCAAAGTTTGAACAACATGCTTTCGCAACTGGGCATCACGGTACCGGCCGGCACCAATATGCAGCTGAAAAACGTGGCCGCGGTGATGGTTACCGCCAAGCTGCCGCCGTTCTCCCGCGCCGGGCAGGGCATTGATGTGGTGGTCTCCTCGCTGGGTAACGCCAAAAGCCTGCGCGGCGGCACCCTGCTGATGACCCCGCTCAAAGGCGTGGACAACCAGGTGTACGCGCTGGCGCAGGGTAACGTGCTGGTAGGCGGCGCCGGTGCCTCGGCGGGCGGCAGCAGCGTGCAGGTGAACCAGCTGGCCGGTGGCCGCATCACCAACGGCGCGACCATTGAGCGTGAACTGCCGACCACCTTCGGCAGCGGCGGCACCCTGAACCTGCAACTGAACGAAGATGACTTCGCCACCGCGCAGGCAGTGGCCGACGCCATCAACCGCCAGGGTGCGGGCAGCGCCACCGCCCTCGACGGCCGCACCATTCAGGTACTGGTGCCGCAGGGCAGCAGCGCACAGGTGCGATCGCTTGCGCAGATCCAGAACATCAACGTCAACCTCGGCCCGCGTGACGCGAAAGTGATCATCAACTCCCGCACCGGCTCGGTAGTGATGAACCGCGATGTCACCCTCGACAGCTGCGCCGTGGCGCAGGGCAACCTGTCTGTGGTGGTGGATCAGCAAAACCAGGTCAGCCAGCCGGATACCCCGCTGGGCGGCGGCCAGACCGTGGTGACGCCAAACACCCAGATCTCGGTACGCCAGCAGGGCGGATCGCTGCAACAGGTGCAGTCCAGCCCGAGCCTGAACAACGTGGTGCGTACCCTGAACGCACTGGGTGCCACGCCGATCGACCTGATGTCGATTCTGCAGGCGATGAAAACCGCCGGTTGCCTGCGCGCCGATCTGGAAATTATCTGATGAGCGAACTGAACAGCCTCTCCGGCGCCGCGTATGACGCGCAGGCGCTGAATGACCTGAAACGGGATGTCGGCAAAGACCCGAAAGCGCACCTGAAACAGGTGGCGCAGCAGTTCGAGGGGGTGTTTGTCACCATGATGCTGAAAAGCATGCGCTCGGCCCTGCCGGAAGGCGGCCTGCTCAGCAATGACCAGACCAAACTCTACACCTCAATGTATGACCAGCAGGTCGCCCAGGAGATGTCGAAAAAAGGGCTGGGCATGGCGGACATGATGGTGAAACAGCTCGGCGGCAGCAACGGTGCGCCCAGCGAAGCCGCCGGCACGGTGCCGATGGCGCTCGACAAAGAGGTGCTCAACACCCTGCCGGTGCAGGCGCTGGAACAGATGCTGCGCAAATCGGTGCCGAAAATGCCGGCACCGAGCGCCACGCCGGTGGTGGTTGCGCCGAAACTCTCCGGCGACAGCGGCGAGTTCGTGTCACGCCTCAGCCTGCCCGCGCAGATGGCCAGCCAGGAGAGCGGCATTCCGCACCAGCTGATCATGGCGCAGGCGGCGCTGGAGTCCGGCTGGGGTCAGCGCGAGATCCCGACCAAAGACGGTACGCCGAGCTACAACCTGTTCGGCGTCAAGGCCGGCAGCAACTGGGATGGCCCGACCACCGACATCACCACCACTGAGTATGAGAACGGCGCGGCGAAGAAGATCAAGGCGACTTTCCGCGTCTACGGCTCCTACGTTGAGGCGATCAGCGACTACGTGCGGCTGCTGAGCAAAAACCCGCGTTACGCCGCCGTGGCCGCGGCCGACACGCCGGAGCAGGCGGCCCACGCCCTGCAAAAAGCGGGCTACGCCACCGACCCGAACTACGCCAGCAAACTGGTGAGTGTGATCCAGCAGATCAAGGGGGCGGGTGCGCAGGCGGTGAAAGCCTACACCCACGATCTGGGTTCCCTGTTTTAACCGCAACGGCCGTGAGAAATCATGGCCGTTGTGCCTTTTAACTCAAGTTTTTTCATTAATTGCCGATAACCCAGACAGGCCGGGCAGGAGACCCTTTCCCGGCACCGTTTATCATGCGACCGGTACAGACGAGGCCGCCGGCAACAAGGAACCGACATGTCCAATAATTTAATTAACACGGCGATGAGCGGGCTGAACGCGGCACAGGCGGCCCTCAGCACTGCCAGTAACAACATCAGTAACGTGACCACCGCCGGCTATAACCGCCAGACGGCGGTCATTTCGCAGAACACCGGCACCAACACCGCGCAGGGCTACATCGGCAACGGCGTGGTGACCAACGGCGTTAACCGCGAATATAACCAGTTCATCGTCAACCAGTTGCGTTCGGCCTCGACCACCAACAGCGCGCTCACCTCCTATTACAACCAGGTGTCGCAGATTGATGACCTGCTGTCTGACAGCACCAACAGCCTCTCCACCACCATGCAGACCTTTTTCAGCAACCTGCAAAGCATGGTCAGCAACCCGGGTGATGACGCGGCACGCCAGACAGTGCTCGGCAGTGCCCAGGGGCTGGCGAACCAGTTCCAGAGCACCGACAAATACCTGAAAGACATGGAGAGCGGCGTTAACCAGCAGATAAGCGACAACGTCGATCTGGTGAATAACTACGCCAAACAGATCGCCACGCTGAACAGCCAGATCTCCCGCGCACGCGGCGCAGCCGGCAGCGAGCCGAATGCCTTGCTTGACCAGCGTGACCAGCTGGTGAGCGAGCTGAATGATGTGGTGGGCGTCAGCGTCACCCAGCAGGACGGCGACACCATGAACATCTCGGTGGCCGGCGGCCTGATGCTGGTGCAGGGCAGCAACGCCTACAGCCTGGAGGCGGTACCCTCCAGCAGCGACCCAAGCCGCCTGACCATCGGTTACAACCGCGGCAACGGCACCAATGAAGTGCCGGAGAGCCAGCTCACCACCGGGACGCTCGGCGGCCTGCTGACCTTCCGCAGTGACTCTCTTGACCCGGCGCGTAACCAGCTGGGCCAGCTGGCCGTGACCATGGCCGACCAGTTCAACCAGATCCACGAAGCCGGGTATGACCTCGAAGGCGACGCAGGCGGGGCGTTCTTCAGCTTCACCGGCCCGACCACCCTCGGCAACGTGAAAAACAGCGGCACCGCAGACATGACGGCGGTCTACACCGACACCACCAAGGTGCAGGCCAGCGACTATACACTGAAATACAGCGGCAGCAGCTGGAGCGTGACCCGCGTCTCTGACGGCGCCGCCATCAGCGCCACCAGCGGCACTGACAGCGACGGCAACCCGAGCCTGAGCTTTGACGGCGTCTCGGTGAGCGTCAGCGGTACCCCGGCCACGGGTGACAGCTTCACGCTGAAAACCGTGAGCAACGCGGCGGGCAGTTTTGAGGTGGCGATCACCGACTCCAGCAAAATTGCCGCGGCCTCTGAATCCACCAGCGGCGTGAGCGACAACCGCAACGCGCAAAAGCTGCTGGATTTGCAGACCAGCAAAGTGGTGCAGGGCAAGACCACCCTGTCCGGTGCCTACGCCAGCCTGGTGAGTGACGTCGGCAACCAGACCAGCACCGCGGAACTGAACAATACCACCCAGGGCAACATCGTCACCCAACTGACTGCCCAGCAACAGTCCATCTCCGGCGTGAACCTGGATGAAGAGTATGGCGATCTGCAACGTTACCAGCAGTACTACCTGGCTAACGCGCAGGTCATCCAGACTGCCGGCACCATTTTCAATGCGCTGATGGACCTGCGCGGCTAACAGATAAGGAACGGCACCATGCGTGTAAGTACCAGTATGCTTTACCAGCAAAATATGGACGGCATCTCCAACAGCCAGAGCAAGTGGCAGGCGAGCGGTACCCAGCTCTCCACCGGCCTGCGCGTGAATAAGCCGTCTGATGACCCGATGGCCGCCTCGCAGGCGATCCAGGTGAACCAGGCCGAGTCGCAGAACAAGCAGTACGCGCTGGCCCGTGATTTCGCCAATAACAACATGAGCCTTGAGGAGTCGATCCTCGGCAACGTCACCAGCACCATCCAGAGCGCGCAGAGCGTGGTGGTGAACGCCGGTAACGGTACGCTGAGTGACGACGACCGCGCCTCGCTGGCGACCCAGTTGCAGGGGCTGAAAGATCAGCTGCTTAACCTGGCCAACACCAGCGACGGCAACGGACGCTATATTTTCGCGGGCTACGCCAGCGACAAAGCGCCGTTCGTCAGCGCAGGTGACGGCACCGTGCTCTACCACGGCGGCTCACAGGCGATTGAGCAGAAAGTGGATGCCAACCGCACCATGACCGTGAGCCACACCGGTTCGCAGGTGTTCTTGTCCGTGACCAGCAACGCCAAGCCGGAGCCGGACGGCAGCACGCCGGAAAGTGATGTGTTCGCCACCCTGGATTTCGCGCTCACGGCGCTGAATGACAGCAGCATCAGCAGCGAAGACCTGAACACCGCACTGGATAAAACCAACCGCGGCCTGAGCAACTCGCTGAACAATGTGTTGTCGGTACGTTCTGAACTCGGCACCCAGATGAACGAGCTGGACACGCTCGACAGCATCGGTGACCAGCGCAGCCTGACCAACAGCACCCAGCTGAGTAATTTGCAGGACACCGACTGGAACGCGGCCATCTCCAGCTACAGCATGCAGCAGGTGGCGTTACAGGCGGCGTATAAGACGTTCAGTGATATGCAGGGGATGTCCCTGTTCCAGCTTAACCAGTAGTTTTTCTCTCTGTCCGCCGGGCGCGGGCAGTTTTTTTTCAGGCCTGTGTAACGCAGTGCCTGTTTGGGTGTGCCGCCGTTCTGTCTAAGGTTGCGGCGGCATGCCTCTTTTTCTTCCTCTCCGCCCACTTTTCAGCCAAATATCACCAGCAGCAGCGGGAACAGGAACGGCGCAATCAGCGACGTGATGATGCCGCACAACACCAACGCCAGTGAACTGAACGCCCCTTCCTGATAATCCAGTTCGGCCGCCCGCGCCGTACCCAGCGCATGGGACGCCGTGCCCATCGCCAGCCCGCGTGACGCCTTGGTGCGGATCTTCAGCAGGTTCAGCAGGCTATGGCCCAGCACCGCACCGAGCACCCCGACAAAAATCACGCACACGGCGCTGATCGCCGGGATGCCGCCAATCGACTGCGACACCGCCATGGCAATCGGCGTGGTCACCGATTTCGGCAGGATAGACGCCGCCACCTGCGGCGAGGCCCCCATCCACAGCGCAATCGCGGTGCCGGTACACATCGCGGTGACACTGCCGATAAAGCAGATAGTGATGATCGATTTCCAGCGGGCGCGGATCTGGTGCAGTTGCTCATAGAGCGGGAAGGCGAGCGCCACCACCGCCGGTTGCAGCAGATCATTCAGGATTTTGCTGCCGGCAAAATAGCGCGCGTAAGGGGTGTGGGTCAGCAGCAGCAGCGGGATGATCACCGCCATCGACACCAGCAACGGGTTAAGCAACGGCATCCTCAGCCGGGTAGCCAGCTTGCGTGCAGCAAAAAAGACACCCACCGTGAGCGGCAGTGACCACCAGATTTCACCCATCATTTCTCCTCCTCAGCGGCATCATCCGTGCCGACCAGCGGCCGCTCGCGGTGCACATAGTGCGAGGAGCAGGCCACCACCACCATCACAATCAGCGTGCTCACCATGCAGGAGACCACCAGCGGGCCGAACTGGGCGCGGATCTGGTCGTAATAGTTCATTACGCCGACGCCAATCGGCACAAACAGCAGCGCCATGTAGCGGATCAACAGATGGCAGCCGGGCTTGACCCAGGCGGCCGGCAGGATCTGCAACGACAGCAGGAAAAACAGGATCAACATGCCGAGGATACTGCCGGGGATCGCCAGCGGCAGCAGGGCTGCTAGGGCGTTACCCGCCCACAGGCAGAGGTAGATCGCCAGAAAGGCGCGGAGGAATTGCCAGCAAAGCGTGAGGAGGTGGCGCATAACGGGTTCCTGAAGGTCTGATGTATTCATCATACAATTAAATCCATAATTGGGCTATAGATCACATGATGTCAGCCATGGCAACTGCCCTAAGCGTAGTGGAAGTTGGCTCGCAGGATTACCGCATCCGGGTTGCCAAGCGCCCCCTGCCACCGCCACAATACCGGTATTGTCTTTTTAACACGTGAATATGCCGTTTTGACTATGCCTGATCATTGCCCTGCTGACGCCCATTCTGCCCCTGTTATGCCCCCGCCGCCTGCCGGGCTGGCGCGTACCGCCTCGCTGGTCTCGCTGCTGGTGGCGTTGATTCTGGTGAGTATTAAGTTATGGGCCTGGCTGGCCACCGGCTCGATGGCGCTGCTGACCTCGGCAGCGGACGGGCTGGTGGATGTGCTCGCCTCACTGGTGACGCTGGTGGGGGTACGGTATGCGCTGCGCCCTGTTGACAAGGGGCACCGCTACGGCCACGGCAAAGCGGAGGCGGTAGCGGCGTTTATTCAGGCATTGCTGCTGACGGCCGCCGGGGTTGGGCTTGGGATCGAGTCCGGCGGGCGGTTGCTGAACCCGCAGCCGCTGGCGCAACTGGGGCTGGGGATCTGGGTGATTATTGCCAGCACCTGCGCCGCGGGCGGGCTGGTACTGATGCAGACTTATGTGGTGAAGCGCACCGGCTCAACGGCGATTGCCGCTGACCGGGCGCACTACATCACCGACGTGGCGGTGAACGTGGCGGTGCTGGTGGCGCTGTTGCTTGATCACCTGTTTGGCTGGTCGCGGGCTGATGCCCTGGGCGCGCTGGGGATTTCGTTTTACATGTTATGGAACGCCCGCGGCATGGCCGCCGACGCCCTGAAACAGTTGCTGGACCGGGAACTGGACGCCGCTGACCGCAAACGCATCCGCGCCGCCGTGCTCAGCTGCCCCGGAGTGCAGGGGATTCATGACCTGCGCACCCGCAACGGCGGCGACCGGGTATTTGTGGAGTTTCATGTTGAAGTGGATGGCGCGCTGACCGTGGACGTCGGGCATGACATCGGCGACGCCGCCGAAGCGGCGGTACGGGGGCTGTTCACGCGTGCGGATGTGACGGCACACCTGGAGCCTGCCGGGATAGTGGATGAGAGATTGGATGATTTACTTAAGTAGGGGGGCGGCCTGGCGCGGCGGCCGCAGGTATAGTGGCTTGTTTCGGTGGTTCATGTGTCGTTGTCTACCGAGCCTTCCAGAGCCTAAAAATAGCTGAAGTGGCATGTTTCGGTTGTTCATGTGTCGTTGTCTACCCGGCCTACTGAGCCTCAACCGAGCAGGGCGCGCCAGTGCGCTCGCCCTGCACCCGCGCACTTTTGGTGCACCGGCAGAATTATTGCCCGCTCCCGCGGGTTCCCTCCAGCGTCCTTCGGGCTTATCGGGCCGGGACAGTGTAGTGGTCCAGTTATTTAGGACACGTTCAGCGGTTTTATTTTCTGCCTTTCTTTCTCGATGGGCGACAGCCCATCGTTACTGCGATGAGGTCTTATCCGGTTGTAATAACCTGTCAGATAAAGTCTCACATCCTGCTCTGCCTCTTCATCATTC
>NZ_PJZF01000032.1 GCF_002858675.1 Chimaeribacter californicus
GCGCCGATGGTAGTGTGGGGTCTCCCCATGCGAGAGTAGGGAACTGCCAGGCATCAAATCAAGCACGAGGCCATCCGTAAGGATGGCCTTTTTGCTATGCAGCAAATCTGGCAGAAAATGTAGCTTTAGAAACATAACATCATACCCTTCGTGCGATCCCTGTTCAGAAAGACGCCTGTTACCACGGCTTAACACCACATAAATCCCATTTGTTATCACAAAACGGGCAGTAAACCTCCGCAAACCCTGATTTCATTAGCCTGCTTGTTAATGAATTGGTTAAATTTCCATTATTAATATTTGCCGAATTGGATTTTTTCGTTAAATCCAATCGCTAAAAGATAATGGAGAACAGAATGGCAGAGATTACTCATAGCGTTCCTGAGCGGGATGCTCAGGGAGACAAGAAAAAGCGCGTATTTGCGATTGTAGGCGCCTCATCCGGCAATTTGGTGGAATGGTTTGATTTCTATATTTATTCATTCTGCTCAATTTACTTTGCTGCAGCCTTCTTTCCTGCCGGTAACAGCACCACGCAATTACTGCAAACCGCCGGTGTTTTTGCGGCCGGTTTTTTTATGCGGCCTATTGGTGGTTGGTTATTTGGCCGGATCGCGGATAAGCACGGGCGTAAAACATCCATGCTGATCTCGGTCTGTATGATGTGTGGCGGGTCACTAATGATTGCCTGTCTTCCTACCTATGCCGCTATAGGTGCCTGGGCACCCGCCTTACTGTTACTGGCAAGGCTGTTTCAGGGGTTGTCGGTCGGCGGCGAATACGGCACCAGCGCTACCTATATGAGCGAGGTTGCGGTAAAAGGGCGGCGTGGTTTTTATGCTTCTTTTCAATATGTCACGCTCATTGGCGGGCAGCTTCTCGCCTTACTGGTTCTGTTGGTTTTACAACAAATCTTCAGTACCGGAGAATTAAAAGCCTGGGGTTGGAGAATTCCGTTTGCCCTGGGGGCCGCGTTGGCGGTGGTAGCCCTGTTCCTGCGGCGGTCGCTGAATGAAACGTCAGATCAGGCTACCCGGCAACATGAAGATGCCGGTACGCTCAAAGGGCTGTGGAAGCACCGCAAAGCATTCTTTATGGTATTAGGGTTTACTGCCGGCGGATCGCTCAGCTTTTATACCTTCACGACCTATATGCAGAAATATCTGGTGAATACCGCGGGCGTCGAAGCGAAAACCGCCAGCACAATCATGACCATGGCACTACTGGTTTACATGCTGTTGCAACCGGTGGTGGGTGCATTGTCCGATAAGATTGGCCGCCGCAACTCTATGCTGATTTATAGCGGGCTGGCCACGCTGCTGACCGTGCCGATTCTCTATACGCTAAAGGATGTGACTAATCCCTGGCTGGCGTTTGGGCTGATTGTCGGGGCGCTGACCATTGTCTCTTTCTACACCTCTATCAGCGGCTTGCTCAAGGCGGAAATGTTCCCACCGGAAGTGCGGGCGATGGGCGTGGGGCTTTCTTATGCGGTGGCGAATGCTCTGTTTGGCGGGTCGGCGGAGTATGTGGCGTTGTCGTTGAAATCATGGGGCGTTGAGAACGCCTTTTTCTGGTACGTCTCAGGTATGGCGTTATTGGCGTTTCTGGTGTCAATCAGCCTGCATCGTAAAGGGAAAGAGATTCAGCTCTAGTTTGCGCCTTCATAAAGCGTGTAGCCGGCCAGCGCGCCGGCAACATCCCAGCCCAGATCTTTCCAGCTCCAGCCGCTGCCTTCCGGGCGGCTGTCATATCCCTCTTTTGCCACGCCCAGGCTCAGTGAAAACAGCAGCCCGATATCACGGCGCTCTGCTTGCCCGGCATGCTGGCGTTCAGCATAGGCGCTGCCAGCGGCGGCAAGCGCGGCTGAGCCGATGAGGTGTTCAACCTTATCCTGTCCGGTCCACTTGTCCTGTGCATAATGGCTGCATCCGCCACAACTCAGCAGGGCGGAAAGCACCAGGGCCCGGCATAACAGTTTCCCCATATAGCCCCTATAAAAAACCCCGGCCTGAGCGCGGGGTGAGTGATCTACAGGATGCGGCTAATCAGCCGGTCAATCCGGATGCGTCGTAAGCGGCGGATCAGTTTGCGCACTTTCACCGGATATTGCTGAATGCTCTCCAGCTCCAGATAGTGGTTCACCACCTGGGTATGCTGGCGGATGGCCTCCAGCTCGGTGCGGCGTTGCTCATGTAACTGCTGATGCGGATCGTGGATCAGGATTGCATTCTCCAGATCGAGTCGCCAGGCACGCGGGTTGAGGTTATTACCGGTAATCAGCTGCCACTCTTCATCCACCCAGATCCCTTTCAGGTGATAGCTGTTATCGCCATCTTTCCATAAACGTACGATCAGCTGGCCGCTGTCAATAAAGCGTTGCAGGCGGCTGAGGAAGCGGCGCAGGTTAATCTCATACAGATAGGGCAGGGCACCAATAATTTTAAACGGCTGATCCTGCGGGATATAAAAATCGTTGGCGGTCTTATCCCCAACGATAATCTCCACCTGTTTTCCCTGGCGCAGCAGCGCCACCAGGTTACGCACCAGTAACGCGGGCAGGTTGAAATAGGGGGTGCAGAGTGTCAGCCGGTCATCGGCACAGGCCATCAGATGGAAGATGGTTTTATTCAGGACGCTCTGCTTGCCCAGCCCGACCAGGGGCGTCACTGCCAGCTGGTCGTTACCGGCGCTGCCGTGAAAACTGTACCCGGCACCGCGCAACGTCTGGCGGAACATCCGCGTTTCGTTTTTGATTTCCGGGCTTTTCGGGCGATCGCTGCGATCGAGGCGGGAAACCGCCTCTGCGGTTAACAGGTGCGTATTGATATACGCGATCATCGCATCCGCCATCGGCGCATTGCGGATCAACTGATACCGGTCGTAACGGTATTTTTCATGTTGATGCAGATAAACATCATTCAGGCTTGCGCCGCTGTAAATGACCTGGTCGTCAACAATGAACCCTTTCAGGTGCAGCACGCCCAGCGCTTCGCGCGTGTTGACCGGAACGCCATACACCGGCACGGCGGCATCAGGGTGCTGTTGTGCCATATCGCAATACCAGTCGGCATTGGTATGGCCGGCGGCCGCCCCGATACGCCCACGCTGCGCGCGGTGCCAGTCAACCAGCACCGCAATCTCCAGCTCCGGCCGGGCTTGCTTGGCGTGATACAGCGCCTCAAGCACGCTGCGCCCGCCGTCATCATTCTCCAGATAGAGCGCCACCAGATAAATGCGGCGCTCTGCCTGAGCAATGGCGTCCAGCAACGCCACACGGAAGTCCGCCGGTGCATAAAGCGTGCGGAGGGCATCTACCGTTTGGGGGAGTTTGGGCAAGTGTGCAAGGTGTTGTTGATGTTTATTGCGTTTAAATTTAGACAACATCACAGTGCGCTTCTTCTCTCTTTAAGTATGGCGGGAGCGCCACGGGCGAAAATAATAACCTGTTGAACCGGCCGATAATAACATTAGTCACCCGCAGGTGCGCAGGTTTTGCCGGTAATCGTCTGAATCATAGTGATTCTGAAGGTAACGGTGAGAGCGGCAATGTCAGGTTGACGATGCCGTCCTCCAGCAATACTTCGACCTGAAAACCGCGTTTTTTAGCCAGTGCAATCATGCCGCGGTTATTTGGCATCGTAATCCCGGTCAGGCGTTTCAAACCGTGATCGGCGGTGTACGCAATCATCTTGGCCAGCAACCGCCCGCCCAACCCAAGGCCCTTCAGGTCAGAGCGCACCAGCACCGAAAACTCGGCATCAATATTGTCAGGATCAGAGACGGCACGGGTTACGCCAATAATGGCCTGGCCATCGCCCTCCGGCCGCACCGCCACAAATGCCATCTCCCGATCGTAGTCGATTTGGGTCATATTCGCCAAATCTTCATGGGTAAACTCATTGATCTCGCTAAAGTAGCGATAGTAGAGATCTTCCCTGGTGACCTGGCTGATAAAGTGTTTCAGCAAAGGCTCATCTTCCGGCAGGATGGGCCGGAACAGGCACTGGCTGCCGTTTTTCAACGTCACCGGCTCTTCCAGCGCATGGGGGTAAGGGCGGATCGCCAGCCGCGCCTGCGGGTCACCGCTGAAGGGCGCCAGTTGCATCGACACATCAAGCAAACTGAAGTCGCTGCCGGAGACCAGCAGCGGGTGGATGTCCAGCCGGGTAATCTGCGGGCAGTCGAGGATCAGGTTAGAGACCTGCACCAGCAGCCCACTGAGCGCCGGGATATCGAGCGCACGCAGGGCGCTGCGGCCGCGGATTTTGCCGCCTTTTACCGCCTGCATCACCAGATAGCGTGCCAGTGTCATATTCAGCGGCGGCAACGCCACGGCCGCCTGTTCCTCCGGCCGCCAGGTCACACCGCCTTCACCCAGCATAATCAGCGGGCCGAACACCGGATCTTGTTCCACCACAATGCGCAGCTCCTGCGCACCGGCGCGGTTAGCCATGCTCTGCACCAGCAGCCCCTGAATCCGAGCCTGTGGAAACGCCCGCCGTACCCGGTCAAGGATCGCATCCGCCGCCTGTTGGACTTCGGCAGCGGTGCGCAGGTAGAGCATCACCCCCTGCACCTCAGACTTATGCGGAATATCCGGTGAGCGCAGTTTCAACGCTACCGGGTAGCCAATCTGCCCGGCAATGTGTACCGCCTCGGCGCTGTCCCCGGCGATCCAGGTTGGCAGGGTATGCAAACCATACGCCTGCAAAATGGCGCGCACCTCATGGGTATCGAGCTGGAACGTGCCTTCTGCCAGCGCCTGATCGATCAGCTGGTGGGCGTGGGCGCTGTCCGTGGCCAGCGCCACCGGCAGGGCAGGGGTTTCCCGCAGCTGCTTCTGGTTGCGCCGGTACTCCACCATATGCATAAAGGCCGTCACTGCACCTTCCGGCGTACGGTAAGTGGGAATTCCGGCATCGGTAAACAGCCGCCGCGCCTCCTGCGAGGAGTGCTCACCGCACCAGTTGGTCAGCAGCGTAATACGTTTGCCGCGTGGGTGGCGCTTCACGGTGTCGATCAGGGTCGCGGCGGTGGTGGTGGCATGGGCTGCGGCGCTCGGTGCATGGATCAGCAACAAGGCATCGTAATCCTGGCTGTCGAGCAGCACGCTCAGCGCCGCCTGATAGCGTGCCGGCGTTGCGTCATCGCGCAGATCCAGCGGGTTGCCGGGAGAGATAATGTCCGGCAGTGCGGCGGCCAGCGCCTGCAACGTCCCGGTTTCGAACGTTGCCAGTTTGCCGTGGCGGTGCAGTAGCTCATCCAGCGCCATCGCCGCCGGGGCGGCCCCATTGCTGATAATCAGCAGCCGCTCACCGCGCAGCGGGTGCATGTGGCTCAGGGTTTCGACGGCGGAAAACAGCTCATGGGTATCCTGCACCCGCAGCAGCCCGGCGCGCTGGATGGCGGCATCATAGGCGGCGTCCAGCCCCTGGTGGCCCTGCAACAGCTGTTGCGCCTGCGGGCTGCGGCCACTTTTGATCACCAGAATCGGCTTATTGCGCGAGGCGCTGCGAGAGGCGGAAAGAAACCGGCGCGCATCACTGACATGCTCGAGATAGAGCAGAATGGCGCTGGTTTTGGCGTCACGCGCCAGGAAATCGAGCAGGTCATCCACATCGATGTCGAGGCTGTCGCCGAGTGAAATGAAGTAAGAGAAGCCCATCGCCCGCTGTTGCGCCCAGTCGAGAATGGTATTGGCGACCGCGGCGGACTGCGAAATAAACGCCAGCTTGCCTTTCTTGATCGGCACCGGTGAAAAGCTGGCATTCAGTTGTTGCCAGGGGGCCAGCAGCCCCAGGCTGTTGGGGCCAAGCAGCCGCATAGAAAAACGCTGGGCGCAGGCTTTCAGTTCCGCAAACTGCGCCGGGTGGGAAGAAAGCACAATGGCGGTTTTGCAGCCCTTTTGCCCCAGCGCCTCGAGCAATGCCAGATTACGGTCAGCCCGGGTACAGATCACCGCCAGATCGGGCGTCACCGGCAGGCCGGCAACATCAGCGTAGGCCAGCACGCCGCAAACGGCCTGGCCGGTGGGCGTTACCGGCAGCACCGGCCCGCTGAAGCCCCCTTCCAGCAGGTTACGCATCATCAGGTTTCCGGCGCGCCCCGGTTTATTGGACGCCCCGATAACAGCGATCGATTTAGGCCGTAACAGCGCCTCTAATCCGCGTTGGCTCATCTGCACACTCTTCTGACATAGGCTGAGTGGATGATTTTACGCGCAATAGCGGAATTATGCTGTGACCTCAACCGGGCGATGCGGTTTTCCGGCCAGATAGCGCTCGCGGAAGGTGTGGAAATGGGTCGCCAGCCCGGTGGCTGCCGCTGCGTCACCCGCCTGTTCCAGCAGCACGGCGGCCACTTCAGCGGTGCAGTGCTGCTCCGGCCGCTGGGCTTCGCGCAGCAGATAACGCGACGTCGAGGCCACATTCAGTGAGAACATCGGCAGCGCGTTCAGGTAGGGGCTTTTGCGGAACATCTTTTTGGCTTCGGTCCAGGTGCCGTCCAGCATGATGAACAGCGGCGGCTTGCCGCCCGGCGGCAACTGGGTGAACACCTGCCGCCCTGGCTCAGCGTAGGCATCCGGGAACACCACATAGGCCTGGCGCGTAGGGTCTGCCACCGCGGCCAGCAGCGCCGGGTCGGTCTCAGTGCGTGACCAGACAAACGCCTGGGTATCGGGCAGGATGTCGGCGATCAGCCGCCCGGTATTGCTCGGCTTCAGCGCTTCGGTATCAAACATCACCAGACAAAAACGGCTGCGCGCCGGTTGCGGCACAATGGTGTCACACAGGCAATTCACCTGCGGCAGCAGGCAGCACTGGCAGCGGATAACCCGGCAGCCGCGGGCGCGGTAGGGGCGGGTTGATCGGGCCAGGCGCTCGCGGCGCAGGCGTAAAACAGCGTTGTCTGGCATGGGGGATTCCGGCGCAGTCAGGGGAAGGTAAGGCGCGCTATTCTAAACAACCGGTGCCGCCGGTGCCACCGTTAAACCGGCAGCACCGGGGCGATGCATCAGGCCCGATCGCCATTCATGCATTACACTGAAGGGTAAAGTGCGGCTTATTTCGCCATAATGGTTTCGTCGAGCCAGCCGTCAAACGGGGCTTTCGGCATGGCGCCGCTCAACATGTCCACCATTTCGCCCTTATGGAACACCATAATGGTCGGGATACTGCGGATGCGGAAACGCGCGCTGAGCGCCTGTTCCTGCTCGGTGTTAATTTTCACAAACCGCATTTTACCGGCGCGCTGTTGCGCCACCTCTTCAAACACCGGGGCGAAGTTCAGGCATGGCCCGCACCACGGGGCCCAGAAGTCGATGACTATCGGCAGATCGTCTTGCAGCAGTTTATCCAGCGTGGCGGCGGTGGCATGGGTCACTTCGCCGTCAAACAGGGGATGACCACAACGGCCGCATTTAGCGCCGTCATCAATGCGGTCTTCAGGCAGGCGGTTAGTGGCCTGGCAGGATGCACATACGGTATTCATAAAATAGCCTCAGTCAGAGAAACGGGTGTCAGCATGTCGCGTCAGGCGGCAGGAGACCTCCGGTGACGCACAAATATGTTGCTGCAATGTTAGCAGTATGGAGAGTTTCGGAGACATGAACAAAACGATTTGTTCAATGAATGCAATAGATTTTAGCTTTTAGCGATTGCGTGTGGTTTACCCGGCGCATATCAGGTAATCTGCGCGCCCAGCGCGTTTGGTAGGTGGAGAAGAGAATGAGCGATTCATTAAGTGGTAAAAGCGGCAAAGTCAAAGTGATGTACGTCCGCAGTGAAGATGACGGCGATAACCGTAACAAAGATCGCCGTCCGGCCGGTAAAGGGCGCGATAGCGGCCGCCCGGAAAACGGTCGCCGTGACGACCGCCGCGGCAGCGATGCCCGTGGCGGCAGCGAATCACGCGGCACCGGCCCACGTGGCGGCGACGCACGCGGTAACGGCCCTCGCGGAGGCGATTCACGCGGCCCGCGCGGCAGCGATGCCCGTGGCAGCGACACCCGCAATGACACCCGCCGTAATGACCCGAATCGCCCGCGCCGCCCGGCCCGTGACGATCGTGATGACGGCCCGTACACCTCCCCGTGGAAAACCGTGTCACGCGCCCCATCGGAAGAGGCCGTGCCGGATCACGGCGGCATCACCGGCAAAAGCTTTATTGACCCGGAACAGCTGCGCCGCCAGCGCGCCGAAGAGACCCGCGTCTACGGTGAGAACGCCTGTCAGGCGCTGTTTGCCAGCCGCCCGGACGCCATTGTGCGCGCCTGGTTCGTGCAGTCCGTTACCCCGCGCTTCCGCGAAGCGCTGCGCTGGATGGCGGCCAACCGCAAAGCCTACCACGTGGTGGAAGAGGATGAGCTGGCGAAAGCGTCCGGCACCGAGCACCACGGCGGCGTCTGTTTCCTGATCAAGAAACGCCAGGGCCTGACGGCGGAAACCTACCTGGAGCAGGCACCGGCCACTGACTGCGTACTGGCGCTGGAAGATGTCGGCAACCCGCACAATCTCGGCGGCATCATGCGTACCTGTGCCCACTTCGGCATCAACGGCCTGCTGGTGCAGGACCCGGCGCAGCTGGAATCCGGCGCGGCAGTACGCACGGCCGAAGGCGGCGCGGAGCATGTGAAAGCGATCAACGCCGATGACTTCCTGAGCGTGCTGGATACCTTCCGCAAGGCGGGTTACACCATCGTCACCACCTCCAGCCACAAAGGCACCCCGCTGTCGAAAGCGGCACTGCCGGCCAAAATGGTGCTGGTGCTGGGCCAGGAGCGTGACGGCCTCTCGGACAGCGCCTGGCAGCAGGGCGACCTGAGCATCTCCATCGGCGGCACCGGCCGCGTTGAGAGCCTCAACGTCTCGGTTGCTACCGGCATCCTGCTCGGTGAGTGGTGGCGTCAGAACCAGGGCTGATTCGCCCCGCGCCGCCTCCCCCCCAATAAAAAAACGGACGCCCAGCGTCCGTTTTTTTATGTCTGCCAATCAGTAAACGGACGCCTAGCGTCCGTTTTTTATTATGTTTGCCGATCAGTAAACGGACGCCCCAGCGTCCGTTTTTTTATGTTTGCCGATCAGTGCGCGCCACCGCCGCCACCGGGGCCGGAGCCGAACGGCGGGCGGGCAAACCACACCAGCGCCAACAGCAGGATGAAGATCCCCGCCGAAAGCCAGAAGATTTCGTTGGCCGAAATAATCAGCCCCTGATTGGTGATCTCCTGCGCCAGATAGGCTGACGCCTGTTGCTGGCTCATGCCGAGCTGCTCCAGTTGCTGGTAGGTCTGTTGCGCCATCGGGTTGAACGGGTTCACCGACTCGGTGAGCTGCGCGTGGTGCATCGCCTCACGATCGGTCCACAGCGTGGTGGTGATCGAGGTGCCGATGGAACCGGCCAGCGTCCGCATAAAGTTCGACAGGCTGGAGGCCGCCGCCAGCCTTTCCGGCGGCAGGCCGGAGAGGGTGATGGTGGTCAGCGGCATGAAGAAGCAGGCCACGGCAAACCCCTGGATAAACTGCGGCCAGGCCGAGGCGCCGAAATCCATGCCCGGCTCGAACGTCCAGGCGCGCCAGTAGAAGCAGACGGCATACATAATGAAGCTGAAGGTCACCAGCCGCCGCATATCCAGCTTATGGGCGAAGCGGCCGATAATCGGCGACAGGATCACCGGTAAAATGCCCACCGGCGCAGACGCCAGCCCCGCCCAGGTGGCGGTATAGCCGTACACCTCCTGCAACAGCTGCGGCAGCAGCACAATCGCGCCGAAGTAGAGCATATAGGCCAGGCTGATGCAGAGGCAGCCGATGGTGAAATTACGCTGCTTAAACAGCGCCAGATCCACAATCGGGTGGTCATCCGTCAGCTCCCAGACAATCAGGAACGCCAGCGCCACCACCGCCACCACCGTCAGGATGATGATCTCCCGCGAACTGAACCAGTCCAGCTCTTTGCCGCGGTCGAGCATCACCTGCAGGCAACCAATCCCCACCACCAGCAGCACCAGCCCCACGGTATCAATCGGCTTGATCTCGGTGCGGGTCTCGCGGCCGCGCAGGGTCTGCAGCGTCAGCATCACTACTGCAATACCGATCGGTACGTTGATGAAGAAAATCCAGCCCCAGTGGTAATTATCGCTGATATAACCGCCCAGGATCGGGCCGCAGATAGGGGCCACGATCACCGTCATCGACCACAGCGACAGCGCCAGCCCGCGCTTGGCAGGCGGGTAGTTACTGAGCAGTAAACTCTGCGACAGCGGGATCAGCGGCCCGGCCACGATGCCCTGGATAACGCGGAAGAAGATCAGCATCTCCAGGCTGTTGGACATACCGCACAGCCAGGAGGCCACGGCAAACATCACCGTTGACCAGAGGAACAGCTTCACTTCACCAAACCGCTTCGCCAGCCAGCCGGTGATCGGGATCGAAATCGCATTCGCCACGCCGAAACTGGTGATCACCCAGGTGCCCTGGGAGTTGGACGCCCCCAGGTTCCCGGCGATGGTGGGGATCGCCACGTTGGCGATGGTGGAGTCCAGCACCTGCATAAAGGTCGCCAGCGCCAGCGCGACGGTCATCCAGGCGAGCGGTGCGCCTTCAAGGGGTTTTTTAGCCACGCTTACCTCCGCCGGGTTCAGCCGCCATTCGCATGAATGATGTCAGCAATCATCTGGTTGACCGGGGCCAGATCCAGCGTCAGGGCATTGGTCTGGTAAAGCGGCCCCTGGCGCACGGTTTTCGCCAGCACCAGCCCGTCGGCATTGCGGGTATCAACTTTCACCAGCGTTGAGAGGCCAATGCGCAGCGGATGGGCGGCAATCTGTTGCGCGTCCAGCTCAATCCGCACCGGCAGGCGCTGCACAACCTTAATCCAGTTGCCGGTGGCGTTTTGCGCCGGCAGCAGGGAGAAGGCGCTGCCGGTACCCATGTCCAGCCCCACGACTTTGCCCTGATAAACCACCTCATCGCCATAAATATCACTGACCACGGTGGCCGGCTGGCCGATGCGCATCTGCGCCAGCTGGGTCTCTTTGAAGTTGGCATCTACCCAAAGGTTGGTGGAGGGCACCACTGCCATCAGCGCGCTGCCGGAGGCAATCTGCGCGCCCACCTGCACACTGCGGCGCGAGACGTACCCGTCAATCGGGGCCACCACGCGGGTACGTTGCAGGGCCAGCCAGGCATCACGCAGCTGGGCAGCAGCCTGTTGGATGGCCGGCTGCTGGGCCAGCGGGGTGTTGAGGATCATCGCCTGATTGGCGTTATATTGCTGTTGCGCAACATCCAGTGACGCTTTGGCGCTGTCTACCGCGTCACGCGCGTGTTGCAGCTCCTCGCGGCCGATGGCCTTGGCAGCCCCCAGCACGATACGGCGCTGGTAGTCACTTTCCGCCTGATTCAGCTCGGTTTTGCGCAGCGCGATCGTTGCCTGATACTGCTTGTTGTTGATGATCAGCTGGTGGGTCTGGCGCACGCTGCTGGCCAGTTCCGTTTTGGCGCGTTCAAACGCCTGTTCGGCATCGGTCGGGTCGAGGGTCAGCAGCACATCGCCCTTACGCACGAAATCGGTGTTATCGACGTTAACCCGCGTCACGCTGCCGGAAACCTGGGCCATAATCTGCACCTGGTTACCCGCCACGTAGGCATCATCCGTCTCCTGATAATGGCGCGACACCAGGAACCAATAAACAGCGTACGCCACCCCGACAACCAGGAAAATCGCGGCCAGAATAATCAGCGCCCGTTTGCGGGAGCGTTTCTTCGCGGTAGGTTGCTGCGGTTGTTGACTCTCCGCATCTGCACTCATGGTTTTCTCCACGTTTTATTGACTTATTATAATGTTACGTGCCGGGCCGTGATGGCCGGCACAGGTCCGATCCTTGCCCTGGCTACCCATGGCGGGTAACGCAGACCGCCCCGGTGCCGGAGCATCGGGGCGGTAAAAAATCATCAGGTTCCGTGCCGGTGGGGTCTGCCTGGTGGCGCCTCATGCACCACACCGCCTGCATCACCCCACCGGCATGGTGCCGGCAGGCGGGTTACACCGTGGCAGTTTGCTCAGCCATGTCCATCTGGTCAAGACGCGTCAGGAGTTTGCGCGTCAGGGCTTCCAGCTGTTGCTGTTCACTTTCTGTCAGGGTCGACCAGAGGAAGTGCAGGCTTTTATGCTGCGGCGGCAGCAACTGGCGCAGGAAGGCTTCCCCGGCCGGGGTCATGTGCAGGTGCAGGCAACGGCGATCGTTATCACTTTCCCGGCGCTCAATCCAGCCGCGCTTTTCCAGCTCATCGGCGATACGGGTGGCATTAGTGCGGGAAGAACCGAGTGCGGAACTAAGCTCAGACGGCTGAATGCTGTGGCTCTCCTGGGCATCCAGGGTGATCAGCGCCATAAACAGGGTTTCATTAATCCCCTGTGCTTTCAGCATTTTATTACGGTTTTCCAGCAGTTTGCTTTGCATATGCATACATAAACGTGTCAACAGGATCTCCTGGTAAGGGAAATCTTTCTGCCGTTTGGCACGAAAATTAAGCATCTGTTCAATTGGAGTAAACGAACTGTCCATTATGAGGAACCTCATTAGTTACAGGCGGTATAGTAACGATGGTGATTAACAAAGTAAACGCCACGCTATGCGAAATTGTTAACTATTTGTATCCCTTGGCTGCAATGAGCGGCCCGCTGAAGGCAGCCTATGCTGCCATCCAGGGGGAGAAACCGCGGCGGGTATCAGGCACAGAGAAACGCCCTCGCGCAGGTGACCCGGCACGACAGGAGACAAACAGGAAGGGTGCCGGTACAGCCAGCCAGCACAGTGATCCGGCCTGGGGCGCAACGGCAGATAGCGAAACAGCGCGTTGGCGAGGCCAACCACCAGCGTAAAAATAACGACCTCAGTGCTCATTGGTTACATCCTTGGTATCCACGGCAAGGGTTAAAGCAGAGACAGCGGGCAGGCCGGCGAACCTGAGAAAAGGACACCGGCAGAGAACCAATCAGGGCGGGCAAACTGTCGGTGAGACCAGGAAAGCGGGCTTGCGTGTCGGTAACGCCTTGGCTTTGCATCCGGTTAATGGCTGACATGCGCGTCAGCCATTAAAAGTAATTTATTAGCCAAACATTACCAGACTGTTAATAGTCTTAATACCCTAAGCCTGAAATAAATTGCGATCCTTACTATTCGCATGCTAATCAGGCGCGATGCTGGTGGTTAAACGCCCAGTGCACCAGGTTTATCAACGAAATCACCGCCCCTACTGCCACCACGCCCGTCCAGCCTGCATGTTGGTAAGCACTTGCTGACAACAAAGAGCCGGCGGCACCGCCGATAAAGTAACTGGTCATATAGCCGGCGGTCAGGCGGTTACGCGCTTCCGGCATCGTACGGTAAATCACGCTCTGGTTAGTGATATGCACGCCCTGAACCGCCATATCCAGCACCAGAATCCCGACGATAAGCCAGGCCACCGAGTGCTGGCCGTAGTAAATAGCCCCCCAGGAGAGCAGCAGCAGAATGATACCCGCGGTGGTGGAGTGTTTGGCGAAACCTTTGTCCGCCAGGTGCCCGGCCCGCCCGGCGGCCAGCGCTCCGGCCGCGCCCGCCAGCCCGAACAGCCCGATGGTGCCTTCCGAGAAGTGGAAGGGTGGCCCGGCGAGCAGAAAGGCCATCGACGTCCAGAGAATGCTGAAGTTGGCGAAAGAGAACATGCCAATCAGCGCACGGGTACGCAGCAGCGGGTTACGCACAAACAGGGTGAAGATGGAGCCGATCAACTGGGCATAATTGAGATCGGTATGCTGCTTCGAGCGGGGCAGCACGCGCCACATTACGGCGGCCATGATGAACATCAGCACACTCGCCACCCAATAAATGGTACGCCAGCCGCCAAACGTTGCCAGCGCCCCGGCCACGGTACGTGCCAGCAAAATGCCGAGCAACAGGCCGCTCATGATGGTGCCGACCACCTTGCCGCGCCGGTGCGGTTCGGCCATGGAGGCCGCCAGCGGCACCAGAATCTGCGCGACCACGGAGAACAGCCCGGTCATGGCGGTGCCGACCAGCATCAGTGACAGCGTGGTGGTAGACGCGGTGATCAGCATCCCGGCCCCGGCCAGCAGCATCATCAGCACGATCATGCTGCGCCGTTCGAACTTATCCCCCAATGGCACCAGAAACAGCAGCCCGCAGGCGTAGCTGACCTGGGCGACGGTCACGATAAACCCGGCCTGATTCACAGACAGGGAAAAGGCATGCGCGATGGTTTCCAGCAGCGGCTGGGCGTAATAGTTACTGGCAACTGCCAGCCCGGTGGCGACCGACATCAGCAGGGTCAGCGCCGGCGTCAGGGTGGCTTTTTTATGTTCAGTCATTATGGGTAGGTGGCTAATTAATGGTGGGGGATAGTATTACTCAGGAGGAGAGATTTGTATTGCCATACAAGGGGATGTTTTGATTGTTGGTGAGGTGGAAGGTTTCGGTTGTTGGTGGGGTGGATTGTTTTGGTTGTTGGTGAGGTGGCATGTTTCGGTTGTTCATGTGCAGTTGTCTACCCGGCTTTCCGAGCCTCAACCGAGCAGGGCGCGCCAGCGCGCTCGCCCTGCACCCGCGCGCTTTCAGTGGGTTGGCTGAATCATTGCACGCTCTCGCGTGTCCTCTCATTTCGCCTACGGGCTAATCGGGCCGCCGCAGACACGCTCCCGGCGTGGCTGCGACTCTCGCATACGTCGTGTGTGCTCGCCCGGCCCTTCGGCTCCATTCGGCAATGATTTTTACGCCCCCACCAGACTGCAAATCATTGAGTATGTAAGGAAAGAGTAGGCGGGGATTTGCCATTTCTTAACGCAATCAGCTACCGCGATAGGTGGAATAGCCATACTGGCTAAGCAGCAGCGGCACGTGATAATGCTCGGCGGTATTGCTGATATGGAACTCCACCGGGATCTCCGGGAAGAAGCTTTCCTGTTTTTGTTCGCTAAAATAGCGCCCGGTTTTAAACACGACGCGGTAATCGCCCGTGGCGGCAGGCTGCGCAGGCCAGAAGTGTTTGATGCGTCCGTCCTTGTCGGTCGTGGCCTGATTTAAAAATTTCCAGCCAGCTTCCTGTTTCTGCTCCAGCGTCACTTCCACATTGGAGGCCGGTTTACCGGTTTGCTGGTTCAGCACGTGTACGCTCAAAAGATTCTGCTCTGCGGCCATCGCGGTTGCAGAAGCCGCCAAGGCAAGCGCCAGGGCTGCCGCGTTGAAATAATGTTTCATAGTGAATTCTCCTGTTTGAATATTTCCCTGTTATAACGCGGAGTTAAGGTCAAACACCTGACGCCAGCATGACAAAAATGTCAGATTGGCTGAATGTCAGGATGGGGGCGCCAGGCTAGGGCGGATAGCGAATGCTGTATAGAAGATGGATACGCAGAGCGAAGGGACACAAGGAACCCCTCCTACTATTTCCTCACATACCTAAAGGTTGGCAGAAGTGGCGGGGCGTAAAAATCATTGCCGAGTGAAGCCGTGGAGCGAAGGCGTACACGGAATATCCAAAATATTTCCCCCTACCGTTTCCTTACATACAAACAGATAGGCAGTCTGGTGGGGGCATAAAAATCATTGCCGAGTGAAGCCGCAGAGCAGGGTTAACACATTGCCCAAAAAAGCCACCCCTACTATTTCCTCACATACCTAAAGGTTGGCAGAAGTGGTGGGGGCGTAAAAATCATTGCTGAGTGGAGCCGAAGGGCCGGGTGAGCGGGCATGGATGCCCGCGAGAGTCGCAGCCACGCTGGGAGCGTGTCTGCGGCGGCCCGATTAGCCCGGAGGCGAAATGAGGGTCACCCGCGGTAGCGGGCAATGATTCAGCCGGGGCACCGAAAGCGCGCGGGTGCAGGGCGAGCGCGCTGGCGCGCCCTGCTCGGTTGAGGCTCAGGAAGCCGGGTAGACAACGACACATGAGCAACCGAAACAAGCCACCGCCCCAACAATCGAAACACCTCACCCGCGGTGGCAGCAGCCACAAGGCCTCAGAAAAAGTGCCTATTTGGCGGCCGCCGCCGCCTCCGCCACCCATTGATCAAACAACGCCTGGTGCGCCGCAATCCACCCATTCGCCTGCTGCTCAATGTCAGCCTCCGAGCTTTGCCCGGCGTGCATCGCGGAGTTCTGCGCGTTAATGTCCTTCAGCGGCACTTTCATAATGGCAAACAACCTGGCGGCGGCCGGGTTCTTCTCCGCCCAGGCGCGGTTGGCCACAATGTGCATGGTGTTCACTTTGAAACCGTAATTCTTGCCGTTCGGCAATTCAGTCGTGCCATTCTTCTCACCCGGCAGTACGGAGAACGGTACCTGTAACCACATCACGTCACGGCCCGGGACCAGCACGTCACTCACCCAGTACGGCGTCCAGGTGTAGTAAAAGATCGGCTTGCCTTCCTTATAACGGGTGATGGTGTCGGCAATCATCGCCGCGTAGTTGCCCTGGTTGTTGTCCACGGTGGCATTCAGGCCATACGCCTTAAGCTGCGCGTTCAGCGCCGCCTCGCAACCCCAGCCCGGCGTACAGCCGGTCAGGTCAGCTTTGCCGTTACCGTTGGCATCAAACAGTTTGGCAATCTTCGGGTCTTTCAACTGCTCAACGTTGGTGATGTGGTACTTCTCAGCGGTTTTGCGGTCAATCAGGTAGCCCTGCGCCGCGCCGGTCACATAGGCACCTTCACGGTAAAACACCTTATCGCCCCCGGCGGCGCGGTACATATCATCGTGCAGTGGTGCCCAGTTCACCGCGGTAAAGGTCGCGTCACCGGCGGCAATCGAGGTATAGGCGACGTTATAATCCACCTCGCGCGTCTCCTGCACGTCATAACCCAGCTTCTCTAACGCTTTATTGACCAGCAACGTCTGGAACGTCTCTTCACTGATGGTGCTCTGAATCGGCTGGACGGTAACGCCTTTACCCGGCAAATCGGCGGCAAACGCGCCGGACGCCAGCATACTGGTGCTCAGGGCGGCGGCCCACAGGCGGCTGTGTTTCATGTGCTCTCCTTCATTGTGTGGTTTTACCGGCGGGGAACGCCCGCCGGGGAGGGAAATGATCAGGCAGTGCGGATAAACGGACGGGTCAACAGCCCCACCGGGCCGGTGGTGTACCAGCGGCGGGTGCCCTTGCTGCGGCGGTCACGCCCCAGGGATTGCGTCAGGCGATCCAGAATGATCGCCAGGATCACGATCCCCAGCCCGCCCACGGAGGCCAGCCCCATGTCGAGGCGGCCGATGCCGCGCAGCACCATCTGGCCCAGCCCGCCGACGGCGATCATCGAGGCGATCACCACCATCGACAGCGCCAGCATCAGCGTCTGGTTAATCCCGGCCATAATGGTCGGCATCGCCAGCGGCAACTGCACCTTGAACAGCATCTGGCGCGGGCTGGCTCCAAAGGATTCCGCCGCTTCCACCAGATCGGCCGGCACCTGGTTGATGCCGAGGATCGTCAGCCGCACCACCGGCGGCAGGGCGAAGATAATCGTCACCACCACGCCGGGCACGTTACCGATGCCGAACAGCATCACAATCGGCACCAGGTAGACAAACGCCGGAGTGGTCTGCATCGCATCCAGCATCGGGCGGATAATCTTCGAGGCGCGCGGGCTGCGTGCCAGGAAAATCCCCAGCGGCAGGCCGATCAGCACACAGAAGAACAGCGAGGTCAGCACCAGCGACAGCGTCACCATCGCCTGTGACCAGGCGCCGATCGCGCCAATCAGCACCAGCGACACCAGCGTCGCGACCCCCATGCCGACGCTGGCGAACTGCCAGGCAATCAGCGCGAAAATCAAAATCGCTACCGGGGCGGGCAGCCCCTGCAACAGCAGCTGGAAGTGGCTGAGGATAAAGTCCACCGGCACCCGGATGCCCTGGAACAGCGGGCGGAAGTGCAGCACCAGCCAGTCAATCGCCACCGTGACCCAGTGGTCAAACGGCAGCCAGGTTTTATGGAACGGGTCCATCAGCGAAAAGTGCTCCGGCGCGGCCTGCGTCCCGGCGTTCAGCCAGTCAGTGCCGGATGCTGCCGCCTGATGGGCGCTGTCAGCCGGTGCCGCAGCGGCATGGCCGCCGGCGGCGTTATCCGCCGACCACGGGTCGATGCTGGCGTCCAGCGGCTGATCGGCGGCCTGCGAGGCGGCATCGGCCGTCGCCCACGGGTCACTGGTGTCCTGCGCGGCCTGGGCGAATTGGGTGATGTCCTGATGGGGTGCATTACGCATTGGCGTTGCCCTCCTTGTCGAGTGCCTGCAACAGCATGGCTTTGGAAATAATACCGACGTACTGGTTATCGTCCGCGATGACCGGCACCGCGCACGGGGCCGCCGCCACCGTGGAGATCAGCTCGCTGAGCGGCATCTCCGCCGGCACCGGGGCCGGGTCGGTGAGCAGGGCGCTCTCCAGCGGCAGGTTGGCTTTCAGCGCCTGCTTCAGGGAGTCAGACGACACCACGCCGACAAAGCGCTGGCCGCGCTCCAGTACATAGCCGTAATCACGGTCTTCATCTTCCAGCAGTTTCAGCGCAGAACGCGGGCCGAAGCCGGGGGTCTTGCGGATCAGCGTCACGGCCCGGCGGCGGGCAATATCTTTGGCGCTGAACACGTTGCTGATGTCCACACCACGGAAGAAGGTGCGCACATAATCGTTGGCCGGATTATTCAGGATCTCATCCGGGGTACCGACCTGCACCACCACGCCGCCCTGCATAATCGCAATGCGATCGCCAATACGCATCGCCTCGTCCAGATCGTGGGAAATAAAGACAATGGTGCGCTGATGGCGGGCCTGTAATTTCACCAGCTCATCCTGCATCTCAGTACGGATTAACGGGTCGAGCGCCGAGAAGGCTTCATCCATCAATAAAATATCAGGGTTATTGGCCATTGCCCGCGCCAGGCCGACACGCTGGCGCATGCCGCCGGAGAGTTCATCCGGGTAGGAGTGGGCATATTTTTCCAGCCCCACCTGGCGTAACGCATCCAGCGCTTTTTCATTGCGTTCCGCCGCCGGTACACCGGCTAATTCCATGCCGAAAGCGGTATTATTCAGCACCGTCAGGTGCGGCATCAGCGCGAAAGATTGAAATACCATGCTGATCTTATTCCGGCGTACAGTACGCAGGGCGCTGTCCGATATTTTGGCAATATCTTCGCCGTCAATCAGCACTTCGCCGCGGGTGGGTTCTATCAGACGATTGAGAAGGCGCACCATGGTCGATTTGCCGGAGCCGGAGAGGCCCATAATGACAAAGATCTCGCCTTCTTCAATGGCCAGACTGGCGTTTTTGACGCCCAGTGTCAGCCCGGTTTTCTCAAATATCTGCTCCTTGGTTTTGCCCGCTTCAATCATTTTAAACGCCCGTTCCGGGTGTTCGCCAAATACCTTATAAAGATTTTTTACTTCGAGTTTAATTGCCATGCGATATGAGGTTCCCTCACTGGTGGAAATAGGGAATAGGGGCGGAAAATATCACCTGTGCCGTAAAAAAGCGTGCCTGCCCCAGAATTTTAACGCCCTATACCCTAGCACAATAAGAATCTCTGACAACCCTGAATACCCGGCGGGAAATAGATGAGGCGCGCCAACAGACGATTATTCTGTAGCAGCAATAGGCGCTATTTCCCGTGAATTTCCGGTGGCGGATTACTGAATTTTCGCCGGGCAAAATGCCGGCAGAGGCAGGAATAACAACGGCTGAGGGGCAAAGGTTGACAAATTTATTTTTTCTGACGTGCGCGGCCTATTTCCCGGCAAATAATGCCCGCATTTTGCATGAAACAGGGCGCTGAAAACGGCGCAGACAGAATATATCACTGTTTGCGCCGCGCATATTATCCGGCCCCGTCAGGCGTTTTCCGGTACAAACGGCGCGGATGGCCGATTTTGCCGTACTGCATTTCAATCTGCACAAAACCGGTTTCCACACAAAACTCCAGATAACGGCGTGCGGTGGTTTTGCTGATGCCGCTCTGCGCCACCACCTCATCCACGGACCAGGCGACATCCGGCCGGGCGGTAAACAGCCCTTTCACCAGCGCCAGCGTATTTGGCTCAATCCCTTTGGCCCCGGCCTCGTCCGCCGGGCGGCGCGCCTGCAAATTATAGAGCGCATCGACGTTGCTCTGGTCGAGCACCTTAAAACTGCGCTGGGTATGGATAAACTGCATAAACCGCTCCAGCGAGTTGCGCAGCCGTTTGTAGGAAATAGGCTTAATCAGGTAATCAAACGCCCCGGCGCGGATCGCCTGGCTACAGGTGTGCATATCGCTGGCGGCGGTGATGAAAATCACCGAGCACTCGCTGTTCTTCAGCAGTGAATTCTCTACCAGCGCAATGCCCTGGCCATCCGGCAGGAAATTGTCCAGCAGCAGCAGGCACGGGCGATGTGCGGCAATCAGCCGCCGCGCCTCGGCCAGCGTGGCCGCGATGCCCGCAACCCGCAGGGCAAAATTCTGCTCAATAAAGTCCGCATGGAGCCGCGCCAGCGCCGGCTCATCCTCCACGATCACCACATCCAGCGGCGCAAAACCGGCCGGGCTGAGGGTATCCATCAGGTCAGGGTCGTCCATCAACGGTTTCTCTTCAGGTTATCGCCACCGGTGGCGGATTAGGAATAAACAGGGAAAACAGCGTGCCGCGCGGGCTGTTGTCGGCCACTTCGATCAGGCCACCCGCCTGCGCCACATAGCGCGACACCAGATAGAGGCCGATGCCGTGATCGCCTTCCGGTTTGCTGGTGACACCCGCCTCAAACAGCGACGTGCGCAACGCCGGGTCAATGCCGCTGCCCTGGTCGCCGACTTCAATCACCAGCTCGTCATGGCTGTCAGTCAGGTAGAGCGTCACTTCGCGGCCGGGCGGGGTGGCAGCCAGGCTTGCGTCCATGGCGTTATCCAGCAGGTTGCCGAGGATCGACATCAGCTCGCTTTCACCGATCCGGGTCAGCGGCTGATGCAGCCGGCAGGCCGGGTCGAAGGTCAGCAGAATGCCCTTTTCGTGGGCGGCGGCAAATTTGCCCAGCAGCAGGCCGCACAGGGCAGGGGAGGGGAAGCGCGCCGACAGGAAATCCAGCAGCGCCTGCGACCCGGCAGACTGCGCCTCGATATAGCGCACCGCCTCATCATAGCGTTTCATGTGCAGCATCCCGGCCAGCGTGGCCGTCCAGTTCAGTTGCTCATGGCGCATAATGCGCAGGCTGTCGGCGTAGCGCGTCACCTGGCTGAGCTGGCTGCTCAGGGTGTTGATGTCGTTTTTATCGCGGAAACTGATCACCCAGCCCTGCGGCTCCCCACCTTCGTGCATCGTGACCCGGTTGGCGATCACCTGCCGCTGGTTGAAACGGCAGATCGCGTCATGGCGGTTCTCCGCGTCACTGGCGTGGAAAAAATCCGGCACCGCGTGGAGAACCTCCCCGACCGGCTGGCCGATCAGCGCGCTTTCCGGCAGCGGGATCGCCAGCATATCGCGCGCCGCCTGATTGATGGCAATGATGCGCCGCGCCGGGTCGAGGGCGATCACCCCTTCATAAAGGGCGGCCAGCAGCGCCGTTTGCCGCCGTACCAGCTGGCCGATCTGCTCCGGCTCCAGCCAGAACATCTGCCGCTTCAGCCGCCGTGAGAAAGACCAGGAGAAAAGAAACAGCGCCAGCAGCAGCAGCGCCACAAACCCGACAATCTGCGACACCTGCCGGGCGTTGAGCTGCGCGATATGTGACGCCAGATAGCCCACCGATACAATGCCGATCACCGTGCCCTGCGCGTCCCGCACCGGGGCCTTGCTGCGCAGCGACAGCCCGATGCCGCCCTGGCGCACGGTAATTGTCGTCTGCCCCTGTAACACGTCGCGGTTATCACCGCCGATCATCGGCGTACCCACGCGCTCCGGGTGCTCTGAGTGGTAGAGGTGTATCCCCTGGCGATCGCCGAACACCAGATAACTGGCGTCACTCTGCGCCCGCAGCCGGTCACCCATCTGCCGCAGCGCGGCGGCGTCGTGCCGCTGGAGTGCGTCGATCACCGGGGGGATCTGCGCAATCTCCCGCGCCTGCACCTCGGCCCGCGCACCGAGGTCACGGTGCAGTTGTTGATCAAGTGTATGGTAAAGGTAATAGGCCACCAGCCCGAGCAGCAGGCAGGAGAACACTACCAGACTGAGGAACAGCCTGATCTGGAAGGAGAGTGTGGGCTTGTCAGCGATCATGCAGGCCAGAATTTGCGGATTGAGACATTTGGTTAACCTACCATTAACAAGAGGCCGGCGTTATCCCCTTTTTGCTGCCGCACGGCAAACCGCCACAAACCCTGCAAGGATGCTGAAAAAAGTTGCATTAACACCATAGAAACCATTATCCCCATTAACCCACCGATTTAATTTTGAACACCCTCACAACCGGGCGGGGGGCGCTTTCCCTATCCTTTCCCGACAATGACAAAAAGGGGAAACCGATGAGCACGAGCGATGATGCCTACCTGGCGCTGAAAGAGAAAAACGCCACCCAGATGACCCGCCGTGAAAAGTGGTGGCATATCATGGACACCTACAAAATCGGCATCATCCCGTTGCCCCTGTTTCTGCTGGCCGGGGCACTGATCCTGATCGACTGCCTGGCGGGCAAATTGCCGAGCGACATCGTGGTAATGGTTGCCACCCTGGCCTTTTTCGGCTTTGCCTGTGGGGAGTTCGGCAAACGGCTGCCGCTGGTGGGAAAACTGGGGGCAGCGGCGATCTGCGCCACCTTTATCCCGTCGGCGCTGGTGCATTACGGCCTGCTGCCGGAAGTGGTGGTGAACTCGACCATCAGTTTCTATAAATCCACCGACATTCTCTATCTCTACATCTGCTGCATTATTGTCGGCAGCATCATGAGCATGAACCGCGAAGTGCTGATCCAGGGCTTCCTGCGTATTTTTGTGCCGATGCTGTGCGGTGAGCTGGTGGGGATGGTGGTGGGCATGGCGGCCGGGTTCGCGCTGGGGCTGGATCCATTCCAGACCTTCTTCTTCCTGATTCTGCCGATCATGGCCGGCGGGGTAGGGGAGGGGGCGATCCCGCTCTCCATCGGCTATGCCGCGATCCTGCATATGGATCAGGGCGTGGCGCTGGGGCGCATCCTGCCGATTGTAATGCTCGGCAGCCTGACGGCGATCGTGCTGGCCGGGACGCTGAACCAGCTGGGTAAACGCTACCCGCACCTGACCGGCGAAGGCACCCTGATGCCGAGCCGCCGTGGGCGCATGGCGGCGATGACTGAAGACGCGGGGCGGCCGGACGTCAACGCGCTGGCGTGCGGCGCACTGCTGGCGGTGCTGCTCTATATGGTCGGGATGCTCGGCCACCGTTTGATTGGCCTGCCGGCCCCGGTCGGGATGCTGTTTGCAGCGGTGGCGGTGAAGCTGGCGAACGGCGTGTCGCCGCGCATCCAGCAGGGGTCACAGATGGTGTATAAGTTTTTCCGCAGCGCGGTGACGTACCCGATTCTGTTTGCGGTGGGGGTGGCGATTACGCCCTGGCAGGAGCTGGTGAACGCCTTCACCATCCCGAACCTGATGGTGATTGTCTGTACCGTCAGTGCGCTGGTGGGCACCGGTTTTCTGGTGGGCAAGAAGATCGGCATGCACCCGGTTGACGTGGCGATCGTCTCCTGTTGCCAGAGCGGGCAGGGCGGCACCGGTGATGTGGCGATTCTTACGGCGGGTAACCGCATGGCGCTGATGCCGTTTGCGCAGATTGCCACGCGGATCGGCGGGGCGATTAATGTGTCGGTGGGGTTAATGGTGTTGGGGCATTTTTTGACCTGAGCGGTCGGCTTTAGCAGCAAGGCTATTTAGGCAGGTGAGGTGGATGTTTCGGTTGCTCATGTACGGTGGAAGGTTTCGGTTGTTCATGTACGGTGGAAAGTTTCGGTTGTTCATGTATGGTGGAAAGTTTCGGTTGTTCATGTGTATTTGTCTGCCTGTCCCTCTGAGGCTCAACCGAGCAGGGCGCGCCAGTGCGCTCGCCCTGCACCCGCGCACTTTCGGTGCCCTGGCTGAATCATTGGCCGCTCTCGCGGCTCCCCTCACTCCGCCTCCGGGCTTATCGGGCCGCCGCAGTGTAGTGGTCCAGTTATTTAGGACACGTTCAGCGGTTTTATTTTCTGCCTTTCTTTCTCGATGGGCGATAGCCCCCCGTTACTGCGATGGGGCCTTATCCGGTTGTAATAACCTGTCAGATAAAGTCTCACATCCTGCTCTGCCTCTTCATCATTCGCGTATCCCTTCGGCGGCAGCCACTCCGTTTTCAGG
>NZ_PJZF01000033.1 GCF_002858675.1 Chimaeribacter californicus
TGACCCCATGCCGAACTCAGAAGTGAAACGCCGTAGCGCCGATGGTAGTGTGGGGTCTCCCCATGCGAGAGTAGGGAACTGCCAGGCATCAAATTAAGCACGAGGCCATCCGTAAGGATGGCCTTTTTGCTATGCGGAAAAGCTTAGCCACATGCTATGCAGAAATATTGGCCCTTTGTTCATAATTCTCTCTGTTATAGGCGATTAGCTAGCTCGCTCCTCAAAAAAAACAGCTCGATATTTATTCTCTGTTTTATTAATAGCCAAAAGTAGGCTGCTTCGGGCAGTAAAAAGCCACCATCTAAGGTGGCTTTTGGTCATAATACATTAACAAAAGACTATGTTCACAACGATATTATTCTTTAATGCTGCACGCCTTGCGAAATACCCACCCCCGTTTGAGAGCGAACAAATTGCGAGAAGAATCGGGCGCGTTCTTGTTTCCCTTGTTCCGAATGATCGGTAATAGAGAATAGCCAGGTACCAACAAAAGCAACGATCATAGAGAAGAGCGCTGGATACTCATAAGGGTAAATTGGAGCCGCGTGTCCCAAAATCTGTACCCAAATTGTCGGACCCAGAATCATCAGGATAACGGCCGTCAGCAGCCCCAGCCAGCCGCCAATCATGGCACCCCGGGTGGTCAGCTTAGCCCAGTACATGGACAGAATAATAATAGGGAAATTACAGCTCGCTGCGATGGAGAACGCTAACCCTACCATAAAGGCAATATTTTGCTTTTCAAACAGAATACCTAATCCAATAGCGACGATACCCAAAATCACGACTGTAATTTTTGAAACCCGAAGCTCATCGTGCTCGGTTGCTTTGCCTGCTTTAATCACACTGGCATAGAGATCATGTGAGACGGCAGATGCGCCGGCTAGCGTCAGTCCTGCGACAACGGCCAGGATAGTGGCAAAAGCGACAGCCGAGATAAAGCCCAGGAAGAAATTACCCCCGACGGCATTGGCCAGATGAATAGCTGCCATATTCGTACCGCCAAGCAGGGCACCGGTCGCGTCTTTGAATGCGGGATTACTGCCGACTAAGAAAATAGCCCCGAAACCGATAATAAAGGTCAAAATATAGAAATAACCGATAAACCCGGTGGCATAAAATACACTTTTGCGTGCTTCTTTCGCATCATGGACGGTAAAAAAGCGCATCAGGATATGGGGTAAGCCGGCAGTACCAAACATTAAGGCCAGGCCCAGTGACAAGGCTGAAATAGGGTCAGACACTAAGCCACCTGGGCTCATGATGGCAATCCCTTTGGGGTGAACCTTAATTGCCTCAGTGAAAAGAGTATTGAAGTTAAACCCTACCGATTGCATCACCATCAGGGCCATAAAGCTGGCACCGGCCAGAAGCAAGACGGCTTTAATAATCTGCACCCAGGTTGTGGCAAGCATGCCGCCAAAGAGTACATACATCACCATTAATATGCCGACCAGTATTACAGCGACATGATAATTCAGGCCAAACAGCAGTTGGATTAACTTCCCGGCCCCCACCATCTGGGCAATTAAATAGAGCGCCACCACGACCAGCGAGCCGCAAGCGGAAAGGGTACGGATAGGTTTCTGCTGGAGCCGGTATGAAGCGACATCAGCAAACGTATAACGTCCCAGGTTACGCAGGCGTTCCGCGATTAAAAACAGAATAATTGGCCAGCCAATCAGAAACCCAATGGAGTAGATCAGGCCATCATAACCCGAGGTATACACCAGCGCTGAGATCCCCAGGAAGGATGCGGCCGACATAAAATCACCGGCGATAGCCAGACCGTTCTGGAATCCGGTAATCCGGCCACCGGCGGTGTAATAGTCCTGACGGGAGCGTGTGCGTTTGGATGCCCAGTAAGTAATATAGAGCGTTGCCCCAACAAACAGCACAAACATGATAATCGCCTGAATATTCAGGGGCTGGCGCTGTACTTCACCTGCTACCCGTGCAGTGGCGAGTGAAGGCAGGGCTGACAACGTCAGCAATATTAACAGCCGGATGTTCATAGCTTCACCTCACGCACAATTTCATGAGTCAGGCGGTCAAACTCGCCATTGGCACGGTAAACGTAGATCCCAGTGAGCACAAAAGAGATAACAATCAGGCCAATGCCGACCGGAATGCCGCGGGTTATCACGGTATCCTCAGAAAGCGGCGTACCCAGCCATTGCGGATCAAAAGCAATCAGTAAAATAAAGCAGACATACAGCGCCAGCGTGATAAGCGAAAGCAGCCAGGCAAAGTGGCCGCGTTTTTGCACTAATTCCCTGAAGCGCGGGTTCTTTTCAATCCCTTGATAAGTAGCATCATTCATCGCAATCTCCTGTGAGGCATTGAGTGAGAACACCGCGCTCAGGCGGTGTAAATTACGGTGTGACGTTCATTGATTGTTTTTCTTCCAACAGCTTCTCAACAACACCAGGATCGGCAAGGGTCGAGGTGTCGCCAAGATTTGCGGTATCCCCGGCGGCAATTTTGCGTAATATGCGACGCATAATTTTGCCGGAACGGGTTTTCGGTAACGAATCTGTCCAGTGCAGAATATCGGGCGTAGCGATAGACCCTATCTCTTTACGTACCCAATTACGCACCTCGGTATAGAGCTCAGGCGTCGGCTCTTCGCCATGGTTCAGGGTGACATAGGCGTAAATGGCCTGGCCTTTGATGTTATGAGGGATCCCCACCACGGCCGCTTCCGCGATTTTCGGATGGGACACCAGTGCGGACTCAATTTCTGCTGTCCCGAGACGGTGGCCGGAAATATTCAGTACGTCATCAACCCGGCCGGTGATCCAGTAATAACCATCCTCATCCCGGCGGGCGCCATCGCCGCTGAAGTACATATTTTTAAATGTAGAAAAGTAGGTCTGCTCGAAACGGTCATGATCGCCATACAGTGTGCGGGCCTGGCCCGGCCAGGAATCGGTGATCACCAGGTTACCTTCACAGGCACCAGATTGCGGGTTACCTTCGTTATCCACTAATGCAGGCTGAACACCAAAGAATGGGCGGGTTGCTGAGCCGGCTTTCAATTCTGTTGCGCCCGGCAGGGGAGTAATCATGAAGCCGCCGGTTTCGGTCTGCCACCAGGTATCGACGATTGGGCAGTTATCGTTACCGATTTTATGGTAATACCATTCCCAGGCTTCCGGGTTAATCGGCTCGCCGACCGATCCCATAATGCGAAGCGACGTGCGCGAAGTGCCTTCGATAGCCTTATCGCCTTCCGCCATTAAGGCCCGGATGGCCGTAGGCGCGGTGTAGAGAATATTGACCTGATGTTTATCAACCACCTGTGCCAGACGATTAACCGTCGGGTAATTTGGTACGCCTTCAAACATCAGCGTAACGGCACCACAAGCCAGCGGGCCATACAGCAGATAGCTGTGGCCGGTCACCCAGCCGACGTCTGCTGTACACCAGTAAACGTCACCTGGGTGGTAATCAAATACATATTTAAAAGTCAGGGCCGCATACACCAGGTACCCGCCAGTGGTGTGCAATACCCCTTTGGGTTTGCCGGTAGAGCCGGAGGTATACAGGATAAACAGCGGATCTTCTGCCTGCATCTCCTCCGCCGGGCAGGTATCCGGGAGATCGGCAATCACCTCATGCCACCAGAGATCGCGCCCCGCTTGCCACTCGCCCTGTTTGCCGGTACGGCGCAGGACAATACTGTGGGTAATGGAGGTCACGCCTGGATTCTTCAGTGCATCATCCACATTTTTCTTTAATGGAATCGTGCGCCCGGCGCGCAGCCCTTCGTCAGCGGTGATCACCAGTTTGGCATTGGAATCGATAATGCGCCCGGCAACGGCATCCGGAGAGAACCCACCAAAGATCACGGAGTGCACGGCGCCAATTCGGGCGCACGCCAGCATAGCGACTGCCGCTTCCGGCACCATCGGCATATAGATGGCAACCACATCCCCTTTAGTAATGCCTAACTTCTTCAGCGCATTAGCGAAGCGGCACACATCCTGATGTAACTCACGATAGGTCAGGGTCTTGCCCGCTTCCTGCGGATCATCTGCTTCCCAGATGATGGCTGTCTGGTCGCCTCGTTCTGCCAGATGGCGATCCAGGCAATTCGCAGCAAGATTCAGCGTACCGTCTTCAAACCAGCGAATGTCGACATTACCTGGTGCAAAGGAAGTATTTTTGATTTTGCTGTAAGGCTTTATCCATTCGACAATTTTGCCGTGCTCGGCCCAAAAGGCCTCCGGATCTTCAACAGATTGTTGATAATACTGCTGATACTGTTCTGGATTAATCAGGGCATGTTCTGCAATAGCGGCAGGAATCGGGTGCTTGTGAATCTGGCTCATCGTCATTTCTCCTTGAAGTTGTTAATAGTATGTCAAACATAAGTTAATTGTAGTTTGCCTTGGTTCTTTGTTCGCTTTTTGGGCGACAGATCACGCAACACGTAACTTCTTATGAAATAGCTGAGAAATTAATCACTTCTGGAGAAAAAAGCCGCATTCTCCTCAGGTGGAAAAGGGTGATAAAACGGGGTGCATTCGCTTCAAAAAGAGAAGAAATAGCGCATAAAAGCAGATAACAGGCAGAGAAAGGTGAAATCCCTTTTATTAGGCAGCGGCCTATCATTTATATAGGCAGACATGAGAAAGCGCTGCGCAATGTTTTTGCGCTGGCGTCCGCACTGCGTTGAAATAGGTAAACCGGCACAGTAATAGAAGGGGCTTATTGCCTGATAATGGGATGAAGAAAGGGGAGGCAATTATTTAACACAACGATAAAGCAGGAAAAGCATCAGGATAAAACAGAAAGATCCTATTCCCCTGTTAAAAAAGCGGTCTATCAGGCGCGTTAATTATTAACAAAGTATAAACATAACATTGGCTAGCACTGAATAATAATTAACCAAAAGGCCAAATTTTTTCACCAACGATTTTAAGCTTTTATCTTATAAAATTGGTGATTGTGACAAAATTAATACAAGAAATAACAAAAACTTATGGCTCAACCATTTATACATAGGTTTTATATATGGTTATTCTGCACAAATTGCATACAAAATCAGCGCTTGCAGTCAGGCGGCGCAAAATGATACTGATTTACCCGGCTTGCATCTGACGGGAAGCTGCAATGCTCATCTCATTAACTATAGCCCGTATGTAATGATTAAGTACTCTTTTCCCCTTATTAAAAGGAGAAAGGAGGCTTTGAGGACTTTTTCGGTATGAGAAGTGTTAAAATCAGCCTCGCCTGGCAAATCCTGATCGCATTAGTATTAGGTATTATCGTTGGTGCTGTATTACATAACCAGACAGAATCAAAAGAGTGGTTAATTGATAATTTTCTTAATCCAGCCGGGAATATCTTTATCCGTCTGATTAAAATGATTGTCGTGCCTATTGTTATCTCCACCCTGATAGTGGGTATTGCCGGTGTAGGAGATGCCAAAAAGCTGGGCCGCATCGGATTGAAAACCATTATATATTTTGAAGTGGTCACCACGATTGCTATTGTGGTGGGAATTACACTGGCTAATGTTTTTCAACCCGGTCACGGTATCGATATGTCGACGCTGGCTGTGGTCGATATTTCACAATATGAGAAAACAACTGAAACAGTGCAAACCGGCGGCCATAGCCTGGTGAACACTATCCTGTCGCTAATTCCGTCGAACATCTTCGCTTCGATGGTAAAAGGCGACATGTTGCCGATCATTTTCTTCTCGGTACTGTTTGGGCTGGGGCTCTCTTCCCTGCCGGCAGAGACCAAAGAGCCGCTGCTGAAAGTATTTAAAGCCGTCTCGGAGAGCATGTTCAAAGTTACCAACATGATCATGCGTTATGCGCCGATTGGGGTATTTGGCCTGATTGCGGTAACGGTCGCGAACTTTGGTTTTGCGTCATTATTGCCGCTCGCCAAACTGATGCTGCTGGTGTACTTCGCGATTGTGTTCTTTGCGCTGGTGATTCTGGGCGGTATTGCCCGTCTGTGTAAACTGCGCATTATGACGTTAATCCGCATTTTGAAAGATGAGCTGATCCTCTCCTATTCTACCTCCAGTTCGGAAACCGTTCTGCCGCGTATTATTGAGAAAATGGAAGCCTATGGCGCGCCAAAAGCGATTACCAGCTTTGTGGTGCCGACCGGGTATTCCTTTAACCTGGATGGGTCCACGCTCTATCAAAGTATCGCCGCCATCTTTATTGCGCAGCTCTACGGCATTGACTTGTCGCTGAGCCAGGAGATCATTCTGGTGCTGACGCTGATGGTGACCTCAAAAGGGATCGCGGGCGTGCCGGGTGTCTCCTTTGTGGTACTGCTGGCCACACTCGGCAGTGCAGGCATTCCGTTGGAGGGCCTGGCCTTTATTGCCGGCGTTGACCGCCTGCTGGACATGGCGCGTACCGCACTGAACGTGGTGGGCAACGCCCTGGCGGTGCTGGTAATTGCGAAATGGGAAAAACAGTTCGACGAGAAAAAAGCCGCCCGTTACGAAAAGCGGATGCTGATAGAAAAAGCGCGTGAGCTGAAACAATCCTGATTCAGGTGACGTGAAGAAGGGGAACTGCCCAGGCAGTTCCCCTTTTTTATTGGGCGCGACAGGGGAGGTTTTGTTGCATAACTAAAGATTTTCTTACTTGCGCGCTTTCCGGCCTTTCCGTATAACGAGGCAGATCCCCTTTTTACACACTGAATCCCTATGAATAACGCGCACAGCTTGCCGGTGTTTGACGGGCATAACGACCTTTTGCTCAGCCTCTGGCTGCACCATGATGAACACCCCGGCCGGGCCTTTTTGGATGGGCCGCTGAAAGGGCATCTGGACTTACCGCGTGCACGTCTGGGTGGTTTTGCTGGTGGGCTGTTTGCGGTATTTGTCCCGCCTGCGGACTATGCCGCACAGATGAAACCCGCCACGGCTTACGCCCCGCATGATCCGCTCGGTATTACCCGGCGGCAAATCGCCATTCTGCATCAGATTGAGGCGCAATCCGCCGGTCAGGCCAGGCTCTGCCGCACGGTGCAGGAGATTGAGCAGTGTATCGAACGTGGCGTGCTGGCGATGGTGCTGCATATTGAGGGCGCAGAAGCGCTGGATGACGAACTCGCCCTGCTGGATGAATTTTATGATGCCGGGGTGCGCAGCATCGGGCCATTCTGGAACCTGCCGAACCAATTTGGTGTAGGGATCAGCGGCAGTTTCCCCGGCTCACCAGACAGCGGTGACGGGCTGACCCCGGCAGGAAAGGCGCTGCTGCGTGCCTGCAACCGCAAGCGGATCATGATTGATGTTTCGCATATGAATGAGAAAGCATTCTGGCAGACGGCGGACATCAGCGACGCGCCGCTGGTGGCTACCCATTCCAACGTTCATGCACTTTGTGCCCAGCCCCGTAACCTGACAGACAGGCAACTGACCGCAATCCGTGACAGTGACGGGCTGGTCGGGGTGAACTTCGGTAATGCCTTCTTACGCGAAGATGGGAAACGTGATGGAAACACCCCGATAACAGAAATCGTCAAACATCTGGATTACCTGATCGCTACACTGGGCGAAGACCGGGTGGCATTCGGTTCAGATTTTGACGGCATCAGCGTCCCTGACGAGCTGGGGGATGTTGCCGGGCTGCCCCGGCTGTTACAGGCGCTGGCCCAGGCGGGTTATGATCGTGAACTGATTGAAAAAATTACCCGGCGTAACTGGCTCCGGGTGCTGAAAAGCACCTGGGGCGGGTAGGTCCGGCGGATGTTGCCCGATGATAGCCACGGCGTATTAAGGGTTGATAAACCATTTACATTGGAGCAACATCAGCGCCGCTAAATGATTGCGGCCCGGCAATGCGCCGGGTTGACCTTGCCAACAGGTTTCTCCCTGCTGAATTTGACAATCCGCGTATTGTTTGCCGCAATAAGTTAAGCATTGATTGAATGCTTTTTAACACCCAGAGGATAACCACCATGTGGACTAAACCTAAATTTGTTGACCTGCGTCTCGGCCTGGAAGTGACTCTGTACATCTCCAACCGTTGATTCTTATGCCCACGGCCTGGCTGTGGGCATCTTCTTTCTTTCCCTTCTCGGTCTACACATGCAGATTAAAGTTCTCGGTTCTGCGGCAGGCGGCGGCTTTCCGCAATGGAACTGCAATTGCCGGAATTGCCAGGGTGTACGTGAGGGCACGCTTAATGCGTCCCGCCGTACGCAATCCTCTATTGCCGTCAGCGACAACGGCAAAGAGTGGGTGCTGTGCAATGTCTCGCCTGACATCTGTCACCAGCTCGCGGCCACGCCCGAACTCAATAAGCCTGAAGTGCTGCGCGGTACCGGCATCGGCGCGATTATCCTGACCGACAGCCAGATTGACCACTGTGCCGGCCTGCTCAACCTGCGTGAAGGTTGCCCGCACCATGTCTGGTGTACGCCGGAAGTGCACGACGATCTCACCACCGGCTTCCCGGTGTTCACCATGCTTTCCCACTGGAATGGCGGCCTGATTCACCACGGTGTTACCCCGCATGAGGCGTTCACCACATCCGCGTGCCCGGCGATCCGCTTTACCGCCATCCCGCTGCTGAGCAACGCGCCGCCCTATTCACAATACCGTGGTAAACCGCTGCCCGGCCATAACGTGGCCCTGTTCATTGAAGACACCGCCAGCGGCCGTACGCTGCTCTACGCCCCAGGCCTGGGCGAGCCGGATGAAGCGCTGCTGGGCTGGATGAAAAAAGCGGACTGCCTGCTGATTGACGGCACCCTGTGGCGTGACAATGAACTGGCAGACACCGGCGTCGGCCGTAATACCGGTAAAGATATGGGCCACCTGGCCCTGTCGGAAGAGACCGGTCTGGCAGCACTGCTGCGCACCTTGCCGGCCAAACGCAAAATCCTTATCCATATCAACAATACCAACCCGATCCTTGATGAAGATTCCGCTGAGCGCCACATGCTGACGCAGCAGGGCATTGAGGTCAGCTGGGATGGTATGACGATTGATCTTTAGGTAATGACCATGAATCCACAACAGACCTCCGCGCAACTGATGACGCCGCAAGCGTTTGAGCAGGCGCTGCGCGCCAAGGGTGCGTATTACCACATCCATCACCCTTACCATATTGCGATGCATAACGGTCAGGCGACGGTAGAACAGATCCAGGGCTGGGTTGCCAACCGGTTCTACTACCAGACCAGCATCCCGCTGAAAGATGCTGCCATCATGGCGAACTGCCCGCATCCGGAAACGCGCCGCAAATGGGTACAGCGCATTCTCGACCATGACGGCAGTCAGGGGCAGGAAGGGGGCATTGAGGCGTGGTTACGTCTGGGTGAAGCCGTGGGCCTGAAACGCGAGGTGCTGTTATCGGAAGAGCGGGTTCTGCCCGGCGTGCGCTTTGCCGTGGATGCCTATGTTAACTTCGCGCGCCGCGCCAACTGGCAGGAAGCCGCGTGCAGCTCGCTCACCGAGCTGTTCGCGCCGCAGATCCACCAGTCGCGCCTCGACAGCTGGCCGCAGCACTATAAATGGATCGAAGCCGAAGGTTACGGCTATTTCCGTGGCCGCCTGAGCCAGGCCAACCGCGATGTCGAACATGGTCTGGCGCTGGCGCTGGAATATTGCGACACCGTGGAGAAACAGCAACGCATGCTGGAAATCCTGCAATTCAAGCTGGATATCCTCTGGAGTATGCTGGACGCCATGACCATGGCCTACGCGCTGGATCGCCCGCCTTATCACACCGTGACGCAGCAAGCCGTGTGGCACACAGAGAGACTCGTATGATTGAGATTAACCTGCAGAGCACCCCGGTTTTCCGCCGTGGGTATCGGCTGCAATGGGAAAAAGTGCAGGATTGCCATGTGATCCTCTACCCCGAAGGCATGGCGAAGCTTAATGAGAGCGCCACCGCCATTTTGCAGCTGGTGGACGGCAAACAGACCGTCGCCGAGATTATTGCCGCGTTGGACGCGCGTTTTCCTGATGCCGGCGGAGTAGGTGAAGATGTGAAGGAGTTCTTCATCAGCGCCTATGAACAAAAGTGGATCATGTTCCGTGAGTGAGTCCAAACCACAGGTCAACCCGCCGCTCTGGTTGCTGGCGGAGCTGACATACCGTTGTCCGCTGCAATGCCCGTACTGCTCCAACCCGATCGATTTCGCGAAGCAGGAAAAAGAGCTGACCACCGAACAGTGGATTGAGGTATTCCGTCAGGCGCGCGAGCTGGGCAGTGTGCAGCTTGGGTTCTCCGGCGGCGAACCGCTGGTACGCAAAGATCTGCCGGAGCTGATCAAGGCCGCGCATGATATGGGGTTCTATACCAACCTCATTACCTCAGGCATCGGCCTGACCGAGAAGAAGCTGACGGCGTTCAGTGACGCCGGGCTGGACCATATCCAGATCAGCTTCCAGGCCAGCGATGAAACGCTGAATGCCGCGCTGGCCGGTTCACAAAAAGCGTTCCAGCAAAAGCTTGAGATGGCGAAAGCGGTGAAAGCGCAGGGCTACCCGATGGTGCTCAACTTTGTACTGCACCGGCATAACATCGACCAGCTCGACCGCATCATTGAGCTTTGCATTGAACTGGAAGCGGATGATGTGGAACTGGCGACCTGCCAGTTCTACGGCTGGGCGCACCTGAACCGCGAAGGGCTGCTGCCGACGCGTGAACAGATTGCGCGGGCAGAGGCGACGGTGCAGGTGTACCGCGAGCGCATGGCCGCCAGCGGCAATCTGGCGAATCTGCTGTTCGTCACGCCGGATTATTACGAAGAGCGCCCGAAAGGCTGCATGGGCGGCTGGGGGGCCATTTTCCTCAGCGTCACGCCGGAAGGCGATGCCCTGCCGTGCCACAGCGCCCGCCAGTTGCCGGTAAAATTCCCGTCGGTGCTGGAACATAGCCTGGAGCACATCTGGTATGACTCTTTTGGCTTCAACCGCTACCGTGGCTATGACTGGATGCCGGAACCGTGCCGTTCCTGCCCGGAGAAAGAGAAAGATTACGGCGGTTGCCGTTGCCAGGCGTACATGCTGACCGGCAACGCGGATAACGCCGATCCGGTCTGCTCCAAATCACCGCATCACGGCAAAATCCTGGCGGCGCGCGAAGAGGCCAACTGCACCACGATGAAGATCGATCAGCTGACCTTCCGCAACCGCGCCAACTCCCAGCTGATCTTCAAGGTCTGACCCACGGATGCCTCAGGAGCGCGCGACGCTGCACCTGCCGAATGGCTTGCAGGTTCATCTGATCTGCCGGCCGAAGGCGACCCGCGCGGCGGCACTGGTGCAGGTCGGCGTCGGCAGCCACAATGAACCCGAGGCGTGGCCGGGGCTGGCGCATTTGCTGGAACATCTGCTGTTTGCCGGCAGCGAGGGCTTTCAGGGGGCCGACCGGCTGATGGCCTGGGTGCAGGCCACGGGCGGGCAGGTCAACGCCACCACGCTGGCGACCGCCACGGCCTTTTTCTTTGAGGCAAGTGCGCAGCAGTTTGAACCGGGGCTGGCGCGGCTGGTGGATATGCTGGCCTCGCCGTTGCTGACGCCGGAGGCGCAGCAGCAGGAAACGGCGATCATTGACGCCGAATACCGCCTGCTGCGCACCCATGCAGAGACGCTGCGCGCCGCCGCCCTGATGCAGACCCTCCAGGGGCCGCCCGGCCTGCACCGTTTTCACGTCGGCAGCCTGGCGAGCTTCGGCCCGGATCCCGATGCCTTACAACAGGCGCTGAGGGAGTACCATCACCGCTTTTATCACGCTGCGAACATGACGCTGTGGCTGCAAGGCCCCTTCACCTCTGCCGAACTGTCCCACCTTGCGCACCGCTATGGTGAACAGCTGCCCGCCTCGGGGCAACCGCATTTCCCGGCGGTACACCCGGTGACGTTCGCCGGGCGGCGAAATCTGGCGGTTAAGGTTCATGGTGTGCCACAGCTGCAACTGGCGTTTCTGTTGCCTCCGACAGTGCCGGCGACGGCGCTAACCCTGTTGCGGCAGTGGGTGAGGGATGAGGCGGCGCAAGGGCTGCTTGCCACTCTGCGCGCCCGTGGCCTGTGTGATGAGGTACGGGTACTGATTGCCTATTGCTCCACTGAGGCATGGATGATCTCGCTGGCGTTCAGCGGCAGCGACCTGAACCCGTCAATGCATGCGGAGATCGAGGCGCTTTTTCACCAATGGCGACAGGCGCTGGTGCCGCTTTCCCATACTCACCTGCAACACTATGCGCAACTGGCACGCCGTCATGCTGACCAACAGACGCCGCTCGATCACCTGCGTGAGCAGGCGTTTGGTTTCCCGCCGGTTAGCGACGTGGACGCTGCCTTTATCACCGGCTGGCAGCAGCTGCTCGCGCACCTGACCCCAGCGCGGATGGCGCGTGTGTGGGCAGCACCGGATGTCGAAGGCGAAGCGGTGTGCATACAGGGATTCCCCCTGGTGCTGACGGCGTTTTCGCCTGCCGTACCGGCGGTGTTCAGCGCGCCGGCATGGCGCTTCCATCCGGTTGCCTATGACGATCTGCCTGCGGCGCTGCCTGTGGAAATGGTTGAGTTGCCGCATCTCCATGCGGCCGAAGGCGAGGGCATCGTACTGTTGCGCGCCGCGGCGGGCAGCGATCTTTCAGGGGGCTGGGGCCATACCGTCCGCTACGCCCTGCAGACGCTGGCGGGAGATATGGCCCACCGTGGCGGGGAACTGACCTTCGCGCGCTATCAGGGCATCTGGCTGCTGACCTGCCGGGGCGATGCGGCGACGCTTTCTTTCGCGTTGCATCACCTTACGCGCACGCTAGGGCATATACCGGAAAGCGCAAAGGGGCAGGGCGCGCGGGCCGCCAGGCAGGAGCGTGACGCCCGGCGCACTGAGATCCCGATACGGGCATTGCTGAACCAGTTGCCGCACGCGCTGACGGCCCACGCGGATAATCAGGGTGCACTCCCCACGCACTGGGCAGCATGCCTCTACGGCGGCGACCCGGCATTGCATCACCGGCTTTCCCACCTGCTGTCGGCGTTTCCCGGCACGGTCAATGCGCCCTCTGCGCTTACCCCGCCCTCAGAACCGGCATGCAGGGAATGGGCCCTTACCTCTGACAGCCACGACCATGCGCTGTTGCTCTTTTGCCCGCTGCGCGACGTCACCGCCACAGCGCTGGCCGCCTGGCGACTGTTGGCGATGTTTTACGAACCGCGTTTCTTCCAGCGGTTACGGGTCGAGATGAATATCGGCTATGTGGTGAGCTGCCGTTTCCACCACAGCGCCGACCGGCAGGGCATCCTGTTTGCCCTGCAATCCCCGCACCTGACCGCCGGGCAACTGCTGCGCCACACCCACGACTTTCTCGACAGCATGACCGCTGAAATTGCCGCGTTATCAACAGACGCACTGCTCACCTACCAGGATGCCTTGCTGGCGCTGCAACACCCGGCTGACAACCTTATTGACCGCGCCTGGGCAGCGTGGCAGAAGGCATCCGGACATGTACCGGTTTTACAGGACGCTGAAATCCACGGGCTTGCACTCCCGACGCTTTTGGCGTCTCACCATCAGCTTTGCCATGAGCACACCTCCTGGTGGGTGTTATCAACGGGCCAAGATAATTCCGGGGATAGAGAAAAGGCAGGCGAGTCGTAGGCGGCAATCAATAAATCACTGCTGTTCGGTAGACACCTGAGCAAGAAAGCAAAAACCCAGCCATTGGCTGGGTTTTCTGAATAATGGTGCCTGGACTCGGACAACACGCCGCAGGCGTGTTGCACAGCGCGCTTGTCGCGCTGGCCCCGGAGGGGTGAGGGCGAAGCCCGAATAATCGAACGCAGTTCGATGGAGAGCCCAGACGCAGAAAAGCAAAAACCCGCCTTTTGGGCGGGTTCTTTAAATAGTGGTGCCCGGACTCGGAATCGAACCAAGGACACGGGGATTTTCAATCCCCTGCTCTACCGACTGAGCTATCCGGGCAACGGGGCGCATTAAACCGTATT
>NZ_PJZF01000034.1 GCF_002858675.1 Chimaeribacter californicus
GCAATGATTCAGCCAAACCACCGAAAGTGCGCGGGTGCAGGGCGAGCGCACTGGCGCGCCCTGCTCGGTTGAGGCAATGAGGGTTAGGTAGGCAATTACACATGAGCAACCGAAACATGCCACTCTACCCTTTAAAAACCAATACAACGGGCATAATGCCCGTGAGTGCAGCTAACCATCAAGCATCACTCTCCTTCCCACTGAACGCCGAAATCGGCTTATCCACCTCCTTCTCCATCCCCGCCGCAAACGCCCGCAGCCCGTTCAGCAGCGGCGTCACCGCCCGCCACAGGCTCTCGTCATTCAGCAGGTGATACACCCCGGCAATCCCCGGTGCCTCTTTTTTGCTGCCCTCTTCCGGCTGCGGCCGCCCGACCGCCTCCAGCCCCTCTTTCATGGCAAACACCACTTTATAGAAGGTCTCCGGCGGAATACTCGACAGCGCCATCATCAGCACCGACAGGTTTTGCACCGCGTTCAGCGTGCCGGGCTTGTTCAGCCCCTGCGCCAGCACGCCGGCAATCTGGTTATTGGCGGCCACCACATCATTGGCGAACCGCAGCACGCCGTGGTGATGCAGCGTATGTACCAGCTTATGTAGCTCCTCAAACGCATCCATCCCGATTTTGGGTGGGGTAACATCATGGTCAATCGGTTCGGCCATCAGAATCTCTCCGGGTTGGGGGATTTCAGCGGGATCGCGACGTAGTCGTCCTGCGCCCACTTCTGCTCCACCGGCACGTGGCTGATCGGCGTGCGGTGGCCATAACGGAAATTACGGTCGGGCAGCGGCACCGGGGCAGCCGCGCGCGCCAGCACCTCCAGCTGCACCGCCACCTCTTTATAGGCGGGGGTGTTCACATCCGGGTCGTGGTGCTCGCCGGTGAGTTTATTCACGCCATCTTTGCCCTGGTGGATCGGCAGGAACAGGTTGTTGCCCTGCACCCGGTCAGTGACCAGCGCCGGCACCTCGAGCGCGTCACGCCGCGAGGTGATCTTCAGCCAGTGGCCGGACGCAATGCCGAGCCGGGCGGCCAGTTCCGGGCTGATCTCCACAAACCAGTGCGGCACCAGCCAGCGGATGCCCGCGACCCGGCCGGTCTGGTTATTGCCCTGGAACATCTCCAGTAACCGGCCGTTATTCAGGGTATAAGGATAGTCGCCGTCCGCCTGCTCCGCCGGTTCCTGCCATTTCAGCGGGTAGAGCGTTGCTTTGCCGTCGTCGGTGTGGAACCCCTGGGTGTAGAGCAGCGGCGTGTCGGTGCCGTCCGCCGCCACCGGCCATTGCAGCGAGGCCCAGCCCTCCAGCCGGGCGTAGTTCACCCCGGCAAAGATCCCGGCAATCGAGGCCACCTCGTCCATAATCTGCGACGGGTGGGTATAGCCCCAGTCATGCCCCATGCGTTTTGCCAGCTCGGTGAAGATCCACCAGTCCGGGCGGCTGTCGCCCAGCGGCGGCATCACTTCATAAAAGCGCTGGATACGCCGCTCGGTATTGACGTAAGTGCCCTCTTTCTCCACGCTCGGGCAGCCCGGCAGCACCACATCGGCAAACTGGGCGGTGCGGCTGAAGAAGATGTCCTGCACCACCATGAAATCCAGCTTGCTGAAACCGTCATGCACGTTGGCGGCGTCGGCGTCCGCAAACGCTGTCTCTTCGCCGGTGATGTACATCGCCCGGAGTGTGCCCTGGTGGGCGGCCTGCACCATTTTGAAATTGTCCTCGCCCACCTGGTCAGAGAGCGCTTCCGGGGCCACGCCCCACGCCTTCGCCCATTTGGCGCGCACCTGCGGGTCGGTGACTTTCTCATAGCCGGGGTATTGGTTGGCCAGGCAGCCGAAATCGCTGGCACCCTGCACATTATTGTGGCCGCGCATCGGGTAGCCGCCGGTACCGGGGCGGCCATAGTTGCCGGTGACCAGCAACAGGTTGGAGAGCGCGGTGCTGGTGTCCGCGCCGTGGCTGTGCTGGGTGATGCCCATCGCCCACAGGATGCACACGGATTTCGCCCGGCCAATCATCTCGGCGGCGGCCACCAGATCGGCCTGCGGAATGCCGGTCATCTCCGCGGCATAGTCCAGCGTGAACGGTGCCAGCGAGCGGCGGTATTCCTCCACTCCGTTGACCTGCTGCGCCAGGAAGGCGTCATCCGCCAGCTGGTGGTCAAACATATAGCGGCTGAGGGCGCTGGCCCACACCAGATCGCTGCCAGGCGTGGGGCGCAGGTAGAGATCGGCCCGTTCCGCCATTTCATGTTTGCGCGGGTCTACCACCAGCAGTTTATGGCCGTGATGTTTGCGCGCCGCCTTGATTTTGGCGGCGATCACCGGGTGGTTCTCGGCGGTGTTGCTGCCGACGATCACGATCAGCTCCGCCTGCTCCAGATCGCTGATGCTGCCTGCGTCACCGCCGTAGCCCACGGTGCGGAACAGCCCCTCGGTGGCCGGGTTCTGGCAGTAGCGCGAGGAGTTGTCCACGCTGTTGGTGCCGATGATCAACCGGGCGATCTTCTGCGTCAGGTAAGCTTCTTCGTTGCTGCCCTTGCTGGAGCCGATAAAGCCGATGCTCTCCGGCCCGTGGATGTTGCGGATCTCCAGCAGTTTCTGCGCCACTTTGTCCAGCGCCTCGTCCCAGCTCGCCTCACGGAATTTGCCGTTTTCGCGGATCAGCGGCATCGTCAGCCGCTCTTTGCTGTTGACGAAATCCCAGGCGAATTTGCCCTTCACGCAGGTGGAGATGCCGTTGGCCGGCGCTTCGGCCACCGGCTGCACCTTTAGGATCTCGCGATCCCGCGTCCACATCTCGAAGCTGCACCCGACGCCGCAATAGGTACAGACGGTCTTGGTGCGTTTGATCTCCGGCTGCCGCCAGTGCGCGTCAATCACTGAAATACCGCTGATGATCTCCGCGCCGGTGGTGTTCTCGATCGCTTTTACCGCGTCGATCAGGTTGCGTTTCAGCGGCTGATCCATGTTGGTCAGCGGCCCGGCGTCCGGCTGCATGCTGGTTTCCAGCAGCGCGTTACAGGGGCAGACGGTGACGCAGTGGCCGCAACTGACGCAGCTCGAGCCGCCGATGGTGTCGCCGCCGTCCCATAACACCCGCGGGTGCGCCATGCTGTAGTCGATGCTCAGCGTCTCGTTGACTTCGACGTTCTGGCACGCCTCCACGCAGCGCCCGCACAGGATGCACTGGTCCGGGTCGTAGGTGTAGAACGGGTTGGAGTGATCTTTGACGTAGGGTTTGCGCTTGTACTCGTAGCGCTGGATCGGGATGTGCATATCCACCATGGTGTTATGCAGCGTGCAGTCGCCGGTGTTGTGTTCACACACCGTGCAATAGAGTTCATGCTTGGCGAGGATGCGGTCCATCCCCTCATGTTGCGCCGCATGGGCCTCCGGCGTTTTCGCCCGGATGGTCAGGCCGTCGCGCGTGCGCAGGGTGCAGCCGCGCACCAGCTCGTCATCCACCTCCACCCAGCAGACATCACAGGTTTGCAGCGGGGTCAGCGCCCGGTGGTAACAGACATGCGGCAGCTTAATGCCTTGCGCCTGCAGGAAATCGATCAGCGGCTGGTCAGCGTCGCCGGTGAGCTTCATGCCGTCATAGGTAATGGTACAGAGTGCCTCACTCATTCAACACGGCTCCTGTCACGGGTCTTGAGAATGCCGACTAAGGGCAGAAAAAAACGGACGCTCAGGCTAACTGCCTGATTAACGGGTCTGTTTATAAGCGTAGAGGACGGCAGGCTATCCGCCACAAGCGCAACGGGAAGAACCGTTACCGAACGTTTCAGGGCAGGATTATTTCAGGGCAGGATTGATACGGGGGAAACCGGGCGACGATAGCCGCCCGGGGAGATCAGCGGCGGCTGAGCAGCAGCCAGACCAGCACGCCGCCCACCAGCCCCCAGAAGGCAGCACCGACGCCAAACAGCGTCAGCCCGGAGGCGGTGATCAGAAAGGTGACGATCGCGGCATCGCGCTCTTTCTCTTCATGCAGCGCGCGGAACAGGCTGCCGGAGAGCGTGCCGAGCAGCGCCAGCCCGGCGATGGTGTGGATCAAGGCCGGGGGCAGCGCGCTGAATAACTGGCTGATGGCCCCGCCGAACAGCCCGGCCAGCAGATAGAAGCCGCCCGCCGCCACGGCCGCCATATAGCGGCGCGCCGGGTCGGGGTGGACGTCCGGCCCCATGCAGATGGCGGCAGTGATGGCCGCGATACACACGGAAAAGCCGCCAAACGGCGACAGCAGCAGCGCCAGCAGCGCCGTCACGCTAATCAGCACTGACACCGGCACCCGATAACCGGCCGCCTGGAGCGTGGCGATCCCCGGCGCATTCTGGGACGCCATGGTCACCACGAAATAGGGAATGCCGATGCCGATCAGCGCATGCCAGGTAAATGCCGGGCGGATCAGCGGCGGCATCACCCAGCCCGCCTCCAGCCCGGTGAACGTCAGGACGCCCTGCCCGGCGGCCACCGCCAGCCCGGCCGCCAGCGCCAGCAGCACCGCAAAACGCGGCAACCAGCGCCGGGCGAGGAAATAGGCCAGACACATCCCCCCCGCCAGCGCCGGATCGCCCTGCAACGCGCCAAAGGCCTCCAGGCCGAAGCGCAACAAAATACCGGCCAGCATCGCCCCGGCGATCGCCGGCGGGATGATGTTCATCAGCCGCGCAAACAGCCCGGTAACGCCGCACAGCAGGATCAACGCATTGGCAAACAGAAACAGGCCGATGGTCTCATTGAGGCTGGTGCCCGGCAGACTGGTGGCCAGCAGCGCCGCACCGGGCGTTGACCAGGCGGTCAGCACCGGCGTGCGGTACCAGAGCGACAGCCCGAGTGACGAGATACCCATCGCCAGCCCCAGCATACTCAGCCAGCCGCCAATCTGTGCCGGGGTGGCCCCGGCGGCCGCGGCAGCCTGAAAGATGATCGCCGCAGAACTGGTGTACCCCACCAGCACCGCGACAAAACCGGCAATAATGGCGGACAGGGACAGATCGCGCAGGTGGATGCCCGGCCGGGCCGCCGATAATTTTTCCATAGGTATCTCCGGGTTAGCCGTGTGAGAGCGCACACGCTGGCACTATATCATCGGTTGCGGCCCCGCGCGTGATGGCGGGCGGCCTGTGTGGCGGCCTTCCCCGGTCTTACCTTTAACAGGCGGGCGCTTGCGGGCGCGGTATAAGGCGCGTTAACCGGTTACGTGTTCAGCCGGGTTTTTCAGGCGATTTCCCTGCCGACAGCCTGCCGTTAGCGGGGAACCCCCCCTTCTGCGATGACGGTTCTGTGACGGAAATAACGGTTTTCATAGGCTATTTGCCAAAACTGTTAAGTTCCTCACATTTTTGGAATATTTATTATTTTTCATCGTTTAACAATCAGCACCTTATGGCGGCGTTAATGCAAATACGGGATATTTTGCTTTGCCCACAATGGCATAAGCCCTGTAACTGACTACGCTTAACCCTGTAATTGCATGAAAAAAACGGCACCTGGCGCGAGGATAACTTTTCAGAAACAACCTCCTGTGTACCGGCTCCGGCCGGATTGCCGGACGCCAGTGCGACCAGGTCGCCATGAGGAGTTCATACCCTGATTCTGGGTAATCTGACGGAAAATTTGCGAGGAATATGACATGACCAACTATGATGCCAACGTCATCACGGATAACCGCTCGGTGAATGCGACGCTGACGCCGTTGAAACGGATTTCATGGAGCGCGGTATTTGCGGGCGTGATCTTATCCATGGTGGCGTACCTGCTGCTTTCCATGCTGGGCACCGCTATTGGGGCCTCAACCATTGATCCATTACATGAGGGTAATCCGTTCAGCGGGTTAAGTACCGGGGCGGCAATCTGGATGGTCGCAACAATCCTGATCTCCTGTGCGGTGGGCGGTTATATTGCCGGCCGTATGGCGCAACGTGAAGGGATGCTGCATGGCCTGCTGGTGTGGGGGGTAAATACCCTGGTCTGCACTTATCTGGTGCTGACGGTGTTCACCACTGCCGTGAGCGGCGCGGTGAACGTCGCGGGTTCCGGCCTGAGCGCGGTGGGCAGCGGTATCTCCAGTGTGACCCCGCAAGCCACCCAGATGGTCAAAGACCAGCTGCAACAGGCCAATATCAACCTGGATGACCTGCAAGGCGAACTGGAAACCACCCTGCGCCAGACCGGTAAGCCGGAACTTCAACCGGAAAACCTGCAACAGCAGGCAAATACTGAAGCCAACACTGCGCAGAACCAGGCAACCAACACTGCACAGGCCCCTGATCAGGCGCTGAACCAGTGGCTGACCGGCGTCATGGGCCGTGGTGAAAGTACCCTGCAAGCCGCTGACGTGGATGCCCTGAAAAACATCATCAAGGCCCGTACCGGCAAATCCGATCAGGAAGTGGATCAGATTGTGCAGCGCGCCCAGCAGTCTTATGCCCAGGCTTACCAGAAATTCCAGGAGCTGAAAGGCCAGGCTGAACAGAAAGCGCGTGAAGCCGCTGACGTTGCCGCTGCCGGCATCTCCAAAGCAAGCTGGTATGGCTTCTTTATGCTGATTATCGGTGGTGTCGTCGCCGGTGCTACCGGTGAATGGGGCCGTCGTACCCAGCCGCGTGCCGTGACCGCTGACCATCGTAAACTGTAATCCCGCGTTCTCTCTTTTATAAGACGCCCCAGGCGGCCGGCTTTGCCGGCCGTTTTTTTTGTGCCCTTCCCGCATGCCCTCTTCTTTTCCTGCCGCGCCGCCTGACCTGAACTACGCTTATAACACCTTCAATTGACGGGAGTTATCTATGGCATCCCCACCACAAGATGAGTTCACCAGCCGCCACTACCCGGTCAGGGAGAACATGCGCTGGCTGCGCCGGTCGCTGTTGCTGGAAAAAATCGGCTACCTGCTGTTGTTCAGCTTTATCGGCGCGGCGCTGCTCGGGCTGTTTTCCAACGGCTGGCTCAGCGACAGCCTCATTACCAACAGTGACCGCACGGTGCAGCTGAAATATGACCGCTTCGCCCGCCAGCAATCGGAGATCCAGCTTGTGCTGCATGTGTGGCCACAGGGGCGTACCCCGGCGGTGGTGCAGCTTGGCGGGGACTTCGTCAACCATTATGAGATTGTTGCGGTACAGCCGCAGACGGCGCAGATGGTGACCACCGATCAGGGGATGATTATTACCCTGCCGACCTCCTCCGCCTCGGCCTCCACCGCCCTCTACCTCACGGTGCAGCCGAAATCCTTTGGCCGCTACCGCAGTGAGGCCACGCTCAGCGGCCACCCGCCGTTGCAGTTCAACCAACTGGTCTATCCTTAAGAGGAGTTGAAAATTATGGATATGGTGCTGCGTGCGGCCTGTATGTATCTCTTTCTGATGGTGGTGTTCAAAATTGCCGGACGGCGCACGATCCTTCAGATGACGTCGTTTGATTTTATCCTGCTGCTGATCATCAGTGAGGCGACCCAGCAGGCGTTGCTGGGCGATGATTTCTCGCTGTTTGGGGCCTTTATTACCATCGGTACCCTGATCGCCATCGATATTCTGTTCGCGATGCTCAAAGACAAGGTGCCGGCCGCCGATCTGCTGCTGGACGGCTCCCCGGTGGTGCTGATTGAGAACGGCAAAACCCTGGACAAGCGCATGGTGCAGTTACGCATCAGCCTGGATGACGTGATGGAAGTGGCGCGGCAGGAACAGGGACTGGAGCGCGCCAGCCAGATCAAATATGCGATTCTGGAAACCAACGGCAAGATTTCGGTGATCCCGGAAAAACAGGGGTAATGCCCTTGGCCGGAACCCGGAACGTTTTACGTGGCGCTTATTATTTATCTGCGGTTATTCTTAAACATGGCCTTAACGAAATCCTTACACTTGCAGGCTGTTTATAGGGGTAAATCGCGGGTGGCTCTGCCCCAGGGCAGATGCCCCATGGCCTGTAAGGCAATGCAGTGCGAAACCGTTTGCCCCTAGGAGTAGCTTATACAACCCCCCCATTGCCTGTATAAGTCAGTGGTAGGAGGAGATAGTGTTAAATCAAACAGGTTTTTGTGCTAACAATAAGGGTAGCAATTGACAATAACCCGCTGACAGAGTGAACTTTTATGGCGAATAAACGGGTGGTTCTATCGGATGTGGCTCGTCTGGCCGGCTTATCAAAAGCCACGGTGTCACGATATTTGAATAACAGTATCGTGTTGCCGCAACAGACCACACAAAGGATTGAGGATGCCATCAGCACATTGAATTACCGGGGTAACAGCCTGGCACGCCGCCTGAGCAAGGGCGGCAGTGAAACCATCGGGCTGGTTCTGCCAGAAATCAGTAACCCCTTCTTTGCTGAGCTGGCAGAGGCCGCTGAAGAGGCCGCCTCTGCCCATCAGTACAGTCTGGTGCTGTGCGTGACGCGTAATAAACTGGAAAAAGAGGTGCAGTTTATCCGCTGGCTGGATACCCGCCAGGTGGATGGCCTGCTGTTTGCCACCAACAAGCCGGATAACGGCGAGCTGCTGGCGGAATTACAGGGCCAGAGCAACATCGTGCTGATCGATGAAGACATTCCCGGCGCCGAGGTGCCGAAAGTCTTCGCTGACAACGTGACCGGTGGGCGGCTGGCCGCCCAACAGCTGATCGATGCCGGTCACCAGCGCGTCGCGTATGTGGGTGGGCCGGGTGAACTGATGAGCGTGCGCGAACGCCATGAGGGCTTCCGGCAGGCGCTGGAGGAAGCTGGCCTGCCCTACCTGCCGGAGCTGGTGCTGTTTGGTGACTATACCCGCGAATTCGGCCAGTACGCGCTGGACACCCTGCTGGCGTTGCCGGAGCCGCCGACGGCGATTTTTGCCGGCAGTGACTACCTGGCGCTCGGCCTGATGGACGGGTTGCGCACCCACCAGCTCAGCGCGCCGCAGGATATGTCGATTGTCGGGTTCGATGATGCCAACTACGCCGAGCTTATCACCCCTCGCCTCTCTACCATCCGCCAGAACGCCGGCGAACTGGGGCGCACGGCGGTCGAGCTGCTGATTAAGATGCTGAAAGACGAGACGCAGGAGAACAGCGTGTCACGCATTCCGGTGCAGTCGGTCAGCCGCGAATCGATAGCCCCCCGGCGCAAAACGCCGCTGAATAAGGTCAGCTAATGTGACGGCCCTGTCGCGCCTGCGACAGGGATCGTTCCCGGTTGTTTGCCTGACATAAAAACTGTCTGACCTAAAAAACTGCCGGGCATAAAAAAAGCGGAGCCGGTTGGCTCCGCTTCTCTTTATTACCCACTGCAGACACAGGAAGGGTAATTGTTGCTTCACACCATCAGAAACGGTAGGTCAGGTTAACTGTCACCACGTTATCCGTCGGCAGGCCCAGCGCGTTGTCTTCATCCAGCAGGTTAATCTGGTAGTCGACGTAGGTGTACATGTTCTTGTTGAGGTAGTACGTCACGCCCACTTCAGCATATTTCACCAGATCGGCATCGCCCACGCCGTCAATCTCTTTGCCCCAGGACTGCACATACGCCACGGAAGGACGCAGGCCATTCAGGAACTGGTACTGGGCCACCGCTTCCACGTTCTGGGTACGGTTGGCGTAGCCGCTGATGGCGATACCGGCATCGGTTTCACCGGAAATGCGGGTGGTGTTGCGGGTTTCAGCGTACATCGCCGCCAGGTACACCTGGTTGGCATCATATTTCACTGCGCCGGTCCAGGCTTCTGCCCGGTCACCGCCGCCTACCACGGAATTCTTCTGGTTCGCGGTGCGGTTGGCATTAGAGTACGCCGCCGCCACGCCGATGCCGGAGCCGCCGATGTCCTGGTAATCCACCGAGAAGCCATAGCCGTCGCCGTTGCCGCGCCCTTCGTCGGCGGTGCCGTCACGGTCATTCTTGCCCTGGTACTGCACCGCAAAGTTCAGCCCTTCCACCAGGCCAAAGAAATCACGGTTACGGTAGGTGGCCAGGCCCGAGGAGCGCGCGGTCATGTAGTTGTCAGTTTGCGAGTAGGAGTCGCCGCCATATTCCGGCAGCATGTCGGTATAGGCTTCGGCATCATAGACCACGCCGTAGTTGCGGCCGTAGTCAAAGGAGCCATACTCGCCGAACTTCAGGCCGGCAAAGCCCAGGCGGGTCTTGTTGCCGCTCTGGGCATCGCTGCCCTCAGAGTTGTTGGCCTGCACGTTATATTCCCACTGGCCATAGCCGATCAGCTGGTCAGTGATTTGTGTCTCACCTTTGAAACCAAAGCGCACATAGGTGCCGTCAGCATTGGCGTTATCCGTGAACACATATTTCGCTGCCACACGGCCATATAAATCGAGTTTATTACCGTCTTTATTATAAATCTCTGCGGCATGGGCCACACCAGAGGCCGCGATAAAGGAGACCGCCAGGGCCAGGAGACTGCGCTTCATCATTATTTGCGTTTCCTTGATTTAAAGAATGCGTTTATCAGATATTGTTTTTTGTTTATAAAATCCCGTTACCTTTTTTAGATAACGTTTTCCCAGATCGTACTGTTTTCCAGGTAATGCCGGGCCCTGCCAAATTCTGTGGATTGGCTACAAGCGCGTTTATTAAAGCTGAGGTTATTAAATTCAATGTTATTAAAGCCTGGGTTATTAAAACCCAGCGCGGCATTATTTAGCACCGTTTTACGTATGTTGAAAATTTGGTGTCAGAGTATTTCTTTTTGCTTCTGACGGTAAGCGGAAGAAACCATAACATTAAGCACAAAAAGTTAAAATGAAAAAATAACCACAGAACTGTATTTTTTATGAAAATGAATGTAACTAAATGTAAAATACACTATTTGCGATAACTCACTGAATATAGTCTTTTTTTGTCTATAGTGGTGCTGTTTTTTGGTGCAATGCACTGGTATAGTGCAAATTCATGTCTTTTTGTTACCGGGTAATTGTGGGAAATTCATCAGGAGTGTGAGGATGCTAACACCCTTTATCTCACGATGAATTTGACGTCTTTATTGGGATATGCCTTATTTCCGCCCTGCTCTCTTGCCTGTGCCGGAAAAGGAAAGACAATAATGTGATAACGCGCACGCGGGATAGCGAACGGCAACTGTAAAGAAAACGTCTGTTTTTTTTGGCGCGCCCTTCAGGGAAATAGGCGATTCCGGCGGGCATTGCCGGAATAACGGCGGCGGGCATGAATAGCTGCCGGGGAAATAATATATGCGAAAATAATTAGCGCAATAACATTACCCGCCGTGATTACAGCGGGTAATGGCCTGGCCCTATAAAATTGCGTCCAGGAAAAGCATCATGGCTACAGCGAGGAGGGTTGGGTCACCTCACGGGGAAGGGTCAACAGTTTATGGCGCACCTGCAAAACCTGGCTTTCAATCACTACCCGGTTGCCCAGCAGTTCACAGGTGAACTCTGCCCGCCGCGAGGAGAGCTGCTCCGCCTGCAACGGGTTCCTGCCCAGCCGGGCTGCCCAGAACGGGGCCAGCGCACAGTGTGCCGTGGCGGTGGCGAAATCCTCACAGACGCCGGTCGCAGGGCTGAAGGCGCGCAGCACATAGTGGTCGTCCCGATCGGCGGCCGTCACCACCACCAGCGCCGCCGGCAGCCGTGCCAGCCGGATGAAATCGGGCCTCAGTGCCGCGACCTGCTCCCGGCTCTCCAGCACCACCACCATATCCCGCCCCTGCCAGACCTCCCCGTGCGTCACCCCCAGTGCCGCCAGCACCGGGCCGCTGTCAGCCCGCGGCCGCAACCGCCACTGCGGCAAATCCAGGTGCAGCCGCCCCTCCTGCCGCCAGACCTCCGCCTCACCTCTGGCGTGGATAAAGGCAATCCGGCGCTGGTGCCGGTCGTAAAAGTCCATGATCACCGCGGCGGCGGCCAGCACCGCACAGCCGTTGAGCGCGATCTCCCGCCAGGCGGTAAAACAGCGGATTTCATAGACCTTGTCACGCTGCACCACAAAAGCAGTGATGGGCTTCATTGCCTGGCCTGCCATAACCTGAAGCGTATGGGACGGCAGCCACTCGTCCAGTAACACTACCCCCAGCGGGTTACCGCCCAGCGGCCGGTTACTGAAGGCATTGACCTCATACAGATCCACATCCATACATCCCCCTTACACCGGCAATCTCTCTGGATCGTCCGGACTTCACGATAACAGGTATTTTAAAAGTAACTTTTTTGTAACATGCCTATTAAGCTATAGAACATTGTGAAAAAATTTAAAATGAAATTGCCCTACTCTGTGAAAGCGGCGCATTAAATGCGTATAACCGCCCGCCAGGCCGGGGCGGCCTACCCCTTTGTTGTTATTTGCCTTGCCTGAGGAGATGCGATGAAACTGATCAATGCCCAACTGCGCCACCGCAACGGCCTGTTTACCCTCTGCGCCGACCAGGGCGTATTGACCGCCATCGATGCCCAGCACGGCGCGCTGCCCCCGGCGCCGGAGGCGCTGGATGCCGCCGGGCAGCTGGTGATCCCCCCGCTGGTGGAGCCGCATATCCATCTTGATGCTGCGCTGACCGCCGGGGAGCCGGCCTGGAACATGAGCGGCACGCTGTTTGAGGGCATCGCCCGCTGGGCGGAGCGTAAGGCCACGCTTTCGCATCAGGATGTAAAACGGCGCGCCCACGCCACGCTGGATCTGCTGCGCGATCACGGCATCCAGCATGTGCGCACCCATGTGGACGTCACCGATCCTTCGTTTACCGCGCTGAAGGCGTTGCTGGAGGTGCGTGACGAGGCGCGTGACCGGGTGGATCTCCAGATTGTGGCGTTTCCGCAGGAGGGTATTGAGTCGTTCCCGGACGGGCGGAAACTGATGGAAACCGCGATGGCAATGGGCGCGGACGTGGTCGGCGGCATCCCGCATTATGAGCACACCCGCGAACAGGGCGTCAGCTCCCTCGGCTTTTTGATGGATCTGGCAGAGCGGCATGATGCGCTGGTGGATGTGCACTGTGACGAAACCGACGATGCCCAGTCGCGTTTTCTGGAGGTGCTGGCAGAGCAGACGCGCGCACGCGGCATGGGCGACCGGGTAACCGCCAGCCACACGGTGGCGATGGGCTCGTATGACAACGCCTATTGCGCGAAACTGTTCCGCCTGCTGGGGCTGGCCGGGCTGAATTTTATCTCCTGCCCGACCGAGAGCATCCACTTACAGGGGCGTTTTGACAGCTTCCCGAAACGCCGCGGCGTGACCCGCGTGGCAGAGCTGGATCGCGCCGGGCTGAACGTCTGCTTTGCCCAGGATTCGATCAAAGATCCGTGGTATCCGCTGGGCAACGGCAATATCCTGCGGGTGCTGGATGCCGGGCTGCACATCTGCCATATGATGGGCTATGAGGATCTGCGCCGTTGCCTGGATTTCGTTACCGATCACAGCGCAAAGGCGATGCACCTGGGCGAGGCCTACGGGCTGGCGGTGGGCCGCCCGGCCAATCTGGTGGTGCTGGATGCGGAAAACGATTACGAGGCGTTGCGCCGCCAGGCCAAAGCGCGCCTCTCCATCCGCCGCGGCAGGGTGATCATGGCGCGGGAGCCGGAGCAGGTGCGTTATTTCTGACCGGCCTGACAGAGGCGTTATTATTAGGGGGAGGTGTTAATGTTATTAAGGTTTAGGGTTTCGCCGGGGGGCGGGAATTAACGCTTCGGGGGATCGGGGGTTATCGCTTCGCGGGGATCGAGGTTTACCGCTTCGCGGGGATCGAGGATGTTGCGTTGGCATACGCCCCCACTCTTTCTGCGGCCCCGCTGCCGCCACCGCGCAAGGGGCGCGTAGGCGCCCGCCCCTTGCATCCCCGCGCCTTGGGTGCCCCGGCTGAATCATTGCCCGCTACCGCGGGTGACCCTCATTTCACCTCCGGGCTATTCGGGCCGCCGCAGTGTAGTGGTCCAGTTATTTAGGACACGTTCAGCGGTTTTATTTTCTGCCTTTCTTTTTCGATGGGCGACAGCCCATCGTTACTGCG
>NZ_PJZF01000035.1 GCF_002858675.1 Chimaeribacter californicus
GGCAAAAATGTGAGAGGCATTGACGATGGTCAAACAAAAAGAAGTCAGGCAGAAAACCGCCTCCTTTCCTCCCCGCCCTAAAAGGACGGGGTATCTCGGAGGCATTCGATGAGCCGTTCACTCTTTATCGATATCCACAACCTGACGGTGCAGTTCCCCTCTGAAGAGGGGCTGAAAACGGTGGTGAAAGGGCTGAGCCTGCAACTGCACCACGGTGAATCGGTGGCCCTGGTGGGCGAGTCCGGGTCCGGCAAAACCGTTACCGCCCGGACGCTGATCGGCCTGCACGACCCCCATGCGCAGATCAGCGCCGATCGTTTCCTGATTAACGGCGAAAATATGCTGAAGGCGGACTCCCGCCGCTGGCGGGCTATCCGCGGCAACCAGATTGGGTATGTGTTGCAGGATGCGCTGGTCTCGCTTGACCCGCTGCGGCGTATTGGCCAGCAGCTCAGCGATGCCCTGCGGGCCACGCACCCCGGCGTGAAACTGGATATCCTCCAGCGCAGCCTGCAATTGCTGGCCTCGGCCGGAATGCCGGATGCCCGGCAGCGGCTCGCCCTCTACCCGCACCAGCTCTCCGGCGGCCTGCGCCAGCGGGCGTTGATTGCGGCCGCGCTGGCAGGCCGGCCGCCGCTGCTGATTGCCGATGAGCCCACCACTGCACTGGACATGACCGTACAAAAACAGATTCTGGATCTGCTGAACCGCCGCCGCGACGATGGCCAGGCGCTGCTGCTGATCAGCCACGATCTCTCGGTGGTCGGCCAGCTTGCTGACCGGGTGCTGGTGATGCGTGGGGGGGAGGTGGTTGAGCAAGGTGCCACAGATGCCCTGCTGCGCGCGCCGCAGCACCCCTGGACGCGCCATCTGTTACAGGCCGTGCCGACCCCGCAAACCCGGGGCTTTCGCCTCTCTTCGCCGGAACCCGCGCCCCTGCCGGCCAGAATGCCCGCCGCCGGTGCGCCGCTGCTGGAGGCCCGTCACCTCAACAAACAGTATGGCGAACAGGCGGTGGTGCGTGATGTCAGTTTTCAACTGGCAGCCGGTGAGACGCTCGGCATTGTCGGGGAGTCCGGCTCAGGCAAAACCACGGTGGCACGGATGGTGCTGGGGCTGACCGAACCGGACAGCGGCCTGATTACCCTGGGCGGTGAAGCGTGGAGCCGGGTCAGCGAGCAGGCACGCCGGGCACGGCGCAGCACGCTCCAGCTGATTGCACAAGACCCGCTCAGCTCTTTTGACCCGCGTTATACGGTGGAGAAAATTATCGGCGAGAGCCTGGATGCGGTGGGCATTTTCGGTGACGCCCGGCGCACGCGGGTCATTCAACTGCTGGACGAGGTACGGCTTGGGGCCGGTTTCCTGCAACGTTATCCGCGTGAGATGTCCGGCGGCCAGCGCCAGCGGGTCGCGATTGCCCGGGCCTTTGCCCCCAACCCGGCGCTGCTGGTGGCAGATGAGCCGGTCAGCGCACTGGATGTCTCCGTCCAGGCGCAGGTGCTGGATTTGCTGGCCGATATGCAGGCTGAACATCATACTGCCCTGCTGTTTATCTCCCATAACCTTGGCGTTATCCACCATCTCGCCGATCGGGTGCTGGTGATGCGGGCGGGCGAAATCGTTGAGCATGGCGAGGTGAACAGCGTCTTTACCGCCCCCCAACACCCCTGGACAAAAAAACTGCTGGCGGCCCTGCCGGTATTACCCGGCCGTGCCGCCTGAAAGCAGGCTGCGCGGGTAACCGGTTTACCTTACCGGCGGGTGCGCCACCGCAAGGCGATCGCTGCCCGCCCTGCCAAATACCATTTCCAGCATTACTTAGCTGAATTCCTTGGTTCACCCTGCCCCGGCTCAGGCTTGATGATGAAGCAGCCCATCAGGGTTCATGATAAAAAAAGGAATTCACCATGCTTACATCCTTCCGCCTTAATGCTGTTCAGCGCACGCTGGCATTAAGCACCGCATTCGCCCTGTTATCCGGGATGGGCACCAGTTATGCCGCTGACACGCCGGCCAAAGGCGGTACGCTTATTTACCTTGAACAACAGGCGCATACCAACCTCTACCCGCCGGCCGGGGGCTTTTACCCGAACGGCGGCATTCTTAACCAGATAACCGACAAGCTGACCTGGCAGAACCCGGAGACGCTGGCGATTGAGCCGTGGATTGCTGAAAGCTGGACGACCAACGCCGATAAAACCGAATACACCTTTACGCTGCGCCCCGGCGTGACCTTCTCAGACGGTACGCCGCTGGATGCCAACGCCGTCGCCAAAAATTTCGATACCTACGGGCTGGGCAACAAACAGAACCGCCTGCCGGTGTCAGAAGTGATCAATAACTACGACCACAGCGAAGTGGTGAACCCGCTGACGGTAAAGTTCTTCTTTAAAAAACCGTCGCCGGGCTTCCTGCAGGGTACCGCCACCATCGGTTCCGGCCTGGTTTCGCTGAGTACGCTGGCGCGTAATTTTGATGCGCTGGGCAGTGCGCGCCACATCATCGGCTCCGGGCCGTTTGTGGTCAGTGATGAAAAACTGGGGCGCGAGGTCGATCTGGTGGCCCGCAAGGATTACCACTGGGGGCCGAAGAATTCACCGCAACAGGGGCCGGCCAACCTGGACGGCATCCACATTATCGTGACGCCGGAAGACAGCGTGCGCATCGGTGCGCTGCTGGCCGGTCAGGCGGACGTCATCCGCCAGGTGCAGGCTTATGACGAGAAGCAGGCCACTGAACAGCACGTCCCGGTGTATGCCGCGCCGACGCGGGGCGTGAATGACAGCATCAGCCTGCGCCCGGATAACGCGCTGGTCGCCGACCTCAAGGTGCGGCAGGCGTTGCTGCACGCTACCAACACCAAACAGGTGGTGGACACCCTCTTCTCCGCCAACTACCCGCAGGCCACCTCTGTGATTGCCCGCTCCGCCGCCGGTTACGTTAACCTCGCAGACAAACTCACCTATGACCCGGCGCTGTCAAAACGGCTGCTGGATGAGGCGGGCTGGGTGCCGGGCAGCGACGGCATCCGCCAGAAGGCGGGCCAGCGGCTGGCGCTGACGGTGTATGAATCCCTGCCACAGCCCCAGAACAAAGAGGTGTTGCAGCTGGTGGCCCAGCAGTGGAAGCAGATCGGCGTCAGCCTGACGGTGCGGGCCGGTGATGCCGGCAGCAAAACCCTGGACAGCCTTGACCCGGAGAAGACGCCGCTGACGGTGTCGGAAGTCGGCCGCGCCGACCCGGATGTGATCAAAAGCATGTTCTACCCGGCCAACCGTGATGCGCTGCTCCAGAAAGGCGGCTCCAGCGACAAGGTGAAAAGCTTCCGTGACGACAGCCTCAATGCGCTGCTGGAAGGCATTTCCGCCGAGGTTGATCCGCAGAAACGGCTTCAGCTGGCGGGGGACGCACAACGCTACCTGCTGGATAACGCCTATGTGATCCCGATCTTTGAGGAGCCGCAGGTGTTTGCCGGGGCGCCCTGGCTGAAAGGGCTGACGTTTGAAGCGGTCGGGCGGCCGAGTTTCTATGCGGCCTGGCTCGAAAAACATTAATTCCCCATTAAGCGCGAGGTGAGACGATGAACCGCTATCTGATGCTGCGATTCGCGCAGGCCCTGCTGGTGCTGTGGGCGGCGTTTACCGTCTCCTTTGTGCTGTTGCAGGTACTGCCCGGCGACGCCATCCTGATTAAATTCCAGAACCCTGACCTTGGCCTCAGCCCGGCGCAGATTGCTGAGATGCGGCTGGCCTATGGCGCAGACAGCCCATTGTGGCAGCAATATCTGCATACGCTGTGGGCGATGCTGCGCGGGGATTTGGGCTATTCGGTGCAGGCGGGGGTGCCGGTCAGTGAACTGATCGCGGATAACTTCCCCGATACCCTGCGTCTGGCCCTGCCCGGTTTTGCGCTGGCGCTGCTGCTGGCCGCATTGCTGGCGTTTGTCTCCAACCTGGTGGGCTGGCGCTGGCTGAAAAACGCGTTGCAGGGGCTGCCTTCGCTGTTTATTTCTGTGCCGACTTTCTGGCTCGGCATCGCGCTGATTCAGATCTTCTCTTTCCAGCTGCGCTGGATCCCAATCATCAACCCCGGCCAGTGGGAAGGGCTGATTCTGCCCATCATCACGCTGGCGGTGCCGATCTCCGCGCCGCTGGCGCAAATCCTGATCCGGTCGATTGACGAGGTACAGACCCAGCCGTTTGTTGCCGTTGCCCGCGCCAAAGGGGCGCACTACAGCGGGGTGCTCTGGCGGCATGTGGCCCTGAATGCGCTGCTGCCGGCGCTGACGGTGGCGGGCCTGCTGTTGGGGGAACTGATCGCCGGCGCGCTGATCACGGAAACCGTGTTCGGCCTGAGCGGCCTCGGCCAGTTAACCCAACAGGCGGTGAACAATCAGGACGTCGCGGTATTACAGGCGATTGTGATGATCTCGGCCGTGGGGTTTGTCGCAATTAACCTGATCGTTGACCTGCTCACCCCGCTTATTGATCCGCGTCTGCACGTTTATACAGGAGCCAGAACATGAGCCTTGTGGACTATTCCGCTGCCGGCACCCCTGCGGCCTCCGGCAATATTTCTGCCCCGGCGGTGCGCCGCCCGCGCCGTCAATGGCAGGTGGGTACGCTGATCGCCTGGCTGGTGATGCTGACCGTGATCCTGGCGGCCCTCGCCCCGGCGTTATTTACCGGCTACAGCGGCACCGAAGGCGTTGCCGGGGCGCAGCGGCTCGCCCCGCAGGCCGGGCACTGGCTCGGCACAGATCAGCTGGGGCGCGATCTTTATGCGCGCATCGTCTACGGTGCCGCCCACTCGCTCGCCGGGGCGCTGGCCGCGGTGGCGATCGGGCTGGTGGCAGGCACCCTTGTGGGCGTCGTCGCCGGGGCAGTGGGCGGCAAAACCGAGGGCGTGCTGATGCGGATGATCGATGTGCTGCTGTCGATTCCCGGTTTGCTGCTCTCGCTGAGCGTGATTATTTTGCTGGGCTTCGGCACGGTCAATGCGGCCATGGCGGTGGGTATTACGTCTATTGCCAACTTTGCCCGGCTGGCCCGGGCAGAAGTGGTGCGTGTGCGCCACAGCGACTACGTGGAGGCGGCCTACGGCAGCGGCGGTACCTTCTGGCGCGTGCTGTGGCGGCATATTCTGCCCAATTCCCTGACGTCGGTGATCGCCTTCTCGGCATTGCAATTCGGCAGTGCGATCCTGGCGCTCTCCACCCTGAGCTTTCTCGGCTACGGCACCCCACCGCCCACGCCTGAATGGGGGCTGCTGATTGCCGAAGGGCGTAACTACATCTCAACCGCCTGGTGGCTGACCACCTTCCCCGGGCTGGTGGTAGTGGCCGTGGTGCTGGCCGCCAACCGCATCAGCCGCCAATTCTCCGGAGGCCGCCGATGAGCGCTCACCCTGTTCCTTTACTGGCGTTAGAGAACCTGACGCTGAGCTACCGCAACGGCCACCACCGCCAGCGGGTGGTCAATAATGTCTCCTTTACGCTGGAAGCCGGGGAAATGGTGGCGCTGGTGGGGGAATCCGGTTCCGGTAAAACCACCACTGCGCAGGCGATCATCGGCTTGCTGGCGGAAAACGGCGAGCGCGACGCCGGGCGCATCCTGTTTAACGGTGTGGAGATCAGCAGCTGGTCGCAGCGGCGGCTCGACAGCCTGCGCGGCGCCCGGATCAGCCTGATCCCGCAGGACCCCGGCAGTTCGCTTAACCCGATTAAAACCATCGGCAGCCAGGTGGCCGAAGTGCTGACGCTGCACCAGCGGCTAAGCCGGAAAGCGCGGGATGAGCGGGTGATCGCCCTGCTGACCCGCGTGGGCTTAAGCCACCCTGAACAACGGGCGCAGCAGTATCCGCACCAGTTATCCGGCGGCATGAAACAGCGGGTGCTCATCGCCATGGCGATTGCCCTGCAACCCACGCTGATCATCGCCGATGAGCCGACCAGCGCGCTGGATGTCACCGTCCAGAAACGCATCCTCGACCTGATTGACGACCTGCGCCGCGAGTCCGGCACCGCTGTGCTGTTTGTGACGCACGATCTGGCGCTGGCGGCCCAGCGCGCTGACCGGTTACTGGTGTTCCGCCACGGCGAGGTACAGGAGCACGGCCCGACCGCCAGGGTGATTGCCGCCCCCAGCAGCAGTTACACCCGCCAGCTGTTTGCGGATGTCTCCGCGCTCGCCCCGCCGGTGACGGCGCGCCCTGCCCCCCTTGCCGCCCCGGCGCTGGTGGCAGAAGGGATCAGCAAAGCCTTCTCACTCGGCCCGCGCGGGTCGCACCCTTTGCAGGCCCTGCGGGATGTCTCCTTCAGCGTGCCGCGCGGCACCACCCACGCCCTGGTGGGCGAGTCCGGCTCCGGTAAAAGTACGCTGGCGCGTATTTTGCTGGGTTTCCAGACCGCTGACAGCGGGCGCGTGGTGCTGGACGGGATTAACACCACCGGCTTGTCCGGTGAGGCGCAACGGCAGCTGCGGCAGAAAATCCAGCTGGTTTACCAGAATCCTTTCGCCTCGCTCGATCCCTCGCAGAGCCTGTACCAGATTATTGAGGAGCCGTTGCTGAACTTTGCGCCGCTGAGCAAAAGCGAACGCCGGGCGCGGGTGGAGGCGGTGACCACGCGCGTGGCGCTGCCGCTTGAAGTGCTGGCCCGTAAGCCGCGGGCGTTATCCGGCGGCCAGCGCCAGCGGGTGGCGATTGCGCGGGCGCTGGTATTGCAACCCGCCATTCTGGTGCTGGATGAGGCCACCTCGGCCCTGGATGTCACCGTGCAGGCACAAATCCTCAGCCTGCTTCAGCAACTTCAGCAACAGCTGGGGCTGACGTATCTGTTTATTTCGCACGATCTCGCCACCGTGCGGCGCATCGCGCATTCCGTAACGGTATTGCGTGCCGGCCAGGTGGTGGATCAGGGGCCGGTGGCAGAGCTGTTCAGTCACCCGGCCAGCAGCTACACCCAGGAACTGATTGATGCCATTCCTGCATTGGGCATTCCCCCTAAGGAGTATGTATGAGCCAAAAACGGTTGGGCTTCTTTACCCGCCTGCTGGATAAAACCTCGCCCCAGGCACGCTACCGGCTGGCCACCGAGCAGATCCAGCGCGCAGAACGGGCAGGGTTTGATACCGCCTGGATTGCCCAGCACCATTTCCATGAACATGAGGGCGGCTTGCCCGCGCCGCTGGTTTTCCTCGCCTCTGTGGCCGCACAGACCAGCCGCATCCGGCTTGGCACCGCCATCATCACCTTGCCGATGGAGAACCCGCTGCGGGTGGCGGAAGATGCCGCCGTGCTCGATCTGCTGGCGGCCGGGCGGCTGGAGATTGGCCTGGGTTCCGGCGGCACACCGACCTCGTTTTTGCCGTTTGGCCTGACCAGCGACCAGCGGCGGGAAGCCTTTACCAGCCACCTGAACACGCTGTTACGCGCCTGGCGCGGCGAGACGCTCGGCCACCCGGATAACCGGCTCTACCCGCCTGCGCCGCAGCTGGCCTCGCGGGTCTGGATCGCCACGTTTTCAGCCGAAGGCGCCGCGCAGGCGGGCCGCGATGGGCATGGCCTGATGCTGTCACGCACCCAGCCGCGCCCGGCCGGGCAACCCAGGCTGCCGCTGGACGCCATCCAGAACCCGATCATTGATGCCTATCTGGCCGCGTTGCCGCCCGGCACCGCACCGCGCATTCTGGCCTCCCGCACTGCGTTTGTGACGGAAAGCACCCGCCATGCCCGCGCACTGGCCCAACCGGGGCTACAGGCGCAGGCGGCGCACCATCGTGCGCTGGGCCATGAGATCCCCGGCGATACGCTGGATGACTACATCGCCGCCTTTGATGTGCACCTCGGCACACCGGAAGATGTGCGTGCCTCGTTGCTGCGAGACAGCAGCCTGCAACGGGTAACGGACATCTCCTTCCAGGTGCACTCGATTGACCCGCCCCATGCGGAGATTCTGCGTTCAATTGATTTACTTGCTGCTGACGTCGGCCCGGCCCTGGGCTGGTCCCCCTCTTCCATGACTTCTGCCAAAGAGATAACCGCATGACACAACCTTATGACTTACTCAATGACCTGGCCGGTATCGCCCCTGACTCCGCCCTGGCGGCGGTGCGCCAACAGCGGGATGCGGCGACCCACGCGACTCAGGGCAGTTACCAGGCGCTGTTTGGGGAAGGCTCAGCCGATTTCCCGCTGACTGAACGCCTGGTGGTGGCCGCCCAGGTTGCCGCCTGGCACCAGGCCCCGGCGCTGGCTGACTATTATGCGCAGCAGGGCAAAAGCCTCCCGTCCGGCGAACGCATCAGCACGGCGCTGGAACAGGCGGAGCGGCTCACCTTCCAGCCGGTCTCGGCCGCCCCAGCGCACCTGGAGGCGCTGCAACAGGCTGGCTGGACACTGGCCGGTATTGTGACGTTGTCACAACTGGTGGCATTTGTCAGTTTTCAGAGCCGTTTGTTACAGGGGTTGCAACTGCTGAACGGCCAGGGCGAACCACAAGGGCAAGCGACACCGGCCGGGCAGTGGCACACCCAGCCGCTGACCCACAGCGGCAAAGCGGCCCCGGTCGCCTTTACCCAACAGGAGCTGGGCTGGACGCCCTGGATCGTGTCCAAACCGCTGGCCCAGTTCACTGAAGATGAACAGGCGACGCTGGCACGCTTTGGCCACACGGACTCCGATTACTTCCGTCTGCTCGCCCGGAACCTGCCGGTGCTGGAGCAACGGACGCTGACCGACAAAGGAATTTTCTATACTGCCGGTGGGCTGCCGCGTGCGGAGCGGGAGCTGGCCGCTACCGTCGCCAGCAAGGTCAATGGCTGTATTTATTGCGCCTCTGTGCATGCGCGCAAGGCCGGGCAGCTCTCGAAACAGCCGGAGGCGGTTCAGCAGTTGCTGGACGTGGCACCCGGCCAGAGCCTGAGCCAGGGCCAGTCGCCGCGCTGGCAGGCGGTGATTACCTTCGCCGCAGCCCTTTCTGCCACGCCGCCGGTGGCGGGCCGGCAACAGATTCAGGCGTTGCGCGATCAGGGGCTGGATACGCTGGAACTGCTCGATCTGGTGCAGGCCACCGCCTTCTTTGCCTGGGCCAACCGGCTGATGCTGACACTGGGCGAGCCTTTTCTGCCTGCCGATGGAGAGTAATGGCCGTCCGTTAATCAAGTTCTGATGCCGTCCCCTGCCCTCAGCCATAGTGAGGCGGGGGATAAAACATCGCGGCTGTCAAAAAACAGAAACGATTGAAAATTACCTTAGGTGGAACTATTTAAAGAGAGCGAGAGAACAGATGACGGAGTCAGCATGATGAACAGATGGAAAAGACGCGATGAACGGGCGCAGGCAGGCCACGACTCAGTCACCGTGCCTGAAGCCGCAGGCAGGCCGGAAACCACAGGGTTAAGCGGCAAAACAACGGGCGGCCGCCGTGGCCCAGTTTTCATCAGCCCTTCACGATTTGAAAGCCCTGCCCATTGGCAACATGACAGCCAAAAGCCTGATGGTGCCGCGCTGCGGATGCTGGCGATTATCCGCCGTAAAGGCCTGGGGCTTTTTGAGCAATGACTGCCCCACCCTTTAGCGCGGGGAGCAGCCAACTATTGAACGGGGAAAACCTGTACTGACGCCCTCTCCCGACGACTTACCCTATTATCACTGCCTCCCCGCCCTGCTCCCGGCCAGCTGCCGGCGTTTAATGCTTCCCATCCAAACGCCTTAATGACGCACCAGCCCGTCGCCCACGGCCTATTGTTTTCCGGCATAACGTTACGGAACGCCTCCCGGCAGCAGTATAAGGGTCACGGCGCGCCATGTTTACTGCCTGACTTTTGTTTGCGCGCACAAGCTGTCTGGAAACCTGTCTTATAAAAAAATTGCATGATGTAACTAAATTTAGGGGTTCAGAGGCTGCTGATCTGTTGCACCGGTAAAAGAGACCGCCCCATACAGGCGGCGGTTTCTTTGGCTTTACTTGTGCTGGTTAACAACAACCTGAGGAGTAATAGAGGTGTAAATTTTCCACCCCTCACCCTCTGGATAGTGCGTCACCAGGGCAAGAAAAAGCATTATCCAGGTGATAATGCCTTTTTCATGCGGCGATCTCCGCAAAGACCGCGCATCGCCATTGCCCCACCGTGAAACCAATGCCGAAACAAGCAGGGTTCACAACCTGCGTCGCGGAGGTGGACAATACTGCTCCCAGAGCACGGTGCCCGGCTGCTAAACCAGTGGAACAGGCCTGGCCAAGAAGATAGCAATGACGTGCTACAAGGAGGAACGCTTTTTTAGCCTGCTTTTACGAAATTCGCCGATATCTTGATTTCGGTTATTTTTTCTGAAAAAAGTCATCTGTTACGCTGAAAAAAACGTCATTTTCAACATGACACCCGTGCACTAAACTTGTACTATCCCCGTGGGTTCACAACCTGCGTTCGCTTTTTCGGAACGTTATCAGAGTGAAGGCGAGCGCTCTCACTCTGCGGCAGAACAGCTGCCTGCTAACAGTTTTCTGCCAATAAAAAAGCCGCGTTACGCGGCTTTTTTTATATCTGGTATTTGAGGTCAGCGCTTATCGGGTTTCCCCGGATGCGGGCCGAAATCCTGCGGTGGGGGAGATTCCCAGCGGTCGGTGCGCGTGGCGGCGTAGTCCGGGTGCATCGGGTAGTAGATTTCGTTCTCCGCTTTGTTCGCTTCACCCACAATCATCAGGCGTACCTCACGATCGCTATTGTTGATGAAGGTATGGCAGATGCCGGTACCGGCAGGAAAAGCGACCGTATTACTGGCGCACCAACCCGCCGTCCACGGCATACTGGCTGCCGGTAACGTAAGAGGCGTCGTCTGACAGCAGGAACAGCGCCACGGCGGCGGCTTCCTCGGCGCGCCCTGCCCGTTTCAGCGGCACCTGGCTGACCACAAATTCCTCAAACTGGCTGCGCGCCGCTTCCGGCATAAAGTCACGGAAGTTTGTCTCTATCGGCCCCGGCACCAGCACATTTGCCCGGATGCCCCGCTCTGCCAAGGCCGACGCCCAGCTGCGCGTCATGGCCACTACCGCGCCTTTGGTCGCGGCGTACAGGCTGGTCGCGGGTGCCCCTTCGTAAACTGAAGAGGATGCTGTAACTAATACCGCAGCACCGGGGTTAAGCAGTGGGGATAACGCAGCCAGTTGCAGCATCGGCCCCCGCACATTCGCATTCATCATGGCGTTAAACGCCTCCGCCGTGACTGTTTCAGGCGCGCCGACCTCAGCATAACCGGCATTCAGCCACAGGCCGTCAAGCTGACCCCACTCTTTTACAGCCTCTGCCAGTGCCGTGGCAGCGTGTTCATCTGCTGCGTCATTACATAACACCAGAGAATCCGCCGGCAGCCGCGCTTTTGCCTCCGCCAGGCGATCCGCATTTAACCCGGTCAGGGCCACCTTCCCGCCCTCATGAATAATCCGCAACGCCCCCGCCAGCCCCATACCGCTGGAGCCACCGGTAATGACTATGCGTTTATTGGTAAATCGCCCCATAATTTCCTCTTTAGTCCGCCCTGTCATTGCCCCACCCTATCATGCAATCAATAACAGGATATTCTGAAAAGGTCATCCTGACGGGCAGGGAATAATAACGTCGCGAAGCGATCGCAGGCTGTTATTAATAATATACAGCGGCCAAGGTTATTACTTCCCGCCAGAATTCCGGGTATAAATAGGGGTACTTTTATATTTCGGGAAAATGCCATGGAATTAAGATCAAAAAGGATGTTACTACGGCCGGTTTGCGTTGCAGATACTGCCGATCTTTTCAGGATTTACGGCGATCCGCAAACGAACCAATTTAATCCGGCAGGGCCTTATCCTGATATTCATTATGCCCGCGCAGCAATGGCCAGATGGCTTGCACACTGGCAAACACACGGCTTTTGTAATTGGCAGCGCCGGTAAGTTTACGTATTTTGTAATTGC
>NZ_PJZF01000036.1 GCF_002858675.1 Chimaeribacter californicus
AGGCGACCTATGCCATTGGCAAAGAAACAGCCCAGGTAAATTCTGCTTCCACTGTGCAGGCCGCTGAAATCGTGGTGCTGGCCAGCACTGCCAAGCTGGCCAGCAACCAGCTGGAGCTATGCAAGGTCACAATCCCGGCCGGCGCAACGCAGATTACTACCAGTATGATCGACCTGTCTGGTCGCATCATGCAAACCCTGGGCATTCAGTTAAGCTCGGCCATCGACAGCAGCAGCGAAACTGTCGGCGCTAACTCTCTGGCAGTTAAAAACGCCATCGTCAAGGTAGAAGGTGAGATCGCCACCTCGGTGATTACGAAGCAACTGACCGTAAACGGCACAACCACTGTCACTGGGGCGGTGACTATGGGCAGCTCGCTGACAGTGGCGGGTACGCTGGTGGCAAAATCCACCCTGGACGTCACAGGCGCATTGAGCGCCGGCGGAGACATTACCGCGTCTAAATCGCTCACTGTTGCCGGTCAGACAACGTTGGCAGGGGGGGCAAATGTGACAGGTGGCCTGTCCATTATGGGCGATACCACGTCACTGATCATGAGGCCGGCTACCGTTGACAGCGGCTACTACATCCGGGGCAAAAAAAATGACGGGACGAGTCACTGGTATCTTGGCCAGGCGTCTAACAGCACGGATGTTGTCCAGTGGGGTAATTCCCTCGGTGGCAGCGCGATTAACCTTGGGTTAAGCGGCTCGATCGGAATGGTTGGCTCGGTTTCCATCAGCAGCGCCCTGACAGCCAGCGGAGATATTACTGGCTCAGGTGCGCTGGCCGTCACCGGGGCTGCTGTCCTGGGTAATACGCTCAAGGTGACCGGTGCTACCACGCTTTCCAGCTCGTTGACCGTGGTTTCTGAAGCTGCATTTGGCGGCGGCCTTAACCTGGGCGGCAGCTACACAGGTGGGGATGCAGGCAAATCGACGGGCATTTATGGCGGCGCTGACGGCGCTTCGACCACCACAACTAACATGCTGATCAAGTCCTGGTACGGGGTTGGCTTTTACAACACCAGCGCCGCCGGCACCGCAGGTATCACAGCCTATCTCAACGTGCGTACCGGGTATTTCTATACCACTGGTTCTATTGGGGCGGCAGGCGCGCTTGCAGTGACCGGCACAACGACACTATCCAACTGGCTTAAGGTAACAGGCGCAACCACGCTTTCGAGCACGTTGACCGTAAGTGGCGCGGTCAGTGCCGGCGGCGATATTACCGCGTCCGGGGCGCTCATTTTGACCGGCGCGGCTACGATGGGCAGTACGCTGAACGTAACCGGCGCGCTGACGGGCACGGATGCCACATTTACCCAGTCTGTTGTAGCCAATTACCGCATGGGCGTTATCCGCAGTGGCGGGCTGCCTTACACCACCTATGCTCGGACTGATTTGCCTGATGGCACGTTACCGACATCAGACACCCAGGTAATGGCCATCCAGGCAAAAACCGGCTCTACTACCACCAACTTCGATGGCGGCCGGATCCTGGGGCTGTTGTGCACTTACTACACGACGTTAGGTGGCGGGCGCAATGTCCTTCAGGCACGCAATAGTGCCAGTACAGTGACTTCCCAGTTGACAATGGATGGTGATCTAGGAACGCTCTCTATCACTGGTGCTGTGAGCATGAGTAGCACGCTCAATCTGACGGGTAAGGCTGCAATCAACGGTGGGTTAGCAGTAACCGGCGGGACAGTGATGCAGGCTGATAACGGCGTGCTGTATCTCAAGCCTGCTACAACAGACAAGGCCTATTATATCCAGGCGCAAAAGGGCGACGGCACCCGGCACTGGTTCCTCGGGCAGTCTACAGATAGCAGTGATGTCGTGGTATTAAGCAGCTACCTGACTACGGCCAGCGTCCAGTTATATGACAACACGGTGAAATTGACGGCAGCGACAACGAAAGTTAGCTCTGCGCTTGCAGTGACTTCCGCTGCAAGTATTGGCGGTTCACTGACTGTCAGTGGCTCGACAGTCCTTGTCGCAGCCACCACGATTGGTAGCACTCTCTCAACAAGTGGTGCTGTTACCAGCGGGGGTGGGTTTATCTCCAAAGCCTTTAATGGCTTCCGCCTGATAAATGGCGAATCGACGACAAACCGTGGGGCATTCCTACGTATTGATGAAAGCGCGTTTTATGTCCTAATGACAGATGCCGGTAATTCCTTGGGTGATTGGAATAGTTTAAGGCCACTCACCATTAACTTGGCTACCGGTAAAGTAGATATGAACCACGGCCTTGGGGTACAAGGTGATTTTGCTAATACAGGAAATCTTACCACTTCAGGTAATATTCTTGCCAATAACCACCTCTATTCAAACAATTACGTTTATGCCGGTGGCGGCACCGGGATTTTGGCGGGTGACGGCAACGTTTATGGCTCTAGATGGGGAGGTTGGTTAAGCAACTATGTCGGGGCAAGAAATACTGCCGGTCTAGGGACTACTGGCTGGTGGCGCTGTGGGTCTACAGGAATGATTATCCAGTGGGGCGTGGTTTCCATGTCGTCAAACCCTGGCGAAGGAGGTGCTTATGTTAACTTCCCAATCACGTTCCCTAATGTCTGCTGTGTTGTTTCCCCAGGCCGCTGGGCTTCTTCTGACGGTTCTACCCATGCAGATGGTGACTTAATGATTGTCGCTACCTCTCAAGGTGGTTTCACCGGCTCAACCCAACAATTCTCCGACAGCACCGCAGATCTGCGTGGCTATTCATGGATGGCGATTGGATACTAAATATGACACAAGCAATGTATTACAGCCCTTCTAAGGGTAGTTTTTATACACCAGAATTACAGGCTGTTTATGAGGCTAGCGGGTCATGGCCAGGCGATCTTGTTTCGCTTACCCAAGAAGAATATGACACGGTAATGAGCGCCCAAGGCGAGGGTAAATATATTTCCCCAGGAGAAGACGGCTACCCCTCCATTGCAGATAGCAAGCCCATCAGCCAGGAAGAGGCTATTCAAGCTGCATCGCGTAAACAGGCAGCCCTGTTGTCTTCGGCCATGAGTGCAATTTCACTCTGGCAGACAGAACTCCAGCTGGGCACCATCACCGATGACGAAAAGGCGCAGCTGGTGGCCTGGTTGGCGTATATCAAATTGCTGAAAGCAGTGGATACCTCAACCGCGCCCGACATCACCTGGCCGACGGCGCCGGCAGCGGCTTAGGAGATGTAACTTTCGCTATTATCCAGCCCGCAGACCCATTGGCGGGCTGTCATACTTATTAAAACGGAATACACATGAGCGAAGATATTGCTGAATCCACTTCGTACAGCGAGGAGCAGGAAGAAGCTCAATTCGGCTTTTACGCGATGATCCCAAATGGCTCCAAGGTCGTCATGCAGGTTATCGAAACGCTGAACACTTTCAAAATGCCGGGTTATTATTTCATCCTTGTCGCAGACGGAGTGACGTGTGAAAGCGGCATGATTTACAACCCGGCTGATGGCTCATTCAGCTACCCGGCAGAGTCCGAAACAGACTGACCACCCCAACATGCATAAACCCGCTCCGGCGGGTTTTTTTATGCACGCGCGACAGGAATCGGCAAATGCAACATTCCATAAAATCGCCCACTACGACAAAGGCAAAAAGGAGTTAACGGTGCTGCATACCACCGAATTAGTGCCGATTGCCATCACCGTAGGCCTGTCTTTTCTCAGTGGGGTAGGCGTGTTCCTCATGGGGATCAGGGAAGAGCGGATTAAAGGAGGTTTTCTGGACTTCTTTACCGAGGTGTCGATCGCTATTACCGCAGGGTTGATGGCGTACTACATCGGGCGGCATCAGCAATTTGACGAATCAATCATCTACTTTTCCGTACTGCTTTCCAGCAACAACGGGAACGAGGTGATCCACATCGCCAAGCGCCTCAATAGTGAGGCTATTGGCAAAGTATTAACACAGCTCTTTAGCAAGGGTGGGAAATGATCGGTTTAATTCTCCTTTCCACTGCCGGGGCTTCGATGATCATTGACCGCTTCTTAATGAAGCGCTCAAAAATCACCGATCTCCGCGTGGGTGATCACAAGGTTGAAAAAGGGTGTCTGCGGATCCCGTTTTTCTTCAACATCAAATACAACCGCCTGAAGGGCGCGACCATCGAGTACACGCTACGCGATGCGCAGTTCCCGACCACGGTTATCGCCGGCGGCCGCAGAACACTGGAGCACTCGCGGGCGGGTTCCAACTGCGAATACCTGGATGTGGACACTGACAAAATCAGTACGGATGGCATCTGGATTGTGCATGTGAAAATTGTCCACGGCGACTCCCTCTACAACCCGCTTTACCGCATCTTCCCCTTGGATATGACCGTTGAAAAACGGCTGAATATCCAACTTGAGCGAGACACCTACCATGCCTAACTCCCACAGCCTGCATTCCAGCAATGGGCAGAAATATGCCCAATTGGACTTTGCCCAGGTCAATGAAAAGGGGCTTAAGCCTCTGATCGATGCGCTCAATAAGCAGGGCGTGACCGTTGAGAACGTGGACGCCAGCAACCGCGCTGCAAAAAAAGACGGCGTTGGGGTGAAAGAGGCTGTTTTGCGCTTCCAGGATCAGCAGCAGGTCACCGTCCGGGTCAATGATTCTGGCGACCTGATCGGCTTTAAGCTGAACGGCAAGGCAATCCCTATCCAGCAGGCGGACACTATTGCCAAAGTGGCCACGTCGATCAGCGGTGCCGTAAAACAGAACTCTCAGAAATTCACTGATGGCCTGGCCAAAAAGGCCGCCCGGGTGATCGACACCTCCAATACCAAGGCTGCGGTGAAATCCAACGTTCAGCGCCTGAAAGAGGCTAAATCACGCCGCGATGCGCTGAGCACCAGCGTGCAGGGACTGACGGACACCAATACCCGCCTGCAATCGCAGAATGCCTCAATCACTCAAAACATCGATAAGCAGCGAACCCGCCTCAGCACCGCCCAGGCGCTGACCGTACAACTGAAGCAGCAGCTCAAAGCTCTGGAGGACAAAAATGCTTCGTGACATCCGCATGAGTAATGCCCTGGTACTGCAAAACCGTCAGGACGTGGCGCTGCGCCCTGTCTCTGATGCCGTTTATGCCGCGCTCTATGAGGGCGAGGGTGCCCATTTTATGGTGGAGTCGGTCAGCCTGGCTGACATCGAATCGACCTACTTTTACGACACCCCGATCCTGGAAGAGGCAAGCGCCATGTTTGAAGCCGTGACCTCAACCCGTGCGCGCCTTTCCGGTACCATGCGCGCTTTCGTGAAGGCGCTGAACCAGGGGCTGAGCGGCACCGGGATCACCGCGGGTAACGACACGGCCGGCGATAGCGACGATGGCGGCCAGGCTATTGGCGGCGCGAACATCGGCCGGGTACGTAAGGTTCAAGGCCTGGCGGTCATGCCTGCGGTGATCCCACTCTCTGATGGCCAGACCGTCACCCTGGTATTTCACAGCCCGTCTGGCAATGCCAGCACCATCGCGGCAACAGATTCGCTGGTGGCCTTCCAGTTCCTGCTGAACAAAAAAGACGTGACACATACCGTATCCCCATCCAACGGCCGCGATATTTCTCTGAAACAGGTAACGACCGCCCTGTCTAACCTGATTGAGCGAAATACCGCGAAGTTTCAGCACGCCCAGGCCAAGCAAAAGGCGCTCAAAGCGGAGCTGAGTAATATCCAGGAGGAGGGTGATAAGCTCGAAGGGCAGCAGGCCTCGCTGGTAGAGCAGGGTGACCAGCTCAAAGCCGGCACTACAGACCTGGCGCAGCAGCTGCAACAGCTGACGTACCAGGCCGACCAACAGGAAGAGCTGAATGAGGAACTTCAGGCTGAGCTGGCCGCAGCGCAGGAGAAAGCCGCGAAGCCACAGCCAGATCCAGCACCGGCACCGGCAGGCCAGGACAACAGCAAACTCTATTGGTATGGCCTGCGCGCGCGCGCCGCGGGACCAGGCAGCCTTCCGGCAGAACCGAAGCCTGAAGCTATTGTGACGCCTGATGAGGCGGCCGACATCCGCATTGTGTTGGATAAAGGGTTTGACCCGAGTGATTACCGTCATGGCGCTGTGGCATATACCACCCTTCTCTCTGCTGATGATGTGGCGCAATACGAACTGGTGGATTTCCAGGTTCGGCAGACGGCAACCAGTATCACGGCGCTGCTGAATGACCTCATTCCCCTGATGAAAAGCTACCCCGGCAACGAAAACGAGTTTTACTTGGACTACCTGGCAAATGACGCCCCTCATGCAGATGACCTACCGCAGAGCATGAAAGATGCAGGCGGCTACGCCAAGGTGCGCACGAACTACGGTTACAAGACAACGCTTCAGATGATTGACCTGTTCAAAAAGGTGAAAGCCGAGAATCCACCGGAACCGGCTCCAGCCCCGGCTCCTCAACCTGGCACAGGTAAGCGGAAACTCGTTGCGCGCGCGGTCGAAGACTCCAAGGGCGAAGGAGGTGATCGTGATGGCCGCATTATGATGTCTATCGAGGGTCCCGAGGACTTCATTGAGTGGGCGACCAAAGATCTCGAGAAGGAATACGACAATCTCCAAACAGCCGGGGAACCGAAAAACGAAGGTGAGGTCAGCGCGATTTTTGGTGTTGACCGCGCTGATAAAGCTCTCTTTATGGCACGTTGGAAGCAGCTCAAAACGGCATGGGTCAATGGTGAAGATTACCCGCCAATGCCTGGCGATACGCCAGCTGACAAAGACACCACGCCGGTAAGCGGTGCGCAGAAACTCGGTGTTCTGATCGGTATTGCAGCTGATTTGGTCAACGCCTGGGCTGACCATCAAAATTATTCCGATGACGACCTGGCAGCGATGGCTTCTCATCTCTCAACCTACAAGACACCTGCAAACGTGGATCGGGTACACAATGCCCTGATGTTTGGAGACGCCTTCCTGAAATTGGATGAAAGCGGCAGTACGCCGCCTGAGCCGGCACCGGCCCTGTGATGCCGGCAGGTAGCGGAAATAGTAGCGCCAGGTCGGTTGGCCGTGCT
>NZ_PJZF01000037.1 GCF_002858675.1 Chimaeribacter californicus
AGGGGCCGGACGCGCAGGATGCGTTTCAGGCCGACGAACCGGTGACGCTGACCGCCCCGCTGCTGGACCGCGGCCAGGAGGGGTTGCGCACGGCGGTGCTCGGCGGCTTTTTTGCAGACGGGTGTGATGATGATGCCCGCGCCGCCGTGGCACGGGTGGCGCAGGCGCTGGAGGCGCAGGCTCAGCTTGAGCTGCCGCAGGCGGCGCTGGCGCGCTCTGCGGCGTTTATCATCACTGCCTCAGAGGGCGGTAACCAGTATCTGCCGTTGCTGCGCACGATGCCGGAACAGTTTGAGCCGCTGTCACGCGAGCGGCTGCTGGCCGGGGCAATGGTCCCGGCGACGTGGTATGTTCAGGCGCAGCGTTTCCGCCGCCACCTTCAGCAACAGGTACAGCCGCTGTTTAAAGAGTGGGACATCCTGATCGCCCCGGCGACGCCCTGTTGCGCCACGCCGATCGGCCAGGAGAGCATCCGCATCAATGGGCAGGATCTGCCGACCCGTGCCAGTATGGGGATGCTGACGCAGCCGATCTCGTTCCTCGGCCTGCCGGTGGTGACGGTACCGCTCACCACCGCAGGCGGGCTGCCGATCGGCGTGCAGCTGATTGCGCCGCCGTGGCGTGAAGATCTCTGCCTGCGTGCCGCGCGCGCGCTGGAGCAGCAAGGCGTGGTGACGGTGGCGGCGGGCATCGCCGGGTAAACGCCCGGCGGTAACTTTTTTGACCGGGGAGAGAACATGAAGAGTGAACATATTGATCGCCCGGCGATCCTGGCGGAGCTGAATGCCGCTTTCTATCGCTATGAACAGGCGCTGATTAGCAATGACATCGAGGTGCTGGATGAGCTGTTCTGGCACGACGCCCGCACGGTGCGTTACGGGGCCGGGGAGAACCTGTATGGCATCGAGGCGATCCGGGATTTCCGGCTGCACCGCCCGTCCCAGGGACTGGACCGGACGCTGGAGAACACCACCCTGACCACCTTCGGTGAGGATATGGGCATCGCCTGTACGGAGTTCCGCCGTGAGGGCAGCAATAAGATCGGCCGCCAGACGCAGACCTGGGTACGGTTGCCGTGTGGGTGGCGGATTGTGGCGGCGCATGTGAGTTTGATGGAGGGGTGAGTTCCCCCTCCAGGAGCCTCTCCCTGTACCCGCGGGCATTGAGTATCGCGGATTATTTTTAATCGGAGCGGTGGTTGTTTCGGTTGTTCATGTGCGGTTGCCTGCCCGGCTTTCTGCGCCTCAACCGAGCAGGGCGCGCCGGTGCGCTCGCCCTGCACCCGCGCACTTTCGGTGCCCCGGCTGAATCATTGCCCACTACCGCGGGTGACCCTCATTTCGCCTTCGGGCTACTCGGGCCGCCGCAGACACGCTCCCAGCGTGGCTGCGACTTTCGCGGGCGTCCTGCCCGCTCACCCGGCCCTTCGTCTCCACTCGGCAATGATTTTTACGCCCCCACCGGACTGCAAATCTTTGGGTATGTAAGGAAAGAGTAGAGGGAGATTCTTTTTGCTGAGCGCGCATGTACTCTCAGCCTGCGGCTCCACTCGGCAATGATTTTTACGCCCCCACCGGACTGCATATCTTTGGGTATATAAGGAAGGAATAGGGTCAGAGTTGTTAATCGATCAAGTTCTTAGCCGATCAAAACGTGGGCGAGTTTGCGGATGGCGTTGAGGGCCGGGGGTTCGGCGCGGCCGCGGAGTTGGGCGTCGCGGGGGCGCCAGTCCAGGCTGGTGAGCTGATCGGCCAGCGCAGCACTCATTGGGGCGCCGCCCAGCGGGACTTCAAACGGGTAACCTTTGAGATCCGCCGTGACCGGGCAACAGAGCATCCGCCCGACCCGGCGGTTGTACGCCTGCGCGCTGATCACCAGCACTACCTGATGCCCGCCAGCAGTCCGCAGCCATACCACGTCTCCCGCGTCCGGTACGTATTCAATCATCCGCGATCCTCACCGGTGATTAACTCAGGGTGCAGGTTTTCAGGCGTGACCTGATCCAGCAGCATCGCCAGCGTCACCGTTTTTTCCGCCCGCTCCAGCAGAATCCGCCCTTTGTTGTCGAGGCTTAACTCCACCTCGTCATCCAGCCGCAAGTGCGCCGCTTTCATCAGCTCCGCCGGGATGCGTACCGCCGGGCTGTTGCCCCAGCGCTTTATCGATTGTCTCATCCATTATCGCCTTGTGTATCTACAATGTAGATACACCCTAACACTTGGCTAGCTACGTATCAACATTGTATCTACATTTAGCAACAACTACTTCACCTGATAAAAGTGAATATCCAGCCCGCCGGGGTGGCGGATGCCGCTGGCGATAAACAGGTTCTCCGTCAGCCAGCGCAGGCGATCGCTGTAGACCTCAAACTGGGGGGTGGTGCGAAAGTAAATCTCACCGGGCGGGATCTCGCTGAAAAAGGCGAGATCGTCATCAAATAACCGGGATCGCCAGTCAGCCGGGATGCGGCGCAGCCCGTTATTCTCAATGTAAAACCGGTCGCCGTCGTGCGTTTCAACGGCATAACGGGCTGAGAGGCGGCAAAGGCCGCTGGCGTCAATAATCTGGCTGTCTACGCCGCCCGGCAGCACGTGGCCGCTGAGCGCGCCCGACAGCGTGCCGGACAGGATTGGGATCAGCTGGCGTTTGCCGAACTCAGGCGAACGGCTGACGATGGTCGGCGTATCGACGGTTAAAGAGAGGGAAAAACTCAGGGTCAGTTCGGGGGTCATGGCCATCCTTGGTGACAGATCGGAATCCGGCAAAAACATTAACTGAAAGTCCGGGGCAACCACAACGCTTTCCTTGTGACGCGCCTCATACATTGGCGCATACGCCCCGGACGCCTATCATCATGCCCGCAGGTTACGCGGGAAATCCGCCGGCAACTCGCTGGCCGGGCAGTCGATGACGGTGTCGTTGTTTGCACCGCAGTCACGTACAAATGTGATGGTGGCGAACTCGTCGATCACTTCCGTCGGGTAGGCCGGGCCGGCGTCGCGGTAGGCGGCCATCTCGGGCAGATGATCGTTCTGGAAGCAGACGGTTTTCTCCGGGTTATTCATTACCCAGCGCGGGAAGAAAATGGTGCCGTGGAAGATCTTGTCGCCGAGGTTCACAATCAAACTGACGTCGGTGCCGGTGGGTTCCGTCCAGGAAATTTTATACACCTCCCGGGCCACGCGGACGATATAGGCGTGCTGGTCTTTCACCCAGCGGTTGCCGACAATCCCGCTGTGGATGCGGTAATCCAGCGTTTCGCCGTTCTTGACGTAAATCTCGTAGTTCCAGCCGTTGTCGTAGGTGTAGACCAGGTGTTTACCGATAAAACCGCTCAGATCGTGTTTATCAAATGTGCTCATAATTTGTCTCCTTGGTCGATAAAACTACTCTAGATCTTTATCAGGCCGATGAATAACGCTATTTTTAGCCAATACCCATCTAAAAAGTTGATGAATATGAATAAGACGACGCTGGAGCAGTGGGCACTGTTACAGAGCGTGATTGACCACGGCAGCTTTGCCAACGCGGCGGAGGCGGCGAACCGCAGCCAGTCTTCGGTCAGCTATAACATTGCGCTGTTGCAGCAGCGACTGGGGGTGGATCTGCTGGTGCCGGAGGGGCGGCGGGCGGTGCTGACCCCGGCCGGGGCGATTCTGCTGGCGCAGGTGCGGCCGCTGCTGCGCGCTTTTGAATATGTGGAGGCACGCGCCGCCACGCTGCGTACCGGCCGCCGCGCGCGGCTCGATCTGCTGGTGGACTCGATATTCCCACGCGCCCGGCTGTTCCCGATCCTGCGTGAGTTCCAGCAGCGCCACCCGCTGACGCAAGTGCACCTGACCGAGGTGCTCAACAGTGAGGCGGAGCACGCCGGGGAGCGGCAGGCGGATTTGATGGTGCTGTCACGGCGGCAGGATATGACCGGGCGCGGCCAGTGGCTGATGAATATCGATTTTGTCGCGGTGGCCCACACCGATCACCCTTTGCACCAACTGCCGGCCCCGCTCAGCGAAGAGGATCTGGCGCGTTACCCGCTCATCCGCATTCTGGATCGCGAGGCTGCGCGTGATGACACCCCCGCCACCGCCGAGTTCTGGACATTCTCCACGGTGGAGGCGGCGATTGAGGCGGTGATGTACCAGGTCGGCTATGGCTGGCTGCCGGAGGAGCGCATCGCCCCGCAACTCGCCGACGGCAGCCTGAAGATCCTGCCGCTCAGCCACGGCGAACGCCGCGCCACCCCGCTGCACCTGATCATCCGGCGCGACATCACGCCCCCCGACGAAGAAGTCGCCACCCTCGCAGCGATGTTCCGTAAAGATTTGCCCTCATAGGCACTATGCTTATTACATCATCCTGAAATACAGGGGTAGCGTATGGAGACTGAGGTTCTGATTACCGGTGCCGGGCCGACCGGGCTGGCTCTGGCCCTGTGGCTGACCCGCCAGGGCATCCGGATACGGATTATTGATAAACGCGCCGCGCCGGGCACCACGTCGCGGGCACTGGCGGTGCAGGCGCGCACGCTGGAACTCTACCGCCAGCTCGATCTGAGCAGGGCCGCCATCACCGCCGGGCACCCTAACCCGTCGCTGACCCTCTGGGCGGGCGGCAAGAAAAAGAGTGAAGTGCCGCTTCAGAGCGCCGCAGCCGATCTCACTCCCTTCCCCTTTGTGTTGATCTACCCGCAGGACGAGCATGAGCGCCTGCTGGAATCACGGCTTGCCCAGCTTGGCATCACCGTGGAGCGGAACACTGAACTGCTGGCGTTTGATGAGCATCACGACGGCGTGGACGCCACGCTGCGCCTGCCGGATGGCCGTGACGAACACTGCCGCGCCGCCTGGCTGGCCGGGTGCGACGGGGCGAGTTCAACGGTGCGCCACCAGCTGCGGCTGGGCTTTCCCGGCGGAACCTATGCGCAGGTATTTTATGTCGCGGATATTGAAGGACGCGGCGCGGTCACCCACGGCGGCGTGCATGTGGATATTGAGGAAGCGGATTTCGTCGCGATTTTCTCGCTGAAAGGCGAGCAACAGATGCGGCTGGTCGGCATTGTCCGGGATGAACGCGCCGAACGCCCGGACACGCTGACGTTTGACGATATCAGCGACCGGGCGGTCCACAGCCTGGGGTTGCAGGTAGAGAAAGTGCACTGGTTTTCCACATACAGGGTGCATCACCGGGTAGTGGACCATTTCCGCCACGGGCGTGTTTTTCTGCTGGGTGACGCGGCCCACGTCCACAGCCCGGCGGGCGGCCAAGGCATGAACACCGGCATTGGTGACGCGGTGAATCTGGCATGGAAGCTGGCGGCGGTGTTGCGCGGCGATGCCCCGGAGAGCCTGCTCGACAGTTATGAGCACGAGCGCCGCGCCTTTGCATTGAAGCTGGTCGCCACGACTGACCGGGTGTTTTCAGCCATCACGGCCGGGGGGCAGAAGGCCGATTTTATCCGTACGCATGTTTTCCCGCTGGTGGCCGGGGTGGCCTATAGCCTGGACGCGGTACGCCGTTTGCTGTTCCGCACGATATCCCAGTTGGATTTAGCCTACCCTGACAGCCCGCTGAGCGCCGGTGACGCGGGCAAAGTCCGGGGCGGCGACCGCCTGCCGTGGCTGGCGCGGGCGGAAAGTGATAACCACGCCAGCCTCTGTGCGATGGTGTGGCAGGTGCATGTTTACGGCGAGGCGCACCCCGACCTGCGCCACTGGTGCGCCCACCACCACCTGCCGCTGCACCAATTCACCTGGGACGACGCCTGCCACCACGCCGGGCTAAAGCGCGACGCCCTCTATCTTTTGCGCCCCGACACCTACGTCGCACTGGCCGATCGCCACGCCGACGTCACCCGCCTCGCCGCCTACTGGCAGGACAATGGATTCAGGGTCAGTAACGCAAAGGCGTAAAAGGCAGAGCTGGTGGGGGCACGCTGCCCCTATAGCGATTCCCCCTACCCTTTCCTTGCATACCCAAAAATTTGCAGTCCGGTGGGGGCGTAAAAATCATTGCCGAGTGGAGCCGCAGGGCCGGGCGAGCACACAGCACATACATAGATCTCCCCTACCCTTTCCTTACCTACCCAAAGATATGCAATCCGGTGGGGGCGTAAAAATCATTGCCGAATGGAGCCGCAGGGCCGGGCGAGCACACAGCACATACATAGATCTCTCCTACCCTTTCCTTGCATACCCAAGAATTTGCAGTCCGGTGGGGGCGTAAAAATCATTGCCGAGTGGAGACGCAGGGCCGGGCGAGCGGACAGGACGTCCGCGAGAGTCGCAGCCACGCTGGGAGCGTGTCTGTGTAGTGGCTTAATAGATTTAGACACGCTCAGAGGTTATAACTGACATAACTAATGAGGTGATTATATGAGCGGCC
>NZ_PJZF01000038.1 GCF_002858675.1 Chimaeribacter californicus
TCAGCACCCCATCAATCTTTTCCTGCTCCCCTTCCCCCCATGCATTTAGCCAGGTGCTGGCCGGAATGTTCTGCTTCAGGTAGTAAGTGTAATCCTCAGCCCACACCACCTGGTTATCGTAAGACAGCGCGTACTGCGCGCGTCTGCGCGTGATTTCCGTGCTTTCAATGTCTGACCCGCCAGTGATGGAGGTGCTGCTTTTTACCGTCATAGCGTCAGCCAGGCTGGCGGAATCATCAGAGGGGGTCAGGGTCTGGCCAGCCAGCAGTGTAACGTCACCGGAGCTGCACCAGACCCGCAGCGTGATCGTAGAGCCGGCAGGCGGCATCATGCCAATTGTACCGTCACCAAAGCGGATGCCCAGCTGCTCGGTCGGTTTGTAGAACTCCACGTAAACCCTGCTTGAGCTGGTCGCCAGGCGGAACATGGTGCTTTTTTTCCAGGTAGAGATTGAGCCATCGATCGTCACCATGACGTCAACCTTGTAACAGACTTCCGTCAGCGCGCGGGACAGCAGCACCTGTTGGAACTCAGTCGCCTCTGTGATGGTTGTGGAAACCTCCACGATCTCGAGCTGCTTTACCGTGACCGCGGCGGTGCCGTTCGCCGGCACCTTCACCACGTCCATCGTGAGATAGGGATACTGATCGTCAGACAGCAACGACGTGTATTGCGGGACAGTCAGCACCTTGTCGGTCAGGTTAGTGATGATGGCAGTACCACTGGAAGGGTCAACCCGGGAGCCAACATATCCCCGGTCTTCAGCTGCGGCCAGGATACTGGATCGCTTGGTCGCAGTGGAAATGAAGCCCTCAGACAGCGCCGCATCAGCAAACTGCTGGCAGCGGTACACCATCTGCGCGATGAAGGTCACCAGCATGGTGACGAACTGGGAACCCGCGAACTGTGACCAGTAGCTGTTCTCCTCCAGCAGCGTGTTGAATTTCTCTTTAATGGCCGAAAGGCTCAGGATGGACATTATTTTGATACCTGCTCGTTAATCGTCCCTTCCGGGAGTTTGATAGTTAACTGCGCCCAGTCGAAATCACGCTCGATATAGCCAATCCCGGTAATTTTCAGGTTAGGCAGATCCTCAGCCAGCTTTTGCAGCAGCTGGCATTCGATCGTGACCTGCACATGTGCCTGGTTGGTCGGTTCGTGCTTGAACTGGTTGAGGATGCATCCCCAGCCCGGCAGGCCGTAGACGCTACCCACCGGTGTATCCAGCCACTCGCGCAGCTGGGCAGCTTTTGATTGCAGCTCTCCGCCATACTCCTTCAGCCCATTGCTCTCCAGGGTCATAAGGTGGTCAATCTCTTTCAATGCTCTTCTCCTCAGTTACCGGCCACGCTGGCCATCAGTGGGTCATTAATGCTCAGAGGAACACTGCCACGCGGCGCAGGTTGTGGCGTGTTGGCTTTGGGTGCCTGATCGCCCGCTTTCTCTGCTGCGTCCTTGGTGTGGCCGCGGATCTCCTCCAACGTCTCATTGATTTTCTTCAGCAGCGCAGAGGCTTCTTTCGGGAAAGCAGGCTGCGGATTGGCCACGTTTACCGTGGGCTGGACATTGCTGGCGGAAAGATCCTGAATGGTCGGCATCCTTACCGGAATTGCCATACCTGGCCGGCTGATGGCCGCAGCACTTAAAGATGCACGTCCTGCTGATGCAGCGTTTTCATCCACTGGGTTTACCTGATGGCGTAAACCCTCAGCATTAAGCACATGCTCAGCACCAAGTTTTTTAGCAACGGTGTTCCAGACGCTGCCATCGTCGCTGCCCAGCTTGGCGGAACGGAAGGAAACACCAGCATTCACAGTAGCTGCGCCCGTCGGGCGGGCGGCAGCCACCTGCCCTACTTGTGCTGCCTTCGCCTCCTTCGCTGCATCAACTATTTTTTTGGACTCCGGGGGCGATTCAGCTTCAGAGGCAACGTACACCTGGTGGCGCAAGCCCTCTGTGTGTCGCAGCTCATCTGCGCCAATCTTATCGACCACTGCCCGGGCGGCCGTACCATCCATGGGCAATGTTGCCGGCCGGTAGTCAATGCCGCCGCGGCTGATAGCATGAGAGGCTGTATCACCAGGTTTTTTGACAGACTGCGCGTGTTGCACGACTTGGCCACCAGCCGCAGGTAAAGCAGCCATGCTGGCCAGCGGCAAGCTGGAATCGACCGCCTTACCGTTAACCGACGCGATGCCGGCGTACTGATCATATTTTGTGACTGGTGCCAGACCAAGCTGCTGGCGCTTTTGGTTGATAATCGGCAGCGTGGAGTCGTTAAACTGCCCCACCCATTGCCCGCGCCCCTTGTTGCCGCTCCCTTCCTGATAATGGCCGATAGAATTTTTGATAAATTCATCAGTGACCTGCGGGTTACCACCCTCGAGCGTAGCGATCGCACGCATGACTTTGGTCATCACTTCGGGATTTTGCAGATCCAGCTTGTCGTTTAAGCCGACACCCAGCTGCTTCGAGAGAGAGGCCATATAGGCTTTGGTATTGTTTTCGCTCTCTGGAGCAAAGGACGGGATAATTTCCCCGATGCTTTGCAGTTTTTTGTAGCCAACTACGCTGGAGGTACCATTTGCATAGCTGCTTAACTGGTTGGCCAGGCTACGAAAGCCCTCTTCGGGTGTGTCAAACCGGGCAAAACGGCGTTCGCCATATGCATTGGCATTTTCCAGGCGTGCGCCCTTCTGCCCGGCATATTGCAGATTACCGAAGTTGTTATTACGGAATGATCGTGCTTTGGCATTACTGCCACCGATATTCAGCTCCGGACTGACTGCATCCGTAGCCGGCTGGGCGATGTTTGCGTAAGTCCGTGCCCCGAAATCAACAACCGTCTGCGCCGCTTCTTCAGCTTTATTGGCTGCCGCTTTGAGGAGTGATCCGCTTTCGAACGCCTTGGCCAGATCAGACAGTGCCTGTGTTGTGGCGGTTGCCCCGGTCTTTACCGCGTCAACCACGTCAGTTGTACGCTCATCAGCGGCTTTCTCAGCTTTTGCTTGCTCACTGAATCCCAGCGCCCCCAAGCCCAGGGCGCTAGAAAGCGAAGTTGCGAGGTTTTTCGCAGAGGAAATTTTATTGTCCAGACCTTTGGCCATGTCCTCTGTACTGAAGGTCAGCGACTTGGCAACGCCACCCAGCCCCAGCTTTGATGCGCCCGAGGCCAAGAGGCCAGCGCCACCGCTGACCAGACCGCCCATATCTGCGATATTTGCCGCCGTATACTCGGCTTTTTGGCGCTTTGTCGCCTCCTGGCCTTCTTTCAGGTCAAAAGCCTTTGCCTGGCCATCCTTGTTTTGCCAGCCAGTTACCGCGTCATAGCCTACACCGAGCACCTGGCCTACGATCGGCACGGCGCGCAGCGCAGTTTTGGCAGCGGCTTTTGCCGCCAATTTAGCACCCGCTTTTTTGCCGCCCGCTTCGGCCAGATCTTCACTGGCCTGCGTAACCTCCCTTGTAGCCGCATGTTCTGTGCCATGAGCTACCGCGCCGGCCGTGCCGCCCGCACCGTGGTCTGTGGCACCGGGCGTCCCGCCCGCACTGTGACCGGCCGTGCCGTTCGTACCGCGGGCTGTAGTGCCGGGTGCACCACCCGCGCCGTGACCGGTCGTGTCGCTCGTACCGCGGGCTGTGGCGCCGGGTGCACCACCCGCGCCGTGACCGGTCGTGTCGCCCGTTGAGCCGGCATTGTTCCGGACACGCTCTCTGGCGTTTTCTGGCGGCCTGGTTCTGTCTGGATGGTGCTCAGTAGCCCTTTCATTAGCGTTAGCGCGTTCCCTTTTACGGGCTTGGCGCGCTGCGTTGCGCGCCTCACGGCGCTTTTTGCGCGTCGGCTTACGTCGTTTATTTGCTCTATCTCCGCCAGGCAAATCACACCCGCAGTCATCACCCCCCAGCCAGCCCGGGGCACGCCCGGGCTTTTTCTTACTCCCGCGGATTTTTTCTGCCAGCCCTCCAAGGCCTAAGCCCGTCAGTAAACCGCCCAGCAGCTTTTTTCCGATCCCTCCGATAGCGGCAGCACCCAGTAACCCTGATAACCCGCCGCCTTTCTTTCCGTCATGCTGCTTTAACAGCTCGTCCAGGCGCTCTACGATCTTATCGTCACCTTTCTGAATAGCCTGGGTTTGCACCTCAATTGCATGGCGCTGCTCTCGTTGGGCATTGCGTGCAACAACGGTTGCAGAGCTGTCCGTGTTTTTGGGACTGCGGCTAAAGGCACGCTTCAGAAAGCCGCGATTTTTTGCCGGTTGAGCATCTACCGGCGCTGGCGGCTGCTCATTTTCTGGATGAAGGACATCCCGCATCTTTTTGACTGCGCCATATCCACCCTGGACAGTGCTTTTTGCGCCACTATAAATTTCATGGCCAGCTCGCCAGAACGATCCCCCTGCTGCTACGCCAGCGGCATCAGCGCCCTCTGCATCCAAGGGGTCGCCGAAGTCAGAGAGCACCTTAGCGATCCGGGTAAAGGCAGAGTTTCGCTCTTTTTCTTCAGCATCCCGGCGTCTTTCTCGTTGTGCCTCTTGATTCTGCTGTGCCTTATCTCCCGAACTAAACCGGCCATTAGCATCGCGCCCACGCGAAGCCCCTCCAGCCGGCAGTGCTGGCGAAGCTTTCAGTTGCTCTAAGGCTAAGCGTTGAGCAGCTTTTAAGTCTGCAATATCTTTGTTTTTTGACGTAGATTCGCCATCTTTATCAGCTGCAAATGTTTGCCCGGAATTGCTGACATTATTCGCATGTTTTTCGTTTGTTTTACTGCTGCTATTTGAGCTTTTTTTACCAGCTTTATCAGTGGCAGAAACTTCGATGTGAATACTTACGTCATTTGCCGTGTTTAAGTTTGTTTTTTGTTTGTTTTCCGC
>NZ_PJZF01000003.1 GCF_002858675.1 Chimaeribacter californicus
GGGGTGAGTGGGGTGATTGGGGTGATTAGGGTGATTGGGGTGATTGGGGTGATTGGGGTGATTGGGGGAATGTTTCGGTTGTTTATGTGCCGTTGTCTACCCTGATTGCTGAGCCTCAACCGAGCAGGGCGCGCCAGTGCGCTCGCCCTGCACCCGCGCACTTTCGGTGCCCTGGCTGAATCATTGCCCGCGTAGCGGGTGCCCTCATTTCGCCTTCGGGCCTTCCGGGCCGGTACAGACACGCTCCCAGCGTGGCTGTACCTCTCGCACACATCCTTGTGTGCTCGCCCGGCCCTGCGGCTCCACTCGGCAATGATTTTTACGCCCCCACCAGACTGCAAATTCTTAAGTATGTAAGGAAAAGGTAGGGGCGGATTTTCGCACATGTGATGTGCTCACCCGGCCCTGCGGCTCCGCTCGGCAATGATTTTTACGCCCCCACCAGTCTACAAATTCTTAAGTATGTAAGGAAAAAGTAGAGGAGGTTTTGGGCTATTCTGCCCGCTCGCCCGGCCCTGCGGCTCCATTCGGCAATGATTTTTACGCCCCCACCAGACTGCAACTCCTTGGGTATGTAAGGAAAAAGTAGAGGGAGTTTCTCTTTGCTGAAGGTACATTGACACTTACTCTTCCGCTCCACTCGGCAATGATGTTTACACCTTTCTCTGACTGTTTTTACCCCTTTCCCTGATGGCTGCTTTTTGCCGTTCGCCGCTGTTCCCGCCATAAAGCCTGCGTTTTCCCTGCTTTTATCAGGCTTTCTCCGCATGTAAAGCCATAAACCTGTCATACCAATATGAAAATGATTGTTGTGACTCTTAATTTTATTGTGAATTTAGTCACACAATTTGTTTCAATATTGTAAAGATTTCGCCGTTTTTTGTATGACTAAACCGGTTTCTAAGCGGTAGACTGCGCAGAGTTATTATACCAATAGGTTGGGATGCAGCGCCTGTCGTGCCCGCTGCGCACCCGGCTTGAAAAGACCCTGTGCCTGAGGCGCTTTTCACTTCACCAGAGAAGGTTTAGAAACATGAAGGACGTTGTTCCGACCCGCCAGGTATCGCGGCGGATGTTCATTGGCGGGGCGCTGGCGGCGCTGTCGGTGCCGCTGGCCAGCTCCCTGCTGACCGGCAATGCCCTGGCGGCGCCCTCCCCCGTTTTGATGCAGGCAAAAGCCGATTTTATCCGCTTGTCACACCTGCTGACGGGCCACCCGTCACTGGATGCATCCATGGCCGAACGCCTCTATCAGCATATGCTGACCCTCTACCCAGACTTCACCCAACAGGTGCGGGCGCTGGCGCAGTTCGTTGATGCCAACTCCCCTGGCGCGGATACCCTCCATCCGGCGCTGCTGCAACAACAACCGGCACTGGCCCCCCTCCCGGCCGCCATCCTCACCGCCTGGTATCTCGGCGTGGTCGGCACCGGCAAACAAGCCGTCTGCCTGGCCTATGAAAACGCCCTGATGAACCAGGCCGTGCGTGACCACCTCACCCCTCCGAGCTATGCCTACGGCGCCTACGGCACCTGGGCGACAAAACCCCAATAAGGCAACCTATGGCTGATAAACTCTCTGCGGACGTCGTGGTCATCGGGTCCGGCATCTGTGGCTCGCTGGTGGCGCACCGGCTGGCAAAACAAGGCATCTCGGTCATCATCCTCGAATCCGGCCCCCGGGTCGATCGCGGCACCATTACCGCCAACTTCCGTAATTCACCGCGCAAAAAAGATTTCATGTCCCCCTATCCGTTCTCACCCTGGTCGCCGCACCCGGTCTACAAACCGGACGATAACGGCTACCTGGTGCAGGCCGGGCCGCACCCCTACCCGGCGGAGTATATCCGTATGGTCGGCGGCACCAGCTGGCACTGGGCCGCGCAGGCCTGGCGCCTGATGCCCAATGACTTCGACATCAAAACCCGTTACGGCGTCGGCCGCGACTGGCCGATCGCCTATGAAGACCTCGAGCCGTTCTATTATGAGGCCGAAGTGAAAATGGGTGTCTCCGGCGCACCCAATAACGGATCGCCGCGATCCAAACCCTTCCCGATGCCGCCGGTGGCGGAATCCTACCTGCAACAGCGCTTCCGCGAGCGGCTGGCACCGGAAGGTTACGAGGTGATCGTCAACACCACCGCGCGCAACAGCCGCAACTACGATGGCCGCCCGGCCTGCTGCGGCAATAACAACTGCATGCCGATCTGCCCGATTGATGCCCAATACCACGGCGGCATCGCGGCGAACGCCGCCGAAGAGGCCGGGGCGACGCTTATCGCCAATGCGGTGGTCTACCGGCTGGAACATGATGACAAAGGGCGCATCGTGGCAGCCCACTACTACGATCCGGACAAACGCAGCACCCGCGTCACGGCAAAAAACTTCGTGCTGGCCGCCAACGGCATCGAAAGCCCGAAACTGCTGCTGCTCTCCGCCAGTGACACATACCCCAACGGGCTGGCCAACAGCTCCGGCACCGTCGGCCGCCACCTGATGGACCACCCCAGCAACTCCCTGACCTTCTACACCGATGAGCCGCTGTGGCCGGGGCGCGGGCCGATGAGCCCGGCGTCGATCAACAGCCTGCGTGACGGGGACTTCCGCCGCGAGCATGCGCCGTTCCGCATCGACATCTCGAACGCCTCGGCGGTGCAGTCGGTGACGGAGAGCCTGATCTCGGAAGGGGTGTACGGCATCGACCTGGACCGCCAGATCAACTACCGCGCCGCGCATCAGGTGAGCCTGAAAAACGTGATGGAGCAGTTGCCGGACTATAACAACCGCATCATCCTCAGCGACCGCAAAGATGCGCTCGGCATCCCGACCCCGGCGGCGATCTACCAACTGGATGACTACATTGAGCGCGGTATGCAACGTTCCCTGGAAGAGTACACCCGCATCGCCAGGATCATGGGCGGCACCGGCCTGCGCTTCAGCAAACCCGGCGTCTACAGCAACAACCAGCACATCACCGGCACCCTGAGCATGGGACACGATCCGCATGACTCGGTGGTGGACAGCTTCGGCCGTAGCCACGACCACGAAAACCTGTTCATCGCCAGCACCGGCGTGATGCCGACCTCGGCAACCGTGAACTCCACACTGACTGCGGTGGCGCTGGCGTTACGCACCGCTGACCACCTCGCGAAGACCGCCCTGTAAGGAGGCATGGATGACCCGATTTATTTCCCGCGCCCCGGTGCGGCGGCTGACGCGTCTGGCGCTGTTGCTAGGCGGCCTGCTGGCGGCCGGTGCGGCAGCAGCCGACACCCCGGCAGAGGCGCTGATCAAACAGGGCGAATATGTGGCGACGGCCGGTGACTGTGTGGCCTGCCACTCGGCGGCGGGCGGCAAGCCCTTTGCCGGTGGGCTGGCGATCGCGACCCCGCTCGGCACTATTTTCTCCAGCAACATTACGCCGTCGAAAAGCCACGGCATCGGTGATTACAGCTACGCGCAGTTTGAGCGCGCGGTGCGCGGCGGCGTGCGTGCTGACGGTGCCCACCTCTACCCGGCGATGCCCTATACCGCCTATGCCGGGATCAGTGACGAGGATATGCACGCGCTCTACGCCTACTTTATGCAGGGCGTCGCACCGGTGGATCAGGATGCACCGCGCACCGCGCTGCCCTTCCCGTTCAACATCCGGCTGTCGATGGCCGCCTGGAACCTGCTGTTCCTGGACAAACACCCCTACAAACCGGCTGCCGCTGCCAACGCGGAGGTGAACCGGGGTGCCTATCTGGCGGAGACACTGACCCACTGCTCCACCTGCCATACGCCGCGTAATGCGCTGATGGCGGAAGAGAAAGGCAGCAACCTGGGGGGCAGTTCGCTCGGCACTTGGTTTGCGCCCAACATCACCTCCGACGCGCAAAGCGGCATCGGCGCGTGGCAGGTGGATGAACTGGCCCACTACCTGAAAACCGGCGTTGCCCCCGGCAAGGCACAGGCGGCCGGGCCAATGGCAGAAGCGATTGACCACAGCCTGAGCCACCTCAGCGATGCGGATCTGCATGCCATTGCCGTCTGGCTGAAACAGACCCCGCCGGTGCATGACGCACAGGACACGCGCGCCGCGCACCAGTGGGGCGAGGCGGCAACCGGCGTTGATGCGCTACGCGGTGAGGCGCGCCCGGCCAACCCGGATGCCCTGAGCGGCCCGCAACTGTATGACGCCTACTGCGCCAGTTGCCACCGGCCGGATGGCCGCGGCACGCCGGATGGCGGGCTGCCGCCTCTGCTGCATAACACCGCGCTGGGGCGCAACAACAGCGATAACCTGGTGATGGCGATCCTGCGCGGCGTGCAGCGTGAACCGGCGGCACAGGCGGTTAACATGCCGGCCTTCGCACCGCTGCTCTCCGATACGCAGGTCACCACCCTCAGCAATTATCTGCTGACGCAGTTCGGCAACCCGCAGATGCAGGTGACGCCGGAACGGGTCGCCCAGTTGCGTGCCGGGGGCACGCCGTCGCCGCTGCTGGCGGTGGCGCGCTACGGCATGGCCGCCGGTGGGGTGATCGTGCTGCTGCTCCTGCTGTGGGGGTGGCGTCGCCGCCAACGCTGACCGGATATTCGCGGGGCCATTTTTGGCCCCGCTCTTTTTTATGCGCCGGGAAAATTTTGCCCTCCGGTAAAAAATGATCCTAAACTGTTCTTATGGATAAAGAAAAAGAACTCAAACGCAGTAAGCGCAATGCCCTGCTGCTGTTGCTGGCGGCGGCGGCCGTCTTCCTCATTACCCTGTTCCTGCCGCGCAATCTCTGGGTTGACGGCATCAAGGCCGTGTCAGAAGCCGCGATGGTGGGCGCACTGGCGGACTGGTTCGCGGTGGTGGCCCTGTTCCGCCGGGTGCCGTTGCCGTTGATTGGTGCCCATACCGCGGTCATCCCGCGCAATAAAAACAAAATTGCCGATAACCTGGCGCTGTTTGTGCAGGAAAAATTCCTGGATGCCAACTCGCTGGTCGGGCTGATCCGTAAATATGACCCGGCCACTATGCTTGCCGACTGGCTGAATAACCCGGCCAATACCGAACGGATGGCGCGTTACCTGGTGCGGGTGCTGCGCGGCCTGTTTGAAATGACCGACGACGTGCGCATCCAGCGCTTCCTGAAAAAAGCGCTGTTTACCCTGATCGACAAAATCGACCTGACGGCCTCTGTCTCCACCCTGCTGGAAAGCATGACCAAAGAGGGGCGGCATCAGGAATTGCTCGACAGCGCCGTGACCCAACTGATCCGCACGCTGCAACAGCCCACCACCCGGGCCACCCTGTCACGCCAGATTGTGCGTTGGGTGAAACGCGAACACCCGATCAAAGAAAAAATCCTGCCCACCAGCTGGCTGGGCGAACATGGCGCTGACATGATTGCCGATGCGGTGGGCACCATTCTGGATGAAATCAGCGCGGATCGCGGCCACGCGCTGCGGGTGCGCTTTGATATGGCGGTGGAAAGTTTCATTGAGCGGCTGAAACACGACCCGTCGATGGCGCTGAAAGCCGAAGAGATCAAAAGTTACCTGAAACATGACGAAACGCTGAACACCTACGTTAAAGCGCTGTGGGGCGACCTGCGGGAGTGGATGCGTAACGATCTGGACAAACCCGATTCGCTGCTCCAGCAAAAAATGCGTGATGCCGGGCGCTGGCTGGGCGAGACGCTGGCCCAGGATGCCACCCTGCGCGGCACGCTGAACCGCCAGCTTGAACAGGCCGCCGGGCGCATGGCCCCTGACTTCGCCGCCTTCCTGACCCAGCACATCAGCGATACGGTGAAAAGCTGGGATGAGGCGGAGATGTCACACCAGATTGAGCTGAACATCGGGAAAGACCTGCAATTTATCCGTATCAACGGCACCCTTGTGGGGGCATCTATCGGTTTACTGCTCTACCTCTTCTCACTGCTGCCGCTGGTGGTGCCGCGCCTGTTGCAGTGATCGTTGCTGTCCGCTCGTCCCTATGCGATTGTCCCTATTCCGGCGTGTGGCAACAGACGCAGAGTTTGTTGCCCTCCGGGCAGCGGAAATAGGCACCGTAGTAGTCCGGGTGATAATGCGGCCGTAACCCCGGCTCGCCTTCATCCTGCGCGCCCTGGGCTAACGCCAGGGCATAGACCTCATCCACCTGCGCCCGGCTGTTGGCCAGGAGTGCCGTCATCTGCCCGTTACCGGGTGAGGCCGGTTCACCATTGTGTGGGCGGCTTACCACCAGCAACGGCCGCGCGACCCCCGCCTGCTGCCACGCCGCGCACTGCGCCTGCTCATCACAAAATTTCAGTTGCAGACCGAGTACCGGTAACAGCCGGTTATAGAACTGAAAAGCACGCGTGAAGTCATTCACACCGAGATAAAGATGGGAAAACATGCCGGCTCCTGATGCACGATATCAGTAATGCATGAGGCCGGGCGGCAGAGTGCCGCCCGGCCGGGAAACGGCTTACTTCACCGTTTTACTGAAGGTGTCCACCGCCAGAATCGCGTGGGCCACATCTTCGGCGGAGAGGTGCGGGTTGAGGTTTTTCAGTGTGTCGCCGTCGCTGCCGGCCAACGCCCCGACCTTGACCAGATTCTCAAAGGTCTCGTTCTCCAGGTGCATTTCTGCCAGCGTGGTCGGCATCTTAATGGCGCGGTAGAAACGCACATAACGCGCGATCTCCTCATCCGGGCGCTGCTCCAGTACCATCTGGGTCAGGGTGCCGTAGGCCACTTTCTCCCCGTGCGTCAGGTGGTGAATGTCCCCCTGGATCGCGGTGAAGCCGTTATGGATGGCGTGCGCCCCGGCCAGCCCAGCATTCTCAAAGCCCAGCCCGGAGAGCAGTGTGTTGGCTTCCACCACCGCCTCAACGGCCGGGGTCACCAGTTTCTGCTCCACCGCCTTGTAGGCGCTGTAACCGTAGGTCAGCAGCGTTTTCTCACAGGCTTCGGCAATCGCCATCCCGGCGATGGTCGGGTCGCCGTCTACCATCGATTTGCTGTGGGAGCGCTTCACCGCCTGCGCCTCAACGTAAGTCGCCAGCCCGTCCGCGATGCCGGAGGCAAACAGGCGCGCCGGGGCCTGCGCACAAACGGCGGTATCCACCAGCACCAGATCCGGGTTTTTGTCATAGAAGCGGTAGCTGTCAAATACCCCTTCATCGGTGTAGATCACGGACAAGGCGCTGCACGGCGCATCCGTGGAGGCCACGGTCGGCACAATCGCTACCGGCTGGTGCAGCTCGTCCGCCACCGCTTTGGCGGTGTCCAGGGTCTTCCCGCCGCCCAGCCCGACCACCACCGTGGTGCCGCCCTGTTTTGCCGCACCCGCCAGCCGGGAAATTTCATTGCTGGAGGCTTCGCCATTAAAGCGTTCAAACTGGTAACGGAGGTCCGCCTCACGCAGCGCCGCTTCCACCCGCTCGCCGATAATGCCCCAGACGATATCATCGGCAATCAGCAGCGCATTATTGCCGAGCGCAGGCAGGTAACGCCCCAGCTCATCAATTATGCCGCTGCCCTGAACATATTTCCGTGGTGATGAGAAGACAAATTTACTCATGGTTTTCACCTCTTAATAGCGTCATTAGCCGGCCCGGATACATCAGGCCGGGAAGATTACCGTCGTTACCGGAATAGCCTGCCAGAGGCATACACGATATATGTGAATTTAGTGTTAATGCTTAACATTAAATTCACACAAACCTGGCCGTAGGCTGCTGATATTTCCGGCACCTGATAAAGCGTAGAGCATCATGCGCCGCCCTGCCGCCGCGTGGTAGCAGAAACCGCATGATTTGCAAAGGAAATCGCAAACCTCGCTGCAACGGCATGATAACGAAAATAAGAGGTTACGGATTTCAGCGACGCGGGGAAATAGGCATTGGCGGCGCAAACCGGGTTAATGCGCAGGCAATAAAAAGCCCGCAATAGCGGGCTTTTGGGTCGCAGGACAAGGCGGGAAATTAACGCATCTGACGGTCGTCAATATATTTGCGTTTATCGGCCGGCGGCGGGAAATATTGGTAGAGCCAGGTTTCGCTCAGCGTGGTCTCATGGGAGCGCAGGAACATGCGCATCTCCACCGGGTCGGCTTTGTCGCTGTCCGGGAACCAGTCAAACAGGATGCGGTAGCCGTTGATCGGATCGACATACAAAATCTCAATATTGTTCACCCGGCCGGACGAGACGTTGATCACCGGCTCGATGCCCTTGTCGGCGTAGGCTTTCAGCTCACCGTTGACGAAGTCCACCGCGAAGCGGCGCGCCCAGACCGTGGGGTAATTTTCCCCCGGTGCCCACCCTTCCGGGAAGGCACCCATGCCGCTGCGGGTCGCTTTGATGTTCGCCAGTGGGCTTTTCACCGGTGCCTCAGACGCCCAGTAGAGACGGTAAGCGTAGCTGTGCGACTGACCGGCACGCAGCGGCTGCTCCGGCTGCCAGAAGCAGACAATGTTGTCCAGCGTCTCCCCGGTGGTCGGGATCTCCATCAGGTTGATGGCCCCTTTGCCCCACTTGCCGATCGGCTCGACCCACAGGCTCGGCCGCTTGTTGTACCAGCCGATCACGTCCTGGTAATCATCAAAGTCATGGTTGGTTTGCAGTAACCCGAAGCCCTGCGGGCTGTCGTCTGCATAGGCGTTGAATTGCAGGCGCTGCGGATTGTTGAGCGGGCGGCAGATCCATTCGCCGTTACCGCGCCACATCGCCAGGCGGTCGGAGTCATGGATCTGCGGGTGGATGGTGTCACACATCCGGCGCTCGTTGGTGCCGCAGCTGAACATGGTAGTCATCGGCGCGATGCCGAGCTGTTTGATGTCTTTGCGCGCGTGGAGGTGCTTTTCAATCTCCATCACCACCCGCTCTTTCTCACAACGGATGATAAAGCGGTACGCCCCGGTGGCGCTGGGGCTGTCGAGCAGCGCATAGACCGTGAAGGTGGTGTCTTCCGGCTTCGGCGTGTCAAACCAGAAGGCGGTGAAGTCCGGGAACTCTTCGGGCTGGTCGGTGAAGGTATCAATCGCCAGGCCACGGGCAGAAAGCCCGTACTGGTAGGTGTCATCCACCGCACGGAAATAGCTCGCGCCGAGGAACGAGACCACGTCACGCCGCGTCAGCTCCGGGGCTTTGTTGACCTTGAACCCGGCAAAGCCGAGGTTGTCCCGCCCTTCCAGCTGTTTGGTGTCAACGCCGGCGTCGTTGTAGTTAAACAGTTCCGGGCGGAAGTGGATCTCACGCGCCTGCTTTTTGGCGGCATCCACCGAATAGACACGCACCCGGCGTTTAAAGCCCATGCCGACATGGAACAGCTCCACATCCAGCTGGCGGCCTGCGCCGTTGCCGTTCCACAGTGAGTGGTCGTGGTCATACTGGATTTTGTTGTACGCCTGCGGGGTCAGCCCGGCCAGCGTCGGCGGCAAGGCAGCCGGTGCGCCGCCGTACGGGGTGGCGGCCAGTTCGCGGGCCATGGTTTGCAGGGTGGAGAAGTCGAACGGGGTAACGTCGCCGTCGGCCACGTCGGCGGCTGCCGCAGAACGGCTGAATAGTGACGACATCACCGGGGTACCGCAGTAGGCGGCGAACGCCAGTGACGCTTTAAGAAATGCTCTTCTTTCCATGCCTGAGGAAGTTCCTGTGCTGGGCAAAGTGTCAGTCCGGGCGTCCTGGCCGCAACAACGGGGTGCGGCAAAAAGGGCCACGCCGGGGCTCGAAAATTTACGACATCAAGGGCGACGAAAAATTCATGGCGTGAATACGGCAATACCCAACAATCACAGCCCGTTACGCCCCGCCTGGGGCAGCGGGAAACGCACGCCACGCCGCAGTGTATGCGGGCTGCGGGCGCGCCGCAATATGTTGCCGGGCAGTTGCGGAAAAGTTCGGCGCCGGGGGGCGTTTAAGAACTTTCTGTATCCCTCACGGCATGGGTGTGGTTGAAAATGCAGCAAATTTTCCCCGCCCCCGCCGCCGGTTATCCCTGTTTCACGCGCTGTTATGCCGCTGCCACACGCGTTACCCCGCGGCTGCCACGGGCATGCGGTAGCAATAAAAAGTATGTTGTAACTACCTGCAATGATAACGGCCACTGACTTCGCACGCTTACCTTGCCACTGACGGCGGCAGATGTTTTACAGTAAGGCTTCTTTTCACTGACCGGGAATCACTATGTCCTTTTTTCAACCCGTACTGCCGGAACACGCCAGCCGCTTGCTGAACCACGGCCCGACTATCCTGATCACCAGCCGCAGCCGTGACGGCGGGCAGCGCAACGTGATGACGGCCGCCTGGTCCACGCCGGTGGAATTCACCCCGGCACGCATCGCGATTGTGGTGGACAAAAGCACCCTGAGCCGCACGCTGATTGAGGAGAGCGGCGTGTTCGGCATCTGCGTGCCTACCGCCGCATTTATAGACACCGCCTACGCCGTCGGCAGCGTGTCAGGGCGCGAGGAGGAGAAGTTCTCCCGTTTCCGGATTGCGGCGCAGGCCGGGGCGCAGACCGGCGTGCCGCTGATCGAGGCCGGCTGTGCGGCCTGGCTGGAGTGCCGCCTGCTGCCAGAAGCCGGGGCGCAGGAGAAGTACGACACCTGTTTTGGCGAAGTGCTGTCAGCCGCCGCGGATACGCGGGTTTTCAACAGCGGGCGCTGGCACTTCACCCTGGAAAACCGCGCGCTGCATTCTATCCACCACCTCGGCGGCGGCCAGTTCGTGCTGAGCGGCGAGGCGGTGCAGGCTAAGCCACTGTAATCCGGCAGGGTGTATATACTTGAAGAAACCTTTTCCGGAGAACGCTATGCCTGAGAATCTGACGTCCACCTTGCTGGAGACACTGTGGCACCAACTCGCCCCGCAGGGGGCGGCTGCCCCGGTCCATTTCACCGGCGAGGGGCGCTACCCGTCGCTGTTTCCGGTGAGTGAACTGGCGCAGGCGGCGTTTGGCGTGATGGGCCGGGCGCTGTCGGCGCTGCTGGCGGAACGCCACGGCACGCCGGCCCCGGTACACATTGACCGGCGGCTCGCCTCGCTCTGGTTCGGCACCACGCTGCTGCCGCACGGCTGGGCGCTGCCCGCCGCCTGGGACGCACTGGCCGGTGACTACCCCACCGCAGACGGCTGGATCCGGCTGCATACCAACGCCCCGCACCATCGCCGGGTGGTGGAGGCGCTGCTGGGCGCGGCGGCAGACCGTGCGGCGCTGGCCCCCCGGGTGGCCGCCTGCCGCAAGGCGGAACTGGAAGCGGAGATTGTCGCGGCCGGGGGCTGTGCCGCCCAGATGATGACGGAGGCTGAGTGGCAACAACACCCGCAGGGGCAGGCGGTGGCGCAAAGCCCGCTTTTTTTGTGGCAGCCGCAGGCGGCGGAGGCCGCCCGGCCGCACTGGTCACTGCCGCGTGCGCGGCCGCTGAAGGGCATCCGGGTACTGGATTTGACGCGCATCATCGCCGGGCCGGCCGCCACGCGTGTGCTGGCCGGGTTGGGCGCGGAGGTGCTGCGCATCGATCCGCCCGGCTGGGAGGAGCCGTCCATGGAGCCGGAGGTGACCGCCGGGAAACGCTGTGCACGCCTCGACCTGCATAACCCGCAGGATCGCACCACCTTTGAGCAGTTGCTGGCCGGGGCGGATGTGCTGGTGCATGGCTACCGCGCCGGGGCACTGGAGAAGCTGGGCTATGGCGAGACACAGCGGCAGGCGCTCAGCCCGGGGCTGGTGGATGTCTGCCTGAATGCTTACGGCTGGCACGGCCCGTGGCGCGAACGGCGCGGCTTTGACAGCCTGGTGCAGATGAGTTGCGGCATTGCCGCCAGCGGTATGGAGAGCCTGCAGGCACCTGCCCCACGGCCGCTGCCGGTGCAGGCGCTCGACCACGCCACCGGCTGCCTGATGGCGGCGGCGGTGCTGCATGGGCTGGCAGAAAGGCTGCGGCACGGGCGCGGGTGCAGTGTGCGGCTGTCGCTGGCGCGAACGGCACAAGAGTTGGCCGCCCACCGCTACCCGGCCTTTTTAGCCGGCGAAACCCTGCCGCCCGCCACGCGCCACGATTGCCGCGACACGCTGGAGCTGACGGCCTGGGGCGGGGCCTTCCGGCTGCGTGCGCCGCTCACCCTCGACGGCACCGCGATGCTCTGGCACTCGCCCGCCGGGCCGCTCGGCCATGGCCTGCCGGCGTGGTCTGCGCGCTGACAGGGCCTGTATGCTGCATCAGCCCGGGTCAGGGTGGCAGCTGGTTTTGCGGTATTGCAGCGGCGTCTGGCCGATCAGTTTTTTGAAGCTGGTAATAAAGTAAGGCGTATCGGCAAAGCCGCTTTTCTGCCCAATCTGCTCAATGGTGAGATCGGTGCCGCGCAGCAGTTCACAGGCGCACTTGACGCGCCGGGTCACCAGGTATTCCTGGATCGAGCCGCCGGTCTCCTGGCTGAACACCCGCGAGGTGTAGCTGCGTGACAGCCCCACCGCCTGCGCCAGCCGCTCCAGCGAGAATTTGCAGTCGTAGTTCTCTTCGATCCAGTTCATGACTTTGGTGGCAGTGGTGTGCGGGAAGTTATGGTGGTGCACCCCCTGCTCCGGCATAAAGGCCATCAGTTGCAGCACCAGCACCGTGATGTCTTCCAGCTGGTGCGTGCCGTGGCGGCAGAGGGTGTTGAAATTCTCCAGCAGGAAATCCAGGTGATCGCTGTGTTCGCTCAGGTCGTAGATGCGCGCCAGGCTTTGGGTGTCGCAGAGCTGGCGGAAAATCGCCCGGCGTTTCGGGAAGGGTTGCAGGGCGGTGTCCAGCACCACGTTTTCAATATGGAGCGTGGTGCGCTCATAGGGGTTTGACGGCCCCTGCTCCACATAAACCTTATGTAATTTGAACGGCGGGAAAATGAACATCCGGCCGGGGCGCAGGGTGTATTGCTGGTTATCGACAATCACGATGCCGTACCCGCGCATCACAAACAGGATTTCAAGGCACTGGTGCCAGTGGTAATAATTGGCGCTGGTGGTGCTCATCCGGTTAAAGGAGATAAATCGCTCATTCAGTGCAATACGTTCCAGAAAATCGTTATCCGCCATAAACAGGCTCCTGACTCGGGTTTTATTATTGTTGAGGACATTTTTTTCCCTGTATGGCGAAGACAACAAAATTAAATTTTTTAGCATTTTTTTATAATTTAAGCCGGGTTACGGCCAGATAATCAACTGACATTTAAAATACGCGCGCATTTTGTGAGCTGCCTAACAATTGGCGGCTTTTCCCTGCCTGTATTATCCGCCCAGCCGTTCAGCCGTAAAAAAAATAAAGTGCTTACAAGGTTAGCCTATTTTCTGACCTTTTATTCCCGACTATTCCGATTATTCCCGTTAACCCGATCCGCCGGATCAGGAGGCCCCGATGCACCCTGAATATACCCCTTCCCCTGTTTCGCCCGCTGTTGGCGATCTCACTACCCGGCCACAGATGCAGGCGGCGCTGAATAGCTTGCTCGGGGCAGTCGCGCCCTATTGCCGAGCCGGGGAGAGCGGCATTCCGCTCGGCCATTTCACCGCCCATTACGGCCCCAAAATAGCGGAAATGGAGGCGCTGGCGCGGATGCTGTGGGGGCTGTTCCCGCTGCTGGCAGGCGACGGGCACAGTGACCCGTTGCCCTTTTTTATTGAGGCGATCGCCCACGGCACCGATCCCTCACACCCCCACTACTGGGGAGACGTGCAGGCGTATGACCAGCGCTGCGTGGAGATGGCGGTGTTCGGCATCGGGCTGGCGCTGCTGCCGCAGCGCTGGCGGCAATGGTTCAGTGAGGCGCAGCAGCAGGCGATGTTTACCTGGCTGAACCAGAGCGCGGCGGCGGAAATCCCGGATAACAACTGGCACTATTTCCCGATTCTGGTGCAGGTGGGGTTCCACCGCGCCGGGCTGCCGTTCGACCGCGCGGCGGTTGAGCGCCATTTCGCCTGCATGGAGCACTACTACCTCGGCGACGGCTGGTATTCCGACGGGCCGGGCCGCCCGCGCGATTACTACATCTCGATGGGGTTCCACTTTTATGGCCTGCTCTACGCCACCCTGATGGCGGAGGAAGACCCGGCGCGCGCCCGCTGTTTGCGTGAGCGTGCCATGGCGTTTGGGCAGGATTTCATCTACCAGTTTGCCGCCGACGGTTCCGCCATTCCGTTTGGCCGCAGCCTGACCTACCGCTTTGCCGAGGCGGCTTTCTGGAGCGCGGTGGCCTTCTCCGGCCTGCCGCTGTTTTCGCCCGGCGTGGTGAAGGGGCTGGTGCTGCGCCACCTGCGCCACTGGCTGCAACAGCCGATTTTCGATCGCGACGGCGTGCTGAGCGTGGGCTACCACTACCCGAACCTGATCATGGCCGAGGATTACAACGCGCCCGGCTCCCCCTACTGGGCGCTGAAGCTCTTTCTGGTGCTGGCGCTGCCGGAAGAAGGCGACTTCTGGCAGGCAGAGGCATTGCCGCTGCCGCGCCTCGACCGGCAACGCGCCCTGCCGCACGCCGGGCAACTGATTGTGCGGGATGCGCAGGATGACCACCTGTTCCTGCTGACCGCCGGGCAACTGGAGCTGAATAACTTCGTCAACAGCGGCCCGAAATACACCAAGTTTGCTTACTCCAACCGTTTTGGCTTCTGCGTGGAGCGCGGCCGCTACGGGCTGCCGCACGCCGCCGGGGATTCGATGCTGCTGCTGGCGGAACAGGATGAGTACTGGCGCGGGCGGCGCGACTGCCGGGAGGTGGAAACGCGCGACGACCTGATTTTCAGCCGCTGGCTGCCGTGGCACGACGTGGAGGTGGCGACCTGGCTGATCCCGGCCGGCGAAGGCCATGTGCGGCTGCACCGGATCGCCACCGCGCGCACGCTGACCAGCGCCGAGGGCGGCTTCGCGGTGGTGTCTGACGCGCAGACCGCGATCCGCACCGGCGCACAGGGCCGCCGCTGTGACGCCATCGCGCGCAACGGCACCAGCGTGATCCAGTGCCTGTACGCCACCGTACCCCGGCAGGCGGACTGGGTGCGCACGCCGCCCAACAGCAACCTGATGTTTGCCGATACGGCGGCAATCCCGGTGCTGAAGGCCCTGTTGCCGCCCGGTGAACACTGGCTGGGCTGTTGGGTAGCCGCCTCGCCGCAGGCCGCCATCGCGGACGCCGAAGTGCCGCAATGGACGCTCGCAGAGGGCACGCTGACGCTGCTGTTTGACGGCCACACGCAGCGGATCCGCCTCTGATCGCGTTCGCTGTTTTCGCCTGACGGCGGCCTGTCGCCGCCAGGCCCCCCTGACCCTACGCAGGAGAACCACCATGGAAACACCGTTAACCGGCTCCGTCCCGGCCGCGGCAAAAACGGCTTACTACAAGATGAGCAGTTTCATTTTCCTCTACTTCTTTACCTGGTCCGCCAGCTTTGGCCTCTATGCGCTGTGGCTCAGCCAGAAAGTGGGGCTGGACAGCGTCACCATCGGCACGGTGTTCGCCGTGAACGGGGTGTTCGCCGTGGTGATGAAGCCGGTCTACGGCTACATCATGGACAAGATCGGCATGAGCAAACGCCTGCTGTATGTGGTGATCCTGATCTCCGCGCTGATGGCGCCGTTCTTCGCCGGGGTTTACCAGCCGCTGCTGCTGTCGCACCCGATGGCGGGCATCATGCTGGGGGCGCTCTACCTCAGCCTTGGCTGGTACGCCGGGGTCGCCGCCTCTGAATCCTACGCTGACCGCTTCAGCCGCCTCTATGGGCTGGAGTTCGGCCAGATCCGCATGTGGGGGTCACTCGGCTGGGCCATGGCCGCCGCGCTCTCCGGCGTGCTGTTCAATATCTCCCCGCTGCTGAATTTCTGCCTGAGCAGCGCCACCTCGCTCATCATGCTGGCGGTGCTGCTCAGCCTGAAGATCGGCGAGCAGGAGCTGAAGAACAATTCGGTGATCTCCGACGAGAAGATCGTGTTTGCGGATGTGGTTCTGCTGCTGAAAAACCGCAAATTCTGGATGTTCAGCCTCTACGTAGCGGGCGTGGCCTGGATGATGTTTATCGCGGAACAGCAATTCCCGCGCTATTTCGTCTCTTTCTTTGAGACGCAGCAGCAAGGAAACGCGATGTACGGCTACCTGAGCACCGCCCAGTCGGGGCTGGAGTTCCTGATGATGATGGCGCTGCCGTGGCTGGTGAACCACTTTGGGGCCAAGAAAGGGATGCTGCTCACCGGCGTGGTGGTGGGGCTGCGGCTGATCGCCTCTGGGCTGGTGCACGACCCGCTGATGATTTCACTCATCAAGCCGTTTTACGGGCTGGAGATTTCACTGCTGCTGATCTCGGTGTTCAAGTACATCGCGGAGCACTTCCCGAAACGGGTCAACGCCACCATGTACCTGCTCGGCTACCAGGCGATGATTTATGTCGGGTCGGTGGTGGTCGCGCCCCCGGCCGGTTACCTCTATGACCGTATCGGCTTTGACCGCACCTACCTGCTGATGGGATCGGTGGCGCTGCTGTTTACCCTGATCTCCGCCTTTACGCTCTCCGCCTGCCGCGCTGCCCGCACCGCGACGCCGCCCGTGCCGGCGGTGGATCTCACTCGCCTGAAACCCTGACTGATTCTTCACTGACAAGGAGTACGCCATGAGCCACCCCCCTTTTGTTGCCCGTCCCCAGCCGGACCGCGCCGCGCTGGCTGCCCGGCTGGAGCAGGCCTGGGCCACGGTGCTGACCCGCATTGATGCCGGGATGGCCGCCTTCGGCGACCGTTTTCCGTCGGAGACCTGCACCGACGGCCATTATCAGCCGCGTGACAACGTGGAATGGACACCCGCCTTCTGGAGCGGGCAGCTCTGGCTCGCCTGGCAGCACAGCGGCAATGCCGCTTACCGCGCGCTGGCTGAGCGGCATGTGGTCAGTTTTGGCCGGCGGATCGCGCAGCGGATCGACACTGCGACCCACGATCTCGGCTTCCTTTATACCCTCTCCTGCGTCTCTGCCTGGCAGCTGACCGGCGACCGTGCCGCACGCGGCATCGCCCTGCTGGCCGCCGAGGCGCTGCTGGAACGGTTTAACCCGCAGGCCGGGATCATTCAGGCGTGGGGGGATCTCAACGATCCGGCACAGCGCGGGCGGATGATCATCGACTGTAACCTGAACCTGCCGCTGCTCTACTGGGCGAGCGCGCAGACCGGCGATGCCCGCTTCGCCGACGCCGCCCGCACCCATGTAAACCAGGCGGCGCGCTATCTGGTGCGGCCGGACAGCTCGACCTACCATACCTTTTATATGGACACGGTGACCGGCGAGCCGCGTTTCGGCAATACCCACCAGGGTTACGCCGATGATTCCTGCTGGGCGCGCGGGCAGGCGTGGGGCATCCTCGGTTTTATGCTGAGCTGGCGCTATACCGGTGACGCAGACATGGTGCGGCTGGCGCAGCGGCTGGCGGACTACTTCCTGCTGCGCCTGCCGAAGGATGGCGTCTGCCATTGGGACCTGGCGCTGCTCGGCACCGGTGCCCTGCGGGACAGCTCCGCCGCGGCGATTGCGGTATGCGGGCTGCTGGAACTCTCCGCCGCCCTGCCCGCCGCCGGCCTTGATCGCGGGCGTTATGAAGCCGCCGCGCTGCATATTATGGAGTCCCTGACGCGGGATTACCTGGCCGCGCCGCACGAGGCGGGCACCGGGCTGCTGAAGCATTCGGTCTACCATCTGGCGGATAATAAAGGGGTGGATGAGTGTTGCAGCTGGGGGGACTACTTCTATATAGAGGCGCTGACCCGGCTGACCGGCATCTGGCAGCCTTACTGGTAAGGGTAAAGCCGGGGCGCGGCAGTGCGCCCCGGCCTCCCCTCAGGCCGGTTTCTGCGGCATGAAATCCTGCAAACGGCGGCGCTGTTGGCCCGTTTCATCAAAGTTACCGGCGGCCAGCCAGCCGGTGAGCGCCTGCCGGGCCGCCGGCCAGTCGCGATCCAGCAGCGCAAACCAGTCTGTGTCACGGTTACGCCCTTTGGTCACCAGCGCCTGATGGAAGCGCCCCTCATACCGGAAACCATACCGCAGGGCCGCCGCCCGCGAGGGGGCATTCAGGCTGTCACATTTCCATTCACAGCGCCGGTAGCCCAGTTCATCAAACAGGTAGCGCAGCATCAGGAAAATCGCCTCGGTGCCGGCGCGCTGCCGCTGCATCCGGGGCGACCAGTTAATCCAGCCCAGCTCCGCCACGCCGTGTGTGGGGTCGACGCGCAAAAACGCGGCGGTGCCGAGCGCCTCGCCGGTGGTTTTATCAATCACCGCCAGGTGTAAGTCATCACCACCGGCCAGGGAGGCCACCAACAGCCGGAACGCATGGAGATCAGCCGGGCGCTCAACCGGCAGGTAAGTCCACCCTTCGGTATGCGGCACACTGTAATAGGCATCAAACAACGGCTGGGTGTGGCGCTCCGCTTCCAGCGGCTCCAGGCGGCAATAGTCGCCGGGTAAAGTAATACGCGCCGGGCGCGGCCGGGCAGACCAGGAGGGCAGATCTTCCCCCACGGGTTGGCCGAAATGATTAATGTCAGGCATAGGTATCACCCTTATAAAGGTCGTTCACCCTCCCCCCCTGATGAAAAAACGGCGGCGCGGGCAACACAGGCTGAAAAGAGGATGTTTGATTTTTGTTATGGAAATTCTGAGGTTACATAACAAAATTTGAGCAACCGGTTAACGATAGCACAGGCTATATAAAATGAAATAGTGCAGTATGATTTCACCAATAGTTCAGCAAAACAGATTATTCATCAGCCTAAAATGCTTTTACTTCACAATTCAGGATAAAAACCGTACGGCATCGCTGTAAAATGCGTTACAAAAAGGACTTGCATACGTGATTTAAGTTTCAATTGTGTTACTAATTTGTGCATTAGCTGATCTTTTTTGAAGTACTTATCATTTCCACCCGTGATTAATTACTATAAGTTATTGTTTTAATTTAGGAAAAATCCAGGGGGTTTGTACGAAAAATAGACTTAAGACAAATTCTGATAATTAGTCAATCAGGATGCTGTAATAGATGAATTATTTTAATCTATCCCTCAAACGCCGGTTCATTGTCTATGCCGGCTTCTTTCAGACATCAAGCCCGCCAGCGCCGCCCTTTCTCTCGTTATCCCTACCTGAAAGGAGGTACCTGATGCTTTTTTCCTCCTCAGAACCCGGTTTACCGGCTGCCACTGACTTAAGGCAAATTTATAGTTAGTGTTGAATCAGCGGCTTAGTCTGAAATTATCATTGAACTGATGATAGGTTTGTTGGTAGAACATAGACCAACGTGATGTATCTGATCTATTTTCTCGTCTTCAGGATTTTTCTTACTGTAATTTCACGGTTAAAAACGGATTTAATTGAGGGGTTCTCTTATGCCGACGATCATTATGGATTCATGCAGCTATACACGCCTGGGTCTGACCGATTACCTGACCAGTAATGGCGTCAGAAAGAAACATATAAATGCCATTAACGACCTTGAAAGCCTTCAGGAACGATGCAGCAAATTAAATCCCAATGTTGTGTTTATTAATGAAGATTGCTTTATTCACGAGGCTAACGCAAAAGAACGCATTAAACGTATTATCATGCAGCACCCGGATACGTTATTCCTTATTTTTATGGCGATCACCAATATCCATTTTGAAGAGTATCTCTTTGTTCGCAAGAACGTGATTATCTCTTCAAAAGCGATTAAGCCGCAGACCCTGAACGAGCTGCTGAAAGGCTACCTGGAGAAGACCAGCCACGCGGCAGAACAGCGCCCAAAGATCGATGTGACGCCGGTAACGCTGAGCCAGACCGAGTCTAACATGCTGCGCATGTGGATGTCCGGGGAAGGCACCATCCAGATCTCTGACAAGATGCAAATCAAGGCGAAAACGGTCTCGTCACATAAAGGCAATATTAAACGTAAAATTAAAACGCATAATAAACAGGTTATTTATCATGTGGTGCGTCTGACTGACACCCTGACCAGCGGGATTTATGTCAACACCCGGTAATCCGTTTTATATCCTGAAGTTTTGAGTCCGCGCTAAATAAGCTATTGTCATTTTTAATTACTGCGGTAATTAAAAATGAGTAAATTCCCCAGTTACTTTTTTTGCGCTTTTACCCTACCAGGTTTGTGCCCGGTGGGGTTTTTTAATGCCTTGTTTTCCCTCTGCCCCGGTGGCCTGCGCTTTTTTTATTTTACCGGGCAGTAAAGCTCAATAAAATTTACGCCCGTACCGTTATTTTATTTCACCTGAAATGGCCGGTTTTATTTCAATTTCACCGCTCTTTTAAGAATCCTCTCATTTCACCCCGCAGAATTTTTCACTGCCTGCCGGGGCGCATGAATGCTGGCTTTAAGGCACTTTCCCCCTTTCTCACCGGCAGCGGTGCGGCAACATTACCGTGGTTAAAGCTTTGATTTCTGCTGCCGATAACAGGCTCGCATGCCCTTTCTGTGCGATTTGCCTGCACAGGGTTATTTTCATACCTTGCAATGAGTCACTATTATGAATGCCTCTTCACACGCTGAAGGTTCCTTACCGACCGGGGTGATCGGAAACACCCGTCTGGTTACGTTGTTTATTGTGATGTTGAGCAGCATCCTGCTGCTGTTTGCCGTCTCTATCGGGGCGTCCAGCTATTTCCTCAAAGAGAGCAATGATGCGCTGGTCAGCAATAACCAGGAGATCGCCACGCGAAAAGCGCTGACTGACAGTGCCAACCACCTGAGCACCGCCCGCCTGCTGATGATTCAGGCCGCGTTTGCCGCACGCATCAATGACACCCCGCAATCCCTGGCTGATATCACGGCGGCGAAAGCGATCATTAATCAATCCCAGACGTCGTTTGACCACTTTATTGTCAACAGCAAACGCAGTGAGTCCGGCACCGATTTCAACGCGGAGCTGAAACAAGCGTACAGCGCCTATCGCGATCAGGGCATTACGCCGATGATGGCGGCCACAGAAACGGGGCGGTTTGAGGATGTGCTGGCGCTGGAGTCCACGACGCTCAGCAAACTGGAGGCCGCTTACCGCAAGCCGGTGTCTGAATCCTCCGCGTTCCGTACCGCACAGGCCAATGAGATCAATGAGCACGCCCGTGCCAATGCCGGCCTCGGCTACCTGATGATGGCGCTGGCCTTTGCGGCGGCGCTGGGGTTGTCCCTGCTGACTTACCTTGTGCTGCGCCGCGCCGTGATCGCCCCGCTGCTGATGCTGGTAAACCGCATCCGCCAGATTGCCGCCGGCGACCTGACCCTCGCCGCGATGCGCCCCGGCCGCAATGAGATTGGCGTGCTGGCAACGAATCTGGATCTGATGCAGCACGCACTGGCTGAGACCGTGTCTGCCGTGCGTGAAGGCGCGGAGTCGATCCACCAGGGATCGGCAGAGATCGCCTCCGGTAACACCGATCTTTCCGCCCGTACCGAGCAGCAGGCGGCTTCGCTGGAGCAGACCGCCGCCAGCATGGAGCAACTCACCGCCACGGTGAAACAGAACTCTGAAAACGCTCACCACGCCAGCCAGCTGGCGGCCAACGCCTCTAATAAAGCGCGCCAGGGCGGTACGCTGGTGGGTGACGTGGTCAGCACCATGGAGAGCATCTCCAAAAGCTCCGGCAAGATTGCGGAGATCACCACCGTCATCAACAGCATCGCCTTCCAGACCAACATCCTGGCGCTTAATGCGGCCGTTGAAGCGGCACGTGCCGGTGAACAGGGGCGCGGGTTTGCGGTGGTCGCCAGCGAAGTGCGTAATCTGGCACAACGCAGCGCGGATGCGGCGAAAGAGATTGAGTCGCTGATTGAAGAATCCGTGACGCTGGTGGGTGAAGGGGCCGGGCTGGTGGCCAACGCCGGTGACACCATGCGCGAGATTGTGTCAGCGGTGACCAATGTGACGGACATCATGGGCGAGATTGCCTCAGCCTCTGATGAGCAGAGCCGCGGCATTTCGCAGGTGAGCCAGGCGGTGTCAGAAATGGACAGCGTCACCCAGCAGAACGCCTCGCTGGTGCAGGAGGCGTCGGCTGCCGCGGCCTCGCTGGAGGCGCAGGCTGCCCGCCTGACGCAGTCTGTGGCGGTATTCCGGCTGAACGACCGCCAGAGTGCAGCCCCTGCCCGCCCGGCTGCCACAGTGAACAGCCCCCGCACGCCGCTGCCTGTCAGTGCCGCCGGCGCACGCACCGGCCGGGTGAATGACAGCGACTGGGAAACCTTCTGACGTAAAAAAGGGCAGCTGCGGCTGCCCTGATCATTCTGCGGACGCAATTACGCGTTGCGGGGTTCAACAAAGGTGCCGTCCAGGCTGTCAACCTCATTGAAGAACCAGATGCCGGTGGGGTAGTCCTCCAGTTGCACCAGATACATGATCCCTTCGTTAAATTGTTCCACCGCCAGAATAACGCCTTCCCGGCGTGGGCCGCCGTCTGTTTTTACCGTCACCAAATCATTTACTTTCATGGCGTTGCCTCGCGTATTTACGTACTGAAAAGCGCACTGAAAAGAATGCAGGCACACAGGCTACCACAGAGTGGCCGGGGGTGTCTTCAGCCGTATATTTTCACAATCTTAACACTTCCCCGCGGGAATTCTGCCAGGGATTTCGTCTAGACTAGCCCAGTACTACCCCCCAAAGTAGTAGCTTCAAAAAACGATGTAACAAGGAACTTTGCCCGCTCACCGCGGGCTTTTTTTTGCGTGTTTTCCGCGGGCCCGGGCGCATGTTTACTGGACGTACAAAAACAAAAAACCCGCCGAAGCGGGTGACTATTCTCTTAAAACAAAAAACCCGCCGAGGCGGGTTTTTGGAATCTCTTTGACAGCGCGCGTGCCTGTTACAGCCTGCTGCGCAGCAGGGAGATTAGATAGCGGTAACGTTAGCCGCTGACGGACCTTTAGCACCGTTCTCGATGGAGAACTGTACGTTCTGGCCTTCAGCCAGGGTCTTGAAGCCGGTGTCCTGGATGGCAGAGAAGTGAACGAACACGTCTTTGCTGCCGTCAGCCGGAGTAATGAAGCCAAAGCCTTTAGACTCGTTGAACCACTTAACCTGACCTTTCATCATAGTCATGATAAATTCCTTAATATTAAAAATGTGACGCCGAAGGCGATATATAGCCGGCTTTCAGCCATTACTTATGAGGCACTCAAAAGGAAATTCGTCACAGAAGGGCTATCAACGATAACGCTTGGATTGAAACTTCTTTACTCAGGATGTCGTGCATAAATAGGTCTGTACCACAGGCCGGAGAGCATTTACTCATAGCGGGGATGTAATAGCAACTCTTTTTATGACTTGCAGTGATGATTGCCGCGTTTTTCATCACCGGGAACCCCCCTTCCTTTCCCGTCAAACACAGCAGGGGCGCGGCCCCGGCGGGTGTCGCGCCCCTGATTTTCCCTGCCCGTTTTTACGGTAAAATTTCGGATACCGCATGCCGGACATACGCGGTGATCTGCGCCAGGTCGTCCGGTTTTGCATGGTCGCCGCCAATCTGCCGCACTTTTTCATCCAGCTGGGCGATGTCCTGCTCGACTTTATTGGCGATCTGCACCTGGACAATCTTATCCACTGAGGCGATCAACGCCCGCAACACCGCTTTAATGGCGAACGTTTCACAGAACGAATCGTAAGTCTGACCATTTACCGTGGGAGGGCGGGATGCCGGGCGGGGCGCAAGCACTTTCAGGTTTTCCACATGTTCAATAATAAGATCGATATCTTTGAGTAACTGATCTAACTCTTTTGCCACTTTTTTTCCTTCGCCCCCGAAAACCGGGAAGAATACCACCCGCGCCACAGCGGGAGAAGCCACTGCCCGCTGCGGCGCACACATTTATTTTTAACGGCCGGTTACGCCGCTGTGGTTCAGATCAACGCCGCATGGCGCAGTTCATTTTTCAGGTAAGCGTAGTAGATCGGCGCAGCCACAACTCCCGGCAGGCCAAAGGCTGACTCAAAAATCAGCATCGCCAGCAGGATTTCCCAGGAGCGCGCATTGATGCGGGTGCCGACAATCCGGGCATTCAGGAAATACTCCACTTTATGGATGATGATGAGATAGCTCAGCACCAGCAGTGCCACCCAAAGCGACAGCGACAACCCGACGATAAAGATCAGCGTATTGGAGAGCAGGTTACCGATGACCGGGATCAACCCGCAGACAAAGGTCACCACCACCAGGGTTTTCGCCAGCGGCAGGTGAATGCCGAACAGCGGCAGCACGCCGAACAGGAAGGCCGCCGACAGCACGGTGTTAATCAGTGAAATCTTGAACTGCGCGAACACGATATTGCGGAACGCCGAGGCCAGTAACTGCACCCGCTGCAACAGTTCGGCCTTCAGGGGCGGGTACGGTTGCGCGCTGTCATCCCGTTGCAGGGAGACAATCGCCCCCAGCACCATGCCGATTAACATGGTGATAAAGGTGTGGGCCGCGTTTTTGCCGATATTTTGCAACATTACGATGTGCTCGCGCAGCCACTTCAGGAACTGGCGCTGCAACTCTTCAATGTTAGTCGGCAGATAATGGGACATCACCGGCGACAAGCGGGACTGCGCATCTTCCAGCAGCGACGCCACCCGTGCATTGAAGACCGCCGAGTTCTGGATGTCCTGCATCAGAAAGCTGAGGATGCCGGTCACGGCGGCAATCAGGCCGCTGACCACCACCGTGCTGATTAGCGCCACCACCAGCCAGCGCGCCCGGTCACCGCTGATGATCTTCTGGAAATGTGGCGTCAGGGCGTTGACCAGCTCATACACCACAAAACCGGCAATAAAACAGCCCAGCAGATGCAACGGCAGCAACAACAGTAAGCCGCCCAACATCACCACCAGGCTTAACCAACGAATTTGATTCAACGACATGATCTGCATTGCAAAAGTCCTTATGCCCTACGCCGCGCACGGTACGCGCCCGGCGCATCATACCATTTCAGGCAAATCTCCCGCAGCGCCCATTTTACCGCCCGGCATGTCACCGCCGGCACGCTCTGCCTTTGCGCCTTTTTCCGTGCTTTAATAAGCATCCGCTTTGATTTCACCTGATGAAATCTGCCTGAAAAAGTGAAAAAACAGCAACATCATTAATTATACTCTCATGATAAAAGCTTCAGCGGCCACCGGAAAATACGCCGACTGCTTCTTAATTACCTGTTATCGCGCATTAATTATTTTTACTGGGTGGACTATTATGCGTTTTAAACCTGTTGATGCTGTTTAACCTTTTTTATCCGCCAGAAAAAATAAAGATTAGCCATGCTGATCATTGGTAAACCGGTTATTTAGCCGGGAAAATCGCGGGTAACCCGAGGGAACGGGCGACGCTCAGGCCGATTTAATCCGCAGCATGCTCAGGCGGCCGCCAAATACTGCGCCGGTATCCAGGTAAAGTTGGTTAAGAAATTTAAGCGGACGTTTAAGCGGGGTATGGCCGAAGATAAATAAATCCGCCCCGCCAATGCGGCTGCCGTGCCCTTCCAGCGCACGGGTGACGCGTTTACGGCTCCACACCACATCTTCCGCGTTGACCGGCTGGTCATACACATAGTGACTGGCGGGGTAATCCGCATGGGCGATCACAATCTGTTGCGGGAGGTTCGTGACTTCAATAATCAACGGCAGGGCATCACAGCGGTGGATCAACGCTTCCGCCCGGCTCCGCGCCTCGCCTTTCAGGCGGTAGAACCAGTCGCCGCCATTGCGTTGCCAGTGAAATTCCACCCCACTTAACAGCGCCATTAACGCCATCTGTTCGTGGTTACCCAGCACCATGCAGAACCAGGGCGCATCCAGCAACCCCAGGCAGCTCAGGCTTTGTGCCCCGCGGTCAATCACATCCCCCACGGCGATCACCAGATCCTGTTGCGGATCAAAGGCCCGTGTCTGTAACTGCTGTTGCAGCGACTGGTAACAGCCATGCACGTCACCTACTACAAAAATTTGCCGGTAGCGGCTGCCGTCAATACGGTGATACATCGCAGGTTGGCCCTCACTGGACAGGAAATCGTACGCAGATAAGGAGTATAGCGGTTACAGCAGTGGGGATGGAAAGCGGGCAGAAGAAACAGGAGTACGTACCCGGCAACTGGCGCCGGGTACGTTTACGCGTTGCAAAGAAAACGCATCCTAAGTCAAAAAATAAAAGTGCGTGGCGTAAGTCATGCCAATTTATTTTTTAAATCAGTGCTCAATGACTGAAATTGCTGTGGCAGAGTATGTACGTTCCAGGATTAGCCATGACTGTGGCTGTGGCGGCGGCGAAGTGACATCATTCGCGGACGCACGATAAGTTTTTTCTTCTCTTTTTCACCGCGATACATTTTGAACGCGTAGACAGAGAAAGAGAGTAATATAACGGCCAGGGCGAACCAGACAATAAGCATGAAAACCTCCGTAACAAGAGACTATTTTAATTCAGTATTCCTAACTATTTCCTGCGTGCGAAATATCTTAGACACCCAAAACATCACACACCCGCCCGCCGGGTGCAATCGGTGAAATATAAAACCTCGGGTTATTTTATGACTTTTCACTTTTTGTGGGCGACGCTCGTCCGGCGTTAAGTGAAATCAAAATATTTCACATCTTTTTCCCTATTAGCATCAGAGAGATAGGGAAAAGCCTGTTATTCCGGTGATTTTGCCGGGCCGGCACGTCCGCAGGCAGAAAAAGCGCGTTTCTGGCTGCTTTGCCATTTTTTTTGGTTAATCCGGCCGTCCAAACCACTAAAAATGCCAATGGGGGGCGCATAAAACATCTCTCAAGCTAATAAATCCCTGCAATATTCCATACTGAACCTGATACATCGGTTTTTACGGCCGCTGTCAACCCCCTGCCGGCGGTGTGCCACCCCAATATGAGAAGTGAAATCACGTTCAGAGTTATTTTGCGCTGTCTATAGGCGCCGGACGAAACCTGAAAAGACTAAAAAATCGCCATATGAACAAAGTGGTAACACATTTCTGCCCTGCTTTACTTTTGAATTCTGTATTTGCCCCAATTAACAGGCTAACGTCATCTATTATTAATAGACATATGCAGTTAACCGGCGGTAACACGCTTGCCGTGTCAACGTAATACGGCGCTGCACCACCACTGGAGGTTTCTATGCAATCTGAAGAACAGCAACTCATTGATGGTTTGTTTGATCGTCTCAAACAGGCTGAATCACAAACCGGCGCACGTGACCATGCCGCCGAGCAACGTATCCAGGCGCGTATCCGTGAACAGCCGGCAGCGCCTTACTATATGGCGCAATCGATCATTATTCAGGAAGCGGCCTTAAAACGCATGGACCAACGCGTCAAGGCACTGGAGGCGCAGGTGAACACGCTGCAACAGCAGGCGGCCCAACCGCAGCAGAGCAGCGGCGGTTTCCTCTCCAGCCTGTTTGGCGGCGGCCACCGCTCTGCCCCTGCCCCGCAGCAGAACCAGAATTATCAGCCTGCCCAGCAGAATCAGGCCGCCTGGAACAATGCGCCGCAACAGCCCTATTCCCAGCAACCTGCCGCGCCGGTTCAGGCTGCACCTTCGCGGGCGGGAAGTTTTATCGGCGGTGCCCTGCAAACGGCGGCCGGGGTGGCAGGTGGGGTCATGCTGGCGGATATGCTGACCGGCATGTTCCACCATTCCCAACCGGAAGAGATTGTGAACATCATTAATAATGATGATCCGATGCCGGTGAATACCGCGGAAGATCAGAGCATGTTCCAGGAATTTGATGAATCCAATAATCTGGATACGTTTAACGGCACGGACGATCGCTACGCCAGTAATGGCTTCCTGGATAATCAGAATGATACGTTCGGCAGTAACGACAGTTTTGGCGATGACAGCTTTAACGATGACGATGACTCTTTCCTTTAATCCCCTCGCGTAATGCCATCAGTGCCTGCGGTCAACCCGCAGGCACTTTCTCCGCGTTATCCATGCGCTTCAGTTTCCGCTTATATCCCCTGACCTTACGCCGCTTGTTCAAAGCCTGCCATCCGGCCGTCAGGCAGATGCCCCCGGACAACAGCATCGGCCCCAGCGGGTGGCCGGTCACGCCCATCAGGATGAAATACAGGCCGGCAATGCCTGCCAGCCACATGGCGCTGTGGCTGATGCGGTGCTTTTCGTTTAACTGTCGGCGCAGGCGCTCTTTTTCACTGATTCCCATCTTTTTTTCCTTTTTATTGGTGAGAACGGAGAACAGATATGGGGGCAGTTATTTAATAATTCAATGGGTTACTGGTTTTTCTTTTCAGCCGCCTGCGGGCCTATTTCTTTTCAGAATCAATGAAAGGTGGGATTTTACGGCTCTCCCAGGCGGATAAGATGGCATCCCGGATGCGGTCCGCCCCGACAAAGCCGACAAAAATGCCGACAATCGGCATCCAGGACGCGTGCAGCCCGCTGGAACGCATGGCAGCCACCACCGCCAGCGTGGTCAACACACAGACCAAACTGCCGACAAGCAAGGGAAGGCCGCGCCGCCCCTCGGCCAGCCCGGACCAGCAAGAGACAATAAAAGCGGATAAGCCGGTAAAGCACCCCAGCGGGTGATCGGCCAGCCAGGTGCCGGCCTGTAACAGGTGGGAAAACCAATCCGGTTCAGACAGTGGCATAACGCCTCCAGACCAGAAATATGTACCGGCGGCACGGGTGCGCCGGGCCACTCGCGGGCCGCGCACCCTCCGGCCCGGTTACATCGGGACGATTTTATAGCCGTATTGGTTCAGCAGCGCCTCATACGACTCCGGAGTAATAATAATTTGGTCATCTGCAAGGGGTAACACCCAGATCACCTCCTCTCCGTCGGTATAAAGTTCATACCGTCCCCCAGGCGCAATAAATTCACGTAAATTGTCGAATGTCATAGCCATCGTTCCGATTAATTGTTCATCCCCTGCGGGGGCCTGTCCATTTAATCCTTTCGCGCGAATTTATATCTAAGACCTGAATGACCTATCCATCAAATTAGCCGCGCTAACCTATAAGGAGAGGCGCGTAATTTCAGGCCTGGCAGAGCGGGCCACGCACAGGTAATACGGGGTTGGCCGGCGGCTCATTTTTCTCAGTGAGGGCGTACAGCGCCCATCAACAGCAGGCGTGATATCAGCATAGCACCTAAGCCTAAAGCTTACAATAAACTCAACACTAAGCTTATTTATAAGCGTAACCCTTATGGGTATACTCGTTCGATGAAATCATTAAACCGTAGTGACCACGCCCTGGCCGTCAGGCTGGATGAATTGCTCAAAATGAAGGGTATCTCAAAGGCGGAGATGGCCCGTATCGCCGGTGTCAGCCCGCAATCCGTTAATGGCTGGTACCGGCGGGGGCAGATCAGTAAAACCTCGGCCCTGCGTCTCAGCACAACGCTCAGCGTGCCGTTGCCCTGGCTGCTGGGCGAGGAGGTAGAGCCCGATTCCGGCCTGACCTCACGCCAGCAACGGATGCTGGATTTGTTCGATCAGTTGCCGGATCTGGAGCAGGAAAATATGCTGGCGGTGTTTGAACAGCGGCTGAAAGAGCTGGATGCGCTGACTGAAAGCTACCTGCTGCGGCGAAAACGCGATACCTGAACCGCCTGCAAGGCCTTATCTCACCCGCCCGCTTATAAGCCTTAGGTTGACAATCAATACACCATAGGCTTAACTTTTCATCACGGTTATTTTTTACCTGAAAGCAACCTTTTCAGCGGGAGGCCCTATGTCCGCCCAGAGGGCAATTAAGAGTGCAGTGAAGAGTACAGCTAAAAAAACGCGTCCGAAAGCTTCAGCGGCTTACCTGGCCCTGGCGGCAGAAAATGCCGTTCTGAAAACCCGGCTGCTGGCCGCCCGCAAACTGGCGGGCTGCGGCCGCGTGGTGTTTGCCCTCCAGACGCTGGGCGGTGCGTTGCAGGAGCTGCCGGTCACCAATGCCGTAATAGCGGACATTGAGGTGCATGCGGCACAAAAAGTGGTGGCGCACTTGCGGCAACAGGCGTTGCGCGCCCGCCAGAAGGGCTATCTGGCGCAGGCCAACGCCCTCAACCATGCCGCCACAGTGACGGCGCAATTTGCAGTGGGTCTGCAGCCGGTTAAACTTCCCGCATCAGGGAAACATAAATAAAAGGTCGGTAAAGCCTGAACAGGCAGAAAAAACAGGGACAATGCCAGGTAAAACAGCAGGGGCGGGAGATTTATCACAGACAGGGAGCAGCGTAACTGCTTGAATAAAAAGTGGCGGAGAGAGGGGGATTTGAACCCCCGGTAGAGTTACCCCTACTCCGGTTTTCGAGACCGGTCCGTTCAGCCGCTCCGGCATCTCTCCGTAATTGCGGTTGCCATCATGCCCTGTTTTACGGCATTTTTACAGCACTAACCGGTGCCCGGATGTTCGAGTGATCACTTTGCGAGCAAGATGATGATTAAGTGGCCGTGGAAAGCAACCCCTCCCCCTTCCCCCCCGTTTGAACAGTGGCCGGAAGCCCTGGCGATTCCGCTGTTCGCTGCCTTTACCGCCGAAGAAAAACAGCAGATTACCGCGCTGGCGGCCCACTTCCTGCGGCAAAAACGCCTGGTGCCGTTACAGGGGCTGGTGCTTACCCCGCTGATGGAAGCGCGGCTGGGGCTGTTGTTTGCGCTGCCGGTGATGTCACTGGGGCTGCCGTGGCTGGACGGGTTCCATGAAGTGCTGATCTACCCTGCCCCCTTTCTGGTGGAGGATGTCTGGGAAGATGACGCCGGGCTGGTACACAGCGGGCCGATGGTGCACGCCGGGCAGAGCTGGGAACAGGGGCCGGTGGTGCTGAACTGGCAGGACGTGCAGGATTCGTTTGATCTGTCCGGATTTAACCTGGTGGTGCATGAGGTGGCGCATAAACTGGACCTGCGCAACGGCGGCGTGGTGAACGGTGTGCCGCCGATCCCGCTGCGGAGCGTGGCGGGCTGGGAGCAAGCGCTGCACGCCGCGATGGACGCCATTCAGGAAGAGAGCGATCTGGTGGGAGAAGCCGCCGCCAGCCTGGACGCCTATGCCGCGACCGATCCGGCGGAGTGTTTCGCGGTGCTCTCTGAATACTTCTTCAGTGCGCCCGAACTGCTGGCCGGGCGCTTCCCGGCGCTCTACCCCTATTTTGTCAGTTTCTACCGGCAAGACCCGCTGGCGCGCCTGCAACGACCGCCGGCCTAGTGCCATGTTGTGCCAGAGAGTGCCATCACAGCACCGTATTGTTTAGTTGCTGAGCAGTCAGCATAATCGTGTCACTTTGCCGTTGACAGGGTCGGGGCGTATGGATATGATGCGCCCCGTTCACACGATTCCTCTGTAGTTCAGTCGGTAGAACGGCGGACTGTTAATCCGTATGTCACTGGTTCGAGTCCAGTCAGAGGAGCCAAATTCGAAAAGCCTGCTTTTAAAGCAGGCTTTTTTCGTTTCTGCTTTCCGTTATTTCCCCCTTCTCTGCCTGCCGCATCGGTTCTGCGGGGCGTCATTTACAGCTTACCGGATAAATAAGCCGCTGTTTCTGCCGGGATTTCCCCCGGGTTGTTCATAATGCCAGCAAACAAACCGTTACGCTTTTTTCTGCTTTGACAAAGCCGGAGCACCCCTTTATTATGCACCCCGTTCACACGATTCCTCTGTAGTTCAGTCGGTAGAACGGCGGACTGTTAATCCGTATGTCACTGGTTCGAGTCCAGTCAGAGGAGCCAAACGTGTGTTCTCATACCACCCCGCGAATGTTTATCTGATTTATCCTCAACGCGTTAGCCTGAAAACTCTTCCAGATATATTTCAATTTCCCCTGTGCATCGTGAAACATTACTGGCCTGATTCAGGGTTATTTCACTTCAATTATCGGGTGACCACCCTATGTCTTTTCATGACGTAAAAACGCGCAGGTTCACCGCCCTGTGATACCCCTTTCAACATCTCCGGTTCCCACGCTCTCTCTTTTAGTCCACCCGAGTGGTTCACGGCTCGGGGATCTCACGTATACTTTTAGTTATATAATATGATATTGTTGTAAATAATTGTTGAGTTTCCGGGGGTATTATGAAAACCAAAAAACAAATAATAATTAATGTCGCGACGGACTTATTTAACAAAGAGGGTTATCAAGCGGTAGGCATTGATAAGATTATTTCTGAAGCGGGTGTTTCCAAACTTACCCTATACCGTAACTTCGCCTCAAAAGATCAGTTAATCATTGAAGTATTAACCCAGCGTAAAGATGAATTCATCAAAAATATCAAAGAGTTAATTGAAAATAAACACTCCCCTAAAGATAAACTATTTTCGGTGTTTAATTATTATCACACCTGGTTTAAAGATGAAAACTTTCACGGATGCATGTTTACAAACTCACTGCTGGAATTTGGTAATAAATCCAAAGAAATTTCTGATATCAATAAGGAAATGAAAGAAACTCTGGTGGCATTAATCGCCGGGATTCTTTTTCCGCTGGTAAAAAAAGAACGGGCACAACGCATCGCTTTTACCTTTGTCATCCTGTTGGACGGCGCAATCATCTCTGAACTGACCTACAAAGATCACAGCGAATACTCACCGGCCTTGCTGGCCTGGGCAACGGCCAAAACCATCCTTGAAGCCGAAAACATCGTACTGTAGCCCCGCGTCCGCCTCCCCCCTCCTGGACTCATGCCGCAGCCATCCGGCATTATCACCGGGCACCCTTTCTCGGCTCCCTTCTCCGCTGCACATTTCACAAATGCATAGACTTCGACGTATACCGATCTGTTTACATTAAAAGAAATTGAGACTAAAATCACACTTAGAAATTTATAGCAATAATTTTAATTCAAACAAAAACAATACATTAACAAAAAATTAAACATTTATGTAATATTTAAATTGATAAAACGACCGGTTTTATATTAGTTTGCTATCTCCACAGTTTTTGGAGGTAAATGATGGATAGTTTAGAGGTAATAAATACTAAACTGGCGCAAAACCCACTGCTGCCCGCCCACCTGGATGAGTACGTGGCAGAACTGTTGCGAATAGAGGATTTAGACACGTTTTTTAGCCATCATCCCACCCTGCCGGCAAAGCTGCAGGCCGCAACAGAGGCTGAACTGATTTCGGCCTATCACAGCATACAGAGTGACCACAGCCGTAAAGCGGTACAAAAAACCCTGTTTTGGTTGTACCAGACATGTCTGGCTGACCCGTTAACGGCTGAAAGCAAAAACCAGCACCACCCGGTGATGGTAACGATCAAACGAATGATAGAACGTAGATGGTTGGCGCATGAGACGCTGCATTTCGTCCCGTTACCCCTTGCTGCGAGCCCGGAACAGTTTACAGAAAGCCTGCGGGAACTCTGGTCGGCACACCGGGCCTCCACGCATCCGCTCTATACATTTTTGCAGCATGATGCGTCAAAACTGCAAATGAGCGCCTTCTTCAAAAGCGACAGTGCGTTGAATTTGTTGTTTTTTGATCTCATCGCCATGGCGATGGTAGGCGCACGTACCGAGGTGCGGGGTGAGCTCAGCCGCAATATGTGGGATGAGTGCGGCGAAGGCAGTGACCATCATACCCATGTCAATTTGTATAAAGACTTGCTGATGCGTCATCACATTGCATTGCCGTAAGATAATTTTGCCGACACCCTGAGCTGGCAAGGATTAAGCGGTTACAACCTGTTTATGTTGGGTGGGACCAACCGCGAACATTATTTCAAGCTGATTGGTGCCCTGGCTATTACAGAATTGCTGGATCCCAGTCAATATGAAAAGTTAGTCCTGGGCAGCAAACGGCTTGGTTTTACTGACCGGGATCTGCGTTACTACACCGAACATATCGGGATTGATGTCATCCATGCAGAAGGCTGGTTGCAGCAGGTCATCACGCCAATTGTGGAAAAATCACCCGCCGCAATGGCAGAAATATGGATTGGCGCCAATCTACGTCTTAATACGGTAGACAGTTATTATAATTCCCTGTTAAACAACCTCATCAAGATAAAGTAAATAATTAAAAATAACAGAAGCGCCCCACCCTCTTTAGTACGAAGACAATGAAGCATTATTCAGTCATTGCAGTTTTCTTTGGTTATTCTTGTCATCATCTATTATGACGGGCGTAATCATTGGGTCTTATTCTTATTGCTTTAATTATTCTTATTAGTACCTGACACTACCAGTATGACGAGTTATTAACCCATCACTGTATATCAATGCTAATTGAGGTAATGCCATGAGAAAAACATCGACTTTAAAAAACATACTGCAAAAGAAAGAACTCTCATTCCTGATGGAAGCCCATAATGCCATGAGCGCTAAAATAGCAGAAGAAAGCGGGTTTGAGGCATTATGGGCTTCCGGGCTCTCTATTTCTGCCTCTATGGGGCTCAGCGACAGGAATGAAGCGTCCTGGACTCAGGTAATGGACGTTGTTGATTTTATGGTAGATAACACCGCCATCCCTATTTTATTGGATGGCGACACCGGATTCGGCAATTTTAATAATGTCCGCCGTTTGGTTAAAAAGCTCTCTCAGCGCGGCGTCGCCGGGGTATGTCTGGAAGACAAATTATTCCCTAAAATAAACTCTTTTATTGGCGCAGGGCAGGATCTGGCTTCCATCAGTGAATTTTGCGGCAAAATAAAAGCGGCGAAAGACAGCCAGTTAGACAATGATTTTTGCGTGATTGCCCGTGTGGAAGCGCTTATCAGCGGCTGCCCCATGGAAGAAGCGTTGAAACGCGCCAACGCGTATGCCGGTGCGGGTGCCGATGCGGTATTAATTCATTCTAAACAATCAGACGGTGCGGAAATCATGGAGTTTTGCCGCCAATGGGAAAATGATTGCCCGATCGTCATTGTACCGACGAAATACTATAACACCGCGACCGATGCGTTCCGGGAAGCCGGTGTATCCACGGTTATCTGGGCTAATCATAGCCTGCGTGCTTCCATCGCCGCGATGCGCGCTATTACCCGGAATATCCGCCAGCATAATAGCGTTGCACAGGTTGAACGTGAAATTGCCTCTCTGGACGATGTTTTCAAGCTCACCAATGAATATGAAGTACAACTGGCTGAACAGAAATACTTAACCCTTTAACGCGGTCGTCAGTTAACGCGACGGTCAGTGAATGCACGAGTCAGCCGGTTTTCTATTCATCCGTGAGGAAATGGCAGATGATTAATGTCCGCAATTTTGTTGATGCATTGATTGAACAAGGGACACACTATTTTACCGGTGTCCCCTGCTCTTATTTAACCCCGCTGATCAATGACGTTATTGCTCGCGATGAAACCCACTACGTACTGGCTTCAAACGAGGGTGAGGCGCTGTCACTGGCCTCCGGGCTTTGGCTGGCCAATAAAACGGCCGTTGTCCTGTGCCAGAACTCCGGGCTGGGGAATCTGATAAACCCCCTGACATCCCTACCAGAGTAAATGGGCCACGCCGGACAATCCCATCTTTCACGTTTCCACCCCGACTCTGCACAGCGCACGGCAAACCAACGCCGGCACCGTGCCTCAATCCCGTTGAACGGTGACAACGATGCAATCACAGGAATTTCGTTTATTTACGCCCGGCCCGCTGAATACCTCGGTGCACGTGCGCCGGGCGGCCGGGCGGGATCTAGGGTCACGCAGCCCGGCCGCCACCCACTTAAGCGCCCGGTTGCGTGAGGACATCCTGGCTATCGCCGGAGGCGATGCGGCGTGGAGCGCCGTACCGTTATCAGGCAGCGGCACGTTTGCCGTCGAAGCGATGCTGTGTTCTCTGCCCGCGGCAGATGACCACCTGTTGATTATCGAAAACGGCGTCTACAGTGCCCGTATGGTGGAGATTTGCCGCATCCACGCGATCCCGCATTCGGTACTGACGCTGCCGCCACATCTGGGCATTGACCTGGCGCAGGTTGAACAGGCCCTGGCGCAAACGCCCCGGGTGACCCACATCGCCGCCGTGCATTTCGAAACGGCGCTGGGCGTGATCAATGATATTGATGGCCTGACCCAGCTGGCAAACAGGTACGGCTGCCAGTTGCTGATTGATGCCATCAGCACCTTTGGCGTACTGCCGCTGGACTACAGCGCGCCGTCGCTTTCCGCCGTCGCGCTTTCGGCCAATAAGTGCCTGCATGGGCTGCCCGGCCTCGCCTTCGTGTTAGTGCGTAAGCGTGTGCTGGCCACCCACGTCACCCCACGCACGCTCAGCCTGGATATCAGGGCGCAGGCCGGCGCGCTGGAGGGGGACGGACAGTGGCGTTTCACGCCGCCGCTGCAAATCATGCTGGCCCTGAAACAGGCGATTGACGAGTACCGTCAACAGGGCGGCCGGCATGCGCGCTACCAGGCGTATTCTCAACGGATGGCCCGCCTGCTCGGCGGTATGGCGCGCCTGGGTTTCAGCCCGGTAATTCAGCCACAGTTCTGCGCCCCGTTAATTGTCACGCTGGCGCCAAACCCGGGAATACCGTGCGACATCCACAGGCTGAACGACTTTTTATTCCAGCGCGGGCTGGTGATTTACCCCACCAAACACAGGACGGTAAATTCATTCCGCATTGGGGTGATGGGAGAGCTCAGCCTCCAGGATATCGATGATTTGCTGGCAGCCTTCGCTGAATTTACCGCACAGGCTGCCCCCGTCACCGCGCAACCGGCTCCCCTTTCGCTAAGGCCCACGCTATGAGTTATCACCTCTCTTGTCATCATCAGTTGGCGGAAATTAACGCCCAGGCCTATGCCGCCTTGTGGAGGGACTGCGGGCAGCCGGCCTTTTACCACCCTGACCTGCTGGCGGCAGCCGAACGTCACCCCCTGTTGCCGACGTTAGCGACGTATTACCTGGCGGCATGGCAAGGCGAGCGGCTTGAGGCGTTGTTAGTGGTGTACCAGCAATCGCAACCCGATCCCTTTGGTACGCTGGCCAAAAGTACTGGTTTTCATTTTACCGCTCCCCCCGGCGGGCTGTTGGGGCACATAGCCCATTGCTATGACACGCAAATCCTGCACCGGCCGGGTTCAGAAGACGCCGCACAACGCGTAATGACCGAACTCATGGTGCTTGCCGGCCGGCAGGGCATTCCGGGCTGCGGGCTGCTCAACCTCAGCGCCGGGCCGTCATTGAGCGCTGCAGAGCGGGCGGGTTACCGTTGCCATTTCATGCATGACCGCTTCTTTATCGATCTTATGCCGTTTGAACGGTTCGGGGACTATCTGGCAGCCCTGCCGCGCGATGGCCGGCACGAGATGAAACGCCAGTTGCGGAAATTCGACAGCGATCGCGGCAGCTACCGCGTGCTTCCGGGGCGGGACGCCGATCTGGCCGCGGCGGTCAAACTCTGCCACGCCACCAGCGCCCGGAACGGGACGCCGCACTATTATCCGATACCGGCGTTTCTCCATTTCCTGGAAACGTGCGGCGATCTGATAACCGTGGTTCAGGTTGAACATCAAGGCCAGCTGGTGGCTGCCGCCATCTGCCTGAACGACCCGCAATGCCTGCATCTGTGGGCCGGGGGCGTTGACTACCGGCTGTCGGGCTTCAGCCCTTACACCATCATGATCGCGGCCGGCGTTCAATATGCGTTTTCACAACGTATCCGCCGGATTGAGATGGGCCGAACCAATGCCCGGATTAAGGCGCGTTTAGGTTGCCGGTCTCAGCCGCTGTATTCAGCCCTCTTTCCACGGGAGGTAGCCTGATATGTCTGTGACCTCAGCCACCCCGCCCCATGAGTCTCCCCCGGCCCAGCTGGCGCGCGGGCAATTACTGACCTTGCTGTATATCGCCCTCACGTCCGCCTCACAGGTATTTTTAAGCCATGTCGGCGGCGGCATACCGCCAGAAATCAGCCTGTTTTATATGGCTCTGGCGGCCTGCGTGGTGTTTAACCTGTGGGAGTTCCGCCGCCTGCGGCGCAATCACAACGCGCTGCGCCGCCATTGGCGCATGTGGCTCACGCTTTCCGTCGCCTTTGTGCTGAACTGGATATGCTCTTATTACAGCGTGACGCACGCCTCCGCCGATTTTTTCATCAGCGTATTTTTCCTTTCTTCGGCACTGTGCAGTTGCCTGCGGGAAAGGCGCTGGCTGAAGTCACTGTTCATCCTGACGGCGATCCTGTGTATTCATGCTCTCTCCGCCTTCCCGCTGCGGGTGCTTTACACCTCAATGTCAGGGGGGGCCATGATGTATGTTTACTACGTCAGCTCGCTGCGGTTCAGCCGGCAGAGCGGGCTTGGCCCGGTCCCGGTGGTGTCTTTGCGCTGCTATATGCTGCTGGCCTGCAGCGCTGCTTACCTGAGTGCGCATCATGGGTTCGGCGCATTGTGGGTAGGCCCGGAAACCCTGCGCAACCTGGTGATCCTGATCGTCGCCAATATGGTTTTACCCTCTTTTTTGTCGCAAACCTGCCTGCAGTGGGTCGGCGTCACCGTGTTTACCTTTATGAATTCGTTGATCCCGGTGCTGGCCTTCGTGATGCAGTCGCTGGTCAGCGGCCAATGGCAAACCGGTATGTTGCTCGCCGTCACCCTTACCACGCTGATGCTGAATTACGATCGCCTGATTCAGCTGGCGCGTAACCTCATCGCAGTAACCCCTCAGTCAATGGATCAGGAATAAGAGGAATACCATGCCAGCCATCAATGCGTATCTGGAACACCTGAACCCGCTCTCATCAAAGAGCGTTGCCCAGCGAGCGAAAGCGAACGCGGCGATCCTGAATCTCAGCATGGGCGAACCCGATTTTGGCCCGCCCGCCGTATTGGTTGACGTGATCTGCCGGGAGGATCTCAGCAAAGAACGCTTTCTGGATGCGGTCAAGCGCTATGAACACTCACGCGGCTCGCTGTCGCTGCGCAGAGCAATAGCGGCGTGGTATCGGCGCCGTTACGCCATCGATATCGATCCGGAACGCGAAATAATGGTGACGCATGGGGGGATTGAAGCCCTCAATCTGGCGTTGCAGGCGGTGACCAACCCCGGCGACGGCGTCCTGCTGGCGGCACCGGCTTACACCCTTTATCAACGTGCCATTCACTTGTTGAACCGTAAAAGCCATCCGCTGCCCCGCCCTGAAGGCGAAAACGAATATGCGGCGGCCCTGGCGGCACATCCCCGCACCCCGGCGCGCGCCGTGCTGATCAACTCTCCGGAGAACCCCACCGGCTACGTGATGAGTGACACGGACTGGCAAGCGCTCGCCGAAGCGTGCCGCACAGGTGACCGCTGGGTCATTCATGATGAAGTCTACGACACCCTGGCGTTTACCCGCCGTCACCTTAACGCCTGGTGCATCCCGGCCCTTCGCGAACGCAGCGTGCTGATTAACAGTTGTTCAAAAAAGTTCGGCATTCCCGGCTTGCGCACAGGCTGGCTGATTGGGCCCGCCAGCGTGATTGAAGCCGCCGGCAAGGTCCACGAAAGCCTGTGTCTGGGGGTGAGTATTCTTGGCGAACCTATCGCCGAACGGCTGCTGAGCACCCCGGGGGTAGACGACTGGATGCAACAGCAGCAGGAGATGCTGGCCGCCCGTAACCGGTACGCCCTGTCAGCGCTGGACGAGACGCGGGGCTTCGGCTGGCCACGCCGGCCCATGGGGGGCATGTTCCTGTTCCCTGACGTTTCCGCACTTTATCCGGCCTTACCCGCCCGCTGGCGCGCTTTCTCGCCGGATGCCGGCAGCGCCGTCGCGGAGTATCTTCTGGTGGAGCGGCAGGTCGCCACGGTGCCGGGCATCGTTTACGGCGCTGAAAGCCGGCACCACTTACGGTTAACCAATTGCGCCGGTGAGCAGGTTTTCCATCAGGCCATCGCCCGTCTTTCATCCCTGGATGTGGGAGGCGCAGGTGCTTAAAAACAGGCTTGACCAACAGGTTATGGACTTTTACGCCACGCAGGGCGGCGCCCGGTCCGCTGATGCCTTCTCCCAGGCCCTGCTCAACGTGCACCCCGGCGACTGGCGCGCCACGTTCCCGCCGGCGGTGTTCCCACCCGGCCATCTGACCCAGATCGGCACCGGCGCCGCGCGGCTGCTGGCCCTCGTTTTCAGCCTGCCGGAGCGCCTGTTCGGCGGGGATTACGCGCGCTTTCTGGCGGCGCAATGCCTGACGCCGCAACAGCGTGAAGAGATCCTGGCCTTCTGCACGCCGCGCATCATTGCACGCGCCCGGCTGTTTGCAAGGCCGGACGCATTGCTGACCCACGGCGGCTTCAAACTGGTGGAAATGAACGTGACCCCTTCTCTCGGCGGGCTGGGCATCTGCGATCGTTATGTCACGACTTTGCAGGCACATCCGCTCAGCCACCGGCTGCAGGAAGCGGGCATTACCCTCTATGCGCCGGACATGGGGCGCCTCTGGGCCGACACATTGCACCGCCACCGCACGCCGCCGGCCGACGGCCGCACCCCGGTCATGCTGGAATTGCTGGACGACCCGGATGAGATCCCGGAGGAGAATTTCAGCTGGCCTGACTTCGGCCATATCGCCCGCCGGGGCGGTTTCCGGCTCCTGACCGGCAAACCGGCGGACGTCCATTTCACCCCCACGGGCGTCTATGCGTTTGGCGTAAAAATCGACATCGTTTTTACCGATTGGGTCTACGCCGAACAGCAGCAATACCACATTGACAACGCGTTTATTGCCGCCCTGGCCGCGGCGGAAAACCGGGGCCAGATAGACCTGTTCAGCGTGCCGGCCGGCTGTGCGGTTTACGACAACAAAGCAAACCTGGCCCTGCTCACCGATCCCGGTTATGCCCACCTGTTCACTGAGCAGGAGCGCGCACTGATCGATGCCCACATTCCCCGCACCTTTATGTTAACCCCGGGCAATCTGGCCCGTGCGATCCGCGAACAGGAGAATCTGGTGTTAAAACCGGGGCTGGGCCTGTGCGGGTTTCAGGTGATGTTCGGCAGACAGATGACGGCGCCGCAATGGCGGGCACAGCTGGAACAACAGCTGGCAGCAGGCGGCTCTTTTGTGCTGCAGGAGATGGTTGATGACATATGGACTTACACCCTGCCGCATCAACAGGACAACCCAAGAATGGTCTGCATCGGCCCGATAATCATCGATGGCCGTTACACCGGCACCTTCTCGCGTGATGAGGCTTACCACGGTAAAGCGGTCGTTGTTAACCATGCGCAGGGCGCAAGCTGGTCAACCGGTCTGGAACGCGCCGAGTAACCCCCGGCCTGCCACCCGGCGGCTGTTTTATACAAGGAGATTGAGAATGCGTCTTGCATGTTTAATGGCAGGTTCAAGCAGCAGGCTGTTGCCACTGACCACCTCCCGGCATAAAGCCTGTCTGATGCTTGGAAAACGACGAATGGTGGATTACCAGCTTGAATCCTTCGACCGCGCCGGCATCGGGCATAAAACCTTTGTTCTGGGGCACGGTGGCGCGGAAGTCGCGCAGATTCTGTTTGAATCCCTGGCGGGCAGCCATTTTAGTGTCTCGTACAATCCACAGTTCACCTCCCGGAATCTGGACTGGAGCGCCTGGCTGGCCCTCAGCCAACACCCCGGGCCGGTGATTTACTATGAAGGCGACCTGCTTATCCCGCCGTCGTTGCTCAGGCAGGTCATCGACAACCCGGCCGAGATTTGCATTGCCGTGGATTCCGACAGCAAAAACCCCTGCATCGATACGCTGGTTATCGCGCCCCAGGGCAAGGTGGAACAGTTGTTGTTTATTGAGCACGGAACGGCAAAAAGCCGGCCCGGTGACGGTGCCCTCGGCGAATTTATCTGCTTCGTCAAATTGGGCGAAGCGGCACGGCAGTTTATCGTTGGGGCGCTGAGTACCCTGCCGTTTGAGGGGGACATGCAGCTTTACCACATTTTTGAACAGGCATTCTCCCGCTTCCCGACTGCCTGCGTCGACGCCGCCGGCCGCCCCTGGATTGAAGTGGACAATCACAGCGACCTGCAGCGGGCTGCCCATCTGGCCGGGGAGATCGTCACCTCATGAGCGACCCGAACGCAGTGGATCAGGTAAAACCGGCGCTGCTTAACAGCACGCTGTCCGGCATCGGTGTTTACGGCTCAAAAGCCATCTCGCAGGCGGCGCGTGACAACCCGGATATCATGAACATGAGCATCGGTGAACCGGCATTTGGCCCACCCGCGCATTTGCTGGCAGAGATTGCCCGGACCGATCTGTCCCGCGAGGCGTTTCTTTCCTCGGCGAAACGTTATGGGCACTCGCTGGGTTCCCTGGCGCTGCGTCAGGCGATCGCTGACTGGTATCTGCGCCGTTATAACCTCAGGGTGAACCCTGACACCGAGGTCTTAATCACCCACGGCGGTGTTGAGGCTGTCGCCCTGGCGATTCTGTGCTGCTCGGAGCCTGGGGATACGCTGGCGATCACCGACCCTTCCTATATGTTGTATGAACGCGCCCTGCTGGCGCTCGGCCGCCGGCCCCGGCGCTTTTCGCGCCCGGTCGGCGATGCCGAATTCACCGGTTTGATTGACAATGACCCGTCATTCCGCCGCCAGCTCGGCGGGGCAAAAGCGGTGATTGTCAATTCCCCGGAAAACCCCTCGGGATATGTGCTGTCGGCCGATGAATGGCAACAGCTGATGCGTTGCGCAGAACGCAGCGGTGCCTGGGTTATTCACGATGAAGTGTATGACAGCATGGCATTTGGCCGCCCGCATTACCCCGCACGCTGCTTTGATCCCCTGGCGGGCAGGACGGTGCTGGCCAACAGCTTTTCCAAAAAATTCGGCATTCCCGGCCTGCGCATCGGCTGGCTGGTCGGCAGCGCCGGCTTTATCGCCACGGCCGGCAAAACCCACGACTATCTGGTGCTTGGCGTTAACCGCCAATATGAACAGATTGCCTTGCGCATACTCCAGGACGCCCACACTGACGAATGGCTGGCGGACCAGCAAACCCTGCTGCTCTCCCGGATACGCCTGGCAAAACAGCGGCTGACGCCGGCGCTGGGGTTCAGCTGGCCACGCGCACCGATGGGGGGAATGTTTCTGTTTCCCTGCGTCCGGGGGCTCTATCAACGTTTGCCGCCGGCGCAACAGCAACGCTTTGCCACCGCAGGCGAGAGCGTCGCAGATTACTTATTGCAGGTTGCGCGTGTCGCCACCGTCCCCGGCATTATTTACGGGCAAAGCTGCGCCGACCATATCAGGATCGTCCTGTGTTGTGATGAACCGACGTTCCATACCGCGCTTGAGCGCCTGGCGGCCTGCCGCCCTGCCGGCTTCACTCAAAAACAGGAACGGTCATGATGCCGAAACACCGCCGCTGGCTGATGCCCGGTAAATATACAGATGGCGCGAATCTGGTCACCGCTGTCAATGTCCTGGCGGGGATCGCCGCACTGATGCTGGTTTTGGCCCAGCGTCCGGGGTGGGCTATCGTGCTGGTATTTATCGCTATTTTGCTCGATCACCTTGATGGCTGGCTGGCACGGCGTTTTTATGCGCATCAGCAGGAGAAACGGGCCTTCGGCAAACAGTTCGATACCCTGGCCGATATGCTGAATTTCAATGTGGTTACCGCCCTGTTGTTGTTCCGGCAGTTTGCCTATGCCCCCCTTCTGACCGGCATTATTTCGGCCTCCATCGTCCTGTTTGGCTGCATACGCCTGGCGCACTTTACGCTGCAGACAGGCTCAGGGGACGAGAGCGCGTATGGCCTGCAAACGCCTTATGCCGCATTTATGATTACCAATATGTTGTTGCTGAACACGGCCGGTTATCTGCCCGGCGCCCTGGTGCTGCTTATGGCGGCCATCATTTCCATTTTGCAAATAGCCTGCGTGCCCATCCGTATGCCCAACGCCACTTTCTGCATCACGGCGCTAAGCGTGCTGTTCTTTCTTAATCTGCTGATCTGCGGTTTCCCACAGTAGTGCTTATTTTTAGTTCAAGGAGAAATGATTATGGCTCACGTTATCTTTATCGACAGTACCCCCACCGGCCTGAACGCCTTCCACAGCGCTCACCGGCTCGGCCACCAGGTCACCTTTATTCATCCGACCAGATCTTCCAGTTTCGTCAGCATCATGTCGAAAGACCCGACGAAACTGGCAACCCAGTTGGGGCATGTCGACCGGTATATTGAGGTGGATACCCTGGAAAACGAGCATCTTTTCCCCGTGCTCGACACCCTGGTGAAAGAGAATCCGTTCGACACCGTCATCAGTTCGGCCGAGACCGGCATCATGGCGGCCGCCCGTGCGGCTGAAAAATGGGGAACGCGCTACCCCAGCCCGCAGGATCTGGGCAACGCGGTATTTAAGAATCGCTTGCGTACCACGCTGAAGAACAACGGTATCCGCTCACCGGATTTTGAGGTGTTAAACGAAGAGGAACTGTTGCAGGGGCCGAAAAAAATCACGCTGCCGTTTGTGGTAAAACCCATTCGCGGCTTTGCCAAACAATTTTCCGCTATTTGCCGCACGCAGAGCGATTTCGACAAGTATGTCAATAACCTGAAGGCCGATCGGGCCAACAGCGCCCTGATTGACAGCGTGGTGTCCCATGAATACATCATCGAAGAATATGTGACCGGCACCCTGCACTCCGCAGAGGTGATCGTGCGTGAAGGCAAGGTCATGTTTTACGCCACCACCACCCGCTATCGTGCGCATTATTACGACCTGCTGGAACTGGCTGCGGTCATGCCCTCCGGTTTACCGGAACAGACGCGTGAAGAGATGAAAGCCTATCTGCAGGCCGTGTTTTCCGCCCTGAATATTCAGATCGGCCTCTATCACGTAGAGTTGCTGTTAACCGGCAACGGCCCGGTCTTGGTAGAAATCAATGCCCGGATGATGGGCAGCGTCTCTCCGATCATGTACCAGATTCAGACCGGCCACGATCCTTTCGAGTACCTGATCCGCCTGCATCTGGGGGAACCGGTAGAGGTCAACGACAATGAATTTACCAATGCGGGAATTACGCTGGCCGTGGCGGCCAGACATGGGGGCACCATCTCCTCATCCTTCCGGCCGGAACAGCTTGAGGCGCTGCTGGCTCGCTATGCGATCCCGCACAATACGCTGAATATCTATGCCGGCAGGGAGATTGGGCGCTACGAGGGCAATTTCAGCATTATGGGGCATGTCATTATTCTGGCCGACACGCCGCAGGAAGTGGCTGAAAAAGGGCATCGCTTCCTGAGTGAAATCGATGCGCTGATTGGCCTGGAAACAGCAAAATACGTTGAGTAAGGCTTATGGCATACACGGGCGGGTTAAGGAAGAAATTAACATGACGACACGGGATTCGGTTTTTCATTATCCGGCATTCGTACGGTTCTGTATGGGCGATATTGCCACCCAGCTTGGTACGGCGATAGTGATTATCATTATTCCGCTCATCGCCATCACCTTTCTTGATGCGACACCGTTTGAAGTAGGGCTTCTCGCCGCCAGCGAACGTTTACCCTTTATCATGTTTAGCCTGATCGCCGGCGTTTCCGCAGATAAGTGGGAGCGCAGGGCGATGCTGTTTTGCGCTAATTTTCTGCGGGTCGTTTTGCTGCTGATCATTATGTTTATCGTCTGGTCCGGCGCATTGTCAGTGATAACGCTGGCGGCGATGGTCTTTATCGTCGGCGCCGCGAATGTCTATTTTGAAGTGGCTTACTGGACGTATACCCCTGCGCTGGTTCCGGGGAGGCTGATTGCCAAAGGCAACGGCGCACTGGCGGCCATTGCCGGTGCGGCAGAGCTGGCCGGGCCTGCCGTGGGCGGCATGCTGTTAAAAATTGCCGGTATTCCCGGGGCCTTGTTAGTGAACAGCCTGCTGTTTCTGGTGGGAAGCGGCATGATCCTGACCGTCCCCAGGAATAAACCGGCGCCTCCCGAAGGTGCCCGCCTCTCTGGCCTCAGCCAAATCAAGCTGGGCATTCATACCCTTTTCCACTCACCGCCGTTACGTCGCCTGGTGATTACCGGCGCAGTGTGGAATCTCTTCGCCTGTGCGGCGACACCGCAAATCATGGTTTATCTCACCCGGACGCTGGGTCTTACCACCACGCACGTCGGGGTGATCCTGGGGCTGCAGGGGCTGGGGGGGTTGATCGGGGCGCTCTGTGCCGGTAAGGCCAGCGAAAGGCTGGGGCACGGGCGCAGCATCATGGTAGGGGGCGTGATCTACAGCCTCTTTACCCTGGCTATCTGCACCGTGACGCATGCCGCCCCCCGGGATCAGGGGTTACTCGGCGTATTCCTGTTCTGCGCAGGCTGGGGGTCATCAATTGGTGTGGTCAATATTATCAGCCTCCGGCAGTTGGTCAGCCCTGAATACCTTCTTGGGCGGATCAACGCCAGCTTTCGCTTCATCACCTGGGGTATCATGCCGCCTGCTGCCCTGTTAGGGGGAACGCTTTCGCAGTTAATCAACAGCCGGTTTGTTATTATTTCCGCCTGTCTGCTCGGGTTAGCCGTTATCGTATGTTCCTACCGCAGAAGCACGGCCATACTCTGCGTTGAGGCCGCCCCAGAGCGCCTTAGTGAAAACAGCTAAGCTTACCCTTTTACTTTATTGATGCGTGTATTACCGGCAAAGGCGATCTCAGTCAGAGACGCCGGACGCGGAAAGCCTGTTTTTAAAGCAGGCTTTGTTTGTGTCTGCCGTTCCTCCCATGTTGAATAGGTTCATCCCGATGACTGCATTTATCCCCCTGTCTGACCTTGGCCCCCGTATCTGCATCCTCGGCCCCTCGAACAGCGGTAAATCGACCCTGGCGCACGCCATCGCCCAGAAAACGGCCTGCCCGGTGGTGCATCTTGACCAGCTTCATCACCTTCCCCATACCCGCTGGCAGCCCCGGCCGGAAGCGCAATTTTTGGCGTTGCATCGCGCGGCTGTGCAGGAGGAACACTGGGTGATGGAGGGGAATTATACCCGCTGCCTGCCGGCGCGGCTGGAGCGGGCGACCGGGGTGATTCTGCTGGATATTGCGTTACCGCATATGTTGCTGCGCTATGTGCGCCGCACGCTGTTTGAACGTGAGCGGGTGGGCGGCATTGCGATGGGAAATCAACGCGATCGCATTACCGTGGAGATGCTGAAATACCTGATCGTGACCACACCGCAAAACAGAAAAAGGCACCGGCAACGCCTGGCTGACTGCGCGCTGCCCACGCTGTTTCTCTCCTCGCCGGCTAAGGTCAGCGCCTGCTGGCGGGCGTGGGCGCTGTAAACGTAAACATGCCGCGCCGGGGCAGGCCCGGCGCGGCATGGGTCAAAACACTTGCTTTACTGCGTTTACGCATTCCCCCGCGAGGCGATGATCGCGTCGGCCACGTTGCGCGGCGCTTCGGCGTAGTGGTTAAACTCCATGCTGTAGGAGGCGCGCCCCTGCGTCATGGATCGCAGCGTGGTGGCGTAGCTGAACATCTCCGAGAGCGGCACCTCGGCGCGGATCACCCGCGCACCGTGCAACTCATCCATGCCCTGCACCGTGCCGCGGCGTGACGACAGGTACCCCATCACCCCGCCCGCGTACTCTTCCGGCGTTTCGACCTCGACTTTCATCACCGGCTCCAGAATCACCGGACCGGCCTGTTTCGCCGCCGCTTTGAAGCCGAAAATCGCCGCCATACGGAACGCCATCTCGGAGGAGTCCACCTCATGGTAGGAGCCGAAGGTCAGCGTGGCCTTGAGATCCACCACCGGGTAACCCGCCAGAATGCCGTTGTTCAGCGCCTCACGGATGCCCTTCTCCACTGACGGGATGTACTCGCGCGGCACCACGCCGCCTTTGGTGGCATCCTCAAAGCGGAAACCGCTGCCGGGGGCCAGCGGCTCCAGCGTCAGCACCACATGGCCATACTGCCCTTTGCCGCCGGACTGACGCACAAATTTTCCTTCGACGTCGCGCACCGTTTTACTGATGGTCTCGCGGTAGGTGACCTGCGGGCGGCCGATGTTGGCCTCGACGCCGAACTCACGCTTCATGCGGTCCACAATGATCTCCAGATGCAGCTCGCCCATGCCGGAGATAATGCTCTGCCCGGACTGCTCATCGGTGTGCAGGCGGAAAGAGGGGTCTTCGGCCGCCAGCCGTTGCAGCGCGATGCCCATCTTCTCCTGGTCGCCCTGGGTTTTCGGCTCAATGGCCAGGGAGATCACCGGTTCAGGGAACTCCATCCGCTCCAGGGTGATCACCGCCTGCGGGTCACAGAGCGTTTCACCGGTGGTGACCTCTTTCAGCCCGACACAGGCGGCTATGTCCCCGGCGCGGATCTCATCCACCTCATGCCGGTCATTGGCGTGCATCTGCACAATGCGGCCGATGCGCTCTTTCTTGCCCTTCACCGCGTTGAACACGCTGTCGCCTTTGCGCAGCACGCCGGAATAGACGCGCACAAAGGTCAGCTGGCCGACGTAGGGGTCAGTCATCAGCTTGAAGGCCAGCGCCGAGAACGGCTCGTCATCGTCCGCATGGCGTTCCGCTACGTTGCCTTTCTCATCCACGCCCTGCACCGCCGGCACATCCACCGGCGACGGCATCAGCTCAATCACCGCATCGAGCATCCGCTGTACGCCTTTGTTTTTGAAGGCGCTGCCGCACAGCATCGGCTGAATTTCACCGGCCAGCGTGCGCAGGCGCAACCCGAGGATGACCTCCTGCTCATCCAGGGAGCCCTGCTCCAGGTACTTATCCATCAGCGTTTCAGTGGCTTCAGCCGCCGCCGACACCATCTTCTCGCGCCACAGCTGCGCGGTGGGCACGAGATCCTCCGGCACCGGCGCATAACGGAAAGTCATGCCCTGGGTGGCGTCATCCCAGTAGATGGCGCGCATTTTGTTGAGATCGACCACGCCGCTGAACTGCTCCTCACTGCCGATGGGGATCACAATCGGCACCGGGTGGGCACCCAGGCGGTCAATCATCATCTGCACCACCCGGAAGAAATCCGCGCCCGCGCGGTCCATTTTGTTGACGAACGCCAGCCGCGGCACCTTGTATTTATTCGCCTGCCGCCACACGGTTTCGGACTGCGGCTGCACGCCGCCCACCGAGTCATACACCATCACTGCGCCATCCAGCACGCGCATGGAACGTTCCACCTCGATGGTGAAATCGACGTGCCCCGGCGTATCAATGATGTTGATGCGGTGCGGCTCAACGCTGTTGTCCATGCCCGGCCAGAAGCAGCTCACCGCCGCCGAGGTAATGGTAATGCCGCGTTCCTGCTCCTGCGCCATCCAGTCAGTCGTTGCCGCGCCATCGTGCACTTCCCCCAGCTTGTGACTCATCCCGGTGTAAAACAGGATGCGCTCCGTGGTGGTGGTTTTACCGGCATCGATGTGCGCGGAGATGCCGATGTTGCGATAACGTTCGATGGGGAGGGTTCGGGGCATGATGCGTCCTTAGTCAGTGGGGTTCGCAGGCCGGCACCATTGCCGGCCATCCGGCCACTGCGGATCAGCATAATACAACTGTACGTGTATAGTCGAACTATTTGAGCTAAAATTAACCACGCGTGCGTATCCGTGATGATTTGCTATAGTAGCGGCCCGCCGGCGCAGGCTGCCGCCGTTGAATTCATGCTTAACAGGAAAACTATGATTGCCAACCACCCGGAAACGGATCAGATTCGCCTGGAAAATGTCCTGCTGGCGTTAGGCAACCCGCTGCGGCTGGAGATTGTGAGGACGCTGGCGCGCGAAGGCGAACAGGCGTGCGGCGCGCTGCGGCGGGACGTGGCGAAATCCACCATGACCCACCACTGGCGGGTCTTGCGGGACAGCGGCGTGATCTGGCAGAGGCCGCAGGGGCGGGAGAATTTGATCTCGCTGCGGCGGGATGACCTCAACGCCCGTTTTCCCGGCCTGCTGGATACGCTGATGGCGGTGATGGATGCCCCGCAGGCCTGAAGGGCGTAAAAAGAGCATAACAAAACGCCTGCCGGTCAGGGCAGGCGTTCAGTGCACAGTTCGTTCCAGTAACAGTAGCGGATGCTGAGGCGGTAGCGGCTATTTTCCATAATGCCGCTGCACAGAAGGGTGGAACGTCAGCCCATACAACGCACTGGCAGGGATCAGCACGTCGCACAGCGTGGCGGCATCCACCTCACGCGGCGGCCGGGTATCCGCCGGGCGTGGGGTACGGTGAAATAAAAAAGCCAGTAAACGCGTCATGCCATCCTCCAGGGTCAGTGAGTGTGCTGCTTAGCCCTGAGTAGAGCGCGTTTTTGCCGCCAACGGAAATACGCATTTTTGCGCTGCTTAGTGAAAAAACGCCAATGCCCCGCCGCGCTAGCGGGAACTTCTGGCTTTCAGCCAGCGTGTTTTTACCGGCTCAGGCGCCACCTCGCCCTGCTTCAGCCGTGGGTATTTCCACAGCCAGCGGCCACTGACCATCCGCCAGTAGAAGAAAGCCCCCCGCACCGCCCAGTCAAAGAACATCCCGAGCCAGACGCCCACCACGCCCAGCCCGAGCACAATCCCCAGCGTGTAACCGGCGACGACCCGGCAGCCCCACATGCCCAGCATCGACACCCACATGGCGAAGCGCGCATCCCGCGCGCCCTTCAGCCCGGACGGCAGCACCCAGGAGGCGGCCCAGATCGGCATAAACAGCGCATTGAGCCAGATCAGGTGTTTCACCACCTCTTTCACATCCTCCTCGCGGGTATAGAACGAGGCGAACAGCCCGGCAAACGGCGCGGTGCCCCAGGCGATCAGCGTCAGGCCAATGGTGGAGAGCCAGAACACATGCCGCAACTGCCGCTCCGCCTGCCCGACCTGCCCTTTGCCGAGCCGTTTGCCGACGATAATGGTAGAGGCGGAGCCGAGGGCGTTGCCCGGCAGGTTAATCAGGGAGGCGATGGAAAACGCGATAAAGTTACCGGCTATCACGTTGGTGCCCATGCCGGACACGAACATCTGCGTCAGCAGCTTGCCGCCGTTAAACAGCACCGACTCAATACTGGCCGGCAGGCCGATGCCCAGCACTTCCCACAGGATGTTCCATTTCAGCGGGGTGAAATAACTGCGCAGGGTGATGTGCAGCGCCGGGTTAAAGCCGATCATCAGCACATAGATAATGCCGATCGCGCCGATATAGCGTGAAATGGTCAGCCCCAGCCCGGCCCCGACAAAGCCCATCCCGCCCCAGCCAAACAGCCCGTAAATCAGGATGCTGCTGATGATGATATTGAGGATGTTCATGCCGCCGTTGATCAACAGCGGGATTTTGGTATTGCCCGCGCCGCGCAGCGCGCCGCTGCCGATCAGCGCAATCGCCGCCGCCGGGTAACTCCAGACGGTGGTTTGCAGGTAGGAGAGCGCCAGCGCTTTTACCTCCGGCGTGGCTGCCCCGGCAATCACATTGATAATGTGTTCCCCGGCGAGATGGATGCCGCCCGCCAGCAGAACCGACACCACCGTCATCAGCACCAGCGACTGCCGCGCCGCGGCCCGCGCCCGTTTGCGATCGCGCTTGCCGAGGCTGAACGCCACCACCACTGTGGTGCCGAGATCCACCGCCGCAAAGAAGGAGAGGATCACCATGTTGAAGCTGTCTGCCAGCCCCACCCCGGCCATCGCCTCTTTGCCGAGCCAGCTGACCAGGAAGGTGCTCAGCACCCCCATCAGCAGGACGCAGGTATTTTCCAGGAAAATGGGCACCGCCAGCGGCGTGATTTCACGCCAGAACAGCACCCGGTAGCTTTTTCGGTTGGTATACCAGCGTGTGCTGGCAACGCGCTGGTGCACGGCATTGATAACGTTCAAGGTTGACCTGCGAGACGGTAAGTGAAACCACATTTCAAATAATGATTTACAAACGCCTATCCTGCCAAGGCTTTTTTTTGCTCATTTTTTTGATCGCCGTTTTTGCCCCTTGTGCCCGGCAAAAAAAAGCCCGCGACAGGTGCGGGCGTCGGGTCAGGCGGGTGCGTTCAGCCCGGTGCTCCGGTGTAACGGTTGCTGCGCCGCCCACCTGTTTTATTTCCCTGTATCTTGCGGCGGAATGTTTTAATGCTGTGACGGTAATCTCAATTAATCACGCGGCCGCCGGGCAGACGTCTATCATCAGGGTATCCCCCCTGCTCAGACCGGCGTACTGGCTTCCTCTGCGGCAAGCGCGGCCTGCACCGCCGGGCGCGCGCCCACGCGATCCCGGAATCGGGCCAGCACCGGCCACTGCTGAATATCAATGTTAAAGACCGGCAACCAGCCCAGCACCGTAAACAGGTAGGCATCCGCCACGCCGAACTGCCCCATCAGGTAATCCTGGCCGTCCAGCTGCGTGTTCAGGTAATCGAGCCGGGTAAAGAGCCGGGTACGGAACATCACTTTGGCCTCCTCCGGCAGGGCGGCATTAAACAGCGGGGCGCTGCCGCCGTGAATTTCAGTGGTAATAAAATTCAGCCACTCCTGCAACCGCACGCGCTCCCAGCTTCCGGCGGCCGGGGCCAGCGCGCTGCCCGGCACCTGGTCGGCCAGGTATTGCAGGATCGCCGGCCCTTCCGTCAGCACCTCGCCATTCTCCAGCACCAGCGCCGCCACATACCCTTTCGGGTTAATGGCACGGAAGTCGCCGCCTTCGGCGGTGCGTTTGGTTTGGTTGTTCACGCGAACCAGTTCAAACGGCAGATTCAGCTCGCGCAGGGTAATGTGTGAGGCGAGGGAACAGGCCATCGGGGCAAAGTAGAGCTTCATGGTTTTTCCTTATTTATCCGTGTTTGTTTCTCGTGTTTGTTTCTGCCTGAAGCAGGAAAGCCAGGGCGTTACCGGTCGCCGGGCGCTGATGCCTCTGGTTCAAACCCGCAGACCGCGGGCACCGGCCCGCTGAAACCATACTCCGCCCAGCGGGCGGCCACCTGCTCATACACCGATTGCCGCAGCAAGGTGCGTGCCGGGAAGCTGTGCAGCACCCGGTAATCCTTGCAGGCATTAATCAGCGCTTTTGAGCCGAAGAAGCGCTTTTCCGGCGGGTTCTGTGCCGGGTCAAGCGGCGAGCCGCGGGTGTTGCGCAGAATGTCGATGTCGTCGGCCGGGGTGGCACGGGTCGCCATGGCCCACAGCACCTGGTTCATGTCTGACGGGTCAACATCGCTGTCCACGGCCACAATCCATTTGGTGATGTAAGCCCCACCCGGCACCGAGGCCGCCAACGCCAGCACCTGGGCAGCGTGCCCGGCATACTTCTGTTCCAGGCTTATCACCACCATACCGAACGCCCCGGCCGCGGCGGGCGGGCAGTACACGCCGCAAATGCCCTGGATGCCGAGCTTGTCGAGATCGTTCCAGATTTTGGCCGAGCGGATGGTGGAAAAAAATGCCCCCTGCTCGTTGGAGGGGAAATCCGCCATCAGCGCGTTGGTCAGCACCGGCCGGTGGCGGTAGTGCAGCGCCGTGACCTCAATCAGCGGTGCGTGCCGATCCTGGTAGCCGTAATAGCCGGTGAACTCCCCGAACGGCCCCTCGGCACGGGTGGCGTGCGGGTGGATCAGCCCCTCAATCACCACTTCGGCGCGCGCCGGGATCAGCAGGTCAGAGGTCGCGGCACGCACCACCTCAACCGGCTGCCCTTTAATGCCCCCGGCAAAGGCATATTCCGACGCCCCCGGCGGCAGCGATTGCGATCCGGCCACCATCAGCAGCGGGTCGATGCCCCAGGCGGCCGCCACCGGCAGCGCTGTTCCTTTTTCCCACGCCCGGTGGATATGGCGCAGCGCGTCTTTGCCGGGTGCCATCGACAACCCGACCTGGCGTTTCCCCTGAATCATCATCCGGTAGGTGCCGATATTCATCGCGCCGTTATCCGGGTCACGGGTAAAAACCGCATCGGCCGTCCCGGCGTATAGGCCGCCGTCACGCGGCCAGTGCCGTGGGATCGGCAGGGCATTCAGGTCAATCTGATCGCCGGTCAGGCTGTTCTGGAAGATCGGTGCCTCTGTGCGCGGCACTTCGCGTGGGTCAATGCCCTGCCTGAGCTTCTCTTTGGTCTGGCGGATTAATGCCATCACCGGAAGATCCGGGTCCGCTTCCAGCGTAATCGCGGTGCGCGCCACGCTGGGGCCAAACAGGTTCCACAGATGGCGGAAGCCGGACGGCGCGTCCGGCGACTCAAATAACACCGCCGGGGAAACGCCCTGGCGCGCGGCCAGGTAGGTCACCGCGCTCATCTCCTCAACCGGGCTGACCGGCAGGGTAATACGCTGTAATTCGCCGATCTGCGCGGCGCGTTCCAGCCAGTCACGCAGATCGGTGACCGGGTTAACAGGGTGGGCCATGGTTTTGTCCATCACAAAGGCGGCGGGACGCGCCCGCCGCAAAAAGGGTTAACAACCGTCGGGGGCGTAACGCCGCTCAGCATCATAATCCGGGCCACCAGAATCAACGCATCACGCCGATCGTCAAACCGGTTATAGCGCAGGTACCTGGCGTGCTTTTCCTCCCGGTTAATGGATATTGTGTTGCAGTACCACCGGGTTGACGGCGTAGTCCGGGTCACCGTTACCCGCCAGCACCTCCAGCACGTTGTGCGCAGCGATGACGCCCATCCGCGCCACCGCCTCCTGCGACACGCCGGAGAGGTGCGGCGAGCAGAGCACATTCGGCAGGCTAAACAGCGGGTTGTCGGTGGGCGGCGCTTCCGGCATAAACACATCCAGCGCCGCGCCGCCCAGCCGTTTCGCCTGTAACGCCCGGTAAAGCGCCGCCTCGTCAACGATGCCGCCGCGTGCGGTGGTGATCAGGAAGGCGCCCGGCTTCATCTGTGCCAGCCGCGCTTCACCGAACATGCCCAGGGTTTCCGGAGTTTTCGGGCAGTGCAGCGTCACGTAATCCGCCACGGGCAGCGCCTCGTCCAGTGACGCCACCCGCTGTATCCCCGGCGGGAAGCTCTCGGCGTCGCGGTACGGGTCATAGGCGCTGACCTGCATGCCGAAGGCCAGGCAGAGCCGGGCCACCCGGCTGCCGATGCGCCCGAGGCCCACCACCAGCACCCGGCTGCCCTCCAGCTCCGTCGGCAGGCAACTGTAGCGCTCCTGCCAGCGGCCGCTTTTCACCATGCTGTCCAGCTCGCCGAGGCGTTTCGCCAGCCCGAGCATAAAGCTGAGCGTATGCTCCGCCACCGCCCGGTGGTTGGCGTTGGCGCACACCATCACCGGCACGCCGGCGCGGGTCATACAGGGGATGTCCACCGCGTCGAAGCCGACGCCGATGCGCGACACCACCTGCAAGCTGCGGGCCGCCTCCAGCTCTGCCTCGCCAAACGGCGTGACGCCGAGGATCACGGCGTGCACCTCGTCAAACTGGTTACAGAGTTCGCGCAGCGCCTCCGGCGTGATGGTGTTGGGGAATTCCACGCACTCGATGTCGTCGCGGTCAGCCAGCATCTCTTTACCGGCCTGCCCGAGGATATGCGCCAGCAGTACCCGTTTTTTCTGCGTGCTCATGCCATCTGCTCCTCTGCCGCCGCGGTGATGCCGCTGCCGAAAAACGGCCCGTCATTGACGCCGATCCGGTACATCAAACGATCTGCCTCGGGCGGCAGCGGAGTAGCACAGTGCCAGACGGAACGGTTGTCCCAGAGAAGCATATCATTCGCCTCCCAGCGGTAGGCAAAGCGCGGCTGGGTCGTCAGCACCCAGTCCGTGATCGCCGTCAGCAGGGTGCGCCCGCGGTCGCCCTCATAGCCATTGACCTGCGAGGTATAGCCCGGGTTGAGGTAGAGGCTCTGCGCCCCGGTGCGCGGGTGGTGCGCAATGGCCGGGTGGGTGCTGGCCGGGAAGGTGCGGTGCAGGCGGTCCACAATCTCCTGTAACGACTCGCCGAGATCGTCCGCTTTGACTTTGTACGTCCAGCGCACGTCGTGCTGCGCGGTGCGCCCGGCGATCTGCGCGCACAGGTCGTCCGGCAGCGCGGCCAGCGCCGCCTGCATATCGATAAACAGCGTGTCACCCGCCGCCTCCGGCACCCGCTGCGCATGCAGGAAGGTCAGCGGCAGCGGCGCAGGCAGGTAGGAAGAGTCGCTGTGCCACATGTTGCCCAGCTTGCGCGCGCCGACCCCGCCGCCGCTGTTGCGGTTGTTGAGCACCAGAATGTGCGGATAGGCCGGGTCGTGGTAGTTCTTGAGTTTAAACGGCTCCAGCTCGCCAAACCGCGCGGCAAACTGCTGGTACGCCTCACGGCTGATGCGCTGGTGTTTCAGCGCCACCACTTTGCGGCGGTAGAGAAGGTCACGCAGCTGGGCGATCTCCGGGTCACCGGCGGTGGTGATGTCAAAACCAGTGACGGCGGTAACGAAACCTGGGGCTAAGTCGATGTGGTTCATTCCGGTTGCCCCTGTGCAATGGCGGGAGCGGACGCCGGCTGCGGCTCGTCATGGCGCAATACCAGGCTCAGGTCCAGGATGTCAGCCGGGTTGTGCGCGGCGGTAATCGCCATACGCAGTGCGGCCTGCCCGCGCGGTACCGTCGGGAAGAACACCACCGAGGCGTAGTGGCCCTGACGCAGCAGCGACTCCCCTTTCGCCAGCGCGGCGTGCTCATCCCCGATGCGGACGATACGGATCGGCAGTTCACTGCCCGAGGTTTCAGTCGGGATCAGGGTATCGAAGAGTTTCATATTGTTGTTCAGGGCGCGCTGGAGGGTATGCAGTTCCGGGGTGCGGTGGAGCTCCGCCGAGGCCAGCGCCGCGCCGACTGCCGCCATGTTGGGCGCGCAGGAGAAGCCGTACGTCGGGGCGTAGCGGCGGATGGCGTTTTCGATCTCCAGGCTGCCGAGCATCAGCAGGCCACCGGCGGCGCCAAAACCCTTGCCGAGCGAGGCGGCCACGATGGTGCGGTCATCCAGCCCGTCGAGCTGCGAGCGCACAAAGCCTTCGCCATGCTTGCCGACCACCGAGATACCGTGGGCATCGTCCAGGTAGACAAACAGGCCATATTTTTCCTGAAGTGCGCGCAGTTCCCGCACCGGGGCGGCACCGCCCATCGAGTAAGCACCATCACCAATGTAGGCCACCTGGCGGCCGGACCGGCACAGCTGCTCCAGGTGCGCCAGATCGTTATGCTCAATCACCACCACCTCCGTCTCCTCACGCAATACCGGGATGTGGTATTGCAGGGTGACGTGGGCGAAGCGGTCAAAGGCGATCAGCGGTTTTTCGCCGCCGGTGAACAGCCCGGCCGCCAGCAGCGGCAACGCGCCCATATTGGCAGCGGCCACCGTGGGGAACACCACCACGCTCTGCACGTCAAACAGCGAAGCCAGCTGGTGTTCCAGCCGGACCAGCGGTTCTGCGGAGAGGCGGGTACGGGCCACGGAAAAGTGCACCGAGGCGATCTCATCCATTGAGGCCTGTGCGGCGGCCAGCACCGCTGGGTGGCTGTCCAGGTTGAGGTAGCCGCAGCGGGTATAGTCGATGACTTCCTGTCCGGTGGCGGCGATCTCAATCCGGCGGTTATCGCGTACGCGGCAGGAGACACCCATCAGGCCGCTTTCATAAGCGCGGTTAAAGTGAGGACGGCTGACTTCCGCCATTTTGGCGGCGTTACGGGCTTTGGGTTGCGAAAGTGACAGCGGGGAATTAGGGAGGGTTTCTTTTGCCTTGCTCATAATAACTTCAGCCTCAACTGTTATAATAAATTTTCGTTTGTTAAGAAAACGCAAATATATTCTTGGGAGAGGAATCTGATTGCAAAGGACATGTTGCGTGGTAAGGTATGAAAAAATGTCATACCTTCTATTTTTATGAAGTGAATGTTATATGCCAGTGAAAATGCCATCGTTTAATGGGCTGAAAGCGTTTGAATGTGCCGCGCGGCATATGAGCTTTACCAAAGCCGCCGAAGAACTGAATGTGACCCAGACAGCAATAAGCCATCAAATCAGGAGGTTAGAAAAGGAGCTCGGGATAAAACTCTTTATTCGACAAAAAAACAGCCTCGCATTGACCACCGAAGGCCATATCTATTTCCCCCGTATTTGCGCCGCCTTTAATGAATTCCGTTACTCCACCGAAATACTTTTAGAAAATTGTAATAAGAGCGTCCTAACTATTAGCACTCTTGTTTCTTTCGCCTCAAAATGGTTGTTACCCCGTCTCGCTTCCTTTCAACAGGCCTACCCCGATATTGATATTCGCGTTAATGCCTCAACCGATTTAGCTGACCTGCGCTGGGGCAATATTGATGCGGCAATCCGTTACGGCCGCGGCAAATGGGCGGGGGTCCATGCGCACTGGCTGATGGGGGATGAGATCTTCCCGGTGTGCAGCCCGGCGTTGCTGAACGGGGATCGGCCGCTTAACCGCCAGGAGGATCTGCTGCACCATACGCTGTTGCAGGTCAGCGGGTTGACCGGCAATGACTGGAACCAGTGGCTGGAGGCGGCCGGGCTGCCGCGGACCCTGGCCGACGGCCCGCGCCTGACCTTCGACCTGGCGATGATGGCGATCCAGACCGCGATTGACGGCCGGGGCATCTGCATCGGCCGTACCGCCTATGTAGAGGATGACCTGCGCGCCGGGCGGCTGGTGCGCCCGTTTGCCCTCAGCCTGCCTACCGAACACGGCTTCTACCTGGTGACGCCGCTGGAGACCACCCACACCAAAAAAATCATCGCGTTGCGTACCTGGCTGGAGGAGACGATCCGCACCCGCCCCCAGCCCTGAGCGCCGTTACGCCACTGCCGCCATCCTCGCTGGGGCGGATTCCCCCATCAGCGATTGCAGGATATTTTTCACGGCAGTGGCCGCCGCCGAGAGCGGCAGGCTGTCGGAGAGGCAGAGCGAGAGCGGCACCTGCAACGCCGGGCAATTAATGCGTGACACCCAGGCCCGCGCCGGGCCGGCCAGCGCCCGCGCGGCGGATTCCGGCAAAATGGTGGCGCCCAGCCCGCTGGCCACGGCGGCCGTCAGGGTCGGTACCGATTCGATTTCACCAATCACCGTCGCCTGCAAGCGGCGCAGCGCCAGTGCGTCATCCACCAGCGTGCGTATCACATGGTAACTGCGCGGCAGGAACAGGTTGAGCTTCGCCACCTCTGACAGTTCAACCGATGCGCCAGGGTTCGGCACTGCCAGGGTGCCGACCAGGTAGAGATCCTCTTTCAGCAACGGCGTATAGCACAGGCCGCCGGTGGGTTTGTTGCCATAGAGCATCGCCATGTCAATCCGCCCGTTGGCAATCGCCTCGCCTAATGCGCTGCCGACATTTTCATTCAGGTAAAGCAGGATACCGGGGTGCTGCTCGCGTACCGCCTGCAACAACGGCAACGCCAGCTGCGATGCGGCCGAACCGGGCGTCAGCCCCACGGAAACCTGGCCGCTGAGCGCCTGCCCGACGCCGGTGACGGCGTTTTGCGCCTGTTCACACTGGCGCAGGATGGTCTGTGCATGGGCATACAGAATATTCCCCGCCTCGGTCGGCGTAACGCCGCGCTTGGTGCGGATCAGCAACTGCTGGCTGAGTTCCCCCTCCAGCGTCGCCAGTTGCTGGCTCAGCGCGGGCTGGGCAATGTGCAGGATCTCCGCGGCCTGGGTCAGACTGCCGATCTCGACGATTTTCACAAAGTATTTTAACCGTCTTAAATTCATCGCTGCCTCCAAAAGCATCAGGAAAGGAATAACCTGAAGAGAGTCAGCAAGAAACAGGCCAACCCGGCCGGTGCCGGCCATAGGTTAGGCTAATCGCCCGGAAAGTAACGGGAAACCCTGTCCCCCCGGCTCCACCGGCGTTCCCGGCCATGAGGCGGCGGCGTGTGCCCTGCACCAGCATAATGCAAACTTATGGCGCACCCGCACGCCGGGCGGTTATCGCGCAGGCAGATTGGCGAAGGTTGCAGCAAACAGTTCGGCAAATGGAAACCGGGCTTTGACAAGCTCCCGGCAGGCCGCTATTATCCGCCCCGTTCACACGATTCCTCTGTAGTTCAGTCGGTAGAACGGCGGACTGTTAATCCGTATGTCACTGGTTCGAGTCCAGTCAGAGGAGCCAGATTCGAAAAGCCTGCTTATAAAGCAGGCTTTTTTTCGTTTGGGCCGCAGCGCGGGTTTGTTGTTTTATTGCTGAGCGTTGTTATGTGCCCCTGCGGCACCCGCTTCCCGCCCCGGCGATGTAATCAGGGAACATTAAACGTCACGGTCGCAGTTGCAACATAACTCCCCCCGCCGCTGGGTTTATCATCCGTCATCATGGTTGGGAAGGAATAAAAGACTGCGGAGGCCTTAGTGCCGCTGATAATCGCCGCATTCTCTTCCCCTTTAATATTCACCGGCGTTGTGCCATTCACATCTTTCGTGAGCTTCACACCGAGGTTGTTAATCGTATTGCCCGCTGACGCCGTTGCCTTAAGAATACCGGGTTCGCTGCTGTCACTGATGGCAGTGGCGGTAACAGACCAGTTCATGCCAGAGAAGGTGCTCGCGATATCTTTATCGCAGTTAAAGACGATTTCCGTCCTTTCAGGGGTAAGGTTATTGGGTTTCAGCCCTTTACCTGTAAAATTCGTTGGCATCAGCTCCTGAAAATTAATCGCAATCCCGCCGCTGCTATTTAACAAACGGCAACTGTTATTAAATCTCAGCGTTCCATTAATGTAAAAGTCAAACTGTTCATATTGAGTAGAACTTTCAGAAATACTTCTGGCTTTTTCCCAGCCCTGAGTAGACATCCCAATACCGGATACCGTAGAGGCCGTGAGTAACACATTATTAAACACAATTTCCCGGGTCGGGATGCGGGGAATATAGATATATACATTACCGCTTCGGCCTGAAACTGAAGTCATATTCACATTTAACGTTGAAATCCTGCCATTTACCTTCACGCAGCTTATTCTCAGTCCTGCGTTATCCTCCCCTTTGTCACAGTTGTTACTCATACCGCTGTTCGTTTGATATAAATGCACGCTGGCATTGAGTGCATTATGTGCCGTGTAGGGGAAGGTGTAACTTTGCATCACGTCAGTGTCATTATTCCAGACATCCTGTTTGGCACTGACATAGACTTCATCCTCCATATTATTAATTCTATAATAGGTCAGACCCTTGAAGTTTATTGATTTAGCCGTATTCACCGCACTGGAATAACGGCCGCGATAATATTGCGGCCCAAGAGTCCAACGCTCATCCCTAAAAGCAATATCTTGCTTATACGTCAATTCCCCCGAGTTAGAAAAGGGGTACGTTCTTTCTATATGGCCGCTGCGACTGGTAAACTCCGTATCAATATTGAACACGTAATTTAAATTGTTTATAGTCGTTGTTAGCGTCGCATCACTGGCTAAAGCAGCCGGGGCGTTGCATAATAAAATTCCCCCCACCAGGGGAAAGGATAACCATTTCATTTCGCCACCTTGAATGACGTTAATTATAAAAAGAGCTCACCACCAGCACAACAGAGACATCCCCGGCCACCACGGCGGGCGCTGTCTGCATATATTGGCTGTAAAAGTAGCGCTCGGTATTAAAAGGCGAGCTCTCAGTGACCGGATAGGTCAGGCTCCGGCTCTCCCCGGTAGGGGTCAGCACATTGCTGTCGTCCCGCTGGTCAAATACCGCAATGCCCACCCCATTATTCACCGGTTGGTTATGTGAATCCTTCGCCTGATTGGCAAATGCGCCCGGTGCAACCTTATCGGTGCGGGCCTGGGTATCAAACGAGAGGAGAATGGTTGACATGGTGGCGGAAGAGAGCAGGCAATTTTCTACATGTAATGAAAAAGGCACCCGAAGTGCAGCCACACTGCCCGGCCCGGTAAAACTGTTAATGGCTACCGTATCCATGACCAGTAAATCACGGTTAAAACGGACATCACAGGTCGTAAGTTGTAGCGTACCGCTAAATTTAAACTCAATGGAGGCGTTACTTTCCGGCTCATCCCCGGCATCCGCCATTGCCTGAGTGATCATGATCGGAGGGAAAAATAATAACGCTATGAATGACAGCATCAACCGTCTGAAATAAGGCTTCATCAACATTATTATTTCCTTATGCGTAAATGTTTTGGCGATAGCGATAAAGAGCGGCCGGCATAGCGTTTTCGCCTGCCGGCCGTTTCATATTATTGATAGCTGACGGATACGAACGCCGTGGCTTGAAGATCCTGCCCGGCAGAGTAGGTATTGATCGCCGCAGCGGTAGCCAGCGGGCCATCTTTAGCCACCACCATCTTGGCAAACAGCGGCCATTTATACGTGTTAGCCCCATCTGCGGTCATACTGGAAAGCAACACTACCCGGTCTTCTTTAAATTTCACCGCAGACTCAACCGTGGTATCTGCACGGTTGGTAAACAGCGCAACGCCTAACCCTGAGTTAGCCTCCGTTTGATTCAGGAATACCGGTGCTCTACCACTAAATCCATAGCCGGAAATACTGGGCCCATTAAAATTGACCGTTACCTGGGTAACACCCGCCCCACAGTTAGCCAGCTTGAGGAATACATCTTTCACCGGTGCGGCGGGAATAATCGTATCCTGCGTTTTCGCTATAATATCGGAGGCATCCAGCGCGCCAAAGGCGATATCATTGCCTGCTGTGCCCAAAAACGAGGCGGTGCAGGTTGGCTGTAATAAGGTCCCCTCAAATTTCAAATCGACGGTGGCGGAGGGATCCGCTGCCAGTGCCGCGAATGGAGAACATATCATCAGAGTAGCTAAGATCTTTTTCATTGTGATAGTTCCTTTCATCACTGGTAAATAATATTTAAAACGGCGGTGGAGGCCAGGCTTCCCCCGCTCATTTGCGCGATAGAAGCCACCGTTGGGATCAGCGTTCCCTTAATATAAATACTGTATTCCGGTGTATATTTCTCCGTTCCGGTGTTGGGTGGCGTATTATCGGCCGGTAACGGATAGTACTTGGCTTCTCCGCCATTTTTGACTTCGGTTTTAAAGGCGACACCGGTCGCGCCGCCCGTGGCTGGAACTACCCATTTTCCTGCCCAGGTTCCCGTCAGGGTGGTGGTATTGTCAGAATTAAGTGAAATAGTCAAATTATTAACGGCAACACAATTATTCAGTTTAAAGCTTTTTTCTTTGACCAGCGTACCGGCCATAGCAACCAGCGGTGTGACTTCACCAAAATCAAGCGTAATACCGGCTGCACCCGAGCTTATTTCGCAGGTTCCGCGGTTAATATGCGTTGAGGCGGTAAAATCGACTTGTTCCGCGGATACCTGATTGCTCATGACCATAACACCCAGTAAAGAGGCGTAAACGCCCGCTTTACTGATTATGTGATTTTTTCCCATTTTTATACCCTTTAACTGTTTTTAGCGATCAATGACATATCACATTATCAAGCGACAATGTTTCCTGTTTGATTTCCCTTTCCGACAGGGACGGTAATGTATACTCCACCTGACACTGCTCTTGCGGGGCATCGCCCCATTTAACTGATAATTTCCCGGACGGTTCAATGCCGCGCGTAAAGGCGCGGTTACCCTGGCCTACGGTTCCCACTGGTTCACCCTTTTCATTAAAGACTTCCGCGCCCAACGGGATATTTTTACCCGTCTGCGTTTTCAGCCGGAAAAATACCGAACGACGTTCGTCAGTGCCAAATGTTACCCGCGTAATCGCCCCGGCTCGCGGCACGACTTTCACCATGGTCTCTTTTAATTCGGTATCTTTTTCCATTTTTGACGGATCAATGCCGACATCGTTAAAACGATACGGTGATAAGGTGGAGACATAGGCATAACCTGCCTCATTAATTCGCGTGGATTTATCGCCGGTGGCCTGCGCCCCTTCCGCCCCTTTGGCTTCAATCAGCGCAACCGGCGCATCATTGCTGATCGTCCGGCCAAACGTGACACCGCCGCCGTGTATCAGAATCCCCCCATTACCACTGAACGAAATCTGGCGGTTATCCTGGGTATCAGCTGACACATTGCTCCCCCATGAACCGTAACGCGTATTCCAGGTGGCATTTCCCCCGACGCTCTCCATTCGATCGTCAGACTGCCCACCGTTGCTGTAACCGGCGTTCACCCCATAATAAACATCCGCCTCTTCGTTATAGCCTGATGCCGATGCCGACAGGTTGCTGTTCTTATCACTGCCGCGTGTCATGTTCATATTCAGGTAATTAAACAACGGGCGGCTTTCGCTGCTGTTATCGCCTAATGGAATAGAGAGCGACAGGTAGATCTGATCGTCTTTATCACCCTCTTCGGTGTAATAGCGGTTCACCGACACGCTATACCCTACGCGCCCAACACTATTGCTGTACCCCAACTGATAGCTTTCTTCGTTTCTTCCTGAACGCCAGTATTGAGAGAACATCGCCGACGAATAAAACGACCCCCACCCCTCATTTAATGATTGGCTGATATTAAGCTGGACACGGGATTTAAGGCGGTCATCCATATCACGCCAGTCGTTCTGTGCCAGGTAATCTACCGCTTCACCCAGGTTGTAATACTCTTTGGTCGAATAGCGGTAAGCCGAAATATTCACGCTGGTATCCGTCGCGGCAACAAAGCTGTTATAGCTAATACCCAGGCTCTGCCCCTGATGTTTCCCATCCTCCGCTGAGAGGCTGGAATGCGTCAGATCCAGAGAAACCGCACCTATCCGTGTATTCAGCGCCACCCCGGCAATCATCGAATAATAATCCGGCATATATTCCGCGCCGCTGTAAAGCGACAGATAATTATTCAACCCGTATTGCCAGGTGCCCTGACCGATAACCGGCTTATTTCCACCGTTCGAATTGTTGTATTCCCCGACCGACAGCGAATAAATAGAGACACCGGGATAGAGCAACTGCCCGCCGCCATTAAAAGGCACCGTCATATTGCGTATCCGCCCATCTGCCTCCTGAATAGTGACATCCAGCGCATCGGATGAACTTATCGGGTGGTAATCCTCAATCGCGAATTCACCCGGCGGTACGGTAACCTCATGAATCTTGGTGCCTGCCTGGCTGATAATAATCTTTGCATTGCTCTCTGCAACGCCGCGAATCACCGGGCGAAACGAATTCAGTGAATCCGGCAGCATGCGTGTATCACTGCTGAGCGTGACGCCGCGCAGGGGAAACGCATCAAAAAAAGCGCTGCTGCTGTACACTTCACCTATACGCAACTGCGATTTTAAGGCAGCGACATCATGTTCAACGTAAAGGTTAGCGCTGTCGAACGTGGTGCCGTTCTCGGTTGCGTAGTTTACATCGCCCCGCACCCGCAGCCGCCAACCCAGCAGGTTCAATCCGCCATCCACGCCCAGCCAGGCGCTGTCTGACTTATTATTGTTATAACTGGAACGGTAATAGTTCATGTTATAGCTGGCAAAGGCGGCATTGATGCCTTCATCCCACAGGGCTTCAGGCACTTCATCCGGGCGCATCTCTTTGAGCAACGCCTGAGGGACATTCAGCAAAAAGCGCTGCTCGTTCATGTCCATTTTCCAGCTTGCGCCCGCGATCAAGGTCTTCAGGGGGGTACACGCCCCGGTATTCTCGCCGGTCATCGCTATCTTGTCGGTATCAATACCCATATCAATCAGCTGTTTAACGCTGAGGCAGGGTATGGCGCGCAATGGCTCGGCCGGGTTTTCCTGGAACGCTATCTCATGTTTGCCCATGGCCCGCTCATTAAGCACCACCATGACGTAGTGCTTACCCGCGGGCACCGGGTTGCCTTTCGCAAAGCGGCTTACATCAATAGGCTGGCTTGATAGAAAAGCATTATTAAACTCAACCTCTTCATCTTCTGAAGAGATGACCTCCTCCCCGGGTGGGGGAATGGCCCCCGGCTCAGCAGCCACCGGCAGGGCCGCGGAATGCTCAGCACTTTCCGCAGCCCTGACCATCCCGGGCATATTCATCATAATAAACAACCCGGCGATGATCGAAAGTCGGAAATAACATCCTGTTGGTTTTGTTTCCATTAAAAAGCATCCCACTTACTTTATGGCGAACAATGCAGGAATCAATTAATTTTGGCGTTACCTTCAACGTCATTACCATAATCGGAAATATAGCTATAGGTTAATTGCGTACCTGACGCGGGTTTTGCTGCTTTATTTTCAAAAGCAAATTTCTCAGAGGAGAAAGGCGCGACCATACCAGGTTTGGCAGACACAGCACCTGCTTTCAACATATTGAACGTGAGATAATAAGGGGTGTTGTTTTTTGCCACCAAATTCCCTTCTTCAACCGCCCAGCTCACTTTTGCGGCAGCATCCTGTGGTTTAATCGCCAGGTTATTTGGCCGGTAAAACATTTTGATACGGGTACGGAAGGCTAACTGCAGCTTGTTGTTAACCCCTGTTTCGCCCTTGGCTTTTGGCGGCACTTCAAGCACGTTCAGGTAATAAATCGATTCGCGGTCTTTCGGCAACGAATTATCAAGTTTGGCAATACGCAGTGTTTGCCCTTTTTTCGCGTCAATACGGGAAACCGGCGGCGTGATCATAAATGGCAGATCAATATTTTCCGGCGACTCTGTGGCACGGCCATCATCCAGCCAGGATTGAACCAGCAGCGGACGCACGCCTTCATTCGTCATGCGGACGTTAACTTCCTTCGCATCTTCTTTATACACTACGCGGGTCGTATTAATGACCACATCAGCCCAGGCAGATGAACTGAAAGCGAAGGCGGCTGCCAGAACGGCAGATAAATATTTAGCTGACATCTATTTTCTCTCTGAGTAATAAAGCAGGCACGTTATGCCTGCCTGTATAATGGAATTACATATACACCAGACTGAAGGTCGCTACCGTTTCCATATCACCGGCAGTGACATCAGCAACGTTGGCAGCCGTCTGTACATAGTGGGTTTCAAAACTAAAGGTTTGTGCGCTGGTTACCGGATCTTTATAGTCAGGCTCTGACAGGGTATTCATATCCATGAGCAGATCGGTGCCTGCGGGTTTGGTAAAGCCGATTTGTACCCCTTTGGCGGCCAGATCCATGGTATTCACAGAGTCGAGCAATATATTGCGGTAGGTCGACGTATTGGCATCCGCATAACCGCTGGAATCAAAGCTTACAGCGACTTTGCTTTTACCTGACGGTAACGAACAGTTTTGCAACGTGACATCCACAGTACGCATATTACGGGATGCGTCATGGCTGGTACCGCGTGCGGATCTCAGCGGGGTTTTTAAATCCTGAATCGCCACCGCGTCGAGGCTTAATAATGCACTGGTGGTCGCGCCATTAATCGCGACTTCACACGTTTTAGAGGTGACTTCCCCGTTAATACGAATCTGGCCGTCGGCTGCCACTGCATTTGCTGCAACAACACCGCCCAAAATAAGCGCAGAAAGTCGGGTTACTTTAACCATTGAATGGCACATTATATAACTCCATTTATTTTAAATACGGGTTTACTTTATGTAAAATTTCCTGAAAGCGGACCTTACGCGTCTGCTTTAATTTTTCTCAACAAAAATTTATTTTTTCTTAGAAAAATTTCTTTTTCCCTGGAGGGAAGGCATTGCAGCGCGAACGAATCAAATATTGATCATTATAATTTTATGGTACACCACCTATCACTTACATTTAAATTAAGCACCATTTAACCGTAAAAAAATCAATTCATTATCAATGAGTTAAAGGTTAAATATTTTACCAATACTTGTCTTTTTATTTTTTTCAAAACTATTACCAAACAAACATATCAGTTCTTAATGAAAAACCGGCCTGAGAAAACGCCCGCTTTTTACCCTTGCCACTGTGCTGTATGTCACAAATTTGTTTGTTTTTTTAGCGCCATATTGCGAAGTTTTTAAAAAATGAAAACAAACCTTTCGGCTACCGGTGCCTTTACACGGCGATGTCACTGTTCAAAACCCGGCGTCTCCGGCCTGTTCTCACGCCCTTCCCGGCCAGACGGCGTAATCCTCACACCACAGTTTATTTTTATTTAACCCTTCACAGCCATGATATGATTTAATTACGTCCTTTCCCCTGTAAAATGTGATTTTCCATACGATAATCTCACATTCATCATCGTGTTATCCGTAAGCATCGCTAAATAAATAGGTCTCCCGGCAGGTGTAAAGGCTGGGAAATGTTTTTCCAACAATAAAAATCCTTAAAAACAACGCCCGGCATCAATAAGAATTATTCCGCTGTTATTCAATAGACGCCGTCACGCACCTCTATTACAACTAAACGTGGTGATCACCTGATTCATTTATTTCCCTTACCCTATTTATCATGAGGAATGCCTGATGGACAGTTGCAAAGATATTGCCACCCTGCGCACTATTGAACCCACCAAAGACGGGCAGTTTATTGTGGTGATCAGTTATTATTCCGACTGGTTGGAGACCGGCACCAAACCCAGCGGCGGCGGCACCTTTGTCGCGCTGATGGATGACAAAACCTCCCCGGACGATAATGGCGAATATATTGTCACCAAAGGCGGCCACCGCTGGCACCGGCTCGGCGAACAGTTTTTGCCGGTTGATTTTGGCTGTACCCCCGGCGGCACCAAAGACTGCACCCAGCATATGCGCGCTTATCTGAAGGCGTCAGCCAATAAAACGGTGATTTTCCAGAACGGGCCGTGGCGGGTCAGCGGTACGCTGGATTTCACCCTGATCAAGCGCGTGATGGCCGATGACTCCGGCCGCTTTAAGATCAACCCCAAAAACTTTGACGGTGATTACGCCATCATTATGGGCGACCCCACCGACCAGCCCAACAGCGGTCGCAGCAGCCGGCTGGTGATTGACGGCGACCTGGTGGTGGACTGTGATAACCGCGATACCGAGCTGAACGGCATTTACATCAAGGGGCAGTGGTTCGTCGGCGGCCACATCCGCGTCAGCAGTTTTAACGGCACCGGCATTAATATGGATTCGGTGTGGGATTCCACCTTCGAGCGGCTCAGCGTCGAGCGCTGCGGCAACCTGAAAAAGTGGGCACTGGAGATCGGCTCCTCCGGGGATACCTTCAATGCCACCCATATCTCGTCGATTCAGTGTGAGCAGGCGTACCATCGTGGGATTTTCATCAACAACAACGTCCGCAACGTGTTTGACAACATCCACGCCGAGCGGCTGATTGTGCTCACCGAAGATGACGGCACCACCGGGCAGGCCTCCGGCCTGAAGTACCAGAACCACAACATCATCATCGGCAACAGCACCATTAACCAGGTGTTTATGGATGCGGCGCTGGAGGATTCCACCACCGGCCAGAAACCGGGCGTCACCACCAGGCTGTCGGTGAACATCGGCACCGACCGGGCGGAGATCAGGAACTTCAACGCCTCCGGCGCGGTGTGCAGCACCAGCTACGGCACCAAATCGGTGTTCAGCAGTTGCCGCTTCGGCAGCTGGTACATTGCCGCCCCGGCCTCCCATATGACGCTGGCGGAGCCGGAGATTGATGACCTGCTGATGGTGGAGCGCGATGTCACGGTGATTAACCCGACGCTGCAACGGCTCGATTTCCGCTACAACGCACAGAATGTGAAAATCATCAAAGGCGAGGTGAAGGACATCTCCCTGTCGAGCAACATCCTCGGCAACATCACCTTCTACGACACCAAAATCACCGGCAAAGTGAACGGCACCAAAGTGGCCAGCAACGGCTATATGCCGGTGACGTTCAACAACTGTATCTTCTCCGGGACGTTTGCCGGGGCTTACCAGTCCACGGCGATCGTCAACGGCGGCCATATTGTCACGGCCGCGCTGGTCTCCGGGGCGTCGGTGCAGTTCTACAACGTGACGTTCGACAGCTTCAGCTGTACCGGCAACATCAGCTTTATCAGCCGCGGTTGTCAGGCAAAAACGGTGTCGGGCTGGAAAAACCCTAACCATACTTTCCCGGTCTACCCGGCCGGGACGGTGAACGAGCGCCTCGGCAAAGCGGCTTCCGGCAACGGCATTCTTTACGTCAACGCCGACGGCACCCCTAACGGCTGGAAAATGGTGGTCACCATGCCGTAAGCCGCGCTCTTTGGGGCAAGGGATGCCCCACCCTCCCCCGATAAAATGTGACCCGGCTCACCCCCTGCCCGCCCCCGGCTTTACAGCGCCCCAGGCCGCAGGCAGTGTAAACGCAAATTGTGAGCGCATAACATTTTACTGCCGGAGCCTGTGATGAGTGCTGATGCTGCTGTTTCCCGCTGTTCCCTGGCCACGCTGCTGGCCGCCCGCGCCTGGGAATCCCCGGTGATAACCCACCTGAACCGGCTGCCGGCGCACCCGCCGTTTGCCAGCTGGCGTGACCCGCAGGCCGCACGTGACGACGCCTTCTCCCCCAGCCGCCACAGCCTGAACGGCGACTGGGCGTTCAGCTATTTCCCGCGCCCGGAGGCGGTGCCGGAAGCCTGGCTGGCAGCTGACCTGCCGGACGCCGCGCCCCTGGCCGTGCCGTCCAACTGGCAACTGGCGGGCTTTGATGCGCCGATCTACACCAACGTGCAGTACCCGATCCCGGTCAACCCGCCGTTCGTCCCGGCGGACAACCCTACCGGCTGCTATTCGCACCGGGTACGGGTACCGGAGGGCTGGCTGGCCGCCGGGCAGACACGCATCATTTTCGACGGCGTCAACGCGGCGTTTTACCTCTGGTGCAACGGTGAATTTGTCGGCTTCTCGCAGGACAGTCGCCTGCCGGCGGAGTTTGATTTAACGCCGTTCCTGCACGAGGGCGAGAACCGGCTGGCGGTGATGGTGCTGTGCTGGTGCGCGGGCAGCTATCTGGAAGATCAGGATATGTGGCGCATGAGCGGCATCTTCCGGGATGTCATGCTGCTGCATAAGCCTGCGGTGCACCTCACTGATGTGCGGCTGAGCACGCCGCTGGCTGCCGGGTTCCACCAGGGGGAGCTGGTGGCCGAGGTGCACGCCAACCTGACGCCGGAACAGCAGGCGGACTATCAGGTCGCGGTGTCGCTGTGGGACAGCGACCAGCAGGTGGTGATGCTCTGCCGCCCCTTCGGCAGCGATCCGGTGGACGAGCGCGGTGCCTATCACGACCGCGTGACGCTGCGGCTGCCTGTATCGCAGCCCCGGCTCTGGAGCGCCGAGGCGCCGCACCTCTACCGGGTGGTGGTGGCGCTTTGCCCGCGCAACGGCGAGCTGCTGGAGGCGGAAGCCTATGACGTCGGTTTCCGGCAGGTGGCGATTGAGAACGGCCTGCTGACGCTGAACGGCCAACCGCTGCTGATCCGCGGCACCAACCGGCATGAGCATCATCCCGATCGCGGTCAGGTCATGGACGAGGCGACCATGGTCCGCGACATCCTGCTGATGAAGCAGCACAACTTTAATGCGGTGCGCTGCTCGCACTACCCGAACGTGCCGCGCTGGTACCAGCTGTGCGACCGCTACGGGCTGTATGTGGTAGATGAGGCAAATATCGAAACCCACGGTATGCAGCCGATGAACCGTTTGTCTGACGATCCGCGCTGGTTCGCGGCGTTCAGCGAGCGCGTCACGCGTATGGTGCAGCGCGACCGCAACCACGCCTGCATCATCATCTGGTCACTGGGTAACGAGTCCGGCCACGGCAGCACCCATGATGCGCTCTACCGCTGGGTGAAATCCGTCGATCCGACCCGCCCGGTGCAGTATGAGGGCGGCGGGGCTGACAGCGCCGCCACGGACATTATCTGCCCGATGTATGCGCGTGTGGACGAAGACCAGCCGTTCCCGGCAGTGCCGAAATGGTCACTGGCGAAATGGCTCGGCCTGCCGGGTGAGACGCGGCCGCTGATCCTGTGCGAGTACGCCCACGCGATGGGCAACAGTTTTGGCGGCTTTGCCCGCTACTGGCAGGCGTTCCGCCAACATCCGCGCCTGCAGGGCGGCTTTGTCTGGGACTGGGCGGATCAATCCCTGACCCGGCTCGATGACCACGGTCAGCCGTGGCAGGCCTACGGCGGTGATTTTGGCGACACGCCGAACGATCGCCAGTTCTGCATGAACGGGCTGGTGTTCGCTGACCGCACGCCCCACCCTTCGCTGTTTGAGGCGCAGCGCGCGCAGCAGTTCTTCCAGTTCCGCCTGACCGGCACCGGCCCGCTGACGCTGGAGGTCAGGAGTGAATACCTGTTCCGCCACAGCGACAACGAGCGCCTGCACTGGCGGATAGAGCAGGACGGCGAGCCGCTGGCGCAGGGCGAGGTCACGCTCGACCTGCCGCCGGGCGGCGTGCAGCACATCACGCTGGATGCCGCGCTGCCGGTGCCGGGGGAGCGCTGGCTGAGCGTGGAGGTGATTCAGCCTGCGGCGACCGCCTGGTCTGAGGCCGGGCACCGCAGCGCCTGGGACCAGTGGCCGCTGCCGCGGTGCCTCGACGTGCCGCTGGCGCTGCCCGCGGGGATCGCCCCGGCGTTGCACACCACGGAGGAAGGCTATGAGGTCAGCCACGGCGACCAGCGCTGGCAGTTCAGCCGCACGCACGGCACGCTGATGCAGTGGATGCAGCACGGCGAACCGGGGCTGCTGTCACCCCTCACGGACGAGTTTGTGCGCGCGCCGCTGGACAATGACATCGGCGTCAGCGAGGTGACGCGCATCGACCCGAACGCCTGGGTGGAGCGCTGGAAAGCCGCCGGGCTGTATGCGCTGGTGCCGGAATTGCTGGCGTTCAGCGCTGCCGCAGTGCCGGAGGGGGTACAGCTCAGCAGCGATCACCTCTACCTGGCGAACGGGCGCGGCGTTATGCGCAGCCGCAAAACCTGGCTGATTGACCTTCAGGGCCGCCTGCATATTGATGTCACGGTGGAGGTGGCGGGCAGTGTGCCGCCGCCGCGCATCGGCCTGCGTACCCAACTGGCCACGGTGGCGGAACAGGCAGCGTGGCTCGGCCTCGGCCCGCATGAGAACTACCCGGACAGGAAACTGGCGGCGCAGCATGGGCGCTGGCAGTTACCGCTGGCAAAGATGCACACCCCTTACGTCTTCCCAACCGAAAACGGCCTGCGCTGCGACACCCGCGAACTGGCGTACGGCGGTTGGCGGGTGGAGGGCCGCTTCCACTTCAGCCTGAGCCGCTACAGCCGTGAACAGCTGACGGCCACCAGCCACCGCCACCTGCTGCGTGACGAGCCGGGCACCTGGCTGCATCTGGACGGCGCGCACATGGGCGTGGGCGGGGATGACTCCTGGAGCCCCAGCGTCCATGCGGACTTCCTGCTGAGTGCGCCGGTTTACCACTACCGCGTCACCCTCAGCCGCCGCTGACCTTTGGCGGCGCACCCGCCGTGCGCCGCCAAATCGCTAAAAATATCAACGACGTGCACAAAATAGCGTCAAACGCATCACTTTTTATGACAACCCTTTGACAGCGCGGCAGCAGGCCGTTATTATCCGCCCCGTTCACACGATTCCTCTGTAGTTCAGTCGGTAGAACGGCGGACTGTTAATCCGTATGTCACTGGTTCGAGTCCAGTCAGAGGAGCCAGATTTAAAGAAGCCCGCGCGGGAAACTGTGCGGGCTTTTTGCTGCCTGGGTTTTGGACTCTCTTTTTCCGGCTATCTTTTCCCGGCACATATCGGCCGTTACAGCGACGCCATTAATTCTCCCAGTGTCACCATCAATATCATCGGATCCAGCGGTGAAGGCGTAAAACCTACCCGCAGGTAAAAATCGCGGGCGTCTTCGGTCAGGGCATGGACCAACATGCCCCGGATGCCGATGGTTTCCGCGACCTGAATCACCCGTAAACCGGCATCCCGAACCAGGGCGCGCCCCACCCCGCAGCCATGCAGTGACTGGTCCACCGCCAGCCGCCCCAGCACAATCACCGGGATTGGATCGGGCATATTGCGGCGAAAACGGCCGGGTGCCGCATTCACCGTGACAGCGCTGGACGCCAGGGAGTAATAGGCACGAACCTGAAGATCGTCACTGCACACAAAGGTGCGGGACGTGCCGGTGTGTTGATTTTTCAGCGCCCGTTGTTTTAGCCAGGTATCCATACTCTCCACCCCACAACAAAATGCCGTGAGGTGATGCCGTGCATGCAACGGCTCCGGTGCGGCTATCACGCTTTTTTCTCCCAGGGGGCGGCCGTTTGCATGGTGTGACGCAGAGCCGCATTCGGGGCGGGCGGCTGATCCAGACGGGTCAGAAATTCATCATAGGCCGCAGGATCGGCCATGATGATACGTTGCTCAAGCAGCGTCTCTTCCGCCGCAGCGCGGGCAGCATCCAGCACGAAATCGGTGCGGTTTTTGCCTTTGGCTTTGGCCGCCCGATCAATCAGGTCACGTTCTTCAGACTTAATACGTAAATTCAGCGTCTCGCGCTTTATCGGCAGGGCATTGGCAGCCGGCATGGTGGGTTCCTCACATTTTCAGACAGGCTTAAGCATAGCGCGATGTAGTGTCAAAGTCATTACGCTATAGAAAGGGTAATTGTGTGGGTAATAGGGTTAAAAGAAGCCCGCGCAGGAAACTGTGCGGGCTTTTTGCTGTCTGGGGATCGCTGCACGCATTGGAGCTATAAAGCTGGAGCAATAAAGCGCGAAATATTAATCATCATTAAAGTGAAAATGATTCACCTGATTAATTCATGCATTTTTACGTGATGATTTTTTTACATTGGAAAAAGAGACGTTCCCCATTCCGCCGTTACCATTTAATATCGCGCGCTTCTTGCCGGCCGTCCTGTTTTGCTTCGCGTTTATCCTGGCGGCATTCATGGTTGCTTTTATCATCCCGCACCACGCATTCGCGTTTTTCCTGCCGGGCGTCCTGACGGGCATCCTGCCGCGTATCACGGGCTTCACGCCGCTCGCGCCCTTGCTCTGTGGCCTGCGCTGCCGGTGCCAGTGAGCCGGCCACCAGCGCACCAACCATCATCACACCCAGAAAACGTGTATAATTTTTCATCATAATTACCTGTTAATAACATGATATAAAGTCGTGCCTGTTTTCATTACCGGGCACACAGAAAGGGATAAATTCCCTTTACCAAATCCGCGTCAATATTACGGCAACAGCGGGTGATAAACCGGGGAATTAACGTAACGCCACGTGTCATCTCTTTTTATGGTTAATAAAGTATAACCAGAGGTTTCGTATTATTTGTCATGTGAATAATTATAATCCGCTATATAAATAGCCCGGATATTTATTCCCCTTTTGCGGGTGGCGCAGCATATTGGCCGTTTGTCTGATTTTTGGTTCCCGGTGCCGCCCGGCCCCCTATCGCCCGGCAGAGTTGCCCAAGTGCCGCTACAGTTAAGGAGGTCTTCCTCATAAAAAGGATAAAACTGTGAAAGCACTTACTTATCACGGCCCCTATAAGGTCAGTGTTGATAACGTCGCCGACCCCGGGATCGTCGATCAGGATGACATTATCCTGCGGGTTACCGCCACCGCCATCTGTGGCTCCGATTTGCACCTCTATCGCGGCAAGATCCCTAAAACCGAACATGGTGATATTTTCGGCCATGAGTTTATGGGTGAAGTGGTCGAAGCCGGGCGTGATGTCACGGCAGTGCAGAAAGGCGACCGGGTCGTTATCCCGTTTGTGATCGCCTGTGGTGACTGTTTCTTCTGCCGGATGCAGCAGTTTGCCGCCTGCGAAACCACCAACACCGGCCGTGGCGCCATCATCAATAAGAAGCAGATCCCACCGCCGGCCGCGCTGTTCGGTTTCAGCCACCTTTATGGCGGCATTCCCGGCGGCCAGGCGGAATATGTGCGCGTGCCGAAAGCCAATACCGGGCCGTTCAAGGTGCCGGATATCCTTTCGGATGACAAAGTGCTGTTCCTCTCCGACATCCTGCCCACCGCCTGGCAGGCAGTGAAAAACGCCCAGGTCGGCAAAGGTTCCCGGGTGGCGATTTTCGGTGCCGGGCCGGTCGGCCTGCTCAGCGCCGCCTGTGCGCGGATGCTGGGTGCCGAGCAGATTTTCATGATCGACCACCACCCCTACCGGCTGGCGTTTGCGCAAGAGCGCTATGGCGTGATCCCGGTGAATTTCGACGAAACCGATGACCCGGCCGCCGCGATCATTGAGCAGACGCCGGGCAACCGTGGCGTGGATGCGGTGATCGATGCCGTAGGCTTTGAGGCCAAAGGCAGCACCACCGAAACCATCCTGACCAACCTGAAACTGGAAGGCAGCAGCGGTAAGGCGTTACGCCAGTGCATCGCCGCCGTACGACGCGGCGGCATCGTCAGCGTGCCGGGCGTCTATGCCGGCTTTATCCACGGTTTCCTGTTCGGTGATGCGTTCGACAAAGGGCTGACCTTCAAAATGGGCCAGACCCACGTCCACGCCTACCTGCCGGAGCTGCTGCCGCTGATTGAGCAGGGGCTGCTGAAACCGGAAGAGATCATTACCCATAAGCTGTCGCTGGATGATGCCGCCAAAGGCTACGAGATTTTCGAGAAGAAAGAGGAAGAGTGCCGCAAGGTGATCCTGGTGCCGGAGACGGTCGCGATGCCGGAACCGTTGACTACCACCGCCGCCATCGAAAATGGCCCGGCCATTGTGGACACCCCGCCGCTGGTGACGCCGAAACCCGTGGTGCCGTGATCTCTCCTGCGCCATAAAAAAAGCCCGCTGATGCGGGCTTTTTATCGGGTTCGCGGGGCGGTTATGCCTGGCCCAGGACTATTACGCCTGGCCCAGAACTTCACGCACGTAAGCTTCGATCTCTTTATCCCGGCAGTTCTCAAAGAAGCACTGCTGGAAGCGCTCGCCGCTGACGGCGGTTTTCACCAGTTCCGGGTCGAGGGCGCGCAGCGTCTCCACGCAGCCGCCTTTCAGCATGCTGGTTTTCACCTGGTTCAGGATGCCCGCATTGCGCACCTGCGGCTCTTTGCGCTCCGGTGGGTAGCCCGCGCCGCGCTCGCCGGTAAAGGCTTTCTCAAAGATATAGCGCACATTCAGCTCGGCGCCCCAGCCAAAGCCCTTGGCAAACGGCAGCGCCAGCGCGTTGCCGTTATTGATCTGCGCAAACAGGAAGGCGTCTGCCGGGTCGATGCAGTAACCGCAACTGACGCCGGGGTGCAGGTTCAGGGAGAGCAGCGCGCCCTGCCCGGTGCCGCAACCACTCACCACGAAGTCTACGGCTTTTGAGTTCAGCAGCAGGCTCGCCATGATGCCCAGATGAATGTACGTCAGGTGATGATCCTGTTCGTCGCTCATGCCGACGTTGAACACGCTGTGCTCTTTTTCATTCGCCACCTCAGTGAGCTGTTTCAATACCACGGCGTTTTTGGCCGCCTGGCTGTTTTCCATCATCAGTGCAATGTTCATCTTTCTCTCCTCTGGGCGCACAGTCTGCCGCGCCCGGTGTGTTGAGTGGCCCCGGCTGACGCCGCGGCCGCAGAAGGGTTAACGTGCCAGCCACCCGCCGTCGACAGCAATAGTGTAGCCGTTGATGTAGTCGGACGCCGGGGAGGCGAGGAACACCACCGGCCCCATCAGATCCTGCGGCAGGCCCCAGCGGCCCGCCGGGATGCGCCCGAGGATCTCCTGGCTGCGCGCTTCGTCCGCACGCAACTGCTGGGTATTGTTGGTCGCCATGTAGCCGGGGGCGATGGCGTTAACATTGATGCCGTGCTTCGCCCACTCGTTGGCCAGCAGACGGGTTACGCCCATCACCGCGCTTTTGGAGGCGGTGTAAGACGGCACCCGGATGCCGCCCTGGAAGGAGAGCATTGAGGCGATGTTGATGATTTTGCCGCCCTCCCCCTGGGCGATAAACTGCTTCGCCACCGTCTGCGCCATAAAGAACACCGCTTTGATGTTGATGTTCATCACGTCGTCCCAGTCTTTTTCGCTGAATGACAGCGCATCTTCGCGGCGGATGATGCCGGCGTTGTTGACCAGCACGTCGATGCGGCCGAACTCCGCCACCGCACGGCTCACCAGATCGGGAATGATGCTGGTGTCACGCAAATCACCGGTAAGGCTGAGGAAGCGGCGGCCAAGCGCCGTGACCTGCTGCCCGGTCTCGGTTGGTTCCACAATGTTCACGCCGATAATGTCACACCCGGCCTGCGCCAGGCCGAGCGCCATGCCCTGCCCCAGCCCGGTGTCACAGCCGGTGACCAGCGCCACCTTGTTTTGCAAGGAGAAGCTTTGCAGCGAAAAGTTCTGCTGAGAAGACGTATCAAGACTCATCATAATTCCCTCGTTGTGCCGCCGCCCCCGCGGGGCCGCTTAGTTGTCACGCATCCTAACGCAAATAAAAAGGGGCGACAAATTAAAATAAAACATCGTTTCATTTTTTTTGAGGTGCATCAGAAATTTCGCCCGTGCACCGTTCTGCGGTTAAGGGTGCAGCGGCGGCACCTCTGCGGGTTTGGCCGGTGAAACCCTGAGCATTTTCCGGCAGACGGCGCTGTTGCCCCAGCACTCCTCATAGCGGTAGCCGATCAGGTTCTCCATCACCGCGCGCGTTGCAGGGGTGACATCCGCGATGCGGCCGCCCTGTTTAATCCGCGCCACCTCATTGAGCACCACCAGGTGGGTTTCACGGTTGAGTTTCATCTGCTTGCTGAACGCCATCGCCACCAGTGCCAGTGCGATGACGCCGATGCCGAACACCAGCGCAATCGCCATCACAGCGCTTTCCGGCTGGGTATGGGATTTGGACTGGAAGCCGTAGTAGCTGAGGATGGCGCCCATCACGAACACAATCACCGAGCGCATCAGCTTGCCGGAGAAGGTCATCGCCCCGGCGTAGATGCCTTCGCGGCGGCGGCCGGTAAAGGCTTCATCCACATCGGCCAGGAAGGTGTAGACCGTCCAGGGGATGTAATAGACGCCGCCGGTGCCGATGCCGAACACCACCGTGATGCCGAGCATCACCGCCGTGGCGTAGGCCGCCGGCAGGTGCATAAAGTAGAGCAGCGTGTAACAACTCACCGAGAACACCACGATGCCCAGCGCCAGGATGTAGGGTTTGCTGAAGCCCTTTTTCACGCACAGCGCGATAAACAGCGCGGTGGAGAAGAGTTGCAGGATGGAGTTCAGGCTGTTCAGCCCGGCCACCATCGCCGGGTCATACTGCAACACGAAAATCACAAAGTAAGTGAACACTGACGCGAACAGCCACTCCGCGCCGAAACCGAACAGGTACATGCCGAGGTGCTTACGGAACACCCGCAGGTGGAAGGTGGAGATCATGTCGCGCACCAGAGACAGCATGGTCTGCGCGAGGCTCTTTTTATGCAGATCCAGCGGGCGCAGCTCTTTCACATCGCGCTCCCAGCTGGAAAGGTAGAGCAGGCCGATGGCGATAAACAGGATCGCGCCGTAGGTCAGGCCGGTATAGAAGAACGGTTGCGCCGACGCTTTGCCGTAGATCAGGATGAACTGGCCGGGGATAAACGCGGCCAGGAAGTTGGCCATTTTGCCGAAAATCGCTTTATAACCGGTGAGTTTCGAGCGCACCGCGAAGTGGGTGGTCATCTCGGTGGCCAGCGTTTCATAGGGCACCATCACCGAGGTGTAGATCAGCTCAAAAATCACGTAGGTCGAGAGGTAGTACCAGAAGCCGAAGCCCTCGACCCACAGCAGCGGGTAGAACAGCATCAGCGGCGCGCCAATCAGCAGGAAGAAGCGGCGGCGGCCGAATACCTTGCCGAGCCGGGTATGGCCGAAGTTGTCGGTGAGGTAGCCCATCAGCGGATTACTGATGGCGTCAATGATGCTGGCGACTGAGAAAATCGCCGACGCTTCCAGCAGCGTCAGCCCGCAAAAGGTGGTGTAGAAATAGAGCAGCCAGGCCCCGGCAATCGCCAGCGCCCCACTGCCCAACAGGTTTCCGCCGCCATACGCCAACAGGTGCCGCACATAAATCGGGCGTTCCGCCGGGCCGGGCTGCACATCGTGCATCTTCATATTGAACCGCCGTTTCGTTTTTGTTGAATTGGCGTTTTTATACTTAGGGCGCACGCAGATTGATGTGAAAGCAATCACAGTTAGTGACACATGCGGCTACTTTTTACCCATTTTGTGACGCAGGCTAATCAATGGAAATTAAATGGTCATCAGGGCAACGAAATATCCCGCGCGGAAAATTCTCTGCTATACGCGCGGGCAGCGTTGGCGGTGCGGGGTGATAAATACTTACAGGAGATAAATAAAGCGGCCACTTTTATTAATCATCTCACCTTTTAATTTCCAAAAAATAACGTTACGGAAAACAGTAACGGCAAAATGTAATAGTAAAAAACCCACTCCAGATAATAAAAATCCTATTTTTTCTCTTCGCACGATTTGCCGATTTTATTTATTTAGCGCAGGCGTAACATCGCGTCTGGAACACCTTAACCGCATATCTCAAAAATGCGTCACACAGCCTAAAGGAGCGTAATATGACATGGATTTATCATCAGAGAAGCGGCGAGATTTATCATAACAGCCGCTACATGGGTAAAGGCTACGCCGGGCGCATGACCAATAAAAACAACCCCGACCGCCAGCAGGTAAAAGGGCTGGGGCCGCTGCCGCAGGGGCGGTACAAAATTATTGGGGTTTCTGAATAAAAGGGGCCGTTAACCATCATTTTAGAACAACAAAAACCTGGCGAGAGCTTCGGCCGCTCGGCATTCCGCATTCATGGTGAAAGAAGACAGCCACCGGCAGGCTGGGCTTCTGAGGGATGTATCATTTTGAAGCGTAATATAAGAGAGGCTATCTGGGAGTCTGATGACAGGATGCTGGAGGTGGTGCGATGAAATCTTGGTTATTCACCCCCCTGCTTCTGCCAGCCCTGGCTTTCGCTGAACCTGACTACCCGCCGGTAAACTGGCCGGTATTGATTGATCGCGTAACCTATGCCAGCCCCGGCACCTTACAAACCCTGGATATTCAATTATTTCCGTTAAGGCCAACACTGGATAAGGGGCATAAAAATGAACTTAACCGTGCGCTGACACTGGCCTTAGTGAAGTCGCCTGCCGCTACGCTTGATGCCCTGAGTGATATAGACCTTTTTAGCATCAGTGAAGACAATGCATTTATGCGTTCCTTTACGACCCACGCGGTATGCCGTTTGCCGCAGGTGCGTTATTACGACAAAGCGTCAATTACCCGTTATTACCAGCAGGCGACGCGGGTATTAAGCGCCAGTTCCCATAAAAACAGCCAACGCTGTTTGCATATTATGGAGACAGCGATGAACGACCTTAACGTGGATGACACGCACGGCGGGATCGCATGGGGAACCGAAAAATATTACGTGACAGCACCCGGCACCCAGGTGCCGGATAACTGGCCGGCACTGATTGAACAGGTGACCCGCGGCGACCCGGAGACGTTAAAAACGCTGCCGGAAAAAGTGTTCGCATTTGGGCTGACACTGGATGGTGACCATACTTCACAACTGAATCATGCCTTAAGGCTCGCGTTAATTAAGGCAACGCCGCAAACGCTCGACGCGCTAAGCATCATTGATCATCACCAGGCCGGGAAGCATACTGCACTTATTCAACGATTCAATACTGACAGCATGTGCACGCTATCAGTGGGTTTTTATTATGATAAGCCCTCTGCCTTCCGCTATTACCAAAAAGCAACACAGGTGCTGAAAAACAGCAAATACAAAAACAGTCAACACTGTTTATGGTTAATGAGTAAAACCATGGAAGCATTTAACGAGGAGGAGCAGCACGGGGGCATAAAATGGGGCACCCGCTTCTACCCGGAACCCGCTACAGCTGTCCCTGATAGCTGGCCAACCTATATCACGCAATTAACGCAGGCTGAACCCGGGGCGATTAAAGCACTGCCTGATGCGGTGTTTATCACCGGGCCGGTATTGAGTTATGAGCAATTAGTGGAATTTCACATCGCTGCCAGTATTGCCTTAATGAAAGCTCCAGCGCTGATGCTTGAGGCGTTAATGGTGATTGATGCCTACAGCGGCGACAATCCCCGCATTATCCAGCACTTTGATACCTACACTGTCTGCGGAATACCGAGTGCCATGGATCACACCAAAGCCTCGGTTATCCGTTATTACCGGCAGACAAAACAGGGGCTGGAAAAGACGGCCTATCAAAACACGCAACAATGCCTCTGGATGCTGAATGAGTCCATGGACGAAATCATGGCCGATGCGGCACGCAGCAACAGTAAATGGGGCACCCTCACCTATCCCACGCAGTAAAAAGGATGCCGCTTCCTGACAAGGAAACGGCATCGCAGAATAGAGCAAGGTTACGCCGGCCAGCGGTCAAGCTTTATGTTGCGGGTCGGGGCTTTCTCGCGGAATTCGTTGAGCAGCGCTTTGACGTCCGGGTCGATGTAATGGGCGTTTTCACTCTCCACCATCACCACGCTGTTGTCCGGGATCTCCGCCAGCAGGCTGTGCAGCCGCGGGTTATGCAGGAAGGTCAGGTTCTGGTGAATGCGCACCACGTAGTGGTCGTCATAGCTGGAGAGTTGCAGCGCGTTTACATGGCTTTTATAGGTGCTGCACAGCAACTGCGCCAGCAGCCCCAGCCCGATGCCGGCCAGCATCCCGAACAGCATGATCCCGGCCACCGTGGTGACGAACGGGAGAAACTGCGGCCAGCCCTGCTTCCATTGCATCAGCCATAGCGCGGGGGAGGCCAGTTTATACCCGGTATAGAGCAACACCGCCGCCAACGCTGCCAGCGGGATGGTGTTCAGCATGTCGCTGAAAAACAGCCCGCACAGCAACAGCAGCACGCCGTGCAGCAGGATCGAGGCTTTGCTGCGCGCGCCGGTGTTCACATTCACCGAACTGCGCACAATCACGGCAGTGATCGGCAAACCGCCCAAAAAACCGCTCAGGGCGTTGCCGATCCCCTGCGCGCGCATCTCTTTGTCCGGCGACGGTACCGGGACCTGCTCTTTCAGCTTCTTCAGCGCCTCCTGGCTCAGCAGGGTTTCCAGGCTGGCCACCAGCGCCAGAGTGACGGCCACCATATACACCGCCGGGTTTTGCCACGCCTGCCAGTCCGGCCGCTCCAGCTGGGCAGTCAACTCGCTCAGGCTATTGAACGCCGGCAGGGAGATGCGCGGCATCACGCCCTCCGGCAACCACCGCTCGCCAAATACCACCGCCAGGCTGCCCCACAGCACGGCCACCAGCGGGCCGGGAATGTAGGCCAGCAGCGGGATGCGCCGGAACGGCGCGGTGGTCCACAGCCACATAATCAACAGCGCCACCAGCGCGATGATCAGCGCCGGTGCGGAAAGCACCGCTGCACCACTGGCCAGCGCGCCCAGCCCCTGCCCCTCCGGCAGGCCCATCGCCACCGGGATCTGCTGCACAATCAGCAACAGCCCGATCGCCACCAGCATCCCCTGGATCACCGTCCCGGGGATAAGCGTGATAAAGCGCCCGGCGCGGGCGATACCGAGCATAATCTGTAACATCCCGGCCAGGATCAGCGCGAACAGCAATGCCGGAAAACTGCCCAGCGTCTCCATTGCGGCGGTGACAATCGTCACCAGCCCGGCCGCCGGGCCGCTGACGGCAAAGCGGGATGGGCTGAATACCGTCACCACCAGCCCGCCGATGACGCCGGTCAACAACCCGACGAACGGCGGCAGGCCGCTGGCCTGGGCAATGCCGAGGCAGAGCGGCAACGCCACCAGAAACACCACCAGCCCGGCCGGAATATCATGGCGCAGCGTCGAAGCACCGGCCGGGGTCTGGGTCAGGGTCGAGTCACTCATCGCGGGCCTCCATACTGCGTTGTTCAACCAGTTTTTTCAGGTGGCCGCTGTGCAGGTCATACACGCAACCGTAGACCTCCAGCGGTTTTTGCTGCTGCCAGGCGAGCCGCACCGGCCAGCATTCGGTCAGGTGAACGAACTGGCGGCGCACATGCGCTTCCACCAGCGCGTTCTGCCGCGCATTTTCATCCGGGTGGCCCTGCTCCGCGAGTGCGTCGCCCAACGAACGGCGCAGGGTACGCATCCGCCGTGCCAGCGCGCTCTCCTCCTGCGCCAGCGGCATATCCGGCAACATGCTGGCCGCCTGTACCCCGCCGCAGCCGTAATGCCCGCACAACACAATGCCGGAGACTTTCAGGTACTCCAGCGCGTATTGCAGCACGCTCATCAGGTTGTCATCCTCCTCCATCACCATGTTGGCGATATTGCGGTGGACGAATAACTCACCCGGATGGGAACCGGTCAGCACTTCGGCCGGCACCCGGCTGTCTGAACAGCCGATCCACAGCGAGTGCGGCTGTTGCGGGCGCGCCGTCTGGATAAAGTAGTCAGGATCGCTCTGCTGCTGCTTCATGGCCCAGCTGCGGTTTTTGGCCAGGAGGGGTGTCAGTATCGTCACGGCATGTATCTCTCTGTTGGGGGGCAAGTCGTGATCACGTCGCCCGGTTGCCCGATAACCTGGGAAAAACTCATCAGAAATTTCAACCATTCTTGAGGTGTACACTGTCCTTGTGTGCGGATGCCGGGGCAGGCGGAACCGCCCGATCCGCCGTTACCGCGTCGCGATAACGGAGATATTTACTAACATCCCAGTGAAAGGTACTGCATAAGAGTAATCTGCAAGTAACAACTGTGCGTTTTTATTTACAAAAGCATACTTTTCGATACATAGAGTCACAGTTCACACTTTTACATATTCAGATCAATTACTTTGCTTAGCCCGCAATCAAATAAGAAAATCTTATAACTTAGCAGGGAAAGCACGCAAAAAAGCCGCCCGCAGGCGGCTGAAACCGGGTAACGAAAGAGGAAGCTTACCAGCGACGGTAAGTGAGGAAGGCGGTGCGCTCGCCCAGCTGATCATAGAGCGCACGGGCGCGGGAGTTGGTTTCGTGCGTGGCCCAATAGACGCGGTCACACTGTTTTTCGTCCGCCAGTTGATATACCGCCTCAAACAGCCGGTGGGCAATGCCCTGCCCGCGTGCGGCCTCACTGACATAGAGATCTTCCAGATAGCAGTAGCCGTGCTCGCTCCAGCTTGAAGGATGGAAAACCAGATGCGCCAGGCCAAGCAGCGTGCCGTCCGGTGCTTCGGCCACCAGCCCGGCCAGCCGCTCGCCAATGCACAGGCGCTCGAAAGTCAGCAGCGTGACATGTTCACTCAGCGGCTGCTGGTAAAAGTGCAGGTAGCCGTTCCACAACGGCCACCAGCCGGGGTAATCGGTGTGGGTCAGCGGACGCACAATGACTGCGGTGGTGTCAGTGGTGTGCATAAATCCCCCTTATAGCGCGTGCGGTATGGTTATTAAGCATACTGTATGGCCGCCGGGGCGTCAGCCTGCGACCCGGAAGGTCAGATTAATGCGCTGCGCGCCCATACGCGGGTGCTCGCCCGGTTTGACCGGCAGCACGCCATGGAAACGCAGCCGGTCGGGGCCGCCCCACACCACCACATCGCCGTGGGTCAGCAGGTAGCGCTGCGCTTTGTCACTGCGCGCCAGCCCGCCAAACTGGAACACCGCCGGCAGCCCCAGCGACACGGAGACAATCGGCTGGCTGAAATCAGCTTCATCCTTGTCCTGATGCAGGGACATTTTCGCCCCGGGGACATAACGGTTAATCAGGCAAGAGTCGGGGCGAAACGCCGGGAAACCCGCCAGCGCCGCCGCCTGTTCAGCCAGCGTTGCCAAAAGCGGCGGCATGGTGGGCCACGGCGCCTGATCGCGCAGCGGATCGGCGGTGACATAGCGGTAACCGCGCCGGTCGGTCATCCAGCCCAGCCGGCCGCAGCTGGTGGTGGCAACGGACATGGCACGGCCGCCGGGGGTCTGCATCCGGCGGAACGGCGCTTCGGCGATCACGCCGCGTAACGCCGCCAGCAGCAGCGCCTCCTGTGCCAGCACAAAGCCGTGCAACAGCATCGTGCCGCTGCCAATCCGCTCATTCCACGGGTCGGCCGGATTCTCAAACAGATCCGGCGTGATCGTCTGCATCGGTTGCCCGCTCCTCGTCGTCTGCGGCGCGCTCTTTCAGCAGCAGCGCCCGTTTACGCTCCACGCCCCAGCGGTAGCCGGAGAGCGTGCCGTCGTGCTTTACCACCCGGTGGCAGGGGATCGCCACGGCCAGCCGGTTGGCAGCGCAGGCCCCGGCCACCGCCCGTACAGCTGACGGCGCACCGATGCGCTCCGCAATCTCCCGGTAGCTCAGGGTGCTGCCGGGCGGAATGGCGCGCAACGCCTGCCAGACGCGTTGTTGGAACAGGGTGCCGCGGATGTCCAGCGGCAACGCCAGCCCGGCCTGCGGGTGGTCAATCAAACCAATCACCTGCGCCACGCCCTGCTCGAAACCGTGGTCCGCCCCACAGAATTCCGCCTGCGGGAAACAGGCTTCCATCTGCTGAACCAGCGCCTGCGGGTTGTCCCCCAGCAGGATGGCACACACGCCGCGCGCGCTCTGGGCCACCAGCACCGAACCGAGGGTGCATTCGCCCACCGCAAACCACAGCCGCTCGCCCTGCCCACCCCGGCGGAACTGCCCGGGCGACATGCCGAGCTGCGCCTCTGAGGCGGCATAAAAGCGGCCGCTGGAGCCGTACCCCGCGCCATACAGCGCGTCAGTGACGCTGCCGGCCTGCGGCAAGGCATCCCGGACCCGCTGGCCGCGCCGGGCGGCGGCGTAAGCGCGCGGGGTGAAGCCGGTCAGCGCCCGGAAGCGCCGGTGGAAGTGCCATGGGCTGACCCCGGCCTGTGCCGCCAGCTGGTGCAGCGTGGGTTCGGTTTCTGCGTGTTCCAGCCGGCGGCAGGCTGCGGTGATGCGTGCCGCCCACAGCTGCTGGTCTGAGTCGCCGTCCGGGCGGCAGCGTTGGCAGGCGCGGTACCCGGCGGCGGCGGCATCCTCAACCGTGGCAAAGAACAGCACATTCTCCGGGCGCGCCCGGCGTGACGGGCATGAGGGGCGGCAATAAATACCGGTGGTACGCACCGCATACACAAAGCGGCCATCGGCCTGTTTGTCACGCGCCAGTACCTGCGTCCAGCGCGGATCGTTTACTGTGGCATAAGGCATCGTCATAAGGATCTCCTGCTCAGGTTACGTTACCCGATCCAGACTACCCGCCGCAACCGGCCGCCGCATCCCGCCCCTTGCGGTCAAATTACCCGCGTTGCAGCAGATCTTTCATCGCCCGCTCAATGAATTCACTCTCCGCCTCAAAGCGGCCCGGCAGCCCGGCACAATGGCCATAGGGGGAAACCAGCGGCCGCCATTCGCCACGCGGCAGCAGGTCACACTCAATGCGCGCCTCCGCCACCGTAAAGTAGTTATCGGTATCGCACGGCATAATGATGGCATCGGCGGTAATGCGCGACAGAATGTCGGCGAACTCGCCCTTCAGCCGGGGGTCGAGGCTGACATCAGCATGGTGCCAGGTCTCCAGCAGGGTCAGCAGGTCGTTGGCATCCTGCTGCTGGTGATTGCGTTCCCAGGCAAAAAGCAGGGCTTCCAGGCTGTTATAGCCCATCCGGCGGAACAGCTCATCGCGGAAAAAAGCGGCGGAATAGGCCCAGCCGGCATAGGTGCGGCCAAAGGCGGCCAGTCCGCGCAACGGCGGGATCAGGTAATCACCATTGGCAAAGGCGCTGTCACTCAGCAGCGCGCTGCGCATGTTATTGAGAAATACCCGGCAGAGCGGGCTGCAACGCGCGGTACCGCAGATCACCAGCAGCCGTTTCACATAGTGCGGATACGCCGCCGCCCAGTGCCAGGCCAGCATCGCCCCCAGAGACCAGCCCCCCACCAGCGCCAGCTGCTGCACGCCGAGATGCTCACGCAGCAGCAAAAACTGGGCGTGCACGTTGTCTGCGATCGAGACCCGGGGAAAGCGTCGCCCCGGCTGGCTCAGGCTGTTGCTGGGTGACGTAGAGAGGCCGTTACCAAACAGATTGACCAGCACGATAAAGTAACGGCCCGGGTCGAGTACCCGATCCTCCCCTATCAGCGGGAGGTAGGAGAGGTGGCCGTTTGAATAGGTACTGAGCAGCAAAATGGCGTTGTCACCGGCGGCGTTCAGTTCGCCGAACGTCTGGTAGGCCAGGGAGGCCTGCGCCAGCACCCCGCCCTGCTGCAGGGCCAGATCGCCCAGCAACAGGTGATGAAAATCGTTTCCCATGGCAATCCTCACTCTTCTTTTTATGCGTTTTTAGTGTTGTGTATTGCCTGGTCAATTTATCACGTGGGGGAATTATTCCGCGTTGGCGGCCGGTAAATTAGGAGGTTTCCGGGGGTCGGAGGACGGCAGTTACCTGCAGAAAAGGCGGGATAGCAGGCATAAAAAAACCGGGCGCATGGCCCGGTTATTTCAGAAAGAGAGGCGATTATTTCACAGCCAGCGCTTTGACTTCACCCATCGCTTTCAGTTTTTTGGAGATCTCACGGCGCTCTTTGGAGAGGTCCGCGTTTTTGATGATGTAATCATCAACACGATCTTCATAGTCACCGCGCATGTTGGCGATAATCGCCTGAATCTCTTCGATGCTCATGCCCGGTTTGATGTAGTCACTCAGGTTGTCCAGCAGCAAAACACGTTTCTGGTTGTCGCGGATTTTTTTCTCGTTATCAACAATTTCGCGCTGAAGCTTGTTCTTACGACGGAACAGACGAACGAACTCCAGCACATCCTGGAAACTTTGCTTGTTTGCATTATCCATTTTTACACCTTTGCTTAAGTTTTACACAAATTCATTCACTGACGCGCTGTAGACAACCATACCTTGTCGCCGGGGTCAGAGATAGCCCTGATTTCTCTATCTTACCTGCTTTGGCGCATGAACAACACCGCGCCCTGCCGGCCTACCTGCGCATCGCCATCGCCACCAGATCACCCAGCTCTTTCAGCTGCTTGGTCATCTCCAGGCTCAGCCAGAGGTAGCCGTAGATCGGGGCTTCCAGATTTTTGCCGGCGCTCATCTCATGCAACAGCGCTTTCAGCTCGCTTGCGATCTCTTCCATCTCCCGTGGGAAACCGCGCTCGCGCTCCGGTGAACCGTTGCGCAGGATGTCTGCCAGCGTCTCCATGGAGTGCAGCGTCAGCAATTGGGCACTGCGCAAAGTACGCGCGTTAAGCATAATAAAATGGCTTTCGCGCGAGGCCCAGTAGGCGTCCACCTGCAACTCCAGCGTGCAGACCAGGTTGCGGGTTAACGTCTGGATCGCCTCAAACACCTCTTTCTGAATGCCGCTCTCCTTGCTGGCGGGCGCAATCAACGTGCGGATTTTCACCACCTGCGTCAGGATGCCTTTCAGTTTACCTTCGAGATGCGGCCGTTCCACGATATTAGGCGACTGGTAGGCGCTGTAAATCTGGTGCAGCGTGGCCAGGCCATCGGCCATCTGCAGCCGCCAGTGAATGAAGGCCCGCTGTGGATAGATGCTGGTAAACAGTAACGCCAGCACCGAACCAAAAATGACATCACCGCTGCGCCACAGCGCGGTTTTCATATCACCGGTGGCGCTGCCGCAGACCACCGCCAGCGTGATGCCGATCAGCAGCGCCATATAGGGGCGTTTGCCCAGCGTCAGGTAGCCGCACACAAACATCACCACCAGGCTCCAGGCCAGCATCAGCGGCAGGGAATAGAGCTCCAGCCACAGCGCAATCAACCCGGAGACAGAGCCAAACACCGTTCCCGCGATGCGTTGCAGGGCGCGCGGCTGCACGTTACCCCAAAAGGAGATCGGCCCCATCACCACCACCAAGGTGATCAACGGCCAGGTCCCCTCCGGGATCGCCAGCAGGCGCACAATCAAAAAGGTCAGCACAAAGGCCAACGCAATCCGCAGGCCATGCATTACCCGGTAACGGCGGTAAATCAGATGTTCAAACGGGGAGATCTTTTTATCCAGGCGCATTATTAAAAGCCGGTTGGCAGCAAATCTGCACAGTGTAACGGAGTTGGCGGCCGTCAGCGAACCGGTTTACATCTGCGCCGGGGGTGCCGTTACAAGACCTTACACCTGCTGATAATTTCCATTGATAATGCTACACTTCGGCCACTTTTTTCAGCCGGTGCTTTCCGATGATTAAACTGTTTACCAAATATGCCCTGGTGGGGGTCATCAACACCCTGATCCACTGGGTGACCTTCGCCCTGCTCTACTACGCGGCCGGGGCCGATCAGGCGCTGTCGAACTTTGGCGCGTTCTGCGTGGCGGTGACCTTCTCCTTCTTTGTGAACGCCAAAGTCACGTTCAAAAGCGATGCCACCACCATCCGTTACATGTTCTATGTGCTGTTTATGGGCGCCTTGTCGGTGAGTGTGGGCTGGGTCGCCGAAGTCAGTGGCCTGCCGGCACTGTTTACGCTGGTGACCTTCTCCGCCGTCAGTTTGATTGTCGGTTTTTTCTATTCGCGCTTTTTTGTCTTCAAGGCTAAGGATGCCCGATGAAGATTTCCCTGGTGGTCCCGGTCTTTAATGAGGAAGCGGCCCTTCCCCTGTTCTACCGGGCAGTACGTGACTACGCGCCATTACAGGCGTGGCAGGTTGAGATCGTCTTTATCAATGACGGCAGCAAAGACCGCACGCCGGAGATTGCCGCCGCGCTGGCGCAGGCCGACCCGCTGGTCACGCTGGTGAATTTTACCCGCAACTTCGGCAAAGAACCGGCGCTGTTTGCCGGGCTGGAGCATGCCACCGGCGAGGCCGTGATCCCGATGGATGTTGACCTGCAAGACCCGATCGAGGTCGTGCCGCAACTGGTTGCCGCCTGGCAGGCCGGGGCGGATGTGGTGCTGGCGAAGCGGGTTGACCGCTCCACGGATGGGCGTCTCAAACGCAAGACGGCGGAGTGGTTCTATACGCTGCACAACAAAATCAGTACGCCAAAAATTGAAGAGAACGTCGGGGATTTCCGGCTGATGTCGCGGGAAATCGTCGATAACATTCTTATGCTGCCGGAACGCAACCTGTTTATGAAAGGTGTGCTTTCCTTTGTGGGCGGTCAGATCGCCGTGGTGGAGTATGCCCGCGCGGAACGGGTGGCCGGCACCACAAAATTCAATGGCTGGAAACTGTGGAACCTGGCGCTGGAGGGCATCACCAGTTTTTCAACCTTCCCGCTGCGGGTCTGGACTTATCTGGGGCTGGGCGTCGCTGCGCTGGCGTTTATCTATGCGTTATGGATGGTGGTAGACAAGCTGATCTGGGGCAACCCGGTGCCGGGCTACCCATCCCTGATGACCGCCATCCTGTTCCTGGGCGGCATTCAGCTGATTGGCATCGGCGTGCTGGGTGAGTACATCGGCCGCATCTATATCGAGACCAAGGGCAGGCCGCGGTATATTAAACGTAAAACCCACCGCTAAAGATGCCCTAGCCTACCCGCCCCTGCACGTGCTCCCGCAGGAAGATCACCTCTTCGCCGGGGCGGTATTTTCCGGGCTGGGCGGGGGGTTCAATTACATCGGTTTCCACCACTTCGCCCACATAGTGGCCGGCGTTCAGCCCGGTGATGCGCACCACCAGCTGATGGCTCTCCGGCGGGGTACCGGTGGGTACGGTAACCAGCAATACCCGGTCACCGCTCTGCGGTGCCGGGGTCAGTAATGTTAATGCGCGCTCAAACAGTGCTTCATCCATGGTTCCCCCTGTAATCGATGATAACAGCCGGGCCTGCCGGATTATGCTGCCCTGCCCGTCTCTTCCAGATCCTGCGGGTACACAATCTGGCTCGGCAGCGCCAGGCGAACATTAATTTTATCCAGCTCTTCCATAATACGGATATTAATCTCCTGCTGGATATCCATGTATGTATTATAGTCCGCCGAATTCACGATATGGACCACTTCAAATAACAGCCGGTCCTGGCCGAAGGCGGAGAAATGGGCGCGGTCAAACCGGGTATTCCCGACGTCGTTGATGATATTTTTCACGATACCGCCAATCTTGCGCAATTGATTGGGCGGCGTGTCGTTGGACAGACCAAAGGTAAACACGATGCGGCGCGTCTGCATCCGTTTGTAATTATGGATGGTCTGCTGAAGCAGAATGGTATTGGCGCAGACGATCTGTTCGCCGCTCAGGCTGCGGATGCGGGTGGTTTTCAGGCCGATGTGCTCGATGGTGCCGGAAATGTCTTTAAACACCACGAAATCGCCGATCTCAAAGGGTTTGTCAATGCCGATCGACAGCGAGGCGAACATGTCACTTAACACGGTCTGCACCGCCAGCGCGATGGCAATACCCCCAACCCCAAGGCTGGCCATAAAGGCGGTAATATCCACGCCCGCGTTCGACAGAATCGACAGCATCATCACGGACCAGACCAGCACCCGTAAAATCACCCCCAGGATCACCAGCGTCACCGGGTTACGCCGTGACCCTGGCGTATAGAGCAGTTTTTTCAGCCATGACTGCACGCCCTGATCTATCCAGATGGCGATCTGTACCGCCAGCACCAGGAACCAGGCGTGGGAAATGGTGCTGTATAACCGGTCTGACAGCCCCACGAACCGCAGGCTGAACAGGAAAGCAGCAAACAGGATCAATATCCGTTTGGTTTTGCCGATCACTTCCGAAATAAGGAGGTTGGCGTTGTTCTGTTTCTCATTGGCCCAGACCAACATTTTTTTATGCAGAAAGCCGATGGCCTTGGTAATTACCCAATACGTCACCATCGTCACGCCAATCACAATGGCGATGTCCGTCCAGAATGGTAACGACAGAAACAGCTTAAAATAATTAATATTCTGAATCGCTTCCATTAATCCCTCGATTTTATCAACTGTAAACAACAGCGTACCAGTATAGTTCAGTCGCCGGCAGGCCGCCTGGAAGCCCCCGCCCCATTAAAAAACAGCGACATGAAGGAAAGATGACCGCCGGGGAAAACCGTGGAGAGCACGGCACCTTCAGACAGGCCCGATTATGGTTTACCATAGGGGGAGCCGCGCCCACGCTTCTAAACAGAGAGTCTCAGTGAAAAACGAACCCCATCAGCCCACCTTCTACATTCACGATTACGCACATAATATCGCTTTCTTTTGATTTTATTAGGTTAATTTGAATACCTAGATTTTTTTGTACGCATTTTTGTACACGACGGTAATTTTGCTCGCGTATCAATCCAATTTTAAAGGGCAGCATCGTTATAAAGATGCAAAGGCTTGGGAAAGGTCACAAACCTTTGCATGTCCCAAATCCGTCCCATCACCCCCGGCCGTATTTCCCCCTTATCTCCCCTGTGTCAAATACTGACCGGCACGCTTAACTGCGAGTAATAATTTTTGTAGTACCGGTATACCAGAGACACCTCATCATCGGTCAGGATGCGGGTAAAGATCAGCGCAGCCCGAAGCTTAACCGGCACGACCGTTACGTTACTGGTACCGCTTGCCACCCCGTCTTCTGAACCGCCAATGTAAGCCATCTTCCCTGCCGGCAGCGTATACATTGGCAATGCATGGTTTGATGTCACTGTCTGTCCGGTTCTGATGTTGGTGAGGACAGTGCTCATTGGCGCGACGGGGTTAAAGCGGCCTACTAGAAACTCTGAAGTCCCGGCGACCATGCTGCGGTTAAAGCCTGGGGATTGCGCGGCGCCACTGCTGTTAAGGGTTTTGGCGCGGAACTGCGAGGCCGAAGAATCCAGCCCCCGCATACGTTGCGGTGCGGCCCATTGAACACTTCCCAGTAAAGGCGCCTGGCCGCCTGGGTTCTCAGCCACAATCGCAATCATGGTTAATGGCGTGGTGTTGTAGTTCGCCAGGTCGATACCGGTGTTGATGTAGTTGCCGGCGCTGAAGGTGGCTGAGTTACCAGCAACTGTCGGTGCGCCAACCAGGGTCATTGCGGCGCCGACCCGGTTGCGTGTCAGGGAGTTGCTAACCGATTCATCGGCATCCCATTGGAGAATGCAGCCGCCAATCTCGCTTGGTAGCTGGCTGATATCAAAAGGGTAAGCAATATCCGCCCCCTCAATGAAATTAGTGAATACCTTGTTTTTGAAAACTTTTACTTCAGTTGTTCCGGCCATGCTTTTTCCTTAGAGCGCCTGGTAAAAGGCCAACAGATCGTTATACAGAGGTAGGTTTGAGATGCGTGAGGTTTCGCTTGTGCTGTCATGGATGCAGCCTCGGGAGCCTGTTTTGGGGCCGGGGTTTGCACTCCGGTTGCCGATATAGGCATAACTGATGCCGGTTGCTGTGCCGGTCTTGGCTATATGCACGACATTGTTTTCATCCAGCGTGACGCCGGTTATCGTGGCGCCCGTGAGGCGAAAGCCATAATTGCCGGGGTCAGTAACCCGGTCAGTGTCTATCACCGCCTTCCCTACTCCTCCCAGCAATGGGACGGTGACTTCTGCATCTGACTGGGTGATGTTGCCCGGACGGAGTGCCAGTTCTTTCCCTGTGTTGAGATACTCAGCAACAGCGTTCCCAAATACTTCTCCATCCGTCCGGTAGCCATAATTGCTCAGGTGATCTTTATCGACATACGGCCGGGCATATTGGGTTCCGGTCATAATAAAATTCTCATCATCCCGGCAGAGCTCGTACTGGGCATTGCCGATTACCAGATTCACATCAGCAGCGGTGGCCCCGGCCTGTACACTGGCATTGCTGAATTGCTGGATAAAGACTTTCAGGACAAATGTTCTGTCACCCATCAGAGTGCGCAGGTAAGCCTGATAGGATTCCCGCAGGGATTTCACCATGCCTTTGTATGCTTCGGCAGATGTGCCGGCTACGGCATCCGCATTACCGTGAATGAACATCAGGTAAGGGGCGTAGGTCATGCCCAATGAACGCGATACCTCGTAAGCACGCCGCATCATCAGCGTTGTTGCAGTAAAGGAGGCGGTGCCGGCTGATATGTTCGCCAGCAGGGTGCCGCTGGCGCCCGTGGCCGTAACCATGCTGGTCATCCCGCTCTTTTCAAAGATGCGCTCACTGGCTCCGGTGCAATCCGATTCCTGCCCGCCACGCTTGCCAAAGTTCTCGGCTGCGGGCACCAGGTACAGCAAATCTGAGGCATCCAGGCTTGAAGCGGTATAGTTGGAATCGAATGCTGTTCCGCCATTGAAGCAGACGCACCCATAAGGGTATTGGGATGTGGTGGTCACCGCAGGCTGTGTAATGGTCGCCCCACCTACAGAGAGGGATTGCCCCGTGATGACGCCGTGGAAGAACGTGCCGTTACCCTGGCGAATACGGTTCAGGCCATCAGCGGTGATCCGGTTGATATGCAGCCCACCGGTGCTGTTTCCTTCACGTGATGCAAAGCGGATAAACTCACTACCATCTGTTGCAATCAGGCTCTGCGGTGAGGTATTGAAGCCGTCTGTTGTCAGTGTCTGGTAATCGCCGTCAACCGTCACTACCGCGATATTGCCGTTCTGCTCAACCGCCAGACTGCCGCCATTTACCAGCGTGCTTTTGACGCTGCTGCTGGCCTCCTTGATGTCACCATTGTCATAGACAATCCGGTTAACCTGTCCGAGACGGTCACACCAGATTTGTGCAATCCCCGGCATATTGTCGTAATACGTCAGTGTCTGCCCAATCTGGAAGCTGCCGTTATCGAACAACTCCCCCAATACCTCCCCAGTACCACGCTTACTGAACTGCACACTGTTCCGCTTTCCGGTAAAACTCACCTGATTGCCTAACAGCAGTGCTGCCAGGTTAGTGGTGCCGTCATCCAGCATCCGGGCTGCCACACGGCCACTGGCATCCGAAGAGATAGACGTGATGCCGCTGTAACTGGCTACCTGCGGCACCACATCACTCAGCGCCTTAATGGCATCCTCACCCACAGAGCTGGCAACCTCTAAGGCTGAGCCGGCATTATTCAGGTAATAACGAAATCCTTTCCCGATCCCCTGCCCGATGCGGAATGTCTGTCCGGAGGTCGTGCCGGCCAAGCCGGCTGACAATGACGTGAAGGTAAACTGGTTATCCCCGAGCACCTCCGCTTTCTTCGCTGCTTGCTCGGCGCGTTCGGCATCATTTGCCGTTGATGTGGCACTTTTCTGGGCCTGCTGGGAAAGCTCGGTGACGGTTTGAATGACGGCCGGCATGAGCTCGCTTTCATCAGGCGCCAGCAGGAAGTCATTCAGCGAGCCATTGGGTGAATCAGAATAAACAGTGATGCTCCCAGCAAGCTCTGGCGGCCTACCTGGTGCAGTAATGATGACCTTATGCTTACCCACCTTCACATTAAGCGAGTATTCACCGGAACCGGAAGTCATCGAAACGGAAGGTGCCTGGCGGAGTACGGCGGAAGAGTTCTTTTCTGCAATAAGGGTAATGGTCACCCCCGCCCGCGGAACGCCATTAGGCCCGATCAGCACGCCGCTGATAATTGTCATAAACGCTCCAAATAAAAAAACCGCCGCAGCGGTCAGGAAGATTTGAAAATTGATTTAAGAATTGCTGAGGGCATCCAATCGGGCAGTCAGAGTATCGATTTGCTTTTGTTGTGCCTGTACTGCTCCGGTCAATTTTGAAATCAATGCAATGGCATCGAGGTTGAGCATCCTTGTCACATCCTCCGGCGCTGCATCCTCTTCCCCTTCTACAATTCCCCCTTGGACGGCCACAGGATAGATTTCTTGCACGTCCTGGGCGATAAAGCCACGTTGTGGCCCAGACTCACTCATAATACCGCGGGCTGCGAACTTAAATGTAGCTGGGCGAAACTTCAGGACGTCATCTAAATCCTGATTAATATCTATTTCATATGAGATATCTTTCTTCAGGCGTTTATCCGAAGTAGCGCCCACAAATTTCCCGATAGGTGAGGCATCCACCCAAAAATAAAGCTCGTTATTAGTGTTCCATTCAGCATTGAACCCCGTACCACTATAAGCCCCATTAAGCCCTGGCTTACAAGCCAAGCCTTTTGTTGCACCTATCTGTTGGGTGCATGAAACCCTATATGCGGTATCCTGGATAAAGCGAGCTGTATAATCAGCAGTGCTACTGCCATAGTGGAAGTCTATATATGGCGTCGCCCCGGACAGCTCCAGAGCTGTAAATGTGGGCGCGGCTGACAAACCTAATCCAATTTTCGTCCTGAAGTCTCCGGCATTAGTCACTGACAGTTCATCAAGCAAAGGCTTTGATGCCGTGCTGTAACTTTCCGCCCATGCCCCCCAAGTGTTTGCGGCCGTTCTTGTGCGGGTGAAAACCCGGTTGGCGGTTGTGGCATGCCAAATCTGCACAGCTACAGTGCTACTTACTTCTACGTGTTGCATCTCGGCATAGACAGCTAATGGTACGTTTGCCGCTGTATTAAGTACCTGATACCAGCCAGTAGAAGTGATCGTATTAGGGTCAGTAACTCCAAGGGCTGCGGTCTTAGAAACCTTCCCAGCCATGTCTGCAGTCAGCTTAGCAATTGATGACATACTGACGCTGGTTCCATCCGGAGCAACGAGCGTTACGCTGTCAGTACTGGTCAGCAGTTGTTGCCATCCGTCCATCTGGCTCTGGTAGTAGCTCAATTGCGCAGCCAGACGCCGGGCGAAGTCAGGCACGGAATCTGTGTAGAACGACATAATGGCATATGCCTGCCCCGCAGCCAGTGTCCCCGCGTTACTCATCAGCGTAAGCTTTGTTGCACTGTCCACGCTTTTAATTTCGTACATCTTCACAGTGCCGGCACCAGGAATAAGCAGTGCTTGCCCCGGACCGATACCCTGCTTGTTATCCGTCCAGTTTGTGCCGGTGCCGGTTACGGTTGTTCCTGATACGGCAATTGTGCCGGTGGTATACCATGCCATTAGTTTTCTCCAGACAATAAAAAACCCGCCGTAGCGGGTTCTTTATAAATAAGTTGGTTTAGTTAGCTTTGAAGGTGACATCCAGTGGAACATCACGCTTTGCATCGTTAGCTTTAAAATGCCAATGCCGCATCTGCTCTCTAATCGATTTTTCAAATGAATGCTTAGGCGACGCCTCAATAAACCGAATGTTTTCTACCACACCTTTATTATTTACATCGTAAATTACTTTTACGTGACCATCAATTCTCAAGGCTTCCGCCCGTCGAGGATAAGATAACGAATTGTCTTTAGCGTAAGTCAGTAGTGGTAACATTGCGGCAATTGCAACCAGATATGGTTTCATAATCTCTCCCTGTATTAATATTAATCTTATTGGTTATCGACCATGCCTGCAATTTGTTTAGAGTTGATATTATTCAATCGTGAAGATCTGCGAATTAGATTAAGAAAGCACAGGTATAATGGCATAAGGGATACGCAAGCCATAGTTCTGAAGCGTGCTTGCCCAGGAATATTGATTTTGGTTTATCCATGTGCATTGGAGCGTACCGCCACTATAACGAAACATCAGGCCGCTATAGCCGCTTATCATGTCGGCATCTGTTGACAAATTTCCAGGGCAATGGCTGGATAATATCCATGCATCTGGGCCTATATATTGAGAGTACACACCACCATCTAAGGCAGCACCGGCTGGAATATCAAAGAAACCTAACACCCTTGGCACTTTTGCAGCAGAGACAACAGACCATACAAGTTGGCCAGCCCCATTATAAACATCCCAGTAACCACTAGTAAGTGGTACATCATAACCTGTTCTTGCTATGCGTCCCGCATTGGTGGTCATGTATGGGTCATCCCCAAAAAAAACCTTCGCGCCTTCGTTAAATTTGAACCACTGAAGATTGGCATCACGACTATATCTAGAAGAAGGAAAACCCATATCTGTGCCATCACCAATTGGGGAATTTATTGAAAAATACCCCTGATCTACTATTGCTCCAGTGGTGATGTTATCCCGGTAATAAGTTCCGAAGTAATCAGAGTCGATGACCAATGCACCGGCTGAATTCCATATCTGAACACCGCTCATAAGAATCCGTATACATGAATAGTCAAGGTTGCCGCAGCTGCGGATTTTAATAGTGAAAACAGTCTGATACCTCCATCATATGTCCGACATGTAAATGTCCCTGGTGTTCTGATGGTAGTGGATGAAGACACGATAACAGCAAAGCTGCCTGCTGCAGTGATGCCATTAAATCCCGCCGTTACAACTGGGGTATTGCCCGGCATACTCACGTTAATCGAACCGATAAACCGGCAGTTATAGTCCCCTACATCAGCTACCAACTTCCCGGTTGCGTCCCAGCATTGAATGCCTGCGCCCATGAATTACCCCCTTACCAAAGGCCAGATCGCATACGGAGCACGCCATTGCCGTCATAGACCAGCTCTTGTGTTGCCGTGATGACTTTGCGTCCTTGGCCGGCGATGGAACCATTAATTTCAAATGTCCCACTTTTATCCAGCTTCCAGCCGGTAGTGCCGGCCACATAGTTTGTTGATTGGATGAAGTTGCCGATTTTTGCATTATCAATCGACCCATCCTGGATAAAGGCAGAGCGCAAGAATGTTTGCCCATTAACAGCCGCAAAAGCTAACTGGTAAGTGCCATTATTGGTGTTATAGATGGCAAAGTTATCGGCACTGAACAGGGCGTATGATTGCGTTCCGCCCCCATTTCCTTCTACGCCTAACTGCATACCCGCCACATATTTATTGCCATTACTATCAATTTGAACCTTAACGCCCCATTGAGCAGACAGCTTCCCACTCAAGTCTGCGTAAGCACTAGAGACCTGCTGAACCACTGCACTGTTTTGGTCTGAGTCGGCTTGTAGCTGCTCAAATCTTTCGGCATAAGCATGATCGTTGTCAGCGATGAGCGTGGTTATCTGAACAAATTGCGCTCTGTTCTTTCCGTTTTCTATACGCCGGCGCTGAATGTCAGCATCATTCGAGATCGCATTTTCTATAACGGCATCCAGGTTGGTATCAATTTGAGCACTGAGGCGATCAAATGCTTCAGAGTTCCTGACCGCTTCGTCTATATAGTCCAACATGCCAGGTATATCTGCTGAAGCTTTGCCCGATGCCTCTACAAATGCAGAGACCCCAAACGCGTTTTTGGTCCGCACATACATGTAGTACGTTGTGTCAGCCTTTAAGCCATGCAGCGTCCATTGTGAGGCGCGCCCAAGAAACTGAGCCTCAGTCTCAACATTTCCGATATTTGTAACTGCTGTCTCTCCCGTATACCAAAACTCAAAAGAGGTATCGGTAGTTGCCGTTACGTTCATTACCGGAACAATATCCGCAGAGAAGATCCCGGGATTCCATTGCACAAATGAAGGGGCTGACGGCGCACCAATCACCAGACTGACCTGGGTTTCTGCTCCTTTCATGCCGTTTTCATTGCGACCGCGAACGCCGAGTGTGTAGCTGCCCGCATTCAGCCCGTAGAATTCATATCGGAATTGGTCAGTTTCATACTGAGCGACCACCGCGCCACTGCTGTTATAAACGTAGAGCTCAAACATCAGTTTGCGTGTTGTCGTTGCTGTCTCCCAGGTGGCAGTAACCTGGACAGTTTCACTGTTAGTGTTGATGATGCGCAGATTTTCGATGTTTGGGACGCGATACCCATTCAGTGTGTCGGTTGGCATTTCAAACACCGCGCCTTCATCCACAATCGCCTGCTTGTTCGGGTCATAAAGCGTTGCTGAGATGCTGTAAACAGAGTTGTTATCGTCCTCTGATACCCCCATCACACGAAAAAGCCGGGTGGCGACCTCCCCTGTTGAGATCACAAAGATGGTGCCGTCTTTTACCCATGCCGGTGAGGTGCGAAGGGTGATAACCCTGCCTGCTACGCTGCCGATAGTGAACTTAGAGAACTTCCCATCAGCCCCCATCAGAGACATGGTGTCACCACCGCCAACAACGTCAGATACATCAGCATCAACGGTAATCACGGCGCCGCTGTGGGAGACGATACGCCCACCTAATCGTGTGGCCGCGTAGTTGTTATCCATCACTTCAATGATGTCGCCTGGAATGAAGCCAATCGCGTCACGTGCCATACGGAACGTCACCTTCTTGGTTTCACGCTTCGCACTCTCGATGAGCCACTTGCCGGCACGGAATGCCTGTCCACGGGAGGTGCAGCCGAACGCTTCCAGCGTAGTCTCGTTGTAGCCGTAGCGGTCAATCATCTCGTCATCAGAGACGTACTCTTTAACCTGCTCCCAGCCGTTATTTGGGTCTGTCCATGAGACCACCACTGCGTTATAGCGGTCTGAGCGCTTCATGGAGCTATAGGTGAAAAGGCCGTCTACCACGTTGGCATTCGTGACCGCGGTAACCGGATCTTGTGGGTTATCCAGCATGATAGAAAAGCGCATCCCATCCCACAGCGCGATGCCGCGAAACATCCCAGCGATGCTATCCAGAATATCCCGCGCACTTTTCTGCTCAGTGATGTAAGCGTTTAGGGTAAAGCGTGGTTCCTGCCCACCATAGCCATCATCGACAAGCTGATCGCAGAACTGCGAAAGCACATAGAGGCTGCCATCATCGACATCAATATAACCAGCTCGCTTTGCCAGCCCGTAGCGAGTGTTTTTTACCAGAGCCCGGAAAATCCAGGCGGGGTTATTTGTCCAGGCTGACTTGAAGCCGCCAGTCCAGATACCGGTATAAGAGCGGGCTATTGGGTCATAGTTATCCGGCACATCAACAATCAGGCCGCGTAAGTGATAAGTGCGGGTCGGTGTGTCGGTATATTGGTCCCGGTCAACCACGGCGCCGGCAATAGCGGCATACGGGTAAGAGAGGTTGTCGTCAGTGATTTCTGTATAGCTATTCCAGACGGTCCCATTGGTTAGCAGGTCACTTGAACTGTCAGCGGTGACACGACGCAGGCGAATATCAAAAGGCTTCGTCTCGGGCGCGTCAATTAAATGCGCCTCGAGGTATTCACCGGAGATTTTCCCCGTAATGGTGACTGACTTGGCAGTCTGCCAAGCGCTATTACCTGTTCTGAGTTCGATCACCATGGTTACAGATGTATTTTTCTGATTGCCTTTCGTGTCTTGCTCCATCAGCCCTGAAACACCAATGTTCATACGCACACGGGTAACATCTGAATCAGTAACAGTGCGCACAAGTGGCGTATTCTGTGTGACATCAGCATTAACAATCGTTGTGGCTTCGATAGCTGAAAAGCCATTAATTGGTGATTGCGTTGCCGTACCAGGACGCCATGCCACACTGACGCCGTTAATGCTCGCGTTGCCCTGCGCATCCGTTACTGGTGTCTTGTTCAGCATGAAAGAAGAGAGATGCACCTGGTCTACCGGGCCATAGATTGGGCCTTCAGAAATGAGGTCGAGAACGCGGAGGAATTGTTTTGATTTGAGGTTGTCGTCAATAAGTTTGGGTGTGCTGCCACCGCCGCCGCCTGAGCCCATGTTTTCACCTTAGCTAATAGAAATGTTCCAGTCCTGGTTGTTTGATGTATCGATACCGAGGGAGATGACGTTTGAACCCACTACCATCTCGCCAAGAAGCAATGGCACTGGCCTGCCCTGACCAACACGGTTTTCGGCACTCGTAAAGGAGTTATTGGTCAGCGAGTTCGTTTCAGCGGATTCAGCAGATGTCTTGGTCTTCATGGTTGAAGACATATAGAGGGAGTAAGCCACTGACGCGACGCTGACAGCCACCATAATCCACACCGCTGCTACTGCACTGATAGCCCCCTCAATCACTGGCACAAACAGGACTGTCGCACCGTTTCCAAGATGCCGGTTCATGTGAAACTCAAGCGTGTCAGCAGCCACATCCGAGCCATCTACCCGCATACGGATCTTTGTTTTATAGAAGTCACGCTTAAAGGCTGGGCATTGCGCCAGGAGAAGCCGTAACCCTTGTGATGGCGTGTCGACATTTAAAGTGATTTGGCGGAAATGTCGTCGAAGATTCCCCGCAAATCTAAAGATGAGCATTGTTCATGCCTCCAGATGGAATGGGTGAGCTTTATGTAGGCTTGACGGTATGGCTCACGGCGGCTGAGTCGCCCGGCTAATTCGTGATGGAGAACCGTATTGTCACCAAGCCAGAGCATGGCATGGCACGGGTCGGCCTCGGGAAATGCACGGCGGATAATCACATCACCAGGCTGAATATCTGCCGGCGATACCTCGTAGAACCCATTGAGCGCCATATTTTTGACATACAGGTTCTCTCCGCGAACCCACCAACCATTCGTTCTCTCAAAGTCAGGCAAATCGATGCCGCAGAGGTGGTAGGCGTCCCTGAACAGGGTGTAACAGTCCATCACGCCATGCTCGAAGGTGCGCCCCAGCAAATGCGATACAGGGCGCAATTTGCGAAGGCGGTTGTCACTGGCTAACCACCAGTCCAGCCCGGAAGAGATCTGCGCCTGACGGTCAGCCCCTGAGAGAACCAGTTTTGGTTCAGGATGAGAATGAAAAACGGCGGTGATTTCTCCCGCCGCTTCTGCTTTTAGCCAGTCCGTGTCGCTTATCCGAAAGTGTCGCTCCGGCTCGGGATGCGTGTTTTCACAGCGCATTAGCCGGCTGCCATCGATGATCAGGCCGCAGACCTCGTTACAGGACTGCGCTGCATAAGCCAGGCATTCATCTTCAATCATCAGGACACCTTCGCTGATCCAGGGAAGCCACCAAATGGCAGAGGCTCAGGTTTAGGAAATCGTAGCCGACAGCCGGTCAGGTGTTTTGAACACTTATCTTTCGACAGGTCAGAGGTTGGATTATCTTTCTCATCTGCTACTGCCGGCCCGTCATAGCCACAACCATCACCGCGGTAAACCCACTGACAGACGTCCGCCAAGATAGTGCGTGCCGGGATAATAGCATTGTCACAGTCAACGGGCGTTGCCAGGCTATAGGTCACCGTTTCGAACGTTTCCTCGGTCATTTCCTCAATGACATAACGCGACACGGCCTCCATTGTGCTGTCAGCATCTGCATTCCCGTTTGGGAAGTTGACCGCGTCAAGATGCTGTACCAGTACCTGGCGGCGAGTCACCACCGCGCCCAAAGCATCGTCGAAATCATGGTTGATACCGGTAATCAGGCCGGAGATATTCGCGACCTTCATCGTCGGGCGCGAATACGTACCTTCGGATTTTGATTCGAACCCCTCAACGGCTATCGGATAAGCTGAATATTGCCGGCCTTGCCAGATAACGTCGCCGTAATAACCGTTGGTGCCGGCATGGAAGCGGATTACATCACCGCCAAACGCCTGGAGATCAACCTCAAACAGATCGAGCATGGCGCCGACGCCGGCATCTGTGCTTTCAATAATGAGTTCTGCTGGGATATCCCTCATCGCGGCACCTGCTCAAAATCAGCGGCCAGCTTATAGTGGCTGCCATTTTTCACCATCGACCACGATCGGCATACAAATAAAGCCTGAATTCCGGTATCAGACGGCGTCCAGTAGAATGACTCAACAGCCATTCTCGCTTTGATAAAGGCTTCGGCTTCTTTAGCAACGTTTGGCCGGCCGCACTTGTCATCCACGCCCACAAACTCCAGCGTGTATTTGTCCATTAATGGATTGATGCCCTTTGTCTGGCGCTGTTCATAGCCGTCACCCAGATTCACTACTGCCACATTTGGCGCGCGCGAAGCCGTGAACCCTTTTTGTGGGCTCCATTGAAAAGTTTGAGGCATGGGGAAATCCTGTTATTTGCGAAGAATGCCGCCTGGGCGCTGCTCATCCTGCATTGTCTTGAGGCTGACCTGTTTCATCATGGCGGCCATCTTTTGCATGGTGGCATCGTCAATGCCATTGGTGGTGTTAATGGTGAACTGAACTGTCTGGTTTATCGCGGCCCCGCCGCTTGATGAGCCGCTCAATTCCCGATTACTGAGGACGGAGCCATTGTCCCCGGGGATCATGTACTGACTGCCGTTGCTGGCTTTGAAGATTTCAGGCTTACCGCCCTCACCTACCCGATACATACTGCTGGCAGAAACAGGGCCGCCATGTTCGCGCATACCTGCCAGTGATACGGCTTGAGATGTCGTCATTGCAGTGGTGTAACCAGCTAACCCTGCTGCCGCTGCTCCACCTGATGTTGCAACGGAGGCAGCCATAGCAGCAGGAGAGTAAGCCGCGAGCAAAGCAGCAGCTGCTGCAACGCCAGTAGCGGTAGATGTGGCTAAAGCAGCTGCGGCTGTTGCCTGGTTAGAAGCAATAGCTGTTTGCTGGGCTGCTTGCCCCATAACAGCCGATTCAACCCAGCGGACTCCCATTTCTACGAGGCTACTAACCAATCCATTAAGCACAGAGGTGCCAAGGTTTGCAAATGCTTGACTCAAGCTTTGGGTTCCATTTAGCAGCCCAGTAATGGCATTTGATGCCCCACCACTAAGAGACTCGATCGCAGTGCCTAACAGTTCGTTCGATTCACTTTGTGCTTTGAAGATTTCCCACTGTGCCGCTATACGCTGCTGCTCGTATTCGGTATTAGCCGCGTTCCTTAGCATTAATCCATTCTGAGTGAGTTTTCCTTTCTCAGTTTCGAATTGTTTAATCAGCTCAAGCTTTTTGGCATTTTCGTTGGCTAGTGCCTGTACGGGATCTATTGCGCCTTGAGCTTCCTGCAAGGGGGTTACTCCGGCGTTTTGGCTAGCCCGAATTTTGGCGAGATTCACCTGATGCTGTTGCTCCATCTGCACGGCTGCCGCATCGTGTTGTTTCTGTGTTATAGCCTTTTGCTGTAAAGCAATTTTTAGGTCAGAGACATCCTGTTTATAACGAGCATTCTCAGCCTGTTCTGGTATCAGCTTCAGTGCTGCGGCCTGCGCACGAATTGCAGCAGCCTCGTCCCACCTTTTAGCCGCGTATTCCCCTGCCAACTGAATATCAGCTTGTGTAGCGCCTTTCCCTAAAGATTGTTGAGCTGTGAGGATAGCTTGTGCGCGACTCATTTCATTTGTGGAGTCAGCCACTAACTCTGATTGCTGCTTCAGACTCGCCAGCTTTTGAGCAACTGACGCAGCCTGATTAGCTGCTTTTTTGCTTTCCGCTGTGGCTTCTCTATCCTCTTTCTTTTTATCTTTTACGGCCTCTTTCGCCTGGTTAGTTCTTACATACACTTCCTGGAGCTTAGCGATTGCCAATGGATCAACCACGCCAGCGTCCTCGGCATCGTAGGTAGCCTGAAGCCTTTCTCTTTCGTCACCCTCTTTTTTGGATAAAGCCAAACGACGCTCTGCCTGCTTGATGAGCTTTTCGCCCTCGCTTCCGCCCCAATTTACCTTCAGGCTTTCGGCATTAAACTTTTGCATCGCTTCGGTAGATTGCCCCAATTTAGTTGCCAGAAAGGAGTGAGTCTGACCAAGGAAAGATGCATTTTTTTCTGCTTCAGCTAAGGCAATTGAGCTATCTCTGGCAGCTTTCATTTGGTCAACGATACCTTGGTTGACCTGAATGTTTATGAGCCTTAAAGCGTCCTGAGACTCATTGAGCGTTCTGACTTTAGTATTGAGGTCTCGGTTTGCTTTTGCCAGTTCATTAGCGAGGTCACTAGCGATGCGTAAATGACCATTATTTTTCTCATCACCACCGCCCATTTGAGCTGCTAGTTCTATTCGTTCTTTGTATTGTTTATTAAGGTCAGCAATGTGGGACTCTAAATCCGCAATTTCCTCTTTCTGGTTTTTGATCGAGGTAACAGTATCAGCGCGGACACCCTGAGCCTGGGTTAGATTCATCTCTTTAAGCTTTGAAATTACACTTGGTAATGTGGAAGCAAATTCGATGCTGGCTTTCCTGGCCTCTTCCTGTCGCTGAGCATAGAGATACCAACCAGCAGCGACGATAGCGATCACCCCCAGAGGCCCGCCAAGAGGGGAAGTCACTAAATTCATTGCCTTCATGGCATTAGCTGCGGTCAGCCCAGTGGCAGCCAGTCGGGCTTGTGACGCGGCAACAAGGTTGTTGGCTTGGGCAGCGGCTATTCCTGCTTCAGTGTATGCAGTTCTTAGGCGGGTGACGTTGGCTAATGCTGTTGCTTCAGCAGCACTACCTTTTGCTACCTGGTATTCAACAAGTGCCAGGTTCATCGCTGATTCAGCCGCGCCTCTGTCTGCCATGGTTTTTCTTTGTGTTACTAATGATGCGGCAAGTTCATCTTTTGCTCTTGCTCTCGTTGCGACTGCCTGATTGATAGACGCTGCGGCTTGCCGGCCCTGTTGTATAGTTGCCATAGCCAAGGCACCAACAAATCGCCCACCGAAAACAAGCGCCGCTATACCAACTGCCTGAGCCACAACATCAAGATTTTCGCTGAGCGAGATCACGCCTTTGTTGAAAATGTTAATCGTGGTACTCACGCTTGAACTTTCACCGACAAACTTGGTGATATTGTTTGTGGCCGTGGTCATCGCCTGGCCCATTGTCATCGCGGTATTGGCAAATTCTTTCGCAATTTTATCGCTCTGCTGAAGCAAGCCATTTACTACAACTTCAGTCGTCAATTTTCCTTGTGCAGCCATTGCGCGAAGCTGACCAATGGTAACGCCAAGTGAATCCGCCAGGGCTACAGCAAGACGGCTACCGTTCTCGGAAATAGAGTTGAATTCCTCTCCACGCAGAACGCCGGATGCCAGCGCCTGAGAGAGCTGCGTCATGGTAGAGCTGGCTTCTTCGGTAGTTGCACCTGAAACCGCCAGTCCTTTGTTGATTGTTGATGTCAGAGTTACAAGGTCTTTGGTGCTTGTGCCTGCACTCCGGGTTGCTCTTTCAAGGCGGCCGTAAAGCGTTGCGGTAGCGCCAAGGCTACTCATGGTGGATTGCGAAATATCAAAAACACGCTGAGTTACTTCAGCTAAAGACTCATTGGCCCGCACTGAGTTAGCCAGCTTGTTGTTGACTGTAACCCACTCGTTTCCATATTGAGCGACCTGTTGGATAGATAGAGCAGCGATAACACCTTTCGCCACCCCGCTCAGGCTGGACATAGCGCGCTCCATAGAAGCGACTGACCGCTCGGTTCTGGTAACGCTGGCGTCTAATCGCCCCATGCTTCCACTTAAGCCATTGAGCGCAGCGTCCACTTCCCTACGCGCAGCAAGAAACCGGGCAGTGTCCATATCCACTTCATAAACAATGCTGCCTGCGTTGACTGAACCTGCCATTTACCTTTCTCCGGACGTAAAAAAACCCCGCCGAAGCGAGGTTTAGATTGATTGCTGTTCTGATTAACTTTTGGATTTACTTACTGTATAGGATTCAACTTTTCCATCGTGAGTCTTAACTGCCAGCACTTTTGCATCTGCCCCAAAAGCACTGCCAATGCTGTATGTCCACATCAGCAATTCATTACCTTCAGAGTCCACTGTTGTCGTAGAGGGATTTCCAAAGTAGGAGATAATTTCCTGCTTCGTAGTCTGTCCTTTCTGAACATTCGCTAGTTTCGACTCATCAAAATTGGTGCCGGTATACACGCAGCCAGAGAGAACCATTACCACCAACGACCCAATAATCAGCTTCTTCATATCCCTACCCCCCTCAGTACAAGATGGAACGAATCCTAAAGGGAAACTGATGCAATGGGAAGCAAGAAACCCGCCAGAAGCGGGTTATGCATTATATCCAATAAGGTGATCGAAATAGTTAAGCTACATCAGCGCCATGAATAAGGTAGCGTAGCGCTTTAATGCCTTCAGAGTTATAGCGGAACGCCTCGACCTGCTTACTGCTATAGGCTGATTTGTCCATAACAGTGATGCCGTACTGCTCAGTTTTCAGATTGTTCGCGTTGGCTACCCTTCCGATTTTCTGAGCAGATACACCAAGCATCTCACCCACTTCACCAGCGCTGTGGTAGTGCTCTTCTATTTGCGGGAGCGGAAGCAACTCCATGCCTGCAGCATCATTCACCGCCCGGGCCATTGCGGTTTGTTTAGCTACGTCGCTCAGTTTAGGCATGTAGGAAAGTGCAAGGTTCATCGCCTCAACTTCCATTTTGATAGCGCGAGCGCGGCGATACTCTGGCAGGTACGATGCTGATTTCTGCGGCATTACCTCACCAGACTCCAACTGACGCCAGCGCTTGGCAACCTTATGGCGCAATGGGATGCTGTATCCAGTCATCAAAGTAAGCGTCAGATCTTGGTCGAGCCAAAACTCTTGATAAGTGCGCCCCCGACTATCTTGGTAATCGGCGGAAAAGTCCGCCGATTGAAGATTGAGAGCGTCGAACATTTTTCGGCAGTCATGAAGCACATCTTTGTGCTGTTTACCGGTCAATTTTGCAATCTCACGGCTAGACATTTTCGTGACAGCAGATCTTTGGTTTGCTACAGTAACTTTATTCATAGAGTTCGCCTTCTATGTAGTGATGATGACCGCCAGCAGCCACTGGCGGTTTTTCTTTTTGGCGGTTAGTGAATCCGCCCCATTCTCAAGTCGCTTAACACCCCCCAGTTATCATTCCGGTAAGATGCATCAACATGAGACGTTTCTCGCTCCAGCAATGCTCTTGCTTTGTTGATGGTGCGAGAGTATTCGCGTGGCATGGAGTAATAAGATCCTGCCAGCCGATGCTCAGCCACTCGCAGAATGGGCTCAACCTCTTCGATTTTGCTCGCCATTACAGAGGATGCCTTCCACAGCCAACAAAGGTCGCGCAATTCTTCTTCGGTAAACTGAGCCAAAACTGGAGACTGCGTTGATTCACCATCCAGGATGTCGAGCACCCAGCGGCGAAATTTTTTGGCGACTGACGTAGTAGCAAACATTGCGATTAGGTGGCAGCCACGCAATGAAAATACGCGCACGCTTTTTTCACGTAAGTTATTGTTTATTCCGTTGGTCTTCATTTTGATGACCATTGACATGGCATCTGTAAATTCATCGGAATTACGCGAATAGATTGTTGATACGCTCTTGGGCGATGCATAACCCAAAGCCTTCGCGATGTCGCTAGACGTCAGCCACACTTCATCTAAATTTGCGACTGGTTGCATTTGGATACCGTGGAAGTTGAGATCTGATTTGGCTATAATGTTCATATCGTTAGTTCCTTGCTGGGGATTTTCGGTTAACGAAGCCTGACGGTCTGACCACCGTTGGGCTTCTGTCATTCTGGGCACTTCATACCTTGACGTTCTGCATACTCTCTCATTGCTCTGACAGCCTCCTTACTAAAGGAGCGATCCCCCTTTTGAGCTAAGTCTTCCATTACCTTTTCCAGCCACTCCGGCATACGCAGTGTTTTTACTTTCATATATTCTCCATATGTATTAGGTATGCATACATAGTATTTTGGTACGTATTGCTAGTCAATAGGTATGTACGTACTATTTTATAATTAGCGAATCGCCCGCTCAGGCGAAGGAGTAGTTATGTCAGAAAGAAAATACAAAAATCCTCAGGTGAATCTAAGGTTGCCTGAGGATCTCAAACAGCATATTGCTGTAATGGCAGAAAGAAATAAGCGGTCTGCTAACGCTGAGATGGTTGCTGCTATTGAAGCGTGGGTAAATGCCGACAAAGCCCCTTATTCGCAAGCAGAAGATGTAACTTTAATTATGAAGAAATCCGAGCTTAGAATGCTGATAGATGAAATTCTTGAAAGCTCAATGAAAGAGGTGTTGGGTGAGTACGATCTGGCTTCTATGAAGAAAAAAACCACTTGATGGTGGTTACCCCGCCTTAGCTACCCTTCTCGCTTTTTTTGCAAGATATGCATCAGTGACTCCGTCATACTCTTCTTTCGTAAAGCCCTTCTGGTCAGGGTACTTGGCGGCCAGCAGCATCTGGAACTCCGTCATAGTCAGTTGCTCTGCCTCTGCGCGGCTCATGCCGAAGTGGTTGCGGGCAGCGCTGATATACTCCAGAGCATTGAACTCGCTCGTTGCTTGTCCGCCCTCATGCCTTTGTAATCGCCTGACCTTTGCCTTACCGATAACCCCATGTGTAATGAGCGACTGCGCAATCAGCACCATCTCGGGCAGAGGCATGTGTCCAGGCCGGTAAACAAACGCCCATTTGCCTGTCCGGCCAGGAACCAGTTCACCAATCAGTGGAGTAATGTCATGCTCACAACATGCGCGGAGTACGTTCATTGCGGCATAGGCTGGCGGTTTAGATAACTGAGGTTTGCTGGCAAATGTGAGCAGCCAGCCGGGAGCGCTTCCATAAGCCTCCAAACCTCGTCTCAATAACTGAGTTACTTCATCGTTATGCAGGTCATGGAAGGCTTGCACTATCTCCCCTGGTTCTCCAATGGCGGACATTGCACTGAAGGATGGTCGAAAGAAGTAATCCGTCTGACCATCGATAATCAGGCATTCGCCAATATCCTTGAGTGGTGTCATTCATCCTCCGTAATCAATATCAAGGGCAGTCATAACCACCCTTTGTATTGGTTATGAGGCAGTAATGGTTGCAGCGGTAGAGCCAGTGAAAGCACCATCAGTAGAGGTAAAGGTGATCGTCGCTGTCCCGGCTGCGACGCCGGTTACCAGACCCGTTGAGCTGACTGTGGCCTTAGTAGCATCAGAGGTCTTCCAGGTGCCTGACTTATCGGTAGCATCGGATGGTGTTACAGCAGCAGTAAGTTGCCGGGTTGCGCCAACAGCCAGAGAGGTAGTTGCTGGGGTCACAGTAACGCCTGTAGCAGCTACCGTTTCATCAGTATCGCGTACATCAATGGTACTGGCATCGCCTACTTTGAACTCAGTGGAGAACGTGACAATGTCATTGGTGCCGCCGTCAGAGCTCAGCGCCGTCACGACCATATAGCCAATGAAAGTAACCGGGCCGTACTCCATACGCACCCAGATGCCAGGCTGACGCCGTGCTTTGAGTTCGGTAGCGAAATACTTAATGAAGCGGCCAATGCCGTACTGATCGAGTTTGTCGTTTTTACGGACCTCACCTTCAAAGCTGATGGTGAAGTCAGCGTTAGTGATGATGCTTTCGACATAGCCGCCGCCGTCATCAGCATCGCTGGTTACCGTATTGGGTGAAAAATCCCAGCCCTTGGAAGTGCCGGCCGCCAGGGCTTTCCACTCTGATTCTTGCGGTAGCGTATCTGAACACCCGTCTGCCACTTCGAGCACAACGGCGCCACCGAACAAGCGTTCGTTGCTGTTCTGGCAATTAGCCATGTTTAAATTCCTCTTTGACGTTTAACTAGTCGCCGTAAGTGGCAACAAACTGAAGCCGATAGACCAAGCGGCCTTCGGTTGTAAGAATGGGTGCGGGGATGCCACCTAAGTTCTCCAGGTAGCCGACGCAGGGGTCTGACATGGGGTTGCTTTGGATATGCGCAATAATTCCCTGTACAGCCTCATCAGCAAGGCCATTCATGCCTTTTGCACCAATCACATCGACCATGACGTAATACTCGGAACCGAGGTCATTACGCACAGCTGAGCCGCCATTAGGCCGAAACACGATGAAGCTCTCAGAGAGATTGCCGCTATCAGTCCAGACCAGCAGTTGCGTGGTAAACCCAAAGGTCAGCCCGGCGTCAATGAAATAGTCCCGCACACGGGTATGCATTGGAGGCGTCACAATGACATCTCCTTCTGGATGGTTCTGTCGATGAGGGGTTGTGTATCTGCGAAGCCTTTTGTTAAGAACTCTTTTTGGGCGGTAGCCCGGCGGAAGTTTTGCGGAATGCTTGGGTCATGGACATAAGCGGCATAACTTGCTGTGTAACCTACCCGGCCGGTTATCCTGGCACCGTTGATAACAATCTCCCGGAACTGGCTGTTAATCAGAAGCGACGTATCGATGGGCGTATAAAGAGCGGCTTGTGAACCGCCAATGATCATGGCGCTCTGCAATGCCCTGACAACTTTTCTGCCCTGAATATCATTGATGATCGTATTCAGCTTTCTCTGGGATTGCTTTACCCCCCTTACTTTCACGCCCATATCAGCCTCCTGTGATGATTGCAAAGTCATCAGCCATTCGTTCGAAAGTGTCTGCGTAACGTATGACCTGCATGACTTCATCAGCGCCGGCACTAATTGGGCTGGGATTGTCAGACGCCCCGATTAGGATGTAATCCCCATGCTCTGCTGAACCGTATTCAGTCCAGAAGGTATTTTTCACCACCCTTTCAGCCCCAATATCGCCCAGGCGTTTAGACAATCCGCCCTCATAGTCACACATAATGACCAGTGGCTCAGAAAACACCGGGTCGCCATAATCATAAGTGGCACCTGTTCGCTTCCAGATGGTCGCCTGCGCTGTGTATGACCAATTGGCTAAGGAAGACATGTCATTTTCTCCAGCTCGTTACAGCGGGCTTTTGAGCGGCAATGCGTGGGCAGTTAATCACCCACACACCGCTGCTGTTTACGTAGCCGGTCGTTTCATCCCCGGCTGACGTTTTCACCCACACACGTTCGAAAGGCTTGGGTAGCTGCTGGCTGGCAATAATCCAAATCATCAGCACCCCCTGACCACGTCAAAGAAGCCAACTGAAACGCCTGATATTGGCAGCCCACCGAGGCAGCCATTCGTATCCCATGCAAGAATTTGCCTGTAGAGATGATCTGTTCCCGAGCTGTCATAAGTGAATGAGCGTGATGCTCCGGATGGTGCAGATTGAGAGGCAATTTTCCGGGCACCGGACAGGGCAGCCAATCGCGCGGCCGCATAGATGAGTAAAAGCTTTTGCAGGCTCTCGGCGTAGCCTGCCCCGTCCATACAGACAGACGCAGCACTAACCTGGTCTAACAGCAGTTGAAGGACAGTATCAGGAACCGTGAAGCCCAGTTCAGCCATCAGCGGTTTAACATCTTCCAGCGTGATTTGGGCTGCCATAGTTACTTATCCTTTTTTGGTGGCCTCTGCCAGAGCGGCTTCTGCATCGTCTGCGCGCTTGGTTTCAGCTGCCAGTGCATCAGCGTGTGCTTTCTCTTTCGCCTCCGCATCGGCCTGCTGCTGCTTCAACGCGGCCTGTGCTTCATCCAGTTGCGACTGAAGCGCGGAAGTATCAGCAGCAGCGGACGGCGTGGCGACTTCGAACTGCAACGCTTCGCCCTTTTCTTTCGAAGTCTCTGCTTTGCCATCGGCAATCCACTTTTCAGCAATCGCCTTATCAACGTCATAAACCTTACCGGCCTCCAGTTTCTGGAAGCCGGCACCGGCAAAAAGGTTCGTGGACAGAATTTTTACAAGTGCCATTGGTTACTCCTTAGGAGGCGTGGATGACAGAGAACTTGTTGTTGATGTCCTGCTTGACCATCAACCCCATCGCACCCCAGGTGCGCCATACGTAATCGCTGTTGTAGTACTGGCGCGGGTCTGCAACGGTCCCGATTGCCTGGCCGACAATTGGCGCGATAACGCCTGCAGTCAGCGGAACAATCAGGATTTCATTGCCGGACAGTTGCGCATCTTCTTTGATCGCCGCAATACCGGAGAGCTTCAACAGCTCTTCCAGCACGGTGCGGGTGGCGTTCACGTCGAAGTAACGTTCGAGGTTCGACATGATTTCCGCGGAGACGTACCACGTCTGAGGTGCGTACTGGCTGTTAGTGACACGCACCACATCGCGCAGAGCGATAGCGTTGGTACGCAGCGCAACCGGGTCAGTACTGGTCGCAAAGTTAAAGGTCAGGGTTGCCTGGGCAACACGCTCATCGTTCTTCAGGCCTTTCCAGGTCAGACCGTCAAACTGGACGTAATTACCTTCAGAGTCACGGAAGCCGTTGAACATGTAGTCAACGTACTGGCGTTGTACGTCTTCAACCGAGCCACGCTGCGCATCAGCCTGAGACTGCAGGGCGGATGGGCTATTGAAGATCGGGTCACGCCAGGTGAATTTGAAGCCGGAATCATGCACCGGCACCATGGTGCCGTCGAAGGTGTAGGACTTGGCATCAAGCGCCGCGCCAATCTGACCAGACATGGACGTGTGCGCCCAGCCACGGCCACCGGTACGTGCATAGTCGTAGCGGGATTGCTCAATGCGCACAGAGCGGGAAAGCGGCATCAGGTCGTTCAGCAGCGTGAACTGCGTGTTGGGTTCAAACTGCGCCAGCACAGTGGTATCGAAGGCACGGTACAGGCGGCGAATATCATCAACGGCATTCACAGCGTCCAGACGGCCTGCATCTTCACGAATGCCACGCACACGCCCGAGGAAATCAGCAGCAGCCTGGGCGCCTTCGTTTCGCGCCATTTGCAGCTCAGCAAACTGAGCCTGGTTTACTTCAAGGTTGCCGGTGCGCTCACCGACAGAACGGGAAAATACAAACATTCAGGTGCTCCTTACTTGAACACAACGCGAATCAGATCGCCGGCTGCCGCGGTAGTGGCCCGATCTTCCTCGACATAAGCAAATACAGCAGCACCATCAGCTACTGCAGTGATACGGCCACTCGCCACGGCAACCGGCTGACCTTTGGTATAAGTGCCGGCAGCGGCACGCACATTCAGAAACAGCCCTGGTAACGGCTGGATCGCCACAACGTGTTCACCGACCGCAATAGCATCATCAACACCCATGCAGCGCAGGTAATCCATGTTCGCCACGTACAGAATTGCGCTTTCAGCGCCTGCTACAGATGCGGTGAACTTACCCGCATCAAAAAAGCCGATGGTGCCAGGCAGGGTGACTGCCGCCGCGGCACCTTCACGGTTGAGAAGCGGGTTCGGGAAGATGCCGCCCGCATGAATTACATGCTTTCCATCTTTAGCCATTTTTTACTCCGGCATTTCGCTAAGGGATTGAGTTGAGTTGACCTGGCGGAATGCACCATTCAGGCCGGTAGAGGACTGGCATTGCGCATAGAGGCCATCCAGCGCCGCACCATCAAGGGCGTTGACTGCGACATCATCCAAGCCGAACTTGGCTTTTACAGCTGTACGCTTTTCGCCCTTTTCTTTGTCGGCGTTAACAGCCATGCCGCTTTCAATAGTGCTCAGCTTTTCAGCAAATGGTTTGAACCACGCCGGCGCTTCATCTGAGTTAGTTGCGGCCTTTTTATCGGCCTCTTCTTTCTCTTTTTTGGCCTTCTCGTCAGTCTCAGCCTTTGCTTTGGCATCGTCTGCAGCCATCTGGTTGTAAGCGTCCATCAGCTCTGCATCAGACTTACCTTCAACGTCGATGCCTTTCGCTTTCAGCGCATTGGTGATGAGTTCTTTCATCGGGTTTGCTTCCTCTTTGACGGAATTGCTGTTGGCGCTGAAAAACGCCTTGAGCTGGTTAAAAAATGATTTAAATGTGGGGTCTTGCGGTGGGTCGAAATCAGGCGTGTTAGCCTCGGCCAGGTTGACGACCTCCAGTTCTTGCTCGCTGCCATCGGAGTTAACAAAGATGCCAACACCTTCTTCAGGTGTGCCGGCACCGGGCTCATCCAGCAAATTGGCAACGTGGTCAAACATCATGTTGGTGACGATTTCCCGATACTTCTTGCCCTTGGACTCACCGTTGGCGGCAATACCCGAGTACAGAAGCCCAGTTGAAATGTGGATGGGCTCAACGTTGTTGCCTGCTGCCATCTCATCCAGCCGGTTAACAAGCCGCGGGCCTTTCTCGGTGGCTTCTGCATAGCGGCGATCGACATACATATCACCAGTTACCTTGCCGTCTTTGTGCTCGACGTTCTGCAACCACGCTCCGATGTGATATTCGTTTACCGCTTGCACATCACGGGCAGAGACATGTTTGCCATCTACCTTCGGGTGACCAAGCGGCATTGGGGTGCGCTCAAGGGAGCGATACCCTTTGGCGATTTCTGCTGCCGTGTACAACTTGCCGTTCATTACGATGTCGTCAACGATAGGCGTGACGCCGCGCACCACAATGTGTGGTCTGCCGTTGATGGTCTCGGTTGTGATGTTTGAAGCGGAGTTGACGACGGACAGCACGTTAACGCGATTGCGCTTCATGCTGTGTCCTCATAGTGGGTTACAGGCAATAAAAAAGGCCGCCGAAGCGACCTGTATTAGAGGGTGTCTACCTAATAGCCTTCAAAGCTACCGTGCTTTTTTTGGTACATGACGTACATAAGCTTAACGTTGTCTACCAGGGCCTTTTCAACTGGATCAGATGTCTTATCTGCTATCGCTTGTAGCTTTTCGATAATGTCATCTGGCACAGGGCGTTGCTCAGCAAGCTCATTTGCCTTTTTTAAGTTCGGCCACATCATTTTCTTCCAGCCATTTCAGAATCGGTGGGTAAATCCGGGCTCTGTCTTGTTTGGCACCTGCCACATAAAGAGAGAATGACTCAGCGAATAACTCCCGGTGGTTTTTCCCGGCATAATCGCTGAGCACTAAATCCCATCCCCGTGCACGCGCCTCGATAGATAAAGCCTCTAGGACATCGAGCTTTTGATAATACACATGATGCCCGACTTCATGCGCCACCGTCCCGCGAATAGATTGCACTGTCGAATATGGCAGGGAACCCATGGCTAAAAGCATAGGCGTTATTGCTTCTGAATCTACGGCATCTGCAACTTTGCTTAATGCAGCAGCTTTGTAATTTTCCTTCAGCGCACCTTTGCTAATAGCATCCCATGTCTGCTCACTCAAGGTGATAGCTGGGATATGGATGCTATTCGTTGAGCTGTCAAAAGCGCCCAGGCCACCCAGATTCAAATCACCCACCTTTTTCACCGGAGGAAGGTTGAAACGGGTGAAGGCTTCACTCATGGTGTTTGCCACAGTTTTTGCAGCCTGGATGTCAGTACCAGCCGGGAATACGACATTCTCGCTAACCCGCCCACGCATCCAATCTTCGATACCCGCTACACTTTTCCCTGCTTTAATCGGGACAGTAGCAATGTCGATTACAGGCTTGTCCATGAAATCGATGCTGCTGGCCCACTGTCTACGTTCCTGCCCAAGCTTTTCAACCAAGCCAGGGTTAACCACCTTTCCATTATCGCCGACAATCACCGGTATCTGACTGCAATAGCAGCGATAGCGGTTACCATTGACGGCATAGAAGGCCTCAACCTCTTCAGTGGTGTACGTGTTGCCATGCCTGGCTGCATGCCATCTGCGTGTCGTCGGCTTCAGTGCAGAGATCCAGAGCAACCTGGTATTCAGACCCAGTCTTTCTCTGGCCCAATCAGTCTCAAGCCATTGGGCTTTACGCAGTGCGCCGACCTGCTCTGTCTGAGCTATGTTCTTGGCTCTGTCCATAGACACATCAAGGCGTTTACTAATGATACCCGCGGTTTCTCGCGGGTTAACACCACGCCCGATTGAATCTGATATCACATTAGCCAGGTCAGCGCGGGCTGCATCACTCAGGCCGCGCCAATCGCTATAGGTAGAGACATAAGCTGCAGCAATCTGGTTCTGGTAAGCCGGGCTGCTGAGCAGCTGTTGCAGCGTTGTCTGCTGCCCATATACCGAGGACTGCACAGAGAGATTTGTGAATGCTTGCTTGGTGCCTCGTTCGTACTCAGCGGCGACATAAGACAAAGCCCACAGGTTCTGGCTGCCACCATCAAGTAAGTGGTCATCCAGGATGACCTGCACCCGCTCCAGCAAGTCAGCCAGCTGGGCCGCTGACATGTTGTAGATGTATGTGCCGGCGTTCACCTGGTAAATCACGTTACCGTGCACAGCATGACTTTGCTGACCGTTAACCTCTCGCTTTCGACCTGTCATCCGGGCATCAAGCAGTTGCCGTAGTGCCAGCTTAATCTGGTAATAGCGGCTCTCAATGTCGCGGAACATGCGGTTGACTGACTTGGATGACTGGGTGGGGTCTGCTTTATTGCGGGGTATTACCGGTGTCCGGATTAGCTTCTGGGTCGTCACTTAGCGGGTCTCCGGGAGGTGGCTCAGGCGGTAACTCATCTTCTGGCAAAGGCTCAAGCTCACCTGCTGCACGCACTTCGTTTTGCGTAATCGCCGGTGTGCCATATGCCAGTTGAGTTTTCTGCGCCACGTCTGCTAGTGCCTGCATGTTGCCGATCTTCTCTTTCTCGCTTGGTGCGAGCAGGTCAGACCATGCCAGTGTCACCTCACCGGATGATGGCGCGTCAATCACACCCATTGTCCAGAAGCGCTCCAGCACACTTTGAATCACGGCTGTCTGAAAGCCCCAACGGCGGCCATTGCAGCGTTTAGCCCAGTCTGATTTATCTTCATCAGAGGCAAGGCGCCCGGTTTGCTGGCCGAAGAGGATGGTGAACGGACACTGAATTGACGACGCGAACTCGTTAGCTGTGACTGTCCAGGTTGGCGCGGGATCTGCAGCTGCGACAGAAAGAACCGATGTAGTGCCAGACTGCGTTACCAGTGCGGCATCCGTACCTTGGTTGAGCCTGGCCATCTTGTCATTCATGGCTTCGCCAAGGTTTTCGTAGCCCGCTGCTTTGGCCTGCGCAGCAATAGTGTTCATGTCTGTAGTAGAGTCGAAAGCAATACCCAGCTGGCGACTGGCGTTCTTCAGGAAGCCTTCAGCGCTCCCGCCTGACACTTTCTCAAGGTCGAGCAGCTTGTTGTAACCAGCGCGGAGGTAAGGGATGCCAGACAGCATGTTTTCATCTTCAGAACCTTCACACAGGATGATGATGCGATCAGGATGGACCGTAACACCCCGAACGGGGCCGTATGTGCCATCGTCACCAACCGGCTGCTCATTGAAGTTGTAGGAAACGGGCTGCCCATACGTTTCAGAGAGCGTGTCAGTATCGAAGTTGCCAGGCTTAATCTGTGATTCCCATGCTGGGATAAGCTTGACGATCGCCTTCTCTTTCAGGCGAGAGACAACGGTTGTATCTACTGGCTGGCTCCACTCCCGCCCATCACGAAACTGGATCAGCAGCGCTGAATAGCGGCCTACCAGATTGCGGCGGTCAGCATCCTTGATTTTGGCCCAGTGCTTGTTCAGTAACTTGGTGACGGCCTTTTCCCATGGCGTAGTCTGTGTAGACTCTTTCTCTTCGTCGCCATCAACGATGGTCGGTTTGTCTACCCAGCACGAATCCAGCAGCTTATGTACTGCGGCATACGCCACGGCATTACGCTCATAGGCACGGTAGTAACGGTCGAACTCAAGGTTGTCCGGGTAGCCGAACTCATCCCAGAGCTTTGTACGCTTCGTGTTGCCGGGCTGACCGGCATACAGCATCCGCTGCCGCCCTATCTCATGAGCGAGGGCGTTTACGAGGAATTGCTCCCCGCTGCTTAATTCACTCACTGAGTGCTCCTTAGAAGAAGATTGCGCCAGGTGTCTGGCCGCTGAGCTCTGTCATCGCCCAAACAAGCGCATCGAGGCGGTCAGGTGATTTCTTTGCTGTGGTTGGTACGTACTCCATCTGCTGATTTTCCAGCTGATAAAGGTTGCCTCGGTGTGCAACACGGCCTTGTGCATAGAGCGCTGATATAGGTTCAGCGCGTGCAAACTTACCCTTACTGGCATGAACGCGGATGATGCGCTCCCGGAAGCCGGCATTACGCAGCGTTTCTTCTGCCATGTCGCCTCCTTGGTTTGTTTCAATCACGATGGCGTCTGCATCATGCTGCTTGTAAGCATCCATAGCACGGGTTGCCCAGCCATTGGGTGAATACTTGCCGCTATAGTCACCGTCTGCAGAATATTGCTTCCTGTCACCCGTGCCATAAACGCTGGCTGCAACGATGCCTGTTTCATCACTTTCATCGCTGTTGGTGGCTTGCGGGTCGATTGCTATTACCGTACGTGAAAGCGTCTCGATGATGTTGAGCGCGTGCGCAGCGGCAATCATGTCCTCAGTCCACAAAGCCCCCTCAGCATTAAACCTGCGTGGGCATTGCATGTACTGCGCTTCAGCAGTGCGACGATGTGAAAACAGTGATACGCGGTGGGACTCGTTGTGCTTGAAAGGCCAAAGCCACCCATCAGGGAGCTTGTGCTCAATCGGTATTGCGTGGGTGTTCTCTGGGTACTGCTCCGTATAGCTGAGTGAGTTGTCGATGATTACCGGCAGATTGAGATGATGCCAATGCTCACCGCTACCACCCCGCAGCAGATAGCCGCTCAAGTCGTGATAGTGGATGCGCTGCATTATCACAATCATTGGCGTTGTCTCTATCGCCAGACGTGATTTGATGGTTTCGTTAAAACGGTTATTCACACCATCACGAACCGTTTCGCTGTAGGCATCATCAGGCTTAACCGGGTCATCGATGATCAGGGCGCCCTGCCAGCCTGGCTCCATATGCCCGGCACGAAAGCCGGTAACCTGGCCGGCAGCTGAAGATGCATAGACACCGCCGCCGTGCTCTGTCCACCACATAGCCTTACTATCGGCATCATCTCGTAACACCATGGGCCACATAGCCTGATAGGCCTGCGATTTGACCATGCTGCGTGCAGTTGAAGAATTCAATAGCGCCAGATTGTGTGAATAAGACAAGTGCATAAAGCGGGAGCGATTGTTTAATGAAAGGCCGCGTCCCATCATGTTGATAGTCGCCAGCTCGGTCTTCGTATAGCCTGGAGGAACGTTGATGATCAGGCGGTTAATCTCACCATCAATTACTCTATCCAGGGTCTGTTGAATCACCTTGTGATGAGGGGCAACAATCATCTTGCCGCCAGTGCGCTGCTTGAAGAAATAACGGGAGAAGTACAAGCCATCTTCTTCACACTCTATCTTGCGGGCATAACTCCGCTGCTCAACAGTCGTCATCCTCCAACATCTCCCGTCGAGCCTGCTTATATTCGTCTTTGCTTAGTACCGCGGTCTCAATTGGACCGCCGTTTTTACCCGTATGTTCATGAGTAGCCTGCTCTTTGAAAGCCATAACAGATACATGCTTACCAAGCAGTTCAAGGTTCTTCACCTTATCCGGCCACTTAATCTTTTTCAGGATGCCAGCCAGTTCTTTACCACCATCCTCGCCGGTGTAATCAAACATCTCCGCAAGGTCGAACCCAGAGATGTATCGGCGCCAGGATGAGGGCCATTCGGTTACTGGTTTCAGCGACAAGTCATCCCGGACAATGTCCAGGACGTCCATTTGATCTATCTCTACGAGGCGCCGCAGTACGTAACTTGCATCAATGTTAACTTGCTCATTGCGTTGTGATTTGAGATCGGCAATTCTGTTTTGGATGTCAGGTTTTGACAGGTTCTCGGATGCGGTGCGATTCGCTGTCTTCTCGCTGTACCCCGCCCGAATGGCCGCTTGCGTGGCGTTCAAATCGATGAGGTACTCGCGACAGAACATTTCTTGTTTGTCGGTGAGTGCCATGTTTATTCCAGTGAGGGTAAAATGGTTGATTCAATGCATTACACAGTAAGGAAAAAATACCAATTTAAGGTTAAGAATCTAAATGCGTACTTATTTGAAAGCGACGGCGGTGGGTGGTTTTCCGCTGTACGCTCGCCTGATGATGTGTGCTTGGAAGTTGGTGATGTTATTAAGCATTACAGTGCCAATCAATGGCGTGACAAAGAAGAAAAGACGCTTACGATCGACCCCGACCTGAAGTGTTCTACCTATCAAGAAGCGGATGCTAAATTTGCAGCGTGGGTTGATGAAGATTCATAGTTTTATCCATTTCTCCTCAAAATAGGATACGGGCCTCTGTGTTTGGGTTAACCCGTATCCATACAGTCTTTCCACGAGCATGATGAAAAAATTCCGAGTTAGTGCTGGAGCTGCCTTTTAATGTTTTTTCCAATAAAAAACCGCCCGGAGGCGGTTTCATTATTTGGCTAGAGCTTCCTGTATAGCGTCAGCTATCTTGGAAACATGCTTTTCAACACTCTCAGCATCATGGGCTAGCGAACCTGAACCAACAGAAGCTTTTATTATTTCGACAGCAGCCTGCACCGCTAACAATCTTTGAAATTCCTTCTGAGTTACCCCATTCGGGGTGGTTTTCAGAAAATAATTCTCTAACATCAAAACCTCCTTTTCACAAATGGAGGCTACAGATTATCGCTAAGGCTTCTTTTAGTGAACAGGAATTAACCATTATCAAGCTCACCCGCAGATGAGCTTTGTGATGGCAATAAAAAACTTTCCAAAGGCGGTTAATCATAACTTCCGCAGCCGTTATGGTGCGAAATGTACCAATATATCGTCTTTTAGGCCTACTGGGCGCATTGGAAACGTGTCTGATTCGGCGGCTTGTTTTATTGCTTCAATAGCAGTAGCACAAAGCTCTGGATCCCCACCTTGCGCTTTTATACTTACAGGAGGCTTACCCTGTGGCTGCGTGATGGCTAAGTCGCAAACCTTCCCATGGTAAGTTTTTGCGTCAAAAAAACGGTATTGAATGGCAGTATGAACTTGGCAATACCAAACAATTATTTCACGCTTTTCACTGACAGTGGAATTTTGTGATTCACAGTAGCTCTTGATTTCTGATGCGGTTGGAAACTCTGATCTTGGTGTAAGCCCTCGAGTAGTATGAGTTTGACACCCGAACAGTGTTAAGGCCGCAATGACGCAATATGCTTTTCTCATGTTAACTTCCCTGTAGAACATTTCGATTTTTATATCACTTCTATTGAGTCATGGGTAGAAATGACATGTGGAAATCATCATCAGGCGCACTCGCAAATGCGCCTTGTGATGGCTACAAGTCAGGCCGTTCATCGTTGAACAGCAGGCCAGGCTGTGCAATCTGCATGATGTGGTCATGCTCAACTGCAAGCACGCGCTTCTCTTTCTTACGCTCATTCATCAGACGACTGCCAATGGTTCCTTTCAGCTTTGAACGGGTTTCTTTAATAGCGAATCGATGCTGCAACTCTTCGCCCATGGCCTGCCGCTGAATTAGTCGGGTTGTCATCCAGTTAAACGCCGAGATATAGCTTTCTTTGATGGCAGTAGCAGCCTTTCCAGTAAAGCCCATCACGAGCATCATCCAGCCGTCTTTAGTAATGCTATACATCAGGCGCATTTCACCTTTACGGTCGAGATATTCAACGGGCTCAAAATTGAGCCGGCTAAAATCCGGTGAGCACTCACCTTCAAGGCGCTTAATTGCTCTCAGTACGTTTTTGTGTGCCTTTCCAAAGTACTCAGCAACCTTAAGGGAGGTTGTTACGACTCGGTCACCCGATGGCATAACCATGTCATGGAAATTGAAGGCAGGAATAACTGACGGATTATTCATGGTCGATTCCTTTTAGGAAGATGAGCCTGTCGCACAGAACAGCCGTCACCCGAGAGGCCGCCATGATGCCAACGGTTGTTCTCAGGCTCAGCTTTCTGAAAGGCTCGGGTTATTGTTTGCGCGTGCGAGGCGCATAAAAAAGGCCCGCATTCATATGCAGGCCTATGGTGCTCGTTGTACGCTAGGGTCCGATAAGTTTATTTACAGGTACTTCTGAGCCAGTGCCTTTAGCTCGTCTTTCGCAGCAGCACCCAGTTGGGCAACGCCCTGCTCTACGAAGCTGAATGCAGCTTCAAAGTCTTTAACGCCGGTCTTTACTTCAGCCACTGGAGTGGATTCAACAACAGGCGTTTCAGTAGTGGTTACGGTGTCAGCAACAGGGGCTGTTGCTGTATCGGTGGTGATCGTGTCAGTCACGGTAGGTTCCTTTGTCTCTTTGGTGAGTAGCCATTTGAGCGGGTTCATTTCTTTTCTCCGCAAAGGCGGTCGTATAAATCGTTGTGGGCGTTGATAGCCCGGACGGTGCGGATATCCATTAGCTCTGAGTCTTTGCCGTGGGTGTAGATAGGGCTGAAGAGTGTGCAACTGGAATCAACGGTAACCGTGGGGCTAGTCGTCTGAGTTGTAGCGTGAGGAGTGCAGCTTGTTGCGGCTAGCAGCATCACTGAGAGCAGCGTTAGTCGTTTGAGCATCTTTAGCCACCTGTGCATTTTCTTTCTGCTTTTCAGCAACAGCTGATACCTGAGCAGACTCGACCTTAGCCGCGGTTACGTCAGCTTTAGCCTGCGTCTGTGTGGTGCCAATCTTCTTGCCACCGAAGTAACTCGCAACCAGCGCAACCACAACGGCGAGACCGGCAAGAATCTCTGACCACCATCCGGAGAGGAGTGCTGTCATGGTTGCGCGTCCAGTTGCTGTTTCTGGTTGAGTAGCTTCCGCTGACGGATGAACTGTGCTAAGACAGCCATCACCATCAGGAATGAACCGATGATGCTCAGGTAATTTGGGGGCAAGAACGACTTAATGTCTGGCGGCAGCATGTTCCAGCCGGTGAGTGCGGCATCAGGGATGAGCTGCATTGCGGCACTTAACGCTGCGCCAGCACTCCCCAGCCACACTGACCACGCTTTGAATAGCAGCTTGGCATGAGCCACAAACTCCAGATTGGTGTATTTGCGGATGAGAAGAACGCCGATAATTATCGCCAGGACAATCAGGAGCCAGATGAGGAATGTCATAGCTCTACCCTCTGCTGAATCCAGCCATAAACAAACGTCTCGTTAGCCGCCCTGCCTTCTGCAAGCTCGATATACCGGGCGCCCTGAAGGCTGTTCAGTGCCTTGAGCATCACGGTGACACCCTCATGACTACGGGCTGTAATGAACGCCCGCAAAGCAGTGATGGTGCGTGGGCCAATCTGGCCGTCTGCCACAATGTCCGGGTACAGCGTCGCCTGCTGATTGAATACATTCAGGCATCGTTGGAGAAACTTAGCCGCTACTGCCGGCCCCATGTTTACGCCGGTGTCGCAAAGCTCTGCCGCAATCTGCGGTGACAGCGCATTGACCTGATCGAACCGTGGACCAGTCCAGTAATCAGCCTCAAGAATGCTCAGCGCCTGCTGTCGTGACAGGTTCTTCATGTCGCCGGTGTAGCCATGCGCCCGGGCAACCGCTTCAGTGATTCCCCAGTTGGTCGCGCCTCCTTTGTCGTTGGGGTTGTTTACGTAACCCCCTTCCTTGCCGAGGATTTCGTTAAAAATGTCGTCTTTCGTCATTTCCCTTCATCCTCTTTGACTACCTGCTTCACCTTGTCAGCGGTCTTATTGGCTGTGCGGTCTGGCAGGGAATCGAGTTTCTTCTGAAGGTCGGCCACCTGATTACTCAGTTGCTCAACCTTTTCATCACGGCGTTCTGCGGTGATGCTGTAGTACTGTCTGATGGCCTCTACTCGCTCATTGGTTTTGCTGTTGAGGTAGGCGAAGATAATCGTCATGACGATTGATAATACGCATAGGCCAAGCAACACCCTGCCCACAAAGAACATGCGCTTGTGTGCCTTGGGTATCTCGCTATTGGGTAGGTGCATCGCTGTCGTCCTCCAGAGTGGCGATCAGCCGAGTGACTTCATTCCTGAATCGGTCGTTACCTGAATTGCTCGCTTCTGACATCGCCAACAGGATGCCCAGGGCGTTCTTGATCAGCCGGAGGTCTGTCTCCAGGGTGGAGATGCGACGAATGTTTTTATCGTGTCTGTCGCGGAGGTCGTCGTTTTCCTTTCGGAGCAGCTCATTGCTCTCTTTCAGCAAAACAACCTGCTCTTTGTAGCTGGAGATAATCTCTCCACCCGCCCTGTTGGTGGTAACGATTGAAGCGATGCCCGCAATTAAGGGCTTCCAGAAAATTGCCACCGCCCCGCCGCCTAGCAGCAGAGCGCTGATACTTGTGATTAAGCTATTCTCCATGCCTGACCTCGCTGATCAGATACAGGAGTGATGTGAGTGTGTTTTGCATGGCCGTCTCCGGCAATCCCGGCAAGACCGGCACTATTGCTGTTGAAAGAAATAAAAGAGCGCTTCAGCAAAGGCACACGATTCGGGGAAATCCACTGAGCGCTGAAAAAGAAAAAAGGCCGCTCTATGGCGACCTTTTGAAATTGGTGGAACCCGATGGAATCGAACCATCTCCTAATGCTCTTCAGGCATCCGCGCGAACCATCTACGCCAGAGTTCCTTTGTCAGGCGGTTAACGCCCGCCCACTACGGTTGTGATGGCCGGCGCTGATCTCCGGCTCAGTCTTTGACCATAGAGTTGCATCAACCTGCAAATTCACCACAACGGAAAGAGCACTGCTGTTTGCCGGGTCTATGGATAATCTTTCAAACCATCCCCGCAATGCGTCGCAATGCCCTTACCTGTTGCGCTGAAACGAAAAAGGCCGCCCGTAGGCAGCCTTTGAAGAAGGGAATGAAGTCAGGCAGCAGTTATTTCCAGCCGCTTACCTAGCGCCAGGAGCGCTTTCTGTATTGTGTCGATTTTAGTGCTATGACTCAGCGATACAATGCGCTGAACTTCCTGCGGGCGCGTATCAATCAGCCTGGCTAACTCCGCATTAGACACACCCTGTTGAACCAACGTGTTCAGCAGAAGCACCTTCGCAGCGACGCTGGCCGGCACTTCAACAAATGCTTCACCCTCTGTTGAGGGGGCTGGGATCTCCCGCCGGTCTTCAAAGTAGAAGTCAAACGCCGTTACCAGAGCGTCTTGCGCCATTGATAGCGCTTCTTCTCTGGTATCACCACCGGTCATTGCTTCTGGGATGTCGGGGAACAGCACCGCACATCCCGTTTCATCACAGTCGAACGTTACTGGATATCGCATAAATGATTAAGTGAATCTCCGCGAGTACCAGCCCCGAGGGGCTGGTTTTTATTTCAATCCGAGTTGCTTGAGAATCACTTTTCTCAGCGGCTCCGGTATCTCTTTCCCCGGATGCCTCGGCATTATCGTCTGCTTGCCGTTGAGGAAGATTTTTAGATGGTTTGTTCCATCTTTAAACTCCGCTCCCTGACCAGCAAGCCAACGTCTGAACTCGCTTTGCTTCACTTCTCCTCCTGTCTGTTTAAGTTGAGATAAATATAAACATTTTTGTTTATACCGTCAACAGGAAGATGAACATTTTTGTTTATAATATTCGCCGCAACGTAAAGCTGTCTGTTTCACAACACGAGTACATCGCTAAGCGATAACACGTCAGGCAGCTTGTCTGTTGCGCAGAAATGCAAAAAGCCCCGAGCTATTAACTCAGGGCTTAAATTCTGTTGCTCAACGACTTTTGTCACGAGCATAGCAGGAATGTAGCAGTTTCATTTCGCCAAATCAATTTATTTTCATTTTATCCGTTTTACGCCGCAAAATTCATCCTGATCGCCTCACGTTCTTCCATTATCGCGTTAAAGACACTGGCCTCCAGAAGCTCCCTGCACCATTTAATTCTTCGCCATGCTGACTGAGCATCAATCCCCGTCAGCTTGGATAACTCCATAGCAATGTCTTGCGAGCATTTGCGATCACAGTAGTATTTAATGGCTACATGTCGAATCGGGTTAGCCGGTTCGAACAGTCTGCAAATAATGGCTTCCACATAGTCGGCATCTTCTTGTTCGTTGGCGCGGTCGAGAAGATTGCTGATTGAGTTCTGCGGGTTGATTAACTGCTGTGCTTTCAGAAATAGCTCGTTGCCGGTGTAACCTTGCTTATGCAGGTTATTAACCACCTCCATGATTCTCTCGCTCTCCCTGTCGTTCCAGCTCTGGCGGATCATCAGTCTGCCAATTACGCTTGATGCCCCTGCCGGCCCTTCATTGCCACCGTATTTGCTGCCCCATACATCGAGGATGCACCGTACCCAGGCGGATTGCAGCGGGGTGATTAACTTCACTGGTTTGAGGTAGCGCTTCTTCAGGTCTGATTTACGCATTACCTGGGCGAGTTGTGCGAGTGCTTCGCTCTTCATGCTGCTTCCTCCTGATTAAATAAGTCCATCTGTGTACTGTCTGCGATAAAGGCCTCACAGCTTTCTGAGCAGGAGCCTGTGTCATAGGCTTTATTGCCTTTGATGGTTGTGGCTATATCTTCTCGGCTCATATGGCTAAACAGTGATTCGATGGTTTCGAGTGAATGAGAATTGCGGTACATGCTGGATATTGCAGACTGGCGGTTGCTTAGCTCTCTGACCTCTTCAGAACGGATAGCAGCATTGAACTGAGCGAGAAGCTCTGGTGCATCACGCATGGCCAGCGCTATTTTGCTGAGGCTCTTCTTAATGCAGAAAACGCAGTTACCTAGGTGTTCCTCGAGCTGCAGGTTGAACGGTTGTTTCGCCCACCAATTCAGAATGTCTTCCTTATCGAAATCACTCACCTCTGCCAAAAACCTTTGGTTAAGGCTTCTCATTTTCATGATGCGGTCACTGATGCGGCGGGCATTTACTGTATCCAGAAGGTATCGATCACTGAGATGCTCAACCATCAGTTGCTGATTCCCTTTCTCGCTCAGTTCCTGATAGAGGCTGCGGATTTCAAAGTCATCCATTTTCATTCGACGAAGCACTGATAAAATCTCTTGCCCCCAGATACGAGCAGGTTCATCTGCTCTCATGCCTAGCCAGGTGGTGTAATTGCCTTTACCGAATTTTTCATTGCAGTACTTTTGAAAGGGACCAAGCTTCATTCTGTCTGTGCAGAACGGGCCAGTTACGTACGGGAGTCCGTATTTTTTCATCATGCGCACCCAAGGGGTCATGTCATGCTGGATATCTGCAACGTCGACGACCTCATAGCTGTTTGCTCTGCCCAGCTCGTTATTCGGGACAAGTCGCAGGCATGTCAGGTTAATCTGCCAGTTCTGAACAACCTCACGGATGAAATCGTAAGTTTTAGGATGCTCTGCGCCGGTATCCATAAAGATGAATTGCGTCTCTGGATCCAGCTCCAGCATCGTTCTAACTAAAAATGCAGATGTGCGCCCACCGGAAAAGCTGACAACGTTAATCATGCTGCCTCCTGTCGATGTTTTATGAGTTCACGCAATTTCTTTCTGTAACGCGCTCTGAGTGTGTCGAGTTCTTCGCGGATGTATCGGTGAGGGTCGCTGTCAGATTCGAGCGCTATAACGCGCTGGAGGCCAATTTTCGCTATCAGGTTGATGCGGTATGGCCCGATGTTTCCGGAGTGGTGGGTATTGCAGGCTGCACACTGCAAATTGCAGTTATCTTCGTTAAACCTGAGTTGTGATGCTGCCGCTGTCGTCCGAAAATGACCAGCGTGATAGCTGACTGCCGTTGTGCTGCCGCAGCTGATGCAGCCCTGCCCCTCATCCCTTGCCCGAATGTAGTCGTTGAATACGCGCTGGGTCATGTTCATCCAGTGGCTTAACGGCTTCACATCGGCTTTGCGCTTGTTCCACTCTTTTCGCTCCTCCCGGTGTTGCTTACGGGCTTCACGCGCGGCTTTCTCTTCTCCCTTGAGGCGGGTGAATTCGATAGCGCATTTGTAGGAGTGGCAGACTTTCTGAGTGGTAGAGCGAGGGGTGTATTCAGTGGAGCATATCGGGCAGGTTCGGGCTTTCGGCGGCTTGGTGCCTTTAGCCATCGTCATCCTCCCCTACTGCATAGTTGGGGTCGGTCATCTCAAACCAGTCAGCGCAGTTCTGGCAGCAGTAGGTTTCGTCAGCTTCCAGTTTCAGGCCGCAGTGGGCGCACACTGGTTCAGGCTGCTTTTGCATAACCGGCCTCCTGCATTGCCAGGAAAGCTTCCATGACTGCGCGAGGTAATTGGCTGGCATGGGTTTCAACGCTGATTCTACTCTCCCGGATAATCAGGCCGGCATCAGTCCATGAGTTGCACGGGTCGAACCGGTTGGGCCCATCACCGAATCCACGGGTCACCAGAAGCGTGGTGCCGTTCAGGTCGTACTGAATCGACTCCCGGACATCCTTCACGGAGTAGGCGTTGACCATCTTCGCGCCCAGAGCGACGGCGACCGCTTTGTTAATTTCGTAGTCCGACATTTCGCTGTAGTTCACTTCCTGCTCCTTACACGCAGCCAGCGCTTAGCCATGAGCGGCCAAACGGGGTCATAGGTTCTGATTTCTGAGGTTGAAGGTTTTGGCTTGGGGTTACTGCGGGAACGCTTTGGGGGGATGAAAATCAGGTTATCAAGGGCTCGCTGGGTCAGGCTTATTTGCATGGCTTCGCCTTATTGTGAGCACCTCGATTGCCCTGATTTACCATCAGCACGCCGTTGATGATGGCGTGACGCTCGGGCTTTGTGTCTTTGTGATACTTCTTCACTGTGGTGCGATGGGTATTAATCATCCGGGCTACCTCAGTGATATTCCCGCGAGTCTGTATCAGCAGCTCAGGGATGGTCTGGATTGTTACGTTCATGCGACCTGCTTTTGTTTGAGTTGGCTGTATTCGCTATCGGCCGGCACAGTCAGCCTGCATCCGACATTGAGCGCCCAGCCCTCAACCTGTGTGAGGTAGTGGTGCATGTCGGCAGTGTCGAGGTCTGCTGTGTGGCGTAGCGTCTGGATAAGGGTCTTCTCACCGGTAATCACATCGACCATCTCCCGCTGCTCATAACCGAGATAGGTGTGTTTCATCGCATCCTTCACCCACTCTGGAGACGCAAAGGCTTTGCCACGCTTAATGAGATAAGCGCTTAGCTCTGCGTACCACATGTGCTGTAAGGAGTTCTGAGGGATGCTGCGTTGGTCGCGCCATTCGGTGATTTTGATGCGCCAGCGTTTGCCGGAAGAGACGAGTTCGAAAATTTGCTTAGTGAATTGACCCAGGGTTGTTTTGTGTAGGCAAAAGTCCTGCACGGTTACCTCCCTTCGTTTGTCTCCACGTAGTCGAGTACCAGGTTGTGGGCTTTGCTGAGCAGCAGGTCTAACGTGTGCTGTTGATGCCCGCCTTCACGCACCAACTTCAGGGCCTGGTTGATGTACTGCTGAGCCTCTGTGAGTTGGCGGTAGGGACGCAGTGGGATGACGTCGGCTGTCATTGCTTCTCTCCGTGTTTCCGGATAGCCATGATGATGCAGGCAGTGCATAACCACATGGTTCCAATGATGATTTGTAGAGGGTCATCGGCAGCCATCCCATAACCCGTAATGGGTGCACCGATAATGGCGAGGATGTAAGGCATCAGTTCTCCTAGACTGCCAGTTGCAGTTGCATGTTGAATCGGTCTCGCTGCTCACAGTAATGCAACGACCCTGGACTGTTATGTGACTCGATCCGCTCGACCATCAGCGCCGCTCGCGTCTCTTTTGATGCTGGCGCGTATGCTCCTGACCACGCCTTGTCGATGCCGATGTTTCGGGCAACGTTAGTGCTGTCAGCACTAGCCAATGGAAGCTTTGTGAATATCAGAGGATTAAGCATCCGTAGGCCGTGAAGTTTGGCAATCGGCTGCCCGTAATCATCAGTGACGTGGCGGATCAGGTCTTTCATTCTCGCCACAGCTAGGTTTGGCCGCTTAACGTCGTACTCTCCACAGCTGCCAATAGCCACTCGAGGAAATTCATTGCAGAGGCGGATAAACCGCTCATCGCTTTCGTTCATATGCCATACGGGTACGCCATAAAACTCGCCATGCGGCCATTCATCCAGCAATGCTTCGTTCTCTGACTCGCCGCCGTCGATAACGTCCGGGATGATTGCGAAATCGAAACCTGGATGGTTTTTCCATCGCGCCACGAATTCGTAATAATCCTTCCAGTCGATTTTGTTTCGGCCAGTTGCTTTCCATGCAGTGAATGCGCCATTGTCTACGGCGAAAGACTGGCAGAACTCAGCGGCGAGGTTGATTTGACTGGCGTGGGCAAAGGAGATGAAAGCATGACGACCTTTCCAAGCTTTTATGGCGCAGGTGTCCGGGGTTATGGGGCCGCCGTGATAATGCAACATAGTTAGTCCCCCTGCTTGCTGCGGGCTAGCCATGCCTGCCAAAAGCCATACTTGATGTGCGGTACAGCGTCGGTATATTTTGAAGACTCAAGATGCTTGTATTCAGCGTCCCACCAAGCTTCAAACCGCTCCCTTTCCTGTTCATCGTTGTTTGCCATATTGTCCTCCCCGCTTATGTTTTTTCCCGGCTGGCTCATACGTTTGCCCCTCTCGTATAGCGACGCCCTTGAGGTTGGTCATCGTTCTGTCGGCCACGACAAATGCTCTCTGCCTCAGCCTGGTCAGTTGGTTTGAAGTGACCGTTCTTGAACTCCTGGAACACGGTGCCAAGCTGGCCGAATCGGTTTTTGGTGACGATGATTTCTGCGTACCGTGCGGCAGGTGACTCTTCGTCATAAACCGCTTCCCGGTACAGCATGATGATGCTGTCGGCGTCCTGCTCGATGCTGCCGGAGTCGCGCAAGTCGGCATTGGTTGGGCGCTTCTGGCCTTTGGGGCGCTTCTCTACGTCACGTGAGAGTTGGCTCAGCGACATGACAGGCGTCTTCAGGTCTTTCGCCATACGCTTGAGGCTGCCGGAGATATGCGCGATAGCAAGGTCATTACGGTCAGCCTTCGGTTTGTCGATGAGGCCAAGGTAATCGACCATGATCAGCGACAGTGCCGGGTGGTTACGCTTATGCCGTTCCGCGATGGCTCTGATTTGCTCAACGCTCATCTTGCTGGCGTCAACAATCCAGACATCCAGATTCATCAACTGGCCGATGCCGTGCGATACCCTCGCCCATTCTTCATCGCCCATCTGTGCCGGATTCCTTAGCGCTGAAACCGGCAAGTTCCCGGCACCGGCCACCTGACGTTCGACAATCTGGTTGGCATCCATCTCCATGCTGAACATCAGTACCCCGCGCCTCTGGTCAGCACCCGGCAGCTTCTGGTTTGCTACGCCCTGAGCAACGGTAAGCGCAAACTCTGTCTTACCCATCCCGGGGCGAGCAGCCACAATCACCAGGTCGACGGGGTTGATGCCGCCGGTGATAGCGTCCAGCTCGGGAATACCAGTCTTCAGGGTATCGGAGTCTTCGCCCTGACGAACTCGCTTATCCAGCAGCTCACCGTAGCCTTCGAGCACCGTCTGGATGTGCATCGGCCTCACCTCATCGCCCGGGCGCTCAATGTCGCTCAGGGATGCCATGAAGTCAGCGATGGCGTTCATGGCCATCTCATGATTTTTGCAGGTGGTTACAGCTTGCTGGCCTTGCTCAAGGAGAGCGGTGAATTTGCGGATCTTCGCGTTATCAGCAACAACCCGGGCGTACCCTTTCAGGTTGGCTGCGCTGGGACAGGAGCGCATAGTCGTCATGACATTCGCAAAGTGCTCATCGCCCATCGCCTCAGCGACCATCAGGCTGTCTATCAGGCTTCGCTGCTTGGCCTGCCGCTTGATTTCACGGTAGGTCTCCCGATAGAAGTGGACCGAGAAATCCTCTTCGTCCAGGGTAGCCAGAACGTCGCTTGCATCTGGGGTGTAACCGCTAATCAGCAGGCCGCCGATTACGCTGGCCTCAATGTCGGTGTTAATCATCAGAGTGTTCCCTCACGTACTTTGGTCAGTGTCTTGCGTTGCAGCAGATAATCGAGCGTTGCTACCCATTCCCGGTCGTTGTCTCCGAAATGGAACGGCCTCGCCTGCTGCATGAAGGCGTTCACGTAAGCACGGAAGCCTTCAGCGGTTGGCGTAGCCAGGGAGGTAACGAGGGTTTTCATCTTGCGCTTGCGCTCATCGCTCAGCTCTACAGCGTGGGGGAGCTTGTCACCGACGATTTCGTTGTAGGCGCTCATGCAGGCTCCGTAGTCGATGCGGGTGGGTTTTCGTCTTTCAGGTTTGACCTGCTGAGCGCCAACACCCGTGAGGGGGTTGGGGGTGTTTTCTTTTTTCTTTTGTATATTGTCTTTTGTGGTTAGCAACTTCTGCGAAGGTTCGTTAGCGACTTCTGCTAAGGTTTTCTTAGCAGGTTTAGCTAATGTTTTGCAGAATCCGTTATTCTTGGTTTCCCACTCAGAAACGTTGGTATTCATGCCGATTTTCCGGCCTTCTTGAAGCAAGACTTTCTTCCTGATAAGCAGGTTCTTAGCCGTTGAACAGTGAGTGTGATGCTTGCCTATCATCTCCTCCAACTGCTCATTGCTGATCCAGTCCATCTTCTTGCTGAAGCCGTATGTCTTCCGCCAAACGGCAATGACGATACAGAGTTCAGTTTCGCTCAGCCCAGAAGCCATCGTTGCATCGAGCAGTTCGTTAGCTAAGCGAGTGAACCCATCTTCAAGCTGCGCCACTCTACGCTCCACGGCCTCTACAGACGGCCTCTGGTAATCTGATAACTTAACGACGCCCATTCTTCACCCCCGCCTTAGCCAGCCTGTAAACGCCAATGAGACGCTCTGCGAACGCCTTGTTGTTAGCTGCTGCAACAACCAGCCCGTCTGGTGAATCTTGGTGTCGCCACTCTTCTTGTGCTTTGAATATTCTGCGTTTTCGCATATAATTACCTCGTTGAAATGAGCAAGTTTCAATGCATTACTAAGCGTCGAAGCTGTTAGCGCAGCTCGGCGCTTTTTCTTTGGTTATCTCCAACTGCAACTTTGCGAAGTTCATCGCCGTTGACATGAGCCAGCGGTATTCCTCCAGAGATATTTTCTTTTCTCCACGCATGACAAAATCCTCTACGCCACTTGCGGCGAGAGTTTCCATGAGTTCTGGGAATTTTTCGGTTCTGCGAAGGACTGTTGAATCCGCTACGTTAAGCAGCTTTGCAACCACGGTTTGACGTGTATTCGATAGCGCCTGATGCGCGGTAGCCAGGAGATGACGACCGATAAATACGACGGTGCTCGATTTGCGTGTTGTTGCGTTTTCCATTTGAGATACTTTCCGTATTGAATAAGTAGTTGATTAAGTGGTAAACCGGTTAAGGATTCCACGATGGTGCTCCAGCATTTCGGCGGGAGCGGTTCAGATTGACAAAGAGCAGTGCTGCTTATGCAGCTGGGCGGTAAATTTGGCCCTGGTACTTCAGAACGCCAGCGGTGAAGACTTCCAGTCGGTAAGCATCTTTCTCAGGAATAATTTCCTTCCACTGAGATACAGCTGCGTCGGTCAAGCCTAACGCTCTGGCTACCGCGCGCTGAGTTCCGAAGTGGTCGATTACATCTTTCTTGTACATAGACTCGCTCCGAAATTAAAGAACACTTAAATTATCATTCTAAAGGAAACTTAAGTCAATAAGATTTAAGATCTCTTAACCATGAAAATGCAAACAGTCGGCGATCGCATCCGTGCGAGACGCAAAGAGCTTAAGTTGACTCAAAAGGATTTAGCATCCAGAGTTGGTGTATCTCATGTCGCTATCTCTCAGTGGGAGAAAGATGACACCGCACCACGGGGTGATAACTTGCTACGGCTATCGCAAGCGCTGGGGTGCGATGCCTCATACCTTAATAACGGAGATGGCTCGGCCAGCAACGTCGCCCCAGCGTCTATAGACTTTCGCGCAGTTCCTATCATCAGTTATGTACAAGCTGGATACTGGACAGCCGAATGCACCATTCGCTCTATAGAGGGTGATATAGAGTTTTTGCATACAAATATGGACTTATCTGATTCAGCCTTCACCCTCATTATCAAGGGCGACTCCATGGAACCTGACTTCCGGGAGGGAGATGCCGTTGTGATTGATCCAGACATCGCTCCTCTACCTGGCGACTTTGTTGTGGCGAAAAATGGAGAGGAAGAAGCCCTCTTTAAAAAGTATCGACCACGCGGAGTTATCGATGGCGCGGACGTATATGAGTTGGTGCCTCTTAATGAAGACTACCCCACCCTCCGCTCTGACCAGGTTCCAATCCGCATCGTAGGAACAATGGTTGAGCACCGCAGATACCGAAAAAGAAGATCCTGATCACAAAATCAACCCGCCACTGCGCGGGTTTTTTATTCTCCCCGCTTAAAAGATTCCTCGAAAATCCAGCCACTTTCTTAAATCACGCCAAATAATTTAAGTTTTCTTTAAAATCCCGCTTGACCATAGATTTAAGTTGTCTTAAATTTAGCTCCATCAGCAGGACGCAGTACACACCAGGACGGTGGCGCTCTTTAACATTGATGGGGTTTGTCTCCGCAGTAATGCGGGGAACGATTTAACTCAACAGGAGGCTATATGTAGCGTTCATGCGGGTTAGACCGCAGCCGAAAGGCAATGCAGCAGTAGTGATGCTGCCCTGAGTCACCATTGGTGAGCCTGCTTAGCGCCGGGTCAAGGTTTCTAATCAAAAGTAGCTCCGGTAAAGCAGTGCGAACGCCAGACGCACACCGGTTATTAGCGGCAGATTGCGACAGTATCTCAAGGGCATGAGCGCGGCCACTGCGAGAGTGTGGCTCAAAGTGAAGTTGGCTTTGGGATGTGGTGAATGCCGGCAGCTGAATAGCAAAGGACAGCCAAAAGCATAGGGATGGTAACCCTGACCACATCACCTAAGCCAATTACCGGAGGTACACATGACTGTAGTTATCACTCTCTTGGCCTCTGACAATGCCAAGAATCGCCGCAGAGCACGTCGTGCAGCAGAGCGTGAAAGCACTGAAAGTATCAAATGTGCAACCCTGGGGTCGAAGCCAAGGGTTACTACTCAGGCGGTCAGAAAGCCGATTGAACGTGTAGTGAAAGCAGTATCTAGCACTGAGGGGTACGGCCGGCAGCTACAGAAGGCTATCAGTCATCATGAGCCAATCGCTCAGAAGCGCGAAGAGAAGCAGCGCCGTGAGCACATGAAGGTGCGCAATCCTTTGGGGCAGCAGGTTAACGCTCGTCAGAAGATGCGCGGCAAAAGCATCCCGTTAATTTGAGAGAGGTAACCATGAGAACAACACAGTTCAACTCCGTACAGCGTCAGGCGTTCGACAAGGGATTATACGGTCGCCAGTGGAAGGCTAAGTGCAGCAAGGAGCTGAGGTTCAATGAGCTGGAGACACGAAAGGTGTTCTGGCCTGTGTACATATAGCCGCCCAATGAGGCGGCTTTTTTATGCCTGCTAACAGGAGAGTGAGATGAAATGGATTAAATGCAGCGAATCGCTACCAGAAGCTAATCAGCAAGTGCTGGTTAATGACCTGAATGGTGAAGGAGTTCTGATTGCCTGGCGCTCACTATGGTATAGCGCCGGACAGGTGCCAACTGGTGACTGGCAGTGGGTTTTCCAGATTGCAGGTTTAGAGCATGAAGATGTGAAAGTAAAAGAATGGTGTGCATATCCCGCCCCTACCGAGTGACACCGCAGAGCTGATTCACTGAGTCGGCTCGATGAGTCTCTCTAACATTGTGCCGCCCTTGCCCGCCTCGCTGCGGGCTTTTTTATGCCCATACCAAAGCTGATTCATTCGAGTCGGCTCCGTTATGTAAACACTCAAAAGGAACAAGCCCATGCAACACGCTATTGCAGGGTGGCCCGGCATGGGTTGCCCATCGGAATCTCAGCTCGACCGCATCGTTATCCGCCTGAAGCTTGCAGCCAGAAAGCTGGCTCATTCGTTCAATCATCGGGGGCATCCATGAAGTTCACCATCGCCGGTCAGCTTCTCATTATCACGATAAGCGGGAGCAGTCGTGAATATCCAAACAACGCCGCTGGCTATCAGTTGATGGCTCGCGAGTTCTGCCAAAGCAAGGGGTTGTTATGAACCTGAAATTTGAATGCCGGGACGTGCGCGTTCGCCCCGGGGTCCGCCTGGGTGAATTCAAAGTAGAGGCCGCAGACGTGGCTTTGTACGGCCAGTCAGATGACCGCGAGATTCTGAGCCAGCTCGATATCACAGAGGTGGTTGAGTGGCTTGCAGGCCAGGGTTACAGCGTTACCGCACCACAGGAGCATGCAGCATGAATGAATGGAGTGATGACGCTTTCATCGCACTGATGAAAGACGTGCTGGCTGATGAGCCAATGACAGATGAGCTGGCGCACCAAGAAGCGGCGGCAGATTACCGCACGGAACGGCAGGAAATGATGATGGGAGGTGCTTCATGGGCACAGCAACTTTAATCCTCGGTGAGTCCGGCACTGGTAAGTCTACCAGCCTGCGGAACCTCGACCCGCAGGAAGTGATTCTGGTTAAGCCGGTAGGGAAGCCGTTGCCTTTCAAATCCAGGGATTGGAAGCCGTGGGACGTGAAGGCAAAGCAGGGAACGGTCGTCACTACTGATAGCTGGGATGTTATCAAAAAGGTGATTCAGGCAGCGAGCGGGTACGGCAAACGCATTGTGGTCATCGATGACTTCCAGTACGTGATGAGTAACGAGTTTATGCGCCGCTCTGAAGAGAAGTCGTTCGACAAGTTCACAGAGATTGGCCGGCACGCTTGGGAGGTGATTAAGGCCGCACAGGACGCGCCTGATGACCTGCGGGTTTACTTCATGTCCCACACGGAAGAGACGCAGATGGGACGCGTCAAGATGAAGACAATCGGCAAGATGCTGGACGAGAAAATCACAGTGGAAGGGATGTTCACTATCGTTCTGCGCACCCTCACCCGAGATGACCAGTTCTTCTTCACCACCAAAAACAATGGTGCCGATACGGTGAAATCACCGATGGGCATGTTTGAAACCAACGAAATCGACAATGACCTGGCAATCGTAGATGCAACCATCTGCGACTACTGGGGCTTATCCAATGTTCACAACCTCAAGGAAAATGCCGCATGAGCACCCCTATCTTTACCTATAACCATGAAGCAGCTCTGACCGCCGGCCAGGGCGGCTTTATCAATGAAACCGGTGCGTATGTGCTGACCATCACCGAAGCGGCGCTGAAGCAGGCCGACAGCGGCGCCCGCTCTATCGAGTTCTCTGGTGAAGCAGAGGATGGGCGCAAGATTCAATACCTGAGCGTCTGGGTAACAAAGAAAGACGGCACTGAGAACAAGTTTGGTGCAAACATTATTCACGCCATGATGGGTTGTGCCGGTGTTAATCAGTTGACCAGCCACATGCAATCCGCTGGTCAGTATGTTGCCCCGGAGTTCGCAGGGAAGAAGATTGGCCTGGTGCTGCAAAAAGTCCTCTCCAGCAAGCAGGATGGCAGCGACACCTACAAGTTTGATATCCGCCTGCCTTTCATTGCTCAAACTCACCAGACGCTTCTGGAGAAGGCTGAAGGTAAGAATGCAGAAACAGTCAGCCGGATGGTTGCGACGCTGAAAGACAAGGATGAGCGCAAGAAAGGCGTCAGCCATGCCGACAATGGCTATCACTTCGGTCAGGACGATGACCCGGGCTTCACCCCCTTCTAACCTTCACAGGTAACCCCACATGCTCACCAGCCACGAGCAGGATGTCTACGACAACCTGCCGGTTGAGCTGCGTCCAAAATACCTGGACAAGCTCCGCCGAATCAAAGAAAGGGATGCTCTTATTGTTGCTGGTGCGCTCGAAGCCGTGGAGTGCGCCAGGCAGGGATTGCAGCATGAGCGCCTCAACAGGATGAGGCTCAACGCGCTCAACAAGGAAGCGGCGTTCTACCCGCTATGCCCAGAGCATATTCTCGATAAAGACAAGCGGGCGTTCACCAAAGAGCAGCCTGCTAACACTGATATCTATCTCGACTACACAAACCCAATCAGGGGCTTTGGCGGCGCTGTCCGTCAGGGTTAATCACGTAAGGACTCATCATGACAGACAAACAGCCTGCCCCGGTTGGGGATTGCCACATCGTAGGAAAAGCGGTTGTGCCGGGATTCAGCAAACTGGAAGCGGCAGCAAAGGCATTTGAAGAGGCGTTGAGTTCGGCGGGCACGTCAATGTCAGGCAGCCAACTGCAAGCGCTGTCAGAAGCTATGACGGCTTACCATGAATCGAGTATGCCAAACGTCATCCTTAGCCTGTTACGGCAGAATGCTGAACTTAAGGCGGAGCGTGACGCGCTGGCGGCGCAACTGGCTCGCTACTCCATGAGTGCCGGACAGGCTGACCAGCGGATGTGCGAATCTCAAGCCGTTCGTAAAGCGTTGGGATTCGGCGAGGATGCCGAAGATGTCGCACCCATTGACCTGATGGAAAAAATTGATGCCCTCAAAGCAGAGCGTGACGCGCTGGCGGCTGAGAATGCAGCGGTGAAGAACGCTATGTCGGTAACACTTGAGCATGTCAGAGTGATGGATACAGGGCAAGCAGGGGTTGCGGCAATGATTATCAATGACGCAATGAATAACAGCAAAACCCCGGCCACCGATGCCGCCAGCCTGCGCAAAGGGGGTGAGTGATGGTTGTTGGAGGCTATACGCTTGACCTGACGTGTGATTGTCAGAAGTGTCAGCGCTATATGGGTCTTCCTGATTACCGCAGTGAGGAACGGGGTTTTACGCGCTTAGCAGGGGATAATTTCACCGAGTGTTTCCGGGCAGCAAAGAAACGCGGGTGGAAATTTTACAGCAACAAAACCAAGTGCTTTGCACCTGGTCATGAGGTGGGGCGAGAATGGATAAGCAACAGAAATACAAATTGATCGCGGCGGCCAAACAGGCCATTAAGTGCTACGAGGCTGGCGGTAACGTCTCGCCGGAGCCGGAGTATCTGGCGTTGTTTAAGGTGGCGCTGGCGTCGCTGGAGGCTGAACCTGTGGCGTGGGAAGTTAAAGGGATACTGTGCCACACCAAAGAAGAGGCCGACCGGTATATCGGGGAGCCTGAACCTCTCTACGCCGCCCCGCCCGCGCCGGTGGTTAAGGTCGGATTGCCTGAGCCTTATGATGATGGACACGGCAACGAGTGGCTTTCTAAAAGAGAAGTTATCAAAGCTATTCAGGAAGCTGGCGCGGAAGTCCTGCGCCTGAACTCCAGCGATACTGACGATATAGACACCACGCCTCAGCAGTATCAATCCCTATCCTGATAGCCTCGCAATAGCGGGGCTTTTTTATACTGAAAAATCATGATTGAGCGCATCTACGGCGACACCGAGCCAGCCCATATCGTTGTCGCACATAAAGCTATGGAAGCGCATAAAGCCAAGTATGGCGAGGGCAACAAGTTTCATCCCCGGATTTACTCAGTCGCGTATCGCGGCAGGTTCTATCAAATTGAGGTCGTGACTCGCCGCCAGACTATAGCCGCGACGGTGATTACTGGTGTCAGAACGTTAACTAAAGTATTGGAGGTTGCATGAGCGAGTGGATTAAGTGCAGTGAGAGGATGCCTGAGCTAAAGCAGGAAGTGCTATGTGTTAATGAGTGGGGAGACTATGAAGCTGCTCTCTATGATGTTGGATATATCCCCGGCCCACCATTCTTTGCAACGTCAGCCGGCGAGTTTCACCCAACCCACTGGATGCCACTACCAGAACCACCGGAGGAGAACCAAGGATGATTACCGTAAACAGCTACTTTTGCGGTGCCGGCCTAATGGACGCAGGTCTGATGGACGCTGGCATTCAAATCAGCCAGGCATTTGAGATGGATGAGGATGCCTGTAAGACATACCGGGCCAATCATGGCGATCACATTAAGCAGTGCGATATCGCTAGTGAACTGGTCATGGAGCAAGACAGTTGCGACGGGATGATATTCACCTACCCCTGCACTAAATACTCCACTATTGGTGATATTCACGGAACCCGTACCGGAGATGAGCTGTTCCTGCACGCATTACGCCACCTGGCTGTGGCACGACCTGAATTCTACGTTGTAGAGAATGTCCCTGGCATGAGGGCATTCCCGGTCGTCATGGAAGCGATGACCAAGATGCCGGATTACTATGTGCACGTGTTCTGCCCGATAAAATCTGAGACCTGGCTGCCTCAGCGGCGTGACCGCCTCATTATCGTCGGCACCAAACGGCAGTGGTTGATCCGCCCGCCTGAGAATACCCGGCCAATCACCCTGGCTGAAATCCTTGAAGATGAACCACGCGTTACCCTTCCCTCAGCAATAAAAGCGCGAATGTCAGGGCAGTACCGTGACTTACCCATTATCAGTGACCCTGCCCGTGGCGATATCGCCCCGACATGTGTGGCGCACTACGCTAAAGATAAAAGTACCAGGCTGGTCGTGGATAAACGCTTTCCGATGGGTGTGCGTCCATACTCAGTAAGAGAATATGCGAGGCTCCAGGGGTTAGAGGATTCGTTCGTATTCCCAGTGTCAGATACCGCCGCCTACAGGCAAATCGGTAATGGAGTTTCACGCCATGTCGGGATGTGGATAGGCAAAGAGTTAACCCGCTATATGGGTATGCGCAAAGCTGCCTGATGGAGAAACTATGCTCGCCGGCTTCGTCCTCTTACTTACCTCCTGCGCTACTGATTGTCGCACCGTCCCCGTATCAGAAACCATGTTCCCTACCCTGACCGAGTGCCAGCAGATGGCTGAGCGCATCAGGATGGTTCGCCCGCGGGTAATTTTGGAATGTGCGGAGGTGCGCCGCTAAATGCTTACACCACTTCATCTGCTTATCACTATCGCCGCTCTGGCTATCTATTACGTCCTGATGGGCTAACGCCTAACCTTTTACTATCGCGCTATGCGTGAGGAGTTGCTATGTCCGTATATTTTTACAGTGGCCTGATTTACAAGTCAGGGATAGTTGTCCGCGGGTTTAGCGGAATAATTGAAGGAGGCAGCGCTGGAGAGGCTTATCGCACCGCTCAACAGCTTCAGGTAGACGTTCTGAGGGATAGTGGGATTTATTCTGATGACTATCTCATCCTGGTTAATCAGTTCAACAAAGTCGAATGACCACCATCCCCGACATCTCCCCGGGCGAGCTAATCCTCTGGCTCGCCATCGTCACCCTTTTCATCATCGACAGCTTCATCAGTAAGCCACCAAAGGAGTAGCTATGGCTGACATTACCCTGATACAAGAAAAAGAAGTCATGGAAAAATTGCACATTACCTCACGCACAACCATGTGGAAGTATTGTGAGTCGCATAATTTTCCCAAGCCCGTCAGAACGCGCCCAAAAGCATTTCTCAAGAGCGCAGTTGAAGAATGGATACTAAACGGAGGTGTTAATCAGAAAGCTTCCTGATGTGCCAGAACAGCTTATCGGCATGTATTTCGTATGCCTTTCTCTGATCCTCTATCCAGTCGTGCTTGTTATATACCGCCATTACCCCGCCCAGCTCATGCCCAAGCATCCTTTCGGTAACGTGAGGTGCTACCCCCTCCTCCGAAAGACGCGTGACAATAGTTCGCCTAAAGTCATGAGCGCGCCAGTAACCAATATCCATTCCCTCGCGAATACGCAGAATGTAGCGGTTCGCGGCGGCAATGGTTATTGGCTGGCCTACATCATTTCCTGGGAACAGTATTTGGTCATAGGTTTCCATCGCCCGTTCCAGTAGCGGCTTCATCTGTTCAAAGATGGGCCGCCTGATGACGTTATGCATCTTGCTGTGCTCTTTCGGAACCGTCCAGACCCATTCACTCAGATCAAACTCTTTTCTTTCTGCAAGTCGAAGCTCTGATACCCTAGCCCCCCATAGCATTAGCATCTGGTGAAGCAGTTTATTAGATGTGGCAGCTCTGCTTCTTTCAATCGCCACCCAGATACGGGCCAGCTCACTGTATGTCAGCACCCTACTACCAGTTTCTGAGCGTACGCCAACATCCTTCGGGCTGATGCGCATAATTGAGGAGCTATCAATCACCTGACGCCTTATGCACCAATTAATGGCCGTCCTGGCTTGGGACAGCAGCTGCCGAGCGCGCCGGGGGTTCTCTTTTTCCTCTTTCGAGAAGAAATCCACCCACTGTTTAACAGTTATATCGGCAATGGGCCTGCCCGAGAACGCGCCTTCTAGGTGTTTAAGCACGGTCGATGTGTACAAAGCCTGGGTTTTTGGCCGCAAGGCTACATCGACGTAATGCTCTTTCCAGTAGCGCAGGCAATCGCCGACAGTCATGGAGTCGCCGCCCGAGGTTTCTTCAAAGTAAGTACGGGGATCTGTGCCGCCGTCATAAAGAAGGCGTAACTCTCCGGTAAGTGCTCGGGCGTCTTTCAGGCTCAATGCTGGATATCGTCCTAAGCCAAGGCGCTGGGCCTTGCCTTTCCAGCGATAACGATATTGAAAGGTGATCACCCCCCTCGGAGAGATGCGAGCGCTGAGGCCATCTACATCTGAAACTTCTGGAGAACCAGAATATGGTTTACCATGTAATGAACGGAGTTTAGTGTCGCTCAAAGCCATAATTATTTTCTGTACGCAGTAAAAATGAGGTTCTGTACCAACTGTGTACGCAATATTGCATGGACTAAAGAGAACATCAATGAACTGATGTGAACATATGCAGGCAAGAGCGGGGATGTTTGGCGGGATTGTCACTGCTCAAACAGTATGTTAGCAAACAGAAGTGAACGGATAAAAATCTTGGCAAACAAAAGCGAACAACCTACCTTCCTTATTCACGATTACGAAACCTTCGGCAAAAGCCCGTGGCGTGACCGCGCCGCGCAGTTTGCCGGGGTGCGTACCGACATGGATTTCAACATCATCGGCGAGCCGCTGGTGATTTACTGCCGCCCGGCCGATGACTACCTGCCGGAGCCGGAAGCGGTGATGATCACCGGCATCACCCCGCAACACGCCAGGGCGCAGGGGCTGCCGGAAGCGGAGTTTATCCGCCGGATCCATGAGGCCTTCAGCGTGCCGGACACCTGCATCATGGGCTATAACAACATCCGCTTTGATGATGAAGTGACGCGCAACCTGCTTTACCGCAACTTCTACGACCCGTACGCCTACAGCTGGCAGCACGGTAACTCCCGCTGGGATTTGCTCGACGTGATGCGCGCCTGCTACGCCCTGCGCCCGGAAGGCATCGAGTGGCCGGAGAACGACGAAGGCTTCCCGAGTTTTAAGCTGGAGCACCTGACGAAAGCCAACGGCGTGGAACACACCCACGCCCATGACGCGATGTCCGACGTGTACGCCACCATTGCGATGGCGAAAAAGGTGAAAGAGGCGCAGCCGCGGCTGTTTAATTTCCTGCTGACCCACCGCAGCAAGAATAAACTGATGACGCTTATCGACATCCCGCAGATGGCCCCGCTGGTGCATGTCTCCGGTATGTTCGGCGCGGCGCGCGGCAACACCAGCTGGATTGCGCCGCTGGCGTGGCACCCGGACAACAAAAATGCGTTGATTGTCTGCGATCTGGCCGGGGATATGGCGCCGCTGCTGGAGCTGGAGGCAGACGCGCTGCGTGAGCGGCTTTACACCCGCCGCGACCAGCTGGCCGGCGATCAGGCTGCCGTGCCGCTGAAACTGGTGCACATCAACAAGTGCCCGGTGCTGGCCCCGGCCAAAACCCTGCTGCCGGAAACCGCCGACCGGCTGGGCATTGACCGTGAACGCTGCCTCGCCAACCTGAAACTGCTGCGGGATAACCCGCAGGTGCGGGAAAAAGTGGTGGCGCTGTATGCGGAAGCCGAGCCGTTCAACGGCAGTGACGACGTTGACGGCAAGCTCTATGACGGCTTCTTCAGCGAGGCCGACCGCACCACCATGACCATCATCCGCCAGACTGCCCCGCAAAACCTGCCGGCACTGGATCTCACCTTCCAGGACCCGCGCATGGAGGCGCTGCTGTTCCGCTTCCGCGCCCGCAACTACCCGGCCACGCTGGATGACGCTGAGCAACAGCGCTGGTTGCAGCACCGGCGTGAGGCGCTGAGCGCAGAGCGGGTGCAGCGCTACCTCCAGGAGCTGGAAGAGCTGTATAACCTGCACGAAGGGGACAAGGAGAAACTGGCGCTGCTGAAAGCCCTGTACGATTATGGTCGTGAACTGGCGGGCTAGCCGCCAGAGGGGGCCGTGAACCGGCGGGCCTACCCGCCAGAGGGGACGTGAACCGGCGGGCTGAGCCGCCGCGCCTTACGGTAAACACAAAAAAGCCAGACCGGAGTCTGGCTTTTTTATTACCTGAAAGAGGCGTTACGCCATATCGTCGGCGGCATCCTCTTCCATCTGCGGCGGGGATTTGCTGAAGAAGCGGGTAATGTAGGCCAGGTAAGCGAGGCCAACCGCGCCCCACGCCAGCCCCAGGTACATTGAGCTGGCTTCCAGATTCAGCCACAACGCCCCCACCGTCAGCGCGCCGATCACCGGCAGGATCAGGTAGTGCAGGATATCTTTCGCGGTTTTATTGCGCTGCTCGCGGATAAAGAACTGCGAAATCACCGACAGGTTCACAAAGGTGAAGGCCACCAGCGCACCGAAGTTAATCAGCGCCGTGGCGGTCACCAGGTCGAAGCAGACGGCCGAGAGGGCCACCACGCCCACCAGCACCACGTTAAAGGTCGGGGTACGCCATTTCGGGTGAACGTAACCAAAGATCTTCTGCGAGAAGACGCCGTCACGGCCCATCACATACAGCAGGCGCGACACGCCGGCGTGCGCGGCCATGCCGGAAGCCAGCACCGTCACGCAGGAGAAGCAGAGGATCACCGACTGGAAGAACTTACCGGCCACATACAGCATGATCTCCGGCTGCGACGCATCCGGGTCATGGAAGCGCGAGATGTCCGGGAAGTAGAGCTGCAGGAAGTAAGAGACCACGATAAAGATGATGCCGCCAATCAGCGCGGTCAGGAAGATCGCGCGCGGGATCACTTTCGCCGCGTTTGGCGTCTCTTCTGACAGCGAGCTGATGCCGTCAAAGCCCAGGAAGGAGAAGCAAAGGATGGTCGCGCCGGTAATCATCGGCACCACATGCGCATTCTCAGACCAGAACGGTTTGCTGCTCACCAGCTGGCCGGTGCCCTCGCCCTGATACACGCCGTGGATCAGCAGGCCCAGGAACACCACCATGATCGCCACCTGTACCACCACGATAAAGCTGTTGAGGTTCGCCACCAGCTTGATGCCGCGCAGGTTGAAGAAGGTCATCAGGCCCACCAGCGCCACCACGAAGATCCAGGACGGCACGCCCGGGAAGATCGCTTCCAGGTAGATTTTCGCCAGCAGGATGTTGATCATCGGCATGAACAGGTAGTCCAGCAGCGACGACCAGCCGACCATAAAGCCGACGTGCGGGCTGATGGCTTTCTGGGCATAGGTATAAGCGGAACCGGCAGACGAGAAACGCTGCACCAGTTTGCCGTAGCTGACGGCGGTGAACAGCACCGCGATCAGCGCAAAGGCGTAGGCGGTGGCGACGTGGCCGTCGGTCAGGCCGGTCACGATGCCGAAGGTATCAAAAATGGTCATCGGTTGCAGATAGGCGAGGCCCATCATCACCACCTGAACCAGCGTCAGGGTTTTATGCAGCTTCACGCGCTGCGCCGCCGGTGCGGCCGCCATCACATCAGCAGACATGGCTCAACCCTCCCTGAAACAGCGGGGAAACGGCAAGACCCGGCATCACCGGCCTGGCGTATTCATGCAGAGGAAACTGGGGGAACGCCGCAGGGCGGGTCCGGCACAACCCGGCACGCTTTTTCCGGGTATGACCACAGCAGACGCCGGCGGGCACCGGCACGAACATTACACATTGCCCCATCGTTCATTTCCTCATAGTGGCGACCGGTAGAGTTTGGGGTCGCACACGGACTGGTTTGATTATCTATCCGGATCGAAGCCCGGCCTCTTGATATGTAAAAACGCCCTGACGCCAGAGCGCACAAATGGTTTGTACAGCCTTGAATGCAAAAAAATAACCGACGCCTGAAAGCGTCGGTTATTTGCAAGCCGCGTATTCTGCCCGAGGGGGGCAGAGATCTCAAGATCCGGAGACCTTCTGACACACATTCTTTCAATTCGCGCAAAAAACAGCCAATAGGCGTTTTCAGCTAATCAGATCTTTTTCAACGGGTCAGGCGTTTTTCAACATCCAGTCAATTTCCGTTTCCGTGACCAGCCGCTCGAACTGCAGCAGCTCATCAGATTTACAGGTGTGGTACACGTGGCAGAAGCGCTCGCCCAGGTAGTGTTTCAGCGGCGACTGCTCCTCAAACTCATACAGCGCATCGCTCTGGCGGATCGGCAGCGGCAAACCTTCCTGTTCCAGCCCGTTGCCGGTGACCGGCTCCGGCAGCGGCAGATCGTTGTCCAGCCCGTGCAGCATCCCGGCCAGCACGGCGGCGACCACCAGATAAGGGTTGGCATCCGCGCCCGCCACCCGGTATTCCACCCGGTGACTGTTGACGTCCCCGCAGGGAATACGCAGCGCCACGGTGCGGTTATTGTGGCCCCAGGAAGCCTGGGTCGCCACATACATGCCCGGCTGGAAACGGCGGTACGCGTTGACGTTCGGGGCCAGCAGTGCCATTGAGGACGGCATCAGGTCAATCATCCCGGCCAGCACGCGTTTCAGCAGCGCGGAGTCTTCACCGTCGGCGTCAGCAAACAGGTTTTTGCCCTGGGCATCCAGCATGCTGACATGGATGTGCATCCCGCTGCCCGCATACTCTTCATAAGGTTTCGCCATAAAGGTGGCGTGCAGGTGGTGGTTCTCCGCCACCTGGCGCACCAGGCGTTTCAGCGCCAGCGCATCATCGCAGGCACGCAATACGTTATCGGTGTGGTTGAGGTTGATCTCGAACTGCCCGGGCGAGGACTCTGCCACCGCGCCGTCTGCCGGCAGATGCTGCATCTGCGCCAGCGCGTCGATGTCACTCAGCACATTGCCGAAGTGGTTCAGGTTGTCTACCGAGTAGACCTGGGTCTGGATGTTGCGCTCCTGGGTGCCCGGGGCGCACGGCGGCTGCAGGTAGCCTTCGCTGTCACGCTGACGGTCGATCAGATAGAACTCCAGCTCTACCGCTACCACCGGGAAGAGTCCGCGACGGCGCAATGCTTGCCATACATTATTCAGGACATTGCGGGGTTCAACGTCAAAGGGAGTACCATCTTCGTCCACCATGGTAAGCAACAGTTGGCCAATGTGCTCCGGGTCAGCGGCGGAGGGCACCAGCGTACCGGGGATCGGCATACAGACATTGTCCGGCTCGCCCAATTCCTGGCCGAGGCCGGCCTCTTCCACCACATTGCCGAGGATATCCATAGCGAAAACTGACGAGGGGAAGTAGCAGCCTTTTTCGAGGCGTTTTAACGCTGAGACAGGGATTCGTTTACCGCGGAAACTACCATTGAGATCGGTGAGGAGGACATCGACGTGCTGGGTTAAAGGATGGCGTTCCAAGTATTGTTCAACTTCACGTTGGAACGCGCTACTTCGTCTCTCTTCGCTGTGCTGCGCGAATTTTTCAACTTCTACCAGATTGGTTTGCATAAATCACCTGCCGTTGTGAGGGTCCGGCGCCGCCCAGAGGGGCCACCCGCGCCGTTAACTGATTGTTTTCAAAACCTGGATCCTGTCCTGATGAGCCGCCTGGCGTGCTCAAAATATACACCGTCTGTTAGAAACATAGCCCCATCGTGTTTGTTTTGCAAATGTTACGAGGTGGTTTGAATATTAACCACCAGACTGCTAAATTGATAAAATAATGACCAGGATGTCAAAAAAGCAGCGTTTTTTGGCAAAAATTTAGTCCAGTCTGCGAGGCCAAATAATGGGCAATATATTTAACAGACCAGTTGTTGGCGTTGTTATGTGCCGGGAAAGTATTGAGGGACATTACACACAAACCGTTGAAGAGAAATATCTTGATGCGGTGTTCGCGGCGGGTGGCCTGCCGGTGGCGCTGCCGCAGGTGCTGGCGTCCCAGCCTTATGCGCTTGACAGCGTGATCGCCCGGCTTGACGGCATCTTCCTGACCGGCAGCCCGAGCAACATCGAGCCGCACCATTATGGTGAAGAGGGCATTGAAGAGTGGATCGATCCGGGGCGCGATCAGCTGGCGTTGACGCTGATCCGCAGCATGCTCGACCAGCGCCTGCCGCTGTTTGCCGCCTGCCGGGGGATGCAGGAGCTGGTGGTGGCCACCGGCGGCGCCCTGCACCGGCAGGTGCATAACGAGCCGGGCTTTATGGACCACCGCGAAGATCTGTCGCAGTCTGCAGATATTCAGTACGGCCCGGCGCACCCGGTGATCGTCGAGCCGGGCGGCATGCTGGAATCGCTGCTGCCGGGCATTCCGCTGTTTGAGGTGAATTCGCTGCACGGCCAGGGCACACGGCGGCTCAGCCCGTCATTGCGCGTGGAAGCCAGCGCGCCGGACGGCCTGGTGGAGGCGGTCAGTGTCCGTGACCACCCGTTCGCCCTGGGGGTGCAGTGGCATCCGGAATGGCGCATCGAGGAAAACCCGGTATCGCGCCAGTTGTTTGAAGCCTTTATCAGCGCGTGCCGCGACGCCATGGTCGAAGAGCGCGCGGTGCAGGAACCTGCCCTATGAGTGAAGTCAGCCTGGCACCCGGGCGGCGGCTGTCACAGCTGCGCCAGCAATTAGGGTTATCACAGCGCCGGGCGGCCGAGCTGGCCGGCCTGACCCACAGCGCCATCAGTACCATTGAGCAGGACAAGGTCAGCCCGGCGATCAGCACGCTGCAAAAGCTGCTGACGGTCTATGGGCTGTCGATGGCAGAGTTCTTTACCGACGATAACCGCCTGAAGACCCCGCAGGTGGTGATTGAGCCGGAGAACCTGATTGAAATCGGCAGCCAGGGCGTGTCGATGAAGCTGGTGCATAACGGTAACCCGATGCGTGCACTGGCGATGCTGCTGGAAACCTACGAGCCGGGCAGCAGCACCGGCGAGAAGATCCGCCATCAGGGTGAGGAAGTCGGTACCCTGCTGGAGGGGGAGATTGTCCTGACCGTGAACGGACAGCAGTTCCCGCTGCATGCCGGGCAGAGTTACACCATCAATACCGGCATGGCGCACAGTTTTACCAATCTGTCGGCGCAGGTGTGCCGCATTATCAGCGCCCACACCCCGACGACGTTTTAGCGGTCAATCCGCAGGCAGTGGCACAGTAATTGCTTCATTTTGTTGCCATCTACGGCGTCACCCCCGCAGTGTGGGAACCCCGGCCTGAGGTCGCCGCGTTCCCCTGTGGGCAGGAAGCACACCGGGCCTGTATAAGGAGAAGGATATGACCGAGCATATTAGTAGTTACTATGCGGCAACGGCCAACCCGCATGAACCCTGGCCGCAGCTTGCCGGCCAGATAGAGTGCGATGTCTGCATCGTGGGCGGCGGCTTTACCGGCCTCTCTTCTGCCCTTTACCTGACGGAAGCCGGGTATGACGTGGTACTGCTGGAGGCAGTGCGTGTCGGCTGGGGGGCCACCGGGCGCAACGGCGGCCAGGTAGTGAACTCCTTCAGCCGGGACGTGGATGTTATCGAGGCGCGCTATGGCCAGGACACTGCCCAGGCATTGGGCAGCATGATCTTTGAAGGGGCGGACATCATCCGCCAGCGCATCGATCAGTACGCCATTGACTGTGACTATCGCCCCGGCGGCATCTTCGCCGCACTCAACTATAAACAGGTTGCCCATCTTCACCAGCAGAAAGCGCTGTGGGAGAAATATGGGCATCACAGTCTGATCATGCTGGATGAGAGCGGTATCCGGCATGAAATCGGTACCCGGCGCTATGTGGGCGGCATGCTCGACCCGCGCGGGGGCCACCTTCACCCGCTCAATCTGGCGCTCGGCGAGGCCGAGGCGATCCGCCGCCACGGCGGCCGCATCTATGAACACTCCGCGGTGACACACATCAACCACGGCACCCCGGCGCGGGTGCATACCGCGCAGGGCGAAGTCAGGGCGCGGTTTGTGATCATGGCCGGCAACGCTTACCTGGGCGACAGGCTGGAGCCGCGTCTGTCACGGCTCAGCATGCCGTGCGGCTCGCAGATTGTTGCCACTGAGCCGCTGTCCGAGGCGGTGGCCCGCTCGCTGTTGCCGAACAACTACTGCGTGGAAGACTGCAACTACCTGCTGGATTACTTCCGCCTGACCGCTGACCGGCGGCTGCTGTTTGGCGGCGGCGTGATCTACGGCGCGCGCGACCCGGCGGACATCGACCCGCTGATCCTGCCGAAGCTGTATAAAACCTTCCCGCAGCTGAAAGGGGTGAAGATTGACTACCGCTGGAGCGGCAACTTCCTGCTGACGCTGTCGCGGATGCCGCAATTCGGCCGGCTGGAGAAGAACGTCTACTATATGCAGGGCGACAGCGGCCACGGCGTCACCCTCACCCACCTGGCCGGCAAACTGATTTCTGAAGTGATGCGCGGAGACGCCGAACGGTTCGACGCCTTCGCCAACCTGCCGCACATGCCGTTCTTCGGCGGCCGCAGCCTGCAGGTGCCGTTCACCGCCATCGGCGCAGTCTACTATGCGCTGCGCGACCGGCTGGGCTAACCCACACCGGTACCGGTAAGGTTTGCCCTTACCGGTACTCCCCCACTGCATTCCCTCCCACCACTTTCTTTATTATCTGCCGGTCAGCCTCTCTGTTAAGATATATTTATTAGTTTTCCCACGGTATATTTATCACCCTATTTTAATCCGCAAAAATAACGTTTATCCGGTAAATCGGTATACCTCCCTATTTGTTTATCTCTGGCCAACTTATTTAAGTTATTATTTATTTTATCAACCATTAATTAATTATTGAAACGGTTCAACATCCTAAATAAATCCTATTTTCTTAAATTCTAAATTTACTGCATAAATAGCTTTATTCTTTGCATAATGTCATTTATCCAGTGTAAAAACCCGCTCTGCCAGGCACGCATAAAATTTCTTATGAGAACGATTTTCAATATCCTGCACACGGCGTTAATTACCTTTTCGGTTAAAAAAATTTTTGTTAGGTTTCTGTTGATCGCATAAAAAGATAATTTTTTTCGATCATCCACCAACCATCACCATTGAAGGAATATGACATGAGCAATAAAACTGAGAAAACCCCTGCACCTCAGAAACCGAAAGTCGTTATCAAACCAAAAAGCGATCGTCCAATCCTGATGGCTGCGCACCTGTAATTCCCATGACAGCCAGGAAACTGGCTGTCCTTTTTATTATTGAGGGTGAGATATGGAAAACCAGTATGTCATTTCCGGCACCGTATCGCGGGAAGAAGAGAGTCACGGCCTGCTATTCCAACAGGGGAATGCGCTTTTTGAAATTGAGAATATCACCGGTGATACAGCGCAATGGAATACGCTAATCAAAGCCTGTGATGGAAAAACCACACTCAGTGAGATTTTATCGCGCACGTCCTCCCTGGATAAAGAGGCAGCGTTGGCTTTTCTGGATGCGCTGATAGACAATAACCTCGGATATATCAACAACTCAGGTAACGCATACTTAAGTGGTGATGAGGCTATTCTTATCCTTGAGGATCTACAGGCTAAATTACTTTACAGCACGCTATACAAAAATAAATTCTGGCAGGCAATGCAGACACCCAGCGACGTCCCTGAGAAAGTGTATTACGGCATGGCCATTGAAAATTACCACTTTCTTTTCCGCGAAAGCTGGTTTGACTCTCCCGTACTCAGCTTCCAGATGTCGACCAAAGCCCGTCTGATCATGAATGAATTTTATGGTGAAGAGTATGGTCATGATGAGCTGATACTGAAGGCACTGAATCACATTGATATTCAGCGCGCCGACATCAGCGAAACATTACCGCTGCCGGAGACGCTGGCCTTATGTAATGCACTGGCCTATTGGTCTGCTAATGAACCCTTATTTTTCTTCAGCACCATGGGCATTCTTGAGGGTAAGGATATTAAAGTCGACAGCTATATCCTCGCCATGGAGCAAAGCGGCAAAGTTTCCGAATCCTTTATCAAGCCGATTAAAGAACATGCCAACATTAACATCGACGCTGAGCACGGCATATTAACCCGCGAGCTGTTCCATGAAATTCCGGTGGTTCGTCTTGATCAAATGAAGAGTATGATTGCCAATACCTACCTCTTTGTTGAACTTTACGATAATTTCCATAGCGCAGTGTGGAACCATTACGCTGATGATAAAAAACCGCTGTTGCGCAGACTGTCCAATATCTGAGGAAACCCAGCCATGCAGACTTCACCACAACGTTTTTCTTACCCAAAGTTGCGTGACGGCATCCTTTATTCGCGCAACGGTGCAGAACATCATTTAGATTATCGCCAGCAGGGGGTGATTTTATTCTCTGACGCTGAAGACTCGTCGCTGGATGCGTTGATTACTGACCTGTCAGCGGGCGGCTATACGCCTTCTCAGTTAAAAACGAAGAACCCCCTGTTAGCCGACGAAATAGACGCGCTGATTGAACAGCTTGATAACCATTATCTGCTGACAGAAAGCCACTACGCCCCGGTTGCCGGTACCCTGTCAGGTGAACAGTTTGCCCGTAAGCTCAAGACCTATGCCAATGCATGGCATACGCAGCTCGGCACCTCGGCGCTGTACGCCGCCATGCAAAACGGCACCGCGACCACATCCCAGCTGATTGGCTTTGCCATTGAGTACTACCATATTGTTAAAGCGGCCCCCACGGTACTCGCCCCTGCGCTCTCTCAAAAATGCCCGCCTGCGGTATTCCAGGGCATTAAACATCTTTTCCTGGAAGAGCACGACCATGAGGGTTTGTTACTGAAAGCCCTGGGTGCCGCCGGGTTGTCTGAAGAGCAGGTCAGCCAGACCACACCCCTGCCGGCCACCTTTTCTGTTTACGCCACCCTGGGGACGTTCAGCCGCCAGCACCTGTTGAGCTTTATCTCCAGCCTGTTTCTGTTCGAAGAGCCCTACCCGGAGTTTAATACGGTGTTCGTTGAGAACTGCCGGCGCCTTGGGCTGCCGGACGCTTTCTGGAAACCGATCATCGGCCATTCAGAGGTGAATGAAGAGGGCGGGCACCATTTGATTACCGATGAGCTGTTAAGCCACATCTCCGCCATCTCTGCGGAAGAGGCCCAGGTGACGCTGATCCATGTCATGACGCTGCTGGAAACCATGAAAATCTGGGACAGCCAGATTTGTGAGTATTATCAGTCTGCTACCACCCTACGCATCTATCAGTGAGGAGAGTGTCATGGAACAGTGGAGTCTTGGCCATTTTGTGAAACCGACGTTGAACACGGCTTTTCTGGCTAAAAACGAAAATGGCACGATTGAGATCGGTGAAGCAGAGGCAGAGCTGGAGATCAGTGCCACTCAGCCTGATGCCATTTTCAGCCTGCTGGAGCGCCTGCGGCTGGGGGATCAACAGGCCTGGAAAAGCATACAGGGCACGCCACAGGACGAAGAACTCGCCCTGATTATCGGCTCGCTGAATGAGTATGGCTTTATCCGCGAAACCGCCCCTGAGCATACGCCCGCCAGGAAAGAGGCGATCCTGGCGACGGCGCTTGATGAGGCAGAAGCGGCGTTGCGCCCTTACCAACCCGCGCTGACAGCCCCCCTGCGCACTCTGCTGGATCGCGCCCTGAACGCGGGTGAAGCCGATTTCATTGGCCTCATCCGGGAAGAAAAAAATGCCTTTCTTCTTTATGCGTCTCTGTCGCTCATCAGCTGGAAAACGCTTTGCCCGCCGGCTGTCCGCGCGACCGCCCTGCTGATGCAACGTATGCTGGGCGAAGAGCCGGCACCCGGCACGATTGATTTCACCGCTTTCTGGTCAGGCGAAGTGCGCCGCTGCCTCTCACTGATTGTCTGGGCGCTGGTACGCAGCCAGGCACCCGATGCCGCGCGTAAACCCCTTCCGCCTCTGCCGATCGACCAGCCGGACTCCGGCACCAATTTAGCCTTGCGCCTGGAGCGGTGGGCGTTACATTGCCTGGCCTCCTTTGGTGAGAGCCGTTTTGCCCCGGCCCTGCGCACCAATGCGCACGGCGCTCAAAAATCGCTGATTGAGGCGGTCTATGCGCAGGAGTATTACATCACGGAGCGCTTTATCGATCTGGTTTCCGCGGCCATTGCGCTGCGCCTGCCGCGCCCTCTGAAAAAGCTGCTGCGCCGCTACTATAGCGAGGAGATGGGCCATGAGTCTTACGAGCTCAGAACCTGCCTGGCGCTGGGCCTGTCGGAAGATGAACTGCACAGCGCGCTTCCTACCCCCTTTGCACAACTGCTTTGCGACACCTACACCTGGCTGGCAGGTCACCATGTTGTCGCTTATGCGGCGGCGGCCACCATTACCGAAGGGTTACCGGGCCAACCCAATATCATCAATGAAGCGGTTGCCACCTCGGGTTTGTTAACCGCAGAGGTGAATGAAAGCTCGCGCAAACATGAAGCGCTTAACGAAAAGTTGTTCCACCCCTATATTTCCCGCCTTCTGCTGGCGGAATGCGGTGAGCAGAGTGTGGATACCCAGGAGATCGCGCGGGATTGCTATGGGCTATTGCTGGAAATGACCTGGAGAACCTGGGAGGAGCTGGAAAAGTTACATGTCCGGCAAGGCCGCCCTTCTCTTAATTACCGTATGCAGGATTTCCTTTAACGATGGGCGCGCTGGAGGCGTATAGCCGGTATGTCAATGATGACTGGCTTCAGACCCTGGCTCCGCTGGGAGACGTTCCCGTATTCATCCGGGCCGCCGGCGATCGTTTGCACGACAGCCAGGGGGACGAGTGGTTTGATTTTATCGGCCATTATGGTGCCATGCTGTTTGGTCATCATCACCCGGTTCTCCAGCAGGCGCTGATCGCCGCACTGGCGGACGATCTTCCCATCGGCGCGCCCATGGGGATCACTGCCCATGGCGCGGCACTGGCGCAACAGCTGATTGAAAAGCTGGCGCTGGGTGACGGCTGGAACAACTGGACACTGACCACCGGCGCGGAAGCGGTAGAAGGGGCGCTGAAAATCGCGATGACCGTCACCGGCCGCCAGAAAATCCTTGCCAGAGCAGGCGCCTTCCACGGCTTGAGCAGCCTGACGCTGGCCCTGAACAATATGCCTTTCTGGCGTCAGGGTTATGAAGCGCTGGTACCGGATGACGGCGTCACGTTCTTTGACGACCCGCAGGATGTCCCTGCGTTATTGGCGTCGGGTGAGTATGCCGCCGTCATTATTGAGCCTCTTCAGGCGATTGCCGGCGGCCGGCGGCTGGATGCGGCCCAGGCCGAGGCTTTCCGTATGGCCTGCACACGTACCGGCACCCTGTTTATTGTTGATGAAATTTTCACCGGGCTGGGCCGGTGCGGTGACTACAGTGCCATGCAGGCGCTGGGGTGGGCCATACGGCCTGATATTATCCTGCTCGCCAAAACGCTGACGGGTGGCCTGATGCCCAGCGCGCAGTTGCTGGTAAAACAGCCCTTTTTCCACGCCTTTACCGGGCGACCCGGCTGCGCCAAGCTGATTGCCTCCACCTTTTCCGGCAATAATCTTGGCCACCGGGTGGCGCTGGCGGCTCTGCAATTACTGACTGATACCCTGGAAACCCCCGGGCTGATGGCCCGCCATGGCCACTTTTCCGACCGGCTTAAAACGCTGGCCGCACGCTACCCGCGGCTGTTGCAGGGCGTTTCCTCGTTGGGCGCCCTGCATTTCCTGCATTTCACCACCCCTGAAGCGGCACAATTAAGCTGGCACTATCTCCATGCCAATAAAATCCTGACCACGCTGTGTGCCCACCAACCCGCCACACTGAAGCTTATCCCCTCGCTGTGCCAAAGTGATGAGGCCAATGAGGCGCTGTACAACGTGATTGAATATGTCTGTGAAGAGGAAGGTGAGCATGTCAGATAAAAGGCATATTCTGCTGTTGGGGCCGACCGATGATTACTTTGACAAAGTGGCGGCCTGTGGGCACCACGTCACGGTATTGACCGAACCCAGCCGCCTGACCGCACGCCAGAAAATACGCGGTGGCGTGACCCTTCTGGCAGACTTCCGGCATTTCCCTTCTCTGCTGTTAATCGCCAGTGATGCCCATCAACATACCCCCTTTGATGCGGTGATCTCTTTTACCGAATATGGGATGGAACCGGCGGCCATGATCGCCGCCGCGCTGAACCTGCCCGGCCCGGATCTTCGCAGCACTCTGATCTGCCGGGATAAAGTACGTACCCGGGAGGCCGTAGGCGCCCACGCCCTCTCTGCCTTGCCCTTCGCGGCGATAACGGATAACGCACAGCTCGCGCAGTTTATTGCCGGCCATGCACTGCCGGTGGTGGTGAAGCCCCGCTCGGCGACCGGCAGCCAGCAGGTGGCCATCCTGAATCATCCTGGGGATACGCTGCCCGCGATAGCCGGTGACTGGCTGGTTGAATGCTTTGCGCCTGGTAAAGAATACAGTTGCGAAACCTTTTCGGTTAACGGGCGGCATACGCTGGTCGCGGTGACTGAAAAATTACTGGGCGGCACCAGCGGCCTGGTGGAGGTCGGGCATAAAATTCTGCCCCAGAAAATACTGACAGCGGAATTTGAACAGTGGTTATTCCAGGTATTGGAGGCCATCGAGCTGAAAAACGGCGTGGGCCATACTGAGATAAAAATTGAAGGTGACACCATAAACCTGATCGAATGCCACAACCGCCCCGGGGGCGATCGCATCTGGCAACTGGTTGAGCTGGCCATCGGCATCGATCTGATCACCCTCGCCACCCGCCTGCTGTGTGGAGAGGCAGTGACCGTGCCGCCGCCCCAGTCACGCTGTGCCGCCATGACCTACTTCCAGTTCCAGCCCGGCCCCGTCACCTTGTCATCTCATCCGTTTATCGCCCCACCCGCGTGGGTACGTTGGTATGAGTGGACGCTTAAACCCGGCGATGAGATACCGCCAATGACCGACTCCTTTCATCGCCATGGTGGGTTTATTGTCGATGCCGACGATCATGCCTCCCTTAATCAGCGCATTGCGCAGGTTTTACATGAGACGGTGGTACGCTGAATGTCTATTCTTTCTGAGGTGCGGGGCTTCTCCGCCCCCACCCGCAAAACGCTGTTCGTCCAATGGCTGACCTCCATCGGCTATTTTTCAGTGATTCCGTTTCTGGTGGTTTACCTGGTACGTTTCCAGCATTTCAGCGCGGAATTTGCCACACTCCAGCTCTCGCTGTTTTTAATTGGTCAATATGGTGCCACCTTTCTGGGCGGGCTGATGACGGACAGGTTCAGCCCTAACCTCACCATGAAATATGGGCTGATTCTTCAGATAGCCTGCTATCTGGTCTTTTTTACCGGTATTTCCCAAAGCGGCATTATCTGTGTGTTAAGTACCACTGTCGGCATCAGCAAAGGCTTATTTACACCGGCGGCCAAAACCCTGGTGGCGCGTGTTTCAGCAGGGAGCAATAAAATATTGCTCTTCTCATTCCGCAGCACCGTGAATAATGTCGGTGTCGCGCTCGGCAGCGCCATCGGCGGTCTGTTTATAACGGCCAACAGTGCCTCTTTCTTCGCCATCGCCGCCGCCAGCCAGCTTATTGCCCTGGCGGTGCTGTTCACCTTGCCCGCGCCCGCTGCGATACCCGCCGGCCACAGCCACAGCGCCTCTCCGCCGGTCAATAAAGGCACGGTGCGGCAACTGGGCAGCAATCTCTCCTTTATCGCGGCCTGTCTGCTTTACTGCGCGTTTAATTTTATTTATATGCAACTTGAAAGCGCCTTTCCTCTTTTCTCTTCCCAGAAATGGGGGGCAATGGCGGTGTCGGCGATCTTTATGATGAATGCCGCCGTGGTTATTTTGCTGCAAGTTCTGGTGAATGTTTATTTGAATAAGTGGCTCTCGCCCTGGTTATCGATGTGCCTGGGGTTTATGGCGTTCTCTCTCACGTTTTCTCTGTTAGGCAGCGTGGAAAGCCTGGGCGCGTTTATTATCCTGATTGGGTTTTATACCCTGGGCGAAATTACCGTAGACCCGACGATTGATGCCGTCACCAGCGAGGCTATTCCTGCCCGGATGCTGGGCACGGCGTTTGGGGTACTGGGCATTGCCGGGCTGATTGGCGGCGTCAGCGGCAACGCCTTTGCCGGGCGGTTCCTCAGCCTCGCGCTCAATCAGCCTGCGACCTTATGGCATAGCTGCCTGGCCGTCTCAGCACTGGGTGTTGGGTTAACCCTTTTGTTTTCTTTGAAGAAATTCTATATTAAACAGACACAGGTCGGCTAACTACCCCATGGAGAAACCGATGGACACGCCTATTGAATGGAAAAAAGATCGTTACCGCATCTCCACCGATCCGGCGCAGCTGGACATTGCGGCGATCCACGCCTTTCTGACCCGCTCGACCTGGGCGGCGGGGATTGATCGCGATACGGTGCAGCGGTCGGTGGCGCACAGCCTGAACTTTGGGCTGTATCAGGGGGAAACGCAGGTAGGCTTTGCCCGGCTGGTGACGGATTTCGCCACCTTCGGCTACCTGTGTGACGTCTATGTGCTGGAGGCGCACCAGCAGGCCGGGCTCGGCCGCTGGCTGATGGAGTGCTGCCAGGCACACCCGCTGTGGCAGCGGCTGCGGCGGGTGATGCTGGTCACCTCCACCGCGCCCTGGCTGTATGAAAAACTCGGCTACACGCCGGTTAACCGCGAGAATTTCGTCTGGCAGCAGGTGCAGCCAGATATTTATACCGCCACGCGCTGAGTCACAGTGAGGGCTGGGCCACCAGCCCGTCAATCATCACCTGCGGCATCCCTTGCGAGCAGCGTTCAATACGCCCGCGCACCCCATACACCTTCGCCAGGCTCGCCGGTGTGATCACCGTGTCCGGTGCGCCGTCGGCGATCAGGTTGCCGTTTTGCAGCATCAATACGTGGTCGCCATGGCGCAGCGCGATGTTGATGTCATGCACCACCACCACCGTCACCATATTGCGCCGCCGGGTTTCACGCCGCACTAAATCCATCACATGGAACTGGTAGTTAAGATCCAGCGCGCTGAGCGGTTCATCCAGCAACAGTAACGACGGCTGGCGGATCAGCGACTGTGCCAGCCCCACCAGCTGTTTCTGGCCGCCGGAGAGCTGATCGAGGTAGCTGAGCGCCAGATGGGCGATGCCCAGTTGCTCCAGCAGCGCCATCACCTCGTGCTCACCGGCGGCGAGCTGCCCGCGCCCGCCCGCGGCGCGTTGCGCCACGATAATGGACTCCAGCACATGCAGGTGCACCCCGGCCGGCAGCGACTGCGGCAGGTACACCACCTGCTCCGCCCGCCGGGAAAACGGCATCTGCATCAGATCCTGCCCGTCCAGCCGCAGCGCGCCCTGTGCCGGGTTAAGCCCGGCCAGCGAACGCAGCAGCGTGGATTTGCCGCTGCCGTTCGGCCCCAGCAGCACGGTGATTTTCCCGCGCGGCAGCTGCGGCACGTTAAGGTCACGGATCACCGGGCGTTTCGGGTAACCGGCGTGAAATGCCTGAATCTCTAGCCCTGCGGTCATACTGTCCCCCGGTGGCGTAAAATAATACTGAGGAAGAACGGCACGCCCACCAGCGAGGTCACAATGCCGACCGGAATAATCACGCCGGGTATCAGGTTTTTCGAGGCCACCGAGGCCATCGACAGCACCAGCGCACCAATCAGCGCGCTGGCCGGCAGGTAGAAACGGTGATCCTCCCCGAACATCAGCCGCGCAATGTGCGGTGCCACCAGCCCGATAAAGCCGATCGGGCCGACAAACGCTACCGCCAGCGCGGACAGAATGCTGATGCGCAGCAGCGTCGCCAGCCGCAGGCGGCGCACGTCGATGCCGAAGCTCACCGCGCGGTCTTCACCCAGGCGCAGCGCCGTGAGTTTCCATGCGCTCATCATCGAGAGCGGCAACAGCAGCGCCACCACCGCCAGCAGAATGCCGAGCTTGGTCCAGCTGGCGCGCGCCAGGCTGCCCATCGTCCAGAACACCAGCCCCTGCAACGTGTCTTCAGTGGCGATGAATTGCATCATCGACACCAGCGCGTTAAAGGTGAACACCAGTGCAATGCCGAACAGCACCACGCCGGAGGTGGCCACCCGCGTCCAGCGCGTCACGCCGTCCAGCATCAGCGCCGCCAGCAGCGCAAAGATAAAGGCGTTGGCCGAGATAAACCACTGGGCCGGAATGCCGGGTAACCCGATGCCGAGCACAATCGCCAGTGCCGCGCCAAACGCCGCCGCCGATGACACCCCGAGGGTAAAGGGGCTGGCCAGCGGGTTATTGAGGATGGTCTGCATCTCTGATCCGGCGAGGCCGAGCGCCAGCCCCACCACCACTGCCATCAGCGCATAAGGCAGGCGGATGTCCCAGACGATCACGCGGGTGCCGGCGTCTGCCGTGTCGGGTGACAGCAGCGTATGCCAGAGGGTCGGCAGCGACAGCCCGGCCGGGCCAAGGGTGAAATCAAGAACCAGCGAGCCGATGATGGCCACAACCAGCAGCGCCATAATTAACAGACGGTGCCGGACAATACGCCGGTAGTGCCCCATCACACCGGCCTGCGGCGCAGTGGCCGTCAGGCGCGAGGGGTCAGTGGTGATGCTCATGTTGTGATTACCTGTTGCGGGTGGTTCTGTTGCAAAGGGTTCTGTTCCGCGCGCCTGCCGGGGCGTAGTGCGAACGCCGGGGCATAACGGAAACGGCAAATAGGGTGCGCTTACTGCGTGCGGCCGGAGGCGGGCAACGCGGAGCCAACCATAAAGCAAACGAGAATTCTTATCAATATCATTAATAGGCAAGAAAGGGTTTTCAGAAAGGTAACAGGCTGTTTCTGCTCTGTTATCCCCTGAGCTGACGGAACCGCCCCATAAAAAAAGGGCGGATCCTATGATCCGCCCTGCTTTTTCGCTCACCCCATACCGGGGCGGCTGCCGTTACTCTTTGTGTTCCGGGAATTCCATCTCGTGGTATTTCACCACTTTAGTGCCTTTGGTCAGCTTGTAACCGAACCAGATCAGCAGGAACAGCGGAATACCGATGTAAGTCGCCGCCACTGAAGACCAGTCGATCTGGTCTTGCAGGAAGGCCTGGTAGTTCTGCCCGAGGGTGATCACCAGACAGAGCGCAAAGGCAAACATCGGCCCCAGCGGGAAGAAGCCGGAGCGGTACGGCAGCGCCGCCAGCGACAGCCCCTGCTTCACATAGCCGCGGCGGAAACGGTAGTGGCTGACGGCAATACCGAGCCAGGCGATAAAGCCGGTCATGCCGGAGGTGTTCAGCAGCCACAGGTAAACCGTCTGGTTACCGAACATCGAGGTCAGGAAGCAGAGCGCCGCCACCACGGTGGTGGCATAGAGCGCGTTACGCGGCACGCCACCTTTGGAGAGCCGGGCAAAGATACGCGGCGCACGGCCTTCTGACGCCAGCGTAAACAGCATACGGGTGGAGGCGTACATGCCGGAGTTACCCGCCGAGAGCACCGCCGTCAGGATCACGGCGTTCATCACGGCCGCTGCCGACAGCAGGCCGGCGTTTTTGAACACCAGCGTGAACGGGCTGACGCTGATGTCTTTCACATCGTTACGCAGCAGGCTCGGGTCGGTATACGGGATAATCAGACTGATGATCAGAATCGCAAAGATATAGAACAGCATGATCCGCCAGAACACCTGGCGCACCGCACGCGGGATATTTTTCGACGGGTTTTCGGACTCACCGGCGGCGATGCCGATAAGCTCAGTGCCCTGGAAAGAGAAACCGGCGATCATCGCCACGCCAATCATCGCGGAGAAGCCCCCGGCAAACGGCGCGTCACCGATGGTCCAGTTCTGCCACCCGGCATGTTCACCGCCCTTCATGATGCCGACGATCATCAGCACGCCGATAATAATGAAGATAATGACCGTGACGACCTTGATCAGCGAGAACCAGTATTCCGCTTCCCCGAAGCCTTTCACCGAGATCCAGTTCAGTAGGAACATCAGCCCCAGGAACAGGGCGCTCCAGATCCAGCCTGGCACATCCGGGAACCAGTAGCTCATCAGCAGCTGCGAGGCCACCAGCTCCACGGCGATGGTCACCGCCCAGTTGTACCAGTAGTTCCAGCCGAGGGCGAAACCGAAGCCCTCTTCCACATATTTTGCGCCGTAAGTGGCGAAGGAACCGGAGACCGGCATAAAGGCCGCCAGTTCACCCAGGCTGGTCATCAGGAAATAGACCATCAGGCCGATCAGCGCGTAGGAGAGCAGTGCGCCCCCCGGCCCGGCCTGTGACACGGTGGCCCCAGAGGCCACAAACAGCCCGGTACCGATCGATCCACCAATGGCGATCATCGTCAGATGACGCGCCTTAAGCTCCCGGCGCAGGGCCGGTTGCGGCTGCGAATTATTAGTATGTTGTTCCGCCATTTTTACCCTATTTTTGTTCGTCCCGGGGGAATTTGAGGGCGGATTGTAGCAAACCCGCCCCTAAGGTATAGCAGGATCGGGCGGTTATAAGAGAGCTTCATGATAGGCCATGGATTATAAGTAACAGCCTTGCAACAACTGTTGCAAGGCTGAGCAAATTGCGGCAAAAAGCAGCAAACAGTGGCCGCTACTGGCGGAGTTTGCAGTAGTCGAGGAAGCGCTGGAGCGCGCTGGAGATATGTTTTTGCCGGTGGTGGATCAGGTACAGGGTGCGCATCAGCGGCTCACCCGGCAGCGGGATTTCGGCCAGCGTACCGGCCGTGAGCTGCTCCGCGATGACCCGGCGCGACAGGCAGCTGATGCCGATATTGTGGCGCACCGCGTGCTTAATCGCCTCGGAATTGCCCAGCTCCATCACCAGGTTGAACGCCGGGAGCCGCGCCAGCAGCAGGTGATCCAGCACCTCGCGGGTACCGGAACCGCGCTCACGCAGGATCCACGGCGCCTGCGCCAGCATCTCCGGCGTCACCGGCCGCTCGGCCAGCGGCTCCCCTGCCCTGACCCGCTGCGGCGCGGCGAACACCACCAGCTCATCCTGCAACCACGGCTGGGTAATCAGCTCCGGCATGTGGCACGGCCCTTCAATCAGGCCGAGATCCACGCGGAAATCAGCCACCGCGGTGATCACGTCCTGGCTGTTGCCGACGTTCAGCTCCAGCGGCGTGTTGGGGTAGTCGGCGCGGTATTCGGCAATCATCCCCGGCAACATATAGTTGCCGATGGTGCTGCTGGCGGCGATACGCAGGGAGCCGTTGTCATGGTTGAACAACCGCTCGATCTCGCCGGCCTGCTCCAGCAGCGCCAGCGCCCGCGGGTAGAGCAGCCGCCCATGTTCATTAATGACCAGCCGTTTGCCGACCCGGTCAAACAGCTGCACCCCGAGCTGGTTTTCCAGATCGGCCAGCGCGGCGCTGACGGCAGATTGTGACAGGGAGAGCACCACCGAGGCCTGGGTGGTCGAACCGCTCTTCAGCACTTCAGCAAAGACTTCAAGTTGTCGGAGTGTGATATGCATAGCGATCTCTGTGTGTTGGCGCAGAATGCCCGGAAATGATGCCGGTACCGGTAACCGGGAGGGTTTTCCGGGCCCGGGTTTGTGCCGCCTATCGGCGTCAGGGCCAGGCGTGGCGCAGGTGCCTCACAATTAAGGGTATCACGTTTGCCGCATTTCGTGAGGCAGCCCCGGCGCTCCATATGTTTCTGCTACGTTATTGATTGATGGCGCTAATGTTTATACCAGTTTTAACGGTTGGTTATAACGATATAATCAATTTCTCTTTTATACTTCTCCGCCGTAAGCTGCCTTCCTACCCCTGGAGGCATCCTGATGAATACTCTCTCTTTAATGAACACACACAAAACGCGCATCTTTACGCCTAAACGCGTCGCAGCGCTGCTGCCGGGGCTGCTGCTGACCGGCCTGCTCACCGGGATCGCGTTGAAAATCAGCGGGCTGGATAGTGTGGCTTCCCTGGGACTGGGCGCGCTGACGCTGGCCATTCTGGCCGGGATTATCGCCGGTAATACGGTTTATCCCTGGCTGCGCCCCGCCGGCGCCCCCGGCGTGACGTTCGCCAAACAGACGCTGCTGCGCCTCGGCATTATCCTCTATGGCTTCCGCCTCACCTTCCAGCAGGTGACGGCCGTGGGTACCACAGGCTGGCTTATCGATTTTTTAACGCTCAGCTCAACTTTTTTACTGGCCTGCTGGCTGGGCCGCCGGGTTTTTGGCCTGGATCGCGAGACGACGCTGTTGATCGGTGCCGGCAGCAGCATCTGTGGTGCAGCGGCCGTGATGGCGACCGGGCCGGTGGCAAAAGCGGATGCGGGCAAGACCGCCATCGCGGTGGCGACGGTGGTGCTGTACGGCACGCTGGCGATTTTTGCCTACCCGTGGCTCTACCATGTTTTGCAGGCGCACAGCGCGTGGCCGGTAAGCGTACAGGCTTTCGGCATCTATACCGGCTCGACGGTGCATGAGGTGGCACAGGTGGTGGCCGCCGGTCACGCCCTCGGCCCGGAGGCTGAAAACGCCGCCGTAATCGCCAAGATGATGCGGGTGATGATGCTGGCACCGTTCCTGCTGCTGCTCTCCGGCTGGCTGGCACGGCAGGCCCCGGCGAAAAACGGCACTGCCGCGCCGGTCACCGTGCCGTGGTTTGCGCTGGCCTTTATCGCGGTGGCGATGCTGAACTCCCTGCAGCTGTTGCCGCCGCACTGGGTGCAGGCGCTGCTGGCGCTGGACAACCTGCTGCTGGCGATGGCGATGGCCGCCCTCGGGCTGACCACCCAGTTCAGCGCCCTGAAGCAGGCCGGGCTGCGGCCGTTACTGCTGGGCGGTTTGCTGTTTGCCTGGCTGATGGCCGGCGGCGCGGGGATCAACCTGCTGGTTAACGCGCTGCTCGGGTAACGGCGGCGATCAAAGGCTGCGTTTGTGGTAACAAAACCATTACACTGTGCGCTGTCAGGCAGAACCAAAGGAGAATGACATGAAGTTTGTCGGAGCGCACGTCAGCGCCACAGGCGGGGTTGATCAAACGCCGGAGCGCGCCCATGCGCTGGGTGCGACCGCGTTCGCCCTGTTCACCAAAAACCAGCGCCAGTGGCGTGCCGCGCCGCTGAGCAGCACAGTGATTGAGACTTTCCGGCGCAACTGCGAGCGTTACGGCTACACCAGCGGGCAGATTTTGCCGCATGACAGCTTCCTGATTAACCTCGGCCACCCGGAACCGGAGCCGCTGGAGAAGTCACGCGCCGCGTTTATTGATGAGTTGCAGCGGTGCGAGCAACTGGGGCTGTCGCTGCTGAACTTTCACCCCGGCAGCCACCTGAAGCAAATCGATGAAGACGCCTGTCTGGCGCGGATTGCGGAGTCGGTGAATATCGCCTTAGATCAGACCGAAGGCGTCACGGCGGTGATTGAGAACACCGCCGGCCAGGGCAGCAACCTCGGTTTCCGCTTTGAGCATCTGGCAGCGATCATTGACGGCGTGGAAGACAAAAGCCGGGTGGGCGTCTGTATCGACACCTGCCACGCCTTTGCCGCCGGGTATGATCTGCGCACCCGCGAGGCGTGTGACCGCACCTTTGCCGAGTTTGACCGGATTGTCGGCTTCAACTACCTGCGCGGTATGCACCTGAACGACGCCAAAAGTGCTTTCGCCAGCCGGGTTGACCGCCATCACAGCCTGGGTATGGGCAACATCGGCCATACGCCTTTCAGCTACATCATGGAGGATGCGCGGTTTGATAATATCCCGCTGATCCTGGAAACTATCGACAGCAGCATCTGGAGCGAGGAGATCGCCTGGCTGATGTCGCAGCAGAGTACCGCAGACAGCCCGGCTGTCTGAATCCACGGCATAAAAAAAGGCGCTCACTGAGCGCCTTTTTATTTGGGGCATCCTGTCTATTCAGGACGCTACCGGAAACCGGCTTACTGCGCCTCGATGTTCTCCGCCACTTCCGCATCACTGCGTTTGATGATGGCGTAAGAGATCCCCGCCAGGGCCGTACCGGCCACAATCGCCACCAGGTAGAGCAGCACCGGCTGGATAGCCCCTGGGATCAGCAGCACAAACAGCCCGCCGTGCGGTGCCATCAGCTTGGCACCAAAGGCCATGGAGAGTGCGCCGGTCAGCGCCCCGCCCACGATACAGCACGGCAGCACACGCATCGGGTCACGGGCGGCAAACGGAATCGCCCCTTCGGAGATAAAGCACAGCCCCAGCACCAGCGCTGCTTTGCCGCCTTCCTGCTCGCTCTGCGCAAACTTGCGCCGGGCCAGCAGGGTGGCAACCCCCATCGCCAGCGGCGGCACCATACCGGCCGCCATGATGGCGGCCATCGGCGCATACACCGAGGAACTCAGCAGTGCCACACCAAAGGCATAGGCTGCTTTGTTGACCGGGCCACCCATGTCGGTACACATCATTGCCCCGAGGATCGCGCCCAGCAGCACCGCGTTCGCAGTACCCAGGGATTGCAGCCAGTTGGTCAGCCAGTTCATGAGGCCTGCGACCGGCGTGCCGACGATGTAGATCATCGCCAGACCGGTAATCAAACTGGCCACCAGCGGGATAATCAGAATCGGTTTGAGCGCCTCCATACTGGACGGCAGGCGCAGCTTGCCGCTGATGGCGCGGGCCACATAGCCCGCCAGGAAACCGGCGATGATCCCGCCGATAAACCCGGCACCGGTGCTCACGGCCAGCATCCCGCCGATCAGGCCCGGCGTCAGGCCGGGGCGGTCAGCAATTGAGAAGGCGATGTAACCGGCCAGCACCGGCACCATCAGGGCGAAGGCGGAGCCGCCGCCGATCTGCATCAGCGCTGCGGCCAGCGTACCTTTTACTTCAAACGCTTTGATACCAAAGATAAAGGAGAGCGCGATACACAACCCTCCCGCCACCACCATCGGCAACATGTAGGAGACGCCGGTCAACAGGTGACGGTATGGGCCGGTGCCGCCTTCCTGTTTTTTGGTGCTTTTTGCCGCAGCACTGCCCGCTTTGGCCGGTTGATAGACCTCCGCTTCCGCCACGGCCTTGTCCAGTTCCTGTTTGGTTTTCTTCAGCGCCAGACCGGTCGAGGTACGGTACATCGGCTTACCGGCGAACTTCTCCAGATCCACTTCGATGTCTGCCGCCACCACCACCAGATCGGCCTGCGCGACCTCTTCCGGGGTGATCGGGTTACCGGCACCCACGGAGCCGCGGGTTTCGACTTTCACCCACCAGCCGCGTTTTTTGGCTTCCGCCTCAATCGCCTCGGCGGCCATAAAGGTGTGCGCCACGCCGGTCGGGCAGGCGGTGACCGCCACAATGCGTTTCGGCCCGGCGGCCGCAGCCGCAGCCGGAGCGTTGGTCAGGGTCGCAGTGGGTTGCGGGGCCTGATAAGCGGTGGCCTCCTGCTGGGCGCGTTGCAGGAAAGCCTGCGGATCGCGTACTGCCTGTTGCAGTGCGCCTATAAAAAGTTTCTTGCCGGTCAGGGCGGCATCCGCAGGGGCCTGCTCACCGGCGACGGCCACCAGATCGGCCTCCGCCACATTATCAGTCAGCGTCACCCCGGCCTTTTGGGCCGCAGCGGTGAGCATACGTTTCGCCAGGTAGCCTCGTGCCTGCCCCAGCGACGGGTCTGTCATCAGCAGCGTTTTCATTGTGCCTCCTGCTGTTAATTAAAAGGTTTTAAATCAACACGGGCCATCATTGCCGCCAGTTGGGTGCGGTCAGTGACGCCGACGTTGCTCTGGCTCACCGCCAGGGCGGCAACCGCCGTGGCGAGGCGCAGGGTATGTTCGCTTGATTCACGCATCAGCAGGCCGTAGATCAGGCCGCCGACCATGGAGTCGCCCGCGCCGACCGTGCTGACCACCTCACAGGCCGGCGGGCGTGCCAGCCAGGCCCCGGAGGCGTTGACCCACAGCGCCCCTTCCGCGCCCAGGGAGATCACCACATGGGCGATGCCCTGATCGCGCAGGCTGTGGGCCGCTTCAACCACGGATTCCAGCGTCGGCAGTTTTTTACCGGCCCAGATCTCCAGCTCGCGGCGGTTGGGTTTAACCAGCCACGGCGAGGCTTTCAGCCCGGCGACCAGTGCGTCGCGGCTGCTGTCGAAAATGATGCACGGGCACTGGCTGCGCAGGCGCGTCATCCAGTCGGTGAAGGCGTCCGGGTCAACGCCCGCCGGCAGGCTGCCGCTCACCGCCACCATGTCGAACTGGCCGAGCCAGCTCAGGGAATCGGTGACGAAGCGCTCCCAGTCCTGCGGGGTGACGTTAAAGCCGGAGAAATTCAGGTCAGTCACCTCACCGCCGTTCTCGGTGAGTTTGACGTTGATGCGGGTGCGGCCGTTGACCACCTGGAAACGGTTGGCGATGCCCAGCTCGCTGAACAGCTGCTGGAAACCGTCCTGGTTCTCTTTGCCCAGGAAACCGCCGACGGTGACGTCGATGCCCAGATCTTTCAGCACTTTGGCAACGTTGATGCCTTTCCCGGCGGCGTGCAGCCCGGTGGTTTGCACCAGGTTAACTTCCCCGCGCTCAATTTCCGGGCAGAAGCCCACCAGATCGTAGGCCGGGTTTAAGGTGATAGTGGCGACTCTGCGGCTCATACGCCCTCCCCCAGCCCTTCGGCAATCGCAGTGCCGATGGCTTGCAGCGCCTGTTCGGCGTCATCCCCGCTGGCGGTGAAGCGCAGGCGGTGGCCTTTTTTCACGCCCAGTGCCACCACTTTCATCAGGCTGCGGCCGTTGGCCGGTTTCCCGCTGCCGTCGAGGTTGGTCACGGTGATCTCACTGTTAAATTGTTTGATGGTGTTAACCAGCATGGTGCCCGGCCGTGCGTGCAGGCCGTGCTCGTTGCGCACCACAAATTCAGCGCTCAGCACCTGGCTCTCTTCCGGCACCACACTGGTCAGCAGCGCCAGCAGTGTGGGTGCGTCAGCGTTCAGCAGGCGTTCAGCTTTATCGGCCAGCAGCAGGTCACTCAGGTAGTTCAGCACCGCCAGCGGCTGGTCGTCTGCCACGGCAGCGGTGACCAGCAGCGCGACTTTCTCGCCATCCTGCTCAAAGGCGCTGGCCGGGCGGCTTACCGCCACGGCACTGCGCAGGTTGCCCTCATAGCTATCTGCCAGCCAGATGCCCTGGCCGAGGCTCAGCGGCGTGCGGCTGACGGCATCGCTGACGAAGCGGCTGTCTACCGCACCGACCTGCTGCAGGCGGCCGGCATTCAGCGCCTGCAGGGTGATCAGGTTATCGGCGGCCACATCCAGCGCCATCAGCGAGGTGTCAAACAGCAGCTCCGCGCGCTGTTTTTCGCCCATCAACAGGCTGCGCAGGGTCTCTTTGGAGTCCGTTTTCGCCATTTCATCGGCGACGCTGTCATCAGACAGCACGTGGGTCAGCTGGCGCAGCAGCGCCAGGTGTTCGTCTGAACGGGCCGCGATGCCGATCACCACATAGGCGGTCTGGCCGTCGCCCCAGGCGATGCCCTGCGGGAACTGGAACACCTGCACGCCGGTCTTGAGTACCAGATCGCGCGTGTCAGTGGTACCGTGGGGAATGGCGATGCCGTTGCCGAGGTAGGTGGAGGTCTGCAACTCGCGTTGCTGCATGCCGTCAACATAACCGGCGCCAACATTGCCGGCCGCAGTCAGGGCAGCCGCCACCTGCTGGATGGCCTCCTGCTTGCTGCCTGCCGCGGCACCGAGGTGGATGTCTTGCTGTGACAACTGGAACATAATTCTCCTCGCTTGCTGAAATTGAATCGTTTCAGCTCTCATGAGAAAAAGGCGGCGCCGGGGAAACAGCGGATGCGCTGACCGACGCTGAAACGTTTCAATGAGTCTCTGACCGGGCTGACTTTTATGCAAGTTTTCTTGTGGTTGTTGTCACAGTTTTTTGACTTCACGCACATTTTGCTGATTGCGGCTGAAGTGCTTACAGGATACAAGGCCTTTTTGCTGAAAAAAGCTGACAGGAGAAATTATGCCGGTGGTAATGGGAGTGGGCGTGATTATTGTTAACGCCTCAGGGGAGGTGTTGGTTGGGAAACGTTGCGGCAGCCATGCGCCCTATTGGTCGATTCCCGGCGGCCATATGGAGCCGGGCGAAGGGTTTGCAGAGGCGGCGATCCGGGAAGTGGCGGAAGAAACCGGCCTTATACTGGCGGCCCCGCAGGTTTTCGGCCTCAGCAATAATCTGGAGACCTGGCAACAGGAGGGCAAACACACGGTGTCGGTGTGTTTGCTGGCGGCCCATCCGGGCGGCGAGGCAGAACGCAAAGAGCCGGAAAAATGCGCAGAGTGGCGCTGGTGCCGCCCGGACGCCCTGCCGCAGCCGCACTTTGAGGCGAGCCGCACCGCCATTGCGTTGTGGCAACGCGGGCAGTTCTGTTTACCGGCCACCTCTTAGCCCGTGAAAACGGCGCGGCTGCCCCAGCTGCCGCGCCAGCCGGCCGCCGATCACACTTTCACTTGTGTGCGGCGGCAAAGAAAAATCTGTTTACCTTTTCAGCAACTGAAACGTCTTTTTGTTTTTTTTAAACAGGCGTAAGATGCGCCGCGACTCTCCCTTTTCCTGTTCTGTTAGCGAATATTATGTCTGCTCCCATAGCCTCTGCCCGGCGCCTGCCTGATGTCACCTCGGCGGCCTTTTTACTGGTGGCGTTTCTGACCGGCATCGCCGGTGCGCTGCAAACCCCGACCCTGAGCCTGTTTCTCTCCACCGAAGTGCATGCGCGGCCGTTTATGGTCGGGCTGTTCTACACCGGCAGCGCGGTGATCGGTATTCTGGTCAGCCAGATGCTGGCCAGCCGTTCCGACAAGCGCGGCGACCGCCGCAACCTGATTTTTGTCTGCTGCCTGCTCGGCGCGCTGGCCTGCGTGCTGTTCGCCTATAACCGCAACTACCTGCTGTTGCTGCTGGTCGGGGTGCTGCTGTCGAGCTTTGGCTCTACCGCCAACCCGCAGATGTTTGCGCTGGCGCGCGAGCATGCCGAGAAGACCGGGCGCGAGGCGGTGATGTTCACCTCGATCCTGCGGGCGCAGGTGTCGCTGGCGTGGGTGGTCGGCCCGCCGCTGGCCTTTGCACTGGCGCTCGGCTTCGGCTTTCCCTTTATGTATATGGCGGCGGGCGTGGCCTTTTTGCTGTGCGGGCTGCTGGTGCGCTACTTCCTGCCGTCGATGCCGAAAGCGGAACTGAAAACCACCGATACCTTGCAGGCCCCGCACCGTAACCGCCGCGATACGCTGCTGCTGTTTGCCGCCTGCACCCTGATGTGGACGGCCAACGGCATGTACCTGATCAACATGCCGCTGTATCTGGTGCATGAGCTTAACCTGCCGGAGAAACTGGTGGGAGTGCTGATGGGCACCGCGGCCGGGCTGGAGATCCCTATCATGCTGGTGGCCGGGTATTACGCCCGGCGTTTCGGCAAACGCAGCATGATGCGCCTTGCGGTGGCGGCCGGGGTGCTGTTTTACTTCTGCCTGCTGTTTACCACCGGCGTGGTGCCGCTGCTGATGCTGCAACTGCTCAACGCGGTGTTCATCGGCATTCTGGCCGGGATCGGCATGCTCTATTTCCAGGATTTGATGCCGAATCAGGCTGGGGCGGCGACCACGCTGTTTACCAATTCCACCCGCGTCGGCTGGATTATTGCCGGCTCCTGCGCCGGGGTGGTGGCCGAGATGTGGAACTACCACGCTGTGTTCTACAGCGCGCTGGCGATGGTGGCCGGGGCGGTGTACTGCGTCTGGCGCATCCGCGATGTGCCGCCAAAAACCGCCGCAGACCCGTTGGCTGAGTTGCTGCCGATGGAAAAAGCGGACAACGGCGGCCTGCCGCTGCCGTAAGCTATTCAGGGTGCGGTGGCCGCTTCCAGCCGCGCCAGAAAGATCAGCGCATCATCGCGGTGGCTGTGGCACATCTCGCGGCTGGCCTGTAGCCCGCCGCACACTTTCGGCCGCAACGGCGAGCGGAACAGGCGGCAACGCAACTGCTCATCAAGCTGTACACAACGGGTGTTGGCCGGTTTGCCGTCAGGCATGCCGGGGATCGGGGAAGAAATAGAGGGTGCGATACAGCAGGCCCCGCAATCGGTACGGCATTCCATCATCATCTCACAGGGCAGAATCTCACAAGGCGCGACAATAACAGGCCGCGCGCCCCTTCTCCAGTGCTGTTTTGCCCGTTCCCCGGTACGGCACCGCCGCCTTCCCTTATGCACTTCACGTCATACCTGGCGAAATATCGCGCATTTTGACACGCTGTCAGGATAACCTTCCACTTTTGCACGCTGGGCTGGGGTAAACCCCGGTTTACTTCTTTCCGCCGCGCTTGTACTATTGCGCTAGTACAAAGATTCATTGCCGGAGTTATTATGTCGTCTGAGTTTGCCGTGCCCGCCACCCGCCCTTCCGCCTTTGGCGGGGCGATGATCATTGCCGGTACCGCTGTGGGTGCCGGGATGTTTTCTATTCCGGTGGTGACCTCCGGCGTCTGGTTCAGCGGTTCGGTGATGCTGCTGGCCTATACCTGGCTCTGTATGCTGCTTTCCGGCCTGCTGATCCTGGAAGTGGCGCTGAACTACCCGGCCGGGGCCAGTTTCCACACGCTGGTGCGGGATCTGCTGGGGCGGCGCTGGAGTTTGATTAACGGCCTGTCGATCGCGTTTGTGCTCTACATTCTCAACTACGCTTATATCTCCGCCGGGGGGTCGATCATCGCCCATACGCTGGGCGGCGGGCTGGGGCAGAAGAGTGCCGGGCTGGCGTTTGCCGTGGCGGTGGCGCTGGTGGTGTGGCTCTCAACGCGGGCGGTGGATCGCCTCAGCACGATATTGATCGGCGGTATGGTGATCAGTTTTGCGCTCTCCATCGGTAACCTGTTCACCCAGGTGCAACCGGCGCTGCTGTTCAACAGCGCCCAGCCGGGCAGTGATTATGCACCTTACGCGCTGGCGGCCCTGCCCTACCTGCTGACTTCCTTTGGCTACCACGGCAATGTGCCGGGGCTGGTGACTTACTATCACCACCAGCCGAAGCCGGTGGTACGCAGCCTGGTGGGCGGTACGCTGATTGCGCTGGCGATCTACCTGCTGTGGCAATATGTGGTGCAGGGCAACATCAGCCGTGACGCCTTCCGCACGGTGATTGCCGAGGGCGGTAACATCGGCAGCCTGATGAAGCAGATGGGCAGCGTCAGCGCCAGCCCGCTGATTACCACCCTGCTGAACGCCTTCTCCTACATGGCGCTGGCCAGCTCCTTTTTGGGCGTGGCGCTGGGGCTGTTTGACTACCTGGCGGATGTGTTCCGCCTCGGCAACGATCGTGGCGGCCGCGCCCGCAGCGCGCTGCTGACCTTTGCACCGCCGACGCTGGGCGCGCTGCTGTTCCCGGACGGTTTTTTGTACGCCATCGGCTTTGCCGGGCTGGCCGCCACGGTGTGGGCGGTGATTGTCCCGGCGTTACTGGCGCGCGCCAGCCGTCGCCGCCACGGCCGCGGCGGGTTCCGGGTGCCGGGCGGCCCGGCGGTATTGGGGTTCGTGCTGGCGTTCGGCGTGATCAACGCGGCGGCGCACCTGTTATCACTGGCCGATCTGCTGCCGGTTTACCACTGACAGGCAGGCGGTGCGGGGGGTTGACGCGTGCCGCCTCACTCTTTTTGCGCCGCCTGCTTGCCTGAAGCGCACGGCGCGGGTACCTTGTCGCCACTTCTTGATAATCCTCCCAGACAGGTCACTTTTTATGGCAAGAGCGAACGAAATCAAACGCGGCTTTGTAATCAACTACAACGGCAAACTGCTGCTGGTGAAAGACATTGATGTGCAAAGCCCCAGCGCCCGTGGTGCCAGCACCCTGTACAAAATGCGCTTTTCAGATGTGCGTACCGGTTTAAAGGTGGAAGAGCGCTTCAAAGGCGATGACATCCTGGACACCGTCACCCTGACGCGCCGCAGCGTTAACTTCTCCTACGTGGACGGCGACGAATACGTGTTCATGGATGACGAAGACTACACCCCGTACGTCTTTAAGAAAGACCAGATTGAAGATGAGCTGCTGTTTATCCCGGAAGGCGGCATGCCGGGGATGCAGGTGCTGACGCTGGACGGCCAGATCCTGGCGCTGGAACTGCCGCAGACGGTGGATCTGGAGATTGTGGAAACCGCACCGGGCATCAAAGGGGCTTCGGCCAGCGCCCGCAACAAACCGGCGACCATGACCACCGGGCTGGTGATCTCCGTGCCGGAATACCTGAGCAGTGGTGAGAAGATCACCATCCATATCGCGGAACGCCGCTATATGGGCCGTGCGGACAAATAATCCCGCCACGAAAAAGGCGCTCAGTGAGCGCCTTTTTTATCGTCCCAGCCCCGGTATCAGCGCCGCGGCAAGTCAGTAAACTGGGTGCACTTCAGCGCCAGCTCGACCCCGCGTAACTCCGCCAGCCCTTTCAGCCGCCCAATCGCCGAATAGCCGGGATTGGTTTTCTTGTGCAGGTCATCCAGCATCTGGTGCCCGTGATCGGGGCGCATCGGAATGGCGGACGGCCGCCCGGCGCGGTGGCGGCGCTGCTCTTCGCGCAGCAACGCCTGGATCACCGCTACCATGTCAACGTCGCCGTGCAGGTGTTCGCCCTCATGGAACGATTCCGGGTTCGCCTCGCGGCAGGTGGCGCGCAGGTGGATGAAGTGGATGCGGTCGGCGTAAGCGTCGATCATGCTGACCAGATCGTTGTCGGCGCGCACGCCGTAAGAACCGGTGCAGAAGGTAAAGCCATTGTTCGGGCTGTCCACCGTCTCTTTCAGCCACTGCATATCCTCCTGGGTGGAGATGATGCGCGGCAGGCCGAGGATCGGGCGCGGCGGATCGTCCGGGTGCACGGCCAGGTTGATGCCCACCTCTTCCGCCACCGGCACAATGGCGCGCAAAAATGCCGCCATGTTTTCACGCAGCGCGGCTTTGTCGATGCCTTCGTAGGTCGCCAGCCGGGCGCGGAACTGATCCAGCGTGTAGCCCTCTTCCGCCCCCGGCAAACCGGCGATGATATTCGCGGTGAGCTGCGCCACGTCGGCGTCACTCATCGCCCGGAAATAGGTTTCTGCCCGTGCGCGCGCCTCGTCGCTGTAATCCTGCTCCGCCCCCGGCCGCTTCAGAATATGCAGCTCAAACGCGGCGAAAGCATCCTGATCAAAACGCAGCGCTTTGGCACCGGTCGGTAATTCATACGCCAGATCGGTGCGCGTCCAGTCCAGCACCGGCATGAAGTTATAACAGACGGTGCGGATGCCGCAGGCCGCGAGGTTGCGCAGTGACTGCTGGTAGTTGGCGATATGGCGCGCCACGTTGCCGCTGCGGGTTTTGATCTCCTCATGCACCGGGATGCTCTCCACCACCGACCACACCAGCCCTTTCGCCTCAATGATCGCCTGCCGCACTTTGATCTCCTCCACCGGCCAGACCTCGCCGTTGGCGATATGGTGCAGGGCAGTCACCACCCCGGTCGCCCCGGCCTGACGCAGATCGTCCAGTGAGACCGGATCGGCCGGCCCATACCAACGCCATGTTTGTTCCATGCTTTATCCTTTTCATTTAGAAGGCAGCGCCGTGCAGGGAGAGGCAATTAGCACAAAGCTGTCATACCAGTAAATCAAGTTATCACTTATCTTACTACCATACACCGGCCCTTTGCCTTGTCAAAAGCCGCAGGGCAATGGGTTGATGCAGTTCACGAATCTCAGTTAATCTGCGGGGATGCGGTTTGAATTTGCCTGATGCGGCAGTACACTGCCGGAAGTCAGGGCTGTCCGGCGGAGCGGAAAATGCGCTAAAAGATGCCCGCCGCCAAAATTGGTCTGACCACTTTTTCCCGCTGTGGGTTTCCTCCGGCAGCGGGTCCGCCTTCCCGGCCGCTGCCGGCATTCTCAGTCAGGAGCATTCATGAAAACTATTGCCACCGCCCCGCTTCCGCACGCTGTCCAGCAACCGGCTTACGATCGCCGGCAGTTGCAGAGCCGCATTGTGCATATCGGCTTCGGGGCGTTTCACCGGGCGCATCAGGCGCTGGTCACCGACCGGTTACTGAACCAGGAAGGCGGAGACTGGGGGCTGTGTGAAATCAGCCTGCACGGCGGCGTAGAGATGATGCGCCGGTTGCGCGAGCAGGATCACCTCTACACCGTGCTGGAAAAAGGGGCGGAAGGCAATCAGGCTATCGTGATCGGCGCGGTGCACGAGTCAGTACACGGCAAAATTGAAGGCGTGCCGGCGGTGCTGGAAAAGCTGGCAGAGCCGCAGGTGGCGATCGTCACGCTGACCATCACGGAAAAGGGCTACTGCATTGAACCGGGCAGCGGCAAACTGGACCTCAACCACCCGGCGATTATTGACGACCTCGCCAACCCCACCGCCCCGACCTCCGTCCCGGCGATTCTGGTCGAGGCGCTGCGCCTGCGTCACGCCCGCAACCTGCCGCCGTTTACCGTGCTCTCCTGTGACAACATCCCCGATAACGGCCACGTGGTGAAAAATTCCCTGATCGGGCTGGCGCAGGCGCGCGATCCGGCACTGGCGCACTGGATTGCCGACCATGTGAGTTTCCCCAGCACCATGGTGGATCGCATCGTCCCGGCGGCCACGCCGGAGACGCTGGAGGAGATTGCCGACGCGCTGGGCGGCGTGCAGGATGAGTGCGCCATCGCCTGTGAGCCGTTCCTGCAATGGGTTGTCGAGGATAATTTCGTTGCGGGCCGCCCGGCCTGGGAGCGCGCCGGGGCGCAATTGGTGGACGACGTGCTGCCGTTTGAGCAGATGAAACTGCGGATGCTGAACGGCAGCCATTCGTTCCTGGCCTATCTCGGCTACCTGGCGGGTTACCAGCACATTAATGAATGCATGGAAGACCCGGCCTACCGCACCGCCGCCCACCGCCTGATGCTGGGCGAACAGGCACCGACCCTGACAGTGCGCGACACCGATCTGCCCGGCTACGCCGATCAATTAATTGCCCGCTACGCTAATCCGGCGCTGAAACATCGTACCTGGCAGATTGCGATGGACGGAAGCCAGAAACTGCCGCAGCGGATGCTGGACTCAGTGCGCTGGCATTTGGCCAACGGCAGTGATTTTGACCTGCTGGCGCTGGGTGTGGCGGGCTGGATGCGTTACGTCAGCGGTACGGACGATGCGGGCCAGCCGATTGAGGTGAAAGACCCGATGGCCGCTGTCCTGCAACAGGCTGTGGCGGCATCACCGGAGGATGAAGGCCGGGTGCAGGCGTTGTTGGGCATAAAAGCGATCTTTGGTGAAGACCTGCCGCAACAGGCGGCGTTTGTCACTGCCGTCACCCGCGCCTGGCTGAGCCTGCGCGACATCGGCGCACGTGAAACCGTGCAACGCTGGGTCAACCGTTAAGCTTTTCCGGCCCGGCATCTGCCGGGCCAACCGCGCATTTTCCCCGGCCCGGCGTTCGCCGGGCCGTCATGCCAGCAGCGCCGTGACCCGCTCGCTGACCACCGGATCATCACTGTGCGCAATATTAACGCGCATCACATCCTGCCCGCCGCCAAACAGGGTGCCCGGTGCCAGCGCAATCCCTTCCGAAAGTGCCTGTTCAGCCAGCGCCTCTGCCTTCACATGGGCAGGCAGGTGCGCCCATAAAAATAACCCCCCGGTATAGCGCACCGGAAACCGGCACCCTGCCGCCTGTAACCAGGCCGTGACCCGGGCGGAGGATTCAGCCAGCCGGCTGACCAGCCGCCGCTGGTGGCGATAGTAGCTGCCGTCCCGGAAGAACTGGCAGAGCGCCTGCTCGGTAAATTCGCAGGTCACGCTGCCGGTCAGGGATTTCAGCTGGGTGATGGCCTGCGTCAGCGCCGGGTTGGCGGCAATGTACCCCACCCGCATATTGGCGCTCAGCAGTTTGGAGAAGCCGGAGATATAGCTGGCATTCGCCAGTCCGGCCAGGGCGGCCATCGGCGGCGGTGCCCCGTCCATCAGATCATGATACAGATCGTCCTCAATCAGGTGGCAGCCATACCGGTTGAGCAGCGTAATCAGCGCGACCATCTCATCCAGCGAATAACTGTGGCCGGTGGGGTTGTGCATCAGCCCGGAGGTAATAAAGACCTTGGGCCGGTGGGCGATAAGCAGTGCTTCCAGGGCTTCCGGGGTAACTCCCTGATGGCCGCGCGGCACACACACCACGTTGGCCCGGTGCTGGCGCAGGTTGGCGGTGAAATTGAAGTAGCACAGGTCATCCAGCAATACGGTGTCGCCCGGCGTCACCAGCACCCGCAGCAGCAGATCGACGGCATTCATGGTGCTGCCGGTCAGGATAATGTTATCGGCCGGAACCCGCAGGCCCGCCTCGGCGAGCTTCAGCTGCAATGTCTGGCGCAGCGGCAGGTACCCCAGCGGGTGCCCATACTCCATAAAGCGCAGGCGGGGGGTACGCAGCGTGTGGCGCAGTGCCTTGCGGAACAGCCCGGTGTCGAGCCAGGTTTCCGGGAAAAAACCGCAGCCCGGCCGCAGCAAGGTGCTGTTGGTGGCGAATGCGCGCTTCAGCCGGGTGTGCAGATCCGCTGCCGCCTGCGTGACCGGGGCCACCGGGCCGCCCGGCACGCTGTCGCGGCTGATAAAGTAGCCGCGCCCCGCAATAGACGTCACCAGGCCGCGCGCGCGCAACCGCTCCAGCGCATCCACCACCGTGTATTTACTGACCGACAACTGCTCACAAAATTCACGCAGGGAGGGCAGACGGCTGCCCGGCCCCAGTGTCCCCTCTTCCACCGCCCGCGCGACAAACTCCACTAACTGGTTGACCTTGGGCATCCCTTCAACCAGCTGAAAACCCATTAAGCTCAGCATATTTTTCTTTTTCATCCTGATGCCACTGTACCGGTGTTTTTACCAGCCAGGCCGGGCGGGAAATCATCACGCCTTACCTGCCTCTGATGCCCATCATGCCTTATGTTAGCGCTCCTGACCTTAGCCAGGGCGTTGATTCGTGAAACTTTTAGGAAAAACTTCATTTTATTTCAGCAGCCCGCGCCGGGCCTTTCTGCCCCGCTCCCCAGGCTTACTGTTACGGATGCTGTCAGCCATTGTGCTGTTTGCGCTGCTTGGGCAGGCCAATGTCTGGCTGGATGCCACCAACAACATTGTCCTGGCGACAGGGTACCGGCTGTTACTGATCCTGACCCCCCTGACGCTGCTGCTGTTCGGCCCTTTTGCCCTGCGTGTCACGGTGTTTGCCGCCCTGGCCGGCATTGCCCTGCTGGCCGTACCGGCCGGGCCGGGCCTCCAGATGGTGGGCGTTATCCTGTTTGGCTATGGCGTGGCCGTGTTGGGTTCTATCGTCAAAAAAGATGCCGCCACCTCCCCGGCCGGGGCCGCCAATAACAAGATTATGCTGAATGTCGGCAGCCTGTGTGCCGGCGTAGTCTTGCTCTACCCCCACTGGCAACCGCTGCATTTCTACCTGCTGCTGGGCCTGTTACTGCTGCTGTGCCTGCCTGCGGCCTGGCGTTTTACCCCGTCACCGGCGCTGGCGCCCGCCGCCGCTCTGACGATGCCGGCCGGTAAGAACACCCTGTGGGTGCTGGCGGGGCTGATGAACGGGATCAAACTGTTCGCCGTGTTCTCCGTGCTGCCGCAGGCGATCCTGGCCCATCACAGCACACTGCCCGCCTGGTACGGTGGGATGATTATCCTGAACAGCGCGGTGGTTGCCCTGTTGCAGTTGCCGATCATGAAACTGATTGCGCGCAGCGGTAACAAGGCGTTGTGGGTCTCGCTGCTGCTTATCCTGTCCGGGTTGGTGATACTGGCGATGCCTGACGTTTTCCGGGTGTATACCTTTGCCGGCGCGCTGCTGTGGCTGACGCTGCTCTCCATCGCAGAGTGCGGGCTGAGTTATCTGGATTACTGCGCCGCCCAGGATAATGCCTTATTGGTTAAAGAGATCTCCGTGAGTGCCGGTGCCGGGTTAACTGTGTGTGTGATGCGTTATCTGCCGGCTCCCTATAATGCGGAGCTCCTGTCTGCTATTGCGATTGTGGCCCTGCTTACCTGGCTGTGGCTTTATCAGCGCCGCCATAAGGAACGTTTTAATGCCCTCAATAACCTTTATGAAAAATAAGACCGCATACCTGTTCCGGGATGTGATTTCGCTCTTTCGGCATTCCCTATGCCCCTGCCTGCGTGCTGTGTGTCTATAACCCCCTTCCAGTTACTTACCAAAATTTATGTTTAAAAATATCGGCAAAGAAGAGAAACTAGTGTCATAAAACAGGGCATTCGCCCTTAATTGTTATAGTGTTTTTAAAAAATTAATAATAAAGGTGAGCATTACCGGCGGGGTGTCTTTATTGTACACCCGCCTTGCTATGCCCCGTCGCGTAAGGCCTGTAGCGTCACAGGCCGGCCACCCACCAAAGGATGCGTTCATGACCTATGTCAATGTGATTACCGGCTTTCTGGGCAGCGGGAAAACCACCACCCTGCGCCATCTGCTGAGCCAAAAACCTGCGCATGAGAACTGGGCCATTCTGGTCAATGAGTTTGGCGAGGTAGGGATTGACGGCGCGCTGCTGGCTGACCAGGGCGCGGTGCTGAAAGAGATCCCCGGCGGCTGCATGTGTTGCGTGAACGGGTTGCCGATGCAAATTGGCCTGAATATGCTGCTGAAGCAAAAACCCGACCGGCTGCTGATTGAACCCACCGGGCTGGGGCACCCGAAGCAGATCCTCTCTCTGCTGACCTCTGACACCTATCAGCCGTGGCTGACCCTGCAAGCCACGCTGTGCGTGCTGGATGCGCGCCAGTTGGCTGAGACACGTTACACAGAAAATGAGAATTTCCGTGACCAGCTGGCGGCGGCGGATGTGATCATCGCCAACAAACAGGATACCTACCAACCCGCAGACCAACAGCGGCTGGCCGAGTGGGAAGCGGCGGCAGCGGCCGGGCGGCCGGTGGTGGCGGTGCAACAGGGCGAGGTGCCGCTCACCTGGCTCGCCCGCCCGCGGGAAAACCAGCGCGAATTGCCCGACGGCGCGCACCATCATGCGGCCGCTGCGGCACCGCGCGGGCTGGCCGCGCTGAGCCTGCCGGGCAACCAGCGCTGGCGGCGTGCCCTGAACCAGGGGCAGGGTTACACCAGCTGCGGCTGGATTTTCGATGATGAAACGGTTTTTGACACCATCCCGCTGCTGGAGTGGGTGCGGCTGGCACCGGTGGAACGCGTTAAAGGTGTGTTGCGCATCCCGGAGGGCACCTTGCAGGTTAACCGGCAGGGACAGGATCTGCACATTGAAACCCAGGCAGGGGCACCGGCCGACAGCCGGATTGAGGTGATTAACCCCGGTGAGACCGACTGGAACGCCCTTCAACGCGACTTGTTGAAGATCCGTTTAGTCACCAGCGCTTAACGTAGCTGCCAAATTGATTCCTTCTTTTTTTACTTCCGGATAAATAAACAGGTCATCACTGCTATGTGGCGCAAAAACTTACCGGCTATTCTGCTGCTGAATATGCTGGGCATGGTGTTATTTCTTTCTTATTACCTGCCCGCGCATCACGGGTTTTGGTTTTCGATCGATTCGTCGATCTTTTTCTACTTTAACCAGCATCTGGCGACCAGCCCGGCCTTTTTAAACGCCGTCGCGGTCACCAATAACCGCCTGTTCGATGGCTGCTCGCTGCTGGCAATGGGGCTGCTCTACCTCTCTTTCTACCTGAAACAGGATGCCGCCGGCCGCCGCCGCCTGGTCGTGACCGGGGTGGTAATGCTGCTGACCGCCGTGGTGCTGAACCAGCTTGGCCACCTGCTGCCGGTCAGCCATGTCAGCCCGTCCCTGTATTTCCCGCACGTTAACCGGGTCAGTGAGCTGACCGGCATTCCCACCAAAGATGCCTCGCGTGACAGCTTCCCCGGAGACCACGGCATGATGCTGATTATTTTTGCCTGCTTTATGTGGCGCTATTTCACAAAAACCGCCTTTGCATTGGCTTTGGCGATTGTGGTGGTCTTCTCACTACCGCGCCTGATGATTGGCGCGCACTGGTTCAGTGATATTGCCGTCGGCTCGCTTTCAGTGGTGCTGGTGGGGTTAAGCTGGTGGCTGCTGACCCCGGCCTGTGACCACCTGATTACGTGGCTTGACCGGCGTCTGCCGCACAAAGGCTCACGAGCCGCCTGAAACCTCAGGCAGAGCAAAGCGTTATACCTCCGGGGGCCTCAGGCCCCCGTTTTTATGGGTAGGTTGTGTCAGCCTGCCCCCTGCCGGACAATAAAATCACAGAACGGTGGCTTAAGGAGGCCTTTTCAGCAGAAAGCGGCTAAAAATAAAACAGTGAATTTTAATCGATTGCTTACATGACTTTACATCACAAATTCTTATCAGAATTACTTTAAAAGCACTCGCAATCTCTGGGGGGTTACGGTAATCTCGGATTCACTTTTGAGGTTATTCTGTTTTTTCATCTGAAATTAACTGAAATCTGTGCGTAAAGCCGCACTTTTCAATCAGGTGAATTGCTCAATACTTCGACGGTCAGTAGTCTCACTTCGTTTGGCATTTTTCTTATAGCGACGCCGTCGTTAAGGACATCAAGGGAAAACATTTATAATGGTCAAGTCTCAACCCTTACTGAGATATATCGTGCGGGCGATCCCCGCAGTGGCAATGGCCGTCATGCTTTCGGCCTGTAGTTCGATGAATTCCCAACATGCGCAGACTGAGACGCATGCAGTAAATGACCGTAATGGCCTCCTACTGCAAGCCTCTCAGGATGAGTTTGAAGAGATGGTCCGTAATGTTGACATTAAGTCAAAAATTATGGACCAGTATGCTGACTGGAAAGGTGTGCGTTACCGCTTAGGCGGCACCAGCAAACGCGGTATTGATTGTTCCGCTTTTGTGCAGATGACGTTCCGTGAACAGTTTGGCCTGGATCTGCCGCGATCAACCTATGAGCAGCAGGATATCGGCAGAGGGATCCAGAAAGGCAAACTGCGCCCGGGTGACCTGGTGCTGTTCCGCGCCGGCTCTACCGGCCGCCACGTGGGCATCTACCTCGGCAATGACGAGTTCGTGCATGCCTCCACCAGCAGTGGCGTGATGATCTCCAGCCTCAGTGATAACTACTGGAAAAAACGTTATCGTGAAGCCCGCCGCGTATTGAGCGGACAGTCCCACAGCTGACAACCCCTTCCCTTGTTGTTATGCCAGATGCTGTAATGCCAAACGAATAAAAAAGCGCCCTCCGGGGCGCTTTTTTATTTGCGGTCAATCACGTAACGCCCTGCCCCAGGAAAATAGCCGTCGTTGCCCGGTGGGGGTCAGTTATACTGTTACCATCTCTGGCGAACTGTAAAGGAAATGAAACTATGCGGCTAAAAACGGCATTAATGCATACCGTTTTGCCCAAGCGACGTTATTTACAACGCAGCATTCTTTTCGCCACACTTTTTTTTCTGTTATTTAACGCCATTACCTTATGGGTGATTTATCAGGCCAATGAACGCCGGCAGCAGAAACTTCTGGATAGTGTGGTGAGTTTTTCTGTGCGCTATTTGCGGGATCTGCAAAATAACATGGCGAACATGAACACCCTGACCCAGTTTCCCTGTTCGCTCGCCCAGGCCACCCTGACCCAGAATGCCGCCTTTACCCGCGGCGTGCGCACCTATCTGCTGGTGAAGGACGGGGTGGCCTACTGCTCCTCCGCCACCGGGGAAATGGAGAGGCCGGTCAACACCATCTACCCGGCCTTACGGCTCGACCGGCCCCAGGATATGGTGCTCCAGCAGGGCACCTACATGGTGCCGGAAAAACCGGCGATTGGTGTCTGGCTGGCGGTGCCGTCACAGCCGCGCACCGGGGTGCTGGCCACGCTGGACATTAACTTTGGGGCTTACCTGCTCTTTACCCAGGTGCAAGGCCGGGAAGTGACCGGCGGCCTGGCGCTGATTATCGGCCCGCATGCGCTGACGACCCGCCGTGATGTGGTGCAACCCGCCGCTGCCCTGCCGGTGGCTGACTCGCGCATCGTCCGGGTGCCCCGCTCGCCCATCGACCTGCGGCTTTACGGGGCCAGCCTCGGGATGGACGACGTGCAGCTGACTTTACTGGCGGGCCTGCTGCTGGCTTGCCTGGTGGGCACCCTGAGCTATTACCTGATGCGGGTGCGCAACAGTGCTGACCACGAAATGCTGGAGGGGATGCGGCGGCGGCAATTCCATATGGAGTACCAGCCGGTGATTGATACCCGGTCGCAGCAGGTTGCCGGGGTAGAAGCGCTGATGCGCTGGCGGCATCCGCGTGAAGGCAATATTCCGCCGGATGTGTTTATCAGCTATGCCGAAGCCCAGGGGCTGATTGTGCTGCTGACCCGCCACCTGTTCGGGCTTATCGCACAGGATGCGCTGCAGTTACGGGAGGTACTGCCCGTCGGGGCGAAGCTGGCGGTTAACCTCTCACCCAGCCACCTGACCGATCCGGAATTTGAACATGACGTTCAGCAGTTTATCGGCCAATTACCACCGGGGCATTTCAACGTGGTGTTTGAGATAACCGAGCGCGGCATGGTGGAGACGGAAGATGCCCTGGAGAAGTTTGACTGGCTGCGCCAACAGGGCATTGAGATTGCCATTGATGATTTCGGCACCGGCCACAGCGCCTTAATCTACCTGGAAAAATTCCGGCTCGACTTCCTGAAGATTGACCGGGGGTTTGTCACGACCATTGGCCGCCAGACCGTCACCGCACCGGTGCTGGACACGGTGCTGAACCTGACGCGCGAACTGCGGCTGAAAACCGTGGCAGAAGGGGTCGAAACCCCGCAACAGGCGCACTACCTGCGTGAGCATGGTGTCACCTATCTGCAAGGGTATCTCTACAGCCGCCCATTAACCCCGGCTGGGCTGAAGGAGTTTGTCACGCGTTATCACCCCTGAGGCCGGCGGCAACAGGAGCTGGAAAGCAGGTGGGCATCAGAAGGGATACAGCGCTTTGAGTGAATCGGCAATCGCCGCGCCGACATTTTTTAAACGGCATAACGTTGCCCCTTCGTGGCACCCTTCCACAAACAGGCACGGCTCCCCTTCCCACTCCAGCACCGAGGAGTCAACCTGGATCTCAGCCAGCGTCAGGCGCAGTTTTTCCATGATCTGCCAGGCGCTGTCGCCGTCATGGCTCAGCAGCCGCAGCCCAATCAGATTGGTTTCATCGGCCATCACCGTGAGCGGGAGTGGCTCGACTTTGACGCCGGTCAAACCTGATGACCAGCGGTAGTGTTGTGGCAAACGGTGTACCACCGAAAGTTGGATGTTATTCACGTTCGAACCCCAGAGAAACATGTTATCACCCGGTACAGCGCAGTAGACGCCTGCCTGCCCCCGGAGCTTGTTGGCCACTATTCACATTCCGGGTGAAGCGCGCCATGCGCTGTCATTGGTCTGGTGCTGCTCAGGCTGCGTACGGCATTGCCCCTGAGTCATGAGAGCCAGATCTCATTTTGGCTTATTTGTAACCCTTTACCCGCTGTATCTCAACCATTTTTGTGCAATTTGATTACTTTTTACCCCTTATATTTTTACAAAAATGAAACAAAAGGCATGAAGATAAACGGTTACGACCTGTAACTAACTGATTAATAAAGTGAACTTAGAAGGCTTAAAAATGAAGGGGAAATCCGCCGAAAAACGGAAAAAAATGGGGTTACGCCGGGAGTAAAACGGTTACACCGAAAAAAACCGGGGCGGAACCCCGGTATCTGATGGACTCAGGCAGCCGGTTGCAGGCTGCTTTTCACCGGCCGGCTGGCATAGAGGTAAAGCAGCATCGCGGCGGTAATGCAGAACGCCATTGAGGCCACCATCGGCCAGGCGCTGTGCGCCGGCAGGGTGGAAAGCACCGTGCCCACCAGCGCGCCGATGCCGAAGCGCAGCGTACCGGCTAATGAGGCTGCCGTGCCCGCCATGTGCGGGAAATCATCCATGATCACCGCCATCGCATTGGAAGTGACCATGGCGATGCAGCCGACATAGCCCGCCACGCCGGCCACCAGCGCCCAGAAGCCGAACCCCAGCGCCGTAGAGGCCAACAGCCACAGCCCCATCACAAACTGGATGGTCAGGCCAAGGCGGAACATTTTCATGGAGCCGGTACGGCGGACGTTGCGGCTGTTGAACACCGTCAGCACCACCATCACCACTACGTTCAGGGCGAAATAAAACCCGAAGTGCTGGGTGGAGACCCCGTTCAGATCGATGTAGACAAACGGCCCGCAGCTCAGGAACGAGAACATGCCGCCAAACGAGAAGCCGCTCGCCAGCATGTAGCTGAATACCCGTTTATGGCGGAACAGCGAGGCAAAGTTACCGGCCGTGGTACGCAGGTGGAACTTTTGCCGCCGCGCTTTCGGCAAGGTTTCCCGGATAAACAGCATGACCAGCACCGCTGCCACCAGCGCCGCGCCGGCCATGCTCCAGAAGATGGCGTGCCAGCTGAACAACACCATCAGTCCGCCGCCCATCATCGGGGCCAGCAGCGGGGCCACGGTCATCACCAGCACCACAAAGGACATCATGCGCGAGAACTCATCCTTGGTGAACATGTCACGCATCAGGGCGTTGATCACCACGCTGGCCGCGGCGGCTGACAAGCCGTGCAGAAAGCGCATATGCACCAGCTGGTCAACCGACTGCGCCATAGCGCAGGCTGCGCCCGCCAGCGCAAACACCAGGGTACCGCCGAGGATCACCGGCTTGCGGCCCAGGCTGTCGGCCATCGGGCCGTAGAACATCTGGCCGATGGCGAAGCCCAGCACGTAGGCGCTCAGCGTCATCTGCACGCTGCCGCCGGAGACGCCGAACTCCCTGGCAATTACCGGCATACTCGGCAGGTACATGTCGATCGCCAGCGGCATCAACATGGATAACAATCCCAGAATGAACACCAGCCCGGTATGGGATGTGCGTGTTTCTTGCACGTTTACAGCTCCTGTCATGAAAAAAGCGCCTGCCGGCGGCAGGCGTAAGGTGAGGATCAGCGCGGTACAGCTACGCTGGCAATCTCTTCGTCGGTCAGCGGGCGGTAATCACCCGGGGCCAGAGAGTCATCCAGGGCGATGGCGCCGATGCGCTCACGGTGCAGCGCCACTACGCGGTTACCGACAGCAGCAAACATCCGCTTCACCTGGTGGTAACGCCCTTCACGGATGGTCAGGCGTACCAGCGTCGGCTCGAGCTGTTCCAGCTGGGCCGGCAGGGTCAGATCTTTCTCATTGTGCAGTTGCACCCCGTCCAGGAACTGCTGCGGCGTCTCCGTTGAGAGCGGCTGTTCCAGGGTGACCAGGTAGGTTTTCTCACAATGGTGCTTCGGCGAGGTGATGCGGTGCGACCACTGGCCGTCATCGGTCATCAGCACCAGCCCGGTGGTGTCGATGTCCAGACGCCCTGCCGCGTGGAGCTTATAGGCCACCGGTTCTTCCAGGAAATAGAGCACCGTCGGGTGATCCGGGTCATCGGTGGAGCAGACATAGCCCTGCGGCTTGTTCAGCATGAAGTAACGTGGGCCGTTCTGCTGCTCCAGTACATTGCCGTCGAACTTCACCACGTTCTCCGGGGTCAGTTTCAGCGAACCGCTTTTGACGATCTCATCGTCTACGGTTACACGCTTGTTGCGCAGCTCACGCAGAACCAGCGCCCGGCTGACGCCCAGTTGCTGAGATAAAAACTTGTCCAGTCGCATTAAATCTTTTTAGCCTTTTGAGGAGTGCCGCCGCCCGCCTGCACCCATCGGGCAGGCGCGTGCGCCGTGATACAGAGTGGCCTTTTCCGCCGGAGGGGCGTAAAGGCGATATGAACCCGCCAGTATAGCCGGGCTTGGCGTCCTGTCATAGAGACCGGCGGCGCTTATCTGCCCGGCAGGGTCGCCATGCGGCCTTGGCTTTGGCATACTGGGGGGGTTATGCCCCCCTCTTTGTTGCAGGAATCCCAGCCATGTCATTTACCCTTCGCCCTTACCAGCGCGAGGCCGTTGAGGCCACCCTGAGTTACTTCCGCCGGCACCGTGAACCGGCGGTAATTGTGCTGCCTACCGGGGCAGGAAAAAGCCTGGTGATCGCCGAGCTGGCGCGGCTGGCGCGCGGCCGGGTATTGGTGCTGGCGCACGTCAAAGAGCTGGTGGCGCAGAACCATGCCAAGTACCGCGCCTACGGCCTGGAGGCGGATATTTTCGCCGCCGGCCTGCAACAGAAAGAGAGCAGCGGCAAAGTGGTGTTCGGCAGTGTGCAGTCGGTGGCGCGGAACCTGCCGCTGTTCGACGGTGCCTTTTCCCTGTTGATCATCGATGAGTGCCACCGCATCGGGGATGATGATGAGAGCCAGTACCAGCAGATTATCCAGCACCTGCGGCGCGCCAACCCCAACCTGCGGCTGCTGGGGCTGACTGCCACCCCCTACCGGCTCGGCAAGGGCTGGATTTACCGCTACCACTACCACGGCATCACGCGCGGCGATGAGAACAGCCAGTTCCGCGACTGTATCTACGAGCTGCCGCTGCGCTATATGATCAAACACGGCTTTCTGGTGCCGCCGGAGCGGCTCGACATGCCGGTGGTGCATTACGATTTCAGCCGCCTTGAGGCCAACAGCAACGGCCTGTTCAACGAGGCGGAGCTGAACCGCGAACTGAAACAGCAGCAGCGCATTACCCCGCACATCATCAGCCAGATCATCGAATACGCCGCCGACCGGCGCGGCGTGATGATTTTTGCCGCCACCGTGGAGCACGCCGGTGAGATCCACGGCCTGCTGCCCAAAGGCGAGGCGGCCCTGGTCAGTGCGCAGACCCCGCCCGCCGAACGTGACCGGCTGATTGAGGCGTTCAAACAGCAGGAACTGCGTTATCTGGTGAATGTGGCAGTGCTCACCACCGGCTTTGACGCCCCGCACGTTGACTTGATCGCCATCCTGCGGCCCACGGAGTCGGTCAGCCTCTACCAGCAGATTGTCGGCCGCGGCCTGCGCCTCTACCCCGGCAAAACGGATTGTTTAATCCTGGATTACGCCGGTAACCCGCACGACCTCTTTACGCCGGAAGTGGGCAGCAGCAAACCCGCCGGGGACAACCAGCCGGTGCAGGTCTTCTGCCCGGCCTGCGGCTTCGCCAACCTCTTCTGGGGCAAAGCCCTGCCGGACGGCACGGTGATTGAGCATTTCGGCCGCCGCTGCCAGGGCTGGCTGGAGGATGATGAAGGCCACCGTGAACAGTGTGATTTTCGCTTCCGTGCCAAGAGCTGCCCGCACTGCGGCGCAGAGAATGACATCGCCGCCAGGCGCTGCCACCAGTGCAATGAAGTGCTGGTCGACCCGGATGACATGCTGAAAGCCGCGCTGAAGCTGAAAGATGCGCTGGTGCTGCGCTGTGGCGACATGGCGCTGGAGAGCGGCCGCGACAACAAAGGCGAGTGGCTGAATGTGACCTACTACGATGAGGACGGTGCCAGCGCCGGCGAGCGTTTCCGCCTCACCACCCCGGCGCAGCGGATGGCCTTTCAGCAGCTGTTTATCCGGCCGCACCAGCGTGCGCCGGGGGTGCCGTTCACCTGGCAAACCGCTGCCGATGTGCTGGCACAGCAGGCGTTGTTCCGTCACCCCGATTTCGTGGTGGCGCGCCAGCGCGGGCACTACTGGCAGATCCGTGAAAAAGTGTTCGACTATCAGGGGCGCTACCGGCGCGCCAATGAATTACGCGGCTGACGCCCTTTTATCAACAATACGCCCCGGCGGCCGGGTTTTCATTGCCGCGCCGGGCCAAATCCGTTAAAATGCCGCCCGCTTTGTTTCCGATAACCGGACGTAAAGCTGAAATATCCAACCTGTTGCTGGGTCGCCTGTAGCAGGGTTAATTTTCTTAAAGAGAAAAAACAATGTTCACTATCAATGTAGAAACTCGTAAAGAGCAGGGTAAGGGTGCGAGCCGCCGCCTGCGTGCAGCTAACAAATTCCCGGCAATCGTATACGGCGGTACTGAAGCACCGATCGCTATCGAGCTGGACCATGATTCCGTGAAGAACATGGAAGTGAAAGCTGAATTTTATAGCGACATCGTTACTCTGGTTATCGACGGTAAAGAGACCAAAGTAAAAGTTCAGGCTGTACAGCGTCACCCGTTCAAGCCGAAACTGGCTCACATCGACTTCGTTCGCGCGTAAGCCGACCGAGTGATGGCCCTGGGACGCTGGGGCAACCGCCAATAAAAAACGCCGCAATTGCGGCGTTTTTTATTGCCCGGATGTCACCGGGCGGGCTTATTTTTCGCCGTTGCTCAACCGGCGCTGCAACTGATCACGCAGGTTCGGCGGCGTGCCCTTGATGGTCAGGGTGTCGGTGGCCGGATCCCAGAAAATACGCTCCCCCATCAGCAAGGCATCAAAATTGATGCTCAGGCCGCCGCCGCTGCCGGCAAACTTGGTGAGCTGGCGCAGGGTGCTGCGATCGGCCGGGAAACTCTCCTCCAGCTGATAGCCTTCGTCACTGGAAAACTGTTTGAAATCACGCTCACCCACCGGCGGCAACGCCTGCGCCAGTTCTGTCAGGGCGATCTCCTCACCGGCCTGCAACTGCTCATTGCAGTAGCTGTATACCTGCTGGCGGTAAGCCTGGCGCTCGTTCTTGTCCAGTTGCCCTTCTGCGCAGTAGTCATCTACCGCCTGCAACAGGCCGCGGTTCTGCGCTTTGGTGTCCAGCCCTTCAGCCGCGCCCAGGAAATCCATAAAGAAATCGGAGACCTTACGCCCTACCCGCCCTTTCAGGAACGTCAGGTAACGGGTCGATTCCGGGTTGGTTTCCCATTCGGTCAGGTCGATGCGCGCCACAATATCCGCGTGGTTGATGTCCAGATAATGGGTGCTGCTGATGTCCAGCTGTTCATTCACCCGCATACTCGGGCAATTGCTCAGCACTGAAATCAGTAAATATTCCACCGCCAGATAGCGGTACTGGCAGAACAACACCACGCCGCCCTCGGCAAACGGGTATTTGGCCAGTTCGTCCCGCAGGCGGCCGGTAGCTGCGCGGGTAAAGGCCAGGAACGTCTCATCGCCCTTGCGGCAACCGCGCAGGGCGTCTGCCAGCTCGCTTTCTGCATTAAACAGGCCATACGCCTTGCTCTTGGCGCTGTAGACGCGGTGCAGTTCCGCCATCATCTCATCTACGGCGGCGTTGGTGGTCAGCAGGGAGTCGCGCAGTACCACCTCAAGTGTCTGCTCGTCCCGTTTGATCAACTGGTGTAAGGCGATCTGGCCGATATCCAGACTCATGTGCGTTCTCCTGTCTTGATTGGGGCAACCCCCGTGCGGCGCGTATTCAAACACTGAAGGCGGCCGGCTGCAACTTAAAAGCGGCAACCTGAGAAGGGCTTCCCGGCTTTGGCGGCTTAATGTTATAAAAGTGGGGAAAGTCACGCGCCTATACGTTAAGATATTGGACTTTGTCAGGCCGAGAAGCACAGTAAACTATATGCCACAATCATCCCGTTACAGCGACGAACACGTCGAACAACTGCTTGCCGAGCTGGTAAGCGTTCTTGAGAAACACCGCGCCCCGACCGATCTTTCCCTGATGGTGCTGGGCAATATGGTGACCAACCTGCTGAATACCAGCGTGGCGCCCGCACAGCGCAAACACCTGGCGCGTTCTTTTGCTGACGCGTTACAGGCCTCGGTCCGCGAAGATAAAGCCCATTAAGCTTACAGCCGCCCCGACCCCTGTATGGTGAAGAATAGCCAGCGCTATCGCGAAAAAGTCTCCCAGATGATCAGTTGGGGGCACTGGTTCGCGCTGTTCAATATCCTGCTCTGTCTGGGGCTGGGCAGCCGCTACCTGTTTGTTTCTGACTGGCCCGCCTCGCTGACCGGCCGGGTGTACGCCTTTGCCAGCCTGCTGGGCCACTTCAGCTTTATCGGTTTCTCCGCTTACCTGCTGATCATTTTCCCGCTCACCTTTGTGGTGATGTCCCAGCGGTTGCTGAGGTTTATCTCGGCAGCGCTGGCGACCGCCGGGCTGACGCTGTTGCTGGTGGACAGCGAGGTGTTCACCCGTTTCCACCTGCACCTTAACCCGGTGGTCTGGGAGCTGGTGGTCAACCCGGAACAGGGAGAGCTGGCCCGTGACTGGCAGCTGATGTTCATCAGTGTGCCGGTGATTTTCCTGGTGGAGATGCTGTTCGGCACCTGGGCCTGGCAAAAACTGCGCAGCCTCAACCGGCGCAGTTTCGGCAAGCCGCTGGCGGCGCTGTTTATTGCCAGCTTCTTCAGCTCACACCTGCTTTACATCTGGGCAGACGCCAACTTCTACCGGCCGATCACCATGCAGCGCGCTAACCTGCCGCTCTCCTACCCGATGACGGCCCGTAAGTTTCTTGAGAAGCATGGCCTGCTGGATGCGCAGGCGTACCAGCGCCGGGTTGCTGAACAGGGCAAACCGGAAGCGCTGGCGGTGGAATACCCACTGAATGAGATAAGCTTCCGTGACAGCGGCAGCGGCTACAATCTGTTAATGATTGTGGTAGACAGCTTCCGGGCAGAGGCGCTGGCCCAGACCATGCCGGACGTTGATCGCTTTGCCCAGGAGAACGCCCGCTTTACCCAGCACTACAGTGCGGGCAGCCGCAGTGACACCGGCCTGTTTGGCCTGTTTTACGGGATTTCGCCGACCTATATGGACGGGATTCTGTCAGCGCGTAAACCCAGCGCGCTGATTAATGCGCTGAGCAGCCAGGGTTACCAGTTTGGGTTATTCTCCTCGGACGGCTTCAACAGCGTGCTCTACCGGCAAGCGCTGCTGGCAGACTTTTCCCTGCCTCCGGCGTTAAAACAGAGCGACAGCCAGACGCGCCAGCAATGGCAGCAATGGCTTGAGAGCCGCACCGGCCAGACGCCGTGGTTCTCTTATCTCAGCTTTAACGGTGTTGGCCAGGCATTGAACGGCACGCACCCGGATAAACCGCTGAGCGGCCCTGCCCTCGCCCTGCAGTACCGCAAAGCGGCGCTGCAGACCGACCAGCAGATTGCTGCCGTGCTGGAGAGCCTGCGTACGCGTGGGGAACTTGATAAAACCGTGGTGGTAATCACCGGCAGCCATGGCGTTGCCTTTAATGACAAGGGCCGGCTGAGCAACGGTTACAGCCGCCAGCAGCTGCAGGTGCCGCTGATTGTGCACTGGCCGGGTACGCCGGCGCAGAGCATCAGTAAGCTCACCAGCCATGAGGATGTGATGGCCACGTTGATGCAGCGCCTGTTACATGTGCAAACGGCTGTGGCTGACTACTCACAAGGTGAGGATCTGTTTGCCGCCCGCCGACGCCACGCCTGGGTGACCACCGGTGGCAGCGGGAACCTGCTGGTAACCACCCCTACCCAGACACTGCTGCTGGAAGCCGGGGGGGACTACCGGGTCTATGACGTTGACGGCCGTGAGATCAAAAATCAGAAGCCGCAGCTGGCCCTGCTGTTACAAGTGTTGACGGATGAAAAGCGCTTTATTGCCGACTAACTGCTTAAAACTAAAGCAGTCATTGGGCTGACCTCTTGCATTCGAAACGGGAAACGGTAGTATAGTGACCCATAGCGTCGGCATGTAGCGCAGCCTGGTAGCGCACCGTCATGGGGTGTCGGGGGTCGGAGGTTCGAATCCTCTCATGCCGACCAACAATCTCTTCTGACAGTACCGGTTACTGACGGAAACCCCACAAAAACCCGCATCCTCACTGAGTTTGCGGGTTTTTTGTTGCCCGGCATTTACCGGTATGCCACTGTTTTAGCTTGATGGTTTGGGACTACATATGGGACTACGTGCGCACAGGCCCTTCGTGCCCTAGCCACATCATGGCACATTTCCATCATCGTATATTCCCATCATCGCGTAGCCCCAACCTGCAATAACAGGCGGATAAAAAGGCGCTGTATGCCACGCGCCTTTTTCGCCAACACTTTCCCTTGGATTCCGGCATTCCCGATACGCTCACGGCAAGTGACCTGATGATTCTGCCTGCTGTTTTATCAGCATATAGCGATTAAGCAGTTGATGCAGATGCCTGTCAGTTTGTGACACCAGAGCCGCCGGCAACGGTTCACCGGGCGGTGTCTGCCCCAGGACATACAACTGCGCCTCCGCCGGCACAGAACGCTCAAAATTCTGAGTAATCGCAAACACCATCGACTTCAGCTCTGAACCGGTCAGGTACTTTCCTTTGCGCTCATCTAACGCATTCAGCTGCGCGGTCAATGCCCGTAACCCCTCCATTCCCTGATGCCAGGCCGGGAGCGCCTCCGGCGGTAACGCATTTGCCGTGATGTGCTGCTGCCACTGCGCATTAAGCACCTCAGATTCCGGCGGCTGAGCCTGCGCGGCCAATGCAAAACCATAATGTTGTAACCATAATGGTGACTGGCGGCTGAGTTCCGTCAGGGCGTGTTCACTGGCCGCCACCGGCAACAGGGTCAGGCGGGGATGCAGGTATTGCCAGCCCCATAGCCCCGCTCCACCAAGAACCAACGTCGTCAGCACGCCCGCCACAAACCCTTTCCACGCCCGGTAAGGTTTAACCGGAGCAGCGGCTTTCTCGGGAAGGCGTACCATTACCGGCCGGGCAACCGAGAGACGCGGTGCCGCTACGCCGGCAATGTGGGCCTGAGGGGGTAACGGCATCACAGCCTCATCCTGATGGATCGCCTCCTTTTCCAGCCGGATTGCCGCGTTATGCATAAAAACCAGCAGCGCCTCCATCTGGCTTACCTTTTGCAATGCCAGGCGCTGGCACTGTACCTGCATTGCCCGGAGATGCTGCTGTGCCTGATAAAGCAGCGGCAACGCGGTGTACGTCAGATTCAGTGTACGCACTACCGCCTGTAATCGCTGGCTGAGCCCGGACAACAGCGTTATACGGACTTCCACCGGCTGCGGCCATAACACCGCCCAGTGATGAGTAATCAATGGCTCCAGTATCGCCAGCCCCTCATTCAGGCCCTCTATCCCGGCCAGATGCGCACGCGCCAGCGTATACCAGCAGGCCGTCTGCAACTCCACTCCGTTCTGCCGGAACAGCGACAGGCTAAGGGATTCAACACGGTTCCAGTCCACATCCGGACGCGCCGGATGGGTCAATTTATTCAATTCTTCACGCAGCGTGCCAAAATCTGCCAGTGCCCGCGGGTCGCCGCCGGTTTTTAGTCTGCACTCACTGTTATCTTTCATAACATTCCCTTCCCTGAACGGTTGTTAATAGCTGCTCCCCGGGTCGAGATACTGCTGCTGTTTCAGGTGGCGCATCAGCACCCTCCCCTCCGGCATAAACGCCGTGCCGTACCGCACCAGCCCCAACCCTTTCAGCTCAGCATCAATCGCGTACTCCAGATGGCCGGGAGCAGTCTGCGTTAACATCGACACCGACATCTTTTTCAGGCGCGGCTCATATTTCAGCAACACCGTTGAGAGCGTCTCCATCAATTGGTGCGCCGTGCCCGGCATCCCCTGCAGGATTTTACTCATGTCCGGCAGGCCGTAATCCGGCAGGTGGCTCAGCGCACCCGCCCGGCAGTTCAGGATGCGCTGCATATTGTCGAGCACCGAGAGGATGACCTGGTTCTCGTCACTGACCTGATGAAGGTCAAGCCCGCCGGTGAAATTGCCGAGCAGGGTTTCATAAAGAGACGGGCCATTATGTCCGTTGGGCATCATCTCTTCTCCGGCAGCAAAGTCAGGCTGTTACTGCCCGGCGCAATGATGCGCGGCGCATCCGGGTCGAGATCATCACGCGTCAGCACGCGCTTCCAGTGGTTTTTCTCCCTGTCCGGGTGGCGGAATAAGCCCACCACTGCCACATACTGCGCTTGTTCATCCATCGGCATGGTAAGGTTTGCATCCCCGCCGGGCTTCACTACCACCTCACGGGATGCCAACAGCTCGTCACCCAATGCCTGCTCGCCGCCATTGACCAGCTGTTCATAGACCGTTTTATCAAACGCTTTCCGGTCTTTCAGCTGGTATACCCGTATCATCAATGGTTCAGACAGGGAGCCGCTTTCGCGCGCGTCGGTGTTCAGCGCCTCACGGGCGGTAAAATCGAGGTGCAGGGTTTTCACCTGCTTGTAGAAAATGGATTTTGCGGCAGAGGCTGTGCCGTCGGTAATGCTCTGCGTCAGGCCACAGCCGGTCAACAACACCGGCAGCAACAGCAATGAAAATCGGTTAATTGAAGCGATATGTAACACGTCGGTTTCCTTTAATTGTAACGGCCCGCGGCAGTCCGCAGTAATGGCCGGGCACCACGGTAAACTCTGCAGGCACAGCGTGCGCGGGGCTCTCATCATCTGCCCCCAGCACACCCGTCAGCCCCAGCAGAAAATCGGCTTGCCCCAGTACCGGCTCTGGCAGCAGCGGCGTAGGCACCGTCAGTGTGATGCGCGCCTTATAGCGCCAGCCGAGATAGACCCGCAGCAGCACCTCAAAATCGCCATAGAGCTGTCCGTCCGGCAGCCAGGCCCGCGCTTCCTGCGCATCTTCGGTAAACAGGGCAATCAGCAACTGGCTATTGGCCTCTGTGGCTTCCTCACCCAGCACGGTGCAGCCATCCAGCAAAAAGCCTTCATCCCCCGAAAGCCCCATCGGCTGGTCAATCACGACCGGGCGCAGGCAGTGCGGGGTTACGACTGCGCGGGTTTGCGGAGCCAGCAGCCCTACCAGCGCCTGCACGCCTTCCGCAGTGCGGGCCTGCCGGCGCATGATGCCCAACAGCGCCAGAAAGCGGGATACCGGCGTGGCAACATGCTTATCTGTGCCGGGAATGCCCAGACCGATAAGCCCCAACAGGCTTTGTGAAATCGCGTCCTTTCCCCCTGCCTCGAAATTGGCCGGGTAAGCGTGTTTACGCCAGATTCGGTAAAACTGCGTCAGGATGCGATGGTTGAAGATGTCGAGGAACCCTTCCAGCGCCTCATGCCCTTCCCGTCGCTGGGTGATGTCATCGAGATACGAGGTCGGCAGCGGGGAATCCACGCCATACAGCCCCAGGAAGGTGGTGCGTACCGTGGGCGGCGCATCCGGCACATCGTCATCGTACTCCACCGCTTTCAGTTCGCTGACCGGAAAACCCATCCCCGGATGGGGCCGAAAGCGCACCGGGTCATCCGCCGGGTGGGTAGTGCTGCCGAGTGGTGGCCGTGCCGGTGCGCCCTTCTCCAGTAACTGACAGAAGCGGTAAAAGTTGATGCGTCCAATCTCTTTCGTCAGCCGCGCGGTCAGCCGGGGACACGTCGGTTGTGGTTCTCTTCCCATTCGAGGCGCTCTCCGGTTGGCTGAAGGATAATGATCAGGCGGTTAAATAAATGGATATCGGTGTAGAGGGCAAAGAAGCGGCTGAGCATTTCACCAAACAGGCAGATATCACCGTGGCCGGCAAAACCGTGGCTGTCGAGGGTAACCTCAATCTGCACGCCGCGTAGCAGATGCCCCTGCTCAAAGCGTTCAATTTCACTGTGCTTCACGTCGATAATGGCGGCCAGCCTGCGTCGGTTCATCTCATTATCTGTCCAGTCATACAGGGCCAGCGTGCCGCGCAATACCTCGGCGTTATCCATCATCCACAAAAAGCTGCTGCCCAGGTGGCTCAGCACCCGCCAGTGGAAACGGTCACGGTTCGGCGGGTAACACGGCAGCGTCGGCGCGCAGAGGTTGCGCACCCACACATTAATCGCCATGGTTTTCACCACCGTGTCCAGTACGGTGCTCTGCAGCGCCTTGCGCGGCAGTTGCCCATTAGTACCGGTCAGGCCCAGGCTCAGGTTCTCATTTTCCGGCACCGTGTGGTTATCAAAGGCCTCACCGCCCAGCACCAGCCAGGTGTCATGCAGCCCGGACGGGCCGCGCTTTACGCGGGTGTGGTAGTAGTATTCCGGTGCATCATGGCGCAGCATCCCACCTTTATGGCGGAAACTGGAGAACGGTACATACACCTGATGCCCGGAGTGGCGCGAAGAGATCACTGAGTCCACTGAATAGATCTCGGTATGGCCGTCCTGCACCCGCATCGGGCGCAGCAGGTAGTCGGTCTGCAACGAATCAAGGTGCAGCGGGTCGGATTCCAGTGCAAACAGGTTAATTACCGGTACACAGTGCAGGCGCAGATGTTTTTCTGAGAAGCTGAAATCATGTGCCCAGCGTTCCGACAGCACGATATCGATGTCGAACCCGCGAAGCCCGGCCGGCAATGTGATACTCTCCAGCCCGCGCAGCGTCACAAACATAAACTTCTCACGGAAGGTGAAATACTCCAGCAGCAGCTGGTAACCGCTGAAGCTGCCCGCATCCCTGGGCCACAGATTGTCCTGATCACTAAACCCCTGCGGAGAGAAATAGCCGTCGAGCGGCCGGCGATCCGTATCGCCTGAAAGCCGTATCCACATCCGGGCCGTATTCAGGGTGAGTGCCTCATGCAGGGCGCAAGCCAGCGGCGCATCCGCATTAAGATAGAGCGGCAGGTCGCCCAGCGTCATGTTGCCCCAGTCCGCCAGCTCCCCACACTCAATGCGCAGGCGGATAACCGATCGGCCATCCGGCTCCGTGCCGATACCCGCCCGGCTCAGTGACAACGGCAACAGGGTGATATCCTGCGTGGTGGTGTAGCGGCAGCGGGTCTGGCGCTCGCCCAGCGGACGGGAGAGCACCTCAAACCCCTGGGCCACGGCCATGCGCTCCTTCATCTCTCGCCAGTCCGGTGTAAATTCCACAATAGAGAGTGACGGAATAGTGCGCAGGTAGTGCGGCCAGAGCATGCTGACCAGCCCTTCGGTCAGTTCCGGTAAATCGTCGTCGAGTTTTTCGCGCAGCCGGCCCATCAGAAAGGCAAAGCCTTCAAACAGCCGCTCCACATAGGGGTCAGGCGCGCCGGCCTTGTCCATATTTAATCCGGCCGCCCGGTCAGGGTGGGCACGGGCGAATTCCTCGCCCGCTTCGCGCAGATAGCGCATTTCAGCGTCAAAATAACGCAGGGTTAAGTCGTCCATGGGCATATCATTTATCTTATTGAGTGAGTATTACGGAATCGGTGTATCATGATGAAGCTAACTATCAATTAAAAAATTATCTCTCATTATTTTCGGTGCCTTTTTCCTTTTCAGATATACGTTATCAAGCACGAAAATCAATGGTACTTGACTGAGTGAAAAACCCCACCCAGCTTATTAATAACAACTGGAGATAATAAAACCTAAACTTCTAAATAAACTTTACAGCTTCTTGTTTTCGAAAGAGAAGAGCCCCATGAAAAATTGATTCTATTGCTTTTATCGTATCATCCTGCTTACCTTCTCTATATAAGTCATTGCCGATATTATACTTTATGCTGTTATACTTTTCTCCAGGTCTACGCATGACACCCTACCCCAATCAGAAACCCGAAACTTGCCTTGCAGAATAAAGAATGGTGATAATTTAAAATGGATTTACTTTTACAAAAAAATTTTTCCGCTCATTTTTAAACGGTATTTTGTATATTTAATGCGCTAATCAATAATTTATCACCTCTTGTTTTTAAGCGTTAAATTTAATTTTTTAAAACAAAAATTTCCTGATATACTCCGGACTAAATCTTTACCTTCTTTAATAGAGATTTTAACCGCACAACTCCCTTCTTCTGAAGTTATATCAAATTCTTTATATCTCACAGCAGTAGCCTGGGAGCTTATTATATTTCCAATTTTCCAGCCAAGATACAATTTCCGATCTTTCATGGCGATATCGTAAAAAGTCAATGGGACTTTTGCTGATTTTCCTTTTTCTATCCTGACAGGATTCATAGAATCACTCGCCTCTTCTTCATTAGGCTCTACGCCATTTTCTCCAGTGCCAGAATAAAGGTAAATCACGTTATCTGTTTCGTTATCTATTATTACAAAAGGTCGACCATAACTTACTAACAAAAAAACAAAAATCGCAAAACAAGAAAATAACGCTATTTTTTTCATATTTACCTTGAAATATTCACAATAGTTTATTCACTTTAACATTCCAACACCAATGCGTATCCCTGGATTTTGGAAATCGGTTATCAGGTGTGGATTCAAGTGCATCAATAATATTCTGAAATGTAAGTTCCTCTGCAAATCTCCCTTTTGTTTTATATAATGAAAAACCTATTTTCATACTAGTAATATCATCTACTGTATCGTTCCCCATTGCTCCAGGGGTCATATTTTGCTCTAAAGATGAACCTGCTAAAAGAAGTGATTCAGTAAAACCAACACTAAGCCCTACATATCCATAGTGAATATTTGACCAAACATCAATATAATAATCATGATTTTTATATTTATGGTAATAAGTCTCTGATATTTGCCCACTATCAAGAGGGCGAACAACAGCTACACTTTTAAATTTATGTCTTATTGTTTGTTTATGATCCCAAATTGCACCTGTTTTAACCGTTTGATACCATAAGGTCATCGCAGCCAATAAGTTTTGTTCGGGCGGGGGCGAGGATTTTAAATACCATGGTAAATCATCCCATTCTTGATATTTTCTTTCCAAGGAATCCTTGTCAATAAGCTCTCTTATCCGCTCCGCTGTATCACCCCTGACATTGTTTTTAATTTCAGCAACAATATAATGCGCTATATCTGTAGCGCCATCACTATGATGGCACATTATTTTCTGATTATCTTCTTCTTTACTTTTAACGTTAACCGCGCTCGGTGCCGGTTCATCTTCAGGATCAGCCTTATTTTTATATGCAGCCTGAACAGCGTGCGCAGACTGCGCACGCTGTTCAGGTTCATTACTGCTTGCACCCGACGCTTTTTCATATGTATCTGTCAATATTGACGGCACAAGTCGCGCCTGGCACGGGCAGGTGCTTTTACTGTCCAGCGTGCCCGCTATTTTTCGCCCGAAAATCGTGTCGGTCTCTATGCCGCCCGCAATAAAAAATTTCCCGGCATATTGCCCGCAGGTGACCTGATCCCGCTCACGCGCCAGAGGCTTACCAAACAGCGTGTGGGTCGGCTCCCCTTCAATAATAATTCCACCGCAGGTGGTTCTGTCACCTTGTACCAGATAGTAACCTTTTGCCATCCTGTTCTCCTTAGTTGTCAATTGCACAACACGGCCGCGCGGGCCGGATCGAGGGCGATAAGCCCGGCGAGCAGGCTCTCCATGTCCGTGTTCAGGCGGGATTTGTCTGCGTCATTTCGCCCGGCTTTCATCCTCAGCAGCTTCAGCCGGCGGGCTTTGACCTCAAATAGCAGTTCCGGCTCCCACTGCGTAAGCGTCAGTGTGGCCGCGTTATCATCCAATTCCTCCAGCAGGTGCAGCGCCATCTCGTTTTTACCGTATTGCTCGGTGACGCGGGCCATCAGTAACCGCAGCAGCCACCGGTGGCGCGGGGTTACAGTACCCGGCCGGTGCTGTAACCAGCTCAGCGCGGCGTCAATACCGTCGCTGTCGGCCAGACTCAGCGCCTCAGCTTCCAGTTGCAGGATGTCGTCATCCCCCGCTGCAACGGTGGATGCCGCACGTTGCTCACCCCAGCCAGCTGAGGGCTCCATCACTTGCTGGTTGATCCAGTTCAGTGTCACCTCATCGGCAAAGGGGGTGCCGTCGTTCCAGGTCAGGCTCTCCAGCCCCGGCAGGCGGGTCAGCAGGCCGTGTAAATCCTGTTTAATGATCTCTGCCCAGCTGTCATAGGGCGCACCCGCCCTGCTCAGGGCCTGGTAGATATACCATTGCAAATCCAGCCAGATATGATTAACGCCCTGCGCAAACAGGCTGTCGGCCTGCTCCAGCAACTCCAGCCAGCTCTGTTGCAACCAGAGCCGTTTGAGCAGCGCCCGATGCTCCGGTTTTGGCGGCACCAGCCGGGTGCGCCCGTTTGCGTCAAGCGGCGGCAGTTCGTGCAACGTGTCCTGACGCACGCATTTCATCAGATGGTGACCGGAGAGCCAGCCCTGGGGCTGATCACGCAGGTAATTCGCCAGCAATTTCGCCTGCTCCAGCAACTCGCGCCCGGACGCAACCGGTTTTAGTGCTGGTGCATCCGGGAAGGCAGTGGGGATACTGTCAGCAGACCCGCTGTTCTGCGGAACTACGGCCTCCAGCCCACCGGATTGCATCAGCCGGTTTTCCAGCGCGGCATACAGGCTGCTTAATTGTGGGCGGGCGCTCTCTTCCCAGGCGGCAAGGCCCTGCTCAAGCAGCACCAGGGCGCCGGTCATATGCTTAAAATCCGCTTTTGCGACTTCCGGATAAAGTGACAGACTGTCCAGCATCCGGCTACCCGACAACCACTCCAGCGCTGCTTTACGGCTGTTAGCCCGCAATGGGTGCAGGGTGTCACCAAACTGTTGTACCAGCCCGGCCAGCAGCATCAGCCCCTCCGCCAGCCCCGCTTCCCCGTCGCGGTGCAGTCGCGCCCAGATGTAGTAAGTCGCGACGCGCACATCCTTGCTTACGGTGGTAAGCAGTTTTTCCGCCAGCTCACAGACCAGCGCCGTATCGGCACCGGTGAGTTTATTGACTTCTTCACGCATCTGCTGGAAGTCATCGTCATAGCCGGGATCATCACCGATGGGTGCGTCTGCCGTGACCGGCAGGAGCCAGCTCTCCCACTGACGGAGCTGCTGCCGCGCCTGCGGCAACAGAGCATCGGTATGGTACCGGCAGGCGGTAAGCAGGGTATTCAGCGTAGCCATAGGTTATTCTCCCTCTGTCTCGGCGATGTCCGGCAACAACGTATCCGGCAACGTGTCGTCAGCCGGCATCAGCGCGGCCGTTTCTATATGGAATATCTCTGCCGGAAGCGTGAAGTTACGCAACCTCAGCAGTGCCAGCGGGCCATCGCCCAGCGCGGTGCGCAGCAACCACTGCACCTGCCGGTTGTCCGGTGTGTTGAGGGTCAGCCGGTACAGACCGTCCCCCACTTTCTCCCGCCGGGTTTGTTCAAGCCAGCGAACACCTCCCCATGCGCCGCTGTAATCCGCAAAAAGACGTGCACCTGCATCGGTTGACGTCCAGGTCAGCATCGCGCCCGGTTTATTGATCACCCCCGGCCAGCGCAGGCTCTGCCACGACGGCAGCTGGTTAAAATAGTGCAGTATCTGGCCGTCAAGCGTGAGCTGTGTCTCCACGATGTCCGGCATCGCTACGCCCTGCATCTCAAAGCTGATGCCCTGGCTGCCGTCGGTAAACAGAATGTCGGACAACTGGCTCAGCTGGTTGATGGCTTTCAGGAACGCAGGGTTAAAGGTTAGCCCCTGACTGCTGGTTTCATCCGCTACCCATGTGCTGCCCTCTTTATGCAGCACACCCCCCAGTTGCGTGGTCAGGAAGCGGTCTATCCGCCCCGTATCCCGGCGGATAAACTCCGCCAGCATCGGCAGAGACACATCCGTTTTCCCGGCGGCAAACGGATAGCGCCCGGTAAAGGCCGATGCCCAGTTCGTCACCACCGCGCGCTGCCATACCTCGTTGAGGCTGGCTGCCGAAGGCTGGAGGACGGTTTCCCAGGCCTGGGACAGCGGCTGAACGAACATCGCCTGCCCGAAACCATTCCATTCTTCACCAAGGCTGGCGGCAATCAGGCTGCCGTACTCCTGGGTATCCGTCAGGTCAACGCTTTTGCCCTGGAACACCGTCTGCGCCAGCTGCTGCATCCTCGCCTGAGGATCAGGCGCGTTAGCCACCTGCTGGAGTTTCAGCCGCACGCGGGTCACGCGGGTGAGGTAGGTTTGTAAGCTGAGGGTGCTGTCGGCAGCCATGACCGTCTGCGTGCTGTTTTTGCCCATCAGCGTCAGCAACGGGCCAAAGGTGCTGTCCAGCGGCCCCGTGGGCCCGGCAGCGCGTTGGTCAATCACCGGTTTCTCTTCTTTACCCAGCAGGTCTTTGGCCGATTTCATCAATGATGCCGAAAGCGCCTCACGCTGCCGTCCGGCCTGCCCCTGGTACGCCAGCGTGTTCATCAGCGCGATCAGCGGTGACTGGCGGACATCACTCATCAGGGTGAGCTGATCCGTGACGTCAGAGAGGTTTTGCGCCGGGTTCCAACTCAGGCTGTTCAGAAAGCCCAGCCAGGCCCCCGCAAAATCGATGAAATAGCGCTCGGTGAGGCGGTTTTTCAGCGCCTCCGGCGAGATATCTGCAGACACGGATTTACGGTTATCGCTCAGCACCCAGTCAATCTCATCGCGCCGGGAGGCTACCGCCTTCTCAATCGCCTCTTGTATTCCCCCTTCCCACGCCTGACGGGTAAACATGCCGGGTACCACATCCTGTGTGGCGAACAGGCGGCGGGCATCGGTATCTCCGGTCATCGCCTCAAGGGTCATGTCCGCATAGTTGCGGTGCACCGAGACCAGCATATTTTCATACAGGGTGCTTTCCGCATTGCGCTGCCCGATTTGCTCCAGCAGCACCTGCCGTGCCTGATTCACCAGTGCTGCATCAGAGGTGATTTTCCATGATGGCCGGGACGGCAGGCTCTGCATATAAAAAGCCCACAGGTCGGGGGCGAGACTCTGCCAGAGGGCGGGCGAGAGGCCTTTACGCATCGGCTCCACGTTTTTCATCACCTGCGTGTAAAACGCTGCATCCGCTTTTTCCGGGCGCGTCATCATCAGGTAGGCTTTAAGCTGGTCGTAGCCCGGTTTTGCCCGTTGCGCACGCAGTGGGCTGTCCGGCGGCAGCGCGGCCAGTGTGTCGAGTTCGGCATGCAGACGTTGTGCTGCCACGTCACGTATCAGGCAATTATTCGCCGCGCCGTACCAGGGCAGCAGCGCCTGAAGCAGTTGCGGATTGTGGTTCAAACCAACACGCTGATACCAGGGTGCGCCCTCTTTTTCACGTTGTTGCAGACGCCCGATATCATTGCGCAGGGCGTGCAGCGCGATAAGCTGCTCATCGGTGAGTACAACGGCATGCACCAGTGGCTGTGCTTGCCTGGCAGCAGAGATAATCTGCTGGCGGTTCACCGCAAATGAGATGAGACTGCCCGCTGCCCACAGGGCCATCAACCCCAGCAGGGAGAGCCCGAGCGTGCGCTGCCACGGCAGCCCGACCCAGACACCGCGCGTCCCGGTGCAGTCTGCCAGCACTCCCCGCCAGATAGCCGGGGCCTCCCAGGCATGTTCATGCGGTCTCTCCTCCACAGCCTCCTTTTGCGGCAGCGGCAGGCTGAACATCAGCCCGCGCAGTGGAACACGTTTCAGATGCGTCGTCAGCCAGGGTGTCAGCAGCGTCTGCCAGCGGGCAATCTCTCTCTCTTCAAGACGTTGCCCGAGACGCAGCAGAAAATCGTGCGGTCGGCGGTCGCATACCTGTTGCATACCCTGCTCACGCAGCAATGGCAGCATCGCGGTGAGTTGTCCGCTTACGATCTCCGGGGTAGCGCGCGCCGGGAACAATGCCCCTACCGGTTGCACCTCCCGTTCATCCTGTGACCATTGGCTGTCACACACCTGCCACAGATAAACCGCCGGCTGGTAATGCAGCGCCGCTCCGATTTGCTCCAGAGTACGCAAGGCCGTATCCAGCACGGACGCATTCGCCTGTTCGTGCACGAGCGCCAGCACAATCCCATCCAGCGGACGGCTGCGGCGCAGTGTGCGCAGCCCGACCAGGCGTTCTTTATCTACTGTAGTTTGCGGGCTGCCGCCGTAAATCAGCACCGTGCGGTTGCCTTCCAGCCACTGTTTATCCTTCAGGCCGGGGGCAATGGCGGCAATGTGTGCCTCCTCCCCCATCACCAGCAGCAACCGGACTTTATAGCGCCAGAGCAGGTGGTAGCGGGTGCGGAGGTGGGATTTAATACCGTAAGCTAAAATATGGGATTGTTTAGGGGCTGACGTACCGGAATGTACATCTTCACCTGCTTTTTGAGTCACAAATTTTATGCGCTTTTGCTGAAATGACACCCCTGAAAAAAATAATGCTAAAAATAGCAATGTAGCCAGCATTATGTATAACCAAAGTTTTAGCTTTCCCTTTTCATCATCCCATCCAAAATACTCAGCATAAAAAAAACAAAATAAAGCCGCAGTGCTTCCAATCAAAATAACAAAAAGGAGTAAGCCAGAAACCCTCCATAAATTACCTTTCCCTATCACACTGACGCTCCTTCGTACCCTCTACAGGGCGTTACAATGTTGAAATTGATGCCATTTTTCTCGCCATGAGCAATCAATCTTATTTTTTTATCTCTTTCGACACATGATGCAGATAAAGACATAGCGGCCCATACATCCAGATTACCTAATGTGAGATCTAAGTCTGTTATTTGACATTTGCTGCTAGTGTTTTCTGAAACAAAAAAATTATTTAACTGCGAGGCCAGCTCACCACACATGCCCTCACATATATTACTCAAATAAAACTCTTCAGCACTCTTTGAAATGGGTTGATATTTAGTGAAATCATAAAGCCCATCACTTATGTTTATTTCATCAACAAATAGAGGTCGAAATAAACGCCCACTGTAAAACCCATAGTCATAAACAACACTTTCTTCATGGGTGAGAATAAAAATACAGCCACTTTCTGTGCCTATGTTCTGCACGTTACTTTCGCTTAGCAAGCGAACACTTATCACTATAATCATATTTTTCCGTGAATTATCTAATAGCAATGAAAATTGCTTGTGATAAGTATCTGTTGTAAAGACATAGCCAAATAATTTTTCTACAGGTAATCCCATTAGCTTCCAGCTTCGCTTAAAATCATCCCAGGATGTTAAGTCTGAATCTTTTATAAAAACCACATCAAAATCGAACAGCGGAGTGAGCTCTTGAAAACGGCCACGCAGAGAAAAAAGCAATTCTTGCAAAATAGTTTGGAATGTAACGGATTTAATATTGGATGGATCAAATGTAACTTCCTGTCCCTTGATCACCCGCTGATGTTCGCCAGTCAGTTTTTTAATTTTATTGATCTGACTGGGTAATAAGAGTTGATGGTCAACAATCAAAAGATATTTACTGCTCCAGGCCCTCCATTTCTTCTCAATTAATTCTGTTTCTTTTTCCCATGCTTCATGATGCACCAGGTCAAGACCATATTTATAGCAACGCAAAGAAAAAGCCGACAAGTAAGTCATTACAAGTAAAAATGATATAGTACACCAATACTTGTAAAAAAACTCATTTAGCGCCAGAGTTCTCATTAAGCCATAAAAAAGAAAAATAAAAGAAACCAGCATAAAAAAATAAATCGTCCAAAGCTTTTTATTTATAATAGAAACGTATTTTTTATTAATTACTTTCTGAATGGGCCACATTGAAAGCACCTTTCTTTACTTTAATTATAAATTGACATGCAAGAAATAATCTGGTTAATATTTCTCATCCCGGCAATCATTAATAATAACCTCCCAAGTTTTAGTATCTATTTCATCGGTTAATAAGCAGTAACTCATACTTGCATCTCGCCTCAAGTTATTAAAAATACTTTTAATCATACTATGCCGATAAAAATACGGGTGTTTGGTTAGTGCATGCATTCCAAATAGAATGAAATCATTTTCATTAAATAACACATCTACAGGGACTGAATGGAAAGCTAAAAGTAAAATCTGGTGGGATTGATTCTCAATAATCCTTTGATTTTGTCGGTATGTATTTCTATATCTTCGCATTACCCTATTAATATTAGATGTGTGTTGAATTTTTTCCCAGCTATGGGAACTTAATGAAAGGGAATAATTCATTTGCCGGAAACCGGTGTAACCTCCTGCTTTACTGCTTAACCTTCCATCGCCATCAATATAATACCAACGTTGTACGGAGCCCAGCAATCGGGATTGTTGCCACTCATCCAGTACATTTAAAACGACATCGATAATAGCGGCATCAAAAAATCGCAATAAAAACTCACCTTTACCTGCCACCCTTTGTATGGCTGTCGATGAGATATGCTCTGCGATATACTCAATATCATTTGGTGTACTTAGCCAGGCACAGATAGCCCGACCTTTTCCTGCTTCAAGAGCATCAGGGTCAACCTCATTCATGGCAATATCTATGCTTAAATTAAAAAACGCAATATCTTCTTTATAGTTTAAATTTATTGGGATCAACCAGAGCTCCAATGCACCGGATAACTCAGGGTGATCAAAATTTACCTTATAGAGATTTTTTCCTATCAGGCCATTCCATAATCCATCTTCTTTACGCATATTTCCTAAGCTTGGATCTACCAGTAACAGGCATTGCCCTCCTTCAATGATAATTTTCTCTGATAATTCTTTTTTGATTTCCTCTGAACGTTTTGCAACAGCGCTTTCTGTATAATTAAAGTTAACAAAAAACAATAGACACCCCCGTATAATCAGTAATAGACATTTTTAATAGTAATACCAATACTCAAAGGAGCCTGCCCATTTACTGGTAGGCCGCAGGGGTTTATCTTTACGTTTAGGGGAATACCATTTCCCTTGCCTTTTAAGCCTACGCTCATGTCTTGCGGTAGTTTTATTTAAATCAATCTTCTCAGGAGACGCCCACCCCATAGTGCGGAAAATATCTTCTGCCAGTTTACAGGTGGTTGGCGCGTAGGCTTTGTAAGCGGAGATGGCAATGACTATTGCGATAAGGGCGTAAATTACCATGGCAATGGCCCATAACTCGCCATAATATTGCATATTAAACAATTCACGCAACGCTGTTAAATAATCACCGTCAATAACTGAAGACATACCAAAACAAAAAAGCATCATAAAAAATAAGAACAATATAAACATATATTTTACACGCAACCAGCCATAGGCATAACGGCCCATTTCACACTCAGGACATACGGAGATGATTCGCTCTGCCGGGTAGGCTATGGCATAGACCTCATAGTGGTCTGTCTGCCACTCCGCCACCATCTCTACCTCATCCCCTGCTTTCAGGTCTGTCATACCCACCCAGCCCCGGAACGGCATGCCTTTTATCTGACCCTGAATATAATCCGCGGTGCTCACCAGCGGCTTGTCCTCTGAGGCCAGCAGTGCCCCCAGGGCCGGGCTGCCTGCCAGGCGCTGGGCATCACTGGCGTTGGGCAAGGGGTTGGTGCGGTAGAAGTCCACCTCAAAATCAGCCTGGCAGCGCTGACGGCTGAAGGCCTCCAGTTCCCCGGTTATTTTGCAGAGTCCGCAAATAGGCGGTAATACCGGCGGCGGCGGGAGCGCCATTAAGCGAGCGGATGCTTCTTGATACTCAGCTTCCCGCATCGCGATCCTTTCCAGAGTTGCGTCGGGGATATTTTTACGATATCTGTTTTGTGCTCCCTCCCACATATCTTTCTTATTTTGAACTTCTTCCTGTAATTGACGCAAATTTACCGGCTTCTCCCCTCTCATAATACTTCCTTAATAGCAGTATTCAAACGTTCCGCTTGTTCACTATAACCAAGATATAAAGGCTCTGAACCAAAATAACATTGGCGGCACCAGACTTGTAATTCGTTATCAGAAATCCAGGTAATTATTACCTGAAGAAAAATTAATACAACAGCGAACTCCTAGGTCAAGAGGATCACTAACACACGTACTCCCAATATATTTTTAGCAATTAATAGTAATACCAATACTCAAATTGCCCCGCCCATTTACTGGTAGGCCGCAGGGGTTTGTCTTTACGCTTAGGGGAATACCATTTTCCTGCCCTTTTAAGCCTACGCTCATGTCTTGCGGTACTTTTATTTAAATCAATCTTCTCAGGAGACGCCCACCCCATAGTGCGGAAAATATCTTCTGCCAGTTTACAGGTGGTTGGCGCATAGGCTTTGTAAGCGGAGATAGCAAGAACAGCACACATCATAAAGTCAATGATAAATATGATGCTCCACATTTTACCATGATTACCTTTACTTAAATCAAGGATATATAACATACCTTCCAGGTAGGTGTTGCCATTAAAGAAAGGAAGGATAAATAAAGGAATAGACACTAAGAACATAACGAGAATAAACATATACTTTACACGCAACCAGCCATAGGCATAACGGCCCATTTCACAGCGCGGACATACGGAGATGATTCGCTCTGCCGGGTAGGCTATGGCATAGACCTCATAGTGGTCTGTCTGCCACTCCGCCACCATCTCTACCTCATCCCCTGCTTTCAGGTCTGTCATACCCACCCAGCCCCGGAACGGCATACCTTTTATCTGACCCTGAATATAATCTGCGGTGCTCACCAGCGGTTTATCCTCTGAGGCCAGCAGTGCCCCCAGGGCCGGGCTGCCTGCCGCCATGGCGGCGGCCCCGCCTGCCAGGCGCTGGGCATCACTGGCGTTCGGCAAGGGGTTGGTGCGGTAGAAGTCCACCTCAAAATCAGCCTGGCAGCGCTGACGGCTGAAGGCCTCCAGTTCCCCGGTTATTTTGCAGAGTCCGCAAATAGGCGGTAATACCGGCGGTGGGGGAAGCGCCATTAAGCGAGCGGCAACTTCCTGATATTCAGCTTCCCGCATCGCGATCCTTTCCAGAGTTGCATCGGGGATATTATTACGATATCTGTTTTGGGCTCCCTCCCATATATCTTTCCTATTTTGAACTTCTTCCTGCAATTGACGCAAATTTACCGGCTTCTCCCCCCTCATAATATTTCCTTAATAGCAGTATTCAAACGTTCCGCTTGTTCACTATAACCAAGATATAAAGGTTCTGACCCAAAATAACATTGACGGCACCAGACTTGTAATTCGTTATCAGAAAACCAAGAAATTATTACTTGCAAGAAAATTAATATAGCAGAGAATTCCCATGTCAAAAATATGGCTAACACACGCACTCCCAATATACGAAATGCCAAAAGTTTGGTGATATTTTCTGCAGAACCTGTTAGACCCACTGCCCCCAGAAACATGCCTACATATTTAACAGTTCCCAGCCCATCAGCTCCCATTTTTAATGTATAGAAGCAAACGAATCCAAAGCGATTTTTTTCTATTTCCTTGTTAAATTGGTTTAAATCAATTATGGTACTAATCGCTGAAGCCGCCCCGCCCATAAAAGCGCCTAATCCCTTAACCAGCCCTATAGTCCGCGCGCCGGCACTCTCTCCTTTCTCAAGCGCAGGCAAAACGATATCACTTACCTGGTAGACCATTGTCATGCCGCTGGCCAACAGTGTCGCCTGGCTTTTAATGTCCCCTTTCGTTTGACTGTAAAGATAACCAAAGTCCAGGGCGTTAAAAAACAGCATCACCAGCCCAATACGAGAATTTTTTATAGCTGCACTACCCTCCTCTTTTCCCGAAAAGTCATTCCAAGTTTTTGTTATTTTCTGATATTTTGCCATCTTCTCTTGATTCACCTCCATAAACCCTTTGCTGGCTTTTATTTCCTGTAATAACGATGCCCGATAGGCCGCCCCCTCTGTCAGCTGGGCATTAAGCAGGTTGGTCACATGCTCCGGCGGTACACCGGCCCGCAGGGAAAAAATCATTTTGAACACCATTTCATTAAAGCTGTCCAGCTTGCCGCCAAAATTCTTCAGGTTAAAAATCCGGTCGCCGACTGACGACATAAACCCGTCCATCTGATAAAGCTGTCTGTCCACCCAATGGGCATCATCAGGCAACGCTTTCGCCAGCTCTTTACTGGCCTTCTGATAAAAGCTTGTGTATTTCTTCAGATTCCCGGCCTGAGAGAGTGCCAGTGCCAGTGTTGTGGGTATAATAGGTGAATGGTCGTCTTTTTTACTCTTAGCCTGTTGTAATAACAAATCCAGCTCATTGATTATCGCCGGGTCGTTAGCGGCCACCGCACGCCACAACAGATTTGTGCAATCGGCGGCGCTCAGCCCGTCACGCCAGCTCTCTATTAACGCTTGCCCACGTGGCGTATTGCCGATGCCGCAAATCGCCTTAGTCACGATAGACTGATAATTGATCCCGTCATTGAACTCTTCAGAATGAAAATCTTCCAGCGTGGTAATAAACAGGGGCGCAATCAGCCAGTTCAACAGGCTGCCGCTTCGTTGCTCATAGATGGTTGCGATATCTGTGCAGAGCTGTTGATAGCATTCCACAAAATCTTCACGTCGGGCAGTATCAAGCAGGGCAGCGTAAGGCTCCCAGCTTTTTGCTCTCTGCCGGTCACCCGCCTTCTGGTAGCCGCTTTCCCTGGCTGCCATCTCCTGCTGAACCTGCTGTTTTAATCGTGCGACCTGTTGCCGGTGTTGCGCCAGAGGCTCCATAGGCATGCGGATAAGTTCATTTGCATAATCTTCATCAACATTTTCCGCTCCCCACTGCTCCAGCAAATCGCAGTCACTCATCGCCTGTTGCAGCAGTTCCGGCTGATCCTGGTAACGCCGACGCAAAGCGGTTCGCCGAAAAGCGCTTGTTTCCGGATTGGCATAAAACTTCCCTTCTCCCATCCGGGTGCGAAGCCTGTCGAGTTTGTTTTGGGCTGCATCGCTTAAAAGTGCCTGTATTAACTCCAGATCCCGGTGCGTTTTCAGGTCAAGATCACGTTCAAGCGCAAATTGTGCCTGACGACCCAGCACATCCATTCCCCAGCCGTTAAGTTCATGAGCGATACCCACGGCATCCCACAGGGGGATAAGCATGGGGGAACACCCTTCACCGCAACGGCTTTTCATCTTTTCAGCCGTCACACTATGTTTACCCCGGCGCCCTACAGACCACGGGTAAAGCGTCGACCAGCTGTTCAACAGTGTCTGATTCACACTGTATTTATTAGTGGGAGAGCCCGTTTGAGTCAGGTTAGGCGCTGAACTCAGGGTGTGCTTTGCTTCGGATTGCTGATCCGGCATCAGGCCGGAAAAAGCGATATCCTGATAATCCAGTACTGCTTTTAAAGAGTCTGCCGTGGCTATTGTCACCCCTTTACCGGTGGGATTTTTTGCCCAGACGGCCGGCTGAATTTTTTGCATACGTTGACTACGTGCGGATTGGTCATTTTTATAACGATCCAGCGTGGTGTTACTCCATTTGAACTGGCTGTAGGCGAGCCACACATCACCACATTTTTCCGGAGAGCCAATACAAAAAAACTCTACCATGCTGCCGTCATGCTTTTGTGAATAACAAGCAGTTGAGGTAATTTCCAGGGGATGGGTTGCCGAATATTGAAGCCATAGCGAACCATCCTGGGCAATACTGAAACATTGCCAGTACTGAATACCCAGTGCGCCCTTTTCATAAAACAGATACAAATAGCCTTGCCGCAAAGCACGTAAGGCATATTGCTCATCATTTTCCAATTCTATATCTGTAATTGTGGGATCTTGAGCCCAACCGGGCAGTGAAGAGGAAATAGGCTTAGGCACAACAGCATAACGCACGGGTAAAATAGCCAGCCCCGTTGAAGTACATTCATTATTACAAGCCATGAGTTAATCCTTGCGCCTCGTTTATTACGCTGACTCAACCATTGAAATATTTGGTTTGTGCATAAACTTTATGATCGTTACAACCACATAAAACACGATCCTGATCTTGTACCAGTTTTGTTTCCCCATCTATCCAGGCTTGTGCAGTTCCATTAATAGGAAATGCACCTTTACATTTACTGCATGAAGCAAGATCACCTGATTTCACGATGACTCTGTCTTCATCAACAAATGCAGAAGTCGCTGAAATAATGCTTCCATAGGTGGTTTTATCACCTAACGCTGCCAGTCTCTTGGTCGGCATGAGTATTTTCCAATCAGATAAATTACGAAGAAAGGGTTACAGAGGGATCTTGTGCTTGCGCAGCTTTAATTATTCCTGGTTTACACCCTGTAGGGAGTTTTACTGCGTTTTCCAATGTGTCCGCCCCCATCCGCTGTATAACAATGCATTTCATTGTGACATTCTTAGCAGTGCCTAACTCAATACCTCCTTCGCTAAGACGGATATAAGAACCGCCGCAATTAAGAAGAAGTTCTGTTTGTGCTGTGACTAATACCCTATTCTTCTGGCTGGCTATGGTAAGCTGCTTTTCAGCGAGCAAATCTAATGCATCACTTTGTGCCTGAATTTCTATTTTTCCAGCTGTCGCAAACATTTTGATGCCCATTCGGTGGGCAAACAGGCTTAATGCTTCACCCACGGCGATCCGGAATTTTTTAACTATGCTGAAATCGGCATCACTTCCTGCGGTTGCTATTAAATTTTCCTTTGCCGATAACTGAACGCTTGCCGGTGTCACCATGGCAATCCCAGCGGGTGCCGACATGAGCAAAGCCTGCTGTTTCAGGTTCGCCAGGGTCGTATTCATCAGCTCTGTTTGCTTTGTTAAATCCGCAAGTTCAGCTTCTGCCGCTTCTGCGGCATGCCTTAACCCTGCCGTTACCTGGCGCGCTGCCTCCAGCTCCGTTAAGGCCGCCTCCATCTCCAGTACCTTACCCTGCGCCATGGGCTGCGCATCCGCGCTGATAAACAGCCCCTTCCCGGCGCGTATCGTGCCGTAGCTGTCGGTTCGCAGCTCAAAGCCCTCGCCGCGCGGCTGCCGTTCACTGTCCACCAGATACCCGAGGTTCAGCTGGCTTTTGCCGCCGTACTCGGTGGCGAGCTTGATGTGCTCCTGCCCGCGGGTGTCGTCGAGCCGCAGTTTGTTGTTGGCCGGGGTGCGCAGGACGTTGCGTTTGTAGTTGCGGATGGTGACGTGGTCGGGGTGCGAAGAGTCGTGCAGCACGCCCGCGAGATAGGGCCGGTCAGGATTGCCGTCCTCAAAGCCTATCGCCACCTCGGTGCCGGCCAGCAGCGGCAGGTGCAGGCCATAGGTGTCGCCTGCATAAGGGCGGGACTGGCGCACCCACAGGCTCTCTTCGCCTGCGGGCCAGGCTGCTCGGTCAAACAGCAGGGTGACTTTGTAGCGCCCGTGTTTGTCGATATGGCCGTAGAGGTCGTTGGTTTTGGTGCTGGTGACCCGCGCCGGTAAGGTGCCCGCCATCTTCGGCCTGGCGATGAGCGGGGGACGAAAGCCGTATGCCTCTGCGCAGGGTATCGCCGTTATCGTCACCTCAAAGCTTTTATCCCGCCGGGCGGTGGCGGTGAGCGCAGTAATCACCACGCCCCGGCGGAAGGCGTCCGGGACGCCCAGGCCGCCGGTGACCGTCAGTCTCTGTCCCGGCGCAATACCGGCACAGCTGGTGACCGCCGTGAGCTGCGTCTGCGCATTCAGGTAGCGCTCATGGTGGATACGGGCATAAAACGCGCCGCTCTCGGGGGCCGGGTTATGCCCGGCGGCCCCGGCGGTGAGGTAGTTATCGGCGTAGTGGTAAGCTTCGCCGTAGGTGGTCGCCTCCCCGTGCGTCACCTCTGCCTGCGCACTCAGGTCATCGGCGGCGCAGCGGTAGTTGTAGTCGCGGGTGCTCACTGACTTCTCCACCACCCGGTGCGCGCTGACCAGGTCCCATACCGACTCTACCCCCACATCATGCATCCCCGAAGGCGGTACCGCGGGCAGGGTGACGCCCGGCTGGTAATGGCACGGCTCATCACAGAACTCCACCACATCGATACTGAGCCGGGTGTTGGGGGTAAAGCGGAACCAGATACCCACCTCTGCCAGCAGGCGCGAGATAAAGGTCAGGTCATCCTCACCATACTGCATCACCTGCTCGCGGCGCGGGTATTCGCGGGAAAGCGTGAACAGAAAGTCCTGCCCGCGCATGTCATGGCGCTCACGCAGAATTTTCTCCACAATCTGCGGCACCGACATGTCCTGATAAATCGCGTTCTGGTGGCTGCGCGACAGCAGCGCCAGCCGGGGCTGCAGCGCGAGCTCATACTGTCCCTCATCTTTGGAGGTGGCGAGCTTCGTAAAGCCGGTCACCACCCCCTGCACCACCCGCACCGGTTGCATCACGCGCACCCCAAACCCCCGGTCCACCGGGGCCTGCAGGGTCAGGGTGCCGTCCTGCAGCAGAAAGGCCGCCGGGTCGAGGGCTTTATCCGTGCAGGTAAAGGTGAGGCGGTAGCAGAAGGGCGTGCTCAGCGCCTCCTCTGCGGTCAGACCCAGGATATCCAGCTCGGCGGTGCAGCCGCGCACGCGAAGCAGATGGTGGCGATGGTCGAAGAAGATGGCGGGGGTGGTTTTCATTTTATAAGCCTGTATCGCAGATAATAAAAATAGCGAATTTTAATTTACTGAAAAAAAAGATTTAGAAGCTTTGAGAGTCAAAGTAAAATTACTTATTAACCAGTACATAAATCATCATCAATAAGGTAATGGGGTTTAATAAAATCATAAGCGATCACCTAATGACATGTTAACCATTGATAGATATCGATTTTACCGCCCCAGTTATCTGCTGCTTTTACATTAAAAACATCCTAATAATGACCGCCAATTCCGTACACAGTCACGTTATGCCCCTGGACTGAAAACAAAACACGATCTCCTTGCGTTAACCGAATTGAACATTTGTTTCCAGTAAGTTTTTCATAGTGTAAATCACCTACTTTTTTTGCCGAATCAGAAGGTGACATCCCTCTGTCTCTAATTAGTCTTCGCCATTCATAATATTTCTTCATTCCGGCAGGATGAACCGCCCTGCTTTTACCTGACTGATAAGCTTTACTTGCTGCATCGTCATTAAATATGTACCCCATACTTCACCTCATTAATTTATTTCACACAAGGACCCAGGCGGGACCTAATAAACCCGCATGCATTTAAAAAACCAGTCTTTGACCTGCCATGAGATCGCCAAATAAAGTATGTCGTAACATTCATGTTGATGACTTTATTACATCAAACTGCAGCATAATCCCCTCGGTCTCACTCCAGCCCAGGGTCAGGTGGGTGATAGGCTGCTGTGCTGCCCGGCGTTGCAGCAGCTGCTGGCTCAGCACCGGTAAGATCTGCTGGTTGAGCAGGCTGTTGATATTGCGCGCGCCCGTGTCCGGCAGCAGGCAGGCGTCAACCAGCGTGTCATACAGGCTCGCCTCTATCGTGCAGTGCAGGCCGTAGTGACGGTTCAGGCGGCCGGCCACCTGAGTAAGCTTCATCGCCACAATAGTACGTAATGCGGTGGCGCTCAGCGGGCGGTAAATCAGCGTCTGGAAGCGTGCCAGCAGCGCGGGCTGGAAGTGTTCACGGAGTACCGGGTGCAGTAATTCGTGCAGCTCGCTGTCGGTGGCTTCCGGCTGCTCGTCGAGCAGTTGCATCAGGGGGTCGCTGCCGAGGTTAGCGGTCATCAGAATCACCGTGTTGCGAAAGTCAATCTCCCGTCCTTCGCCGTCACGCATAACGCCGCGGTCAAACACCTGGTAAAACAGGTTCAGCACGTCGCGGTGCGCTTTCTCAACTTCATCAAGCAGCACCACGCTGTAGGGGCGCTGGCGCACCGCCTCGGTGAGAATGCCGCCCTGGCCGTAGCCGACATACCCCGGCGGGGAGCCCTTGAGCTGGGAGACGGTGTGCGCTTCCTGGTACTCGGAGAGGTTGATAGTAATCAGCGACTTTTCGCCGCCGAACAGGCTGTCGGCCAGCGCCAGTGCGGTCTCGGTTTTCCCGGTGCCGCTCGGGCCGACCAGCAGGAATACGCCCAGCGGGCCGCTCTCCGGCGTCAGGCCGGTTTTCGCCGCCCGCAGGCGCTGCGCCAGCCCGGTCAGCGCCGCGTCCTGCCCCAGGACGCGGGCGCCCAGCTGCTGTTCGAGGTGCAGCAGGTCAGTCTGCTCATCTTTCAGCAGGCTCGACAGCGGCACGCCGGTCCAGTCCGCTATCACGCCGGCCACGGTGCGCACATCCACATCCAGGGACAGCAGCGGCGCACTGCCCTGTACGTCCCTCAGTTGCTGTTGCAGCTCAGCCAGCCGGGCAACGTCAGCAATGTCCTGGCGGGCCTCAATAATAAGGCGGGTCAGGCGCTGCTCTTCGTGATACTGCTGTTGAAGGCGCTGCTGCTCTGCGGTCAGCATTGTGCGACGCTGCTCAATCTCCTGCAGGCGGGTCGAGCCCATATCCGGCAGCATCACCAAATCCTGCTCAATCGCCTGTTGCTCCAGCAGCAGGGCGGCCAGCTCGGCGTGAAGGGCCGTCAGTGCATCCGGCAGGGTATCGAGGCTCATACGTACCCGCGCGCCGGCGGTGTCGAGCAGGTCGACGGCTTTGTCCGGCAGCTGGCGGCCGGTGAGGAAGCGGCGGGAGAGCGTCACGGCCGCGGTGATGGCCGCATCCCGGATATGCACGCCGTGGTGCTGCGCATAGCGCGACTTCAGCCCGCGCAGCATCAGACAGGCGGCCGCATCATCCGGTTCATCCACGCTGACCCGCTGGAAGCGGCGCTCCAGTGCGGCGTCACGCTCAAAATACTGTTTGTACTCGCTCCAGGTGGTCGCCGCAATGGTGCGCAACTCACCCCGCGCCAGCGCCGGTTTCAGCAGGTTGGCCGCATCCGCGCCGCCCGCCTGGTTGCCTGCCCCGATAAGGGTGTGCGCCTCATCAATAAACAGCAGCACCGGCACCGGCGACTGCTGCACGGCATCAATCACATTTTTCAGCCGCTGTTCGAATTCCCCTTTTACCCCTGCCCCCGCCTGTAACAGGCCGAGGTCCAGGGTACGCAGGCTCACGGGTTTCAGGCTCTCCGGCACGTTGCCTTCGGCGATGCGCAGCGCCAGCCCCTCGACCAGCGCCGTTTTCCCTACACCCGGCTCGCCCACCAGAATCGGGTTGTTTTTGCGCCGCCGTGAAAGGATGTCTATCATCTGGCGGATTTCGCTGTCGCGGCCGAACACCGGGTCAATCTGCCCGGCACGCGCTCTGGCCGTGATATCCAGGGTGAATTTGTCCAGCGCCGCCTGCAGGGCCTCGCTCAGACCCGGTTCAGCACTTCCCGCCGCGTTTTGCTTTGCTTCCTCCAGCACGGGAACGGCCTGAGTCAGACGCGCCTGCTGTTGCCGTTCGGGCCGTTCGTCGGACTGCGCATCCAGCAGCGGCGTCAGACGGGAGAGCTGGGCGGCGCTCAGGCTGAACAGTGGCCAGGCGCCCTCACAGTGCAGCAGCAGGGGCTGCGTTATCAGCGCCTCCAGCAGATGCACGCTGCGGATAGTCTCTGCGCCGTGCTGCAAGGAGGCCGTGAGCCAGGCGGCCTGCATCAGCGCCTGTAACGCTTCTGACAGCTGCGGGCGGCTCTGCACCGAGCGCGGCAGCGCGTCGAGGTGCGCCAGCAGGCTCTGCCACAACGCGTCCATATCCCACTCATAGCGACGCGCCAGCACCGTGATGTCGCCTTCCCCCAGCTCCAGCAGCTTGAGCAGCCAGTGCTCGATGGTCACGGCGGCATGGGCGCGGGTGCGGCACAGCGTGGCCGCTGCCTCCAGCGCCCGGGCGCAATAGGGGTTTAAACGACGAAGTAATACGGCTTGCTGCTCCATGCTCTGCTCCTTGTTGGGTACGCTACCGCCCTTCGCTGTTAACCAAAGCGCATAAGGCCGGTGTCCGGGACTGTGGTGCTGTTTTGGTTTTGCGGTGTCGTGTTCTGACTTCACAAACAAAAACAGCAAAAAAACAGCAGACGGCGAGCCGTCTGCTGTGAGGGGGTTACGCGGTGGTGCGTTCATTCCAGGAATCGGAATGAATGATGTTGCCGTCTTTATAGGTCCAGGTGATTTTTTCGTAGCGCAGCTCAACCATTTCCAGGTGGTTGTGCTTCTCATACGCCGGGTCTTTGATGTCGTGCATCAGCGGGGCGACTTTCACCAGCTTGACGTTCTCAAGCTTGGTGTTGAAGTACTCCACCTCCTGACCGGCGTCATTGATGCGGTACCATTTGAACTCGGCGGATTTCAGGGTCTGGCCGGTGGTCACCGCCTTGTAGAGGTACGGGGTGGAAGCGTCGATTTCTTTGGTAAACAGGAACGGGGTGTGGATACGCGTTCCGGTCAGCTTGCCGGTGTTGTTATCGGTCGGGATGTACAGGTTATGCTCCTGCGCCACGACTTCGATGCTGCCTTCACGGTCTTTGACGTCTACACAGCCTTTGATGTCCGCGCCGCCGTCGTCTTTGAGCCATAGATAGACTGGAATTGCCATGAGTTACTTCTCCATTGTTGGGGTTAACGCATCACCCAGAGCCGGTGATACGGGGGTTGCGCCGGTGACCTGACAGGCATTCGCCTGCGGCACCAGGCTGATTTCGACCCGGCGGTTGGCCGCCCGGCCCGCCTCCGTGTCATTGGTGTCATGCGGGCGGCTTTCGCCGTAGCCCTGCACCGCAAAGCAGCTCTCCGGCACCGCGCCGGTGTCGCGCATCCAGTTGCGCACGGACTCGGCGCGCCTGAGCGAGAGCTGCTGGTTGGACGCCGCGTCACCGGTGTCATCGGTGTGGCCGGCCACCACTATCAGCCGGCCCGGCCTGGCCTTAATCCCCACCAGGGCGTTCACCAGCACCTTCGTGGAGCCGGGTTTAAGCTGATGGCGGCCCACGTCAAACAGCGCGAGGCTGTCCAGGCGGATGATTTTGGGCGCCGGAGCATTTTTTGGTTCAGGGGGAGAAAGCGGCGGAACGTAGTTTTTAATGGCATTCAGCAGCGGCAGGCGCAGGCGGCCGCCCAGATACAGGCCCAGGCCCAGACGCAGCGGTTCACCGTTACGTGACCAGTTATCCAGTTGCGTCATATGTGTCCGTAATACCGCCACTGCCTGTGCTTTAGGTTCAGAATCCCGCATAGCTATCGCGTAGTAATGCCGGATATCAAAGGCGGTACGCTGTAAAAGTTGCCGATTATGCCAACCGCTGCTGCACAGGGCCGCTATAGCGGCCAGCGTAAACAGCATGAGCGCATGGCAACCCACCCGCTGACGCGGGGTGAGTGCATGGCCTTTCGGGAGTAACGGCAACACAAAATCCGGCAATGGGAAGGCCACGCTTTCTTCTGCCGGCACCCAGCCTGCTACCTGATCGAGGGTGGTCCGTTGCCGCAGCCAATCTGCCCAATGAGCATCTTCCACAAGACCAGCCATTGCCCGGCCCTGATAAAGCAGCACTGCATAAGGTAATACTGGCGGGACATCAGGGTTTTCAGCGGTGAAGGCAGGTGAGATATATTGGCTAAACCAATCTGCCAAACTGTTCAGCATCGCCTGTTGTTGCAAACGTGCGCCGCTTTCATCCTGCGCGGTCCAATAGGTACTGCTGCAAGGCGCACAGCCCTCCCGCCACACATGCACCGGTTCACCGGGAAGGGCTGCCTGCCATACCGGCTCAGTGACTGCCTGCCCGGCAATGCGGCAGCTCAGCAGCAGGGGAACGGCCTGGCAGGTCTCCTGCCGCAGCCTGCTCATCTGCCAGCGCAATTCATACAGGCGGGAAGCCAGTGCTGTGTCATAAACGTGCTGCTGAGGATTAACGCAGACCATCACCGCCAGTTGCCCGGCCCAGGCCGGACGCTGCCACAGTAACTCGCGCACAACATGGCGTAGCTCACGACCCTCCTCCACCCGCAGCCAGCACCCCTGTGAGGTCTGGTATACCGCGCTTTTGCCCGGCCAGTCCGCTTTCTCTCCACACACCAGGACTACCGGCAGGCGGTAAGGCTCTTCCGGCAATCCGGTAAAGCGCAGCGCGCTTGCGTCTACAGGCCGGCGGCCGGCACGGATAAAGCCAGGAATGACCATCACCATGACCACACCCATGCTTACTCTACGGGCGACCACCGGGAGCGGTAAAAACAGCAGACATAACAGCACGGCCAGTAATCCTGCCCATAACCATAATCCCCGTTGCAATGCGGGTTTCATCGCATCCCTCCCGGCAACAGCGTAGCAACCAGGTTATCGAGCCAATGATCAAGTCCCCACCACAGCGCTGCCAGGCTAAGGGCTGACAAGCCAATACGTACCGGCCAGTGACGCAACCAGGCTCCCGCCCCCAGCCCGGCGGAGGCAGGGGCCAGCACTGCATGGCTCAGGGCGGCACTGAAAGCCGGTACCCGATCACTCAGCTCCCGCACCAGTCGCGCCCGTTCCGGCACGTCGGTGCAGTCAAAGCCGCCCAGAAAACCAAGCATCAACACCCGATGAAAACAGGTCAGCACAGCGATATCGGGTGCGGCTTCACGTAGCACCTGGCGCATACGTTCATACAACTGATCACCGGCATTCAGGTTGCCGAAAAACTGCCCCTGAAGCGGCTTGTCGTACCATTGGATGCACGCATCATCCTGTACACCACGACTTTTCGCAGCCTCATCCAACAGTGCGCATTGCGCGTACAGGATATGCTGACAACTCTCTGCACTGTAATTTGCCGACATCAGATGCTGTTGCACCCGCTCAAGATTATCCACGCAACGTTGCCAGAGCCGCTGCCCGTCACCCTCCTTAAACACCGAACCATGACGTAGGCTGATAACGACCAACCACGTATCCTGCAACAAGGTGTCGATATCACACGTTTTGTTGTCGCTCATGTTCTCAGCACCGCAAAGAGTTCAAGCTCAGGCTCACCCAGCGTACCGGGGACATAAAATACGCAGCTTCCTGACACTTGCATGGCCTGCGCCGCAGGATGAGTCATATCCAGTGCGAAATACTGGTTTTCCAGACGCAGCGGAATAGCCGCCGGTACATGGCTCAGCGCGCGCAGCGGAATACCCTGCCGGGAAGCATTGATGACCTCGCCCACTTCATCCGGGCTCCCCACTTTGCATTGTTGCGGGAACTGCTCCAGCAGCTGCGCTACCGGCAGTGATGAACGTACCGAGAGATAAAAGTCCACTTGCTCACGCAGCCTCGGATCGTGCAGGCGCGCCTGCCACTGATGCAGACGTTTTTCATGAGTCAATTCAACGGCTACTACCCGTGAAGGTAGGCTGGCTTCGAGCAACTCACCGAGCAGATCAAACAACGGCGGGAAGACGTCAGTCAGTTGTTCATGCCGGTAAGCAGGTATTGCCGTAACAGTATGTGCCAGCGAAAAAGTCAGCAGACTGCCCGCCAGACGCGCCAGCTCCTGGTACAAGCGTTCAGGATGTACCTGCATATGGCGTTGAAAATTTCCCAGTACCGGTTCCGCACCGTTAAGCGCATTAAGCAGCCAGAACAGCGACACATCGGCCACGGCAAAATCAGCCATGCGCTCATTGCTTTCACGGCGCATTGCCATCAGTCGTGCTAGCCGGGTTCGCAGTTGAGTCATCAGCTGCTCAAGCTGGTTGACCAGCCATGCGCTGGCCTTCAGGTTCAGCAGCGGCGGAATAAAGGTATTGTCCTGCATCCAGCCCCCCTGCCTGTCACGGTGCAGACGTGCCACCGGGCAGATCAGATAATCGCTGTTATCCTGTGAATCCAGGCGCAACGTCAGTTCATGCTGTAAGGTGGCAATCTGGCGTGTATCGTCACCAAAATGGTTACGTACCTCATGCCAGCGCTGGCGGTAACGCACGGGCCGTTCAGCCATCTCTTCCGGTTTCAGGCAGTTGCCGCCATTCGGGTAGAGTTGTGGCAGCGCTAACATGACCGTGATGTCACTGTTGTCTGTCTCAGGAAGAGCCAGCGTGGGTGGTAACGCATCGGCGCAGTCGCTGTCTGTCAGGGTGCCATCAGGAAAACGCACCACCAGACGGCCGGCTTTAAGCCGGCCTTGTTTCAGGGCATCACGCTCAAACTCAGCCTCCAGCACACCCCAGGGGTGCATCACGCCCATCAGCGCGATGCACTCGGTATGCCAGGCCGTAAAGGCGGCCTGCTGTTGGAAATGCTGCGGCGATACCATGACACCCTGCATCCATAACGGTCGCTCTATCTTCATTGAGCCTCCGGGCTTCAGGCTTTCGCTTTCGGCATCTGAGAGACCAGCGACAGGCTCACATCCAGCCCTTCCACCTGGAAGTGCGGCACGGCGTAGAGTTTCACGCGGAAGAAGCCCGGGTTGTCCTCGATATCTTCCACCGTGACTTTCGCATCGCGCAGCGGGTGGGAGGCCTGCAGTTCGTCGCCCGGATCGGTCATTTCCGTGACCAGCGTGCGCACCCAGGTATTCAGCTCCAGCTCCAGCAGGCGGCGGTCTTTGGTAGTACCGATGTTTTCACGCTGGATAAGCTTCAGGTAGTGGGCGATACGCGACAGCAGGAAGATGTACGGCAGGCGCGCATTGATGCGGCTGTTGGCGGTTGCATCCGCGGTGTCATACAGCGCCGGTTTCTGGGCGGAGTTCGCCGAGAAGAAGCAGGAGTAGTCGCGGTTTTTGTAGTAGGAGAGCGGGATAAAGCCCAGGTTGGCGAACTCAAATTCGCGGGTTTCCGGGATCATCACCTCCGACGGGATTTTCACCTGGTTGCCGGTACCCAGATCGTAGAGGTGAATCGGCAGGTCAGTGACCGCCCCACCCGCCTGCGGGCCGCGGATCTGCACGCACCAGCCATTCTTGATAAAGCTTTTCACCATATTGGCGGCGAAGGCAAAGGAGGCATTGGTCCAGAGGTATTTCTCATGGTCCGGGCCTTTGACCTCCTCCACATAGTTGAAGCTGCGCACCGGCACGGTGTCCGGGCCGTACGGCAGGCGGCCCAGCACACGCGGCATGGTCAGGCCGATATAGCGGGCGTCATCGGAGTCGCGGAATGACTTCCATTTGATGTACTCGGCGCGGTCAAAGTAGTTGCCGATATCTTTGATGGCCGCCACCTCTTCCATGGAGGACTTCAGGAAGAACGCCGGGCCGACGGCGCCGATAAACGGCATGTGGGCCGAAGCGGAGACTTTGGAGATATTGCGCAGCAGCGCCACATCCTGCGAGGAGGCATCAAATTCGTAGTTGGAGATAATCGCCCCAATCGGCTCGCCGCCCGGGGTGTCATACTCCTGGATATAGGTATGGTAATAGAGGCCGGTCTGGATAATTTCCGGGCTGTCCTCGAAGTCCCGGCGCAGGTCATCTTTAGAGACATCCAGCACATCGATTTTCACGTTCTGGCGAAAATCGGTACGGTCAACCAGCGACTTCAGCCCACGCCAGGCAGACTCCACCTGCTGGAAGGCCTCATGGTGCATCACCGCGTCCAGCTGGCGGCTGATTTGATGGTCCAGCTCGGCGATATGGTGGTCGAGCAGGGTTTTGTCCAGGCGCTCCACGGTCTGGCCGGACTGTTTCAGGCGCGCCAGGAATACCTGGACGGCGGCGGTGACACGCTGGTCAGCGGTGACATCCGCCAGGGCGGCGCCGTCCTGAAAATCATTCAGGTCACCCAGTTCTGACACCGGCGTCAGGTTGATTTTTTCAAACAGGGAGGCGTAAACGCCTGCGGCTTCCGGCTGTTCCAGCACCGTGGTCTGACCGGCAGCGGCGGCTTTTTCAGTATTGACAGACATAAGCATTATCTCGCATTAATCCATTAATCGGGGAGTTACGCCTTCGGCGCCAGGGCATTGAGTTCGTCACGCAGCGTGTCGCTGAGGGACGGGTCTTTCAGAATGTTTTCGAGCTCTTTGCGGAAGGTGACGTTGTCCAGCAAATTGGATTTCAGGTCACGCAGCAGGTTGCGCATCGCCAGCATGGCGCGCAGCTGCGGGATTTGACGGGCCACCTGCTCCGGTTCGAAGTCCTTCATTTCGCGGAAGGCGAGGCGGACACTCTCCTCGGTGCCGTCACCGGCCAGGGTATTTTCCACGCTGAGGTTCACCGCCGGGGCGAACTCCGCCAGGACGCTGTTGAAGTTGTTTTTGTTGATGCTGACTTTTTCACGTTCAGAGATCGGGCGATGCTCCTGTCCGTTGCTGTAATCGCCCATCACCACCAGTTTCAGGGGTAATTCCATTTTTTTCTGGGCGCCGCCGGTGTGCAGATCAAGCTTTATATTAACGCGGGCCTTGGGGATCTCATTTTGAAACGAACTGGACACGATAACTCCTTTTATATAACGAAAGGGATGACGCAATTAAGAAATAATTCACCTGAAAAAACGAGCGTGAGAGACCAACCGTCTACCCACATAAAATACCATTTAAATTTATCCATACAAATAACATCACTATAAAACCCACACTTCGCCCGATTTTGCCTAAATAATATGTGAAGCAATAATGCATCGAGGGAACTATAAATATTGATATGATATTATTTTCACTTGAATTTATTAAAAAATACCTACAAATCAAAAAGATAAAAAATTAAGAATTTGAGCGCGTCATGGGTTTAACATCGATTAAACTTAATGGAACAATATTAGCCACCCTACAATGATAGAATCAAAGCATGATAGTGTAATTTTAATCATTCAAATAAATAATTACTGTCATGAAAATTAAATTTAATGCATTTCATTGGCGCTGTGCAACCTTGAAATAGGATTCTTATCTTAAATTAATAAGAACCCAAATCCTGACTTATTTTTATTAATATCTAAAACCTTAGAGTATAGTATTAAGCCCTTCAGTCTCTATAATGTCCGCGTTATAAGATTGATGAGCAGAAATCAGAAGCATTCAGATAATTCTCTCTCTGACTGCCCCTATTTGCCGGGGAAGTTCTGCACAGTTTATGTTCCGTTACGGGCCTGATGGCCTGTCCGCAATGTTGCCGCTTCCTGAACGCAGGCTTGCAGCATTACCCGTTGTAAAAAATTTTTTTGCCTCCCCCGGCAAACCCATGGCGAAATGGCAGTAACCACTGTATATTCGTCCACCTTGAATTTGCCACCTTATAAGGACGCGCCATGCGTGTAGAGCTGATTTACGATAAACGCAATGTGGCCGGGCTGCCGAATGCCCATGCCATGATTACCGCTGAGCTGACCAAACGTGTACACCGTGTCTTCCCGGATGCCGAGGTCAAAGTGAAAGCGATGCAGGCCAATGGCCTGAACAGTGATGCCAGCAAACAGGACAAATCGGTTCTGAACCGATTAGTGGAAGAAATGTTTGATGATGCCGACGAGTGGCTGACACACAACGATTATTAGTCGCACACCCTCAGATAAAGCAGGAAAATTGTGTGTTTTCAGTTATAACTGTTAAGAATGTGTATGACTGCGTAAATGGGATAAAATCCTATAGGCGTGGGCTTTTCTCAGGATTACTTTAGCGACACCTGACTATCAGGCGCTGGAGTTTATTATGATGAAAAAAGCCGTCACACTGTTTGCCCTGTTACTCTCTTTTCCGCTGGTTTCCCATGCCGGCGTAGAACTGGGCGTGAATGTCCCTGGCCTGTCACTGCATATTGGTGATCAGGACCAGCGTGGTTATTACTGGGATGGCGATGACTGGCGTGATCCCCAGTGGTGGCATCACCACCGTCGTCACGACGATGGCCGCTGGGTCTGGGTGGAGGAGCCGCGTGATGATGAGCCGCCTCCGCACTGGCATGAGCCTCCCCCGCCGCCACGCTGGCATGATGACTGGCATGACGGCCCGCCGCCGCACTGGCACCATCACGATCGTGATGACTGGTAACACTGTCCGGCTGCCTCTGGGGCAGCCGGTTTGCCTTCAGCAGCCCGGCTTTTGCCGCATTTATCCTGCCTTTTGGGTGTATTTGCCCCCTTCCCCCGCTTCAGACATGTACTGATAAGAAATTCAGTTTGTTTTTTAATGAGTTTCTGAAAAAATACTGCCCGGTAAATCCCCCCAACATTCATAAGGGAGTCGTGGCTGATGATCCGGTTACTGATCGTATTTGTCTGTTTTATTGCCGTATGCGCCGGCATTATTTCATTGATGCAAGGAACCAACCCGTGGGGATGACACCGATGGGGGTGGTCTGGTGAAGGGCAAACAATTTTACTGGCTGATTGTCGGTGTTCTGGTGGCCATTGTGGTGCTGGATGATGCCATCGCCCGGCTCATTCACTGGGTATTGCTTAAGTAAACGTTTACAACCTGAAGTAACCGCGAAATCCCCCTCTGCTCCTCCTATTGCCTCAGCCCGGCTGAGCAATAATGGCGGCTCTCTCCTGATCCCTGAGGCTGCCATGACCCTGATCCCAACGCTGCATTCTGTCTGGACCCTGTTGCTGAGCGGCTGCGCCCTGTTCTGGCTTTCGATGGTCGCGCTGGCTGTACAGCTGTTTTAACCCCTTTTAAAATCAGTTTAACCAACTGAAAAATAGCGTTTTACCCCTTTATCACCTTACTTTTTGTGGTAACTCGCAGATTTGTAAGGTTATGCTTCACAGCTACCGGCAGTAGGCTGATACTAGAGCACCGGTCTGAGGTATTCCTTAATACCGCAGCCAGGCGGCAATTATGCCGCTGGTTGTATTCAGTCCATCAATGTTCAAGGATGAGAAATGATTAAAACGGTCTATCTGGACAACGTCGTCTATCAGCTTGAGGCTGACGATCTGCTGACGGCCTGTGAACAAGGAAGTTACGCAATTTTTGGTGAAGCAGAAGGATGGTGGGCAGTCAGGATTGATGCGCAGGGTGCCTATGCCTTGTCACCCGATCCGGCAGACTCCCGGGTGGGCGCGCTGGACGTCATTGCCCGCCACCTTCACCACTGATTGACGGTGGCAGCCCGGAAACCGGGCTGCCACATTTTGCCCCGGCTCCCCCGCTCCGCTATTTCATCGTTTTTGTGTATACTGCCCTATATCAAATTCAGAAACAGACAAACCCATGGCACACGATATTCATATCACAGTTGTCTGCGCCCTGAGCAAGTGGATTGAAAACCACCTTGGCCGCGTCATCCATCTGGAAGAGCTGGCCGACTACTCCGGTTACTCCCTGTGGCACATGCAGAAACTGTTCAAAGAATCCACAGGCATTTCGCTGGGTAAGTACATCCGCGAGCGCCGTCTGGCGGGCGCGGTGTACCAGCTCAGTGCCAGTGATACGCCGATTTTTGATATTGCGATGGATTTTGGCTTTGGCTCCCAGTCGCACTTCACCTACATGTTCCGCAAACGCTTCAACATCACCCCGCACGAGTTCCGGCAAAATCCGGACATCACGCTGGACATCGCCCCGCCGCTGCACCTTATCCATCAGAAAACGGCCTGAAGCCGGCTTGCACATGGCACCTATAAAAAACGCCCCGGCCATCACAGCCGGGGCGTTTAATTCATCTATTACTGAATTATGCCGGAATTATTTCAGCATATCCGCGGTGACCTTCACTTCCTGCAAAGTGTTTTCTGCCAGCGTAGTGATTGCATCGCTGCCGGCACCCGGTGAACCGGCGGTAAATTTCACGGTCACTTTATCCCCGACCTTCAATTTTCGGTTGGCCGACAATGTCACGTCATTACCCTGTTCTTTCTTCGAAGAGTAATAGTGTTTACCGTTAAAGGTTTCCATATTATAGGCACCATTAACGTAGCCTACGATACGAAGTTTGGCGTTAAACAGGTCCTTCGTTTCAACAATAGAGAAGCCATTTTTATTAACGGTCAGGCCCTTCAACCCTTCTTTGGCCTTTTCCATATCCGCCTCAAGGGTGGGGTTTTTCATCATCTCTTCGGTAACGGTGATTTTTTTCAGAACCGTATACTCAGCTGAACTGTACCCAGGCGTTTTCGTGGCTTTACGTAATTCAATCACATCACCGGCTTTCACTGCTGCCGTCCCTTTGGCTGCTTGTGTCAGTCTGGCGGTATGCTCCCCAGGTTGCAGGGTCATACTGCAGTAATAGACTTTACCCGCATAGCTTTCCATCCGGTATATATTATTCACATACACCATATAACGGTTTTCACCGGCCTGATGCGCTTCATCCAGAACGGCAACAATATTCAATACATTATTAAAATATTGAAGGCGCAGATCTTTCGCTTCAGATTGCTCTTGTGCATCTTTCACATCTTTCACAATGTTGCCCAGCTCATGATCCGGTGTGTCACCGCTCAGATCCCAGACAATCGCGCCACCGTAGCCTTCGTTATTAATGAAGTCCACTTTCTCACGGATAGATTGCGGATCGTCATAGGTCAACAGCTCTTTGGTGGCAGCGTTGTACAGGTACGGCACACGCGATTCACTGTCCCAGTAACGGGTGAATTCACCGCTGGCCAGTTTCTCTTTCAGCACATACCACGGGTTGGTACCGGTGAACTGACCGGCGTCATCCCAGGCACCCTGAGAGGTAGCGGAACCCGCCGCAAACAGGCCCGGCAGCCCCGGGACGATCTCGGTCGGCTCGACATTACCCCAGCCGCGGCCATAGTAAGGAATCCCCACCATCAGCTTGTTTTTCGGCACATTATAGGTTTCAGCGTACTCTTTCAGCGTAGAAGCGACGTTGAGTTTCTGGTCAGCATCCTGGCTGTTGGCATACAGCGGGGCATTGTGACCGGTGATCGGGTCAAATGCGCCGTGAATGTCATAGGCCATCACATTCACGCTGTCCATCAGCGGGGCGGTGACCGTTGGGTTAATAAATTCAATGTTTTTATGGTTGGTGGTCACCGCAGCAGAGAGCTGGTAGTACTTGTCGTCTTTCTTGCCCTGTGCGTCCAGCTTGCTGCGCAGGCTCTGCATCAGCTTGGTGAATTGCGCTTTTTCGGCTTCGGTATCCGGGTATTCCCAGTCAACATCGATCCCGTCGAAGCCCCACTCCAGCATAAAGGCCAGCATACTGTTCGCCAGTTTATCCACGCCTGCATCGGTGGCTGTCGCCGCTTCGAACACGCCTTCAAAGGAGTTATTCCAGCCGCCCACCGAAATCATATTGGTGACGCCTGCCTCTTCGGTCATCTTATCGAGCTGGCGGAGTAATTCAGGCGCCTTATAGGTGTCATGAATACCTACTTCGCCATTTTTAACCACGGCGAAACCGTAATTCAGGTGGGTAATTTGGGAGAAATCAATTTTATCCGGGGTGAAGTAGTTATGGGCTTCATACACCCCCCACTCCGGGAAGTAACCAATCACTTTACGTTGCTCAGCAACGTTAGCTTTCTGTTTCTTCTGGAAATCAATCGCTTCCTGGCCGCTATACGGAGTGAATTTAAAGGTCGCGAGGGTTTTCACCTCAATTTTTGCCCCTTTTGCCCATACTTCATTACTGCCCGGCAGTTCGCCCGGGTTAGACCACCATTTATTCGTCCAGTAATAGCCGTTATAACGCACCACGGTGTTTGCCTGCGAGTAGGCAATTGTCGGGTCATAATCAACAGCGTTAATCGCCAACTCATCCTTTTCTGCCACCACAACGGTCAGGGTGCCGGAAAAGTTATTTTGTTTTTCAGAGGTATAGGCTTCCCATTTCTTACCGTTATCGCGGGAAATCATCTGACTATTATTAAGGCCGGAAATGGTGTTGGTGCTGTCATTGGCAGAAAGGGTCGCAGCCGACACAGCCAGAGGAGCAGACACAGCCGCCAAAAGAATGGCAGTCGTGATCTTGCTTAGCTTCATAATTATATCCTTTAAAATAATTTAAATTTTGATCATAATGACATCAAGTAAAGCGAGCGGATAATAGACAAAACTGCCAAAACAAAAAGTAATTATTATTAAAATCTGAATTAATTAAGGATTAAATGAAATGATATTGTGAGGGGTGTTAATATGGCGTGTATTTTTATAGAACGTGATAAATAAAAGGCAGCATAAAAATGCCCCAACCATTACAGTTGGGGCGTTTAATCCACATATTACTAAATTATGCCGGGATTATTTTAGCATATCCGCGGTGACCTTCACTTCCTGCAAAGTGTTTTCTGCCAGCGTAGTGATTGCATCGCTGCCGGCACCCGGTGAACCGGCGGTAAATTTCACGGTCACTTTATCCCCGACCTTCAATTTTCGGTTGGCCGACAATGTCACGTCATTACCCTGTTCTTTCTTCGAAGAGTAATAGTGTTTACCGTTAAAGGTTTCCATATTATAGGCACCATTAACGTAGCCTACGATACGAAGTTTGGCGTTAAACAGGTCCTTCGTTTCAACAATAGAGAAGCCATTTTTATTAACGGTCAGGCCCTTCAACCCTTCTTTGGCCTTTTCCATATCCGCCTCAAGGGTGGGGTTTTTCATCATCTCTTCGGTAACGGTGATTTTTTTCAGAACCGTATACTCAGCTGAACTGTACCCAGGCGTTTTCGTGGCTTTACGTAATTCAATCACATCACCGGCTTTCACTGCTGCCGTCCCTTTGGCTGCTTGTGTCAGTCTGGCGGTATGCTCCCCAGGTTGCAGGGTCATACTGCAGTAATAGACTTTACCCGCATAGCTTTCCATCCGGTATATATTATTCACATACACCATATAACGGTTTTCACCGGCCTGATGCGCTTCATCCAGTTCCGCAACAATATTTAAGACATTATTGAAATATTGAAGGCGCAGATCTTTCGCTTCAGATTGCTCCTGGGCGTCTTTCACATCTTTAACGATACTTCCCAGTTCATGATCCGGTGTATCCCCGCTCAGATCCCAGATAATGGCACCGCCGTAGCCCTGGTTATTAATGAAGTCGACTTTTTCACGGATCGATTGCGGGTCGTCATAGGTCAGGAACTCTTTGGTGGCGGCGTTATAGAGATACGGCACCCGTGACTCACGGTCCCAGTAACGGGTATAGTCGCCGCTGGCCAGTTTCTCTTTCAGCACATACCACGGGTTGGTGCCGGTGAACTGGCCGACGTCATCCCAGGCACCCTGAACAGTGGCGGTGCCCGGTGCAAACAGCCCCGGCAGCCCCTGGACGATCTCGGTCGGCTCCACATCGCCCCAGCCGCGGCCGTAGAAAGGAACCCCCATCAGCAATTTATTTTTCGGTACGTTATAGGTTTCGGCATACTCTTTCATGGCCGACGAGGCGTTGAATTTCGGGTCAGCATCCTGGCTGTTGGCATACAGCGGTGCATTGTGACCGGTGATTGGGTCAAATGCGCCGTGGAAGTCATAAGCCATGACGTTAACACTGTCCATCAGCGGGGCGGTGACTTCCGGGTTGATAAACGCAATCTTGTTATGGTTGGTGGTCACCGCAGCAGAGAGCTGATAGTACTTGTCGTCTTTCTTGCCCTGTGCGTCCAGCTTGCTGCGCAGGCTCTGCATCAGCTTGGTGAACTGCGTTTTTTCGACTTCGGTATCCGGGTATTCCCAGTCAACATCGATCCCGTCGAAGCCCCACTCCAGCATAAAGGCCAGCATACTGTTCGCCAGTTTATCCACGCCCGCATCGGTGGCCGTCGCTGCTTCGAATACGCCTTCTTCCGAGTTATTCCAGCCGCCGATAGACGCCATATACGAGACGCCCGCGTCTTCGGTCATGTCATCCAGCTGTGCCAGCAATCCCGGACCTTTCTCGGTGTCATGGATCTTCACCTCACCATTCTTGACGACCCCAAAACCGTAATTCAGGTGGGTGAGCTGGGTGAAATCAATTTTATCCGGGGTAAAGTTATTGTGTGCGTCATACACGCCCCACTCCGGGAAATAGCCCACGACTTTGCGCTGCTCAGCAACTTTGGCTTTCTGGTCTTTCTGGAAATCGATAGCTTCCTGGCCGCTATAAGGGGTGAATTTAAAAGTGGCGAGGGTGTCAATATCAATTTTCGCGCCTTTCGTCCAGACCTCATTACTGCCCGGCACTTCACCTGGGTTCGCCCACCATTTATTGGTCCAGTAATAGCCGTTATACCGTACTACGGTATAGGGCTCGGAATAGGCCATTGACGGATCATACACGACGGAATTAATCGCCTGATCGTCTTTCATCGCTACCGTTACCGTCAGGGTGCCGGGGAAATTATTTTGTTTTTCATTCGTATACGCCTCCCATTTTTGGCCGTTATCGCGGGAGATCATCTGGCTGGTATCGAGACCGGTAATGGTGTTGGTGCTGTCATTGGCGCTGAGAGTTGCTGCAAAAGTATATAAAGGGAAGGTAACCGCCGACAGAAGCAGCGCGGCAGTTATTTTGTTTAGCCTCATCATGACTATCCTTTTGAAAAATTAAAATTGCGATTATGAGAACTTTAATTATCTCGATGAGGATAATAAACAAACTAATTCGTTATGAAATTAATCGTTATTACATCTTTATTTAATTATTAGTTAAGTCATAGAATGGCCTGAAGAAATAAATTCCTATTATGGCAACAAAGGGCGGGTGTTCTATTTTGGGGTAGCGGAAAAGCGAAAACAAATAAAAGAAAGGGAATCGAAATAAAAACGCCCCCAGGAGGGGGCGAATCAAAAACAGGTGATGCGGAAACTCAGAACTGGTACACCAGGCCCACACCCACTACGTCATCGGTATTGATACCGGCGGCGTTGGTGAACTGGTTGTCGTCCAGCAGGTTGATTTTGTAATCAACATAGGTAGACATGTTTTTGTTGAAGTAATAGGTCGCGCCGACATCCACATATTTCAGCAGATCCTGGTTACCGAAGCCTTCAATGTCTTTACCGCGGGATTGCAGGTACGCCACAGAAGGGCGCAGGCCGAAGTCGAACTGGTACTGCGCCACCGCTTCCCAGTTGTCCGCTTCGTTGGCGAAGCCTTCGATATCGCTGCCGCCGCCGCCGAAGCGGGTGGCGTTGTAGGTTTTGGTGTACATCGCCGCCAGGTAGACGTTGTTGGCGTCATACTTCAGGCCGCCGGTGTAGGCGTCTGCGCGGTCACCGCGGCCATACAGCGTATCGGCGTTCTGGTCAGTGGTACGGTCAGAGCTGGCATAGGCTGCCGCGGCGCTGAAGCCGTTGCCCAGATCGTAGGAGAGTGACATGCCGTAGCCGTCGCCATTGCTGTCCAGCACATCACGGCCAGTTTCTTCGGTGCCGCTGCTGTTTTTGCCCTGGTATTGCAGGCCAAGGCTCAGGCCGTCAACCAGGCCAAAGAAGTTGTTATTGCGGTAGGTCAGCATGCCGTTGCCACGCTGCATCATGAAGTTATCTGAACCGTAGGTGTCACCGCCGAACTCCGGCAGTACGTCAGTCCAGGAGCCGACGTCATAAATCACGCCGTAGTTGCGGCCGTAATCCAGTGAGCCGTAGTCGCCAAATTTCAGGCCGGCGAAACCAACACGGGTAAAGGTATCAGCACTGCCCTCACTTTCTGAGGTGTTCAGCGCCACCTGGTACTCCCACTCGCCGTACCCGGTTAACTGATTGGTAATCTGCGTCTCACCACGCAGGCCGAAACGCATATAAGACTGGTCGCCATCGCTGCCGTCGTTGTCAGAGAAGTAATGCAGGCCGTCAATTTTGCCGAACAGATCCAGCTTGTTGCCATCTTTGTTATAAATTTCTGCAGCACCGGCGGTGCCGGCAACCAATAAAGCGGGAACCATCAGAGAAAGAATGCGGAGTTTCATGTTAGTGTCCTTGATCGTGATGTCGGGTGTGCGCCACTGTTACCGATGAATTATTAAGCCCGACAAGGCGAATTCATTCTCAGGATAAGTGCATAATTAATCCAGAAAGAAAATGCTACCAATTTACCAATAATGTTTCTTTGTTATAAATAAACATTTCAATATGTAATTAAACGCTGATTATTTGTTCGCAGCACTAAGGCAAATTAAGCATTAATTGGTAAAACATTATAGAAATTTGTATAGATTCATTAAGTTATGAAAATTTACGTTTTTCGCACCGAATGATAAAGGAAATCTTAAACCGCTCTCTATAATACGCCCTGCTATCATCATTAGTTGTATTTATTACCTTCATTATCTCAGATAATTTGATTGTTTTTGCACCGGCCTTTTGGCCGGTTTTTTATTGCCTTTTTGTGCGGTAATTCCGGTGCGTGATAAGTAATAACGGTAATCACCCATTATTTACCCACTTGAAATTTATAGGGGAAATAAAGGCCATATGGCTGCTAACCGGGGTGATAATAACCACAGTCTGCCCCCAGGGGTAATAAACTCTCATGCAATGTTTATGACAACCGCGCATAACGCCCCTCTTTCCGCTGCCCGCGTTTCCCTGTGCGCGCCCTTCCTGCCGGGCGACCATGCTTCTCAGAACATTCTGCTGCTGCGATTCGCGGCCATTACTTAGACTTATGTGCAGAAACTTCGCATAATTACCCCCACTTTTTGCCGTCCGCCGCGCGGCAGCCCGTTCAGCCAGTTTGAAGGAATCGCATGCCACTTTCTGATACCCAGCCCGATGACATCCTCCGGGCGCGTACCCTGCTCCTGACCCGCCGCTTTGCCAAACTGGATGAGTGGCTGCTGATGCTGATGCGCGGCTGGCAGTCGCACACCACGCCGGACAGCCAATACGGGCTGATCATGAGCATGGAGAGCCTGTTTGGCGGCAGCGAACTGGATGCGGCCGGTAGGCTTGAGCTCCTGCGTGAATGGGTGCAGCTGTCGCCGCAGAGCTACCACGCGCAGGTGCTGCTGGGGATGTTCTGGCATGAGCAGGCCTGGGCGATCCGCAGCCAGGGCGACGAAGATGCCCTGCCGGACAGCCAGTGGCTCGGCGCGCAACTCTGTTGTGACCATGCAGTACAGGCACTGCTGCGGGCGGTGGCGTGCCACCCGCGCCCGACCCACGCCTACCGCCACCTGATGACCCTCAGCGGCGGCTTTGGTGAGCCTTACTGGCTGCGGGCGCTGTTTGCCGGTGAAGTGCCGCTGCCGCTGCACCAGAAATTCAGCCTGACCGGCAACCCGGTCTGGGCAGAGGGGCTGTTGTGGCTGGAGGCGCTGGGGGCCGGCGTGCCTGAGCCATGGCCCTCACAGTTACCGGAGGCGCTGGCCGGGACACGCAGCAAAGAGGAAGACGCCACCGACTACTGGTTGCGGCTGGCGCTGGCGATTCGCCCGGGAGACACCGGCACCGTTGAATCCTGGCTGGTGTTTCAGTCACCGCACTGGGGCGGCGATCCGGCTCACTGCGAGACGATGATCGACAGCGCACTGATGGCCGGGTTTGACGAGGCAACCCGCCGCCGTTTCCGCGCTGAAGTGCTGCTGTTTGCCCTGGGCGGCGACGTCGCGGAGCGCGGCAGCGACCGGGCAGAACAGCTCCAGCAGCGGCTGGCCGAGGTGCTGGCCCCGCCGCCGGCGCCGGCGCTGCACCAGCGGTTGCTGGAAGCCGCCGCCCCCTGCCTGGCCTACTGGCAGGATGATGACGCCGCCGGCCTGGCCTGCTATGCCAAATTGCTGGCGCTGGCCCCTGACCTGATGCCCGCGCCCTCCGCCACGCTGTTTATCTCCCGCGCGGTGCTGGCGTCCGGCGTGGAGGACCCGCACGCGGTGCTGCCGACGCTGTTGCAACGCGCCTGCGCCTACCCTTCAGATGCGCTGCTGGCGGCCTTTGCCGCCAGCGCCTGCGCCCATGGGCTGTATGGCGTGCCGGAGAACCTGCGGCTTTCGGCCTCGCTGCTGGATTATGCCGCCTCGCTGCTGGCCGCCCGGCCTGACCGGGCAGTGACCGAACAGCAGCAGATCACGCTGGCGCATGACATGGCGCTGAACGGCGATCTGCATGCTGCCCATACCCTGCTGCTTGGCATGGCGCTGCGCGGCAGTGCGCTGCACAGCTATGAGCTGTATCTGTTCTACCGCGATGCCTGGCATGAAGATGTGCCGGAAGCGTTGCGCAGCGCGCAAGGTGCGTTGCAGGCCGCCGGGCGCGCCGCTGAAGCCGGGCTGGTGCCGGCGATGTTTGCCTATGCCAATGCCCTGCGCGAAGGCGCAGACAGCGGGCCGGATTACGCCGGGGCGATGCACTGGTACCAGCAGGCGATTGAGCACGGCGACCTGAACGCCCGTTACTGGCGCGCCACCTGGGCGCTGGAGGCAGGATCAGAGGCGGACAGGCGGCAGGCGGTGGAAAACTGGCTGCCGGAGATTATCCGGGATGAAAGCAGCAGCACCCGCGCCGAGGCCGCCTGGTCGCTGGGCATGGCATGGCGCGAGGGGCTGGGTTGCGAGAAAAACCGCTTTATGGCGCAGCAGCTGTTTGAGCTGGCGTTATCGGTTAATCCGGGGCTGGAGGCGGCGCAGGTGGCGCTGGCGGGGCTGAGTGAGTCCCTGCGGGACAGGATGGTGTTGTGGCAGGATAAACGGAAGCTTGGGGAGGGGGATGTACTTGGGGATCTTCGGGTGGAAGGGGATGCCCGGATGGGGGAAGTATAAGGCCTTATACCTTATACCTTATACCTTATACCTTATGCCTTATGCCTTATGCCTTATGCCTTATGCCTTATGCCTTATGCCTTATGCCTTATGCCTTATGCCTTATGCCTTATGCCTTATGCCTTATGCCTTATGCCTTATGCCTTATGCCTTATGCCTTATGCCTTATGAGATCGGAGTAGGTTGCGTTGGCATACGACCAGCACCCTTTCTGCGGCCCCGCTGCCGCCACCGCGCAAGGGGCGCGTAAGCGCCCGCCCCTTGCATCCCCGCGCTTTGGGTGCCCCGGCTGAATCATTGGCCGCTACCGCGGGTATATTCGCCCCATCCCTGGGGCTCACCCCTTCGGGGCAACGCTTCGCGTTGTGCAAATTGGCTCCCGGCCAATTTGTCCCTCCAGCGTCCTCCGGGCTAATCGGGCCGGTACAGACACGCTCCCAGCGTGGCTGTACCTCTCGCACACATCCTTGTGTGCTCGCCCGGCCCTGCGGCTCTACTCGGCAATGATTTTTACGCCCCCACCAGACTGCAAATCATTGAGTATGTAAGGAAAGAGTAGACAGGTTCTGTATATATCCATGCCCGCTCACCCGGCCCTGCGTCCTCGTCGGCAATAATTTTAATGCCCCCACCAGATTGCAAATCATCAGGTATGTAAGGAAAGAGTAGACAGGTTCTGTATATATCCATGCCCGCTCACCCGGCCCTGCGTCCTCGTCGGCAATAATTTTAATGCCCCCACCAGATTGCAAATCATCAGGTATGTAAGGAAATGGTAGGGGCGTTATTTTCGCTGAACATGCATAGGTTTTTGCTCCCCAGTTCTGTTCGGAAGAATTGCATGTCACTTTAAGCAGATAAGAAAAAGGCAGGCGCGATGCCTGCCTTGGGAGGTTACCGTTCCCGCAGGGACTCTTTGACTTTGTTGAGCGGTTTCAGCAGGTAGTCGAGCACGCTTTTCTGCCCGGTTTTGATGTCGACGGTGGCGACCATGCCGGGCACGATCGGGAATTCGCGGCCGGCTTTGTTGGTCAGGGTCGCTTTGTCCGTGCGCACGTATACCCGGTAGTAGAACTGGTCGCGCTTGACTTCATCCTGAATCGTGTCCGGGGAGACGGTTTCTACCCTGCCTTTGAGATCGCCGTAAATCGAGGAGTCGTAGGCAGTGATCTTCACCGTCGCCGGCAGACCGGGGCGGATGTAAGCGATGTCGCGCGGGTTGATGCGCGTCTCGATCAGCAATTGATCCTCAATCGGGACGATCTCCATCAGCTTGCCGCCCGGCTGCAACACCCCGCCGACGGTCGTGACCTGAATATCCTTCACAATCCCGCGTACCGGCGAGAACAGATCGGCGCGCGTTACCTGATCCTCCTTACCGGCCATCACCTGCATCTCCGCTTCCAGATCGGCGTTATTCTTCACCTGCTCCTCGCGCGCTTTCACCGCGTACTGGTTGCGCGCCTCGTCAATCTTCCCGCGGATCTCGCTGGCCTGCCGCCGCAAACGGATCACCTCCACCTGCCCGGCCGCGCCCTTCGCCACCAGCGGCTCGGTCATCCGCAACTCCTGCTCCACCAGCCGCAACGAATCCTGCAAATTCTTCACCGTCTCGTTGCGGTTCTGCAACCGCGACAGATAATATTGCCGCTCGCGCGCCACCAGCTCCGGGGACTTCATCGTCTGCGCGCTGAACTTCAGCGGCTCCCCGGTCAGCTCAGCGGTCAGCCGCTCGGCCGAGGCGCGCAGCGTCTGCACCCGCGCCGCCGCTTCACCAAAATTAGACTGGAACCGCGTCGGGTCGAGGCGCGCCAGAATCTGCCCCTTATTCACAATACTCCCCTCCTGCACCAGCAACTGCTTAACGACCCCGCCGTCAAAACTCTCGATCTGCTGGGCGCGGCTGGAAGGGGTCACCTTCCCCGTGCCTACCGTCACCTCGTCCAGCACGGCAAACCAGGCCCAGACAAAAAACACCACCAGCGCCAACAGCGAAAGCCAGATAATCCCGGAAACCCGCTTCTGATCGCGCTCAAACTCATCCGATACAATGTGTGACATCGTCCTGTCCTCAGGCTGCGCCCTGTTGCGCCTTGGCGGCCGCGGCCTGCGTGGCCGCCGCATTCGCCAGAATCTGCTCGCGTGGGCCATCAGCCACCACGCGCCCGTTGTCCATCACCACAATCCTGTCCACCAGCTTCAGCAGCGCCGGGCGGTGGGTCACCAGCACCAGCGTGCGGCCGGCGAGCCAGCTGTGCATCTGGCGCAACACATACTCTTCCAACTGCTCATCCATCGAGGCAGTCGGCTCATCCATCAGCACCACCTGCGGGTTACGCAACACCATCCGGCTGATCAGCACCATCTGCTGCTGCCCGCCGGACAGCCCGCGCCCGCCCTCATTCACAATGCGGTCGAGGCTGGCGGCGTCCTGCTGCACCATGCTCAGCGCGCCGCTGATGCGCAGCGCCTGCAACATCTCCTGATCGGTAGCGTGCGGGTGACCGAGCATCAGATTCTGCCGCAACGTGCCGAAAAACAGCCGCGAATCCTGCGACAGATAGCCCAGCTGGCGGCGCAGATCCACCGGGTCAACGCGGGTGATGTCCACCCCGTCAATAATGATCTTCCCGCCGGTGGGCGTCGCCTGCCCGGCCAGCAACTTCAGCAGCGTCGATTTCCCCGCCCCGACCTTGCCGAGGATCGCCACCCGTTCGCCGGGCTTAATCTCCAGCTTGCCGACGCCGAGCACATTCGGCCCCTGCTCCGCATCATAGGCGTACTGCACATTACCCAGCTGGTAGTGGCCGCTGAGCGCCGGGCAGTGCGCCATCTCGCCCTCTTCCGGCCGGTCGAGCGGCTTCTTCAGCAACTCATCCAGCCCTTTCATCGCGCTCTTGGCGTGCTGCCAGCGCGAGAACACCAGCGTCAGCTGCATCAGCGGCGCAATGGTGCGGGAGGAGAGCAAACTGGCGGCCACCAGCGTCCCGGTGGTGATGTCGCCATTCAGCACCAGATAAGTGCCGAACACCAGCATCCCGGCGTAGGTGAGCTGCTGCACCGTCGAGGCCCAGCCGGTCAGGCGTGCGCCCCACAGCCGCTGCTTCATGCCGATGGTCGCACCGACCTCGTGGTTCTGCTCCCACTGGCGCTGGAAATAGGGTTCCGCCTGCAATGCCTTGATGTCCTCAATGCCCTCGATCGCCTCCACCAGCACCGCGTTACGCAGCGCGCCCTCGCGCATCCCCTCTTTGGCCAGCTTCGCCATCGGGATCTGGATAAGCAAACCGGGGATCACAATCAGCGGGATCGCCAGCAACGGGATAACCACCAGCGGCCCGCCGATAAACGCCATAATCGCCAGAAACAGCAACACAAACGGCATATCCGCTGCTGCGCCCACCGTGGTGGAGGTCAGCAGCTCGCGCACCTGGTCAATCTCGCGCAGCTGCGAAATAAAGGAGCCGGTGGATTTGGGCCGCGCCTCATTTTTCATGCTCATGGCGCGGGCGAAAAACAGCGAGGAGACTTTCAGGTCAATGCGTTTGCCCATCAGGTCAGAGACGCGGGTACGCATCAGCCGGATGCCGTACTCAATCGCGGCGGCCAGCAACACCCCAATGAACAGCACCCAGAGCGAGGAAAAGGATTCCGCCGGGATAACCCGGTCATACACCTGCATTGAAAACAGGATCCCGGCCAGCGCCAGCACGTTACCGATCACCGACGCCAGCGAAATCTCGCCGATCCGCCGCCCGGCGCCGCGGAAATTGTGCCAGAACCAGTGCTTGCGGTAGGGCTGCACAAACTCATCAATCCGCCCGTCGCGCCCGCGCGCCGCCACGCCCACCAGCACCACATTGCCGTCCCCCTGGGAGAGCAGCGTGGAGAGATCGGCCTGCCGCAGGATGTCGCCGCCGTCCTGCAACCAGTAGCCCGCCTGCCCTTCGGCGTCCAGCGTCTCAATCACCGCCGTGGTGCCCTGCTCCAGCACCACAATCGCCGGCAGCACCTCCTGCCGCCAGCGCACCCGGTCGCGGTGCACCACACTCACCTGCAACCCCATCAGCCCGCTCAGGCGCTCCAGCTGGCGCGCCTGGCTGAGCTGCTCGAACCAGCGCATCTGCTGGCGCAGGAATTGCGGGTCGGCGGGCTTGCCGAAAATCTCTGCCGCCCTGACCATCGCGGCAATCCATGCATCGGTTGTTGTTTTCATCAATACACTCTCTCTGGTGTCCCCGGCCGCGCCCATGCAGCGCCCGGCGGGGGGAAACGGGTTGTCCGGCCCATGGCCTGTTACAGCGCGGGCAGTTTGTCGCCGCTCTGCTGTTGCCGGTCGATGCCCAGCATGTCGAGCAGATTGTCCACCGCTGCCGCATAGCGCACCGTGCCGTCCCAGCCGTCATACAGCGCGCCGATGCGCATGGTGTCGGCCTGGAACACATCCTGCTCCACCGTCAGCAGGTCATTGAGGCTGCGCTTGCTGAGCTTGTACTCATCCTGATAGACGCTGCGGGTGTGAATGGCGCTGTCATACTGCTCATCCCCCGCCTGCTGGCGCTGCTGCGCGCCGATCATGTCCGCGTAGGCGGTCGAGGCTTTCTGGTTGATGTCCAGTTTGGCCTTCTCCACCTCGGCCTGCGCCGCCTCGCGCTCACCCTCCGCTGACTCCACCTGCGCGCTGATCGCCCCGCCCTGATAGACCGGGGCCTCCACCGCCAGCTGCACCTGATCGTCCCAGTAGGAACGGGTGTCATTTTCATACCGCGTGCGCCCGGCCTGCACTTTCAGGGTCGGCCAGTGCTGCGCCCGCTGTGAACGCACCCGCTGAATCGCCGCTTCCTGTTTGGCCTGGGCGCTGCGCACCAGCGTACTGTTCTGGTACGGGATGCGGTCCAGCGCTACCTGCTGCTCCAGCAGGCTCTGCGGCAGATCCGGCAGATTGTCCGAGACTACGCCGGTCAGCACCGTCAGCTGTGCCGAGGCGGAGCGCTGCTGGGCGCGGTACTGTTCCAGTGTGGCACGCATCCCGGCGATGCGGGTCTGCGCCTGCAACACGTCAGACTGCGAGCTTAACCCGGCGTCCGCACGCATTTTGGCGGTGTCGCGCACCCGCTCCAGTGAGGCGATGTTGTCCCGCGCCGCCAGCGTCAGCGCCTGGTAGCGCTTCACTTCCAGATAGGTCTGGAGGGTGCTGAGGCCGACATCCGTCATGGTGCTGAACAGCGTGTAGCGGTAGGAGGCTGAGAGCTGCTCCTGCTCGTCGATGGCGCCGCCGGTTTTGCCGAAGTCATACAGCAACTGGCTCAGTTCGATGCCGCCGGAGGCGTTGTTATTGAGTTGCCCGGCCGAGTCCGTCTGGTTGGAGTGCCCGGCCGAGGCGTTCAGGGAAATCTGCGGGAACCAGGCGCTGCGCGCCTGTTTGAGGTCACCTTCGCCGACGTGGATCTGCGCCGCCGCCGAGGCGATTTGTGGGTTACGCGCGAACGCCCGCAAAATGGCTTCGCGCAGGGTAAGGCTGGCCCGCAGCTCCTCGGTGGGTGCCGCCTGCCAGTGAAACTCCGGTTGTGTCTCGGCATGGGCAATGCCCGTTGCCGTTATCCCTGCTATCCAAAGGGTGCTGAGCAATACCCCAGCACACCGCCTGCATTTTCTGGTCATTACCGACGCGACCCCCTATCTGATTTTTATCCCATCCTGCGCGGCGGCCATTGCCGCCGCGCGGTGTGTGCATTCCTTACGTCCATTGTGGGCCGGGCGTGACCCGCGGCCCTGCGTCAGTACGGGTTGGTTGCCGGTTGCCCCCTTATACCTGCTGTACCTGGATGCCGTGCTGCACCAGCACATCGCCCAGTGTGTTACTGCTCTCCAGTGAACTGTTGTGATAGATGTCAAATGTCAGGCCATCCACCAGCCGCTGGCCGGTGGTTTCCCAGGTGGCACCCTCGCCTGCCAGCGTTACCTGGCTGCCTTCGGCACCCCGGATAAACAGGGTCTCGTCCGGCTGATCCTTCACGGTTTCCGCCTCATGCAGATCGAGCTTGATGCTGTTGGTGCCGCTCTGGCCGAGGTCGAAGATCTCAATGTGTTCCACTTTCAGCCCGAGCGCCACCAGATCGAGGTGCTGGCCGGTGCCGGCCAGTTCCAGGGTGTCGGTACCGGTGCCGCCGTCAATGTGCTGGAAGTCCAGCGTATGCAGCTGGATGGTGTCGTTGCCGGTGCCGCCCAGCGCCTCACCGCCGCTGGTGACCAGGTCCAGCGTCAGCCCGCCGATGGAATAGGCGGTGTCACTGCTCTCTTGTGTCGCCACGGCTGCGGTACTGGTGTCGGTGGTGGTCAGGGCGGTGGCGGACAGCGTGCTGTCGGACGTGTCACTGGTGGTGGTGGCCTCACTGCTGACGCTCAACGCCGACAGCGTGACGACGCTGTTGTCACTGCTGTTGTCATCGCCGGTCGCCAGCGACGAAACATCATCACCGGCAACAGACATCATCAGCGTCTGCGTCTCAGCCGTTGCCGCGACCGGCAGCAGTGACCCAAGCAGCAGCGTGGTGGTGGTAGAGGCGGCGTTACCGGCCACATCCACCGCCGACACAGTGACAATCGAGTTCAGGTTGATCAGCAGCCCGCCCAGCAGCGAAGAGGTGTAGTGCACGCTGTAGCGGCCGAGCGCATCCACGGTAGTGGTCTGGGCCACCCCTTGCAGGCTGACCCGTACCCGCGTGCCCTGCGCCAGGTTCAGCGTGCCGCCGGAGACGGTCAGGCCGAACAGCAGGAAGTTGACCAGGTTAAGCACCGGGTCTACCCCAATCAGCGGCAGGTTGTGTGTCACGGCAGTAAAGGTGGTGCTGGCGTTGGCGGTGTTGCCTGCCGCATCACTCACCGCAACCGTCAGCGGGTGGCTGCCGTCGCTGATGTTGCGCAGCGTGGTGCTCGGCACCGTCACGCTCCAGGTGCCGTTGCTGCCCACGGTGGTGGTCAGTACATTCCCGGCCACGTTCACCGTCACCGTGCTGCCCACCGCATTGGTGGCGGTGCCGCTGATGGTTTCGTTGGTGCTGGCCTCGCTGAGGTTCAGGTAACCGTCACCGCCGAACACGCTGCCCAGGGTAATGGTCGGCTGGGTATGGGTGATCACTGACACCCCGGCCGTGCTGCTGCCGGTGTTGTTGGCGGCGTTGGTGACGCTGGCGCTCACGGTGTACGTCCCGTCAGCCAGTGCCGCCAGTGCCGCCGCCGGCACCGACACACTCCAGGCACCGCTGCTGCCCACGGTAGTGGTATAGGTGGTGCCGCCCAGCGTGACGCGCAGCGTCGAGCCTTCGGCGTTGGTGGCGGTGCCGCTGATGGTCTGTGCCTGGCGTGCATCGGTGGCGCTGATGGCGTTATCCCCAAACACCGACGACAGGGTCACCGTCGGCGGGGTCTGGGCGATCACGCTGACCGTGCGGCTGGCGGTGCCGGTCGTCCCATAGGGGTCAGTGACCGTGGCGTTCACCGTCTGGGTACCGTTGGCCAGCCCCGTCAGGCTGCCGGCCGGCACACTCAGTGACCAGGTACCGCTGCTGCCCACGGTGGTGGTATAGGTGGTGCCGCCCAGCGTGACGCTGATGGCCGACCCGGTGGCGGCGTTGGTGGTGGTCCCGCTGATAGTCTGCGCGGAGGCAAGATCCGCCGCGCTCAGCACGCCGTCACCAAAGATGGTGTTCAGCGTCACGGTCGGGGTCACACGCGGGCCGATCACCGCGCCGACGCTGGCGCTGGCGATGTTACCGACCGGGTCTGTCACCGAGACGCCCACGGTGAGGTTACCGGAAAGCAGCGTGCCGAGCACATCCGGCGTCAGTTGCGCGCTGAAGCTGCCGTTCTGCCCCACGGTGGCGGTAGTCACGATATTACCGACGTTGATCCGTACCGTGCTGCCGGCGGCCACGTTCCCCACGGTACCGCTGATGGTCTGGGTGGTCAGCGCTTCCAGCACGTTCAGGATGTTATCGCCGCCAAACGCCGGGTTGAGGGTGATGGTCGGCAGCGTATTGATGCCCACCAGCGCCGAGCCGGTGGTGCTGCTGGTGTTGCCGGCGGCATCGGTGACGCTGACGCCCACCGACAGGGTGCCGTCTGTCAGGGTGCGCAGCACTGACGGCGTCAGCGCCAGGCTGAAGGTGCCGTCGGCTGCGGTGGTGGTGACATACTGCTGGCTGCCGATGGAAACCACCACCCGTGAGCCCGCCTCCGCATTGGCGATGGTACCGCCAATCAGCTGGTTGACGGTGGCATCTGCCGCATTCAGCAAGGCGTCACCAAACAGCGGGTTCAGGGTAATGGTCGGTGCGGTGACATCCACCGTGACCGCTGCGCTGGCGGTCGCGGTATTGCCCGCCAGCCCATTCAGGGTCGCCCCTACCGTCAGGGTGCCGCTGGTCAGGGTGCTGAGAATATCCGGCGTCACCACCGCACTGAAACTGCCGTTATTGCCCACGACGGCACTCAGGGTACTGTTGCCGATGGCGAGCGTCACGGTACTGCCGGGCGCGGCGTTGTTCACCACCCCGCTGATGGTCTGGTTCACTAACGTATCGGCGATATTGAGCAGGCCGTTGCCGAAGATCGGGTTCAGGGTAATGGTCGGCTGGGTATTGAAGACGCCAATGGTGGTGGAGCCGGTGGCGACGTTGCCCGCCGGGTCAACCACGCTGAGGCCGAGCGCAAGGTTACCCACCGCCAGCGCCGACAGGTCAGCGGACGGCAGGGTCACGCTCCAGCTGCCGCCCGCCCCCACCAGGCTCTGATAGGCGCGGGTCCCCAGCGTCACGGTCACGGTCGAGCCGGCGGCGGCGTCAATCACCCCGCTGAGGGTCTGCCCGGCCAGCGCTTCCGCGACGTTAATGCGGTTATCGCCGCCAAACAGCCCGGTAAGCTCCCCGACCACCGGCACATCATTGATGATGGCGGTCACAGTTTCCCCGACCGTGCGGGTGTTCCCGGCCGCGTCGGTCAGGGTGACATCCAGCGCCAGGTTGCCGTCACTGAGCAGCCCGAGCACATTCGGCGGCACCACAATCGCCCACTGGCCGTTCTGGCCGACGTCTGCCGTCAGGGTGGTGCCGCCCAGAGTCACGGCCACGGTAGCGCCAATCCCGGCAGAGGTCGCCACCCCGCTGATGGTCTGCGCCACGGCGGTATCCAGCGCATTCAGGGTGTTGTCGCCAAACACCGAATCCACCACCAGGTTCAGCGCGCTGTTGACCACTTTGTTCACGGTGACGGTGGCAGCCGTGGTGTTCCCGGCCTCGTCACCCACGCGCAACCCAAATACCAGCGCGCCTTCCGTCAGGCTGCCGAGCACTTCCGGCGTCAGGTCGAGGCTGAAGGTGCCGGTCTGGCTGACCACGGCGGTGGCGAGCGGGCTGCCGTCGCCGAGGTAGAGGCCGATGGTCTGCCCCTCTGCCCCGGCGGCGGTACCGGTCAGCACCTGTGTGGTCAGGATATCGGCAGCATTCAGGATGTTATCCCCGGCCAGCGCCGCCACGGTAATCAGCGGCGCGGCGGTGTCTACCGTCAGGGTCTGCGTCTGGGTGGTGGTGTTGCCCGCCTCGTCAGTCACGGTGGCGGTAATCGGGTAGCTGCCGTCGGTGAGCGCCTGCAAGGCGGAAGACGGCACAGTCGTTGACCAGGTGCCGTTCGCCTGCACCACGGCGCGGAAGGTGTTGCCATCCAGCGTCAGCGTCACCGTCTGCCCGGCTTCCGTTGCCGAGGCGGTACCGCTCAGGGTCTGGCTGCTGGTCAGCTCACCGGCGTTCAGGGTGTTATCGCCGGTGAACGGGTCCAGCGTCAGGGTCGGCGCGGTGCGGTCGACCAGCACGGTGGTGGTGCTGGTCAGGGTGGTGGTGGCGGTCGCCAGCGTCACCGTCAACGCCTGGGTACCGTCCGGCAGGTTGGCGGCGGTGTTGGCGATGCCGACACTCCACTCACCGTCAGTGCCGGAAATCGGCGTGGTGCCGAGCACCGTGCCGTCTGCACGGGTCACGGTGACGGTACCGGCACTGCCGGTCGCCAGCCGGAAGAAGCGGCCGGTCAGGAACAGGGTCTGCGCATCCGATGCGTTGATGATGTTATCCCCGCCCAATGCCACGACGGCCACGGCCGGCGCGGCCGGCGGGGTAAGATCCACCGCCACCGGCAAACTGGTGTTGCTGGTGTTGCCCGCCAGGTCAGTGATGGCGACACCAATCGCCCCGGCCTCATCCAGCCCGGCCAGCAGCGCCGGGGTCAGGTTCACCGACCAGCTGCCGTCCGCGTCCACAACGCCGCTCTGGGTCGCATCGCCGATGCTCACGGTGATGATGTCCCCCGCTTCGGCGCTGGTGGTGGTGCCGCTCAGGGTCTGGGTGGTGAAGCTTTCGACGTAGTCCAGGGTATCGCCCGCCGAGAACACCAGCGACTCAATCGCCGGAACGGTGGTATCGACCCGCACGCTGTCATTCAGGGTGGCGGTGTTGCCTGCGCTGTCCGTCACGTTCAGGATTAGCGGCTGGTCGCCCTGCCCGAGTGCGCCGAGCTGGGCAGAGGAGAGCGGCAGTGTCCAGCTGCCGTCCTCGGCCACGGTGGCGGTGTACGGGGTGCCGCCCAGCGTCACGATGGCGGTCTGCCCGGCGCCGGTGGCGCCGGTGGTGCCGCTCATCACAATGCCGTTGGCCACGGCGGCGGCGTTAATCACGCCCTCGCCGGTGGTCACCGAGAAGGCCGGCAGCGGCGCGGTCAGGGCTGCGGTAAAGGCCAGCACATCGGTGGCGACGTTGCCGGCCTGATCCACCAGTGTGATATCCAGTTCATGCTGTCCGTCCGGCAGGCCGCTCAGCGCCCCGGCCGGCAGGGTCACCGTCCAGTTGCCCTGCGCGTCCACCGTGCCGGGGTAACTGATGCCGTCCAGGTCGAGCGTCAGTTGCGCACCCTGGCCCACGCCCACCTCACCGGTATTCCCGGTGATGGTCACTACCCCGGCCGCCTCGGCGATATTAAGCACGCCGTCGGTGAACGGTGTATCAACCACCGGGTCAAGCGCGGTCAGGCTGGCGACAAAGCCGAGCGAGGTGGTGCTGGTGTTACCGGCGTAGTCCGTGGCGGTGACCAGCAGGCTGTGCGTACCGTCAGAGAGCGCCTGCAACTGCGCGGGGGTCAGGTCCAGCGTCCAGTCACCGTTAGTGGTCACGCCGGCGGTGAGCGGCGTGCCGCCGTCAATCGCCACGGTGACGGTCTGCCCGTCCGCGTTGAGGCCGGTTTTCCCGCTCAGGGTCTGCCCGGCCGCGGCTTCGGCAATATTGAGCTGCGCATCACCGAACGGCGCGTTCAGGCTGGCCACCGGCAGGTTATTGATGGCAATAAACAGGTCGCCGCTCAGGGTTGACGTATTCCCCACGGCGTCCGTCACGGTGACAGAACCCGGCCATGCGCCGTCCGGCAGCGTGGTCAGCAGCGCCGGTGACAGCGTCAGTGACCAGTCGCCGGTGGTGGGGTCAACGTCCGCCGGGTAGAGCGTCCCGTTCACGTTTACCACCACCGTCTGCACACCGCTGATGCCGGTGTTCCCACTCAGCGCGCCGCCCTGCGCCGCCTCGGCGGCATTGATGATGCCGTCCCCAAACGGCAGGTTGAAGGTGATGTCCGGCAGGTTATTGACGATGGCGGTAAAGGCGGTGGCGCTTGAGGAGGTATTCCCCGCGCGGTCAGCCACCGTCACATCCAGCGTGTGGGTGCCGTCACTCAGTGCGCTGAGCTGGGCGGACGTCAGCGTGGCGCTCCAGAGGCCGCTCTCATCTACCGTGGTGGTAACCGGCTCACCGTCCAGCGTCAGGGTCACGGTCTGGCCGCTGCCGGTCACGCCGGTCGAGCCGCTGATCACCTGATCGGTGGCCGCCGTCGCGGCATTGAGTTGCCCGGTGACAAACGGCGTGGCGATCGCGGCAACCGGCAGCGCCGTCACCAGCAATTCTGCACTGGCACTGGCGCTGGCCGGGTTACCGGCGACATCGGCCGCCGACACCAGCACCTGCTCTGCGCCGTCGCCCAGCGGGGTCAGGGTGTTGGCCGGGATCGTCACACTCCAGGTGTTATCGGCATTGACGGTGGCGGCAAACGACAGGCTGCCGATGGTCACCGTCACCGGCGTACCGGCGGTGAGGTTGGTGGTGGTGCCGCTCAGCACCTGCGCGGTGGCCGCCTCGGCGGCGTTCAGCAGGCCGTCACCAAACGGCGTGTCCAGTGTCAGCGCCGGCAGGGTATTGATGGCGACCGTCACCGGCAACTCCTGGGCGGTGAGGTTACCGCTGGCGTCGGTGAGGGTGATGTCCAGGGTGGTCACGCCGTCCGGCAACTGTTGCAGGTCACCGGCCGGGATGGTCAGGCTGTAGCTGCCGTCAGAGGCAGACACCACGCTGTAGGTGATGCCGTTCAGGGTGGCGTTAACCGGCAGCCCGGCTTCCGCCGTGCCGCTTACCACCAGCCCGGCCAGCGCTTCGGCCTGGTTGAGGGTGGCATCTGCGCCGAGGCTGGTGGTGACGTTGAGCAGCGGGAGGGCGGTATCCACGGTGAAATTTTCGCTGCCGGTGGCCGGGTTACCCGCCACATCACTGCCGGTCACGGTGACGCTGTTGGCCCCTTGCGGCAGGGTCTGCAGATCCGCAGACGGCACCAGCACGCTCCAGCTGCCGTCTGCATTCACGGTGGCGGTGTAAGTCAGCAGGCCGCTGAGGCCAATGGTCAGCGTACTGCCCTCCGGCACGTTCTGGCTGCTGCCGGTGAGCGTCAGGGCATTTTGCACCTCCTGCGCGTTGATCACCCCGTCATTACTGACCGGATCGAGGCTCACCGCCGGCAGGCTGGCGGCCTGCGCCACCAGCGTGAACTGGCCGATGTTGTTGGCCGGGTTGCCCGCCACGTCAGCTGCGCTCACGGTGAAGCTCTGGGTACCGTCACCCAGCGCCGCCACCGCCGCGGAAGGCACAATCACGCTCCAGGTGCCGTCCGCGGCAACGGTGCCGGTAAAGGTCTGATCCGCCAGCGTCACCGTCACCGGCTGCCCGGCGGCAAGGTTGGTACTGCTGCCGGTCACCGTCACATCCGCCGCGGCTTCCGCCTGGTTGACATAGTTGTCACCGCTGACTGTGAGCACCGTCAGGGTCGGCAACGCGGCGGCGGACGCGGCCACCACCACTGAGAGGGTCTGCACGGCGGTATTGCCCGCCGCGTCCAGCAGGGTCACGGTGGCCGGGTAGGTGCCGTCCGCCAGCGTCTGGCTGACGGCGGCCGGCAGGGTAATGCTCCAGCTGCCGTCCTCCTGCACCTGCGTCTGGTAAGTCTGGTTATTGAAGTCCAGGGTGACCAGTTGCCCCGCTTCCGTTGCCCCGGTGGTGCCGGTGAACAGCACGCTGCCCGTCAGCTCGGCGGCATTCAGGGTATTATCCCCGGCGACCGGCGTCACATTCAGCGCCGGGGCGCTGTAATCCACAATCAGCGCACTCTCGATGCTGCCCTGGTTGCCGTAGGCATCGGTCACGGTGACCAGCATCGGCTGGGTGCCGGCCGGCAGCGCCTGCAACACCGCCGGTTGCAGCGTCAGCGTCCAGTTGCCGTCTGCATCCACGGTGGCCGGGTAGTCCGCTCCATTGAGGTTCACTATCACGCTCTGGCCGCTGCCCGCCACCCCGCTGTTGCCGGAGAAAGTCTGCGCGGTGGCGGCCTCAGCAGCATTGAGGTAACTGTTTTGCAGCGGGGTATCCACCTGCGGCTGCGGCAGGGTGGCCGCCAGCGTCAGGGCGGTGGTGCTGGTACTGGCATTGCCCGCCGCATCCGTCAGGGTCACGACGAGCGGGTAGCTGCCGTCCGGCTGGCCGGCCAACGCCCCGGCGGGGATCTCCAGCGCCCAGGTGCCGTCTGCCAGCACCGCCGTGGTATAGCTGACGCTGTTGAGGGTGGCGGTCACGGTCTGGCCCGCCTCCCCGGCCGGTGCGGTGCCGCTCACGGTAAAGGGCTGCTGGGCTTCAGCGGCGCTTACCGCATTGTCAGTCGCCACCGTCGCCACAGCCAGCACCGGGGCGGTGAAGTCCACCGTAATGGCGCTGGTGGTGGTGACCGTGTTCCCGGCGATGTCGCTGGCCGTGACCACGATCGGGGTGCTGCCCTCCGGCAGCGTTTGCAGGTCTTCTGCCGGCAGGGTCGCCGTCCAGCTGCCGTCACTGTTCACCCGGGCGCTGTAGCGGAAGGAGCGTAGGGTCACAAATACCGTCTGCCCAGCCCCGCTGATGCCGGTGGAGCCGGAGAGGTACTGATCCTGCCCGGCCGCCGCCGTGCCGAGGAAACCGTCACCCAGCGGCGTGCTGAGCGCCGGGGCCGGCAGGGTGGTGATATGGACGCCGACGTCCTGGGTCTGGATGAGTTCCGTGCCGCCCAGATCCGTGACGGTGGCGGTCAGCGGCACATCGCCCTCCGGCAGGGCGGCCACATCGGCGGCCGGCACGGTGAAGCGCCAGCTGCCGTCAGCGGCCACGGTGGTGGTGTAGCTCTGGCCGTCAAAGGTCAGCGCCAGCGTCGCCCCGTCGGCCACATTGGCGGTGGTGCCGCTGAGCACAATCTCACCCGTGGCCTCCTGCGCATTGATGTAGTTGTCGCCGGTGACCGGGTCAAAGGCGATGCCGCCCTGATCCAGGTTCACCGTGACCGAACTGCTCTGCACCGCCGGGTTGCCGTACACGTCGCTGACGCGTGTTTCAATGATCACCTGTTCGCCGTTCGCCAGCCCGGCCAGCTCTGATTCCGGGATAGTGACGCTCCAGCCGCCGCCGGAGGTCACGGTGGTGGTGTAATCGGTGCCGTTAAAGCGCAGGGTCAGGGTCTGGCCCGACTCCACGCCCACGGTGCTGCCGGTTACCACCTGGTCAACCTGCACGTCGGCGGCATTGAGCACGTCATCGCCGGTGAAGGCGTCACGGGTGATGGCAATGTCGGGGTTGCGCGCCACCTGCAGCTCATCGGCCAGGGTGGTGACGTTACCGGCAACATCCGTGACGCTCACGATGACCGGGTAAGTGCCGTTCGGCATCTGGTTCAGGCCGCTGAGGAACAGCGACCAGCTGCCGTCTTCCAGCACTTCGGCCTGGTAAGGCACGCCGAAAATCGTCACCACTACCGTCTGGCCCACGGCGTTGGTGGTGCCGGTAATCGCGGTATTCACGTCGCTGTTGATCAGGATATTGTCACCCGCGATCGGGTCCAGCGTCAGGGTCGGCGGGGTGAAGTCAACCTGGAAGGTGCTCTGGATCTGGTTGGTGTTCCCCGCGGCGTCGGTCGCCACCACGGTCAGGCTGTTGCTGCCGCCGTCCAGCCCGCTCAGCAGGCTGCTGGGCAGCGTGGCGCTCCAGGCCCCGGTGTTGTCCACCACGGCATTGATCTGCTGGCCGGCCAGGGTAACCACCACCGTCTGGCCGTTCCCGGTGATCCCGGTGTTACCGGCAATGCTCTGCCCCAGGCTCTCGGCCGCTTCGCTGCTGCTCAGTATGCCGTCGGCAAACAGGGTGTTGACGGTGGGTTCCGGCACCGGCGTGGTAAACACGCCCAGGGTGACATTGGCGGTCTGCTCAGTGCCGCCGTTATCCGTGACGGTAGCCGTCAGCAGCAGGCTGCCGTCAGCGAGCAGCGCCGTATCTTCCGCCGGGACGGTGGCCGTCCAGCTGCCGTCCGCGCCCACGGTGGTGGTGTAGGTGAGGCCGTTCAGCGTCAGGGTGACGGTGGCCCCCTGCGCCACGTTGGCGGTATTGCCGCTCAGGGTGATGGCGGCCCCCGCCTCGGCGGCGTTGATCAGGTTATCGCCGGTGACCGGGTCGATGCTCAGGCCGCCCAGCGCGGTGTTCAGGGTGATCGGGCGGCTGGCGGTGGTCAGGTTCCCGGCCACGTCTACCACCCCGGCGCTGATCGTCTGCCCGCCGTTGCCCAGCAGCGCCAGATCGGCCGCCGGAACACTCACTGACCAGACGCCGCCCGCCTGCACCTGCGCGGTATAGGTATTATCGCCCAGCGTCACCTGCACCAGCTGGCCGCTTTCCACATTCTGCGCAACCCCGCTGATAAGCTGCGCACTCTGGATTTCCGCGCCGTTAAGGATGTCATCCCCGGTGACCGGGTTGATGGTCAGCACCGGCAGGTTTTCTGTCGCGCCGTCCAGCACCAGGGTCTGGATCAGCACTGAGGTGTTGCCGGCCGCATCGGTCAGGTTGATCGACAGGTCATAGTTGCCGTCCGGCAGGTTGGCCAGCGCAGCCGGCGGCAGGGTCAGGCTCCAGCCGCCGCCCGGCTGCACAATGGCGTCATAGGAGATGCCGTTGAACAGGATAGTCACGGTGACCACATCCCCGACTTCCGAGCCGCTGCCGCTGACCACCACCCCGGCAGCGATTTCGGCGGCGTTGGCGATGTTGTCATTGGCAATCGGGTTGACCACCACCACAGGTGCGGTGAAGTCCAGCTGCACGCTGCCGTTGAGGGTGGCGGTGTTGCCCGCCAGATCGCTCACGGTGATCGGCAGTGTCGTGGTGCCGTCCGGCAGGTCACTCATCGCCTGCGCCGGTAAGGTCAGGCTCCAGTTGCCGTTTTCATCCACGGTGCCGGTGTAGATCGTGCCGCCCAGGTTCAGGCTGACACTCTGCCCGGCCCCGGTAATGCCGGTGGTGCCGGTCAGGGTCTGCGGAACCTGCGCTTCTGCCGCGTTCAGCACGCCATCGCCAAACGGCAGGTTCAGCGCCGGGGCCGGCAGGGCATTCAGGTAGACCGTGAGCGTGGTGCTGGTGGTGACCGCGTTCCCGGCGCTGTCTGTGCTGGTCACCGCCACGGTCTGCGGGCCGTCCGGCAGCAGCGCCAGCGCCGCCGACGGCACGGTGATGCTCCAGACACCCTGTTCATTGGCCTGGGTGGTGTAGGTTTCGCCGTTAAACGCCACGCTGATGGTGGTCCCGGCGGGCACATCCAGCGAGGTGCCGCTGACCACCAGATCGTTGGCCGCCTCCTCTGCGTTGAGCAGGTTGTCCCCGGCCAGCGGGTTCAGGCTAAGGCCGCCCTGGTCGAGGTTAACCGTCAGGGTGGTGTCAGCAGTGCCGCTGTTGCCCGCCACGTTCTCCACGCTGGCGCTGAGGGTGGTGGTGCCGTTGCCCAGCAGGCGCAGGTCGTTGGCCGGCACCGTGGTGCTCCAGCTGTTGTCCGGCTGCACGGTGGCGGTATAGGTGCGGCCGTTCAGGGTCAGGGTCACCACCTGCCCCTCCTCCACGTTGGTGGCGGTGCCGCTCAGCAGCTGGGTGGTGTTCTGCTCGGCCCCGTTAATGAGGTTGTCACCGGCAAACGGGTTCAGGGTGAGCTGCGGCGCATTGGCCGGATCGGTGGCCAGGGTCACTGACCCGGTCACGGTGGTGCTGTTGCCTGCATCATCGGTAATGGCGGCGGTGATCGGGTAATTGCCGTCCGGCAGCCCGGCCAGCGCCCCGGCCGGCAGCGGCACGCTCCAGGTGCCCTCTTCCGTCACCGTGGTGGTGTAGGTTTCGCCATTCAGTGTGACGACCACCGTGCCCCCGTCCGTGCCGTTCAGCGGGATGTCCGCCGAGGTACCGCGCAGCGTCAGCTCCCCGGCAGCCTCCGTGATATTCACAATATTGTCGGTGGTCAGCGGGCTGATGTTCAGCCCCGGCGCGGTGAAGTCCACGGTAAAGGCACCGGTGCTGGTGCCGCTGTTGCCTGCGGCGTCATTGGCGGTCACGGTGTAATTCACCAGCCCGTTGGTGAGCGATTGCAACACTTCCGCCGGGATGGCGGCGCTCCAGAGGCCGTTCTCATCCACGGTGGCGGTAAAGTTCTGCCCGGCGAGCGTCACGGTGACGGTCTGCCCGGTGCCGGTCACGCCGGTCTGCCCGGCCAGCACCTGCCCGGCGGCGGCTTCACTGATATTCAGGTAGCCGTCGCCGAACGGGGTGGTGCTCAGCGGCTGCGGCAGGTTATTGATCAGCACCACCAGATCGTGGGCCGCGGTCACGGTGGCACCGTTGTTGTCGAGCGCCTGGGCAGTCACGCTGTAGGTGCCGTCGGCCAGCGCGGCCAGATCGTCCGTGGGGATCTCCACGCGCCAGGTTGAATCCGCATTCACGGTGGCGGTGTAGGTCACGCCATCCAGGGTCACGGTGACGGTGTTGCCTTCGGGCACGCCCACCACCACCCCGCTGACCACCAGCGGCGCGGCGGCTTCCTCCGCATTGAGGAAGTTGTCCTCAGAGAGGGTGTCGATCGCCACCCCTTCCTGGCCGGTGACCACGGTAAAGGTTTCATCGGCGGTGACGCTGTTCCCGGCGAGGTCGGTCACTGTGGCGCTCAGCGTGGCCGGGCCGGTGCCGAGCAGCGCCAGATCCGCCGCCGGGACAATCAGGTTCCAGCTGCCGTCCGCCAGCACCGTGGTGGTGTACGTGGTGCCGTTCAGGGTGACGGTGACCGTCTGCCCGGCTTCCACGTTGGTGGTGGTGCCGCTCAGGGTCTGCGCCACGCCGCGTTCAGCGCTGTCCAGCTGATTGTCGCCGGTGAACGGATCCAGGGTCAGTTGCGGCAGATCGGTGGCGTCGACCGTCACCGTCTGGCTGAAGGTAGCCGGGTTGCCCGCCGCATCGGTCAGGGTGGCGGTCAGCGGGTAGCGTCCGTCCAGCCCGGCCAGCGCATCGGCCGGGATCGCCACGCTCCAGCTGCCGTCTGCGCCCACGGTGGCCGTAAAGGTCTGGTCATTGAAGGCCACGGTGACGGTGCCGTCGATATCATCCGACTGCCCGGTCACGGCGATCCCGGCCTGCACATCCGTCTGGTTGAGGAGGTTGTCCCCGGTGATCGGGTCTATCGCCAGTTGCGGCGCGGTGACATCCACCGGCAGGCTGCCGGTGGCGGTGCTGGTATTGCCCGCCGCATCGGTCAGGGTCACCGTCAGCGGGTAGTCGCCGTCGGTGAGCGCCTGCAGGGCGGCAGAAGGCAGGGTCACGCGCCAGGTGCCGTCGCTGCCCACCAGCCCGGTGAAGCTCTGGCCGTTCAGCGTCAGGGTGACGCTCTGGCCGTCGCCGCTGACGCCGGACGTGCCGGTGATCGCCAGATCGGCCTGCGCGCTGTCAGCGTTCAGGGTGGCCGGGGCATCCAGCGCCGCCTGCGGCAGGTTGGTGATATGCACATCCAGGGTGGCGGTGGCCGTCTCGCCGGTGCCGCCCGCATCGGTGACGGTGGCAGTGACGCTGTTCAGGCCATCCGGCAGCGCGCCCACGGCTGCGGCCGGAACGGTGACCGCCCAGCTGCCGTCAGCGTTGACCGTGCCGGTGTAAGTGGTGCCCGCCACGGCCACGCTGACGCTGCTGCCGGGCGTGACGTTGGCGGTGGTGCCGCTGATGACCAGCGGCTGGCCCGCCTCGGCGGCGCTGAGGGCGTTGTCCCCGGCGATGGCATCTATCGCGATGCCGCCCAGGGTGGTATTGACGATCAGCACATGGTTGGCGGTGCCGGGGTTACCGGCCAGATCATTTACCGTGGCAGTGACGGTCAGCCCGCCGTTGGTGAGTGCCGCCAGATCGGCGGCCGGAACCGTGAGCTGCCAGCTGCCGCTGGCCTGTACCGTGGCGGTATAGGTGACGCCGTTCAGCGTGACGGTCACCGTCTGCCCTTCCACGCCGCCGGTGGCGGTGCCGCTGACCACCAGCGGTACCGCCTGCTCGGCGGCATTGAGGATGTCATCCCCCGCCAGGGTATCGATGGTGACCACCGGGGCGGTGAGATCCACCACCGCGTTACCGGTGGTGCTGCTGGTGTTGCCGCCCGCATCCTGTACCTGCACCTCCACGTTAATCGCCACATTCCCTTCCGCCAGCTGTTGCAGCACCTCTACCGGCACCGTAACGCGCCAGACACCGTCATTATCCACCGTGCCGGTCAGCGGGATGTCCGCCAGCGTCAGGTTGATGGTCTGCCCGGCCCCGGTGACGCCGGTGCGGCCGGTCAGGGTCTGCGGGGTGGTGATGTCCTGCGCACTGAGGTAGCCGTCACCAAACGGCGTGTCGAGGGAGGCCACCGGCACCGGGTTCACATACAGCGAAACCGGCTGTTCGTTGGTGGCAGTGGTACCGTCTGTCTGGGTGGTGGTGGCCGTCGCCACCACAGTGCCGTCCCCCACTTCTTGCACCACCTCAGCCGGAACGACCACACTCCAGCTGCTGCTCTGTACGCGGCTGAAAAAGCTCCGCCCGGCGAAGGTCATCACCACCGGGGTATTGTCCGCCACGTTGGCCGTGGTGCCCTGCACCACCAGATCTTCGCTGGCCTCGGCGGCATTGACGCGGTTATCCGAGGCCACCGTATCAATCGCGATGCCGCCCTGGGCGTCGTCCACGGTGATGCCCTGCTCAGCGGTGGGTGCCGGGTTACCGGCACTGTCACTGACATTGGCGACCACGGTGCTGGCCCCGGCAGGCAGGGCGGCCACCTCGGCGGCCGGCACAATCACGCTCCAGCTGCCGTCCCCCTGCACGGTGGCGGTGTAAGTCTGGTCATTGAGTGTCACGGTCACGATCTGGCCGGGGTCGACGTTAGTGGTGGTGCCGCTCAGGGTCTGCGACACCTGGTGCTCGGCCTCGGTCAATTGGTTATCGCCGCTGACGGCATCCACCGTCAGGGTCGGCAGGGAGTCCGCATCCGCATTGATCAGCACGTTCTGCGTGGTGGTGGTGCTGTTGCCGTTGCTGTCGGTGACGGTGACCGCCAGCGGGTAGGTGCCGTCCGGGAACGCGCCGCCCGCGCTGAGGGTGCCGCCCGCCAGCGCCAGCGTCCAGTCACCGTCCGCGTTGGTCTGGGTGGTGAAGGTCTGGCCGCCCAGCGTCAGGGTAACCGTGGTGTCCGGCAGGGAGGCGGTGCCGCTCACGGCGATGTCCGCCTGCGCCTCGGCATAGTTAATCACGTTGTCATCGGCGACGGTGGCTACCGTCAGCGTCGGCGCGGTCAGCGCCACGGTCGGGGTCTGGGAAACGGTGGCGCTGTTGCCGGCCACATCGCTCACGGTAACCTCAATCGGGGTGGAGCCGTCCGCCAGCGCCTGCAACGCGGCAGACGGCAGGGTCACCGTCCAGTTGCCGTTTGCGTCCACGCTGCCGGGGTAGGCGGTGTCGCCCAGCGTCACGGAAACCGTCTGCCCTGCGCCGGTGATGCCGGTGGTGCCGGTCAGCAGCTGGTCAACCGCCGCTTCCTCAATGTTCAGGACGTTATTGCCGAACGGCACATCAAAGGTCGGGGCCGCCGGGTTAGTGACGTAGTTGCCAATCTCCACGCTGCTGCTGGTGCCGTCCGGCGCGGCGACCACCAGCGTCACCGGGTTGCCTGTCCAGGCCAGCACATCCGCTTCCGGCACGTCATACGTCCAGCTGCCGTCGGCCGCAGTGGTGGTGGTGTAGGTCTGCCCGGCGAGGGTCAGGGTCAGGGTGGAACCGGCCGGCAGGCTGTCGGCGGTGCCGCTCAGGGTGATGCCGCCCGCCGCCTCGTCTGCATTCACCAGGTTGTCACCGGTGACCGGGTCGATGGCGATCAGGTTGCTGCTGCCGAGCACGGTGACCGGCGTGGTGCTGCTGTCGCTGTTACCGGCCGGGTCAGTGGCGGTCACGGTCAGGGTGGCACTGCCCGCCGGGATCGCCTGCAAATCGGCGGCCGGGACGGTGGCGCTCCAGCTGCCGTCCGCCTGCACGGTGGCCGCGTAGTCCACGCCATTCAGGTTAACCACCACCGTTTGCCCGGTGCCGGTGACGCCGGTGGTGCCGGTCAGCGTCTGGTCAACGGCCGCTTCCGGCCCGCTCAGGGTGCCGTCGCCGAACGGCGCATCCGCGACCGGTGCCGGCAGCGTGGTGATGCGCGTGTCGAGATCCACACTGCTGCTGAGCGCGGTGCCGCCCGCATCGGTGGCGCTAAGCGTCAGGGTATTGGTGCCGTCCGGCAGGGCGGCAACGTCAGCCACCGGCACGGTGACGGCCCAGCGGCCGTCCGCGCCCACGGCAGCGGTATAGGTGACATTGTTCAGCGTCACGGTGACCGGGCTGCCTTCCGCCACATTGGCGGCGCTGCCGGTGAGCACCAGCGGCGCGGTGGCTTCCGCGGCGTTGATGCGGTTATCCCCGGCGACGGGGTCAACCGCCAGCCCGCCCAGGGTGTTATTCACAATCAGCGTCTGGCTTTCGGTGACGCTGTTGCCCGCCGCATCCGCCACGGTGGCGGTCAGGGTCACGCCGCCATTGGTGAGCAGCGCCAGATCGGCGGCCGGGATCTCTACCTGCCAGTTGCCGCCGGCGAGCACCGGGGCGCTGTAATTCACGCCGTTCAGGGTCACGGTGACGCTCTGCCCGGCCTCCACGCCAAACGCGGTGCCGCTCAGGATCTGCGCCACCTGCTGTTCTGCGCCGTTGAGGATGCCGTCCCCGGCGACCGGGTTCAGGGTCAGGGTCGGGGCACCGAAATCAACCGGCAGGCTGCCGGTCAGGGTGTTGCTGTTGCCTGCGGCGTCGGTTGCCAGCACGCTGTACGGCACACTGCCGCTGGAGAGTGCCTGCAAATCAGCGGCCGGTACCACCAGGCTCCAGCTGCCGTCAGCGGCGACAGTGGCGTTATAGGCCACATTGCCCAGGGTCAGGGTCACTCTCTGCCCTGCCCCGGCCACGCCGGTGCTGCCGGTGAGCGTCTGGTCCATGGCGGCTTCCGCCAGGTTCAGCACGCCATCGCCCAGCGGCGGGTTAATCGTCACCACCGGCAAGGTAGTGATGACGGTGGTCACGGTGGTGGTGGTGGTCACAGCCGTGCCGTTGTTGTCGGTGGTGGCGGCGGTCACCGGATAGCTGCCGTCCACCAGCGCCTGCGCATCGGCGGCCGGTACCTCCAGGCTCCAGCTGCCGTCCGCCTGGGTGGTGGCGGTGTAAGTGATGCCGTTCAGCGTCACGGTGACCACGCTGTTTTCGGGCACATTCTGGGTGCTGCCCTGCAACGTCACCCCGGCGGCGGCCTCGGCGGCGTTGATCAGGTTATCGCCGGTGACGGCGGCAATCGCCACCCCGCCCTGCGTCGGGATAATGCCGACGCTGCTGGTGGCGCTGACCGGGTTACCGGCGGCGTCGGTGGCCTGCACCGTGATGTCCGTGGTGCCGGGCGACAGGTCGCCCAGCTCGGCAGCCGTGAGCGTCAGCCGCCAGCTGCCGTCGGCCTGCACCACCGCCGTGCGCAGCAGCGACGGCCCGATCAGGATCGACAAGGTCTGCCCGGCTTCCATGTTGGTGGTGGTGCCGCTGAGCACCTGTGCCACGCCCAGTTCCGCGCCGTCTGCGGTGTTGTCCCCGGCGAACGGGTCCAGGCTCACGGTGGGGGCGGCGGCCGGGTCGGCATGCAGGTAGAGGTTCTGGGTGACGCTGGCCGGGTTACCGGCGGCATCGGTGGTGGTGACCACCAGCGGGTAGGTGCCGGTGGGGTACGTCAGGGTGTTGGCCGGGATAGTCGCCGTCCAGCTGCCGTCGGCGGCAATCACCGGCGTATAGCTCACGCCGTTCAGCGTCACGCTGAGGGGCGCGCTGGGGTCAGAGGTGGTGCCGCTGACGATGATGTCACTCTGCGCCTCGGCGATGTTGATGGTCTGGTCACCGGCGACCGCATCAACCATCAGCACCGGGGCGGCGGTGTCGCTGGTGACGGTGGCGGCGAGCGGCGTCACGTTACCGGCGGCGTCCGTCACGGCGATGTCAAGGGTGGTGGTGCCCTGCGGCAACGCCTGAAGCGTGCCGGACGGCAGCGTGAGCGCCCAGTTCCCGGCTGCGTCCACGCTGCCGGTGTAAAGGGTGCCGTTCACCGACACCGTCACGCCCTGGCCCGCACCGGGCAGGCCGGTGGTGCCGCTCAGGAGCAGATCGGTGCCCGCCTCCGCGGCGTTGATGATGTTATCTGCGGCGATCGGGTTCACCGTCGGCAGCCCGGCCACCGTCAGGGTGGCGCTGGCATTGGCCGCCACCCCGCCCGGCGTGGTGACGCCGGCGGTCAGGGTGGTGGTACCGCTGGCGAGCAGCGCCAGATCGGCAGCCGGGACGCTGGTGCTCCAGCTGCCGTCCGCGCCCACGGCGGCGGTGTAGGTCACGCCGTTCAGCACCAGGGTGACCGTCTGCCCGGCAGCGACCCCGGTGGTGGTGCCGCTCAGCGTCTGGTCAGAGAGCAGTTCGGTACGGTCGAGTATGTTGTCCCCGGTAAACGGGGCCAGCGTCAGCGTCGGCAGGGTTGCGCCGGGGTTCACGGTGATGGTTTCACTGTCCGCGGCCGGTACCCCTGCCAGCGTGGTGACCGTGGCGGTGAGGGTACTGCTGCCGTTGGCGAGCAGGGCCAGATCGGCGGCCGGGACGCTGGTGCTCCAGCTGCCGTCCGCGCCCACGGCAGCGGTGTAGGTGACGCCGTTCAGCACCAGCGTCACGGTCTGCCCCGCTTCCACGCCGGTGGTGGTGCCGCTCAGCGTCTGGGCAATCTGCGCCTCGGTGCTGTCAAGCACGTTGTCCCCGGCAAAGGCGGCCAGGGTCAGCGTCGGCAGGGTGGCCCCGGTGGTATTCAGCACCACGCTCTGGGTCACGGTGGTGGTGTTACCGGCGGCATCGGTCAGGGAAGTAGTCAGCAGATAGGTGCCGTTGGCGGCCCCGTTCAGCGCCCCGGCCGGGATCGTCACACTCCAGCTGCCGTCAGCATTGACGGTGCCGGTGTAGGCGGTGCCGTTCAGGGTCACAGTGACGGCCTGCCCCGCCTCAGAGGCACCGGCGCTGCCGCTGACCACCAGGGGTTGGGCGGCTTCGGTGGCATCAATCAGGTTGTCACCGGCCACGGCATTGACGGTGACGGCAGGCGCGGTGGTGTCCACGGTCACCGTCAGGGTCGCCTGTCCGCTCAGCCCGGCGGCATTGGTCACGGTCACGCCGAGCAGGTAGCTGCCGTCCGCCAGCCCTTGCAGGGCGGAGGCAGGCACAGTGATGCTGAAACTGCCGTCAGCGGCCACGACGCCGCTGTAGGTCACGCCGTTCAGCGTCAGCAGCACGCTGCTGCCGGCTTCGGCATTCTGTACGGTGCCGGTCAGGGTCTGGGTGGCCTGCGCCTCGCTGTTGTTGAGCAGGTTATCGGCGGCAAACGGCGTCAGGGTGACGACCGGTGCTGCGCCCGGCGTCACGGCTCCGCCGTCCCCGTCCCCGGCGCTGCCGCCCCCACCCCCGCCACCGCCTGCGGCCAGCGCCACCCCACCGCCCAGCGCCACGGCCCCAATCCCGGCCAGTGCCAGCGGAGACAACGCAAAGGCAGAGCCGGCGGCAATCAATGGCCCGATGCTGTCAAGCGCTGCGAACGCCGGTACCACGGCCGTAGGGGCCGCTGTCGCCGCCGCATCCGCAAACACCGCATGGTCGAGCAGCCCGGTGCCGTCATCAAAGACCAGTTCACTGTGCAGCCCTTCTGCATTGTTCAGGAAGAAGCTGCGGTAGGTCATGGTTGAGCCGTCCTGCATATGCAGGATCAGGTCATTGCCGACCCGTTCATAGCGCACCACCAGCGCCCGCGTGCCGTTAACACGCACGATGCTTGATTCAGTCAGGGAAAGAGTCTGGGTGCCGTCCGGGACGTGGGTAATGACATCACCGGAAGTGCGGGAAAGGATGTTTGCGGTTGCCATATGCTGCCTCTTCTCCAAATCGTCGTAAAAAATCCCATGACAGCACGCTTTACCCTTTCATAAACAACGGCCTGACATAAAATGGCCCGTCCTGAGCAGCAGAGATGCAGTAGGGGAAATCAACTAAAAGCCCTGGAATTCCGTGGCTTGTTTTTTCAATCTGGCGTGGCGGCAGCAACAAGGGATTGCAAAATAAGAAACAGAAGCAAAATGTCTATCGTTACCCTGATTATTGATAAGCAGTCCTTTCTTAAATCAGTGGCTCTCTAGGTATATGTGGCAAAAGCCGTCTCTGCTTAAAAAAGAATTTATCAAAAAGATAAAAAATATTTATTGCGGGACGGTATTTTTTAAAAATCAAGCCTGATAAACCGGTTTATGCAATTAAATTTTCCAAATAATCTTCTGATTTAAAACAAATTTAACTTAATGAATCATAATTTAACTTAAGTCGAACATAATAAAAACAACTTTTATCATTTTTGAAGCCAGCCCGATAACACTTCAGTTAAATTTATATATTTCGCAGACTGAATCGTATTTGCCGGCGCGTGCGGCCGCGCTACAGGGGGTCAGCAGGGCCGTAACCTATCTGTTTTGGTTATCTGTTTACGGTTTCTTTCTCTTTTTTCCCGTTGAGATCCCGCGCACAGTTCCGGCCACAAAAAAGCCGGGTTGCCCCGGCTTTGGTCATCACACGTCTGATTTACCCCTGTTGCACCTGAATACCGTGCTGCACCAGCACATCCCCCAGGGTATTCCCGCTCTCCAGCGCACTGTTGTGGTAGACGTCAAAGGTCAGGCCGTCCACCACCCGCTGACCGGTGGTGGCCCAGGTATTGCCGTCGCCCGCCAGGGTGAGCTGGCTGCCGTCCGCCCCGCGCACAAACAGGTTTTCGCCGGGCTGGTCCGTCAGGGTTTGCGCGCCCTGGAGATCCAGCCGCAGGCTGTTGGTGCCGCTCTTGCCCAGGTCAACGATCTCTACCTGCTCCACCTTCAGCCCCAGTGAGGCCAGGTCCAGATGCTGGTCCGTCCCTGCCAGCAGCAGCGTATCGATGCCGCTGCCGCCCGCCAGGTGTGTGATGTCGAGGGTATGCAGCGCAAAGGTGTCGTTGCCGCTGCCGCCCACCGCCTCACTGCCGGGGGTAGTGAGATCGAGCGTCAGCCCGCCGATGGAATAGGCGGCCTCACCCGGCAGGGCGTCTGCGGCGGCAGGCGCGGCCTGGGCGGTGCTGAGCGTGCTGTCGGTGTGATCCACCGCCACCGCCCCGCTGCTGACTGACGCCACTGACAGGCTCTCTGCGGTGACGGTGCTTTCGGTGGTGGTGGCCGCAGCGGGCGGTGTGCCCAGCGTCACCGTATTTTCGAGCGTGGTGACGTTGCCCGCGGCGTCGGCAAGGCTGGCGGTCAGCGGGTAGTTGCCGTCCGGCTGCCCCGCCAGCGCGCGCGCCGGGATCGCCACCGACCAGCTGCCGTCATCCTGTACTGCGGCGTGGTAGGTGACGCTGTTGAGCATCACCGCCACCAGCAGCCCGGCAGCGGCGGCCGTGGTGGTGCCGGTCACGGCAAAGCCGCTCTGCACCTCGCGCGCGCTGATCAGGTTGTCACCGGTGACCGGGTTCACCTGCAAGGGGGGCGGCGTGAAGTCCACATTCACATTGCCGGTGGCCTCACGGCTGTTGCCTGCCGCATCCCGCGCGGTCACGGTCACCGTGGCGCGCCCTTCCGGCAATGCCTGAAGATCGGCCGCCGGGACGCTTACCGTCCAGGCACCGCTGTTGTTGACGATGGCGTTATAGCGCGTGTCGCCCAGCATCACGCTGACCTGCTGCCCTGGCCCGCTGACGCCGGTGGTGCCGGAGAGCGCCTGCCCGGCGGCGGCTTCCGCTGCGCTCAGCGCGCCGTCCGCAAACGGGGTGTCGAGCGTCGGCGCGGGCAACGCCGTGATGTGCACGCCGATGTCCACAGTCTGGGTGATCAGCGTGCCGTCCACGTCCGTGACCGAGGCGGTCAGCGGCACGCTGCCGTCCGGCAGGCCGGCCACATCCGCGGCGGGCACGGTGAATTGCCAGCTGCCGTCGGCCGCCACCGTCGTGGTGTAGTGGTGGCCGTCAAAGGTCAGCGCCAGCGCGGCCCCCTCGGCCACATGGGCCGTGACGCCGCTCAGTACCACCGCCCCGGCGGCCTCTTCCGCATTCAGGGTGTTATCCCCGGTGACCGGGTTAAGCGCCAGCCCGCCCTGCTCAAGATCCACCGTGGCGGCGCGGCTCTGCACCGCCGGGTTGCCGTGGATATCCGTGACCCGCGCCTCGATGATGATCCGCTCCCCGCTCTCCAGCCCGGCCAGCGCCGACTGCGGGATAGTGACGCGCCAGTCGCCGCCGGAGGAGACAGTGGTGGTGTAGTTGGTGCCGTTAAAGCGCAGGGTCAGCGTCTGCCCCGCCTCCACGCCCACGGTGTGGCCGGTGACCACCTGATCCACCTGGATTTCGGCGGCGTTCAGCACGTCATCCCCGGCCAGCGCATCACGGGTAATGCCGAGGTCGAGGTTGCGCGCCACCTCGATTTCGTCCCTGATGGTGGTGACGTTCCCGGCAGCATCGCTGACGCTGACGGTGATCGGGTAGATGCCGTTCGGCATCTGGTTCAGTCCGCTGAGGTAGAGCGCCCAGCTGCCGTCCCACAGCACTTCCGCCTGGTACGGCACGCCAAACAGCGTCACCACCGCTTTCTGGCCCACCGTGTCCATGTCGGCGGTGCCGGAAATGGTGGGGTTGGTGTCGCTGTTAAGCAGCACGTTGTCCCCGGAGATCGGGTCCAGCGTCAGCGCCGGTGGGGTGAAGTCCACCTGGAAGCTGCCTTCCGCCTGCCCCTGGTTACCGGCGGCATCGGTGGCCGTCACGGTCACGCTGTGCTGGCCGTCCGGCAGGCCGGTGAGCCACGCGGCAGGCAGCGTGGCGCTCCAGGCACCGGTAGCGTCTACTGTGGCGTGGATCTGCTGGCCGTTCAGGGAGACCACCACATTCTGCCCGTTACCCGTTATGCCGGTGTTCCCGGCGATACTCTGCCCCAGCGGCTGTGCCGCGTCAGGCTGGCCCAGCAGGCCATCGGCAAACAGGGTGTTCACCGTGGGCGACGGCACGGTGTGCACCGCCACGCCCAGCGCGGCGGTGGCGTAGAGCTGCCCGCTGCTGAGGCTGGCGGAACGCGCCACCAGCGACAGGATGCCGTCGGGGAGCTGTGCGGCATCGGCCGCCGGGATCGTCGTTGCCCAGTGGCCCTCCGCGTCCACCCGGGCGGTGTAGCGGTGGCCGTTCAGCGTCAGGTTGACCACGGTGCCGGTAGCGACCCCGAGGGCGTGGCCGCTCAGGGCGATGCCCGCGCCCGCCTCTGCGGCGTTGATCAGGTTGTCGCCGGTGACCGGATCGATGCTCAGCCCGGCGCGGTCGGTATTGACGTTTACAAAACGGGTGGCGGTGGCGATGTTACCGGAGAGATCCGTCACGCGCCCCAGCAGGGTGACACGCCCGCTGTTCAGATCCGCCAGATCCTCAGCCGGCACGGTGATCGACCAGATCCCGCCTGACTGAATCACCGTGGTGTAGGTGTCCGCGCCGATTTTCAGCTGCACCTGCCGGCCAGTTTCGACGTTATCCGCCGAGCCGGTAATGATCTGGTCGGTGAACAGGTCGGCCCCGTGCAGCCGGTTATCCCCGGAAACCGTGTCGATCCGCAACCTAGGCAGGGTGGCGGCGTTGCCATCCAGCACCAGGGTTCTGACTTCGCTGGCGCTGTTCCCCGCCGCGTCTGACAGACTCACCTGCAGGTCATAACGGCCATCCGGCAGGTTCACCAGCGCGCCCGGCGGCAGGCGCAGGCTCCAGCCGCCGCCCGGCCGCACCGTGGCCTCATAGGTGATGCCGTTGAACAGCACCGTCACGCTGACCACGCCGCCCACTTCCGAGCCGCTGCCGCTGAGGGTGACGCCTGCGGCCATTTCACGCGCGTTGGCGATGTTGTCACCGGCAATGGTATTGACCACCAGCGTCGGCGCGGTGAAATCCACCTGCACATTCCCGCTGACAATGGCGGTGTTGCCCGCCAGATCGCTTACGATCACATCCAGTGCGGTGGTGCCCTCGGCCAGCCCACGGAAGGCAGAGGCCGGCAGCGTCAGGTGCCAGACGCCGTTCTCCTCCACGGTGCCGGTGTAGATCAGGCCGCCCAGCGCCAGGCTCACGCTCTGCCCTGCGCCGGTGAGGCCGGTGGTGCCGGTCAGGGTCTGGTCAGCCTGTAGTTCCGCGGCGTTGAGCCGGCCATCTACAAACGGCGTATCCAGCGTGGGGTGCGGCAGGCTGGTGAGGTAGACGCTGAGCGGCGCGCGGGTAAAGACCGCGTCACCGTCGGCGTCTGTGGTGCTGACGTCGACGCTCTGGCGGCCGTCCGGCAGCCCGGCCAGCGCTTCCGGCGGAATGGTCAGGCTCCAGAGCCCCTGCGCGTTGGTCTCTGTGGTGTAGCTCTGGCCGTTCAGGCTCACCGTGACCTCGTTACCCACCGGCACCCCGGAAGTGGTGCCGCTGACGGTCAGCCCTGCCGCCTGTTCGGCCACGTTGAGCAGGTTGTCCCCGGCCAGCGGGTTCACGCTGATGCCGCCGCGGTTGGCGTCTACCGTGAAGCTCTCGCCGGCGGTGGCGCTGTTACCGGCGATATTGGTCACATTGGCATTCACCGTGATGTCGCCGTCGCTGAGCAGGCGCAGGTCATTGGCGGGCACCGCGGCGCTCCAGCTGCCGTCCGGCTGCACGGCGGCGGTGTAGGTGCGGCCGTTCAGGGTCAACGTCACCAGTTGGCCCGCCTCCACATGATCGGCGTGGCCGCTCAGCAACTGGGCGGTGTTCTGTTCCGCACCGTCCAGCACGTTATCCCCGGCGAAGGCATCAAAGGTGATCGCCGGGGTGTTGAGCGGCCCGGCGGCCAGCGTCACCGCCCCGGTGACCGTGGTGCTGTTGCCCGCGTCATCGGTGATGGTGGCGGTGATTGGGTAGCTGCCGTCCTCCAGCCCGGCCAGCGCGCCGCGCGGCAGCGGGATCGTCCAGATGCCGTCCTCGGTCACGGTGGTGGTGTAGGTCTCGCCGTTCAGCGTGACCACCACCGTCGCCCCCAGGCTGGTGTTGATCGGCACATCCGCCGAGGTGCCTTGCAGGGTCAGTGCCCGCGGTGCCTCCGCGCTATTGACGATGTTGTCTGCGGTCAGCGGGCTGATGCTCAGCCCCGGCGGGGTGAAGTCCACGGTAAAGGCCCCGGGGCCGGAGGCGGTATTCCCAGCGACGTCACTGGCGGAGACGAAGTAATTCACCAGCCCGTTGGGCAGCGCCTGCAAGATGTCCGCCGGAATGGCGGCGCGCCACAGGCCGCTCTCATCCACCGTTGCGGTAAAGTTCTGGCCGGAGAGCGTCACCGTGACGCTCTGCCCCGCGCCGGTAACGCCGGTGTGGCCGGTGAGCGTCTGCCCGGCGGCCGCTTCGGCAACGTTCAGGTAGCCGTCGCCGAACGGGGTGTCATTGAGCAGTTCCGGTTGGGCATTCGCCACCACCAGCAGATCCTGCGTGGAGGTGATCAGGTCGCCGTTGCTGTTGCGTACGTCGGCCGTGACGCTGTAGGTACCGTCCTCCAGCCCGGCCAGATCGGCCGCCGGGACGCTGGTGCGCCAGGTGGTGCCGCCGGTGACGGTGGCGTTGCTGGTCAGGGTGGTGGTATAGCTTACGCCGTTCAGCGTAACGGTGACGGTGTTCCCGGCCGCCAGCCCCTGCGCCACGCCGCTGATGGTGAGGTCAGTGGTGGCCTCGGCCGCATTGAGGATGTTGTCCCCGGCCAGGGTATCGATCGCCACATTCTGCCCACCACTCACCACCGTCAGGGTTTCACGCGTGCTGGCGGTGTTCCCCGCCACATCCGCCACGCTGGCGCTGAGCGTGAGGGGGCCGGTGGGCAACAGCGACATATCCGCCTGCGGCACGATCAGGCTCCAGCTGCCGTCCGCCTGCACCGGGGTCAGGTAGGTGTGGTTATTCAGCGTGAGGGTGACCACCTGCCCGGCTTCCACATGGGTGGTGGTGCCGCCCAGCTCCTGCGCCACGCCACGCTCTGCGCTGTCGAGCTGGTTGTCGCCGGTGAAGGGGGTAATCACCAGTCGCGGCAGGTCGCTGTTGTCCACGGTGACCGTCTGGCGGGCGGTGGCCGGGTTGCCTGCCGCGTCGGTGGTGGTGGCCGTCACCGCATAATCGCCCGACAGGCCGCTCAGGGCGCCGGCCGGGAGAGCGACGCGCCAGGTGCCGTCTGCGGCCACCGTGGTGCTGTAGGCCTGATCATTAAAGGTCAGGCTCACCGTACTGCCCGCCTCACCGGCCTGGCCGGTGACGGTGATGCCGTTCTGCACATCGCGCTGGTTCAGCAGGTTATCCCCGGTGACCGGGTCGATCGCCAGCTGCGGCGCGGTGATGTCCAGCGGCAGGCTGCCGCTGGTGCTGCTGAGGTTCCCGGCGGCATCGGTGACCGTCACATTCAGCGGGTAGCTGCCCTCCGCCAGCGCCTGCAACGCGCCGGACGGCAACGTCACGCTCCAGCTGCCGTCTGCGGCCACCTGCCCGCTGTAGTTCTGGCCGTTCAGCGCCACGCTGACGCTCTGGCCCTCCCCGCTGACGCCGGTGCTGCCGGTCAGCGTCTGGTCACTTTGCGTCTGCGCCAGGTTAAGGGTGGCGGGCGGGTTCAGCGTCGCCTGCGGCAGGTGAGTGACGTGGACATCCAGCGAGGCTTCCGTGTTCTGGCTGCTGCCGTCCGCCAGCGTGACGGTGGCGGTCACGCGCTGGGGGCCGTCCGGCAGGGCGCTGACCCCCTCCACCGGCACCGAGGTGCTCCAGCTGCCGTCCGCGTTCACGGCGGCAAGGTAGGTGGCCCCATTCAGCAGTACCGTGACGGTGCTGCCCGGCGCGGTCTGGGTGGTGGTGCCGCTCACCACCAGCGGCTGCGCGGCTTCGGCGGCGTTGAGGGCGTTGTCGCCGGACAGGGGGTTGATGATCAGGTCGCTGGCGGCCAGGGGGGCGATAAGGGTGCCGGAGGTACGGGAAATGTTGGTTGCGGTTGCCATAAACTGCCTCTTTTAAGAAGGGTGATCACTCTCTTGTGCCGCCAGCACGCCAGGGGCGAAATAACGGCACAACGAGCATTAATCCAACAGCCCCCTGTGCGGCGGCCTGATGTTCTTTCCAGACTGGTGAAATGCAGTAATAAAATGCCGGGCAAAAAAGCAAAAACGGGCTGAGGTTATCGCGATAACCGATAAATAGTGTTTGTTATAAAAAATAAAGGGGCCGGCTATTTCGGCCTGACAGGAAGTCTATGGGAAAAAGCAGTCGGTATAGATCTAAGAAAACTCCTGAAACGTGTTACGTAAATGCGCCAAACCTGAAAGAAATAATTGGGTGAAATTAAATGCTTTCAATTAACCGTTGATATTGGGCAGCTTTCCTCAGGCGCCCGCATAATATTCCACAGCCGGCGTAATAAAATAAAAAAGCGGTATCATTAAAATAACAAACAAATCATTAGAATATTTTATCTTTTTTATCAGAGAATAAAGCGCCCCTATTACTGTTCAGGTTCACATAGCGCTATTCCCATAAAAGAGGCCGGGTTTCCCCGGCCCTGTGGTTTATTACCCCGGCGCGTATTACACCTGTTGTACCTGAATGCCGTGCTGCACCAGCAAGTCGCCCAGCGCGTTGCCGCTTTCCAGTGCACCATGGTGGTAAACGTCAAACAGCAGGCCGTCCACCGTCCGCTGGCCGCTGGTTTCCCATGTGCTGCCGTCGCCCGCCAGCGTGAGCTGGCTGCCCTCTGCCCCACGGATAAACAGGCTCTCCTCCGGCTGATCCCGCACCGTTTCTGCCTCGTGCAGCCCCAGCGTCAGGCTGTTGCTGCCGCTCTGGCCGAGATCGAAGATATCGATGTTTTCAATCTTCAGCCCGAGCGCGGTGAGGTCGAGGTGCTGATCCGTACCCGCCAGCAACAGCGTATCCGTGCCGCTGCCGCCGTCGATGTGCAGGAAGTCCAGCGTATGCAGGACAATGGTGTCATTGCCGCTGCCGCCTGTCGCTTCGCCGCCGCTGTGGGTGAGATCCAGCGTCTGCCCGCCGATGGCGTAGGTGCTGTGCTCCGGCGTGGCAGCGTCCGGCGTGAGCAGCGCGGCGGTCAGGGTGTTGTCGGCGGTGTCCGCCACCACCGCCTGGCCGGCGACGGCCCGCGCGGCGTCGCTGTCAGCGGCATCCGGGGCCGCCTCCAGCGCCAGGGTATGGGTTATCGACGTCAGGTTCCCGGCCACGTCCGCCAGGCTCACCGTCAGCGGGTAGTCGCCCGCCGGTTGCTCCGCCAGCGCCCCGGCCGGGATCGCGACCGCCCAGTTACCGCTTTCCTGCACCATGGCGTGATACTCCACGCCGTTAAGCACCACCAGCACCAACAGCCCGGCCGCCGCGATACCGGTGCTGCCGGCCAGCGCAAAGCCCGCCTGCGCCTCCTGGTGGCTTATCCGGTTGTCGCCGGTGACCGGGTTAAACGCCAGCTCCGGCGCGCTGGTGTCCACGGTCAGCACCGCTTTGGCGTGCAAAATTTGCCAGCCCGCGCCTTTAACGCTCGCCTTCAGCGTGCTGCTGCCCTCCTCCAGCACCGCCACATCGGCCGCCGGTAATTTCACTGACCAGCTGCCGTCCCGGCCGACTTTGGCGGTGTAGTGTTCACCGTTGAGCGTCAGGTGCACCGTCGCCCCGCGCTGTACGCCGTCGGTGTGGCCGGTGACGGTAATCGCGCCCCCCGCCTCGGCGGCGTTGATCAGGTTGTCACCGGTGACCGGGTCAATGCTCAGGCCATCATGGTGGCTCTTGATGGTGATATTACGGCTGGCGGTGGCGCGGTTACCGGAGGTATCCATCACGCTGGCGCGCAGCGTTTCCCCGCCGTTGCCCAACGCCGCCAACGCCTCTGCCGGCACCACCAGCGACCAGACGCCGCCCGCCTGCACCTGGGTGGTGTAGGTCACGCCGCCCACTTTCAGGCTCAGGGTCTGCCCGCTTTCCACATTCTCTGAACTGCCGGAAATAATCTGGTCGCTCTGGATCTCCGCGCCGTTGAGCACGTTATCCCCGGAGACTTTGTGAATGCGCAGTACCGGCCGGTTGGCCGGGTCGGCGTCCAGCAGCAGGGATTCGGTGAGGGTGGTGGTGTGGCCGTTGGCGTCAGTCTGGCTGACGGTCAGCGTATAGCGGCCATCCTCCAGCGCCGCCAGCGTGCTTTTCGGCAGCGTGACCCGCCAGTTGCCTTCGTCATTGACCGCGGCGTTATACGTCACGCCGTTAAGCAACAGATTGACCGTGCCGCCCGCCTCGGAACTGTGGCCGCCGATCGCGACCCCGGCGGCCGCTTCGGCGGCGTTGATGATGTTATCCCCGGCGATCGGGTCGAGGGTGATGACGGGCGCAGAGAGATCCACCGTCAGCAGGTTCAGGCCGCTGATTTCATTGCCGCTGAGATCGGTCGAGGTGGCGGAGACCCAGTAGCCGGTGTTGCCCAGCAGCGCCAGATCCGCCACCGGCACGGTGACGCTCCAGCTGCCGTCCGAGGCGGTGACCGTGGTCTGGTAGAGGTGGCCGTTCAGGTCGACGGTGACCGCTGCCCCCACCTGCCCGTTGGTAATGGTGCCGCTAATCACCAGCGGGGCGTTGGCCTCGTCGGCGGTCAGGGTTCCGTCACCGGCCAGGGTGTCGATGTTAAGCTGCCCCGGCGTGCGGTAGAGCAGGAAGCTGTGGCTGCCCACCGCCAGCAGGTTGCCGCCCGCGTCGGTGATGCTGCCGAGGATGTCGGTAGTCGGGTCATTGGGCAGGGTTTTCAGATCCTCAGATGGGATCAGCACGCTCCAGCTGTGGTCTGCCTGCACCTCCGCCTGATAGGTGAAGCCGCCCAGCGTCAGGGTCACGATGCTGCCCGCCGGGTTGTTTTCCGCCTGGCCGCTGAGCAGTTGGTCACTCTCCAGCTCATCTTCATCCAGATAGTTGTCGCTGCCGCCGAACGGGTCGAAGGTCAGCGGTTGCAGGTCGCCCAGTTCGACGGTGAGCGGCGCGGTGGCGGTGATCAGGTTACCGGCCAGATCATAGGCAGTGACCGTGACCGTGAGCGGGCCGTCCGGCAGCCCGGCCAGTTCCTGCGGGGTGAAGGTCACCGCCCAGTCGTTAGTGTAGTCGGAGAAGCTGTGGGTCACGCCGTTGATCGTCACCTGCACATCCAGCGGCATCACCATAAAGTGGCTGCTGCCGCTGATGACCAGCCCGGCGGCGGCTTCATCCGGCGTCAGCACATTATCCCCGGCGATCGGGTCAAGGGTAAGGGTGCCCGGGTTGGTCAGCACCACAAACACATTATCGTTGCTGATGGTGTTGCCCGCGCCGTCTGTGACGCTGCCGGCGAGGTCAACCCGGCCATCCGGCAACAGCGCCAGATCGGCGGCCGGTACCGTGACCTGCCAGTTGCCGCCGATGCCGGTGGTGGTGGTGTAGGTAAAGCTCTGCCCGTCCAATGAAGTCATCCGGATTGTCACCGCCAGCCCGGCCACGCCCTCACCCGTGGGGCTGTCGTCCAGGAAGAAGGTGCCGTCGAGGATCTGGTCCTGCGCCTGCTCCCCGGCATCGACCACATCATCCCCGGCAAAGGGGTAGAAGACGAAGCCGCCGCTGAACGGCTGCGGGGTAAAGGTGACGCTGTGGCTGGCGGTGGTGACGCTGCCGTCCGGTGCGGTGAGTTCCGCCACCAGCGTATAAACGCCGTTGGCGACACCGCTGAAGCTGCCCGCCGGTACCGTGACCTGCCAGGTGCCGTCGGCCGCCACGGTGCCGGTGTAGTGGTAGGCCGGGTCATCAAAGGCGGTGACCGCCACGCTGCCGCCCTGCGCGCTCACCGGCGCATGGCCGCTGATGATGATGTCGTTGGCCGCCTCCTCTGCATTCAGGATGTTGTCTTCGGTGAGCGGATCGAGGCGGAAGGCATCAAACGCCACCCGCAGGTCGAGGGTGTCGGTGACCGGCACGGTGTTGGTGTCCAGCGCGTCGGCGGTCAGGGTGTAGGTGCCGTTGCTCAGGTCAGCCAGATCCCCGGCCGGGATTTGCAGGCTCCAGGTGTTGTCGCTCTGCACCAACGTGGTGTAACTCTGGCCGTTGAGCGTCACGGTGACGACGTTGTCCGCCGGCACGCCGATCACCACGCCGCTGACCGTCAGGTTGTTGGCGGCTGCGGCGGTGTCAAGCTGGTTATCCCCGGCCACAATGCCGATCGCCACCGCCGTGCGGCCGGTGACCACCGTCACCTCTTCGGTGGCGGAGACGCTCTCGCCGCCGGCATTGCTGACGGTGGCAGTGAGGTCATAGTTCGGGCGCACCACGCCCAGCTCAGCCAGGTCGGCCTGCGGCACAATCAGCCGCCAGCTGCCGTCCGCCTCCACGGTGGTGGTGTAGCTCTTGTCGTTGAAGGTCACAGTGACCGTCTGCCCCGCTTCCACATGGGTGGTGGTGCCGGTCAGCTCTTGTGCCACGCCGCGCTCGGCGCTGTTAAGCTCGTTGTCACCGGTGAACGGGTCGATGGTCAGCAGCGGCAGGTTGCTCTCTTCAACGGTGATCTCCCGGCTGACCAGGGTTTCGTTAAGGAACCCATCGCCCACCCTGGCCGTCAGGGTATAGCTGCCCGGCGCGAGGCCGTTCAGCGCCGCCGCGGAGAGCACCACATTCCACAGCCCGTCGCCGTCGACAGAGCCATAATAGTTGTTGCCGTTGAAGGTAACGAAGACACTGGTGCCCAGTTCGTCGCTGTGGCCGGTAAGGGTGATACCCGCCAGCAGCTCCGCACGATCCAGCGCGTCGTCCCCGGTGACCGGGTCGAGGGTCAGCGTTGGCGCGGTGACATCCACCTCCAGCTGGCTGGTGGCGCTGCTGCTGTTGCCTGCCTCATCGGTGACGCTGGCGGTCAGCGGGTAGTTGCCGTCGGTGAGCGTTTGCAGGGCACCCGCGGGCAACGTGACGTGCCAGATGCCGTTACTGCCCACCTGCCCCTGGTAAATCTGGCCGTCGAACGTGACGCTGACGGTCTGGTTATCGCCGCTGACGCTGGCGGTGCCGGTCAGGATCTGATCCTGCTGGGCACGCTCAATATTGACCGGGATCGGGTAATCGATGGTGACCTCCGGCAGCGCATGGGTATGCACGCCCAGCGGCAGGCTGTCCGCCAGCGGGTCACCGGTGGCGTTAAGGGCGGTGACCTCTGCGGTGACCGGCCCATCCGGCAGGGCCTGAAGGTCGGCGGCGGGCACGGTGACGCTCCAGCGGCCATCGGCCGCCACGGTGGTGCTGTAGCTCTGGCCGCCCAGGGTCAGGGTAACGGGCGTGCCTTGCGCCAGATTGCTGGAGGCCCCCTGCACAGTGATATCGCTTTGCGCCTCCTGCGCATTAAGGCGGTTGTCCCCGGCCAGCGTGTCGATGGCGATGCCGTCCAGCGTGTCTTCCACCGCAAAACGGTTGATCACCGTTTCCGCCGGGTTACCGGCGCTGTCAGTGACGTCAGCCAGCAGGATATTGGCCCCGTTGGGCAGGGCGGCGATGTCCGCCGCCGGGATAATCAGGCTCCAGCTGCCGTCGGCCTGCACCACGGCGGTGTAGCTTTTTTCATTCAGGCTGACGGTCACCACCTGCCCGGCTTCCACGTTCTGGGCCGTGCCGTAAATCGCCTGCGCCACCTGGTGCTCCGCGCCCGTCAGGATATTGTCCAGCCCGCCGCTTAATGAGGGCAGTGAGTCGGGGTCAGCGTTGATCCGCAGTTCCCGGGTGGCAGAAACGGGGTTGCCGTCACCGTCCGCGGCCTCGGCGACCAGCGGGTAGGTGCCGTCCGGGAAGCTGCCGTCACGGGCGCTGAGGGTATGCGCCGGAATGGTCAGCTGCCAGTCGCCCCCTGCCCCGGTCTGGGTGGTAAAGGTCTGGCTGCCGAGGGTCAGGGTGACCAGTGCGTTGTTCAACGAGGAGGTACCGCTGACGGCAATCTCCTCTTCGGCCTCGGCAAAGTTAATGACGTCGTCCGGCACCAGTGGGTCGATGGCCAGCACCGGGACTGCCAGTGCGCTGCTTGCAGCGGCGGCCAGCACGCCGGCGCGGCTCACTTCTGCTGCGCCGGAATAACGGGAGATGTCTGGGGTATTTTTCATAGGCTGCCTCTTATTTAAAAAAACCGGTATCAATTCCATCCTGAACCCCTCCGCTTATTTCATTCGAAGGTGAAAAGAAAATGGAAAATTATCTGTACACCCTGCCCGGCAAGGCGTACCTCTTTTTAATGAGATAACGGATAACCTGAATAAAAAACCAGCCATATAAAAACGGTTATTTTCTTGTGCGTTATTTTGCTGTACGTTGATAAGCAATGTTTTTTAAATAGCGGTAACCCCGCACTTCCCTTTTACCCCTGCTTGTCTTTGCTGTTTTTACGGCACACACCGGGCAGAAATAACCTTTATACTCAAGCAAATGGGCGGATTACAGAGAAAAACAGCGCATTACAGGCTGCATCGCGCCTGACAGTGTCACCCGCCTTCCTTTTAACAAATTTAGCTATTGTTAAAATCAGCTTAAACAATAGACTTATTCCCGGCTAAATTAAATAGCCCGCTGCCTTCCCCCTGCGATTTTATTCGTTATGGGAGCTGAATCGCAGATAACCCAGGGCGTATTAACCGCACCCGGAATAAACCCTCATTTCACCTGCCCATAAAAAGAATAAATAGCGAAGCGGGAATAAAAAAAGGGGCCAAAATAGCGGCCCCTGATATAAATAAAATGCTGTTTTGGGTTACACCTGCTGCACCTGAATACCGTGCTGCACCAGCAGGTCGCCCAGCGCATCGGCGTTTTCCAGCCCGGTGGCGTGGTAAACGTCAAAGGTCAGGCCGCCTACCTCGCGCTGGCCATGGGTTTCCCACGCGCTGCCGTCGCCTGCCAGCGTAAGCTGGCTGCCGTCTGCCCCGCGGATAACCAGGCTCTCTTCCGGCGTATCCCGCACCGCTTCCGCCTCGTGCAGCCCCAGCGTCAGGCTGTTGCTGCCGCTCTGGCCGAGGTCAAAGATATCGATGTTCTCGATCTTCAGCCCCAGTGCGGTGAGGTTCAGATGCTGATCGCTGCCCGCCAGCAGCAGCGTATCCGTGCCGCTGCCGCCGTCGATGTGCAGGAAGTCCAGCGTATGCAACACAATGGTGTCATTGCCGCTGCCGCCGATCGCTTCACCGCCGTGTTCCGTCAGGTTCAGCGTCTGCCCGCCGATGGTGTAGGTGCCGTGCCCGGCCGATGTGTCCGTGGCGGCCGCCTCCGGCGTCACCAGCGCGGCAGTCAGGGTGCTGTCGGCACTGCCCGCTGTGGTGGCCTGGCTGGTGACCGTCAGCGCGGACACACTTTCAGCGGTATCGGTATCCGGCGCCGCGTCCAGCGTGATCGCGCTGGTGATCGACGTCAGGTTGCCGGCCACGTCCGTGAGGCTTACCGTCAGCGGGTAGTCGCCCGCCGGTTGCTCTGCGAGTGCCTCAGACGGGATCGCCACCGACCAGTCACCGTCGGCCTGCACTGTGGCGTGGTAGTCCACGCCGTTGAGCACCACCAGCACCAGTAACCCGGCAGCCGCGATACCGGCGCTGCCGGTGAGCGCAAAGCCCGCCTGCGCCTCCTGCACGCTAATCAGGTTATCACCGGTAACCGGGTTGAATGCCAGTTCCGGCGCGGTGGTGTCCACCGTCAGCACCGTTTTGGCGTAGAGCATCTGGCCGCAGGCGCTTTTCACGCAGGCGGTCAGCGTGGCGCTGCCCTCCTCCAGCGCCGCCACATCGGCCGCCGGGAGCGTCGCCGACCAGTTGCCGTCTTCCCCGACGGTGGCGGTGTAGTGTTTGTTATTCAGCGTCAGTTGTACCGTCGCCCCGTGCTGCACGCCGTCGGTGTGGCCGGTCAGGGTGATGGCACCGCCCGCCTCGGCACCGTTGATCAGGTTGTCGCCGGTGACCGGGTCGATGCTCAGGCCGTCGCGCTCGCTCTGGATGTTCAGGTTGCGGCTGGCGGTGGCGCGGTGGCCGGCTGCGTCCGTGACGCTGGCGCGCAGCGTCAACCCGCCGTCGCCCAGCGCCGCCAGGTCTTCAGCCGGAACACTCAGCGACCAGCCGCCGCCCGGCTGTATCTGGGTGGTGTAGGTGACGCTGCCGATTTTCAGGCTCAGCGTCTGCCCGCCCTCCACGTTCTCCGAGCTGCCGGTGATGACCTGGTCGCTCTGGAGTTCCGCGCCGTTGATCAGGTTATCCCCGGAGATGTTATGGATGCGCAGCACCGGGCGGACGGTGGATTCTACCTCCAGGCGCAGATCCTGGGTGGTGGTGCTGGTGTTGCCGTAGGGGTCGCGTGCCGTGATCACCAACTGATAGTCGCCGTCCGGGAAGCTGCCGTCGCGGCCACTGAGGGTATGCGCCGGGATGGTGACCTGCCAGTTGCGCTCCCACCCGGCCTCGGTGGTCAGGGTCAGGCCGCCGAGTGTTACCGTCACTGTCACATCCGCCTCGGAGGAGGTACCGCTGATGGTGATATCCTTTTCCGCCTCGGCAAAGGTGATCACGTTATCGGTGGCGACCGGCTCCAGCGTCAAGGTGGGCGCGACCAGGTCAACGGTGACGAAATTGCGGTCATCGGTCACGGTGTTACCGGCAATGTCGCTCACGGTAACGATAAGCGTGGTGGCATCTTTACCGGCCAGCGCCTGCAACGCAGAGGACGGCAGGATCACCTGCCAGTTCCCCTCTTCATCGACGCTCCCGTTGTAGGTGATGCCTTCCATGGTGACGGTCGCCGTCTGCCCCGGCCCATACAGGCCGGTGGTGCCGGTGAGCAGCTGGTCAACGGCGGCCTTCTCCAGGGTGAGGGCCTCGCCGCCAAACGGCGGATCAAGGTGGGCTGTGCCGAGGTCGTAATGCATGCCAATCTCTACGCTGGCACTCTGCCCATCCGGCGCTTTCACCGTCAGCGTCTGCTGGTTCACCTGTTTCCAGTATAAGTAGAGCTCGTCACTCGAGACCTCATACGACCAGCTGCCGTCGGCACGGGTGGTGGTGGTGTAATACCGGCTGCCGTTGCCCGGACTCTGGAGTATGGTCAGGGTCAGCTCGGTGCCGGCGGGCAGCCCGTCCGTCATGCCGCTCAGGGTGATCCCCGCCTCGCCCTCCGCATAGTTGATCAGGTTGTCACCGGCCACCGTGTTGATGGTGATGGGGGCGAAAGCCAGATCCACCTGGGCGGTGGTGGCCGCGCTGCCGCTGTTACCGGCCGCATCGGCGGCAATCACTGACAGCGCCGCGGCCCCCTCCGGCAGCGCCTGCAAATCCACCGCCGGGAGCGTGGCCTGCCAGTGGCCGTCGTTATCGACGGCAGCGGCATAGGTTTTGCCGTTCAGCGTCAGGGTCACTGTCTGCCCGCTGCCGGAGACGCCGGTGGTGCCGGTGATCAACTGGTCGGTGGCCGCCTCCTCTGCCGTCAATACGCCGTCACCAAACGGCAGGTCAAACGCCGGAGTGGGGCTGGCCTGAATCGCCACGTTCACGTCGAGCGTGGCCGGGGTCGTGCCCGGCACGCTGGCCGTCGCGGTGACGGTGCCGTCCGGCAGGTTGATAAGTTCCACCGTGGGGATCGGCACCGACCAGCTGCCGTCTTCGTTGATGGTGGTGGTATGGGCCACGCCGTTGAGCATCACGGTCACCGTCAGCCACGCCGCAGCCGGGTCGGCGCTGCCGCTGAGCGTGATGCCTGCCGCCGCTTCCGCTGCCGTGATGATATTATCCCCGGTCACCGGATCCAGGGTCAGGTTGATCTCACCGGGTATGATTTCGATGTCATGGCTCGTCGTGGTACGGTTCTCAGCCACATCAAAGGCGTACACCGTGACTGATGCCAGGGTTCCCCAAAAGGCAAGCTCCTGCAATCCATCAGGGGGGAGGGTCACGCGCCAGTGGCCTTCTGCGTCCACGTTACCCTGATATGTCCCATTACCAACGCTGACCTCCACCCGCAGCATGCCTTTCGAGGCAGTGCCGGTTAACACCTGGCCCTGCGCTGCTTCCGCAGGCGTCAGCACGCCGTCGCCAAAGGGGGTATCCATCTTCACCCAATAGTTTTCGCGGTTTAAATAGAGCCCCACTTCCCGGGTGACCGGTGCGCTGCCAGGTGCGGTAATGGTGAAATTATACTGGCCGTCAGGAAGGAGGAAAATTTTATAATAATCAACGTCGATGCTCCATTTTCCATTGGCCGTGACCACATCTGAAAAAGTCTTGTCAGCAAATTCCACTCTGATAATTGACCCCACAGGGAGTGAGGGGGCGGTGCCGCTGATAACCAGTGAACCTGCTTCACTGACGTTGACATAGTTATCCCCGGCGATGGGGTTCACTGTCAGCCTGTTTGAGGTATAGGCCACCGTCAGGATGTCACTGCCGTGGGTGGTCTGCCCGGCCAGGTTGGTGGCGCTGGCGGTGATCTCTGTCTGGCCGTTGTAGAGTTTGAGCAGATCGGCCGCCGGTACCGTGGTGGTGAAGCTGCCGTCCGCCGCGACGGTGGCGCTGTAGGTTTTATAGTTCAGGGTAAGGGTGACGGTCTGCCCCGCCTCAATGCCGCTGGTGGTGCCGCTCAGGGTCTGCGGCCGCAGCGCTTCGGCATCACTCAGCACATGGTCGGCGGCAAAAGGGTTAATGGTCAGGGAGGGCAGGCTGCTGTCCACCGTCAACTTGCTGGTGTAACCCGCCTCCTGCCCGGCCAGGTTGCTGACGGTGGCGATAATCTTTGCGCCGTCAGGCAACGCAGCCACCTCGGCCGCCGGGACGGTGGTTTGCCAGTAACCGTCCTCCCCCACGGTCGCGGTGTAGGTGTGGCCGTTAAGCGTCAGGGTGACCGTCTGCCCCGCTTCCACATGGTGGGTGCTGCCGCTCAGGATCTGGATGGCCTGGCCTTCCGGGCCGCTGATAATGTTGTCACCGGAGAAGGCGTTGATAATCAGAGATGGCCAGTCGGGATCCATGTGCAGCGGCACACTGATGCTGACGCTTTGCCCTGCTGCTGTCTCTGTAGAGATCTCAGCCGGGCCGACACCCTGCCTGAGCAGGGTATCCATTTCTGAAAAGGTGAGTTCCGTGCGCCAGCTGCCGTCCGCCTCTACCGTGGCTGAGACCATATCCACAAAGTTGCTGAGCCGGATGTTGACTGTTCTTCCGGCCTCAACGCCGGTGGTAGTGCCGCTCAGGATGCGGGTCTGAACAAATCCGCCTTCATACGGCGTGAGGATATTGTCCCCGGCAATGGGGTCAATGGTGATCGTCGGGGTCACAACGGCCTGTACCTCAGCGGTGGCGGCGGTTGCCTGCGCAGCATCGGGCCCGGTCAGCGCACTCAGGGCGTTTTCATCGGACGCGGGGGAAATAAGACTGCCGGTAGAGCGGGAGAAACGCGTGGTAGTCATACACTGCCTCTTATTTAATAATCCTGAATAATTGCCCTACGGTATATTCCGGTGAGCGGAAATAACACGCGTGGCGATTCCATAAATACTCAACGATCATGGCGTTACGCTTTCCAGGCTGGTGCAGCAAGGTAGAGATAAAATAAAAAAGGTTAATTAATAACGCGAAGAAAATAACATCCTGCCCTGATGGGCGCTTATCCGCCACCGGGCGGATTAACACGTTGATTCAGGGTCTGTTGTCAGGTGCTCAGTGTAACCGAAAAATAAAAGGAAAATAGCGTAAACCGGGTTATTTATGCTTTCTGCAGGCGGCATCTGGCTATTATTTTTTTGCCAGCGTGGGGTAAAAATATTCATTTTTAAGAAAAAGGCCAGAGACGCCGTTATTTTACCATGTGCTATTTTCGGCCTGCGCGGCTTATAAGGGCCGGGTTTCCCCGGCGCCTTTTCCTTATTACACCTGTTGCACCAGAATGCCCTGCTGTACCAGCAGATCCGCGTTCTCCAGCCCCGTGGCGTGGTAAACGTCAAAGGTCAGGCCGTCTACCTCGCGCTGGCCGCTGGTTTCCCAGGCGCTGCCCTCGCCCGCCAGCGTGAGCTGGCTGCCCGCCGCCCCAAGGACTAACAGGTTCTCCTCCGGCTGATCGGTGACGGTTTGTGCCTCGTGCCGCCCCAGCGTCAGGCTGTTGCTGCCGTTACCGAGGTCGAAGATATCGATGTTCTCGATCTTCAGCCCCAGCGCGGTAAGATCCAGGTGCTGATCGCTGCCCGCCAGCAGCAGCGTATCCGTGCCGCTGCCGCCGTCGATGTGCAGGAAGTCCAGCGTATGCAACACAATGGTGTCATTGCCGCTGCCGCCGATCGCTTCACCGCCGCTATGCGAGATATCCAGCGTCTGCCCGCCAATGGTGTAGGTACCGTGCTCCGGCGTGGCGACCTCCGGCGTTACCAGCGCGGCAGTCAGCGTGCTGTCGGCACTGCCCGCGGTGCTGGCCTGGCTGGCGGCGGTTAATGCAGTGGTGTCTGTGGTGGCGGCGTCCGGGGCGGCTTCCAGCGTGACCGCGCTGCTGATCGACGTCAGGTTGCCGGCCACGTCCGTGAGGCTCACGGTCAGCGGGTAATCACCGGCCGGTTGCTCCGCCAGTGCCTCAGGCGGGATCGCCACCGACCAGTCACCACTCGCCTGTACCGTGGCGTGGTAGTCCACGCCGTTGAGCACCACCAGCACCAGCAACCCGGCAGCCGCGATACCGGCGCTGCCGGTGAGCGCAAAGCCCGCCTGCGCTTCCTGCACGCTAATCAGGTTGTCGCCGGTGACCGGGTTAAACGCCAGCTCCGGCGCGCTGGTGTCCACGGTCAGCACCGCTTTGGCGTAGAGCATCTGGCCGCAGGCGCTTTTCACGCAGGCGGTCAGCGTGGTGTTGCCCTCCTCCAGCGCCGCCACATCGGCGGCCGGTACGGTGGCCGACCAGCTGCCGTCCCGGCCGACTTTCGCCGTGTAGTGTTCACCGTTGAGCGTCAGGTGCACCGTCGCGCCGCGGTGCACGCCATCCGTGTGACCGGTGAGGGTGATCGCGCCTTCGGCATCCGCGGCGTTGATCAGGTTATCGCCGGTGACCGGGTCGATGCTCAGGCCGTCACGGTCACTTTTAATGGTAAGGTTACGGCTGGCGGTGGCGCGGTTGCCGGAGACATCCGTGACGCTGGCACGCAGCGTTTCACCGCCGTTGCCCAGCGCCGCCAGCACCTCCGCCGGTACCACCAGCGACCAGACGCCGCCCGCCTGCACCTGGGTGGTATAGGTCACGCCGCCGATCTTCAGGCTCAGCGTCTGCCCGCTCTCCACATTCTCCGAGCTGCCGGAAATAATCTGGTCGCTCTGGATCTCCGCGCCGTTGAGCACGTTATCCCCGGAAACAGTATGGATGCGCAGCACCGGCCGGTTGGCGGGGTCGGCATCCAGCAGCAGCGACTCCGTCACGGTGGTGGTCTGGCCGTTGGCCGCGGTCTGGGTGACGGTCAGCGTATAGCGGCCGTCCTCCAGTTCAGCCAGCGTGCTGTTTGGCAGGGTCAGCTGCCAGTTGCCCTCGTCATTGACCGCGGCGTCATAGTTCACGCCGTTAAGCTGCACGCTGACCACACCGCCCGCTTCCGAACTCTGGCCGCTGATCGTCACCCCGGCGGCGGCTTCGGCGGCGTTGATGATGTTATCCCCGGCGATCGGGTCAAGGGTGAGGATGGGGGTATTCAGATCTACATACAGCGTGGAGGTCGTGTTGACCTCATTAAAATAGGGGTCATAAGAGGTGACCGTTACCATCAGCGGGCCATCCGGGAACTGCGCCAGCTCCTGCCGGGTAAAGGTCACTGCCCAGTCGGGGCCGGTGCCGTCATAGCGATGGGTTATCCCGTTGATCGTCACGCGGAGGCTAAGCGGCATAAGTAAAAACTGGCTGCCGCCGCTCACCACCAGTTCATCGCCCAACTCACTCCCCGTTAGCACGTTGTCACCGGCAATCGGGTCAAGGGTGATACCGGCAACAGGCAGCGAAACCATAAACTGGCTTCCACTCCTGATGGTATTGCCTGCGTCGTCAGTCACGGTGCCGATAAGACTTGCCCAACCATAGGACAATTGAGCCAAATCAGTGGCCGGTACCGTGACCTGCCACTTGCCGTCTTCGTCGGTAAGAGCGGTGTAAGTAAACTCGCCGTTTTCCGCCCACAGCATATTAATTGTTACCGTCAATCCGGCCACACCCTCGCCGTCATCAGAATAGAGGGTGCCGCTCAGCGTTTGATCCTGTTCCCCCTCTTCATAACTCAGATCGTTATCACCGGCAAAGGGGTTAATCGTCAGGGTCGGGGGCGTCAGGGCCAGCGTTGGGATCTGTTCGGCGGTGCCGCTGTTACCGGCAATGTCGGTGACGGTGGCCAGCATATAGACCCAGTCACCGGTCAGGGTCTGTAATGTTGCGGAGGGCAGGATCACTGACCAGTTGCCGTTCTCATCCACGCTGCCGGTAAAGGAGGCACCATTGCCGTCAAGCGGCTCACTCTCTAGTGTGACCACCACCGTCTGCCCGGCACCGCGCATTCCGGTTTTGCCGGTAAGCAACTGGTCGGTGGCTGCCTCAGCGAGGGTGAGGATGCCGTCGCCAAAGGGCTGATTGAACATCGGATCTGCGCGGTTATCAATATAGTTGCCGATCACGGTACTGGCGGATTGCCCACCGGGCGCAGTGACGGTCAGCATCAGGGGGGATGCCTGCCACCAGTCACTGAAAATATCATGTTCAGAGACGTCATACGTCCAGCTGCCGTCCGCGCCGGTGGTGCTGGTGTAGGTATTTCCGCCAAGTGTAAGCACAAGCACAGTGCCGGTCGGTAATCCATCGGTAATGCCGCTCAGGGTGATGCCGTTCAGCGCCTCATCAAAGTTAACCAGATTGTCGCCGGTGACGGGGTAAATGGTGATCGGGGCAGTGATCTGATCGACCAGTATCGTGAGGGTGTCGCTGCCGCTGTAACCTGCCGCATCGGTGGCAATCACCTTCAGGGTCGCACCGCCCTCAGGCAACGCCTGCAAAACGGAGGACGGCAGGGTCGCCTGCCAGTGGCCGCTGTCATCCACGGTAGCGGCATAGGTTTTGCCGTTCAGCGTGACCACCACCGACTGTCCGCTGCCGGTAACCCCGGTAGTGCCGGTCAATAGCTGGTCGGTGGCGGCTTCTTCCGCGGTCAGCACGCTATCCCCAAAGGGGTTATCAAACGCCGGGACGGGGCTGGCCTGAATCGCGACGTTCACATCGATATTGACCGGCGTGCTGCCCGGCAGGGCCACGGTTGCCGTGATGGTGCCGTCAGGCAGGCTGACCAGCTCCGCCGTGGTGATCGGGACTGACCAGCTGCCGTTACTGGTAATGGTAGTGCGGTGGTCAACACCGTTGAGCGTGACGGTGAGGGTCAGCCCGGCTGCCGAGGCATTGGCGGTGCCGCTGAGCACAATACCGGCGGCGGCTTCGGCGGCGTTGATGATGTTATCCCCGGCAACGGGGTTGATGGTCAGGTTGGCATCGCCGAACGCTACTTCGAAACTTTTTTCCTCGTAATCGAGGTTACCGGCGAAATCATATGCCACCACAAAGACTTCGCTGCGCGTTCCTGAGATCTCCTGTAGTGCGCCTGCCGGGATGGTCACGGCCCACTCCCCGTTATTATCGACCGTGGTTTCATAACGCCACTCCCACACACGAAGCTCGATCCGCTGCCCTGCCCCGGTAATCCCCGTCGAGCCGGTCAGGGTTTGATCCTGCGCCGCCTCGGCGGAAGTCAACACACCATCACCAAACGGGGTATCGATGCGCATCGGAAAGTTATAGAGCGGCGAAACATAGAGTCCCACTTCCACGCTGACCGGTGCACTGCCGGGGGCGTCAAAGGTCAGCGTATACTGGCCATCCGGCAGACCGTGCATGAACATCCCCTCAATCGGGATGCGCCAGGTGCCGTTAGCCTGTACCTGCGTGCTGAAGCTTGCGTTGCCAAACGTCAGGTTAATCACAGAACCGGGGGTAACAGAGGGCGCACTGCCGGTAATCTCGACGGTTCCTGCTTCCAACCCATTAATATAATCGTCTTCTGCAATGGGGTTGACGGTAATACGCGGCGTGGTATACGCGGCAGTAAAGAGCAGGCTGTCACGGGTTGCTTCACCCGCCAGGTTGGTGGCCGTTGCTGAAATCTCCGCCTCCCCGTTGTAAAGCCGCAACAGATCGGCGGCCGGGATCGCGGCGGAGAAGCTGCCGTCGGCGGCGACTACGGTGGTATAGGTTTTACCGTTCAGCGTGATGGTCACCGTTTGCCCGGCTTCGACGCCGGTAGTGGTGCCGCTCAAGTTTGGTGAGCGGAAGGCTTCGGCATCACTCAGCACATTGTCGGTGGCGAACGCATTTAAGGTCAGTGACGGCAGGCTGCTGTTGACCGTCAGGGTGGCGCTGTCCCCGGCCTGCTGGCCGCGCGCATTGCTGACGGTGGCAGTAATCTCTGCGCCATCGGGCAGGGTTGCCATATCCGCGGCCGGGATGTCGATGTACCAATTTCCATCCGTCCCGACTTGCGCAGTATAGGTTTTTTCATTGAGGGTGACCGTGACTGTCTGGCCCGGCTCAACAAACCCTGCACTGCCGCTCAGGCGCTGGGCTGCCTGCCCTTCCGGGCCGCTGATAATATCGTCACCGGTAAACGCGTGAAGGGTGATAGAGGGCCAACCGTAATTCACGGTAAGAGGTGACGAGGCGTAGACATAGGTGCCGTCGGCATTACTTACCGACGCCATAATTCCACTTCCGTTATAGCGGAACACGTAATACATATCCGAGGGATGGACTGTCGTGCTCCAGCTCCCGTCTGCCTGGACTGTGGCTGTTGCATGGGCATAATCCCCGACCGTGATATTGACGATACGCCCGGCCGCTACGCCGGTTGTCATACCACGAATAATTTGTTCAGTTTCGCCCTCAACCCCATTAAGGATGTTGTCACCGGCAAAAGGGTAAATAGTCAGCGTCTGGGCGGCGGCCTGCGCTTCCGTGGCCATTATGGTGGTCTGTACCGTTTCCGGCTGCGGGCCGGGCAGGGTGTCAGTTTCTGGTGCCGGGGTGTTACCGGTGGCGGCGGTGCTGTTTACCTGCCTGGTGTCCGATTCGGTCAGCGCAGTAACCGGGGTGTCATCAATACGCGGGGAAGTCAGGGTGCTGTGGTAGCGGGAGAAGGAAATTGTCCTTGCCATAGAGAGCCTCGTGTTCACTAATCCATAAATACCCCCATGCGGTATGTTCCCGTTATGCACGGCTCAGGAAAAAGCGCAGGGAGATCCTGTTATGACGTTACGTTAAGAGGATGAAGGGGCCGGGTTGCCCAGCCCCTGTGGCTGATTACACCTGTTGCACCTGAATGCCGTGCTGCACCAGCAAGTCGCCCAGCACGCTGCCGCTCTCCAGCCCGGTTGCGTGGTAAACGTCAAAGGTCAGGCCGTCTACCTCGCGCTGGCCGCTGGTTTCCCAGGCGCTGCCCTCACCCGCCAGCGTAAGCTGGCTGCCCGCCGCCCCAAGGACTAACAGGTTCTCCTCCGGCTGATCGGTGACGGTTTGTGCCTCGTGCCGCCCCAGCGTCAGGCTGTTGCTGCCATTACCGAGGTCGAAGATATCGATGTTCTCGATCTTCAGCCCCAGCGCGGTGAGATCCAGATGCTGATCGCTGCCCGCCAGCAGCAGCGTATCCGTGCCGCTGCCGCCGTCGATGTGCAGGAAGTCCAGGGTATTGACGACAATGGTGTCATTGCCGCTGCCGCCGATCGCTTCACCGCCGCTATGCGAGATATCCAGCGTCTGCCCGCCAATGGTGTAGGTGCTGTGCTCCTGCGTAACGGCGTCCGGCGCGACCAGCGCGGCAGTCAACGTGCTGTCAGCGGTGTCTGCCACCGTGGCCTGGCTGGTGACCGTCAGTGCGGCGGTTTCCGTGGTGGCTGCGTCTGGTGTCGCGGTGTCCAGCGTCAGCGCGCCGGTCACGGTGGTGAGGTTCCCGGCCACGTCGGTGATGCTCACGGTCAGCGGGTAGTCACCCGCCGGTTGATCCGCCAGTGCCTCCGGTGGGATCGCCACCACCCAGTTGCCGCTCTCTTGCACCGTGCCGGGATAATTCACGCCGTTGAGCACCACCAGCACCAGCAACCCGGCGGCGGCGATACCGGCGCTGCCGGTGAGCGCAAAGCCCGCCTGCGCCTCCTGGTAGCTAATCAGGTTGTCCCCGGTGACCGGGTTAAACGCCAGTTCCGGCGCGGTGGTGTCTACCGTCAGCACCGCTTTGGCATAGAGCATCTGGCCGCAGGCGCTTTTCACGCAGGCGGTCAGCGTGGTGTTGCCCTCCTCCAGCGCCGCCACATCGGCGGCCGGTACGGTGGCCGACCAGCTGCCGTCCCGGCCGACTTTCGCCGTGTAGTGTTCACCGTTGAGCGTCAGGTGCACCGTCGCGCCGCGGTGCACGCCATCCGTGTGACCGGTGAGGGTGATCGCGCCTTCGGCATCCGCGGCGTTGATCAGGTTATCGCCGGTGACCGGGTCGATGCTCAGGCCGTCACGGTCACTTTTAATGGTAAGGTTACGGCTGGCGGTGGCGCGGTTGCCGGAGACATCCGTGACGCTGGCACGCAGCGTTTCACCGCCGTTGCCCAGCGCCGCCAGCACCTCCGCCGGTACCACCAGCGACCAGACGCCGCCCGCCTGCACCTGGGTGGTATAGGTCACGCCGCCGATCTTCAGGCTCAGCGTCTGCCCGCTCTCCACATTCTCCGAGCTGCCGGAAATAATCTGGTCGCTCTGGATCTCCGCGCCGTTGAGCACGTTATCCCCGGAAACAGTATGGATGCGCAGCACCGGCCGGTTGGCGGGGTCGGCATCCAGCAGCAGCGACTCCGTCACGGTGGTGGTCTGGCCGTTGGCCGCGGTCTGGGTGACGGTCAGCGTATAGCGGCCGTCCTCCAGTTCAGCCAGCGTGCTGTTTGGCAGGGTCAGCTGCCAGTTGCCCTCGTCATTGACTGCGGCGTCATACGTCACGCCGTTTAACTGCACGCTGACCACACCGCCCGCTTCCGAGCTCTGGCCGCTGATGACCACCCCGGCGGCGGCTTCGGCGGCGTTGATGATGTTATCCAAGGCGATTGGGTCAAGGGTGATCACCGGCACGTAAAGATCGACCGTCAACAGGTTCAGGCCGCTTATCTCATTGCCGCTGAGATCCGTGGAGGTCGCGGAGACCCAGTACTCGGTGTTGCCCAGCTGCGCCAGGTCCTCTGCCGGCACCGTCACTTGCCAGCTGCCGTCGGACGCCTCCACCGTGGTCTGGTAGAGGTGGCCGTTCAGATCCACCGTAATGGCTGCGCCCACCCGGCCGTTGGTGATGGTGCCGCTTACCACCAGCGGGCCATTGGCTTCGTCGGCAGTCAGGATGCCGTCACCGGCCAGGGTGTCGATGTTGAGTTCGCCCGGCGTGCGGTAAAGCAGGAAGCTGTGGCTGCCCACCGCCAGCAGGTTGCCATCGGCATCAGTGATGGTGGCGCTGATGCCGGTGTTCGCGTCATTGGGCAGGGTTTGCAGATCCTCCGACGGGATTAACACGCTCCAGCTGTGGTCCGCCTGCACCTCGGCCTGGTAGGTAAACTCACCCAGCGTCAGCGTGACGATACTGCCTGCCGCGATGTTGCCCGCCTGGCCGCTGAGCAGCTGGTCACTCTCCAGCTCATCTTCATCCAGGTAGTTGTCATCCCCGCCAAAGGGGTTGAAGGTCAGTGGTTGCAGGTCGCCGAGATCCACCGTCAACGTCGAGGTCGCAGTAATCTGGTTAAATTCGATATCGTACGCCGTGACCGTCACCGTCAGCGGGCCATCCGGGAAGCCGGCCAGCTGTTGCGGGGTAAAAGTCACTGACCAGTCAGAACTGTAATCATAGAATCCCTGGGAGACGCCGTTAATCGTCACCTCCAGGGAGAGCGGCATATCCAGGAATTCGCCGCTGCCGCTGACCACCAGCCCGTCCACGGCCTCATCTGCCGTCAGCACGTTATCCCCGGCGATCGGGTCAATGGTGAGGGTGCCGACGCCTGCCAGCACCGTGAACTGGTTTTCATTGCTGATGGTATTGCCTGCGCCATCGGCCACCGTGCCGACCAGGTTTACCCAGCCGTTACGTAATTGCTCCAAATCCGACGACGGCAGGCTTACCTGCCAATACCCGTTTTCGCCGGTGGTGGTGGTGTAGGTGAATTGCTGACCGTCGAATGAGGTCATCTGGATAGTCACCGCCAGCCCCGCGACATTACCGCCGTCGTCGCTGAAGACTTCCCCCTCCAGGATTTGATCCTGCGCCTGTTCCTCGGCATTCAGCACATCATCCCCGGCGAAAACGTAGAACGCAAAGCCGCCGCTGAACGGCAGTTGGTTGCTGGTGACGTCATGGTTAAGGGTGGTGACGGTGCCGTCCGGCGCGGTGAGTTCGGCCACCAGCGTATAGACGCCGTTGGCCCGGCCGCCGAAGGCCCCGACCGGCACGGTGACCTGCCAGGAGCCGTCTGCCTCCACCGTGCCGGTGTAGCGGTACTCTTCGCTCTCAAAGGCAGTGACCGCGACGGTGCCGCCCTGCGTACTTAACGGCGCGCGGCCGGTGATCACAATCTCGCCGTCCGCCTCATCGGCAGAGATCACATCGTCACCGGTGACCGGATTAAGGGTCAGCGTTGCCACATCGCTCAGATTCACTTCCAGGGTGGCGGTGGTGGTGATCAGGTTGCCGGAGATGTCAGACCCGGAGACCGTCACCGTCACCGGCCCCTCCGGCAGGGTGGCCACAAATTCCGGGCTGAAAGTGACTGACCAGTCGGAATAATAATCGATGTAATACTCCGTCTCGCCGTTTATTTCGACCTGGATCTGCGTGTACCTTTCCCCCATATACCTGCTGCTGCCGCTGATGGTCAGCCCGCCATCCACTTCATCCGCCGTCAGCACATTGTCCCCGGCGATCGGGTTAACGGTGATGGTGCCGCCTTCTGCCGGTAACACCGCGAAGTCTGCTTCGCGGGAGCTGGAGGCATCGTTGCCTGCGGCGTCTGTGGCGGTGGCCGTCATGTAACTCCAGCCCTCGCTCAGTTGTTGCAGGTCAGCGGCCGGAATGGTGACTGACCAGCGGCCGTTGCCGTCCGTGGTGCCGGTATAGGCAAAGGTCTGGCCGTCGTTGTCATGCATGTAGACGGTGATCCCCAACCCGCTGACATCGTTCTCCTCGCTCGCGAAGGTGCCGCTGAAGACCTGAGCCTGCGTGCGCTCTTCCGCCGTCAATGTGCTGTCGCCGGTAAAGTCATCAAAGACGAAGTCACCGCTGAAGGGCCACACGTTAATGGTGATGTCGTGGGTGACGGTGGTGACGGTGCCGTCCGGCGCGGTGAGTTCCGCCACCAGCGTGTAAACGCCATTGCTGGAGCCACCGAAATTATATTCCGGTACGGTGACCTGCCAGGTGCCGTCGGCGGCGACGGTGCCGGTGTAGCGGTAGGCCGGGTCATCAAACGCAGTGACCGTCACGGTGCCGCCCTGCGCGCTGACCGGCGCATGGCCGGTGATCGCGATCTCGCCTGAGGTTTCATCGACGTAGAGGACGTCGTCACCGGTGACCGGGTCAACGCTGAAGGCCGGGGCGGGGGCGAGATCAACCGTCAGATCCTGTTGGGTGGTGACCGGCTCGAGGTCAATGTTGATGGTGGCGGCGGTCACGGTGTAGACACCGTCCGCCAGCCCGGCCAGATCGGCCGCCGGAACCTGCACGCTCCAGGTGTCATTACCCGGCGCCGTGGTGGTGTAATCATTGCCGTTCAGCGTCACGGTGATCGTCACGCCCTCCGGCACCCGGAACGACACGCCGCTTATCGTCAGGGCCGTCGCGGTTTCGGCCGCCGTCAGGATATTATCGCCGGTGATCGGGTCAATGGTCAGGGTGGCGGGGCTGAAGACCAGCTCAAATGACCTGCCCACGGCGATGCTGTTCCCGGCCAGATCCGCGGCCTGCACATAGACATAACCATTGGGGTTTTGCAGCGCCTGCAACGCGGCGGCGGGCACGGTTATCGTCCAGTTGCCGCTGTTGTCCACGGTGCCGGTGTGGGTGACCCCGTCCAGCTCGGCGCTTATCGTCTGGCCCGCGCCGGTGATGCCGGTGGTGCCGGTCAGTACCTGATCCTGCAATGTCTCATCGGGGGTCAGCACGTCGTCACCGAACAGGGTATCGATCTGCACGTCGAACTGCGCCTGGTTATCAATATAGAGCCCGACATCCAGCGTCACCGGCGCGCTGCCCGGTGCGCTGAAGGTGATGGGGTACTGGCCGTCGGGGAAATTGTTCACCACCAGGTCACTGACGTAGGTGCTCCAGCTGCCGTCGGCTTCCACTTCGGCGCGGAAAATATGCTCATTGAAGGTGATGACGACCCATGACCCGGCCGGCACATCCACCGTTGTCCCGCTCAGCACCAGGTAGCTGGTTTCATTGGCATTGATGTAGTTATCCCCGGCGACCGGGTCGACCACCAGCCGCGCGGTGGTGAAGTCCACAGTCAGGATTTCGCTGCCCTGGGTCTCCTGCCCGGCCAGGTTGGTGGCGCGGGCAACGATCGGCGTCTGGCCGCTATAGAGCGTCAGCAGGTCAGCAGACGGCACGGAAAGGGAGAAGCTGCCGTCCGCCGCGACGGTGGTGCTGTAGGTTTTGTCGTTCAGGGTCACCGTCACCGCCTGCCCCGCCTCCACGCCGGTGGTGGTGCCGCTCAGCGTCTGGGCGCTTTGTGCCTCGGCGTCACTCAGCACATTGTCAGTGACAAACGGGTCAAAGGTCAGGGACGGCAGGCTGCTGTTGACCGTCAGCGTGGCGCTGTCGCCGGCTTCCCGGCCGAGCGCATTGGTGACCGTGGCGACAAGCTGCGCGCCGTCCGGCAGGGCGGCCACGTCCGCGGCCGGTACGCTGGTGAGCCAGTAGCCCTGTGCATCCACGGTGGCGGTGTAGGTGTTGCCGTTCAGCGTGAGGGTGACCGTCTGCCCGGCTTCCACCCGGGTGGTGCTGCCGCTCAGGATCTGGCTGGCCTGATCTTCCGGGCCGCTGATGACGTCATCCCCGGCAAAGGCGTTCAGGGTCACGGAGGGCCAGTCGCTGAGCACCTGGAACGGTACGCTGGCGGTAGCCACCTCACTGGCCGCATTGGCGCTTTCCGCGGTGATCTCAGTGGAGCCGTAGCGCAACAGGTTGTACATCGACGCGGCGTTAAGCGTCACCTGCCAGCTGCCGTCGGCCTGCACCTCCGTCCAGAAGGAAGCCATATCGCTGAAGGCGACCGTCAGCGCCTGCCCGGCCTCAATGCCGGTGGTGGTGCCGCTCAACACCTGATCGACCTGCCCTTCGGCGTAGGTGATGATGTTGTCACCGGCAAACGGGTTAATGGTGATGGTGGGCGCATCCGCGGCTTCAACGTCAGCCGCGGCGTTAACGTCAGCCGCGGCGTTCGTCGGCGTGCTGCTGCGCGCGACGCCGGCGGCCTCAACCGGCGCACGGTAGGCTTCAAACACCGGCGTCAGGCTGCTGCCGGTGGCATCGCGGCTGAACACCGCCTGCGTTACCGGGCCGGTGCCGTTATCAAACACCAGGGTGCTGGTGCTGCCGCTGCTGTCCGCCACAAAGAAATCGCGGTATTGCTGGGTTGCGCCGTCCTGCGTGGCTAAAAACAGGTCGTCACCGGTGCGCGTATACCCGGTGGCCCAGTCAGTGTGATTATTAATGGTGATAACACTGGGCTCTGTCAGCGAAATAACCTGACCCGCGTCAATATTCTGGGAAATAACCTTGCCGGTCTGCCGGGAAAAAAGGGTGATAGTCGTCATGGATTGCCTCTTATTCAATAAGCGGTAAATAATTTCCATGCGCCTCATATCCAGGATGATTGGAGAAGGCGCAGGATTATCTGATAATGATTTTTAAATCATGGTATTACGCTTTCTGAACTGGTGCGGCAAAGCAAAATAAAAATGAAATAAAAGCGAAATAAATAAACTTTTTTTCTTTTTTAAAAACGACATTGCCTTCACGGCCAGGCAGCACGGCATAAGGTTGCCCGTCCGCTTATTATTAATAAGCAGAATTACTATTTAATAAATTGAATTAAAATTTAACTTAAGTCGCACAGTGTAGACACAACTTTTCACAACTTAAAAGGGGGGGTAGCGTAGGTTCCGGGATTATTTTTTGGCGCGGCCCACAAGCCTGCCGCCCCACCTGATGGCGCGGGGGCGCAGCAGGATCACTTTCAGAAAAATGCCACGTTATACCCTGTTACTTTCTGCTAACATGACGCGCTTGCCCGCCCGCGAGGTAAATGTGAAACCCACTGAACAGTGCTGGCAGCGGCTGCAAAACTCACCGTTTCGCGCCCGCTTCCGGCTGAATACCCACGATGCCGCTTACCTGTACGCGAAAGGCGTGCCGCAGGTGCTGGCCCACGCGCGGGATTTCGTCGCCCGGCGGCTGGCGGCGGCCTGCCCGCCTGATGACGGCAAACAGACGCCGATGCGCGGCCACCCGGTGTTTGTTGCCCAGCACGGCACCGCCACCTGTTGCCGTGGCTGCCTGGAAAAATGGCATGGCATACCGCGCGGTGTGCCGCTCTCCCCCACGCAGCAGGCGTATGTTGTGGCGATGATTGAGCTGTGGCTGCAACGCCGCGCCCCACCGGCCCCGGCGGCACCGGCAGGGCCACAACAGCTGGATTTGCTGCTGCCTTCGGAGCCGGGACGTTAACTGGTTTTACCAGATACGCTAAAAACGGTATCCTTCACATAACAGGCCTGAAACAGGGAATTCGTATCGCCATGACCACTGATTATTGCGCCGACCGGCCTGCACCGGGTATTCCTCAACAGATAGCCACCCGCGTGACCTTTTTTGTTGCCGGGTTCGGGATGTCCGCCTGGGCACCGCTGGTGCCGTTTGTTAAGGCCCGGCTGGCGATTGACGAGGCGTCACTCGGCTTGCTGCTGCTCTGCATCGGGGCCGGTTCCATGCTGGGCATGCCGCTGACCGGGATATTGACCGGCCGCCTGGGCTGTCGCTGGGTGATTTTGCTGGCGGCCACACTTATCTGCCTTGACCTGCCGCTGCTGGCGGTGATGGAGAGCCAGGCCGGGATGGCCGTGGCGCTGCTGCTGTTCGGCGCGGCGATCGGCATGCTGGATGTGTCGATGAATATCCATGCGGTGCTGGTGGAAAAGGCCAGCGGGCGGGCGATGATGTCCGGCTTCCATGGCTTTTTCAGCATCGGCAGCATTGCCGGGGCGCTGGGCGTGAGCGCCCTGCTCTGGCTGAAGCTGTCGCCGCTATTGGCGGCTGTGGCCGTTGTCGCGGTGATGGTGCTGCTGATGGCCCCGGCGCGCCGCCACCTCTGGCCGCAGCATGAACAGCAGGCCGGGCCGTTGCTGGTGCTGCCGCGCGGCTGGGTGGTGTTCCTCGGCTTCCTCTGTTTTGTGATGTTCCTGCTGGAAGGGTCGATGCTGGACTGGGGCGCGCTGTTCTTGATCGGCTCACGCGACGTGGCACCGGAACATGCCGGCATCGGTTATGCGGCATTTTCCGTGGCCATGACCCTGGGGCGGCTGAACGGTGACCGGATTGTGCAGGCGCTCGGCCGCTTCCGCGTACTGCTGTTCGGCAGCCTGTGCGCCGGGGCCGGGCTGCTGCTGGCGATTCTGGCACCCGGGTTGCTGAGTGCGCTGGCCGGGTTTGTGCTGGTGGGCATCGGGGCTGCTAACCTGGTGCCGATCATGTTCAGCGCCGCCGGTAACCAGACGGCAATGCCGGCCAACCTGGCGATCGCCTCGGTGACGACGCTGGGCTATGCCGGTATTCTGGCCGGGCCGGCACTGATTGGCTTTATCGCCCAATTGAGTAATTTGTCGGTGGCCTTTGCCTGCGTGGCCGCCCTGATGCTGGTGGTCACTGCCAGTGCCAGATTCGTGACGCGGTAATCAAGGATCCCTATTCACTTTTATGCAAAAGTATTTGTCATTGACCTCTACCAATATCACCCGGTTTTTTCTGGTGTTTATCCTGCTGCTGACCACCGGGATTGGGATATATGGGTATAACTACACCACCGCGTATCTGAACGATAAAAAGCATGTGCTGGAGAATATCGCCACCCGGATGCAGCAGCGGATCGATATTTACCGCTACAACACGTACCAGATTTATGACAATTACACCGGCAGCCCGGTGGGCGGCAGCGCCACCCCGGCGCAGGAGATCCGCCTGCGGCCGGACGTGTTTTATGTGCAGAAAGCGCACCGTAAAACCGATGCCGTGATCTTCGGCAACCATGACAGCGCCACCCTCGACCTGACTCTCCAGGTGTCGAATTACCTCGACATGCAGTGGGGCGGCAAGCCGCAGACCTACACCATGTACTACCTGAACGGCCAGGATAACAGCCTGATTATGGTGACGACCCAGCCGTTGCAGGAACTGACGTCACGCTTTAAGGAGAATTACCTCACCACCTCCGCCGATGCGCGCCGCAATGAGATGCTGCAACAGGCCAACACGCTGGATGAGCGCGAGAGCTTCTCAACCCTGCGCAAGTCACGTTTCAGTAATGACATGTTCTTCTCCCTGCGTACCACCTTTAACAACCCGGGCCACCTGGCGACGGTGATCGCCTTTGACCTGCCGGTCAACGATCTGCTGCCGGCCAACCTGGCACGCGCTAACTTCCAGCTGCGTGAGGAGAGTGCGCCGGTAAGCGAGGGCGAGGCAGAAGATAACGGCAGCGGCACGCGGGTGACGCGCAGCGGCTGGTGGCTCGACTTCGCTACGCCGCTCGCCAATGCGCCGTTACAGGTGGTGTACCGCGTTGCCCTGCCCGGCCTGGCGCTGGACATGCTGCACAACAATACCTGGCTGCTGCTGATTAACCTGGCGCTGCTGGGCATGGCGATGAGCGGCATCTACTTTATCCGCCATCAGTTTATCCGCCCGAGTGAGAACATGGCGGCGCAGCTGCGCGCCCAGCAGGCGCTGAACCAGGAGATTGTCTCCAGCCTCTCCACCGGCTTGCTGGTGTATAACTTCGGCAGCAACAGCGTGGTCGCCAGCAATAAGATTGCCGACCACCTGCTGCCGCACCTCAGCCTGCAAAAGATCGCCGCGATGGCGGAGCAGCACCACGGCACCATTCAGGCCACGGTGAACAACGAGGTGTATGAGATCCGCATGTTGCGCAGCAAATTTGCGCCGGAAACCTACCTGTTCCTGCTGCATGACCAGGACAAAGAGGTGATGGTCAACAAGAAGCTGCAACAGGCACGGCGTGAGTATGAGAAGAACCTCCAGGCGCGCAAACTGATGCTGCACAACCTGGGGATCGAGCTGAACCAGCCGCTGAACACCATCCATACGCTCTCTACCGCCCTGCAACAGGCACCGGAGGCGGAGCGCCAGCAGATGCTGGGCGATCTGGCCTATGAGTCGCAGTCGGTGCTGACGCTGATTGATAACATCACCCTGCTGACCCGGCTGGAGACGCAGGACTGGCAACCGTCACGCCACCAGTTCTCCCTTTCCGGCATGGTGGATGAGCTGCTGCTGGAGACCCTGCCGGCGCTGAACCGCAAGGGGCTGTCACTGTTCAACCACTTCCAGCTGGATGCCACACAGAACTACATCGGCGATGTGCAGGCGCTGAAAAAGGTGCTGTCGCTGCTGTTGGATTACGCGATCGTCACTACCGCCTTCGGCAAAATCTCGCTGATTGTGGAGAGCGAGCCGCAACAGCCTGAGCAGCTGATTTTCCACATCACCGACACCGGCAGCGGCATCTCCAAAGAGGAGATCCGTAACCTTAACTATCCGTTCCTCAGCCAGACGCTGATCGACCGCTTTAACCACGGCTCCGGCCTCACCTTCTTCCTGTGTAACCAGCTGTGCAAGAAGCTGAACGGCCAGCTGGAGATCCGCAGCAAGGCGGACATCGGCACGCGTTATACCGTGCGCATCCTGCTGGGCGTGGAACCGCGTGACGAGGAAGAGAGCGAAAAACTGCTGGATGACGTGACGGTATTGCTGGATGTGACCTCGGAAGAGGTGCGTTCGATCGTCACCCGCCTGCTCGCCGGTTATGGTGCAAATTGTATTACCGCAGAGGATAGACAGATTAGTCGTGATTATGATGTCATGTTGACAGATAATCCCCATCACTGTGATCGCTACACATTGTTACTTTCAAGTGACGAGGCGGGCTTCCAACAGTTACAGCGGGATTATATTCGCGTGAATTATAATATCAGCAGTGCTGTCATTGATGCCATTCTGGTGCTGATCGAGCAACAGATGGCGGCCACCGTTGACAGCCCGGCCCCGGAGACGCTTCCGGGTGACGACGGCCACGATTACCGCGCACAGCTTGAGGCCAGCGATTACTACGCGCTGTTCACCGAGACGGTGCCGGAGGATCTGGACAAACTGCACAGCGAAAGCCGGCAACAGGATTTCACAGCACTTTCTCAGACTGCACACCGCCTGAAGGGGGTCTTTGCCATGTTAAACCTGACCCCCGGCAAAGTATTATGTGAAACGCTAGAACAGCATATTGTTGAAACCGACATGCTGAAAATCGAGAATAACATCAGTCAGATTGATCATTTTGTCAGCAGACTGCTACAGCAAGGTAGCCAAAACCATGAATAACCTGAACGTAATTATTGCCGATGACCACCCTATTGTTCTGTTTGGCATCAAGAAGTCACTGGAACAGATAGAGTGGGTGAATGTGGTTGGGGAGTTTGAGGACTCCACCGCGCTGATTAACAATCTGGCGAAACTGGACGCCAACGTACTGGTCACCGACCTCTCCATGCCGGGCGAGAAGTACGGCGACGGCATTACGCTTATCAAGTACATCAAACGCCACTACCCGCAGCTGGCGATCATTGTGCTGACCATGAACAACAACCCGGCGATCCTCAGTGCGGTACTGGATCTGGACATCGAAGGCATTGTGCTGAAACAGGGCGCGCCGACCGACCTGCCGAAAGCGCTGGCTGCCCTGCAGAAAGGCAAGAAATTCACGCCGGAAAGCGTCTCCAAATTGCTGGAGAAGATCAGCGCCAACGGTTACGGCGACAAGCGCCTCTCTCCGAAAGAGAGCGAAGTGCTGCGCCTGTTTGCGGAAGGCTTCCTGGTGACCGAGATCGCCAAGAAACTCAACCGCAGCATCAAAACCATCAGCAGCCAGAAGAAGTCAGCGATGATGAAACTGGGCGTGGACAACGACATCGCCCTGCTCAACTACCTCTCTTCCGTCAGCACCACCCCGGTGGATCGCGGCTGATAACAGCGTAAGAAAAACAAAAAGCGCCCAATGGGCGCTTTTTTTATGGCTGAGAAGCGGGCGGGTATCACACCGGGACGTCACCGCCCTGCTCTGCCGCTTCGGCGGCCTCACGTTCAGCGCGTTCACGGGCGCGCTGTTCGGCCTGGCGGATCTGGCGGGTGCGTGCGCTGTAGTAGGCCAGCGTCGTGCGCAGGGTGTCGAGGGTCACCGGTTTTGACAGGCAGTTGTCCATGCCTGCCTCGATACAGCGCTGCTTCTCCTCGGCCAGGGCGTTGGCCGTGACGCCAATCACCGGGCGGATGTAATCCATCTGCCGCAGCCGCTGGGTCAGGCGATAGCCGTCCATCTTCGGCATGTTGACGTCCGTCAGCACGATATCAATGGTGTTGCAGCGCATCACCTCCAGCGCGTCCAGCCCGTCGTTGGCAGTCAGGATCTGGTAGCCGAGCGAGCCGAGCTGGTCGGCCAGCAGGCGGCGGTTGATCGGGTGGTCATCCACCACCAGCAGCTGGATCTCGTGGTTCGCCTGCTGGGTTTCGGCGTTGATCACCGGCAGTTGCAGCATCGCACGCGCGTGGCCCTCTTCCAGGTGGTAGAGGCGGTTAAACAGGCTGGTCAACTCCAGCGGCGTTGAGGTGCTGTGCAGCCAGTAGCCCGGGCGGGTCTCCACCGGCGGGCCGATATGCTCGAGCGAGAACTCGATCTGCGCCAGCAGCGACAGCGGGTGGTTCAGCGCGTAGTCGGTCAGCAGGATGTCGCTGTCATAGGTGATCATGCCCGGCTGGTAGCGCACCACGTCTGCGCCATGCTGGTTCAGCATCGGCTCCAGGTACGCCTCCAGCCGCGCATTGCGCACCGACAGGATAATGCGTCGGCCCCGCCACAGGGTGCCGTCCGGCGGCGTGGCGAATTTGGCGTCATACATCGGCAGGCGCACGGTGAACAGGCTGCCCATCCCCGGTTCCGATTCTACGGCGATATCGCCATCCATCAGGTTAATCAGCTTCTCACAGATCGCCAGCCCCAGCCCGGTGCCCTGGAAGTGGCGCTGCACGCCGGTACCGACCTGGAAGAACGGATCAAACAGCCGCGGGATCTCTTTCGCCGGAATGCCGACGCCGGTGTCGCGCACGCGGAACTCCAGGTAGTTATCCCGGGTGCAGGCATGGAGCACGATGCAGCCGGTGTCGGTGAATTTGATGGCGTTATTGAGGATGTTGGAGAGCACCTGTTGCAGCCGCACCGGGTCACCGGAGAGGAACTCCGGCACATCGTGCTCAATAAAGCAGTAGAGGCCCAGACGCTTTTTCACCACCAGCGGCAGGTAGTTGCCGGCGATGTGGGTCACCACCTCCCGGCAGGAGAACTCGCGCGGCTCAATTTTCAGCTGTTCTGACTCAATCTTCGAGAAGTCGAGGATGTCGCTGATGATTTTCAGCAGCAGGCCGGAGGAGTTGTTCATCGCCGTGACCAGCCGGTCAACCCCCTCCGGCAGTGCCTTGGTCTGCAACAGATCGAGGTTACCGATGATGCCGTACAGCGGGGTGCGCAGCTCATGGCTGACGGTCGCCAGGAACATCGATTTCGACTGGCTCGCCTGCTCGGCGGCGTTGGCCATCTCCTGCAATGACTCTTCCATCCTCACGCGCGCGCTGACGTCCACCAGCACGCAGATCGCCACATCCTCGTTGCGGTAGCGCGAATGCACGAAGCTCAGTTGCAGGTTGTTGTTATTGCTGGTGATCACATCCACAAAGTTGACCTGCTGGTCGCAGATGATGCGCGTAATGCGCTGGCGATCCTCGTGGGTCAGCATGTTGATGTAGTTGTGCGCCAGTTCGTTACTGAGGATGTTCACGCCGTCACTGATGCGCAAAATAGAGATGCCGACCGGGGCCGATGCCACAATTTTGTGGTTGAACTGCTCGTTCTCCTCCAGCCGGAAGGCGTTCTCTTCCGCTGGGAAGAACATTTTCCGCTCAAACAACCACGCCAGGGTAAACAGCAGGATCGCCGAGAAGATGTTCAGCAGGAAAGCGTTGAGGATCAGGATTTTAAATCTGTCCAGCAGGGTGCGCACCGGCAGCGAGTAGACGATGCTGAGCGTGGACGGCTGCAGGCTCTTTTTCATGATCAGGTCGTTGTACCCGTTCACATAGCCAAAGTAGCTGGCGGCGTCCGGGTAGCGACCCAGCATGGAGATGTAGCGCTCGCCCTCGCTGAAGCGCAGCAACGGCTCGTTGGAGGGCCCCAGCAGCGTGACGCCAATCGGCAGCGCGCTTGGGCTGGAGAAATCTTCCAGCCGCAGGATCTGCTCGATGCCGATCAGCGCCTCCAGTTTGTTGCCCACGTAGATCGGCGCCAGCACATAGAGGTAACCGACATCGGCGCGCGGGCCGGGGCTGACCCAGTAGAGGTTGTTGTCTTTCTCTTTGCTCTTGGCGTTACGGAATTTCAGGATGCGCTCATGCAGTGATTTCAGCACGTTTTCATGGTTGATCGGCCGGGTGGTGTTATTGATGTTGAAATCGGCCATGCAGAGGCTGTCGCCGCCGATGAAGAACACCCGGTTCAGGTCATAGGCAGCGGAGAAATTATCTTTCCAGTAATGCACGGTGTTGCTCAGTGACTGGAGCGAGTTGCGGTAGTCGCCGTTGAGCTGGGCGCAGTCGGAGTCACTGAACAGCGGGTAGATGCGCGGCTGGTTGGTTTTCCCGGCAAACACCCCGTTCAGGATGTCGAGGCCGTTGACCGTGCCGCTGAGGCGGTTCTCCGCCATATAGCGGATATCGCGCATGATGTCCGCCGAATGACGGAAGTAACTCTGGGCCTGATCGTAGTTGAGGTAATACTCCTGACGGATCTGTGACTCTTTCTCGTGAAAGATGTTCAGGATGTAAAAGGTGGTCAGCAACGCGCCCAGTGACCAGAGCATAATGGCCAGTACCCGGAATAAGTAACGGGAAATTTTCAGCGTTGTGCGGAACGAAGCCAGATATTTCAATCGGATACCATCTTAATGTGTCGGGCCATTCAGGGCAGGCAGCGAACAGAATACACTACCGATCTGCCATAAAAAAGCCAGCCCGCAGGCTGGCTTCAAGACGCGTGGGCGGGGGAGAGCTCCGCCGCCCGGTTTAGTCATGCAATCAGGCGTCGTCGCCCTCTTCTTCTGCGTCATCGGCCTCGTCGAGGTCAGCCTCTTCCGGCTCATCCTCTTCTACCGGCAGCTCGCCTTCTACCGCGACCACACCGTCCAGCTCTTCATCTTCCACCGGCTCCGCCACACGTTGCAGGCCGACCACGTTTTCATCTTCCGCAGTACGGATCAACGTGACGCCCTGGGTGTTACGGCCCACGATGCTGACTTCAGAGACGCGGGTACGCACCAGCGTGCCGGCATCGGTGATCATCATGATCTGGTCGCTGGTATCCACCTGCACCGCGCCGACTACCGGCCCGTTACGCTCGCTGACCTTGATGGAGATCACGCCCTGCGTGGCACGGGATTTGGTCGGGTACTCGGCGGCCGCAGTGCGCTTGCCGAAACCGTTCTGCGTGACGGTGAGGATGTCACCCTCGCCGCGCGGCACAATCAATGACACCACGCTGTCGGTTTCCGCCAGACGGATGCCGCGCACACCGGCCGCAGTACGGCCCATTTTACGCACGGCGCTCTCGTTGAAGCGCACCACTTTCCCGGCGGCGGAGAACAGCATCACTTCGTTGCTGCCGTCCGTCAGGTCAACGCCAATCAGCTCGTCGCCCTCGTTCAGGTTCACCGCGATGATGCCCGCGCTGCGCGGACGGCTGAACTCGGTGAGCTCGGTTTTCTTCACCGTACCGCTGGCAGTCGCCATAAAGACGTAACGCCCCTCTTCGTACTCCCGCACCGGCAGGATCGCCGTAATGCGCTCGTTCGGCTCCAGCGGCAGCAGGTTGACGATCGGCCGGCCGCGTGCGCCGCGGCTGGCTTCCGGCAGCTGGTAGACCTTCATCCAGTAGAGGCGGCCCCGGCTGGAGAAGCAGAGGATGGTGTCGTGGGTGTTCGCCACCAGCAACCGGTCGATGAAGTCCTCTTCCTTGATGCGGGCGGCAGATTTGCCTTTCCCGCCACGGCGCTGGGCTTCATAGTCCGTCAGCGGCTGGTACTTCACATAACCCTGGTGGGACAGCGTCACCACCACATCTTCCTGGTTGATCAGGTCTTCGATGTTGATGTCCGCGGTGTTGGCGGTGATTTCCGTGCGGCGCGCGTCGTTGTACTGATCTCTTATCGCAATCAGCTCTTCACGGATGACTTCCATCAGCCGGTCAGGGTTTTCCAGGATAAAGATCAGTTCCGCGATCTGGTTGAGCAGCTCTTTGTACTCATCCAGCAGCTTCTCATGCTCCAGGCCGGTCAATTTCTGCAGACGCAGATCCAGAATCGCCTGCGCCTGCTGCTCGGTCAGGAAGTATTTGCCGTCACGGATGCCGAACTCCGGCTCCAGCCACTCCGGGCGGGCCGCGTCGTCACCGGCACGGGCCAGCATCTCAGAGACATTGCCCAGCGCCCACGGGTGGGCCACCAGCGCGGCTTTCGCCTCGGCCGGTGACGGTGCCTGGCGGATCAGCTCAATGATTGGGTCGATATTGGCCAGCGCAATTGCCAGCGCTTCCAGGATGTGGGCGCGGTCACGCGCTTTGCGCAGTTCAAAGATGGTACGGCGCGTCACCACTTCACGGCGGTGGCGCACAAAGGCGGACAGGATGTCCTTGAGGCCGAGGATCTTCGGCTGCCCCTGGTGCAGTGCCACCATGTTGATGCCGAACGACACCTGCAACTGGGTCAGGGAGTAGAGGTTGTTCAGCACCACTTCCCCGACGGCGTCACGTTTGATCTCGATGACAATGCGCATGCCGTCTTTGTCGGATTCATCGCGCAGCGCGCTGATGCCCTCGACGCGCTTCTCTTTCACCAGCTCGGCGATTTTCTCAATCAGCCGCGCCTTGTTCACCTGATACGGGATCTCGTGAACGATAATGGTTTCGCGGCCGGTTTTGGCGTCGGCTTCCACTTCCGCGCGCGCGCGGATATAGATTTTGCCGCGCCCGGTGCGGTACGCCTCTTCAATGCCGCGGCGGCCGTTGATGATGGCGGCGGTCGGGAAGTCCGGCCCCGGGATGTGCTCCATCAGCCCTTCAATGCTGATGTTCTCATCGTCAATGTAGGCCAGGCAGCCGTTGATCACTTCCGTCAGGTTGTGCGGCGGGATGTTGGTGGCCATGCCCACGGCGATCCCTGACGAGCCGTTAACCAGCAGGTTGGGGATTTTGGTCGGCATGACGGCCGGGATCTGCTCGGTGCCGTCATAGTTCGGGACGAAGTCGACCGTCTCTTTTTCGAGATCCGCCAGCAATTCATGGGCAATCTTCGACATGCGCACTTCGGTGTAACGCATCGCCGCGGCGGAGTCGCCGTCGATAGAGCCGAAGTTGCCCTGCCCGTCAACCAGCATGTAGCGCAGCGAGAACGGCTGCGCCATACGGACGATGGTGTCATAGACCGCAGTGTCGCCATGCGGGTGGTATTTACCGATGACGTCACCGACCACACGGGCCGATTTCTTATAGGCTTTATTCCAGTCGTTACCCAGAACATTCATTGCGTACAGTACGCGGCGGTGCACCGGTTTCAACCCATCGCGCACATCCGGAAGCGCACGCCCGACGATAACGGACATGGCGTAATCCAGATACGAGCTCTTGAGCTCTTCTTCGATGTTGACCGGTGTGATTTCTCTGGCAAGGTCGCTCATGGAGCTGCTATCCCTCTACTGAATGGTTCATCTGCCCGCTGCCTGTGGATAGGCAAAGGTGTAAAACTATACCACAAACCGCCCATTCGTGGGAAACAAAGGCACCATTATGCCCCGGTTTTCATGCCTTTCCGGTGCGGGGGGCGCGCCACAAATCTGCCGCCGCGCCGCAGTAATATGTATAATCCGGGATATTGAAGGTTAAGGAGTGATAAAGCCGATGAATGAACAGCACGCTGCACCGGCCGCTGCGCCGCAAAACGTTGACCAGAACGAAATCGCCAAATTTGAGGCCGTGGCCTCACGCTGGTGGGACCTGGAAGGGGAATTCAAGCCGCTGCACCGCATCAACCCGCTGCGCCTGAATTACATCATCACCCGCGCTGACGGCATTTTCGGCAAGAAGGTGCTGGACGTCGGCTGCGGCGGCGGCATCCTGGCCGAGAGCATGGCGCGCGAGGGCGCGGACGTCACCGGGCTGGACATGGGGGCCGAGCCGTTGCAGGTGGCGCGCCTGCATGCGCTGGAGGCGGGCGTCACGCTCAATTACGTGCAGGAGACGGTAGAGGCGCACGCCGAGGCCAACCCGCAGCAGTATGACGTGGTGACCTGCATGGAGATGCTGGAGCACGTGCCGGACCCGGCGTCCGTGGTGATCGCCTGCGCCAAGCTGGTGAAACCGGGCGGCCATGTCTTCTTCTCTACCCTGAACCGCAACAACAAAGCCTGGCTGATGGCGATTGTCGGCGCGGAGTATGTGCTGAAGATGGTGCCGAAGGGCACGCATGACATCAAAAAGTTCATCAAGCCGTCTGAGCTGCTGCACTGGGTCGATCACACCCCGCTGGTGGAGCGCCATATCATCGGCCTGCACTACAACCCGCTGACCAACCGCTTCAAGCTGGCGCCGAATGTGGACGTCAACTACATGGTGCATACGCAGTACCCGGCCCCGCGCTGACCGGCGCTCTGCCACATTTAATGCCGCTCCGCCAGCGCTTTTTTAAGAATTACCGCAGCCCGGCGGGCGGCATATCCGAATAAATCTTTATTTTTAGGCATTTGGCACGCGCCGTTGCAGAAATACGCGTTTTTAGAATAGTAAACCACATCAATATAGCGATTTTTTCTAACGTTTAATAAATCAGCAGTCGATCAAGTTTTGAAAAAATATAAGAATTTCCTATCGAAGATATTGACAGCGCAGCCACGCCAGCGCTGCTGGGCGTTTCACCGTTGCTTCACATTTTAACCCCCAAGTTATCCACAATCTCCGGCGGTTTTGTCCCCTTGTCAATTCACTGAACTGACACTATCTTGTTAGCCGAACTGACGACACCCACAATATATTGTGTTTATATCCTGACCAACTGCCTATACTTCGTTTGCTGCTGCGCATTATGCTGCGCGGTGCGGCGCTGGCCGTTTATAAACCTTTAAGGTACGCACCCCATGAACCAGAGTCTGCTTGTTACTAAACGTGATGGCCGCAAAGAACGCATCAATCTTGATAAAATCCACCGTGTCATCGACTGGGCCGCGGAAGGGCTGCAAAACGTCTCCGTTTCCCAGGTAGAGCTGCGTTCCCACATCCAGTTTTATGACGGCATCAAAACCGCCGACATCCATGAAACCATCATCAAAGCCGCCGCGGACCTGATCTCGCGTGACGCGCCGGACTACCAGTACCTGGCTGCCCGCCTGGCGATCTTCCACCTGCGTAAGAAAGCCTACGGCCAGTTTGAGCCGCCAAAACTGCTTGAGCACGTCAGCCGCATGATTGACCTGGGCAAGTACGATAAACATCTGCTGGAAGACTACACGGCTGAAGAGTTCGAGCAGATGGACAGCTTTATCGACCACTGGCGCGACATGACCTTCTCCTACGCCGCCGTGAAGCAGCTGGAAGGCAAGTACCTGGTGCAGAACCGCGTGACCGGCGAGATCTACGAAAGCGCCCAGTTCCTCTACATCCTGGTGGCGGCGTGCCTGTTCTCCAACTACCCGCGTGAGACGCGCCTGGATTACATCAAGCGCTTCTACGACGCGATCTCAACCTTCAAAATCTCGCTGCCGACCCCGATCATGTCCGGCGTGCGTACCCCGACCCGTCAGTTCAGCTCCTGCGTGCTGATTGAGTGCGGCGACAGCCTCGACTCGATCAACGCCACCTCCAGCGCCATTGTGAAATATGTCTCCCAGCGTGCCGGCATCGGCATCAACGCCGGTCGCATCCGTGCGCTGGGCAGCCCGATCCGCGGCGGCGAGGCCTTCCACACCGGCTGTATCCCGTTCTATAAGCACTTCCAGACCGCGGTGAAATCCTGCTCGCAGGGCGGCGTGCGCGGCGGTGCGGCCACCCTGTTCTACCCGATGTGGCACCTGGAAGTGGAAAGCCTGCTGGTGCTGAAAAACAACCGCGGCGTGGAAGGCAACCGCGTGCGCCACATGGACTACGGCGTGCAGCTCAACAAGCTGATGTACCAGCGCCTGGTGAAAAACGAAGACATCACCCTGTTCAGCCCGTCTGACGTGCCGGGGCTGTATGACGCCTTCTTCGCCGATCAGGATGAATTTGAGCGCCTGTACACCAAATATGAGCAGGATGAGAGCATCCGCAAGCAGCGCATCAAAGCGGTTGAGCTGTTCTCCCTGATGATGCAGGAGCGCGCCTCCACCGGCCGTATCTACATCCAGAACGTGGACCACTGCAACACCCACAGCCCGTTTGACCCGGCCATCGCGCCGGTGCGCCAGTCCAACCTCTGCCTGGAGATTGCGCTGCCGACCAAACCGCTGGAAGACGTCAACGACGAGAACGGCGAAATCGCCCTGTGTACCCTCTCCGCCTTCAACCTGGGCGCGATTGAGAGCCTGGACGATCTGGAAGAGCTGGCTACCCTGGCGGTGCGTGCGCTCGACGCGCTGCTCGACTACCAGGACTACCCGATCCCGGCCGCCAAACGCGGCGCAATGGGCCGCCGCACCCTGGGTATCGGCGTGATCAACTACGCCTACTACCTGGCGAAAAACGGCGTGCGTTACTCCGACGGCAGCGCCAACAACCTGACGCACCGCACTTTTGAGGCGATCCAGTACTACCTGCTGAAAGCCTCGAACAACCTGGCGAAAGAGCAAAGTGCCTGCCCGTGGTTCAACGAAACCACCTACGCACAGGGCATCATGCCGGTGGACACCTACAAGCGTGACCTGGACGCGGTATGCAGTGAGCCGCTGCACCTCGACTGGGACAGCCTGCGTGCCGACATCAAAGAGTTCGGCCTGCGTAACTCCACGCTCTCAGCCCTGATGCCGTCCGAGACTTCGTCGCAGATCTCCAACGCCACCAACGGCATCGAGCCGCCGCGCGGCCACGTCAGCATCAAGCAGTCGAAAGACGGCATCCTGCGCCAGGTGGTGCCGGAGTATGAGCGCCTGAAAGACGCCTACGAACTGCTGTGGGAAATGCCGAACAACGACGGCTACCTGCAACTGGTCGGCGTGATGCAGAAGTTCATCGACCAGGCGATCTCGTCCAACACCAACTATGACCCGTCACGTTTTGCGGGCAACAAGGTGCCGATGAAGCAGCTGCTGAAAGACCTGCTCACCGCCTACAAGTTCGGCGTGAAAACGCTCTACTACCAAAACACCCGTGACGGCGCGGAAGATGCCCAGGATGACCTGGCCCCGTCGATTCAGGATGACGGCTGCGAAAGCGGCGCCTGCAAGATTTAACACAGGGGGGCCGGGTGAATGCCCGGCCCCTGCTGACAGACAGGATTTGCACTATGGCCTATACCACGTTTTCCCAGACTAAAAACAACCAGCTGCTGGAGCCGATGTTCTTCGGCCAGCCGGTGAACGTTGCCCGCTTTGACCAGCAGAAACACGCGATCTTTGAGAAGCTGATCGAGAAGCAGCTCTCCTTCTTCTGGCGACCGGAAGAGGTGGACGTCTCGCGCGACCGCATCGACTTCCAGGCCCTGCCGGACCATGAGAAGCATATCTTCCTCAGCAACCTGAAGTACCAGACGCTGCTGGACTCGATCCAGGGGCGCAGCCCGAACGTGGCGCTGCTGCCGCTGATCTCCATCCCGGAGCTGGAAACCTGGATTGAGACCTGGTCCTTCTCTGAGACCATTCACTCGCGCTCTTACACCCACATCATCCGCAACATCGTCAACGATCCGGCGCTGGTGTTTGATGACATCGTGACCAACGAAGAGATCCTGAAGCGCGCCAAGGACATCTCCGGGTATTACGATGAGCTGATCACCATGAGCGGCTACTACAACCTGCTGGGTGAAGGCACGCACCAGGTCAACGGCGAAACCGTTGAGGTGAGCCTGCATGAGCTGAAGAAGAAACTTTACCTTTGCGTGATGAGCGTCAACGCGCTGGAGGCGATCCGCTTCTACGTCAGCTTTGCCTGCTCCTTTGCCTTTGCCGAGCGCGAGCTGATGGAAGGCAACGCCAAAATCATCCGCCTGATTGCGCGTGACGAGGCGCTGCACCTCACCGGCACCCAGCACATCATCAACCTGATGCGCTCCGGCGCGGATGACCCGGAGATGGCGGAGATCGCCAAAGAGTGCCAGCAGCAGAGCTATGACCTGTTCGTGCTGGCGGCGCAGCAGGAGAAAGAGTGGGCGGAATACCTGTTCCGTGACGGCTCGATGATTGGCCTGAACAAAGACATCCTCTGCCAGTATGTGGAGTACATCACCAACATCCGTATGCAGGCGGTGGGGCTGGATCTGCCGTTCAAAACCCGCTCCAACCCGATCCCATGGATCAACAGCTGGCTGGTGTCGGACAACGTGCAGGTTGCACCGCAGGAAGTGGAAGTCAGCTCTTATCTGGTCGGCCAGATTGACTCGGAAGTCAACGCTGACGACCTGAGCGACTTCCAGCTCTGATATGGCCGGCGACTCCCTGACGCGCGGCGGCCACACCATTCTGCTGCGCAGCAGCGGCGCGCAACTCCCCTGCGCGCCGGAACACCGTTGCCTGCTGGAGCTGCTGGAAACCCACCAGCTTGAGGTGGAGTACCAGTGCCGCGAGGGCTATTGCGGTGCCTGCCGCGTGCGGCTGCTCAAGGGCAGCGTCAGTTACCACCAGACGCCGCTGGCCTTTATTCAGGAGGGCGACATCCTGCTCTGCTGCTGCCTGCCGCAGGAAGATATTGAGATCGACATCTGATCGCCGCACATAAAAAACGGGCTGAATTTTCAGCCCGTTTTTTTTATTCCCCTTCCCGGTGTTACCGCGCCCGGCTCACCGCCACCCCCAGCTGCCACACCGCCATCGCGTAGTGAGTGCTGTGGTTGTAACGGGTGATCACATAGAAGTTCGGCAGCCCGTACCAGTACTGGTAACCGGTGCCGACGTCCAGACGCAGCAGGCTCACCTGCTGGTTATCATTCAGCGGGCTTAACGGCCGCAGCCCGGCGGCACTCAGCGCGCCCACGGTGTATTTGGTGGTGAAGCCCTGCTGCATCAGCGGTGCCTGCCCGCTGGCCGGGACGGCCACCGTCTGATCTTTCACCCAGCCGTGCGCCTGGAAGTAGTTGGCGACGCTGCCGATGGCGTCTTCCGGGTCCCACAGGTTGACGTGCCCGTCACCGGTGAAATCCACCGCGTAATCCTTGAACGACGACGGCATAAACTGGCCGTAGCCCATCGCCCCGGCAAAGGAGCCGCGCAGCGAGAGCGGGTCATCCCCTTCGCTGCGCGCCATCAACAGGAAGGTTTCCAGTTCACCGGCAAAGTAGTCGGCGCGGCGCGGGTAAGCGAAGGCCAGCGTCGCCAGCGCATCGATAATCCGCGTTTTGCCCATCACCCGGCCCCAGCGCGTCTCCACGCCAATAATGCCGACGATAATTTCCGGCGGCACGCCATAGGTGGTGTAGGCGCGCCGCAGCGCCTGCTCATGCTGGTTCCAGAACACTACGCCGTTTTGCACGTTGTCCGGCGTGATGAATTTTTTGCTGTAACGCAGCCAGGCACCGTTCGGGCCGCTGGGGCGCTGGCCGGGCGTCGGCGCTTGCTGGTTCATCAGCCGCAGCACGTAATCGAGCTGTTTGGTCTGCGCCAGCACATCGTGCAGTTGCTGGCGGTCAAAACCGTGCTCGCGCACCATCTTGTCGATAAAGCGTTCGGTGGCCGGGTTGTTGGCGAAATCCCCGGTCAGCGGGTGGTAGTTGTGGGCCGGTTCCAGCAGGAAACCGCTGTGCGCCGGTGAGGGCTGGGCAGTGAGGTCAGCGGGCTTGGGTTTACTGCTACAGGCGGAGAGCAAAAGACATACAGGCAAAAGTGCAGCAAGGTGACGCATCGGGTTTCCATACAGCCAGAGTAAAAAGAAATGGGCGATATCATAAAACATTGCCCGGTGCGCCGGGAACAGACACCAGCGCACCGCGTGAAAAATAGCGCAATCAGACTTCCGCCAGCCGCGTCATCCACGGGTAGTGGCCCACCGGCGGCCAGCCGTTAAGGTAACGGCGCAACATGTCCATCGCCACCATCGCGATGGTCTCCTGTTGCAGCACCGGGCTGTGGTGTTTCGCGCTGTAGCGCAGGGTCTGGCCGCGGGTACCGGCCGGGGTGTGCAGCGCCAGGCTGATCTCGCCCTCACGCAGTGACCCCACCGCCAGCGCCAGCGGTGCGCCCTGCTGTTCCGCCAGGTCTTGCGCCCGGCCCAGCAGCGCGTCCAGGGTGTCGTCGCTTTCCGGCAGCACCTCACCGGCCGCCAGCGGCACCCCGCCGCCCTGCAACCGCCAGCTGAGCAGCCCGGCGGTAAACTGCTCGCTCAGCGACACACGCAACGCCTGCGTCAGCATCTGCTCCGCCAGCCGCGACGGCAGGCCGCCGGTGCCCTCAAACAGCGTGCTTTCGCCGGCGACTTCGCGCACCCGCTCCCACGCCTGATGCATCGCGGCCTGCTGCGCGCGCGGCCCGGTAAGCTTCAGCTCAATAATCGGGGAGGAGGATCGGTAGCCCATCACCACGCCGTCCGGCAGCGCCAGGCCGTCCAGTTCGGAGGCCAGATCGCTCTCGCCACGGCCAAAGGTGGTCAGGCGCAGGCAGAGCGGCGGCTCCGCCTGCGGGAACTGTTGCCGCAGGCGCGGCACAATCTGCTGCTGCACCATCACTTTGAATTCAGACGGCACGCCCGGCGTAAAAAACAGCCAACAGCGGTTCAGGCGCAGGCTGAAACCGCAGGCGGTGCCGACCGGGTTATCCAGCATCTCGGCGGTGGCCGGGATCTGCGCCTGTTTGCGGTTTGCCGGGGCCATCTCCCGCCCACGCCCGGCAAAAAACGCCTCCATACGGGCGATCCACCCGGCATGTTCCACCAGCTCCACACCGGCGGCGGTGGCGGCCGCCAGCGCGCTTAAATCATCACTGGTCGGCCCCAGCCCGCCGTTCACAATCAACACATCGGCGATCTGGCTGCGCTCCTGCAACACCGCCACCAGCGCCGACAGCTCATCGCCTACCGTCTCACGGCTGGTGAGCGGAAAGCCTTCGTTAAACAGGGTATCCGCCAGCCAGGCGGCATTGGTGTCGGTTATCTGGCCGTGCAGCACTTCATCACCGGTACTGAGCATCTCAACCCTAAGCATCTTTCTCTCCTGCGCATCAATGTGCTTTACAGAGTAGGAAGCCCGGACGGTGATTACAATCCGCCGGACGTAAATAGGCACGGAAACAGAACAGGCCGGGACATGCCCGGCCTGTTTTTCACGGCGGTGTGGGTCAGAAGTTCAGGCTGGCGCCGATATAGGGGCCGTCCGCCACCACGTTGTCGCGGTGATCATCCTTGCCTGACATCGCCATGTAGCGGTAGCCGAGATCCACCGAAAGCAGCGGGATGACGTTCAGGCGCAGGCCGGCATTGGCCTCGGTATAGTCATTGATGCCGCTGGAGAGGGAATCCGGTGAGAAGTAGCCGTCGCCATACAGCGCGAAGTAACGCCCCATCGGCAGTTCCAGGCCGCCGCCCACCGCCAGCGCATACCCTTCATCGCCATCCTTCGGCCCCATGTAAAGCGCCTTGCCGCCGACGGTGCCCATAAACGGCCCCAGCGGCAGGTTAAAGCCCAGCCCGAGCCCGGCGATGTCGCCGTCATTGTCGCTGTGCGCCCAGTTCAGGGTGGTGACCAGCCCCGGCGACGAGGTGCCGAAGCCGACGCCGAGGTGAGTGTAGTGCTGGCCCGCCTGGCCGCTGACGCTGACTGCCTGGGCCGCACCAACACTGAGCAACAGCGCGGCGGCCAGGGCACTTTTCATTTTTTTCATCATGCATTCCTGTAGTGATTAAAACAAAGCGCATTCCCGGCGCAGAGTGTAAACCCGCGATCAAACCAAACCCGTGTTCTGGCGCATAAAAGCGGCAGGTAAAAATCATTACACCCACAGATTATGTGGCTGCAAACTACTGAATAAATAACCAATAGTAGCGATAACCGAGTCCGATTTGCCGTAGATCAACGCCTGCAGGAAGATAGGCGCGCAGAGTGGTACGGCCCTACACCGCCCCGCTTATCTCTCCCTTTCCGGCCGCAGGTTGCCGGGTATCACCACACAGCAGGACTAAAAAAATGACAAAAAAATTTATGACGACATCAGCAGGTGCACCGGTTGTCAGTAATAACAATGTGATGACCGCCGGTCGCCGCGGGCCGATGCTGCTCCAGGATGTCTGGTTCCTGGAGAAACTGGCGCACTTTGACCGCGAAGTGATCCCCGAGCGCCGGATGCACGCCAAAGGCTCCGCCGCCTATGGCCGTTTCACCGTCACCCATGACATCACCCGCTACACCCGCGCCAAACTGTTTGCGGAGATTGGCAAGCAGACCGAGATGTTTGTGCGCTTCTCTACCGTGGCCGGTGAGCGCGGCGGCGCCGATGCCGAGCGTGACATCCGCGGCTTCTCAATGCGTTTCTACACCGAAGAGGGCAACTGGGATCTGGTCGGCAACGACACGCCGGTGTTCTACCTGCGCGACCCGCTGAAATTCCCTGACCTGAACCACGTGGTAAAACGTGACCCGCGCACCAACCTGCGCAACCCGGTCTACAAATGGGATTTCTTCTCCCACCTGCCGGAAGCGCTGCACCAGCTGACCATCGACTTCAGCGACCGCGGCCTGCCGCGCTCCTACCGCCATATGCATGGTTTCGGCAGCCACACCTTCAGCTTTATCAACCATGACAACGAACGTTTCTGGGTGAAATTCCACTTCCGTACCCAGCAGGGCATTGAGAACCTGATGGACGACGAAGCCGCCGAACTGATTGGCCGTGACCGCGAAAGCTCGCAGCGTGACCTGTTCGAGGCGGTGGAAAACGGCAATTTCCCGCGCTGGACGATGTTCGTGCAGGTGATGCCGGAGAAAGAAGCCTCCCAGGTGCCGTATAACCCGTTTGACCTGACCAAAGTGTGGCCGCACGCCGACTACCCGCTGATCGAAGTCGGGGAGTTCGAACTGAACCGTAACCCGGACAACTACTTCGCTGAAGTGGAACAGGTAGCGATGACCCCGGCCAACGTGGTGCCGGGCATCGGCTTCTCGCCGGACCGCATGTTGCAGGGGCGTTTGTTCTCCTACGGCGATGCGCACCGCTACCGTCTGGGCGTGAACCACCACCAGATCCCGGTGAACCAGCCGCGTTGCCCGTTCCATAACACCCACCGCGACGGCGCCATGCGCGTGGACGGCAACGGCGGGAACAACGGCCCGACCTATGAGCCGAACAGCTTCGGCCTGTTCCAGGAGCAACCGGACTACAGCGAGCCGCCGCTGTCACTGGAAGGCGCGGCCGACCACTGGAACCACCGCGAAGATGATGACTACTACAGCCAGCCGCGCGCGCTGTATAACCTGCTGAGTGACGAGGAGCACCAGCGGATGTTTACCCGCATCGCCGGTGAACTGGCGCAGGTGCCGGAGAGCATCCGCCAGCGCCAGATCGATCTGTTCTTCAAGGTGCACCCGGAATATGGTCAGGGCATTGTGGATGCGCTGAATCTGGTGAGATAAGCTGCTGACGTGAACAGGGCCGCAAGTGCGGCCCTTTTTTTATGGCTGCGAGGCCACCCACTGCTGCACCTGATGGCGCGGGATTTTAATCCCGCCCTGCTTCAGGCTCTCCGGCAAGGAATAATAGGCCACCGGCCACTGAAAACGCGGCACCTGCCCCGCCAGCCAGTGCGTCAGGGCCTCCGGCTGCAACGTCCCGGTGGTTTCCAGCACCGCCACCGGCCGCTGGCCAAACTGCACATCCTCCACCGGCACCACGAACACCTGCGTCACCTGTGGATGGCGCGCCAGTATCCGCTCAATCTCTTCCGGCTGAATGCCTTCGCCGCCGCTGAAAAACAGGTTGTCGAGGCGGCCGAGGATGCGTAACTCCCCCGCCTCCATCACGCCGCGATCGCGGCTGTGGTACCAGCCTTCGTTATCCGCCAGCGGGTGCAGTACCCCGTCACGCCAGTACCCCGCCGCCTGCCCCGGCGCGCGGATCAGCACCTCTTCTTTCACTACCTTGATTTCACACCCCGCCAGCGGCTGCCCGACGCCCGGTTGCGCATCGGCACGTTTGGCGCAGACGGTTGAGGCCATCTCCGTCATGCCGTAGCCGCACCAGCAGCGGATGCCCGCCTGTTCCGCCCGGCTGGTGAGCGCCGTGGGGATGGCCGCGCCGCCCAGCAGCACCGCGCGCAATGTCCCCGGCACGCAGCCCTGTTCCAGCAGCCGCCAGAGCTGGGTCGGCACCAGTGACGCATGGGTGCAGCCCGCCAGCGCCTCAGCCAGCGGCAGCTGCGGCCTGACCGCCAGCGCTGCCCCGGCCCGCAGCCAGCGCCAGACAATCCCCTGGCCGGAGACGTGAAACAGCGGCAGCGAGAGCAGCCAGCAGGCGTCTGCCGGGAAAGGGATCAGCGCCAGCACGCCCGCCGCGCTGGCAAGGTGCGCCGCGATGCTGTGCGCCGCCGCTTTCGGCAGCCCGCTGGAACCGGAAGTCAGCGTCAACGTCGCCAGCCGGGACGGCACAAACGCCACCGGCGCACAGCCGCCCGGCGGTAACGCCTGAACAGGCGGATAAAGCGGCGGCACGTCGCAGGTGACCGGCTCCGCGTGCTCGCGCAGGAAGGCCAGGGTCAGGCCGGGCAGCAACCGCGCCAGCAGCGCGGCCGGGAGTTGCGGGTTAAGCACCAGCACCCGCGCCCCGCACTGGATCAGCGCCAGATAATCGAGCAGCAGCGCGAGGCTGTTTTTGCCGCGCAGCGCCACGCCGCACCCTGCCTGCACGCCCTGCGCCTGATAATGCGCGGCACGCCTGTCCAGTTCAGCGGTGAGTTGCCGCCAGGTATAGCGCTCCTCTTCGCCGTGCAACGCCGGCTGATCGGGCCGCTGCCGCGCCCAGTGCTGCCACGGCCACGTCGTCAGCATGACCAGACCACCTGAAGATCGGCGGCGTGCCGCAGCGGCAGCGCACTGCCCGGCCACGGGCGCACCAGTTGCGCCGCCATCAAGGGCAGCGTATCCAGCCCCGGCGCGGTGCCGGGCGTCAGCCAGGCGGCCAGCCGCGCCAGTTGAGTCAGCCCCAGGCTGCTCTCCACCGACGAACTGATCACCACCGCCAGCCCGGCGGACTGCGCCTCCCGGATGCGCGCCTGCACCTGCGCCAGGCTGCCCATCAGCATCGGCTTTATCACCAGCGCCGCCAGGCCGGGTTCGGCCTCTACCTGAAAGCCATCATCACGCACGGTTTCATCCCAGGCGAGCGGGATGCCGCTCTCCTGCGCAAACGCGCGTGATGCCTGCGGTGTGCGGCACGGCTCCTCCAGAAACGCTATACGCTTGCGCAACGCCGGGGCCACGTAGCGGGCGAACTGGCGCGCTTTTTCCGGCGTCCAGCTGCGGTTGGCATCCAGCCGCAAGTGCAGATCGGGCAGTGCTTCCAGCAGCAGCGTCACCAGCATGCCGTCACGCACCGCCTCATACAGCCCGACCTTCATCTTCGCCAGTTTCTGCCCCGCCAGCCGGGCAAACAGCGCATCCGGGTCGCCGTGGCATAACGGCACCGTGGTGAAATCAGCGGCCACCGGCAGCGCGCCGGTGAGCTCAGCCAGCGCGATGCTCAGCCCCCAGTCCACGGACGGCACCCCGCTCGCGGTGAACTCACCGCCCGCCTGCCACACCGCCAGCCCGGCCTGCACCGCCGCCTGCGCCTCCGGCAATGTTTCATGGCTGAAGCCCGGCAGCGGGGCCACTTCGCCCCAGCCTTCGGCCGCGCCGTGGCGCAGCTGCACCAGCAACCCGTCGCGCTCCGCGACGTGCCGGTCACGCAGCACGGTGCCCGGCACCAGCGGCAAGCAGTAATGGTAAAGGGTCGCGCTGCGCATCACGGGTTCCGGGTAAATTTGCTGAAGTCCGGCGCGCGTTTCTGGTTGAAGGCGTTGCGCCCCTCCTGCCCCTCTTCCGTCATGTAGAACAACATGGTGGCGTTGCCCGCCAGCTCCTGCAACCCGGCCTGCCCGTCACAATCCGCATTCAGCGCCGCCTTCAGGCAGCGCAGCGCCATCGGGCTGTTTTGCAGCATCTCCCGGCACCAGCGCACGGTTTCACGTTCCAGCTCTGCCAGCGACACCACATGGTTCACCAGCCCCATCTCCAGCGCCTCGGCCGCGCCATACTGGCGGCAGAGGAACCAGATTTCACGCGCCTTTTTCTGGCCGACGATGCGCGCCATATAGGACGCGCCCCAGCCGCCGTCAAAAGAGCCGACCTTCGGCCCGGTCTGGCCGAACACGGCATTCTCCGCCGCCAGCGTCAGGTCACACATCATGTGCAGCACGTGGCCGCCGCCAATTGCGTAGCCCGCCACCATCGCCACCACCGGCTTCGGGCAGGTGCGGATCTGGCGCTGGAAATCGAGCACGTTGAGGTGATGCGTACCGGCTTCATCGCGGTAGCCGCCGTAGTCACCACGCACTTTCTGGTCGCCGCCGGCGCAGAAGGCTTTTTCACCTTCGCCGGTCAGGATAATAGTGCCGATGCGGTCGTCATGGCGCGCATCGTCCAGCGCCCGCATCATCTCTTTCACCGTTTGCGGCCGGAACGCGTTGCGCACCTGCGGGCGGTTAATGGTGATTTTCGCGATGCCGTCCAGGGTTTTGTGGTAACGGATGTCGTCAAAACCGGTGCTGCAATCCTGCCAGTCAACCGGGGCGTACAGGGCGTTTTCATCGGGAGCGATCATATTTATTCCTTGGTTAACAGCGGATAAGGGATAACAGGCGGTGGGCGAAGGCATCGGGGTGTGCGTGATGCACATTGTGCCCGCCCGGCAGCAGCGACAGCGGCAACCCGCGCGCGTCAGCCAGTGACCGGAAGCGGGCATCCTGCTCACCGCAGAGGTAATAAAAGGGGTGGCGCCACCGTTGCAGCGCGGCATCCAGCGGCGGCTGGTGGCCAAGCGAGGTCGCCAGCAGCATCTGGGCGATGCCGGCGGGCTGATTGTGGCTGCGCAGTGCAATGAGCGCCTGTCGCTGCGGGCCGGTCAATTCAGCAAACAGTGGCTGGTGATACCAGTCCGCCAGCACCTGCGGCAGCGGCTGTTGCAGGAAACGTTGCGCCCAGTGGCGATCGCTCTCCAGCCGCGCCTGCCGTTCCGCCGGATGCAGCAAGCCGGGGTGGCTGCCCTCCACCACCAGCCCACACAGCCCGGCGGGCTGCCGGGCGGCGTGGTACATCGCCACACGGCCGCCCAGCGAGTAGCCAATCAGCCAGTAGCGTTCAATATTCTGCTGGCGCAACACGGCCGCCAGCTGGTGGTCCAGCGCGGCAAAGCCGGAGGCGCTGACGGCGGCGGAATCCCCATGCCCCGGCAGGTCAACCGTCAGGCAGGGCCAGTCACCGCACCGGGCCAGCACCGGCTGCCATTCACTGCCGCGCCCCAGCAAACCATGCAGGAACACCAGCCAGGGGCGGCGCCGATCGCCGGAAAGCGCGGGATACGCACAACAGGCCAGGCTCATTTCGCGCCCGCCTGTTGCAACTGCTGCAACATTTTTGCCCCGGCATCCGGCGCGGTACAGACTTCAATCAAGGTGGTGCCCTGCCAGCACCACGCCTCTTGCACTGCGGCCTCCAGTTCATGCCACTCTGCCGGGCTGGCATAACGCAGGCCAAACATCGCGGCCGCCGGTTTAAACGAGACCTGTTGCGGCATGCAGTAAAACTGCTCGCGCTCGGCTTCCGGCGTCGGCAGCAGCGAGAAGATGCGCCCGCCGTTATTATTGACCAGCAGGATCACCAACGGCGCAGGCGTATAGCGCAGCAGCGCCAGCGCGTTCAGGTCATACAGCGCGGAGAGATCGCCCAGCAGCAGCAGCGTTGGTTTGCCGGTAGCGCGCTGCACCCCGGCGGCGGTGGAGATCAGGCCGTCAATGCCGCTGGCTCCCCGGTTGCCGAACACCGGGTAACCGGCGGGCAGTTGTGCCAGCGCATCCACCAGCCGCACAATCAGGCTGTTGCCGATAAAGAGTTGCCCGTGCGCCGGCAGCAGCGCCGGTAGCCGGTGCGCCAGCATCGCCTCACCGAAGGTTTTAACTTCACGCGTGACCCGCTGCTGCGCCTGCGCGGCGCAGGCGGCCAGCACCGGTGCCCAGGGCTGACGCGCCAGCGGCGGATGCTGCGCCAGCCATGCCATGACCGGTGCCACAATACGGCGGCCGCGATGGTGCGCCGGGTCACGCCGCCCCGGTTGTGCCTCAATCAGCCACCAGCGCGGCGGCAGGGCGCTGTCCTGCCATTGCAGCAGCCGTTTGCCGGTCAGGCTGCTGCCGAACTGCACCACCAGCTCCGCTTCGGCCAGCGTGGCCCTGGCCTCCGGCGTAGCGAGCCACAGCTCCGCGCAAGGCAGCGGCTGGCCGGTCTGTGATTGCACATCCGCCAGCAGCGGCCAGCCCAGCGCCGCCGCCCAGCGCGCCACGGCCTCGCCTTCCTGCGCGCTCAGCCGCCCGGCCACCACCACGCCCCGCGCCTGTTGCCAGTGCGCCCAGTCGGGCTCCGGCATCACGTGATTCACGTCCGGCTGGGCGAGCCAGGGTTCACGCCCTGCCCACCAGTCGCCCAGCGCTGCCGACCAGGCCTGATGCGCGCCGTCCTCGCTGCCATATAGCGGCTCGGCAAACGGGCAGTTCAGGTGCAGCGCGCCACCGGTCAGCGACGCCATGGCGTTATCAACGGCTGACACCAGCCAGGCCGCCGGGATAGCCGGGGTTGGGCGCGGCAGGTTGAGCACCGCCGCAGGGTGCGCGCCGAACATCCCCTCCTGCCGGATCGCCTGATTCGCGCCGCACGCCAGCAGCTCCGGTGGGCGATCCGCCGTCAGCATCACCAGCCGCTCGCCGCTCAGCCCGGCCTCAATCAACGCCGGGTAGAGGTTGGCGGCCGCCGTGCCGGAGGTGACGATCACTGCCACCGGCTGCCCGCTGCCTTTCGCCAGCCCCAGAGCCAGATGCCCCAGCCCGCGCTCGTCAAAATGGGTATGGCACTGCAGCCGGGGATGGGCGGCAGCGGCCAGGGTTAACGGGGTAGAACGCGATCCGGGCGCAATACAGACATGCTGGATATGATGGCGGCTCAGCGCCTCAAGGAGTAAGGTCGCCCAGCGGCGATTAAATTCACTGGTTAACATCTGAAGCCTATGCAACGTGCGGAGAAGAGGGGCAGTGATGCACGGCAACCGATGCCGTGCGGGGGGAAGTATATTTTTTTTCAATGAATCGATTATTGATTTGAACCGGGTAAAGCGGCTATTGGGCGGCGGGGTCTTGTAACAAGGTGCGTAGCCCGGCGGCTTTGTTCTCTATCTCCTGCCACTCCTGCGCCGGGTCAGAGCCAGCCACAATGCCCGCCCCGGCGTAGAGGTGCACCTGATTGCCCTCCAGCCACGCGGCACGCAGTGATACGGCGAACTCCGACTGGCTGCGGGAGAGGTAACCCGCCGACCCGGCATACCAGCAGCGCGCGAACGGCTCATGGCCGAGGATAAACCGCCGGGCGGGCTGGCGCGGCAGCCCGGCCACCGCCGCCGTGGGTTGCAGCCGCGCCAGGCATACCGCATCATCGGCGGCGCGCAACTGGCCGTGGATGCCGCGCCGCAAGTGCTGCACGTTGCGCAGGCGCACAATTTCCGGCGGCATCACATCCAGCCCGTGCGCCGCACCCTGTAGCTGCCGGCAGATGTCATCCACCACCAGCCAGTTTTCACGCTGGTTTTTCTCACTCTTCATCAGCCAGTCTGCCAGCGCGGCCGCCTGGCTGTCGTCGTCATGGCCTGCTACCGTCCCGGCCAGTGCCTCGGTGGTGAGCTGATCCCCCTGCCGCAGGAACAGCCGCTCCGGGCTGGCGCTGAGAAAGGCCGAGGTGGGCGAGAATGCCATCAAAAAGTGATAACAGTGATGGTTGACCTTCTGGCTGGCCGCCAGCATCCGCCAGGCATCCACCGGCTGGCTGAAGGTCAGCACGGTTTTGCGCGCCAGCACCACTTTCTCCATCGCGCCATCAGCAATCGCGGCCAGCGCGCGCTCCAGCATCGCCTCCCACCCTGCTTCATCCGGCTGGTGGCAGGCGTGGGTCAGCGTGAGGTGCAGCGGCAGTAATGGCGAAGCGGGCTGAAGCTGTTGCAGGAACGCGGCGGCACGGGCCAGATCGCCCTGTAAGGCGTGCGGGTCTGACAGGTTGAGGGTCAGTGTCAGGGTGTTGGCCTGCTGGTGTAAGGTCAGGCGCGGCACAAACAAGCAGGCCTGCTGCGCCCCGCCCGGCTGGGGCAGCGCGTCAAAGGCATTCAGTCCCCAGACGCGCAGCCGCTCGGCCCCGTCCATGTGGTGCTGTAAAAACTGCCCCGCCTGCTCCGGGTCGGTAAATTGGGCCACCTGGCCACACACCGCCACGGTTTCGTTGCCGTCACGCGGTTGCCAGTAAAACTTCGGGAAATGCGGCTGTGCCGCCAGCCACGCCGGCAACGGCAGGGGTTGCGGACTATAGAAGGTCAAAATCAGCTGCCTGACGCCGGTGGCATGGCAGATCGCCTCATCCTGTAAAGCCTGTTCAACCGCCGACATCAACTGTTGGAGACATCCGGAAAGTATCGTCACCGCAACCTCAATAACCAAAGATAAAGTAGGGGATTATACGTAGCCTGCGTGAGAAAAAAACCGTCTGTCATCTGCTGCCCCGGCCCGCAGCCACAAAAAAGGGTGCACCTGAGTGCACCCTGTCAGTGTCCGGACTGCCTGTCGCTGGCGGCCCTGCATTATGCCTTAACGGCGGATCAGCAGGCCGATGATAAGCCCGGCAGCGGCCCCTGCCCCTACTGCATGCCACGGTTTTTCATGCACGTAGCTGTCGGCGGTGCAGGCAGCCTGCTTGGCCTTGTAGTAGTAGGCATCTGACTTTTCGCTCAAGCGCTTTTTAACCTGATGCAGCGCTTCTTCTGCGCGGTGTTTGATCTCAATGTATTTCTGATCAGATTTGTCTCCGGAGGAGGCCAGCACCTCTTCCAGGGTTTCTGACAGCATTTTCAGATCATCATCCAGAGAGGTCTTGGAGTCTTCCTGGAACTCAGCCTGTTTTGGCTGTTGCTGCTGATTTTGTTTCGGCTGTTTTGGCTGTTGTGGTTCCGTGGTGTCTACCATGCGTGTCTCCTTGGTTTTGTAGGACTTGTGTATTAACCATAGTCACTTTTTCACCGTTTTGCAGGGTGACACTGTTTGTTTTTGTGAAGCATCAGCAGTTTAAGAACCTTCTTAAGCAGGGCTGCGCCTGTCGAAAGCCCACCGGCTGCGTCGTTACCGGGGTTTGGCCGCCGGTTGACGGCATGCTTTGGTTTTCTTTGCACGCGCGGCCAGCCACAGCCCGCTGTTTTTCATCGCATAGCTAAACACCAGCCCGAGCAGCAGTGAAGGCAGCACCAGCCGCCAGTTGCCCTGCGCGGCAAACATGGCGCAAGCCCCGATAAAGGTGCCCGGCACAAAGGCGAGCCAGCGGTTTGCGGCCTGCACACACATCAGGAACGACACCACGCCGGTCATCAGGTAGCCGAGCAGCGTCCATTCCGGTTGCAGCGCGGTGCCGTCCATGATCACCTGCGCCCAGAATACGCCGCTGAGGGTGGTCAGCCCGGCGATCGCCAGCCCACGCAGGCCGCCCTGCGGGCAGGCAAAATAGGCGGTACAGCCCAAAAACCCGGCCCAGCCCAACAGCCCGAGGCTGACGGCCACCCAGCCCCACAGGCCGGAGAGAACGCCGGTGGTCAGTGCAAGAGAGAGGAGAAGGTTCATCAGTTACCTGCCGCAGAGAAAAGCGCGCAGTGTACGCGAACAGCGGGAAATAAGTGAGATATTGATCACAGAAAATTATGTACCATTTGTCATTGTTCATCAAAAATGTGACTTAAATCACTAAATATCATTCAGGTTACCTATAGTCATAATCAATTGCATACCTGATATCAGATTTATTTGACCTCAAATTATTTCACCTTCCTTTTTCACTGATTTAATTAACATAAAGACCATGACTAACAAGCATTATGCTTGAAATAAAGGTTGCCCCAAAATAACCACCCTAATAAAATCCGCCTTGCAATAAAAATTATAATCATCAGAAAAATAAAATATGGAAAAACAATACGGGCTATCAATGCATTATTTAAAAAAGAAGACATTTAAACGCCGATTTTTATCTAAAGAGAAACTATTCGTTTACCTTATCACCACAATACTTATTACATTTATGATGTATTTGTCATGGGCTATCAAAATCTCAAGGAGCACTATTCTATTCAGCTCATTCCCTCAGCTTACCTGGATTCTTACCATCTCTGCGCTTGGTGGGCTGCCTTTTGCATGGCGCGCCTGCTGCAGAAGACCGATTGGAGAGACACCAAAGTATATTTTCCAGACGTACTTTAGTGGCTTCTCATTATTCTTACTTCTAAGCCTCAATGCCTTTGAGGTGTATGTTTATCTTTTCCCAGATAAAATAATAAGTTACGTCACCGATTATGATGTAACTTTCCCCGGCCCACCACGAGGAAGATCAGGCCGCTGTAAAGCGGGGTTATTAATAAAAGATTTGCACACCTCACGCTGGATTGAACTTTGCTCTTCTAAAGAGGCGCTTAAGATAAGTGATAAACGTAAACAGGGCATGGATGGCATGTGGATTACAACCAAAGTCAACGAGCTTGGCACCTATATTGTGAAGTACGAATTCACTTATAAATAAACCTTGCATCGTGTGTTTTAATCCTGCTTACAGATTTCTTAAACAGAATCATAATCGCTTCCTGAATGCAATACTGGAGACATATTGATGAAGAGAAGGCGCGCCAGGGTATTTTTCTTTTAATTTACCATAGGTCTTTATTGACCTTTTAATCTGAGGCCAATATAATCTTCCAAAAGATTTGTTTTCATTCGAAGATTTATTATCATCTGGAATAAATACTTATCTGGCGTTTTCTCTCTATGTCTGATTTTGGTAAAAATCTTGCGAATCTCCGTAAACAGCGCACGCTAACTCAGCTTGAGCTTGCAAATTTGTTAGACGTACAGCCGCGTATGGTTGGCCGTTGGGAACAGGGGGCATCCCGGCCTCACTTCGATTACGTCGTTAAATTAGCGCAGTTCTTTGAAGTCTCGATTGATTATCTTGTGTTTGGCGAACAAGGGCAGAAGCTTCCCGCTTTTGAGATTCGGAATAAAAGATTAATGGAGCTTTGTAAGCAGGTAGATGCGCTCCATAAAGAAGATCAGGAAGTAATTTGTCACTTTCTGGAACTGGCGATAAAACAGAACAGGTCAACATAGCTGAGTAAATGATTTTTTTACGCAGACTGACGGTGTCTCACCACCGTCAGCCCGCTAACCACAACAACTAGTTAGGAGTAGTTATTATGGCTGAGCAGGATTTTAAGTCAGAAGCAGTCACAACTGAAGCAAAACCATCAAAGCCCCATTTTTATACGGTGGGTTACCGCCCCAACGGCGGGCTGCCTAATCCGCTGCCGCAACTGACAATTAAAGGCCGGTGGCTGGCACAGGCAGGTTTTCGTACCGGGCAGCCGGTGATTGTGACAGTTGAAAATGGGTGTCTGATGATCAGGGCTGAGTTGAACATCTGAGGCTGAAAAGTAAAATCCCGGCGTTGAGGCCGGGATTTTAGCTGGGAGCGTCTACTTATCAGGATCTACAGGAGACTTTTTCTTGCGAGCTTCGTACTCATCAATTTTAGCAAAAGCCCACGAACCAAAACCAGCCGCTAATCCGGCAACTCCGCTCATTTTGGTTAAATCAAAAATCCCTTTAATTGTAAAACCAATAGGCTTCATGTTTATTAAAAAAACAACTATATCAATAAGTACACCTAAGCAAAAAAAACACCCCCAACAATAAAGTACATTCAAAATAAAAATTAAAAATGTATGCATCCTCCTCATAAATCATTCCTCTGCAATAATATCTTTCACCTTCTTATTAAAATATTCAAAAACTGAATGCACTACTAATATCCCCAATAAATCCTGAGGCTTTCCCTGCATAAGGCTCAAGCAGACCTGTCGCATATTTACCAAGACCTCCACCAATCGCTCCGCCAAATGCAGCCCCGGCCTGTCAATTCATATCCAGACCATCTGAGCACCATGCGCCCCCATATTAACTCCTATGTTTTCCGGAATATTCCTCCCAGGTGACAGCATTCCACCGGCAAACGCCGCTGCGCTGCTTTTGTAATTCCAGCTTTCATTTTCATTACCGGGCTTGTTTAAATTATCCCGCTGAAAGTAGGCGTTGGCGCCCTCTGAGATGACGCCGCCGGTAACCATTTTTGTAAACGATGTGGCAGGCCCTAAATAAACGCCCCACCTATCATCAGCCCGTCCTCATACCCTTCAACAATTGCCTTCGCGATATTCGCACCGTCCGGTAAGTCGCCTTTTGCCATTTCGGCGGAGAGCGCTCCTTTCCTATGTTCACAATATGGTTATAACTAATTTGGTGGTTTTTTAAGATCAGAATTCTTACTCATTTTAAGTAATTTAATAACATGAGAAATGACCATGTATAGCCAACCAAATATCCCGGCAATCAACGACAATATCGCAATTCGCCTTACCTCTTCTAAAGAGAAATTGAAGTACCCTAGTTTTAAGTACGACAAGATAGCTATGCACCCTCTAAAAAAAAACGCAAGAGTCATAAAAGAAAAGCAGCAGTAAAAAAGCAAGACAACCAATCCTATAATAGTATTTTTCTTCATTTCACTTCTCATTCTCTTTTGATTTAATCAAATCCTTACCTGCCTTATTAATAGACTCATAAGTAAGAGCAGAACCTAAATCATAAAATAAATCTGGGACGGCAACTTTTTTTATATATTTATCTACTAAAATCGGAGCATATTTTCCTACACCACCGCCACCTAACGCCCCTACCCCAGAAATTGCCATATTGGTTATATTTGGCCCATCAGTAAACATCGTTGACCCTATCGCTATGCCGGTGTTTGCCCAAATACCACGCCCCGGGGCAAGTCCGCCCGTTGTTATGGCGGCTGTGGTGCTCCAGTAATCATAAGATTTATTAGCATTTCCCGGCTGACTTAGATCATAGAATTGGAACGCGCTGTTCATACCCCCGCCAATAACTGCACCTGCTGTGATTTGCTCCAGTGCAGCTGCCGGGCCTAAATAAAACGCCCCACCTATCATCAGCCCATCCTCATACCCTTCAACAATTGCCTTCGCGATATTCGCACCGTCCGGTAAGTCGCCTTTTGCCATCTCGGCGGAGAGCGCGATCTTTTCCTGTAGCGTCAGCCCGTCGAGGGCATTGCCCTGTTCATCCACCTGATTATCGGTGTTTGTCCAGAGCGAGACCTGCGCATTAATGACTGATTGCATACCCTGATCGAAGAGGTTGTACTCAGTTATTTCTAATTACATTCATAAACCATATACCAACTCCACCAATGACACCGCTTACTGCTCCAACTTTTAGGCTAATAACCAAAATATCTTTATAAGGTATACTCCCCCCCCCATAAATATCAATAATTAAAGCCATAATAAACCTAATAGAAAACGACATAATAAACATCAAAAACCCGCCAGCAAAAACCATATAGATTAAAAAATAAATGCCAAATCTCATTCTTTAGACCCTTTTTTAATGATTTCAATAAATTTAGGCCCACCTTGGGCAGTCGATTCCGTCGTAACTGCTGATCCTATATTTGCCCAAATTGCTGGGTTATTATCTAACTGCATTGGCTTCGTAATTCCCATATCTACATCAATCCATTCATAGTTTTTCCAGTTCTGTGGAACTATTTTATCCCAAGGGTTTTTGATAACATATTTCCCACCTAAATAACCCAAGCCTGCTCCGGCCGCTCCCCATCCCGCGCCCGTCAGTGGGTCGTCACCTTTAATATAATTCGACGTCGCACCTCCGGTCGCATTCCAGCCGACAGTTCCCCAAAACCCTGTATTTGCGGTTAGCGCTCCGACATAACCTGCAATTAACACATCATCTGGGTTAACTTTTCCGCTAATCACATATTGAATTGCCGCATTCGCGCTGGCCCCAATCGCGCTGGTCGTCATCGCTGCTTCCGGTAATAACGGCCATGCCAGCGCCGTTCCCATGGCTGCTGTCATGGTCTGGCAGGACACCGGCGTTCCGCCGCTACAGGCTTCTTTGATAGCAGCCTGTTTGTCCGCTTCAAACTTCGCGATCGTCCCCGGTTTTTCACTTTCAATGGCGGCAAGGACTCTAAGGGAATTATTCTCCGCCTCGTTCTTCGCCGCCTTACCCCCATCCACGGCCGCGGCCACATCCCCCCCTGCCAGACCGCCTGCGAGCCCGCCTGCCAGGGTGCTCAGCGCCGCTATGGTCTGTTTCTCCTGTTCGGTGAGGTCATCAAGGCTGCGGTCACCGTAAAGCTGCGCTTTGATATACGCTGCTCCGGCGGCGGAAACCCCCGCGCCTGCGGCTCCGGCCAGTGCGTTGCCGCCCTGAAGCTCTGCGCTGACTGCGCCCAGCACCACATGCGCCATAATCCGGCTCTCTTCTGTTGGGGCCAGCAGCTTCACCTGCTCCGCCAGATAGGGTGCAGCACCCCCTGCCAGCGCGGCTTTCAGGTCACCGCCTGCCAGACCCTGCAGGGCGGACGTGGCGGCCTGAATGCCCTGCTGCAGGGCGCTGCCGGTGCCGTATTGCGCCCCGGCGGCTTTGTAACTGCCGGTGTTCGCCACCGCCGCATTATAGGCCGCCCAGTCCTCTTCAGAGGCACCGGCACCCGGCTTGACCCGGCCCTGCGCCGCCAGCTCCTTCCGGCCCGCCTCCGTGGCGTTGATGCTGCCCTGTGTCCGGGCAATATCCGCCACCTGATTGCCTATCTCGCTAATCAGCTGCGCTTCCTCTATCCGCCGCTGCTCCCGCTCCTTATCAAATATCGGGTCAAGCGAGCCGCCCGTCTGCGCCGTGTCACGCCGTAAGTCGCGGACGTCCTGCTGTTGGCTCTCCGTGTCCCGGATTATCAGGCTGCCGTCACTGATGGCGGCGTAAGTCGTGGAGGCTGCCCGGCCGTCGTTGTTGATGCCTACCGGCAACCCGTTCGCCATATTGCCTGCAAAACCGCCGCCGATACTGCCGCCGCTGCTGAGGCCAAAACTCTGGTGCTCCACCTCAAAGTCCGCATGATTGGTGATGTCACTGAACCCCAGCGTCGTGGTCTCCAGCCGGTTGAGCGCCGCTGCGGCCGTGGAGGCAATCACCGCCCCGTCGAGCTGCGTATGCCTGCCTACGGTGAGGTCAACGCCGCCTGCCCCGGCGAATATCCCGGTCTGCTCCGCTACTGAGGCGTAGTCACTGGTCAGGGTGTCGCGGCTCAGGCTCATCCCGCCCGAGGCGCTCATTGAGCCGTAGGTAAAGGTGCCGCCCGCACCGGCGCTCTGCTGTTTGCTGTCGTAACGCTCGGTGTCCTGTGTGCTGATAAGACTCAGGTTGCGCCCGATGTCGGCGGTTACCGACGCGCCGCTCACCTGCGCCCCGGCCAGGGTCGCGTCCCGCCCGCTTATCAGCGTCACCTGGTCACCGGCTGTTATCCGGCTCTCGCTGTAGCTCAGGCTGTCGCTGTTCTCATGACCTTTACTGATATTGCCGCTGGCTGAGAACGTGATCCCCCAGCCCGACTCCCCTACCCCAATCCCTACCCCGGTGGTCACGCCGCTGCTACTGTTGGTGCTGCGTGTCTGCTGCATCTCCTCCGTGGCGCTCAGGAGGATGTCACGCCCTGCTGCCAGCCCCAGGTCGCCGCCTGCCGTCAGTGTGCTGCCCGCCACCACGATGTCGCCCTCGCGGGCAATGATGTTCAGGCCGTTGCCTGCGCTGAGGCTGCTGCCCTGGTGGCTGAGGGCGTCCAGCGTGCTCTCGCGTGTTGACTGCTGGTTGCCGTAAGAGAGACTGATGCCGATGCTGTTACTGCCCTCGCCCCCGCCGCCGCTCTGGGTTGCCTGTACCGCCTGTGCCCCGTTCAGCGCCGCCTCTATCCCTTTGAGGGTCTTCATGCGCGAATCGCTTTCCACCGCTGCCTGCTGGCTCGCGGCTACCGCACTGTTGAGTGCCGCCCCCGCGTCACCGGAGAGCGCCAGCGTCAGCCCCTCCTGCTTCGTCTCATAAGTTTCGCGTTCGCTCAGCCGCTGTGCGGCCGCGCTGATGGTCACGTTTTTACCGGCGAGCGTGATGTCATTCGCGCCTATCACCTCTGAGCCATGTACCGTCAGGCCGTTACCAGCCAGCAGCGAGACATCCCCCGTCAGGCTGCCGATAACGCTGCCGCGCACGCTGTTGCTGTTGCTGTCGGTAGTGGCGGTCTGCTCCTGCATGCCGTAGCTGACGCCCACGCCGCCGGTGCCGGAGAAGCCGGTTTTGGTCTCCTGTTGCATATGCACTTCGTTATTGCGCTCTTGCGCGGCGGTCACCAGCAGGTCATTGCCCGCGGCCAGCATCACGTCTCGGGTGCCGACCACGTCGCTGCCGCGCAGGGTCAGGTCATGGCCTGCCTGCATCGTCACGCTGTCACCGCTCAGCAGGCTGCCCTGCGCACGGGTGCTGTCCAGTGTGGTGTGCGTCTCCCGGCTCTCGCCGGAGAAGACCCCGTCACGCGTGGTTTTGGTGTGCTCGTCCATCTGCACGCGGCGTTCACCGCTGGTCACGGTCAGGTCGTGGCCTGCCAGCAGGCCCAGCGCCCCACCGGCGGTGAGCGCGGCGGCCTGCGCGCTCAGGTCATGCCCGGCCGCCAGCGTCAGTGACCCGGCGGTTGAGAGTTCACTGCCGACCGCCTGAGACGAAGACTGATGCAGCCAGTTGTCATCATCGAAGGTCAGGTCGTCACGCCGGGCGGTGGTGACGCTGTTGAGCGTCAGGTCATGCCCCGCCTGCAGCAGGGTGCTGCCCGTTTGCGCACTGTTGGTGACCTGCGCGGCCGTGAGCGTCAGATCCCGCCCTGCCTGCATCACCAGCGTGCCGTCGCCCCCGGTGACGGTGAAACCGGCGACGCGATCCAGGGTGGTGCGGGCGAGTGCGCCGTCCGCACTCTCTGCACTGCGGGTGCCGGTGATGGCGGTGATGTCGCGGCCCGCTGTGGCGATCAGCGCGCTGTTGCCGGTCAGCGTGCCGCCGAGGTTGGTGATGTCGGTGCGCGCCTGCAACGCCAGGGTATCGCCCTGAAGGAGGCCGCCATGGTTGGTGATGTTCTCCGCCATCAGTTGCGCCGTGCCGCCCGCCCGGATCTGGCCGCTGTTGTTCAGGTCACCGCTCAGGTTAATGCCGACGTTGCGCCCCGCCAGCAGCGCGCCGCTGCCGTCCAGGTCACCCGGCTGCACCCGCGCGTACACCTGCGGCACCAGCACCTCACTGCGGCTGCCGTCCGGCAGCGTCACGCTCTGCGCCACCAGCCAGACCATGTCCTGGGTGAGCAGGCTCATCTGCTCTGCGGTGAGGGCGATCCCCGGCGTCAGGTTGTATTGCTGACCAAAGGCGATGCCCGCCTCCATCAGTGCCCGGTACTGCTCTTCGTCGCTGCTGTAGTTGCCGAGGTAGCGCTGCCCGGTCATCGCCACGACCTGCTCGCGGATCAGGCGCTGCTCGTAGTAGCCGTCGCCCAGTCGTTTAAGCAGGGTGTCCGGGTCGCTGTTCAGCGCCGCCAGCATATAGTCCGAGCCGAGCCACTGCTTCTGGTTGGTGAAGCGCGGATCGGTCTCCACCAGATAACCGCCCTGCGCGGCGGGGTTGATGCGGAACAGGCTGTTATCCGGCAGGGTGGTGTTGGGGCCGATCATTCTGACCACGGCGGCGCCGGGTTCGCCGTTCACCTGCCCGGCGGCCGGCACCTCAAAGGTTTTGCCGGTCGGCAGCTGCACGCCGTCACCGAGCGCCTGAAACACAGGGCCGCTGATGGCCGACGCATCGGGCGCGGTCACGCTGTGGGCGGCGCGTTCATCAATCGTCAGGCCGCTGCCCCCGCCCTGTGCATGATCCTGAATTTTGCCCGGCGTCAGGGTGATCGCCTGCTCAGTCACCAGCCGGTAATCTTTGTCCGATTTGCCCTGGCTGTCATGCCCGCTATGTTTCTCGCGGTAGTACTTATGGGTTTCGCCCTCATCGGTGATATGGCGTTCGCCTGCCGTTTCCCGGTTCTCCAGCGTGACCGCGTTGATCAGCAGGTCACGCCCGGCCACGATCCGGCTGTTGTCATTGAGCACCCGGTTGCTGTTAATCGCGAGGTTGCCGCCCGCGATGATGTTGCCGGGGTCGCTCTGGGTGATGCGCGTCTCCTCTACCGTGCGGGTGTAGTCGTAGTGATACCAGGTGTCGTTGGTGCCCTCTTTCTGATGCGGGTAGTCCGGCGTGTAGAGGTAGGTGACTTCATTCTTTTTGAACGACACCTCCTCTGGCCCGTAGCGGGTCGGCGTGCCGGAGACCTGATACTCATCAATGTGCTGCTGGGAGACCTCCACCCATTCGGTCTCCAGATGGTCATTGATGTTGTTGAGATCCATGACGCTGAGCCACATGTCGCCTGCAGACTCAAGGGTGGCGCTGTGGTTGTTTAACGCACCGGCGCTGCCGGTGGCCACGCCGTTTTCATCCAGGCTGCCGCCCAGTGCCAGGTCGCCGTCACTGTAGATCAGCGCATGGTCGAGATTGTTCAGGGTGCCGACGCCCAGATCGAGCCGCTGGCGGGCAGCGAGGGTGGCCGCTGTGCCCTGTTGCGCCAGATTGTTCAGCGTCCCGGCCTGAATGCCGAGCACATCACCGTAGAGGCGGCCGGTGCCGAGGTTATTAAGGGTCGTGGCCTCCACATGGGTAAAGTAGCCATCAATCAGGCCGTAATTGGTGAGATCCTGCTGTACCGTAATCTGCGTTGCCCCGGCGCTGATTTCACCGGGCTGCTGGTTGGTGAGGTTGGCCGCGTTCAGGGTCAGCGTTTCCTCGGCCTGAATCAGGGCTGCATTAGTGATGTTGCTGCCGGTCAGCGTCAGATCGCCGTTGGCCTGAAGCGCGCCCTGGTTGGTGAAATCGTTCAGCACGTCCAGCATCAGGTCACTCACCGCCTGCACCGCCCCGGCCTGGTTATCGAATCGCTGGGTATGGGCCGTCAGGTTGCCCTGTGCCGCTATCAGCCCGTCACGATTGTCGAGTAAAGCGGTAGTCAGGCTGAGGTCACTGCCGCTGATAACGTCGCCAGAGGTGTTGCTCAGGGTGTCGCTGGTGAGAACCAACACCCCGGTAGCACTGATCAGGCCGTCTCGGTTGTCGATTTCCTCTGATGTTGCCCACGCAAGCGCCCCGCCGGATTGAATCGCGCCCTGCTGGTTGTCCACCCTGCCGGTAACCGCATCAATGCCGGAGAGCCCCGCGATCAACCCCTCATGGTTATGCACATCCTGGCTTTGAAGCGTCAGCTGACCGTCAGTGATCACCGCGCCCTGCTGGTTCTCCAGCGTGCCGGTGCGCAGGGTGAGATCCCCCTGGCTGGTGATGCCGCCCGTTGCGCCGCTGTGGTTGTTGCTGAGCGTCTGGCCGTGGGTATCCAGCGTTAATGTGCCGCCGCTCTGGATCAGGCCGCCGTCATCGTTTTGCAGCGCGCCGCTGTTGAGGGTGAGCGCGCCCAGCGCACCAATCTGCCCGCTGCGGTTGTCCAGCGCTGCCGTGGTCAGCACGGCATTGGTGCCGCCGAGGATCAGCCCCGCCGCGTTATTCAGATCCTGCATTGTGAGGGCCAACGCCTCCCCGGCGCTGAGGGTGCCTGCACGGTTATCGGTAATGCCTGCGGTGAGTGTCAGGCCGCCCTGTGCGCCAATCTGCCCTTGCTGATTGTGCAGATCGCCGCTGGTCAGGTTGAGATCCTGCGCGCTGATCAGGCCCAGCGTATTGTCGAGGTCGCCGGTGACCAGCGTCATTTCTCCCAGCGCAATCAGCCCGCCCTGTTCGCTGTTCTCCCGGTTGATCAACGCCTGCCCGTGGGTGTCGAGCCACACATCCTGCCCGGCCTGCACCAGCCCGGCGCGGTTATCCAGCTCACCGCTTTGGACAACCAGATCGCCGTCGGCAGCCAGGATGCCGTTGCGGTTATCCAGCGCGCCCTGTTGCAGGTTCAGTGCGGTGGTGGTGGCGTTAATCAGTCCCTGCTGGTTGTTCAGCCCGTCACTGTTGAGCGTCAGCGCCTGGGCGGCGCTTATTTGCCCTTCGGCGTTGTTGAGGCGGGTATGGCTGGTAAGTTGCGCGCTGCCGCCTGCTGCGCTGAGCGTGCCCTGGCTGTTGTCGATGTGGTGTGCGGTCAGTGACAGATCCTGCCCGGCTGCCAGTGTGCCGTGCTGGTTGTTCACTGTGCCGCTGCTGTGGAGGTTCAGGCTGCCGCTTTCTGCTGCCAGCACCCGGCCCTGGTGGTTGTCGATGTCGCCACCGCTCAACGTCAGCGGGCCATTAGCGGCCAGCGTGCCCGCCTGATTGTCGAGCAGCCCGCCCACCTTGATCGACAGCGCCTCGCTGCCGATCATCTCGCCCCGCTGATGGCTCAGCGATCCGGCGGTGACCTCAATGCGTTGCGCACCGGTTAATGCCTCATCCAGCACCAGCCGGTCACCGCGCAGGTCGAGCGCGCCATTGCTGATCATCTGCCCCTGTGTGCCGTTAAGTTGTATGGCGTCGAGGGTAAGTGCGCCCGCGCCCACATGATGCAGCGTGCCCTGGTGGTTGTTGAACAGTGAGGTAGTGAGCGTCAGGTCGTGGCTGTTGGCGGCAATCGTGCCCTGTTCATTATCGATGCCGCCCTGATGGCGCAGGGTCAGCGCATCGTTGCCGAGCTGGCTCAGGCTGCCCTGCCGGTTGGAGAGCTGGTGGGCGTTGAGTTGCAGCGCCTGCGCCTGAAGCTGGCCGCCGTCGTTGCGGAAGGTCTGTTGGGTGTCGGCACGGAAGGTGGTCGCGGCCTCTACTCTGGCCTGCGCGGTGGAGATGTCGCCGTGGCGGGCGGTAAGCGTGACAGCCTTGCCGTAACTCTGGCTGCCGCTGAGGTCAACCGCGCTGCCGGTCAGGGCCAGGGTGTCACCGGCCAGTGCCGTGCCGTGGCTGGTTAAGGTGCCGTTGCTGTTGACGGTGAGGTTACCGGTCGCGGCCAGTTTGCCGTCCGCCTGCATCCCGGCGGCCAGCGTACCCGCTGCGTGGTTTTCCAGCGTGTTGGTGGTGAGCGTCACATCGCCCGCAGCGGCCATGATGCCCTGATTGGTAAGCGCGCCGCTGGTTTGCACCGCCAGCGCACGGCCGGCGTAGATGGTGCCATGGTTCTCCACCGCACCGGCACTCAGCGCAATGTCACTGCCGTTCAGGTTGCCGCTGTTTTCAAGGCGGCCTGAGGCGGACAGGGTCAGCTCCCCGGCGGCGGCGCCAATCGCCCCGGCGTTATGTACACCCACACCCTGTTCGGTGCCGATCAGCCGGATTTTATTGGCGTACATGCCGCCAAGCTGCGCCACATCAATCGCCACCTGCGGCCGCTGCCCGGTGGGCTGGGTGGCTGAAATGCGGTCATGCGCCGCATCCACCTGATTGCTGCCCGCCGTCACCTTCAGGTTTTGCGCCCAGACCCCGGCGTTCACCTTCACCGAGCGGGCGATGATGTCGGTGTACTCCTGCCCCCGGCTGTCCAGGCCGTTGCCGGTGATGGCAATCTCCCCGCCAGTGACCTGATAGCCGGTCAACTGGCCATCATTGAGCTGCGCCTGGCCGGTGGTCAGGGTAGCGCGGTTGGCATTAATGAAGCCGCATCCATTGCAGGTGATGCCGGCCGGGTTGGCGATCACCACCTGCGCATTCTGCCCGGCGACTTCGATATAGCCGTTAAGCTGGCTCGGATCGCGCGCGTTGACCTCATTCAGGATCACCCTGGCTTCGCCGCGCGCCAGCCACGGGTTGCCGGTGACCAGCCCGCCAAGCTGAGTCTGCGTCGGTGCATGGCTGTTGTTGAGAATGACGCCTTTGTCGTCCACATCAAACCGGCTGAAGGTGTTACGCGACACGCCGCCACGGGTCGGGGTCTGGATATTGACCTGCGGCGTGCCGTTGGCGCTGTTGATAATGGTGGGCTGCTGCCCGGCCGGGGCGTTGCCGTCCGTGACTATTGCCGCCTGCCCCGGCGCCGCCAGCGTGATAACGCCCAATGCCGACCAGAGTGCCAGGCTGAGCGGATGCAGTGAGGGCAGCAGTGACGCCGCCTGCGGCCGGGCCGTGCTGGTGCGCCCCGGTTCCCGCCGGGCGCTTCTGGCGATCTCTGCCACCACCATCAGCATCCCACGGGCTTTGTTGAAAATAATGCGGTAAAAATGGCTGTTCATCGTCTGTTTATCCCACGTCCTTGAAGCCGGTGGCGTGCCTGTTGCACGGCCACCGGGGCGCAATCGTCAATAGTTCCAGTTGAGGTTGAAGCCGAAGGTGGCCGGGTCGGTGCGGAAGTTTGCCGGTCTGGAGAGCGGTACCCCGGCGAACAGGTCATAGCCCACGCCGAACGCGCTGCCGCGCAGCCCCACCACGCCACCGGCGAGATGTTTACCCACCAGCCAGTCGGCAGACGCGCCGCCCACTTCGCCGTAATCAATGCCGAGGTAGAGCTCCTGCGCGGGTAACGGGGTTTTCCAGGCAAGATCGTTGCGCAGATACCAGCCGCGATCGGCGGACAAACTGAGTTCGCCGTCAAAGCCGCGCACCGTCCAGCGGCCGCCCAGGGCGATCTGATCCTGAGGTGTCAGCGCGGCGTCACTTATCTGACGGAAATAGCTGGGGGTGTAACGGAATGGCTGACCAAACAGCGTGAACGGCAGATCCCAGGCGGCGGTGATCTGCACAATTTTTGCCAGCGCGCTGCCCTCGTCGAAATACTCTTCCGGCGCGGGCTGCGCGCCGAACCAGCGGGTGCCGCGTTGTAATGACATCCCGGCATCCAGCGTTGAGGCACCGAAGTAGTGGCGGTGCTGCACGCCGAGCTTCCAGGCGGAGGTGTTGCGCCGCTGCACCTCCACTTCCGCGTCATTAATAAAGTTGCGCGACTGGCGCATCAGCAGGTCATAGCTGAGGGTGGTTTTCTGGTTGGCGTTGCGGTGCAACACGCGGCTGAGGGAGAGGGTGAGGTTTTGGCTGTCGCCGCTGTAGCGATAGTCGCCCTGGTGCCCGGCAACGGTCTGATGGTAGCGGCTGCGGTTGCCGGTCACGCCGAGTGACCAGTAACCGAACGGCAACGAGTAGTGCAGCGTGCCGTTTTCACTGCTCAGCGCGTTGCCCGGTGCCATATCCTGCCCCAGCGACAGATAGAACATATCGCTGAGCGACAACGGGTTATCGAGGTAAAGCGTCATGCCGCCCTGATAGCGGCCGGTGCTCGCACTGCCTGCATCGTCCAGCGACAGGCCCAGCCGCCACATCCGCGACTGCGCCCAGCTCACCTGCAGGTCGCTGGCGCCGGGCACGCTGCCCGGCACAATCTGGATATCCGCCTGCACCGTCGGCAGGCGTTGCAGGTTTTCCAGCCCCTGCTCAATATCACGCAGATCCAACAGCCCTTGTTCGCGGGCGGGCAAGGTGGAATAAGGCTGGATATAGGCAGGCGATGAATGATTAACCGTGATCTTATTTACCCTGCCCGGCACCACCGCCAGCGTTAATTTCCCGCGGGTTAAATCCTGTGACGGTGCCAATACCCGGCTGGTAATAAAGCCGTGTGAAATCATCCTGTTCTGAAGTAATGCCATGAGCTGGGAAATACCACGGCTGCCCAGGCACCGCCCGCGGCCGCTGTCTGCCAGCCGCTGTAACGGTAACCAGCCCGGCAAGGCCTCCCGGCCGGTAAGCTCGACGGTCTCAATGTGAAAACAGGGCGTTTCAGGTGGGAACAGCGTGCCGGTCTCTTGGGGAGTCGCGCTCAGGCGGACGGCGGGCGCAGGCTGTTGGCGTGCCGCTTCCCGGGCTTGCTGTTGTTGTTGCTGGTGGATAAGTTGTTGGCGGCCCGTGGTCAGCGGCAGCGGGCTTTCCGCTGCGGCGGCGCTCCCTGACGTGAGTAATAACAGCACGCCGGGTAATGCCCCCGCTCTTTTTATTCCTTGCATTATTCCCTACCCCTTCTTTAATTGCGGGAACATACAGGGATTCAGCAAGGGCAAAAATTAAGATTTACTACATCCTGATTTCAGAAGAAGTTCACGCTAAGCAGTGAAATAATAAGGAAATAAACCAATACAACGCCATAAAAAAAGCCGCCTTAGAAGGCGGCTCTGTTTTTTATACAGGCTATTACAGCAGCGGCTGCGCGGCCTGAACCAGCGAAATCAGCGGTTGCGGGAAGATACCCAGCAGCAGCACCAGAATCGCGGAGATCAGTACTACCACCCCACCGGCGGTAAACGCCCAGTTGGTCGGCGTGTCGCGTTGCAATTCTGCCGGGGCGTTGAGGTAGAGGCTCACGGTCACGCGCAGGTAGTAGTAGAGGCCAATCGCACTGCCCACCACCACTGCACCGGTCAGCCACCACAGGTGCGCGCTGACACCCATCGCAATCACGAAGAACTTACCGATGAAGCCCAGTGTGACCGGGATACCCGCCAGCGACAGCATCATCACCGTCATCACCGCAGAGAGGATCGGCTTATGCCAGAACAGCCCACGGTAAGAGAACAGGGATTCCGCATCCGGCCCGGTGTAGGGGCTGGACATCAGGCTGACCACCCCGAAGGCACCCAGGCTGCTGAACAGGTAACCCGCCAGGTAGACGCCCACGGTTTCCATCGCCAGCTGGTGCGTCTGCACGGCGATTAATGCCACCAGCAGGTAGCCCAGATGGGCAATGGATGAGTAGCCGAGCAGGCGTTTAATGTTGCTCTGGCTGACCGCCATGATGTTACCGAACAGGATGGAGCAGACCGCGATAATCGCCAGCACGGTACGTACCGCTTCGCTGTCAGTGACCGGCGCATACAGGAACAGGCGCATCACCACTGCGAAAATCGCAATCTTGCTGGCGGTCGCCAGGAAGGTGGAGACCGGTGCCGGCGCCCCCTGATAGACGTCCGGCGTCCAGAGCTGGAACGGTACCAGCGACAGCTTGAAGCCGAGGCCGACAATCATCATGCCCAGGCCCGCCAGCAGCAGCGGCTGATGCAGCATGCTGTCACTCATACTCTTGCCAAGGCCGACGAATGACAGGTCGCCGGAATCTGCGTAGAGCAGCGCCATCCCGAACAGTAGGAAGGAGGAGGCCGCCGCAGAGAGCAGCATGTACTTGATGCTGGCCTCCAGCGAGCGTTTCTGCCGGTAGGCATAGCCAATCAGGCCAAACAGCGGCAGCGAGACCAGCTCAATCCCGAGGAACAGCGAGGCCAGATGGTTGGCGCTGGCCAGCAAAATGCCGCCCATCGCCGCAATCAGCACCAGCAGGTAGAACTCTTCCTTGTTGTCCGGGTAGCCCGCCAGCCACGGGTAGGCAAAGGTGCAGGTCGCCAGGCTGGCCAACAGCACCAGCCCGGTGTACAGCATCGAGTAGCCATCCACACGCAGCAGCGGCGTGACATCCAGCGCGCCGTTTTGCCAGACAAAATAAAGCGACAGCAACGCCAGGTTCAGCCCGATAACCGAAAGAGTCGCGTTGAAAAAGTGGTCGCGTCGCCACGCAATGCACAGCATCACAACCACCACCGTCAATCCGACGATCAATAGTGGTAATAGTGCGATCAGGTGTTGAGGAGTAAATGTCATGGCGAATTACGGCCTTGTTGTTGAAATGGATGGAATCACAGACCCGAACCAGTGCTGCACATTGCTCATCGCCGCATGGGACGTGTCCAGGATTGGCTGCGGATAAATCCCCAGCAACACCAGCAACACCACCAGCAACAGAATGATGAACAGCTCACGCAGCGACATCCCAGGCAGCGGCTGATCGGATTTCGGCGTACCGAAATAGGCACGCTGCAACATAATCAACGAGTAGACCGAGGCAAACACCAGACCAAAGGTTGAGATCACGGTAATCACCGGCACCACACTGAAACTGCCGAACAGAATCATGAATTCGCCGACGAAGTTACCGGTGCCCGGCATCCCCAGCGTAGCGACAGCAAAGAACATCGACAACGCCGGGATGAACTTGATGCGCCCCCAGAGGCCACCCATCAGGCGCATGTCACGGGTATGCAGGCGCTCGTAAAGCTGGCCGCAGATGATGAACAGACCGGCAGCCGAGAGGCCGTGGGCGATCATCTGAATCACGGCACCCTGATAAGCCAGCTGGCTGCCGGTGAAGATGGCAATCAGCACGAAGCCCATGTGTGACACGCTGGTGTAGGCGATCAGGCGTTTGATGTCCGTCTGGGCGAAGGCCATCCAGGCACCGTAGAAGATGCCGATCACGCCGAGCCACATGGCAATCGGCGCGAACTCTGCCGACGCATGCGGGAACAGCGGCAGGCTGAAGCGCAGCAGGCCGTAGGCCGCGGTTTTCAGCAAAATCCCGGCCAGGTCCACGGAACCGGCAGTCGGGGCCTGGCTGTGGGCATCCGGCAACCAGCCGTGCAACGGTACCACCGGCATTTTCACCGCGAAGGCGATGAAGAAGCCCAGCATAAGCAGGTATTCAACGTTATGCGACATCGGCGTGTTCAGCAGCGCTTCGTAGCTGAACGTCCAGACCCCGGTGGCGTTGTAGTGCACAAACACCAACCCGAGGATGGCGATCAGCATCACCAGCCCGCTCGCCTGGGTGTAGATGAAGAACTTGGTCGCCGCCGTGATGCGCGTTTTCCCGTCTGACGCTTTATGCCCCCACAGCGCAATCAGGAAGTACATCGGCACCAACATCATTTCCCAGAAGAAGAAGAACAGGAACATGTCGATGGCGAGGAATACGCCGATCACGCCGCCCAGGATGAACATCAGGTTCAGGTGGAAAAAGCCCTGATAGCGCTCAATCTCACGCCACGAACAGAGCACCGCCAGCACGCCGAGCAGGCCGGTGAGCACCACCATCAGCAGTGACAGGCCATCCAGTGCCAGATGGAATTCAATGCCGAAACGCGGGATCCACGACAGACGGAATTCAGACTGCCATTGCGGAATGCCCTGCGGCACCAGTAAAGAATAACCCCCCTGCAACCAGAGTTGCAGTGACAGTGCCAGCGTCAGCCCCATGGCGATCAGAGCGATCCAGCGCGGTACCTTGCTACCGAAGCGCTCAAACTGCCAACACAGCAGACCGCCGATAAAGGGGATAAGAATTAGCCAAGGTAGTAGCATGGCGTTTGGTGTCCCTTATTTGAATAAACGTGAAACGTGCTGTCCGGCAGGCGGCCAATACCTGGCTCACCTGCCCGCATTGCATTGTTTGACAAACTATTATTCGTTAAACCACTAACAACAGCGCCAGTACGACCACTGCACCCAGACCCATTGACGCCATATACCAGCGCACCTGGCCATTTTCCGTAAGAACCAGCCCGCGGTTACCCACGCGGGTAATCAATGCCGGCAGGTTCATCAGAGAATTCAGCGGATCGCGGTGCAGCAATTTCGCAATGAACAGATAAGGTTTGACGAAGATTTTGTCGTAGAGCCAGTCAAAGCCCCACGCATGGAACCACCAGACCGTAAAGAAGCGGCCGGGGGCACTCTTCGCCACACTGTTCACCAGAGAACGCTTGCCCAGATAGAGGGCAGCTGCCAGCAGGATGCCGACAATCGCCACGATCCCAGAGGTGATTTCCAGCATCATCTTGCCGTCTTCACCGAAGTGATTCTCCGGCAGCACACCCGCCAGCGGCGGCGTAATCAATGCGCCGACAAAGGTCGAGAGCACCAGCAGCACAATCAGCGGCAGGTGATGGGTAATGCCCTTACCGGCGTGCGCCTTGGTTTTCGGCTCACCGTGGAACACGATAAAGATCATGCGGAAGGTATAGAGCGAGGTCAGGAAGGCACCGACCAGCCCGGCAAGCATCAGGTTGATGTGGCCATTGGCAAAGGCACCAAACAGGATCTCATCTTTACTGTAGAAGCCCGCGGTAATCAGCGGCAGAGCCGCCAGCGCCGCGCCGCCTACCAGGAAGCAGACATACACCAGCGGAATGGTTTTACGCAGGCCGCCCATCTTGAAGATGTTCTGCTCGTGGTGGCAGGCCAGGATCACCGAACCCGAGGAGAGGAACAGCAACGCCTTGAAGAACGCGTGGGTCATCAGGTGGAAGATCGCCGCATCCCATGCCTGCACGCCCAGCGCCAGGAACATGTAACCAATCTGGCTCATGGTGGAGTAGGCCAGCACACGTTTGATGTCGGTCTGTACCAGCGCGGCAAACCCGGCCAGCAGCAGCGTCACGGCACCAATAATCCCCACCAGATGCAGCACTTCCGGCGCCATCAGGAACAGGCCATGGGTGCGGGCAATCAGGTAGACACCCGCCGTAACCATGGTCGCGGCGTGGATCAGCGCGGAAACCGGCGTCGGGCCGGCCATTGCGTCCGCCAGCCAGGTCTGTAACGGCAACTGCGCGGATTTACCGACCGCGCCGCCCAGCAGCATCAGGGTGGCCCAGGTGATCGCCGTGTCGCCTACCGCCAGTTTCTGCGGGGCCAGTACCATCAGTTCACGGATGTTCAGCGTGCCCAGCTCGTGGTAAAGGATAAACAGCGCAAAGGCCAGGAACACGTCACCCACGCGGGTCACGATAAACGCCTTCATCGCCGCTTTGCCGTTCTCCGGATTGGTGTAGTAGAAACCAATCAGCAGATAGGAGCAGAGCCCCACCCCTTCCCAGCCGAGATAGAGCAGCAGCAGGTTATCGGCCAGCACCAGAACCACCATGCTGGCGATAAACAGGTTGGTGTAGGCGAAGAAGCGTGAGTAGCCCTCCTCTCCCCGCATGTACCAGGAAGCGAACATATGGATGAAGAAGCCCACACCGGTCACCACCGACAGCATGGTCAGCGACAGGCCGTCCAGCGTCAGGGTCGCAGCGATGTTGAAATCGCCGACCTGCATCCAGTTCCACAGGTTCTGGTTAAACACCTGCATCCCGGCTGCACGCTGGCTGAGGAAATCCATCCCGACATAGACGGTAACCAGCGCCGCCAGGCCAATGGAGCCGACACCCACGGTGGCCGACAGGTTTTCTGACCAGCGGCCGCGGGAAAATGCCAACAGCAAAAAGCCGATCAGCGGTAGCAGAACAGTTAAGTAGAGTAAGTTCATCCGCGCATCTCACTGACAGTATCAATATTCAGGGTATGGCGACGGCGATAGAGCTGGAGCAACAGCGCCAGGCCAACGCTGGCCTCTGCCGCCGCGAGGCTGATCGCCAGGATATACATCACCTGGCCGTCGGCCTGCCCCCAATAGCTTCCTGCCACCACGAAGGCCAGTGCGGCCGCGTTGATCATCACCTCAAGGCTTATCAGCATAAACAACAGGTTGCGACGAACCAGCAACCCGGTCAGCCCCAGCACAAACAGAATGGCCGCCAGAATCAGGCCGTGTTGTAGAGGGATCATGCTTTTTCCTCCGTTTTTCTCTTCACCGCGTCATTGCTCAGCACCTCGCCGGGCTTCTGTTCGCGGCCCACGTGGTAAGCCACCACCAGGCCGGCCAGCAGCAACATTGAGGCCAGCTCAACCGCCAGCACATAGGGGCCGAACAAGCTGATGCCCACCGCTTTCGCATCGATCATCTGGCCGTCGATGCCCTGATCGTTGATGGTGCGGATGGCGTAAATCAGCACCGCCAGCAGCAGCAGGGACAGAATGCCGGGACCGGCCCAGGCTGAAGGTTTCAGCCAGGTACGCTCCTGTTCCTGCACCGAGTTGCCGATGTTGAGCATCATCACCACGAACACGAACAGCACCATAATGGCCCCGGCATAGACGATGATCTCCAGCGCGCCCGCGAAATAGGCGCCCAGTGAGAAGAACACCGCGGCAATCGCCAGCAGGGAGACAATCAGGTACAGCAGGGCATGCACGGGGTTGGTGTGCGAGATGACGCGGATAGTCGCGACCACGGCCACCAATGCGGCGATATAAAAGGCGTATTCCATGCTTGCTGGCTCCTTAAGGCATCAGGCCTTTGACGTCGATCGGTTTGGCTTCATTTTCCGCATCGCCTTTCGCTTTGCCGTCAATTGCCATACCGGCCATCCGGTAGAAGTTATATTCCGGATATTTACCCGGCCCGGAGATCAGCAGATCCTCTTTCTCATACACCAGATCCTGGCGTTTAAACTCGCCCAGCTCGAAGTCCGGCGTCAGCTGGATAGCGGTGGTCGGGCACGCCTCTTCACACATGCCGCAGAAAATGCAGCGGGAGAAGTTGATGCGGAAAAATTCCGGGTACCAGCGTCCGTCTTTCGTTTCTGCTTTTTGCAGGGAAATACAGCTGACCGGGCAGGCGACCGCACACAGGTTACAGGCCACGCAGCGCTCTTCGCCGTCCGGATCGCGCGTCAGCACGATGCGGCCACGGTAACGCGGCGGCAGGTAAACCGGCTCTTCCGGATACATCTGGGTTTCACGCTTACTGAACGCGTGTAACCCGATCATCCAGATACTGCGTAGCTGGGTGCCGAAACCAACCACTAACTCTTTCAATGTCATGGTTCATTCACCCCTTATTGAGCGTTGTACAAAATGACCGCGGCAGTCGCCAGCAGGTTCAGCAAGGTCAGCGGCAGGCAAACTTTCCAGCCGAATGACATCACCTGGTCATAACGCGGACGCGGCAGCGCCGCACGGATCAGGATAAACATCATCATGAAGAAGGCCGTTTTCAGCGCGAACCAGATAAACGGCGGCAGGAACGGACCCTGCCAGCCGCCGAAGAACAACGTCACAATCAGGGCAGATACCGTCACAATCCCGATATATTCTCCCACAAAGAACAGCCCGAATTTCATGCCGGAATATTCAATGTGGTAACCATCGGCCAGTTCCTGCTCGGCTTCCGGCTGGTCAAACGGATGGCGGTGACACACGGCCACCCCGGCAATCGCAAAGGTCAGGAAGCCGAAGAACTGCGGAATGATGTTCCACACGTGCGCCTGGTCATTAACGATGTCAGCCATATTGAACGACCCAGCCTGCGCCACCACGCCCATCAGTGACAGGCCGAGGAACACTTCGTAGCTCAGGGTTTGGGCAGAGGCACGCATCGCCCCCAGCAGCGAGTATTTGTTGTTACTCGACCAGCCGGCGAACAGCACGGCGTACACCGTGAGGCCGGCCATCATCAGGAAGAACAGAATCCCGATGTTCAGGTTAGATACCGCCCAGGTCGGGCTGACCGGCACAATGGCGAAGGCCAGCAGCAACGAGGTAAACGCGATCATCGGGGCCAGGGTGAAGATCGCCCGGTCGGTGAACGGCGGCACCCAGTCCTCTTTGAAGAACATCTTGATCATGTCGGCCACCAGCTGGAGCGACCCGCCCCAGCCGACACGGTTTGGCCCGTACCGGTTCTGGAACAGGCCGAGCAGGCGGCGTTCACCGAAGCTCATGAACGCACCGCAGGAGACCACGACCAGCAGAATCACCACCGCTTTCAGGATGGCGATCAGCACATCGATCACCTCAGAGGTAAACCAACTCATAATGCCGCCTCCCGCAGATTTTCAACCGTTGCTCCTGCCAGGATCGGCGGAATACCCGGCAACCCCAGCGGCAGGCCAAGTTGCCCCTGGCTGAGGGTCTCACTCAGGCGTACCGGCAGGCGCAGGCGCTGACCGGCGCAGGTGAATTCCACCAGCGCACCCGGATTGACGCCCAGACGGGCTACATCGTCACGGCTGACCATCACATACGGCTGCGGCATCCGTTGCTGGATGACCGGCGCACGCTGGGACAGCTCTTCACTGCCGAAAAGATGATAGTAAGGGGCAACCCGCCACTGGCCGGCCACCGCCGGTGCAGCAGCCGGCACGTCACGGAACCAGTCGAGGCTGCCCTCCCCTGCTTCAATCAGGCGCACACCCGGATCGCCGTGGCGCAGGTGGCCGCCCACTTCGTCCTGGAACTTGTTCCAGGCCTGTGGGGAGTTCCAGCCCGGTGCCCAGGCAAACGGCACCTGATTGCGGTCGGCCAGCGGGCTGTTGTTCCCTTCCATTGAGAATGCAAACATGGTGTCACGGTCTACCGGCTGACGCGGCTCATGCACGTTGATATTCGCGCGCATCGCCGTGCGGCCGCTGGAGCGGTGCGGGGAACGGGAAAGCTTCTGCCCGCGGATACGGAAAGAGGCATCCGGTGCCGCTTCGCGGATGGCGCTGAGTTGCGGCAGCGCGGTCACGCAGGCGTCAATCACATCATCCAGTTGCGTCCAGTCCACCTGGCGGCTGGTATAGACGGAGTGCAGCGAGTGCATCCAGCGCCAGCTCTCCAGCATTGCCACGCTGTGGTCGTAGTACGCCGGGTCATACACCTGGAAGAAGCGCTGGGCGCGGCCTTCCTGATTCACCAGCGTGCCGTCACTTTCTGCAAAGCTGGCGGCCGGCAGCACCAGAGTCGCTTTATCCATCAGCGCGGTATGCTGGTGGTCGGCCACAATCAGGTTGCTGACGTTTGCCAGGGCGGCATCAACGCGGTCAGCGGCGGCATGGCGGTAGAGATCGTTCTCCATCACGATGGCGCTGTCTGCGTGCCCGTTCGCCAGCATCGCCAGCGCGTCGTCGAGCGAACCGCCGCCCATCAGGGCCAGGCCCATGCTGTTGGCGGCCGAGGCCACAAAGGTGATGCCGACATTGCTGCCGCGGGTTTTCAGCGCACGGGCCACGTTCGCGGCGGCAGCGATCACCGCGTCACTGCCGGCGCTGCTGCCGGTGATGATCAGCGGTTTTTGCGCACCGGCCAGGGCCTGCACGATCACGTCCATTTTGCCTTTCAGGCCTTCAGCGAGATCGCTGACGGCCGGGGCGCTGTCGTCCAGTGCATGGGCAATGGCGAAACCGAGGCGCGCCTGCTCTTCCACCGGGGCGCGGTAGCTCCAGGCGGCGATGTCATCCATTTTGGTGCTGTCAACGCTGGTCATAAACAGCGGATGTTTGGCGTGCTGACCGATGTTAAGCACGGCCGCGATCTGCCAGTCAGCCACACGCTGGGCGGCAGCCATCTGGCGCGCTTTGCCTTTCACCGCCTGCCGGACGGAAAGCGCAATGCGGGCGCCGGTCTGGGTCAGATCTTCACCCAGGATCAGCACCGCGTCATAGCTCTCAATCTCGCGCAACGACGGCGTATGTACGCCGCTGTTTTGCAGGATGTTCAGCATCATTTTCAGCCGCGCCTGCTCGGGAGCCGCAATGCCGGTATAGAAGTTTTCAGCGCCGACCAGCTCGCGCAAGGCGAAGTTGCTCTCCAGGCTGGCGCGCGGCGAGCCGATACCGATGGTTTTTTTCGCCTGACGCAGAATATCCGCTGCGCCCTGCATCGCCTGCTCGGCATTGAGTTCGATCCAGTCATTACCGCGCCGCTGGCGGGGATGTTTGGGCCGATCTTTCAGGTTGACGTAGCCATAGCCAAAGCGGCCGCGGTCACACAGGAAATACTGGTTAACCGTGCCGTTATAGCGGTTTTCAATACGGCGCAGTTCACCGTAGCGCTCGCCGGGGCTGGTGTTACAGCCGACGCTGCACTGCTGGCAGATGCTCGGGGCAAACTGCATGTCCCACTTACGGTTATAGCGTTCGGAGTGCGTTTTGTCGGTGAAGACGCCGGTCGGGCAGACTTCCACCAGGTTGCCGGAGAATTCACTCTCCAGCACGCCATCTTCCGGGCGGCCGAAATAGACATTGTCATGCGCGCCGTAGACCCCAAGATCGGTGCCGTCGGCATAATCTTTGTAGTAGCGCACGCAGCGGTAACAGGCGATACAGCGGTTCATCTCATGGGAGATAAACGGCCCAAGATACTGGTTCTGGTGGGTGCGTTTGGTAAAGCGGTACCGGCGGAAACTGTGGCCGGTCATTACCGTCATATCCTGCAGGTGGCAGTTGCCGCCCTCCTCGCAGACCGGGCAGTCATGCGGGTGGTTGGTCATCAGCCATTCAACGACGCTCTCACGGAAATCCCTCGCTTCTTTATCATCAATCGAGATAAAGGTGCCATCCGATGCGGGTGTCATACAGGACATCACCAGGCGGCCACGGGTATCTTCCGCATTTTGGTACTGCTTAACCGCACATTGGCGGCAAGCGCCGACGCTTCCCAGCGCCGGATGCCAGCAAAAATAAGGAATATCGAGGCCGAGAGAGAGGCAAGCCTGTAACAGGTTGTCCGCTCCGTCTACGTCGTATTCTTTGCCGTCTACATGAATCGTAGCCATAGTCAGCATGCTTCCACGAGGCCCGTGCAGGCACGGGCGTTAATCAAAAATTCTAAAGGGCGCGGGCGGGATAAGGTCCCCACCTCTGCGACGGCCATCAAAAACGCTGTTTCAGCAGGTTATTGCTCTGGATGCCGTTGATGGCATGCGCATTGCTGAAATGCTGTTTGGCGATGCCCGCCTCAAATTCGTCCCGGAAATATTTAATCGCGCTTTGCAGCGGCTCCACGGCACCCGGCGCATGGGCGCAGAAGGTTTTCCCGGGGCCGAGGAAGCGGCAGAGCTGCTCCAGCGTTTCGATGTCACCGGGCTGGCCTTCGCCACGCTCCAGCGCCCGCAGGATTTTGACGCTCCACGGCAGGCCATCACGGCACGGCGTACACCAGCCACAGGATTCACGGGCGAAGAACTCTTCCAGGTTGCGCACCAGCGACACCATATTGATCTCGTGGTCCACCGCCATCGCCAGCGCCGTCCCCAGACGGCTGCCGGCCTTACCGATGCTTTCGAAATCCATCGGCAGGTCAAGGTGGTCAGCAGTGAGGAAGTCGGTACCCGCGCCACCCGGCTGCCAGGCTTTGAATTTCAGCCCGTCACGCATGCCGCCGGCGTAATCTTCGAGGATTTCGCGCGCGGTGATGCCGAACGGCAGCTCCCAGACGCCCGGATTTTTAACCCGGCCGGAGAAGCCCATCATCTTGGTGCCCGCATCTTTGCTTTTACCGCCGGTAATGCCCTGGTACCACTCCACGCCGTGCTCGATGATCGCTGGCACATTGCACAGCGTTTCCACGTTATTCACACAGGTCGGTTTGCCCCACACCCCGGCAGACGCCGGGAACGGCGGCTTGGAACGCGGGTTGGCGCGGCGGCCTTCCAGGGAGTTGATCAGCGCCGTCTCTTCACCGCAGATGTAACGCCCGGCCCCGGTGTGCACAATCAGTTCAAAATCAAACCCGGAACCGAGGATGTTTTTGCCGAGCAGGCCCGCTTCGGTAGCCTCGGCAATGGCGCGACGCAGGTTAACGGCCGCTTCAATGTATTCGCCGCGCAGGAAGATGTAGCCGCGGTAGGCTTTCAGCGCATACGCGCCGATCAGCATCCCTTCCACCAGCAGATGGGGCAGTTGCTCCATCAGCAGGCGGTCTTTGTAGGTGCCCGGCTCCATCTCATCGGCGTTGCACAGCAGGTAACGGATGTTCATGCTGTCGTCTTTCGGCATCAGGCTCCATTTCAGCCCGGTAGAGAAGCCTGCCCCGCCGCGGCCTTTCAGGCCCGCGTCTTTCACCAGGGTGACCACCTCATCCTGCGCCAGCCCTTTCAGCGCTTTTTCCGCACCGGCGTAGCCATTCTTGCTGCGGTATTCGTCCAGCCAGACCGGCTGTTTGTCGTCACGCAGGCGCCAGGTCAGCGGATGCTGCTCAGCGGTACGGACGATAGTTCGTGGAGTAAAGCCCGTGGTTGTCATTGATACTGCTCCAGTAGCCCGTCAATATCGTCCGGCTTCAGGTGGCTGTGGGTATCTTCATCGATCATCATGGTCGGCCCTTTGTCGCAGTTGCCCAGACAGCAGGTCGGCAGCAGGGTAAAGCGCCCGTCAAAGGTGGTTTGCCCCGGTTTGATGCTCAGTTTTTTCTCGATAGCCGCCTGAATGCCCTGATAGCCGGTGATGTGGCACACCACGCTGTCGCAGTAGCGAATCACGTGGCGGCCGACCGGCTGCCGGAAAATCTGGCTGTAGAAGGTCGCGACCCCTTCTACGTCACTGGCCGGGATGCCCAGCACCTCAGCAATGGCGTGGATCGCGCCGTCCGGCACCCAGCCACGCTGCTTCTGCACAATTTTCAGCGCTTCAATGGAGGCGGCGCGGGCATCTTCGTAATGGTGCTTCTCATGCTCGATCGCATCACGTTCAAGCGCTGAAAGCACAAACGGCTCTGCGGCGGCCGGGGCGGCGGCGTTCACCGCCAGGGGTTGGGAGTCTTTATTGAATTCTGTCATCGTTAGCGGTCCACATCTGACATTACAAAATCGATACTGCCGAGGTACACGATTAAATCGGATACCAGGCTGCCACGGATCACCGATGGGATATGCTGCAGGTGCGGGAAGCTCGGGGTCCTGATACGGGTGCGGTAGCTCATGGTGCTGCCGTCACTGGTCAGGTAGTAGCTGTTGATCCCTTTGGTCGCCTCGATCATTTGCGACGCCTCGTTAGCAGGCATAACCGGGCCCCACGACACTTGCAGGAAGTGCGTAATCAGGGTTTCGATATGTTGCAGCGTGCGCTCTTTCGGTGGCGGCGTGGTCAGCGGGTGATCGGCCTTGAACGGGCCTTCCGGCATGTTGTTCAGGCACTGCTCAAGAATGCGCAGGCTCTGGCGGATCTCTTCCACTTTCAGCATCACGCGGGTGTAGCAGTCGCTGTTGCCGTCGCCCAACGGCACCTCGAAATCAAAGTGTTCATAGCCGGAGTAAGGACGGGCTTTGCGCACGTCGAAATCGATCCCGGTGGCGCGCAGGCCGGCACCGGTCACGCCCCACTCCAGCGCTTCTTTGGCGTTGTAAGAGGCCACGCCCTGGGAGCGGCCTTTCAGGATGGAGTTTTTCAGCGCCGCTTTCACATAGCCGTCAAGACGTGCCGGCATCCAGTCCAGGAATTCACGCAGCAGTCGGTCCCAGCCGCGCGGCAGGTCATGCGCGACGCCGCCGATGCGGAACCAGGCCGGGTGCATACGGAAACCGGTAATGGCTTCGACCAGATCGTAAATTTTCTGGCGGTCAGTAAAGGCAAAGAACACCGGGGTCATCGCCCCGACGTCCTGAATGAAGGTACTGACATACAGCAGGTGGCTGTTGATGCGGAACAGCTCAGAGAGCATCACGCGGATGACATTAACGCGATCCGGCACCACAATCCCGGCCAGCTTTTCAACCGCCAGCACATACGGCATCTCATTGACGCAGCCGCCCAGGTACTCAACGCGGTCAGTGTACGGGATGTAGCTGTGCCAGGACTGGCGCTCGCCCATCTTTTCTGCGCCGCGGTGGTGGTAGCCGATGTCCGGCACGCAGTCGACGATCTCTTCGCCGTCCAGTTGCAGGATGATGCGGAACGCCCCGTGCGCAGAGGGGTGGTTCGGGCCAAGGTTGAGGAACATGAAGTCCTCATTTTCGGTACCGCGCTTCATGCCCCACTCTTCCGGCTTGAAAGTCAGCGCTTCCATTTCCAGCGCTTCTTTCTGCTTGGTCAGTGTGAAAGGGTCAAACTCGGTGGCGCGGGCCGGGTAGTCTTTACGCAGCGGGTGCCCTTCCCAGGTCGGCGGCATCATGATGCGCGTCAGGTGCGGGTGGCCGTCAAAGGTGATGCCGAACATCTCCCAGGTTTCACGCTCATACCAGTTGGCATTCGGGAAGATTTTGGTGGCAGTCGGCACATGCAGGTCGTTTTCAGACAGCGCGACCTTGAGCATGATGTCGGTGTTACGCTCAATGGAGAGCAGGTGATAAAACACCGAAAAATCCGCCGCCGGCAGGCCGTGGCGGTGGGTACGCAGCCGCTCATCCATGCCATGCAGGTCATACAGCATGACGTAAGGCTTCGGCAGCTTACGCAAAAAGGTCATGATTTCCAGCAACTGCTCACGCTTGACCCACAATACCGGGATCCCGGTACGGGTTGCCTGCAAAGTAAAGGCATCCGGCCCAAAACGGTTACGCAGTTCGCCCACGACCGGATCATCCTGATGATCGCGGGAGTGCCAGGCCGGCTGGGCGAGGTCATGCGTCGTCAAATCTGTCATATTTTTTCACCACATAAAATGGTCAGGGCGCGCCGGGCGTCGCTGCGCTTATTGTCTTTCTGCTCTGTTCCCTTCACGGCGGCATGATGTTGCCGGTTCGCGCAGAGTGAGAGGGTGCAGCAGCCAACGTAACGGACGAATCTGACCGTCGCGTTAAATCTCGTCAGGAGTACGCAGATTTTTCACTGCAATACGCTCACCATGCTTACGCTCTCTTTCGGATTGCATGTTGGCGCGGTATACCCCCTGGTCACCCACCACCCACGAGAGGGGGCGGCGCTCTTTCCCGATCGACTCCTGCAACAGCATCAACGCCTGCATATAGGCTTCGGGGCGCGGCGGGCAACCGGGAATGTAGACGTCAACCGGCAGGAACTTATCCACGCCCTGCACCACGGAATAGATGTCATACATGCCGCCGGAGTTGGCACAGGCCCCCATCGAGATGACCCATTTCGGTTCCAGCATCTGGTCATAAAGGCGCTGGATAACCGGGGCCATTTTGGTGAACGGCGTACCGGCCACCACCATGAAGTCAGCCTGGCGGGGCGAGGCACGCAGCACTTCTGCGCCAAAACGGGCTACGTCATGCACGGCGGTAAATGAAGACACCATTTCCACATAACAGCACGACAGGCCGAAGTTATACGGCCAAAGAGAGTTTTTGCGCCCCCAGTTCACCATGTCATGCAATGCATGTTCGAGTTTGCCCATATAGACGCTGCGGTGAACATGTTGCTCCAGGGGATCGGTAACAATCTCCTGTTTTTGCAGGGGGTAACGGTCGTTCTCACCGTCAGGTTCTACGCGGGTCAGCGTATAGTCCATCTTAATGCCTCGCTGTTACTGCGGATGACGTGGGGTGTTGTGAGTCATTGCCTCCGGCCTGCGCCCTTTCGAACGCACCGGTGCCCAGTCCAGCGCGCCGATACGCACCAGATACACCAGACCTGCCAGCAACACTACAATGAAAATGGTGGCTTCGATGAACCCTGTCCAGCCGCTTTCACGGATGGAGGTTGACCATGCATAGAGATACAAGGCTTCCACATCGAAAATGACGAAAAACATGGCTACCAGATAGAATTTGGCCGAAAGCCGCATTCTTGCCGATCCTACCGGGTCTATGCCTGACTCAAACGGGATATTCTTCCCACGCGCCCGGGCTCTCCCACCCAAAAAATACGCGCCGAGAAGCATGAGCCCGCAAAGCCCGATAGCAACGATAAGGAATATGGCGAACGCCCAGTTATGAGCGATGACTTCAGTGGTTGTTGACATACTCTTAGCTTACTCATCAAAAGCGGCGACGTCTGTTCTGCTCTTTTAACCGGCAGCTGCTGCACCACATCGATTCAAGGGAAGGATTAATAACCACACCAAAACAGGGCCTGAAACATGCTTAAGGCGGTGTTTTACTGTGGGCTTTTTACCCCTTTCTATAACCTTTTGTCAACTTTAACAAAAGTAACTCTATATTATTTTACATGAGTATCATTTTATTAACATTGCATGCGCTAACGTATGCTAAATCGTGTCAGTTAAAAAATGAGCATTAACAGAAGGATGTTAAAAGGAGTAAGGAGTCGCGAACAACTATAGCACCCTGCAAAAAAGTTTCTGGGCTTCCTTGTAATAACTGGGGTTATTTTTTTGATCCAGGACACACTTTTTGCATGTTTGCTAAAAAAACAGACAAAAAATGAAAATAACTTACACTATTCAAAAAATAAGAAATGGTGTTTTAAAAAATAAAATGAAGGCGGGTGCAGTATAATGAGAATGAAACCCATTCTTATTATTTACAAAAAACCGGGAGGATTACGCAGGAGGAGAGTGGGAAAAACCTGAAAAAATGACAACTAAGGAAAAAGAGATAAGCAAAAAAGCCAAAACAAAAAGAGAGTAAAGATAACCCGTTAATTATAAACAGGTTATCTTTCATTACTTATGCAGCATTAATCATCATCATCAAGCAGATACTCATTATCCGCACTTGAAGGTGCCTGAGTCGCCACATAAGGTTCATTGCCGTTTTCAACCGCACTGAAAATCGCCATCGCCAGTTCACTTTCACACTCGGCATTTTTGTACAGACCGTATTGTGTATCCGGCAGTTTCGGCAAGCCTTCAGCATCGCCCAGTACCCGCAGTTCCGGGCTCATCATCTCAATCGGCCGCGCTGTCACACCTAAACCGGCGCGAACGGCTGCACGTATTGCAGATAATGTCGAAGCGACATACGCGATACGCCAGGGAATTCCTGCCTGGTTAAGTAAGTTAATCGCCATGCTGCGGTACGGACTGGGTTCATCCAGCAGCACCAGCGGAACGGCATCGCCGGTCGGGAACTTATAGTCGGCGGCGCAGTACCACAAGGTTGGCGAGGTGCGCAGAATAACGTGCGGATGTTCGTTATCCACGACAGTGGTCACAGCCAGATCGATCTCGTTCTTCTCCAGCATTTCCATCATGAACGGGCTGCGTTTTACCCGGACATCAATTGCCAGTTTCGGATAGACCGAGGTGACCCGGTTTAACAGGAAGGGCAGAATGGTATCTGCCGTATCATCGGACGCGCCGATGGTCATTACGCCCTGTACATCGCTGTACATCAACGAAGTACAGGCTTCATCGTTGAACCGCAGAATCTTTCTCGCATAACCAAGTAGTTGAATACCGTGTTCAGTCAGCAGCTTATTACGGCCATGGCGGGCAAAAAGCTCTTTACCCACCAACTGCTCTAAACGCTGCATCTGCTGACTTACAGCAGACTGTGTACGGCAAACCGCAGCAGCGGCTGCGGCAAAAGTATTCAAATCAGCAACAGCGACAAAGGTCCTGAGCAGATCAAGATCCAGATTAAGTATCGGACGAGTTGCATTTGTCATAGTGTTTTCTTCACTTTTTAGAATCTAATAACAAACTACCCTGGCATTGCGTGTGTAGTATTCACAGAATGCAGAATACCAGATAAGACACTCCCCCACTCATTTCTTAGGGGTAAAAAATCGTTATAATCCGCCAGAATTTTCCGATTCATTAGATTCAAAATAATCCTCCGACCTAAGAATGCGGATTTATTAGAATGAAAAAAACTCCCCTCGTCTGACGTGAGCCTGTCTTCCTTTTACAAGATGACCGTATCCTGTGCCGCCTTTTGCCACCTGCTGCTCTCTTTGCAGTAAAGAGGTTACGAAAAATTGTTATAAACATGCAACAGCCTATATTGACTCAAATTATGAAAACCCTGTTTCAAATAGGCCACACAAAGAAAATT
>NZ_PJZF01000039.1 GCF_002858675.1 Chimaeribacter californicus
GGAGCGAAGCCGGGTTGCCCGTCACCTGGTTCAATTCATCCAGGTCAGCCACGCCATAGCGGCTCAAATCTACCTGCACCGGCGCGCCTGAGACATCCAGCACCCATTGGCCGCCAGTGAATTCATACCATTGACCGTTAATCTGGCGCTTCTCGCCCTCTACCGCCTTCATAACATGCGGCTCGTCGATGTTCAGCATGTCCCAGTCAATGCGACTTTCAAATTTGTGGATCAGCTTCTCTTTCAGCGCGCCAGGGGTGATCTGGTCGTTTTTGATGATAAGCCGCCCCTGGAAGCCCTGAGAGACTTCGCCATACACGAAACGCTTTCCATCCTGCTCAAACCATTTGCCGGTGATGAACTCTGGCCATAACACGTTGGCGCTGGCCAGCAGCTTGGCATCGGCCTGCATGATCAGGCTGGAAAGGGCTTCCGGATGTTTCTGGATGACCCACACGTCTACCGCAGTTGATGTGCCGTTCTCTTCAAACGTGCCGGAAGGCAGGCGGTGCGCGCCCAGGAACTCCGCCTTACGCGATACCTGCTCACGCAGTTTCTTCATGCGGCTGCCGCTGGTCATGCCATAAGGCACGATGATGCACGCGATCCCGCCAGGCTTAATTTTGTCGATCAGCCGCAGGATGAAATAGCGTCCAATATCCTTTTCCTTGGAGTATGCCTTGTCCAGGTTGAGGGTATCGCCGCGTGCATCGCCAAACGGCACGTTACCGACACAGCCATCAAAGCTGTTATCAGGCGCACTGGCGGCCAGCGTCTCAAACGGTGCCACCTTTACGGCGTCCTCCGGGTGCAGCAGCTGGTTGATGCGCCCTGACACCGGGCTGATTTCAGTCGCAGTCATGATCGTGCCGCGGGGCTTGGTTTCGTTGAACACGCCAACACCCGCGGACGGCTCCAACGTGTTACCGGCCTCCGCGCCGTAGAGCTTCATGATCTCCCACATCCCTTCAGCAACATGCTGCGGGGTATAATATTCATGGGTTGAGCCGCCGATACCGCCCTCACCGGTATAGCCCGCCAGGGTCTGCCGCTGCTCGTCTGTCAGCGCTGCGCCATCCGGCAGGCTGGCCAGCAGATCCAGCGCTTTCTGGTTTGCCTCTTTGCGGCTGCGCTCGATCGATACCCCCGCTACTTTTTTAACGCCAAAAATCACCGGCACCCGGCTGGTGGCCAGCGACCGGATGATCTGCACAATCTCCGCTACCGACCGGCAGCCCTGAATGGCTGCACTGATTTTATTCTTCAAATTTTCCGGCATTAAGCCCTCTCCAAAGTGAACATTTGCTAGGTTGCGGGCTAATTCTAAATTTTCTTACATCTAAGGTTGTGTCTCAGATGCCTAAATTTGCATATGACAACATTCGGAAGGCGTTAGAAGCGGCGTTGCCTGGCAGCTTGTCCAACAAGGGGGTACCGCTGGCACTGGGACCCACTGGCAGCGGGGGTAACGGTGTTGTTTACTCACGGTCGGGGCTGTTCGGTAATGAGGCGGCGGGCAAAGATTTCACTGACACCCTGGTAAACCCGGGCGGTGAGGTGCTGGAAGAAGCAGTACTGCCTGAAGACCGGCTTATGCGCTATCCGTTCCTGGAAGAGATGGTGACTTACCCCACGTTGGCGGCAGCCCTCAACATCCATATCTCCTACGCCTTTTCCATCGACAAGACGACGAACCTGTCATTTCGTTTGAAGCCGATCGGGAACAGTGAAGACAAGGATTTCAACATTGCCCAGGCGCTGTGTGATGAGCTGATGAATGACATCGGCCGCACTATCAATCAGGAGCTGCCGGGCTGGGCAACGATCATGGCGGTGTTCGGTACCGGATATGTTCGGCCGCACACCAAACCGAAAGTAGGGATCACCGGGTTTGAGTGCAATTACTACACGTTGCCCTATTTCATCCGGGAATATGAGGTAGGTGGCCAGCTGGCCGGCTTTACCGGGGATTACCTGAAGGACGCCAATGGTGCCCTGGTGTTTGCCAAGCCTTGGGAAATGGTGCCTATGCGTATTCCCTACTGGCGGCCGCGCAAAAACCAGATGCCGATGTACACCGGCACCGAGCAATTTAGCCTGCTCTCCGACCCTGAAAAGCGCGTACCTGTGGAGACGCAAAATTACGGGACCAGCCTGTTTGAGCACGCTTATGAGCCATATCTCAACCTCCGCACTGCTATCCGGTCAGTAAAAGCCACGCGCTTTAACGCCAGCAAAATCGACCGGCTGATCGGCGTGCAAATGTCCTCCCTGGATCCGGCGCGGGCGGCGGAGTACAGCCGTACCCTTTCCCAACAGCTTAAGCGCTCCGCTGACCAGGTGGAGAAGCGCGCGCGCGGGCACAAGACTGCGCCGACCGTGACCAACACCCTACTGCCGATCATGGGTGCCGATGGCAAAGGTACCCTGCAAATTGACACGCAGAGCATACCGGTAGACATCACCGCCATTGAGGACGTGATGTTTCACATCAAGCAGCTGGCCGCCAGCGTGGGCATTGACTACACCATGCTGGGCTTTGCTGACCAGATGTCCGGCGGGCTGGGTGAAGGCGGGTTCCTGCGCACGTCTATCCAGGCGGGCATGATCGCCAGCTGGCTGCGCGGCGGTGCCACAGAGTTGATTTACCGGATGTGTGACATTCACCTGGCGTTCAAATACGGCAAGGTTTACCCGCCTGGCCAGCGCCCGTATGAGGTCGAATTCAATTCAATGGCCACCAGCATCGAGCAGGAAGAAAACGCCGCAATGGATGGCCGCGCCAACTATGCCAGCGTGCTTGTGACTATCATCGATGCGATCTGCAATAACCCTTCCCTGGCCAAATCAGAAACGTTTAAGCAGCTGGTGATGGGCGACATCCTGAAGGTGCCGCAGGAGCGGCTGACCCTGCTGCTGAAAGAGATCAAAAGCGCCCCAAGCACTGAAGGCAACAACATGATGGAGAGCCTGGGCATCACCCCAACGTCTGCGATCAGTGATAGCGATTTGATCGCGATCATGAACACCCTTCCACGCGAAGAATTACAGGACGCACTGATCAGTGCATTCACAAACCAAGAGGTAACACCATGAGCCGTAAGGTACTTACTACCCACACTGACCGCTTTTCTCTGTACGAGAAAGTGCGCCAGGGCAAACAGAACAACCGTAACTACATGCTGGAAGCGGTGAAATCGATGATCAACAGCCCGGAAACCCAGGAAGGCCTGCGCCTGGGAGAACTCTACGGCTATTACGGCCATACCCGCCGCCAGATCACCGGCAATATGGAGCTGCCGGAGACGGCCGTAGTGATGGTAGAGGGCAAGCCAGTTGTCCTGGACAACGTGCCTTCAAACCGCACTATCGAACTCTCTGTTGATGAAGAGGGTGTGGTTACCCACACTGAGGAAATTTTCGAGACGCCAACCGGTAAGATCGTAGCTTCAATGCTGGAATCCCGCGCCGGTGGATGGTCATGGGTGACCACCGGCCGAGACTCCCCGGCCGTGTCTATCCCCAAGGCGTTCTATGGGTTCGATTACGTGACCATGCCTAATTTCATCAGCAAAGATCACCCGGCGGCCATGCATGAAAGCGCGGATTCCCGCAGCGCCGCCATGCTGGAATCTCTCGCACGCCATGGCTTCAGCAGTGACTCTGCCACCAGCATCATTGAGCATTATGATCTGCTGAGTCACCGCGAAGCCATGGTCGAAAGCCTGATGCGCGTTGAAGAGCTGGAAACCACCACGCTTATCGCCACCGGTCAGCTGCTGGCCAAAGAGCGTGAGCTTGAGGAAACCCGCGCTCTGCTGGAGTCCCTGCGTGGCCAAACGTCCCAACAGGGCAACATGCTGGAGAACCGGAAAAACATGCTGGCGAAGGCGCTGGATCGGCTGCCGGTGTTCGTGACCGAACGTCATCGATCGGCGCTGGCGAACATGCAAACCGAGGACGATTTAGCGGTTGCTGTTGCACTGTTCGAGTCCCTTTCCCGCCCTGAAATTCGCACGCTCCCACTGAATGAAAATGCATCCATTATGCATAGTCAGTCAGAGCGAAAACCGCAGAAGCTGGCAGGGCATGTTGTGTCATTCAATAGCGAAACGCCACACTTTGGCTAAAAATTAGTATCTTATGTTCGCCCGGCTCACCGCCGGGTGAATTTATTTAGAATTAGCCCCTTGATCCTCGCAGCGATCCAAGATTAAACTCCCCGCCGCACTACCGACCTACCGATCAGCTATCTGGACGTTTTTTTTGGAGATATTCCGCATGGAAAACCAGCACCGCCTGATCAAAAGCCACCGCGAATTGTCGGCCGAAGAAATTGCGCTGATGAATGAGGGAAAGGCACTTGAGTCCAGTGTTTTGGCATTTATTGACCGACTGGAAGAGAAGGGAAAAGCCGGAGACGTTGAGATTTATGGCCGCTGGCTGGCCATTGGCAAAACGGGGATCGAGCAAGGATTTATGGCGGTTATTCGCGCAATTGCGAAGCCCGGCCAATAAAAAAAGGGAAGGCCACCCGGAGGTGGCCTTGTGAAAAACTCTATCTATAAAACTGTCATGAATATACCAAAAAAAACCGCATCTTTCAAGGAAGTAGGTCTGTTAAACGGCTACGGTTTACGTCGTGCCATTGACGCCATTTCAAACAATTGCCTTGCTCGTTCAGCGCGTGTTGTCCTTTCCCAGGTGTGCAAAGAAGCAGCCAGCACCTCAGCTTTCAAAATCACCAAATCCCGCACCACTATGGCCGAAGAATGCGGTGTTACACCGGCCACCATCCGCCGTAATCTGCGT
>NZ_PJZF01000040.1 GCF_002858675.1 Chimaeribacter californicus
GGTGATACCACGTGCTTTTTCTTCCGGTGCGTTATCGATCTGGTCGAAAGCACGCGCCTGGCCACCGAATTTCTTAGCCAGTACGTTGGTGATTGCAGCGGTCAGCGTTGTTTTACCGTGGTCAACGTGGCCGATAGTACCGACGTTAACGTGCGGTTTTTTACGTTCAAATTTTTCTTTAGACATCGATTGTCCCTCTAATACACGAGTAAATCGGTGGTTTCACCACATCAACCAAGCATTTGCTTGCTGAATCCACAACAGAAAGAGAATCAGGGGCGAGATAATAAGAAGTGGTGCTGATAGGCAGATTCGAACTGCCGACCTCACCCTTACCAAGGGTGCGCTCTACCAACTGAGCTATATCAGCACATCTTGGAGCGGGCAGTGGGAATCGAACCCACATCATCAGCTTGGAAGGCTGAGGTAATAGCCATTATACGATGCCCGCATCCTGGAACTCGGCTACCTGATTTTTCTGTAGATTGTTGAAGCTGAAAGAGGATTGGTAAGTTACGATCTCTTCCCGCTTCGCCTGAAATCACTTTGTGTCATTTCAAGCCTCCCTATCGCCAGGCGGTAGGGTGAATATGGTGGTGGGGGAAGGATTCGAACCTTCGAAGTCTGTGACGGCAGATTTACAGTCTGCTCCCTTTGGCCGCTCGGGAACCCCACCTGGTTACTTGATTTGGTGCCGGCTGCCGGAATCGAACTGGCGACCTACTGATTACAAGTCAGTTGCTCTACCAACTGAGCTAAGCCGGCATCAAGTGCAGCGCATTCTAGGGAGACATCCGCACCTATGCAACAAAAAATTTGTTTTTCGTGTGCTTATGCTCAGTTTTTACGCAAATCATTCTTTTTACGTCCGAATAGAATAAAAAAGGAGCAATAAATTAGTTAACATTTAGGCTAAATAGCAAAAACAGAGACATCTGTGTAATGTCGCTTTGGCTCATTTTGGCTCATCATGCCCCTACGATGGCCTATCCCATTACCTGAAAACGTTTCTCTGCCAATTATCGCTATAAGGTAAAAGCTCTCTCAGCCCTCTGTGAGTAATGTTCCTAAGCTTCAGTAAGGTCTCTTCTCGTCAGCAGCTCTCGTCTGATGTTGGAAGCTAAGTCTCAAAGAAAACATGCCTTTGTAAGAAAATTGTCTACGTGAAAAATTAAGCTGTTTATAATAGACAGCTTGTTTACTGTCTGGGTAGGCGTACGGCGCCCCTCCCGGCATGCGCTAACAGGCAGACGCAGCTTATGACGAAGAAAGACCAATCCCTGGCGACGCCCTATCTCCAGTTCAATCGAACGCAGTGGGCAGCCTTACGTGATTCAGTGCCGCTCACACTTACCGAAGAAGAGATCGTTAAGTTAAAAGGCATCAATGAAGATTTGTCTTTAGATGAGGTGGCGCAAATTTACTTGCCGCTCTCGCGCCTGCTTAATTTCTATATTAGTTCAAACCTACGTCGTCAGGCCGTGCTGGAGCAGTTCCTTGGTACTGATGGTCAGAAGATTCCTTATGTTATCGGGATTGCCGGCAGCGTGGCCGTAGGTAAAAGCACTACTGCCCGTTTACTCCAGGCTTTATTAAGCCGCTGGCCTGAACACCGCACGGTTGAATTGATTACGACAGACGGCTTCCTGCATCCAAACAAAGTCTTGCAGGAACGTGGTTTAATGAAGAAAAAAGGCTTCCCGCAATCCTATGATATGCACAATCTCGTACGTTTTGTCTCTGAGGTTAAATCGGGTGCGCAGAAGGTTACAGCACCGGTCTACTCACACCTGATTTATGACATCATCCCTGATGGAAATAAAACGATTGAGCAACCTGATATTTTAATCCTGGAAGGGTTGAATGTTTTGCAAAGTGGGATGGATTACCCGCACGATCCACATCGGGTATTTGTTTCTGATTTTGTTGATTTTTCTATCTATGTAGATGCGCCTGAGCCCCTACTACAGGGTTGGTATATTAATCGTTTCTTAAAGTTCCGCCAGGGTGCGTTTTCCGATCCTAACTCATATTTTCATAATTATGCCAAACTCTCTGAGCCAGAGGCAATTAATATAGCCACGCAACTTTGGCATGAAATTAATGGTTTAAATTTACAGCAAAATATATTACCTACCCGGGAGCGCGCTAGCTTGATTATGACTAAAAGTGCTAATCATGCTGTTGAATCTGTTCGCTTACGTAAATGATGACAGGGGGAAAATCCCCCTGAATATCTATTCAAACTCCACGCAAAGATATTTCTCCGCCGATAAAAGGTTTTATAATACCACTACGCTCCAGCAATAATCCGCCTTGGGCATCGATACCACGCGCTATACCATAAATTTCCTGGTCACCGATAAGCAGCTTCACTTCACGATCTTTAAAGTTATCTAGTTGATTCCAACGTTTAATGAAAGGCGATAGGCCTTCCACTTCGAATTCACGCAATGCTTGCCTTAAATGCATCAACAACATTGCAGATAGCTGATTGCGGTCAATGACTACACCGGCTTCCTGCAAGTTAATCCAACCCTGATTGATTGCCTGGCTAGTCGATTCACGCATAGCTAAGTTGATTCCAGCTCCAATGACGAGTTGCGCCGCATCACCGGTTTTACCTGTCAACTCAACTAAAATACCTGCCAACTTGCGATCACGCAGATAGAGATCGTTAGGCCATTTCACTCTGACGTCGTCTGCACCTAGTTGCTGTAAGACTTCAGCCATTACAATACCAATAACCAGGCTAAGTCCCATTGCAGCAGCGGGCCCCTGCTCCAATCGCCAGAACATGGATAAATAAAGGTTAGCCCCAAAGGGCGAGATCCATTGCCTTCCACGACGTCCACGCCCTGCATGCTGATATTCGGCAACACAGGCATCTCCAGACTTCAGCTCACCAATCCGATCTAAGAGGTATTGGTTCGTAGAATCAATGACAGAAAGTACTGTAATATTCCCTTCGGGCAGGTTCTCTACTATTTTCTCTTTATCTAAGAGTTGTATAGCGGCAGGCAAGCTATATCCTTTACCTGGAATAGTAAATATATCTAAACCCCATTCGCGGATAGTCTGAATATGCTTATTCACAGCGGCACGGCTCATGCCCAACTGATTGCCCAGCTGTTCACCTGAGTGAAACTCGCCATCTGACAAAATATGGATGAGATGTAATGGGATCGTAAGATCTTTCATAAAAGCGCCTCTACAGCATTAACTTCACCATGTGCTGCAATAAAGCGCACTTCAGGTTCTAACCAAATGTTGAAACGGTCCCCTACTGTTTCACGTACGTGCTTTGCCAATGCTCTGATCTCTTCGCCTGATGCCTGCCCACGATTGATCAAAACCAGCGCTTGCTGTGCGTGCACCGCGGCCTCTCCTTGTACGTAACCTTTTAAACCACATTTCTCAATGAGCCAACCTGCGGCTAACTTGGTATCACCATTAGACTGAGGATAAGCTGGGACCTCAGGAAACTCATGCTGAATCTTTTCTAAAATTGCTTGAGGAACAACCGGGTTCTTGAAGAAACTGCCGGCATTTCCTGTTACAGCGGGATCAGGTAATTTACTACGCCGCATGTGGCATACTGCCTCAAAGACATCTTGTGCCGTGGCTGTTGATGCATTCAAATTTCTTAGATCGCCATAGCTTAAGGTTGGCTGCCATACTTTTGACAAGATAAAACCTACAGCAATAACTGCAAATCCCTCGCGATATTGATGCTTGAAAATACTTTCACGGTAACCAAATTGGCACTCTTCCTGACTGAGACGAGTCATTTCTCCAGTGCGCAGATTCATGACATCAACATAATTACATACATGTTTCAGTTCAATACCGTAAGCACCGATATTCTGGATAGGCGCGGATCCAACACAACCAGGGATCAAGGCCAGATTTTCTAAGCCTTTTATACCCAGCGCTAATGTATAACAGACCAGTTGATGCCAGTTTTCACCAGCCCCTACTTCCAACAGCCAGTGAGTAGACGTTTCTAAGCAACGAATACCTTTTATGCGATTTAGAATAACGGTGCCATTAAAATCTTCGAGGAAAAGCATATTACTGCCCTCCCCCATTAATAAAATATCCTGTTGCATTGATGTGGCTTCTTGCCAGGCTAAGAGCAATTTTTCAACAGAATCAGCATTAATGATGTTTTTTGCTTTAGCATCAATTTGGAAGGTATTACAAGGCTTCAACGATATTTGGGGATTAGGCATGGCTCACAACTCATCTCAACGGGATCTCAGATAGTCTACCCGATTCTGAGCCTGGTAGATCCATTGTTTAAAGTGACCAGTAGCTAAAAGGTTTATTCAATAAAACATCCTAAATATCAGAATGATTATATTGGAAAGAAAGGAGAAGGGTATTGTCAGTAACTGAACATTTTTATTGGATTTACTACATAGCAAAAAGGCCATCCTTACGGATGGCCTCGTGCTTGATTTGATGCCTGGCAGTTCCCTACTCTCGCATGGGGAGACCCCACACTACCATCGGCGCTACGGCGTTTCACTTCTGAGTTCGGCATGGGGTCAGGTGG
>NZ_PJZF01000041.1 GCF_002858675.1 Chimaeribacter californicus
TTTATTTCCCCCCGCCTATGGTGCGTGGTGCGCACCACGGAACAAATAATAAAGGGTCCCCCCGCCGTGTGCAAGCCTTAATTTATCTCTTCAGGCGGGGTATCAATGTCGGCCTTTAGCTCCTCCGAAACCCTCACTATCAACGCCCGCCACTCATCCGCCTTCAGCTCCCGCAGGCTCTTTATCAGTTGGCCTGTTTCCGGGTTACATAGGAACTTCCAACGCTCACCGCAGCTCAGGGTAAAGGTTTTTTTTCTGCCCTCATTTTTGCGCAGTTGGCAGCCGTGCATTTCCGCCAGATCCTGCCAATGCCGTAGATCCCCATATTGCATGTACTCTCCTTAGCCGGTTTTTTTGGCCTTACTTTCCAGCGTGAGATCGTAAGACACGTACTCATACGGGCTGTCGTCCACCTCGTCAGGCACCGGCAGCAGATGAGAGGAGGAAAGCAAAAGTCCGCTTTCGAGCCGCATACGCTGATAAAGCGTTGCAGCAACCACCGTCAGCGCCGGGCGATCACCTTCATAAATCGCCGCCACATCCTGATCTACTTCACTGTCTGCCGGCAGGTGCCCCTGCTCCACCAGCATTGTTTTTAAAGCCGGCCAATAGGGTCCCACGCTACGGTAATAACGTGGTTCATCTCCCAGGCACTGGCTCATGCCTTTGAGGTAATCAGTCACAAAATCATCCTCGCCGCGGCTACCGAGCGCCACTGGCAAAACGGATTCAAGATATTGCGTATCAGGCTTCAGGGTGTCGTTTAAAGTGGTCATCATATTTTTGCCGGGTTTCCCCGGCAGTCTCCAATAAAATTAGTGTTTTGCTACAATTTTCAGAACTTCTTCCTGGTCGTAGCGTGTTGAGATTAGCCACCAGCTGCCTGGGAATTCCGAGTCATCGCGCCAGCCGTTAAAGAATTTCGCTCCGAATTTCTCTTTCAGTTCGTCTTTTGCCCGGTAAAGCGCGCCCTCTTTCCCTTTCGGGTCTTGCAGGCCAAAGCAACCGCCTGCCGCAAAGTTAATACCGCGTTTCGAGCGTACCGCCATTGTGCTGATCCGTACCTGGATGCCAGTCTCAGTTTCCAGGGCGTCTACAGCTTCCGTTTGCTCAGCTTTCTCAGCCTCAGCTTCCTCTGCCTTTTTCTGCTCTGCGGCAGCCTGTTCAGGCGTGACCAGGCCTCGCTTAATCTGGTAGGCCTTTTTGAGCTGGGCGCGCCCTTCTTCGCCCATCTTAATCAAAGCGTCATCCGCCTTCTCAGCCAGCTCCCGGACATTGGCCGGGTTCACCAGCAGCTCAGGGGTGATCTCTGATGCCTGTGCCAGCCCGATAATGACGATAGCAGCGCAGGCCTCTGCACACTGGTATCCCGCATAGCCGGCGTAGGTATTGGTCAGCGTGCCGCGCCCGCTCAGAACCTCAAGGAAACTATCCTCGTTCAGTACCTGGCCTTTCTCTACATAACCGTTGAAATCAACGTACCGATTTTGGGCAAGCTCACCTTTGCCTACAATCAGTTCCTGACGCGCCTGCTCCAGTCGGCGCGACTTCTCTACGCTCACGCCGGCCATGAAATCAGCCTGGTTGATGTACTGAGGCGGGATGTCGTTTACGTTCAGCGAAACCGGTGTCAGGTTCCTTTCATCAACCGTTCCGTCATTGACAAAACCCCGTACCGCACTGCGGTAATGTATGGCGGATTGCCATAAGGATCGGCTTTCAAAACGCTTCGCAAGGAAGCTGGCAATAACATCCGCCCCGGCCGTCTCACCGATACCGGCCATCACGGTGATGTAATCCTCTCCGAACAAACACACCAGGAAGTTTTTGCAACGGTAACTGAAGGGGTTAGAGGGTTTACGGCACGCAATGGCCATAGCCTGCTTCAGCTGCTCATCCTGGCTATCTGGATAAACCAGGTTTTCACCGTTTTCCCGATACCAACGCACGTCGCGGTATGTCCCGCTGTTCATGTTATAACCGCGCTCATTCAGCGTCTCTGCCGCATACTCCCCGTTTTTGAGCACCACAGTGCCCCCGTCTTTCAGGATCAGCTGACCGGACTTCAGGTAGCGATGAAACTGATCCTTACTCAGCAGTTTTACGGCATTACTCAGGTACATGCCGCCCTGCATCTGCTTCAGAAGATCCAGCTCCGCAGGGGTTACATCCGTTTCAGCCCCCAGGTCACTTACCGGGACATCTTTTGCTTTACCTGCTGAGTCGCTGCCGCCGGCAGTGAACACACCCCACATCTCAGCCGTTTGGGTATCAAAATTCAGGGCAGCAATGCGGGAGTAGGAGATTTTGTTGTTAGAGCTGACTCTGTTGACGCTGTAGTTATAGATCTGGCCGACCCGGTAGGTTTTGTCGCCCACCAGCAGGAAGTCTTTACCATGATCGATAACGTCCGGGTCTACGCTCAGCAGCCCATCATCCAGCGCTTTTTTAACCACCGGGCGCAGGCGCTTAATTTCAGACTCCGCTTTGCTCAGGCGGGTTACGATCCGCTTTTGCTTCAGCAACGCAGAACGGGCGTTTACGTCTCTTTTGCTGGCGTCATTAAGCTCAATCCGCTTTTCACGAATTTCACTGGCAGCCCTTTTGGCATCGTACTGTGCCGACCATAAATCAGGCATCTCCTTCAGCGTTGCCTGAGCTTTGGCCTGCTTCTCCTGAAGGCTGGCCAGCTCATTACGGATTTTGTTCAGGCCGGCTGCGGCATCTTCCGCGACGCGCTCCAGGTCAAACACCTTGCCCCGCTCAGTATCCAGATCCGCGGCACCGGCGTGCTGGGCTTTCAGGTAATTTTGCAGATCCTGATTGGCGCGGGTTTTGGCGCGCGCCAGGGCGGCCGCCTTGGCCTTGGCCACCTGCTCAGCAATCTTGCGCTCCCGCTCCTCCGGGTTCGCGGCCAGCAGCAGCTGCATCTCTACCATGTTACCGGCGTCGGCATTGTCCATCTGCGCTTTGTCCGAGGTCAGGATTTCCCGGATCCAATTCTTCTTGCGCTGGAGTGTCTTCAGGCGGAATTCATCAAATGACCCCTTGCCGCAGTAGTAATGCACGTTCACACGGTCATGACTCGACCCCACGCGCGCGCCGCGCCCGTTACGCTGGTCGATACTGGCCGGCGTCCAGGGAAGCGTGAGGTGGTGAATGTCAGTTGTGCCCTTGTGCAAGTTGATCCCTACCTCAGCCTTTTTGTTGCAGATAAGGATTTGCGTACGCCCTTCGTTGTAATCCGCGGCGATCTGCTCCAGGCCGCCCAGGCTTACTTCACTCATGGCCGCAATATAGTCATCGTATTGGGCTTTTTGGGCGTAGTAGGCACTAATCTGCTCTTCAGTCGGGTCGTCCGGCAGCTCCTTCGGCATTTTGACTTTTTTAGGCTTTTTACCTTTTTTGCCGGCTTCGGCCACGGTGGTTGCGTTCAGGATCCCCACCTGGCTTTCTTCAATCCCCAGCTGGCTCAGAATGATGCGCTTGAGCTTGCCATGCTGGCTTTTCTCATCGGTGAAGATGATCTGCTTACCGTTCTGTAACCCGACCTTTAAGTTTTCGAC
>NZ_PJZF01000042.1 GCF_002858675.1 Chimaeribacter californicus
ATTTGATGCCTGGCAGTTCCCTACTCTCGCATGGGGAGACCCCACACTACCATCGGCGCTACGGCGTTTCACTTCTGAGTTCGGCATGGGGTCAGGTGGGACCACCGCGCTAGTGCCGCCAGGCAAATTCTGTGTGCCCCGACCGCCGTTGAGGCCGTCAGAACCAATCTCGGAACATCGCTGAAAACGACTTGGTCTCTCGAAAACACCTTCGGTGTTGTAAGGTTAAGCCTCACGGGTCATTAGTACCGGTTAGCTCAATGCATCGCTGCACTTACACATCCGGCCTATCAACGTCTTGGTCTTAAACGTCCCTTCAGGGAACTCAAGGTCCCAGGGAAGACTCATCTCGAGGCAAGTTTCGCGCTTAGATGCTTTCAGCGCTTATCTTTTCCGCACTTAGCTACCGGGCAGTGCCATTGGCATGACAACCCGAACACCAGGGGTGCGTTCACTCCGGTCCTCTCGTACTAGGAGCAACCCCTCTCAATCTTCCAACGCCCACGGCAGATAGGGACCGAACTGTCTCACGACGTTCTAAACCCAGCTCGCGTACCACTTTAAACGGCGAACAGCCGTACCCTTGGGACCTACTTCAGCCCCAGGATGTGATGAGCCGACATCGAGGTGCCAAACACCGCCGTCGATATGAACTCTTGGGCGGTATCAGCCTGTTATCCCCGGAGTACCTTTTATCCGTTGAGCGATGGCCCTTCCATTCAGAACCACCGGATCACTAAGACCTGCTTTCGCACCTGCTCGAGCCGTCACTCTCGCAGTCAAGCTAGCTTATGCCTTTGCACTAACCTCACGATGTCCGACCGTGATTAGCTAACCTTCGTGCTCCTCCGTTACTCTTTAGGAGGAGACCGCCCCAGTCAAACTACCCACCAGACACTGTCCTCACCCCGGATTACGGGGCCGAGTTAGAACATCAAACATTAAAGGGTGGTATTTCAAGGTTGGCTCCACGCAGACTGGCGTCCACGCTTCAAAGCCTCCCACCTATCCTACACATCAAGGCTCAATGTTCAGTGTCAAGCTATAGTAAAGGTTCACGGGGTCTTTCCGTCTTGCCGCGGGTACACTGCATCTTCACAGCGAGTTCAATTTCACTGAGTCTCGGGTGGAGACAGCCTGGCCATCATTACGCCATTCGTGCAGGTCGGAACTTACCCGACAAGGAATTTCGCTACCTTAGGACCGTTATAGTTACGGCCGCCGTTTACCGGGGCTTCGATCAAGAGCTTCGCGTTGCCGCTAACCCCATCAATTAACCTTCCGGCACCGGGCAGGCGTCACACCGTATACGTCCACTTTCGTGTTTGCACAGTGCTGTGTTTTTATTAAACAGTTGCAGCCAGCTGGTATCTGCGACTGGCTTCAGCTCAGGGAGCAAGTCCCGTCACCTACGCGCCAGCGTGCCTTCTCCCGAAGTTACGGCACCATTTTGCCTAGTTCCTTCACCCGAGTTCTCTCAAGCGCCTGAGTATTCTCTACCTGACCACCTGTGTCGGTTTGGGGTACGATTTCGTGTTACCTGGAGCTTAGAGGCTTTTCCTGGAAGCAGGGCATCAGCTACTTCACCACCGTAGTGGCTCGTCATCACGCCTCAGTGTTAAAGCCAACCGGATTTACCGGGTTGACCCACCTACACGCTTAAACCAGGACAACCGTCGCCTGGCCAGCCTAGCCTTCTCCGTCCCCCCTTCGCAGTAACACCAAGTACAGGAATATTAACCTGTTTCCCATCGACTACGCTTTTCAGCCTCGCCTTAGGGGTCGACTCACCCTGCCCCGATTAACGTTGGACAGGAACCCTTGGTCTTCCGGCGTGCGGGTTTTTCACCCGCATTATCGTTACTTATGTCAGCATTCGCACTTCTGATACCTCCAGCAGACCTCACAGTCCACCTTCGCAGGCTTACAGAACGCTCCCCTACCCAACAACGCATAAGCGTCGCTGCCGCAGCTTCGGTGCATGGTTTAGCCCCGTTACATCTTCCGCGCAGGCCGACTCGACCAGTGAGCTATTACGCTTTCTTTAAATGATGGCTGCTTCTAAGCCAACATCCTGGCTGTCTATGCCTTCCCACATCGTTTCCCACTTAACCATGACTTTGGGACCTTAGCTGGCGGTCTGGGTTGTTTCCCTCTTCACGACGGACGTTAGCACCCGCCGTGTGTCTCCCGTGATAATATTCTTCGGTATTCGCAGTTTGCATCGGGTTGGTAAGCCGGGGTGGCCCCCTAGCCGAAACAGTGCTCTACCCCCGAAGATAAATTCACGAGGCGCTACCTAAATAGCTTTCGGGGAGAACCAGCTATCTCCCGGTTTGATTGGCCTTTCACCCCCAGCCACAAGTCATCCGCTAATTTTTCAACATTAGTCGGTTCGGTCCTCCAGTTAGTGTTACCCAACCTTCAACCTGCCCATGGCTAGATCACCGGGTTTCGGGTCTATACCTTGCAACTTGACGCCCAGTTAAGACTCGGTTTCCCTACGGCTCCCCTATACGGTTAACCTTGCTACAAAATATAAGTCGCTGACCCATTATACAAAAGGTACGCAGTCACCCTGATAAATCAGGGCTCCCACTGCTTGTACGTACACGGTTTCAGGTTCTATTTCACTCCCCTCGCCGGGGTTCTTTTCGCCTTTCCCTCACGGTACTGGTTCACTATCGGTCAGTCAGGAGTATTTAGCCTTGGAGGATGGTCCCCCCATATTCAGACAGGATGTCACGTGTCCCGCCCTACTCATCGAACTCACAGCCTGTGTGCTTTTGTGTACGGGACTATCACCCTTTACTGTGCGGCTTTCCAGACGCTTCCACTAACACACAAACTGATTCAGGTTCTGGGCTGTTCCCCGTTCGCTCGCCGCTACTGGGGGAATCTCGGTTGATTTCTTTTCCTCGGGGTACTTAGATGTTTCAGTTCCCCCGGTTCGCCTCATTACGCTATGTATTCACATAATGATAGTGTGACGTATCACACTGGGTTTCCCCATTCGGGTATCGTCGGGTATAACGCTTCATATCAGCTTACCGACGCTTATCGCAGATTAGCACGCCCTTCATCGCCTCTGACTGCCTAGGCATCCACCGTGTACGCTTAGTCGCTTAACCTCACAACCCGAAGATGTTTCCATCACGGATGTGATTATTTGAGAGACTCTATTACAACCACGCACTACTCAATACCGCAGCTGGAAGCCGCGATAATTACGGAGAGTAATGGGTGCTGTAATGTTTCAATTTTCAGCTTGTTCCGGATTGTTAAAGAGCAA
>NZ_PJZF01000043.1 GCF_002858675.1 Chimaeribacter californicus
AGGGGCCGGACGCGCAGGATGCGTTTCAGGCCGACGAACCGGTGACGCTGACCGCCCCGCTGCTGGACCGCGGCCAGGAGGGGTTGCGCACGGCGGTGCCCGCGCCGGATTTGCTGGTGGGCGGTACACCTTGCCAGGCCTTCTCTGTGGCTGGGCTTGGCAATGGGCTGGGAGATGAGCGCGGACAGCTAACCCTCAAATATGTGGAGTTAGCCAATGCAATCGACCAACAGCGCGCAGCCGCCGGCCAGCCCCCCACGATCATCGTGTGGGAAAACGTTGCCGGTGTGTTCTCTGACAAAGACAACGCTTTTGGGTGCTTCCTTGCCGGCCTGGCTGGTGAAGATGATCCAATCGCACCTGGTGAACGACCTGAGCCAGGAAAGAGCACAGCCCACTGGCGCTGGCGCAAATCGACCGGTGACCATGTGGCAAAGTGGGCGCTCTCAGGTTGCGTTTATGGCCAGCAACGCCGATTGGCTTGGCGAACCCTTGATGCCCAATACTTCGGAGTGGCACAACGCCGCCGCCGTGTGTTTGTTGTCGCAACTGCTCGACACGACCTCGATCCCGCAGAAATACTTTTTGAGTTCGACGGCGTGCGCCGGGATACTGCGCCGAGCCGAGACACGCGGCCGCCAGCTGGCGCCGGAGCTGCAAGCAGCGCTATCGAATGGGATACAGCCCCATCCTATAGCATTGCCGGCAACACCATTGGCCGAACCGGGCATAACGGCGGCAACCAGGTAGGGATCGACAAACCTGAAGTTTGCCACACACTGACCAGCTCTGATGTCCATGCCGTAGTGTCCGTCCGTGCCGTATCTATGCGCGGGCGTGACGGTGGCACCATTGCAGAGCTGGGCGGTGAGGTAGCCAACTGCCTTAGCACTGGCACAGGCGGATCTAATAAAGCCCATGCCTTGGTTAACAGCACCGTTCGCCGGCTGATGCCTCATGAATGTGAAGCTCTCCAGGGCTTCCCTCACGGACATACCATGATCCCCTGGCGCAATAAGCCGGCTGAGGATTGCCAGGATGCGCCAAGATACAAGGCGATCGGCAACTCTATGGCCGTGCCTGTCATGCGCTGGATTGGAGAGCGAATTTTGAAACACCTCACCACCGATGACGCAGTACAAAACTTACCAGGAGAGACGCCAGTCGTTATCAGCATTGAATCTTTGATGCCTGGGCTAATTGCCGGAGGTGAGCCGGCTGCCGCAATGCCCACCAGGGCGTTGAGTGGCGAAATCACTTTGACCGCCGCCCCCGGCAATGCTGAGGCGATTAAAGAGATGCTTGATGCGCACAAGATCCGGCCATTCCTTAAGTGGGCTGGTGGCAAATATTCCGTGCTGGATACTCTTCGCACCTACCTGCCGCCGGGTAAGCGCCTGATTGAGCCATTCGTGGGTGCCGGCTCGGTATTCATGAATACCACCTATGACGCCTACCTGCTGGGTGACATCAACCCCTATCTGATCAACCTCTATCAGCAACTGGCCACCAATCCGCAACTCGTCGTGCCGGTAGCACTGGCTCTGGTGACCGGTTGTAACAGCGAAGCCGCGTATATGGCCATCCGGAACGAGTTTAATGCCCGCACGGCTGATCCTGTCCGCCAGGCGGCGTTATTCCTGGCGCTCAACCGCACCTGTTTTAATGGGCTGTGCCGCTTCAACCAGAAAGGGCTATTTAACGTGGGGTGGAACAAAAACCCCGACAGTTACTTCCCTCTGGATGAGCTATGTCATTTTGCTATCAGTGACGCGGCGCGGGAATTTGTCTGTGCCCCATTCCAGGAGGTGATCGCCCAGGCGAGCGAGGGGGACGTAATTTTCTGCGATCCGCCGTATGAGCCGCTGCCGGATGAGCGTAATTTCACGGCGTACAGCAAAGAGGGATTCACGTTTGATGACCAGGTAGCGCTGGTGGAACACCTGATGGCCGCGCATGAGCGTGGTGCTAAGGTGGTGATCACCAACAGTAGCGCGCCCAAGCTGATGCAGCTCTATCTATCCCGCGGCTTTACCATTACGGGGTTGAAAGCGCGCCGCTCTGTGAGCTGTGACATCACCACCCGCGGTAATGCAACAGACATCATCGCTACCCTGTAACCACCAGCGGCCGCCAGCTGGTGGCCGCCTTTCCCGGATCACCATGACCACCGAAAAAATCACTATGTTTAAGCCAGGTGCGCCGCTGCAATACGACCGCGCGCTGGAGGATTATGACGGCATGACCGTCGGCAATCTGGACTCTGTACTGGTACAGCCCTTCTCTGCGCTGTGCCGGGAGCTGAAGATCGACACACCGCCTACGTTTGAGCCTGTTGAGCAGCGACTTACCGTATTCCACCAGCAAAAACGCATTGTGGTAGCGCATGGTGAGCGGGCATCACTTCACCAGCCGGCTGCTGCCCTGGCTGTGTGGTCGGCGCTGTGCCAATTCCAGGGGCGGGCTTACATCATCTCGCCATATGCCCGCACCTGGTTCGAGGTATGCAGGCTGGTGAGCCAGCTGGTGGCGCTGATGCCAGTGATCGCCCGGGAACTGGTATACGGTGCCTACTCCATTCATCTGCGTAAAGACGCGAAGCGCCGCATAGAGTGGGTGCACCCAGTCGCGTTTTCGCCGGGTTTGCTCAAAGAAATAGCGGGCTGTTCGTCCTTTGTGTTCGTGGATGGCGCGGAGCACTGCGCAAACGGCTTCCTGGAGGCTTTGAGCGCGTCGGTATATGTTGGCCAGCCTTTGCTGGTTACAGGCGTTCCTGTGGCTGCTGGTGGAGGATTTGAGGCGCTGTTCAATGACGAGGGCGCAATGCGGCTTACCTTAAGCGCGTATGACGCGCCCAATGAACCGCCCCGGTAATCCTGGAGACTACACTCTTTGAGAGAGGTAACCAGGATGACAAAACATAACCGATTTCCCCCTGAAGTTCGTCAACGCGCTATTCGTATGGTTCTGGAAAACCAGAATACCTACAACTCACAATGGGCCGCTATCTGCTCCATTGCCCCTAAGATCGGCTGCACTCCCGAGACATTGCGTATCTGGATCCGTCAGCAGGAGCCCGTTGATGATGAGCAGAATGCGCTGACTGCCAGCGAACGCCAGCGTCTGAAAGAACTGGAGCGGGAAGTCCGCGAGCTGCGCCGCAGCAATGATATTCTGCGTCAGGCTTCAGCGTATTTTGCCCAGGCGGAGCTCGACCGCCACTGGAAAAAATAATGCCGCT
>NZ_PJZF01000044.1 GCF_002858675.1 Chimaeribacter californicus
CTCTTCTTCAAGCCAATGATTTTAATCACATAACTTTATTGGCAAATTTCAGAATAACGCCATGATAGTAAAGCTATTTTTTCTGATCTCCGCTGGTAGAATGCGCGCACTCACACAGCGAGAATAATCATGAAAAAAATAGCTTTTATTTTGGCAGCACTTTCCCTTTCTGGATGTGTCACGCCTACACCAATGGCTACAGAACAACAATATAACTCGTATGCCGGCATCTTTTCGTTGATCCGGGACTGTAGTTTGCATAATGAGATGCCAATGTCACTAGCTGCTGCGGGCATGAATATGATGCAAAGCCAACAGGGCGTACTTGCTAATTTTGACCAGGTTAAACTGATCAGTAAGATTCAATACTATTCTAAACCCGAGCAGCTGGCCGAAGTGAAGCGTCAGACTTCATGCAACCAAGTTGCTCTGGAAATCACTCAGCGCCAGCAGCAGATTGCAGCCCATAATGCCGCCGTGCAGCAATTTAATCAGGCAGCACAGAATTTTGCGAACAGCACTCCTAAAACCACGTTCTGTAACAACTATGGCACCATGACGACCTGCAACACCTATTAAGCCCACTGCTCGAAGCCCTGCTACTCACTGACAGGGCTTTTTTTGCCGCAGACCAACGCTCTTGTATTGCACCGGCCGCAGCCGCTACCTATCATCACACACATCAAGGCAACCTCTCTCGGTATGAGTAAACCCTTCGATGCAGCTTCAACGATCCCCTAAAGGCTAGTACCCGCTGGCCTTTGCTTTTACCCAGGTTATACGCACGCATAGTCTTTCCCAAACCGCCCCCCTGGGGCGGTTCTCTTATGCCCCCACGGCCTCTCCAGATGTAACTATCCGTATGGTTATGGTTCGCCCGCTAATGCTGGTGGGCAATCAGCGAGAAACAGACGCCATGAGTAACAAAAAAATCTGTGCAATCAGCCTTTCCACCAGCTCGCCCATGCTGGCCAAAGCCGCCTGGAAAGACGGCGAGCTATTTGTAGCCGAGGTCACCAAACTCCCTGAAAGCCGGCACGCCCTGGAACAGGATCTGATCACCCAAATCCGTGACCTGGAGCGCAAGGGCTTCGAGGTGCTGGTGGAGGAAACGAGTGATTTCATCACCTCCCGCGCCGGCGTTCGTGTCCGTCTGGGGGATACCGGTGCTACCGGTAAGCCAGTGCTGGTGGAAGCCCTGGACATCTACCGGGAGCTGGAGCGCCAAAAAGCCCTGGCCTTTCCCCGCGGTGCCGGCAGTCGTTTCCAGATCCCCGAAACCCTAGTTGATATGGATCGGGATACCAAGGGGGCGACGGTATACCGGATTGACTGGGCGCAGCTGAAGGCAGAACACTGCCTGACCATGCTGTGCTGCTTCGGCACTACCTTTCACAACGTGGCCAGCGTGCAATACCTGGAGGCCATGATGGGCTTTAACCGCCGGCCGGAGCTAGGCAGCGCAATCGACCCGCTTAAGACCATCGTCCGCGCCATTGAGGAGGATGCCATTAATAAGGCCTCCAGCAGCCCGCTGACGGGCAAAGGGAGTTACCTGTGACCATCAGCCGCCTCGACGACAGAAACGTCACAGACCCCATTCTGCGCGCTTATATGCGCCAGGAGATCATGACCAAAGCAATGAGTTATGACTCTGACCTGCTGACCTACGACATCCTGGCAGATGAGATCTACCGGCCTGAGCTGATCGCATACCGCATATGGGGCACTGGTGAGCTGCGCTGGGTGGTGACCCTGGTATGCGGCCTGGAGGATGAGTGTGACGCCATGGAGGAAGGTACCGAGATCACCGTGCCTACCCTGGCGTGGATCCGGGAGCAGATTAACACCTTCTCCGCCACCAGCCCGGAAATCCCCGGCTCCCTGTATGCAAGCTGAAGGGGTAATGGATGCCATCACCTGACTTTGACCGAAATGAGAACGGCCGGTACGCCACACACGGCCTGTCTGCGACCGACTTCCTGAAGGTCTTCCGCCGGATCCGCAAGACGCAGCGTGACAACCGCCAGCGCGCGCGCCGCACCCTGACGCCGGCCATGATGCGCAATAAGGATCTGGAAAAGTTCCTGGAGCTGGGGAAGAAGAAAGACGGCACGCTGTTCACCCCGGAGGACATGAAGCGGTTTATCCAGAGCCGCAAGGGGCACCGTAACCAATTCAATAGCGACGTTGCCGGCATCACTTACGCCCAGCTGGTGGCGCAGTCCACCAAAATTGACGTAAAGCGTGCCAATAACTCGGTAGACGACGGCTCCGGCATCAAAAAGGCGATGTTTATCCGCCTGCAACACAACACGGCGTTCGTGAAGGTGGAGGCCTCGGACATCTCCATTGACGATCACCATATGGTGCGGGTGCGCTTTGAGGAATGGGATCGGTACGTTGAGGATGTAGGGGATGAAAAAGCCTCCCTGGCCACCCTCGCCCGCCAGCTGGCCGCCGGCCGGGTGTCATTCGACTGCGATTGCGGCCGCCACCAGTATTGGTATCGCTATATGGCCACCGCCGGCAACTATGCGCTGAAGCCACCAGCGGAATACGCATTTCCCAAGGTGCGCAACCCGGATTTAACCGGGGTGGCGTGCAAACACGTCGTGCACACCATGACGCGCTTCCAGTCGATGACCTGGCAGCGCCAGCTGGGGCAGCAGCTGAAGAAGGCCGCCGACCAGGTGGCGTTTGGTGATGACAAAACCAAAACCACCAAAACATTTACTGACCAGGAGCAGAAAGCCCTGGCGCGTAACCGCAACGTGCAGACCGACCACGAAAAGGTACGTGCAGAGTTTGCCCGCTACCAGGCAGCCCAAAAGGCGATGGCCAAGAAACAGGAAACCAGTAAAGACGAGATCGAGCGTCTGCGCAAACAGGCCGCGCGTGCGCGCAACGCGACCGCCAAAAAGGCTGCCGCCCTCAAGCTTGCCCTGGCGCGCAATAAGCAACTGGAACAGGAGCGCGATGACGCCAAAAAGCTGGTGGCCGAGCAACTGCGGCTAAAGAAAGAAGGCTTCAAAGACGCGATGAAACTCACCGGCATGACCGACAAACAGGCTGAAGAA
>NZ_PJZF01000045.1 GCF_002858675.1 Chimaeribacter californicus
GAATAAAGCGATACAGCCCGCGGGATAGCGCCACGGCTCGACATTTCCTGTTCCAGCTCGGTCTTACGCTGGTAAAGCGCAGACTCATCAGGCAGGTTGGACACATCCAGCTTTGACGCAATAGAGACGCGACGGAGCCTGTCCATATTCGGGATGGCGATCAGTGCCTCAAGGTAGTTTTGCAGGATGCCCCGGATAGTCGGCGGGATAGTGCCGGCATCCAGGTCAAGCGTGCTGAGGTCTTGCAGGTATTCCACCGTCAGCGGATAACGCAGGCGGCCGCAGGACTCAATTTCAATCACGCCGTCGAACACGTCAGCATATACCCAGTCACCAGTGGCATCGGTCACGGCCACCAGCTCCAGGTAATCAGCCGGGCAGGCGTATGAGAGAGATTCACCCTGCTGGATGCGTTTACGTGTGACAAAACCGGCGCGATCCTGGTACGTAGTCAGAGCTGTAACCAGCAGCGCATCCAGTTTGTCCGCGTCATCATGCATCAGCGGGTTAAAGCGGAGCTTTACGCTCTCAAGCAATTCGCGGGGGGTCATGGGAGCCTCCAGAGTGAAGATAGCGCCCATCGTAGCCAATGTTATATCTGCCCCAGCGCCGGCAGCAGCCATAAAAAAGCCCCTTGCGGGGCTTTCGTGATACCTGGTCGCTTACTCGATGAAGTTGTAAACAATGCGCAGGTTAGGGCGCACGGCAGAGGTGACGTCTTCCGTGGACAGGTCAGTACTGTCTACGTAGATTTTGCAGTCATACAGCGTCACGGTCAGTGAATCCGGGGCTTCACCGCCCAGGGACTCCGGCGCTGCACTGATCGTCACGTCAAAGTAGGACTTGTTGTTAACCGCGTCTTTGATAAACGCCAGCATTTTGCCGGTAATAGTCTCGATGCACTGGCAAGCCATCTCGCCGGAGTTGCGGATGGGACCATGCTGCACATACTTCATGCCGCCAGGTCCGTAGTCCTCTACGTCCTCGCGGGTGCGCTCCGGGAGCTGCGCGGTACGGATCAGCGCAGAAAGCTCCTCATGGCCAATAATAGTCAGAAGGAATTCAGAGCCGTTGAGCTTTTCGCCCATCGCCTTGTTCATCGTGTAACGGGTTTTTAAATATGCGGCGTTACCTACCGCGTTAGCATGACCAGCCATGATTTAGTTCTTCCTGTTCAGATAAAAAGTCCCTGCACTTCAGAGCGGTTCTGTACCGCCATGCCCGACAGTTGCAGGTTTACTGTGTTGGAAGCGAAATAGCCGTCGCTGGTGCGCGGTGCGTCCAGGTTGTAACTCACGTCCTGAATGACGACATCAGCCAGGATAAACCGGCGGCCGATGTTGATAACGCAAACCTCTGGCCGGCGGCCGAGGGGTTCAACGTCTTTCAGCTCAGGTGACGCCATGGCGCACAACGCTTTAATTGCGCCGTCTACTTCGATCGAGGGGTCGTAAATGGCCAGAAACTCAAGCGGAAGGTTGATAGAAGGCGGCTGAGCGCCTTGCCATACCATCAGACTGTTCCAGCGGAATACAGACGTCGTGTTGGACACCGACTGCCCAATGTTCGCCGCCGTCTCAAAGCCCGCAATGGAGCCAGCATTATCCCCCTCGAAAGGGCTGGTCCACATCGATGCAATCTGGAGAGAAGCACCCTGACCGATATACCCGGTCACAGTAAGATCACCAGAAACGATAGTGGCCTTCAGATAAGGGCTGACACCATCAGAAGGCGATGCGCCGTAAGAGTAAGCAATCCCCATTTTCTTCACCTCAATGCGGCCACCAGCTGGCGGCCGCCTTCTTTACTTAACGGCCAATACGCTTGGCGCGCAGCTTCATTGATTTGGCACGGTGCAGCTTCGCCTGGGCAGTGAAAGCCTTGGAGCGGGCTTTTTTCAAAGCCATGCGCTGTGCAGAGGTCATATGGTGCTTCTTGAATGGCTTACGGATCAGCACCACTTTGCCCTTACGGACAACCTTCTCAACCGCCTCGACCATGGAGTCGTCAGCAGACAGTGAATAGGCGGTGATCAGCTCGCTGCGGTCAGCGTCATCCAGCCCCTGAAATTCGGTGCCCAGAGAGCCAGCAATGTCGTCATCTTCATCATCGAATAACGCCTGCACCGCATCTTCATCAGCACCGGCAGCGACCATGAAATCAGCCATATTGCCCAGCACGGTGAAATAAGCGTCCAGCTGATCATCAGTCGGGTCGGTGTCGTCGCCAATACCGGCTTCAGCCTGGGCATAGCCATCCAGCGCGTCATAGGAGTGGTCATCACCATCAGCCCAGCTGAAGACGGCCTGTGCCGCATCAGCCAGCTGGTTGGTGGCCACCGCAGCTGCCGCCTTCTCCAGGATCATCTGGTGGGCTTCCTCCAGGGTGATCTCTTTTTTCGGCTCTTCAGCTGGTGGGGCGTTATTCGTCACGCTCTCTAGCATCGGCTGTTCCGGGGCTTTCGCCCCCATGGCAAAAGCGGTCAGGCCATCAGAGCGCAGCGCGCCGCTTTGGAAGAAATTACCTTTCATTCTCTATTCCTTACTTAATCAACGCTGGGACACCCAGCAGGCGACGGGCGGAAC
>NZ_PJZF01000046.1 GCF_002858675.1 Chimaeribacter californicus
GTAATTGCCTACCTAACCCTCATTGCCTCAACCGAGCAGGGCGCGCCAGTGCGCTCGCCCTGCACCCGCGCACTTTCGGTGGTTTGGCTGAATCATTGCACGCTCTCGCGTATCCCCTCATTTCACCTCCGGGCTTTCGGGCCGCCGCTAATGACAGTCCCTGTCATGGGCGGCTCTCGCGGGCATCCATGCCCGCTCACCCGGCCCTTCGTCTCCATTCGGCAATGATTTTTACGCCCCCACCAGGCTGCAAATATTTAAGTATGTAAGGAAAGAGTAGGGGGCTTTTGGGGTTTTATATTATTTGGTGGCTCTTAATTTTAATGTTATTAATTCAATGGTTTTGCTTTATAAGAAATAATAAAGAAATTCTGTTTTTTGATTTTTTAAATAATTGATCGTTATCAATGTTTAATTATAAGGTGATTGTAAGTGATTCGCGTCAGGCATAGCATAAATTGCACCTCTGGTTTCAAATAAAAAAAGAATCTTATAAGAATACTTTCTGAAGTGATGACGTGCAGAAGGAATGCCGATGAGTGATTATAGGGAAATAGCCGAACGCATTGTTAAGATAATTATCTCGCCTGACACCGTTGTAGGGTTCATGGATGGGGTGATGTCTGTACCGATTGACCTCGGTTATATGGTGTATGGCTATTTTGATACGGAGGCGCATTACGCTCACGATCGCGGAAGAATGCGAATTGCGCAGGCCATACATAAAGGAATTCTTAGTCATGATCGTATTTCTGACGCGGTACAGATCATTTTTACCGAGTTTGATAAGCAGATTACGGAAAGTGACCAGAATAAAATATATAGCCGTGTAGTATCTTCTGTAGTTGGTCGAATATTAACCAACTCTAAGATTTCGGCAAGAATTGCAGTGGTTATAGCAGGGGGAACATTTATCCACACTAAAATAGGCGGAGGAGCTATTGGCAGTGTGTTCCTTCTGGGAGGAATGACTGAACGTTGTATCAGGGCATCAGAAAAACTCAGCGTAGAAGAGCCGGAAGCCTATCAATTACTGCGACCCAGGGATTATGACCTGCTCTACTTTTTACTTGAACCGGCACTTAAACCTTTTATTGATGCGCTATCGGTAAAACGACATCAGGGGACGTATGCTTTTAATAAAATCCTGATGCTGGTTGAAGAAGAGTTAGGTAATCACCATGGGTAAAAAATGCATCAGTTTCCTTACGGATATGGTTGGAGGGCTTATCGGTACTGCAACCTTTGGTTTATCGATTTTCTTATTATGCTATATCGATTACTGGCCTTTTAAATTAATTGCATTTATCGCGACGTATGTCTGTGCCTATTTTATTGGCCTTTTTCTGGATAAGATATTCAAAATTAAAAACGATGAGCGATAATAAAAAGGAGGGTGGTGATGAGCAAGCTCGCATGGATTAAGAAAAAGTCAAAAGGATGTGTGTGGGAAATTTTGGGGGCAGTTCTTCAAACCATTTTCTTCTGCTTAACTGCTTTTTGGCTCTTCCATTTTGAAACCTGGACAGAGAGGCTGATTGCTATTGTCGCCACCTTTGCCTGTTATTATGTTATCGGTACGTTGATCGATAAGTTTTCTTCAGAAGAGTAAAACCAGCATTCTCATCATTCTCACTTCATTAATAAGGATCAAAAATGTCATACCCAGGTTATCTTTGGTTAACAGATGAAAATGGTTCCCCGATTATCGGCGGGTGTTTGGTGGCGGGACGGGAAGGGGCGATTGAATTACGGGAGGTAGTGCATGATATGTTTATTCCGTCCGATGGGCATACCGGCCGATTAACTTCTACACGGGTGCATACGCCATTTATCTTTCAGAAAGAGTTCGACCGGACAACGCCTATTTTATGCCGGGCGCTGTGCCATAACCTTATCCTGAAATCGGCCACCCTGAAAATGTACCGCATTACCGAATCCGGGCTTGAGAAAGAGTATTTCAATATCCTGCTGGAGAACGTCAAAATCACCCGGATTACGCCTACCCTATATCCCAGTACGCAGACCGGCACACATATGGAAACCGTCTATCTCCATTATGAATCCATCACCTGGAAACATTGCGAGGGGAATATCATCTGCAAAGATAGCTGGAATAACCGGGCCATCGCGTAACCGTTATCCGGGCATCCCTGCCCGCATCATAGAATATCTGCATCAGAGCGTCGGGTGGCGGCCCTGCATCGGGCTGACCGCTTCCAGCAATGCGGCGATGTGCAAAATCGTCATCTCCGTATGCCAGCGCCCGACGATCTGCACACTGATCGGCAACCCCTCTTTACTCATCCCGAACGGCAGCGCCACGCCGGGCAGCCCGGTGACGTTAAGCGGTACCGTCGCGCCTTGCAGGTAGGTGGCGTCTACCGTCTGGCCGTCAATCGTGAACG
>NZ_PJZF01000047.1 GCF_002858675.1 Chimaeribacter californicus
CACTCATGCCGCGGTCAATGTCGTTAGTCCCGATCATGATGAAAGCCTTCTTAGCGCCCGTCGCAATAATGTCGTCAATACGCTCCAGCACTCCGGTCGTGTCATCCCCTGCAATGCCACGGTTTACGATCTTGTAATCCGGGAAAATATCGTCCCAGCGAGCGTTCTCGGTGATGCTATCCCCCACCATCACGTAGTCGCCCTGGCCGTGAAACTCTTTATACATGTCACGCTTAAATAGGTAAGTGGGATTACGCACAGTATCCACCTGTTCAGAAGTAAAATGCCTGTGTTTGAATTCATAAATAAAACTGTAGGGAAAAATTGCATATTTCCCGAGAGCAAAACCATACCCGAGTGCCAGCGCTAACCCTGCGGCTGCGGCCGCATGTTTCATTTTTAATTTCATGTAGTCACCTTAAAGAAAAAATAGCCCCAAAGATGGGGCAGAGTATACCCCAAATGGAATAGTTTAAAAGTTAAACCGTAAAGGGAATAATCGTTTATTTGTTCGTGAGCTTTGTTACCACCCTATGGGTAGCCACCAGCGTTGGATGGCTATTTCCCATCAATAACAAAAGCTCATATTCTCCAATAGATAGTGAGCGTCCATTGCTGCCAGCATCCTCTTTAGCCTGCCAATTACGAAGGCTGTAGCCGAACCGGGCAGCAGCCTGCACTTGAGTTAATCCAGCATTGATCCTGGCTGCTTTAACCTCTTCTGGTGTCGGTTTTTCTGAAAAAGTAGGAGTCACATTAGTTTCCTTTTTAATAATGCCCATCGAACTGGGCGCAGTGGGTGAATCACTTTCCTAATTCCGCTACCTCCGGTAGCGCATCGAACTCAACCGGCGTGGTGTACTCACCAATAACGCGGGCAGTGTAGAGCTTTCCGCCAATCCGAACCACGTCACCATGGCGAACAGGCTCTTCTGTATCAATCCGGCGCGTCTCTGCGCGATCTTCCGCGGTGTATGTTTCCTTCAGGCTGTTGCCGATGCTGATGCCATAAAAAAGGCCATCCACGCGGGTTACTTTGCCCATATGCAAGCTGGCGTTCATGCGGCGAATTCCGCGCGGGGTTACCACCTCTACGCCAAAGCTATTCACCTGATCCAGCGCGCCGGCGGACAGGCGCAGAACACGGATGCCATCACGCGGTGCAGCCTTTTCCGCGTTGAGTACTTCATTCAGCTGGCGCGCGCGGTGCTCTTCTTCGATGCGGGCTTTAGCGGCAGCCTCTTCGTTCTCTTCCATCTTCGCTACGGTGGCTTTCACAGACTCAATGCGGTCTTTAAACCCTTCGATAATTTTGACACGGCTACGTGCGCTGAAGGGGATGAAAATCCATTCAAAATAGTTCGCCTGTTTGCCGAAGGAGACTAAATCACTCTCAATGCCGGCCAATTTTTCGCGCCCGGCTTCAATTTTGGCAATGTAACCCTCCAGGGTGTTAATTACGATAGTTGCCTCAGCCTTCACTGCTTTAATGTTGCTTTTCATGCTGTATTCCCTCAAAGGTTATTGGCTCATTGCCGTCTATTCATGTGCGCGCTCTCGCCGCCTTGAAAAGAACTATACGCACAATTGTGCGCGCAATAGATATGGCTCTGCTGACCTGCCAATCACCAGGTAGAAACGAGCCATATCGGGACGTGGCAGTATCCTGCCAGGAGAGAACTTCGGGGGATGTTAAGCGTCGGCCACCAGGACAGCGGAAGCGGCCGCCCGCAGCTCGCTGGTGTGCTCATTCAGGGCATTATCGAGCGCTCGAAACATCGCTGCGATCTCCTCTGGCAGCGCTGCACCTCGCGCGGTTTTATACGAAGTCAGCAGCGTGGCGCTTGCTGCCTCAGCAGCGGTTAATCTCTGGTAAGCCAGGGCGATTTCTTTAGCGTTTGTCATTTTCTTTTCCATGTCACAAGCGGCGGGTTCTGCTTCAATAGTCACGTTAATGCCGAATTCATTGGCCAAGGCCTTTATAGCGTTCTCGCGTCCTTTATGGGCAAGGCGTAGCAACCCATTTTTACGATGCTCCATCATTTGAGCCTTAAAATCGCTCTGTTGCTGCTGAATATATTCATGGGCATCGGCAATGCGGTTTAACTTGGAAAATGCGGCAACAATAGAGTCACGCACCTGGGCTTCTGCCCCGTCAATGTGCGCTAATTCATGGTCATACATAGCGGTACTCACTTCATTTTTGACACTTTTAAGCGTTCTCCCCGCGCGGAGTCTTCGTTCAGCAGTGGTGATGACAGATTGAAGTCCTGAGACAACTTCACGATTAAGTAGCATACGATTTCCCTTCATTGATGGCGGTGGCGTTAATGTTCCCGGCAGCTTTACTGCCAGATAAGCCCGGCGCGCCGGGCAGTGAAAGTTAAAATTCTTCTTT
>NZ_PJZF01000048.1 GCF_002858675.1 Chimaeribacter californicus
ACCAAGCCGACACCAGCCGCCCTCCGGGGCGGTTTTTTTGCCCCAAAATAACCAAAAACAAAGAAAGGCTATAAAAATATAACAAAATGCTTGGCAATATAACCTAGCTAGGTTATATTAGCTGTGTTCCGCAAGGAACACGTTCTTTAAAAAATCGAGGGAATAATGCCTAACGTCAAATGGACTAATAAGGCGCAAAAGCAGCTTCGTAACATCGACAGTGGTGACATTGAACATGTTTATGAGGAAGGCAATGCGCTCAAAAACTTTCCAAATGTGAAGAAGGATATTAAGGCTCTGAAAGGAAAAGGCCGAAAATATCGACTCCGTGTTGGGAATTACCGCCTGATATTTGCATGGGTGAAAGGGGACCCGGTCATCATTCAAATCCAAGCGGTACTAAGACGCACAAGCAGAACTTACTAAGGACAGGCGGGGAAACCCGCCTTATCCCCTCGATTTATAAGTGACACTATTCTAAGCATTTGGATACTGATTGAGAGATCCTCAATCTTGGAGAAAACGATGAAAGTACAATATTTAACTGATGAGGCCGGAAACCGTATCTCAGTGGTGGTGCCTATCGAGACATTTAATCGCCTTGTAGAGAGTGCTGACATCCCGGAACTATGGGAGCAAGTCCCTTACACTCCCGGCGAGAACGACGATGAAACCATCCCCAGTGAGGTGATCGGCATTGTGATTAAAAAAGGCGTCTCACTGCTTGCTGCATGGCGCATTCATCGCAACATGTCTCAGAAGGACGTAGCTGACCAACTGGGTGTGACACAGGCTAACGTGTCTAAGATGGAAAAAAGCGAAAGGCCACAGGCGGGTACACTGGAAAAATTTGCCAAACTTTATAACTGCCGCGTCGGCCAACTGACCGACGATTGATACCGGAAGGGCGCAAGCCCTACCGGTTTTCCCGTATGAGGTAAAATGATGGACACCATTACCGCAGAGCCAACGCCAGTGGGCGTGATGCTGGTGGAAGAGTTTTTGAAACCACTTAACATCTCCCAACAGCAGCTGGCTGACAAAATGCAGGTGCCGCTGGAGCTGATCTGCCAGATTATTGATGGAAGCCACCGCATTACAGCCAATGAAGCCGGGCAGCTTTCTGCCCTGTTTAATATGTCGGCAGAGTTCTGGCTTAACTTGCAGGCCACGCATGATCGTTGGAAGGCATCAATGATGATTTCTGGCGCGCTTGATGCCTACGATAACCTTGTTAAGGCTGTTCCTATGCTTGGAGGCAATCCAAGCAAGCAGGCGTATGAAGAGGCTTTAGTGCTGGCTGAACATCTCGTTGAGCACGACATAGATCATCCGCTATTCAAAATCATCTGTGACAAGATTACCGCCTATGAAGATAGCGCCCCTGAATATGCAGAGTTCAATGCTCGTATTGCAGAGCTTGATAAGCTTGGCGGCTACGAAAGCAACCCGTCAGTGAAAGGCTCGTCTCTTGTTAAGAAGTGAGGTTTGATGCGCTACCCGGTTTTCGTTTTTATGACTAAAAGCGGCACTTACGACGGCTATTTCGTAGATGCAATTGGCTGCTTCTTTGCGGGTGATACGTTTGATGAGGCACTGCGAGATGCGGAGCTATCGTTCAAACAGTATATGGAAGTGTTGGCTGAAGATGGCGGCCACACCCCTGCCCCGAGCGATGAGGCGGCATGTATTGACGATCCGCGTTTGGCACAGGATAACGGCGTGCTTGCCTTTGTAGAAATCGTTCACCAGGCGTGACCAGGTGAACCTGGTGTGACAAACAAAAAGGCCAGTCTATGACTGGCCTTTCTGCGCTTCCGGCAATGGTAACACCCCGCTGACGCGGGGAACGTAACGCAATACCATTCCTGAAAGCGGAACCAACATAACCCGGTGACCAAGCTCAAACAAGCCTAATCCCTCAAAAGATGGATCTGCATCAAATTTAGCATTGCTGGTGGAAACACCGATCAGCGGCGCACGCTTTATTGATGTTTTTTAATATTAAAAAACATTTATTTAATGTTATTTAATTGTTTAATGATGTTTTTTAATGCTTAAGAGGTTTCCGCCCTCTACGATTACTCTCCGCCTACTGTTGCCCCTTTATTGAGCAATTGACGGATGGCAATGTTGATCAGCGCAGCCCGCGACACGCCTTCACCGGCACTCCGTGCATCCAGCTTTTCCAAAACCTCAGGGTCGATTGTGAACGTGATTTGCTGCTTCTTACCTTTCATCACGCCCTTCTTTTTGACCTCAGAACCGTCAGGCGCAGAGTTGATAAATTTCTCCTGATCATGCTCAGAGATCGGGGGCTTCTTGACTGGGCGAGTAATGGACATTGATATTACCTTAATATTAAAAATGATTACTTTAATCTTTGAACAATGCGTT
>NZ_PJZF01000004.1 GCF_002858675.1 Chimaeribacter californicus
ATGGGTATGCATTTTTACGGCAAGGTAAATGATGTGGAAAATGCGCCCGCCAGTCTGGCCTTTTCCCTGACCGCTGACGCATGGTTTGCAGCGCTTTCAGGCACAGACATACCCTGATAACCGTTTTCTGCCAATAAAAAAGCCGCGTCATGCGACTTTTTTATAAGGTAAAATCGCCCGCTACCACCACTCCGGCGGCGTGATGCTCTCCACGTTCTCCGCATAAAACAGCGACGGCAGGAATTTCGACAGACTGGTAAATTCGCAATGGCAATGTTGCATCAGGCCAAGGCCAATGGCGTCCGGGAGCGGTTGTTCGGCATCCGATGAGGATTCACCCAGGATAAAGCGGCTGCGCAGCACGCAACCCCAGGCAGTGTCACGCACTACATGGATCATCCGGCCATCCAGCGGGTTGGCGTCATCATCCAGCGCGACTTCATCCCCAAAGCCGATGCAGCCGCACACCGCCGCAGAAACCCAGCCCTGTGCCTGCGCCTGCTGGTATGGCTCTGCGCCGAAGAAGTCAGCGGGATGATGAAATTTAATGCGCGCCGCCGTGGCCGGGATATCGCCCAGCGCCTCCACCGCATTGATGGTTGCGCCGATATAGTTTTTCCTGCGTTGCCATTGGCTGTCCCAGCCGTCATGCTTTTTATGATCGGCCGGATGCCACCACTTCAGGTGTTCGGTGGTTTCAAAAAAACGGAACCACCAGTCGATCATCTCCCCTTTGCAACCCGGCAGATCGGCCCTGGCCGCCGCCACCAGCCGCCCGTCGCCGGTACGGGTGACGCCCATCTCCAGCATCAGCGGTGCCGGGTTCAGCATATCGGCCACCTGGGGCAGATCCCAGGCTGCTTGCAGATTACGGTTCATCATCATCCCCTCAATTAGGAAACGTTTATCGTTTCTTTATTGAGTGTAATAGAGCTGTGCGTAGTGTCAATGCAAAAGCTTCAGGCATAAAAAAAGCCCCGCAATGCGGGGCTTTTGGCCGACAGAAAGCATCGGTTATTTGTTGTCAGGCAGCGCGTAAGCCACGACATAGTCGCCCAGCTTGGTGCCGAACGAACCATGGCCACCGGCTGCAATCACCACGTATTGCTTGCCGTTGACTTCATACGTCATCGGCGTGGCCTGGCCACCGGCCGGCAGACGTGCCTGCCACAGTTTCTCACCGGTGCTCATGTTGAATGCACGCAGGAAGTTATCCGCGGTGGCTGCCATGAAGAAGACGTTACCGGCAGTCGAGACCGGGCCGCCCAGCATCGGCATACCCATTTTGAACGGCAGCGGCAGCGGGGTGTTGTCATAGACGGTACCCACACGTTTCTTCCAGACGATCTGATGGGTTTTCAGATCCACGGCGGAGATGTAACCCCAGGCCGGTTGTTTGCATGGCAGGCCAAACGGAGAAAGGAACGGGTTCAGGGTCACGCCGTACGGCACGCCGAACTGCGGCTGAACGCCAACTTCAGAACCGGTGCCGCCGGCACCTGATTCCGGCTCAGCCGGGTTGTTCGGGCCACGCGGGATCAGTTTCGAAACGAACGGCAGCGCCATCGGGTTGGCAATCGCCACCTGACGGTCAGTATCCACGGAGATACCGCCCCACTCGAACATGCCCAGGTTGCCTGGGAATACCAGGGTGCCTTGCTCAGACGGCGGGGTGAAGATGCCTTCATAACGCATACGGTGGAAGATCACGCGGCAGACCAGCTGGTCATACATCGTGGCGCCCCACATGTCTTTACCGCTCAGGTTCTCAGACGGACGGAAGGTCAGGTCAGAGAACGGCTGGGTCGGGGAGGTGTGGTCGCCCTTCGCTGCGCCTTGCGGAACCGCTTTTTCCGGGGCCGGAACAACCGGCTTGCCGTCACGGCGGTCCAGCACAAAGATATTACCGGTTTTGGTCGGTACGTAGATGACCGGCACGGTCTGGCCATCTTTGGTGATGTCAGCCAGGGTCGGCTGCGCCGGAACGTCCATATCCCACAGGTCATGGTGTACGGTCTGGTAGAACCAGGCCAGCTTACCGGTAGAAGCATTCAGCGCCAGCATGCCGCTTGCGAAACGCTCCATCTCCGGGGTGCGGTTGCCGCCCCAGATGTCCGGGGTTGCCACACCAATCGGCAGGTAGACCAGATCCAGTTTGTCGTCATAGGCCGCCGGTGCCCAGGAGTTCGGGGAGTTCGGCGTGTAGTGCTGCTCACCTTCCGGGATGACATTCGGATCGGCTGCGCCGGTATCGAAGGCCCACAGCAGTTTACCGCTGTTCACGTCAAAGCCACGGATAACACCGGACGGCTCTTTGGTGGAGTAGTTATCGGTTACTGCCCCGGCAATCACGATCACATGATCGGTCACCACCGGCGGAGAAGTCGGCTCGTAAGCACCTGGGGTGGCATACGGCATGTTGGCTTGCAGGTTCAGCTCGCCATTGTTACCGAATTCCGGGCAACGTTCGCCGGTCTGCGCATCCAGTGCGAACAGGCGGCCGTCGTTCACCGGCAGCAGTACGCGGCGGGAACAGATGGCCGGTGCAGCGCCTGCGGTTGCCGTCTGGGCGGCAGCCGGGGTCTCGTGGTAAGAAACACCACGGCAGGTCACGTGCTGGAAGGTCGGGTTGGTTTTCAGCTGCGGATCAAACTGCCATTTCAGCTTACCGGACGCGGCATCCAGGGCAATCAGCTTCTGGTGCGGCGTACACAGGTAAAGCATGTCACGGATTTTAATCGGTGTGACTTCGTCAGTGATCTCACCCGGGTCGTTGGCGTTTTTCATGTCGCCGGTACGGAACGTCCAGGCTTCTTTCAGTTCACCGACGTTTTTGTCGTTGATCTGGTTCAGCGGGGAGTAACGGGTACCGCCCTGGGTACGGCCATAGGCCGGCCAGTCACCTGCCGGGATGCCGGAGCTGTTTTGCTCAGCAGCCGGGGCCGGTTGGTTGGCGGTGTCCAGCGTACCGTTGATCTCCTGCGGGTCGTTAAACACCGACCAGGCCAGCGCCAGCACGGTGACAACCAGCACTGCGCTCAGCGCACCGCGTGCCGTGCCGTTTTTGGCGGTCAGGTAACGGTAGATGAACGGCAGCACCAGCCACACGCCGAAGAAGAACACCACATCCAGGCGCGGGGTCAGTGCCCAGAAGTCGGTACCGACTTCCCAGATCGACCAGATGAGTGTGCCGAGCAGGAACACGGCATAAAGCATCAGGGCCGAGGCCTTACGGCGATAGAGCAGCCAGGCCATCGCCAGCATCACGACACCGGCAACAATGTAATAAAGGGAGCCACCAATCGTGGCCAGCCATATCCCACCTATCAAGAAGTACAATCCGCTCAACGCGGCGAACAAAGCCGTAAGTATCACGAGGGTACGTGATAGCGAAGCTTTACTTTGCATAATATTAACCTTAAAAGTGTCTTTATATCATCGAGTTACCTGAAAGGTAACTCTTGCAAACGGCCGGAACCCTCCAGCCGTTCCTCCCCGCGCCTGTCCTTTCCGCCCCGGAGGGGTCAAGGCAGGCACCCGGTTCGTTGCCGGCGACAAGCTGCATCAGCGCAAAACCGCAACAGAAACCACTAAACCGGTTGACCTGAAATCGTCCGGCGGCGGGCGTCGATGACGGCAATCTGGGTGCCGTAATTCTGTTGCCCTGCTTAAAACATTAGCCGGTATTCAGCAAAATGGCGGCTTAAGTGGGTGTCTGTGCAGAATTTATGCTGCCAATTACGGCTGTCGCCGGGCGGCAACCAGAAAAATGTGGGGAACGTTGCGACGATATTTCGCTGTGTATCGGGGAAACGTGCCTGCATCCCAGCGACCGGCAAGCGGGTTGCTGAAGGTCTCCCGTGCGGCCTGCGGCCCGGTTAAGGGCACAACAAGGCGAGCAATAGAGGGTGCCGGTAACGTAACGCGCGCAGGCCGCACCGCCGTTTATCCGGCCTTAACGGCAGGATAACGAGAGATTATTCTGGTTGCCGGAATATAGGTGGCTATCCGGCCTGATCCACCGCCCTGTTCTGGGGAACTCCTCCGCAGAAGGAGGCGGCGCGCATATTCTCTGCTCTCTGTTTTAAGTTCTCAAGTTTTTTGTTACGAATTGGTTATGTAATAGTCAGATAGTTGAAAATAAAAAGCCCGCCGCGGGTAAAAAGCCCGGCGGCGGGCGGATGCCAATAACAACATTAAGGCTATTGGCGGGGGGGCATCCGGCTCAGGCGGCGCAGTGGCTGAGTTCTGCCTGCGGCTGTACGGTGGTCATCAGGCGGGCCAGATCGTCAGCGGGGGGGGTGATGGTCAGCGGCAGGCCATGCTGGTCAAACAGCGCCCGGATGCCGGACAACGGCATCTCTTTCATCACCAGCCCGGTGCGGCTGCCCTGGGCATTGGCCAGCTGGCAGTAACTGCCCAGTTGCGCGGCGGCCAGCGGCAACAGCACCGGCAGCGACACCGCGCTGAGGCGGCCGCGTACCTGTTCGGCCAGCGCCGGCTGTTGGGTACGCAACTCTGCCAGGGTCATCGGCACCGGGTCATTTTCACCGTCGGTGAGCATAAACAGCGCCACGCTGCGTTCATCACGCGGGTCGAACAGGCAGATCTCATCTTTGCCCTGGGCGTGGGTCGCCTGGCCGTGCTGGGTCTGGTTCACTTCAAACAGCGGTGCCTGCACCGGCAGGGCGGCCTGCAACGCAGGGTTATAGGCCGCATCCAGCAGTGAGCAGGTCAGGTCAATTTCCGGCTGCCAGGCGATCATCTCGGCCACGGTCTGGATGTCCACCTGCTCCGGGTTGCCGACCGAGAGCAGGTAGCAGGTGGTGCCGCCATTCTCAAAGTAGTGGCGCACTGCGTAGTAGCTGGTCAGGTACTGGTTGCTCACCTGCTCCAGCATCTCGGCCATAAAGCCTGCGTTGGCCGGCAGCGCGGCATCCGCTTCGGCTGCCATGCCCAACAGCTCATCTTCGCTGTAGTTCAGGCTCAGGGAGCTGTCCTGCCAGTTCATGATCGCCTGCTGGACAAACAGCGTGTACGGGTTCAGGACGAAGTTAATGCTCTGCTCATAGCCTTTAACAGAGACCATCACCGGCAGGTCACGGATGTCCGCCTGTAACAGGTCATTGCTGTTGCCACCCAAAAACTGGCGGGAGAAGTCCTGCAGATCGGTCACGCGGGTCAGGGTCATGCCGCTTGTCGCCTCTTTAGGGGCAAAGCAGCCGATAAACACCGGCGTAACCGCCTGTGTGGAGACCGTATACTCACCGTCTACCTGAAAAGAGTCGGAAACAGACATTCCGGCTGACGCAGCTGTGTGCAGATTCATAAGAGTTCCTCGCCAAGAAATAGATGTTTAATTCACACTGTTTTAAAGGGTAATCAGTTAAAAGGGTAATCACAGGCACCGCGCACTCCTGCCTGCGCTTCTGCCGCTTCTGAACATAAAGCCATTCCTGACATCATGCCGGTGGTTAATTGCCGGCATCGGGAGGTCTTATATAAAAGACACTGTTCACTATTTCTTTTGGTCGGGAAAGTGCGCCGGTAAATACGCGCTTCTTTCGTCTTCCCTGGTTAAGAAATCGAGAGGAAGGCCGTTGATGACGGGGGTAAATTAACGAAATTAAACTTAACCTGGCAAGTAATTTGTCTACAAGAACACTCCTATTTTACCTTTTTATATTCTCCGGCCATGGGGATTTACTTTCACAATATTAATAAAACCGGGTCAGGGTTATACCCACACCCCGCCCCCACTCTTCAGCCGCTTTAACCGGTTATGAAGTGAAATTTCACTCATACTGCTCATTTAACAGGCAAAATAAGGCAAGGGTTAGCTCATTTCACCTCACTTGCGCAGATGCCGCGCAGAAAATCACCTTGCCAACGTTGCTATTTTCACCTGTAACAGACAGGCAGCATGCGTCTAAACGCATAATTTCCCACCCGGCAAATGAAATAGCAGGACTGTTGAGGCTGGGTTCAGTGAAATAAAACTTTCCCGGCTAATTTATTACCTGATGTATAAGCCCATGCAGCCAGGCACGCATCAATACTGTGATACCAATAATCAATGGTGCTGAAAGATTGCTGAATTTTTAACAGGGGAAAACCGGGATGCCGGCTATTTTTTCGGATAAAAGCCAGAAGCCATTTGCCTGGGTTGAGGGTAAATGGCGGCTTATTTCCAAGCATTACCGCTAATGGTTGCGGCAAAAGCCTCTGCCACCATCAGGCACGGATAATCAGGCAGGCATAGAAAAAGCCACCCTTACGGGTGGCTTTCTGATAAAGCGCGTTCTTAGACACAGAAAGGCTTATCGTGGGTCATCAATACCCTTATTTTTTCGGGTTATTGGTGACGCTGTTTGGCGTTGTAGTACTTGAGGTCGCATTTTTCGTGATGTCACTGACCGGGTCACGACTGGCCAGCGGATCATTATTTTCCAGTGGCTTTTTATTACCCAGCGGGTCTTTATTCAGCAGCGGATCGGTACTGCCCAGCGGGCTGGTGGTGCCGGTCGGTTTGGCGGCACCGGTGGTGCCGGTGACACCAGCCGCCCCGGTGACACCGGTGGTGCCGGTCACGCCAGTGGTACCGGTCACGCCGCCTGCGGCCAGGTCGCGGTCAGCATCGACATGCTCAACCTCTACGTTCTGGCGTCGTACGGTGTCGTTGATGGTTTCGACACGGCTGCTTTCGTCTTTACGAACCACCACTTCCTCAACGATTTTGGCCGTTTTATTGACAACCGGTTGCTCATGGGTTTCGGTGACCTCTACGACTTTTTCAGACCAGTCGATGTCATTCAGGTAGGCCGGCTCATCAACGGCACGGCGGAAGATGTCAGCATGTTGTTCATGAAGTGCGACTTCGGCTTTCACGTCTTCGGTGGTGACATAACGGCGGACACGGGTAGACCCCTCTTTCACCAGACGCTTACCGACTTCCAGGTTCTCTTCGGCCAGGCGCAGGATCTCTTCTTCAGACTCATCACCGGTCAGCGAGGTATGGATAGCGTCACGGTTTTCTGTGGCACCCAGCGCCGGGGTTTCAACCCCATTGCGGCGGGACGGCACATCAACGGCCTGGTGGCGGTCAAGGATAGCCATGGCACGGGCAGTGTCATCTTCATCTGCGCGCAGGGTCAGGATGACGCCGCCGGTATCCATCGCACGGGTATACACTTCTGCGTAATCATCCTCAACGGTATCACCGAACAGGCGCTGCCAGATGCTCGGGTGACGGATCGCTTTCCCTTCATGTTTCAGGTTCTCACCGGTGATCAGGCTGATTTCATGCTCAGCAAACCCGGCTTTAATAAGATTTTTACGCGCTGCCTCGGCTTGTTGAGTCGTATCAAATAAGGTAACGATTTTTTCGTGTGCCATGATATTTTCCTCTCTTGCGTTAGCGATTATTGGTCTTGTGCGTTAGCGATAAAATAAATAATGGGAAGACGGTATTACTTCTCATCATCTTCCTGCCGATCAATAGAGACTTCCTGACGGCGAAGCGTCACGCTATCCTGAAACGGCTGTTGTGTAGTGACCTTTTTAATATGAAGCTCCTCCCTGAGCACCAGGCGACGTATGACCTCAATCTCCTCTTCGACCACCGGAATAATCGTGACGCCGTTCTCCTCACGGATGGCGGGAATAACGTCTACCCTTTCTCCTTTGGGAATACGCTTCACCTCAACCTGTTCTTTATTAAGCAGCTCCTCAATCGGCTGCTCATGAAGCACAGTTTTCCGGGTCACGGTTACTCGGCCTTTGACAACCTTTTCCTTGGAGACATCAAGCTGCTCTTGCGCGAGGGGAATTAACGCTTCCTGAACCTCGTGGTCCTTACGTGAAGCACCCTCTTTTGCATGCGTTGGTTTCCTGGTCATCATTAACTCCCTTTCTTTTACTACCGGCCATATTGCCTGGTTTTATTTCCCGGCGGTGGCCGGGGATATATAATCAATTTAGCTTTACATATCTCTTAAATAAGCATTTAACGTTTGCCTATCCGATAAAACCAGATAAATATCTTGCCTACACAGGAATTAACTGTAGTACAGGATGCTGCGGACGACAGGCGGAAAGGCTATTTTTCTGGGGTTTTAAGGTTATTCCTAGTGATGAATTTGTCGGCTATTCGCGTCCTGTTTTTAGAAAAATGCTTTCAAATAAATACGTTGCAGAAATAGCGCCAGGATTTTCTCAGAATAGAGCGCTGCATCACTGAAAAATTTATTTACATTCATAGTAGGCTTCCCGGCGATACACTTCCGGGTTACGCAACGCAATTGCTGTAAATGTGCACAAGCTGAAGCGGGCGGGCCGGAAGAAAAGTGCGTAAGTGAACAAAAACGCACCAAAACAAGGCGATTTTTTAACCGGCTTCACGCTTTTGTTTTCTCGCAGTGCAAAATTCCCATCGGCTCGGCTAGGTTTGGAGAGCTTTATGCCCAGGCAGGATCGCGACGGACGCGATCACGATTCCTCTACTGCCCCGAGGACGATCGTCCCTGCCCGGCCCCCGCCGGGATACCCTGCCCCGTGTTCTACCGGCCGCTATTTTCAGGCGAACCGGCGAGATGGCGGGGTTCTTGCTTACTCACCGTTGCGCTATCAACACGGATCGCGCGTCATGCTGTGATGACTGACAATGTGAACTTTCCCGCGCCGCAGTCAGGCGTTTCACTTTTTTGTGCTAAGGAATTCAACCATGTCCAGGACACTGATTAAACTCCCTCTGATGGCGTTGCTCTCGGGTTGTTGCATGGCGGCATTCTCCGCTCAGGCAGATATTGTGATTGGCGTGGCCGGGCCGTTCTCCGGGCCGAATGCCACCTACGGCGCGCAATACTGGAAAGGCGCGTCGCAGGCCGCAGAGGACATCAACGCCGCCGGGGGCATCAACGGCGAGAAGATTACCCTGGTGCAGGGCGATGACGCCTGCGAGCCGAAACAGGCGGTGGCGGTTGCCAACCGGCTGGTGGACCAATCCCATGTGGCGGCGGTGGTCGGCCACTTCTGCTCCTCCTCGACCATGCCCGCGTCCGAAGTGTATGACGAAGCGGGGATCATCAGCATCACCCCAGGCTCCACCAACCCGCAGATCACCGAGCGCGGCATGACCGGCATGTTCCGCATGTGCGGCCGGGACGACCAGCAGGGTGCTGTCGCCGCCAACTACATGTTCGACAAACTGAAAGCGTCAAAAGTCGTGGTTATCCATGACAAAGACACCTACGGCCAGGGGCTGGCGGACGCCACCCGCGCGGCGTTGAAACAACACGGCACCAACGCCGTGCTGTATGAAGGGCTGTCACGCGGCGAAAAGGATTTCAACGCGCTGGTGACCAAAATCGGCGCCCTGAAACCGGATGTGGTCTACTTCGGCGGCTGCCACCCGGAAGCGGGGCCGCTGGTGCGCCAGATGCGTGAACAGGGCGTGGAGGCGAAATTCTTCTCCGGTGACTGCGTGGTCACGGAAGAGATGGTCACGGCGGCCGGTGGCCCGCAATACACCAACGGCGTGCTGATGACCTTCGGCAAAGACCCGCGCACCATTCCGGAAGGCAAAGCCGTGATTGAGAAATTCCGCGCCGGGGGCTTCGAGCCGGAAGGCTACACCCTCTACTCCTACGCCTCAGTACAGGCGATTGCCGCCGCCTTTAAGGCCGTGGGCGGCCCTGACAGCGCCAAAGCCAGCGAGTGGCTGAAATCGCACAGCGTCGATACGGTGATGGGCAAAAAAGCCTGGGACAGCAAAGGCGACCTGAAACAATCGGACTATGTGGTGTACCAGTGGGATGACAAAGGCCACTACCACCAGCTCTGATCCTGCGTTCTGACCTACCCCGGCCCGTGCGGTTAGCGGGCCTCTGCACACGCCTTTCAGGCCCCGGCGGCCTGCTGAACCGCAGGAATCTCTTATGAATGACGCTTTCTTTGTGCAACAGCTGTTGAATGGCCTGACGCTGGGCGCAGTCTATGGGCTTATCGCCATCGGCTACACCATGGTGTACGGCATTATCGGCATGATTAACTTCGCCCACGGCGAGGTGTATATGATCTCCGCCTATCTGTGCGCCATCGCGCTGGCGCTGCTCTCCTCGTTCGGGCTGCACTCTTTCCCGCTGCTGATGCTCGGCACGCTGGTGTTTACGCTGGTGGTCACCGGCGTGTATGGCTGGGTGATTGAGCGTATCGCCTACCGGCCGCTGCGTAACTCCACCCGCCTGGCACCGCTGATCTCCGCCATCGGCATGTCATTAATCCTGCAAAACTACGCGCAGCTCAGCCAGGGGCCGAACCAGCAAGGCATCCCGACCCTGTTGAGCGGCGCGATCCGCCTGCACCTGGGCGACGGCATGGTGCAATTGACCTACACCAAAGTCTTTATCCTGGTGGCGTCCCTGGCCGGGATGGCGATCCTGACCTGGGTTATCCAGTACACCCGGCTCGGGCGCATCTGCCGCGCCACCCAGCAGGACCGCAAAATGGCGTCGATTCTCGGCATCAACACCGACCGCGTGATCTCGCTGGTGTTTGTGATTGGCGCGGCGATGGCCGGGCTGGCCGGGGTGCTGATCACGCTGAACTACGGCACCTTTGATTTCTACGCGGGCTTTATCATCGGCATCAAGGCATTTACCGCCGCCGTGCTGGGCGGCATCGGTTCGCTGCCGGGTGCCATGCTGGGCGGGTTGCTGCTGGGCGTCTCGGAGGCGCAATTCGCCGGGCTGGTGAATTCTGACTACAAGGACGTGTTCTCCTTCGCGTTGCTGGTGGTGATCCTGATTTTCCGCCCGCAGGGGCTGCTGGGGCGGCCGCTGGTCGCCAAGGTCTGAGGAGCGGATATGACGCAGACACAACACGCCGCGGGCGTGACGTTGAAACAGAGCCTGCTCGATGTGGTGATCGCCGGGCTGATTGCGCTGGTGGTGTTCGGCCCGGTGGTGGGGGTGGTGCTGGACGGCTACCAGTACCACACCGAGCCACGGCGGGTGGCGGTGATTGTCGCGGTGGTGATGGTGGGCCGCCTGCTGCTGAGCCTGCTGTGGCAAAGCCAGCGCGGGCGGCGCATCGCGGCAAACTTTGAGGGCGCGGATCAGGGCGTCTATGTGCAGCAGGCGGGCCACCGTTCGCGGCTGCGCTGGATAATCCCGCTGCTGCTGGTGCTGGCGGCGCTGTTCCCGTTTGTCGCCACCAAATACCTGCTGACGGTAGCAATTCTCGGCCTGATCTATGTGCTGCTCGGGCTGGGGCTGAACATTGTGGTCGGGCTGGCCGGGCTGCTTGACCTCGGCTACGTCGCCTTTTACGCGATTGGGGCCTATGGGCTGGCGCTGGGTTACCAGCACCTCGGGCTGGGGTTCTGGTCAATGCTGCCGCTGTCGGCCTTGCTGGCGGCCAGCGCCGGGGCGCTGCTCGGGTTCCCGGTGTTGCGGATGCACGGCGACTACCTGGCGATTGTCACCCTGGGTTTTGGGGAGATTATCCGGCTGGTGCTGAACAACTGGCTGGCGGTGACCGGCGGCCCGAACGGCATCTCCGTGCCTGCCCCGACCTTTTTTGGCCTGGAGTTCGGCCGCCGTGCGCGGGAGGGCGGCACGCCGATCCATGAGTTCCTCGGCATCACCTACAACCCTAACCTCAAATTTATCTTTATCTATGCGGTGCTCTGCCTGGTGGTATTGCTGGTGCTCTACATCAAACACCGGCTGACCCGGATGCCGATCGGCCGCGCCTGGGAAGCGCTGCGTGAGGATGAGATCGCCTGCCGGTCACTGGGGCTTAACCATGTGCTGGTGAAACTCTCCGCCTTTATGCTCGGTGCCTCCACCGCCGGGCTGGCCGGGGTGTTTTTCGCCAGCTATCAGGGCTTCGTGAACCCGACCTCGTTTACCTTCTTCGAGTCGGCGTTGATCCTGGCGATTGTGGTGCTGGGCGGCATGGGTTCCACGCTCGGCGTGGTGCTGGCGGCCTTTGTGCTGACCGTCGCGCCGGAGCTGCTGCGCAGTTTTGCCGAATACCGGGTGCTGCTGTTTGGGGTGCTGATGGTGCTGATGATGATCTGGCGGCCGCGCGGGCTGGTGCGCACCAGCCGCAGTGGGTTTGCCGTGCGCAAAGGAGTCGCCCCTTGAGTGATAAAATCCTGCATGTTGAGCGTTTAATGATGCACTTTGGCGGCATTAAAGCCCTGAATGATGTGAGCCTGGATGTCGACCGCGGCTCGATTACGGCGCTTATCGGCCCCAACGGCGCGGGCAAAACCACGGTATTCAACTGCCTGACCGGTTTTTACCGCGCCACCGGCGGCCACATCCGGCTGCATACCGGCAAACGTGCCACGGACGTGATTGAGATCCTGGGCGAAGCGTTGCGCCCCGGCGATCTGATTCACCCCGCCCGGCTCGGCCGCCGCCTCTGGTACAAAATGTTTGGCGGTACCCATCTGGTTAACCGGGCCGGGCTGGCGCGCACCTTCCAGAATATCCGGCTGTTCCGCGAGCTGTCAGTGGTGGAGAACCTGCTGGTGGCGCAACATATGCGCGCCAACCGCAACCTGCTGGCGGGCATCCTCAATACGCCGGGCTACCGCCACGCCGAAAACCGCGCGATCGATCAGGCGTTCTACTGGCTGGAGGTGGTGGATCTGGTGGACTGCGCCAACCGGCTGGCCGGGACGCTCTCTTATGGCCAGCAGCGGCGGCTGGAGATCGCCCGTGCCATGTGTACCCAGCCGGAGATGCTCTGCCTGGATGAACCGGCCGCCGGGCTGAACCCGGTGGAGACCGTCGCGCTGAGCCGCATCATCCGTTTTTTGCGTCAGCAGCACGGCCTCACCATTTTGCTGATCGAGCATGATATGGGCATGGTGATGGAGATTTCCGATCACGTTATCGTGCTTGACCACGGCGATGTGATTGCGCGCGGTACGCCGCAGCAGATCCAGCACGATGACCGGGTGATTGCTGCCTATCTGGGTACCGACGAGGAGGACGCCGCGTGAAGGATGTGATGCTGGAGTTCCGCAATGTGGATGTGTTTTACGGGCCGGTGCAGGCGCTGAAAAATGTCTCGCTGACGGTGCAGGAAGGCGAGACGGTGTCACTGATTGGGGCCAACGGCGCGGGCAAATCAACGCTGCTGATGTCGATTTTTGGCCAGCCCCGGATTGCCGCCGGGGAGATTTTCTATCGCGGTGAGCCCATCAGCCGCCGCTCCACCCACTTTATCGCCAGCAACGGCATTGCCCAGTCGCCGGAGGGGCGGCGGATTTTCCCGGATATGAGCGTGGAGGAGAATCTGCTGATGGGCACCATCCCGGTCGGCAACCGCTATGTGAAAGAGGATCTGGCGCGGATGTTTGCGCTGTTTCCCCGGCTGGAGGAGCGGCGCGCCCAGCGGGCGATGACCCTCTCCGGCGGCGAGCAACAGATGCTGGCGATTGCCCGCGCCCTGATGAGCCGCCCGAAGCTGTTACTGCTGGATGAACCAAGCCTGGGGCTGGCACCGATTGTGGTAAAGCAGATTTTCTCGATCCTGCGGGAATTGACCCAAAGCGGCATGACGCTGTTTCTGGTGGAGCAGAACGCCAACCATGCGCTGAAGCTGTCTGACCGGGGCTACGTGATGGCGACCGGCCAGATCCGCCTGACCGGCAGCGGCAGCGAGTTGCTGCAAAACCAGGAGGTGCGCAAAGCTTACCTTGGCGGCGGCTAAGCGCTGCCCTTACCCCGCCCGGCAGGCGTAGAGGTTGACCGGGCGGCCGTGGTACTGGTCTTCGCCATCCGGGATGAAACCGGCTTTCAGCGCCAGCCGGATCGACGGCTGGTTATCCGGGTTGATCATGCAGAAAATGGGTTTTTTCAGATTCTCCGCCGCCCACGCCTGTGCGGCCTGCACCGCTTCGGCGGCATACCCTCGGCCATGGAACGCGGGCAGAAACGTCCAGCCCATCTCCGCCATGCCGCTGACATCACGGGTTAATGCCCGCTGATAATCCGCAAACCCGGTGCAGCCGATATAGCACCCGCTGACCCGCTCCTCCACCGCCCAGTAACCAAATCCCAGCATGTGCCAGTGCCCGGCATAACGCAGCAGACGGCTCCAGCTCTCCTCGGTAGTGGAGGGGCCGCCGTCACCGATAAACCGCGTCACATTTTCATTTGCCCATAATTCCGCCTGGCCGGCGGCATCCGCCAGCGTATGCCCGCGTAACACCAGACGATCGGTGGCGATCACCGGAACCAATGCATCCATGATAATTCCTTCATCAACAATAAATTACGCGGCCGACGCGTCAAACACCTCGATCACCTCAAACCGCAGGCAGACCAGTTTCATCTCTTCGCTGAATTCCCCGGTACGGGTGAAAAAGTTCCGGTGCTCCTCTTTCCACTCCTCAAAAGTGCCTTCCCCTTCCGCCAGTGCGAACGCTTCCGGCACGTCGCAGTAACGCAGGATAGAGACTTCTTTGATCTCGATCGCGCAGGCCGGGCGGCCGCGGCCGTCTTCAATCACATTGATTTCACCGGCCTGCGGCAGCGGGTCGTTGTCGTCGTAATAGGATTGCAGTGCGCCGCAGGTGGCGCGTTTTTTCCCTGCCAGCACCAGTGCCAGAAGCTGATCGGCCATCGCCGGGGAGTCGCCGAAACTGAAATGGTTGGCCTGCGGGTAGTGTTCGTTGCTCATTCTTGCGGTTCCTCTGCCTGTCAAAACGCCAAAACATGAATAATTCTCAATTGATAATGTTATTGATAATTATTTGTATTTGAAATAGTGTGTTGCAGCCTGTGAAAACCCCTGTCCTGTTGTTGCAGGGTTAACAGGTTTTCAAGAGGTTACCCGTTCCCAGGGGAAAGGGAAAATAACAAATTGGTTAAATATTGATAGCGCTCAGAACCGTCCCGGCTGATGGCCGAAGGAACCGGTTCAGCCGGGAAAGCAAAAATGAAAACAATGACGCGTCACCCTTTAGCACTGCTGATTAATGCAGGCATCAGCACCTTAATTCTGGCAGGGAACACCCAGGCGGCGGAGCACAGCACGCCGGTGGATCAACACAACATCACCACCCAGGCCGTTGCGGCGGATGCCGCTGCTGCCGACCCCGCCGCCGGTGACAGCGGAGACACCATGCTGGTGACCGCCGCCGAGCAGACGCTGCAAGCGCCGGGTGTCTCCACCATTACCGCCGACGAGATTAAAAAACGCCCCCCGGCGCGGGATGTCTCTGAAATCATCCGCACCATGCCGGGCGTCAACCTGACCGGCAACTCCACCAGCGGCCAGCGCGGCAACAACCGCCAGATCGACATCCGCGGCATGGGGCCGGAAAACACCCTGATCCTGATTGATGATGTGCCGGTCACCAGCCGCAATTCTGTGCGCCTGGGCTGGCGCGGCGAACGGGACACGCGCGGTGACAGCAACTGGGTGCCGCCGGAGATGATCGACCATATCGAGGTGATCCGCGGCCCGGCTGCCGCCCGCTACGGCAACGGCGCGGCGGGTGGCGTCGTCAACATCATCACCAAAAAAGATACGCCGGAATGGCACGGCAGCTGGAACACCTACTTTAATGTGCCGCAGCATGACGAAGAGGGCGCGACCAAACGCACCAACTTCAGCCTCTCCGGCCCGCTGGGGGATGACGTCACCTTCCGCCTGTATGGCGGGCTGGCGAAAACCCAGGCGGACGCGCTCTACATCAATCAGGGGCATGAGGCACCGCGCACCGGCAGCTATGCCGGTTCTGTCCCGGCCGGGCGTGAGGGCTCGGTGAACAAAGACATCAACGCCATGATCCACTGGGCCTTTGCGCCGATGCAGTCACTGGAGTTTGAAGCGGGCTACAGCCGCCAGGGCAACCTCTACGCCGGGGATACCCAGAACACCAACACCAACGCGCTGGTGGAAGAAAACTACGGCAAAGAGACCAACCGGCTCTATCGCCAGAATTTCGCCGTGAAATGGAACGGTGCCTGGGACAACGGCATCAGCACCAAGAACTACGCCCAGTATGAGAACACCCGCAACTCCCGCATGAACGAAGGGCTGGCAGGCGGCACCGAGGGGATCTTCTCGGATGACGGCTTCTCCTCAATCCAGCTGGATGATGTGCTGCTGCACAGTGAGATCAGCATTCCGTTTGAACTCTGGGTCAACCAGACTGCCACCTTCGGCACCGAGTGGAACCAGCAGCGGATGAAAGACGGTATCTCCAACACCCAGGCGCTCTCCGGCGGTGCGGTGGACGGCATTGCCAGTACCGGCCGCAGCCCTTACTCGTCTGCCGAGATCTTCTCGCTGTTTGCGGAAGACAACATCGAGCTGACCGACAGCACCATGCTGACCCCGGCGCTGCGTTTTGACCATCACAGCATCGTCGGCGACAACTGGAGCCCGTCCCTGAACCTGTCGCAGGGGCTGAGTGACGACGTCACCCTGAAACTCGGCATCGCCCGCGCGTATAAAGCGCCGAGCCTCTACCAGACCAACCCCAACTACCTGCTCTACAGCCGCGGCCAGGGCTGCCCGGCCAGCACAGCCGGTTGCTACCTGGTCGGTAACAGCGATCTGAGTGCTGAAACCAGCATCAATAAAGAAGTCGGGCTGGAGTGGAAGCATGAGGGCTATCAGGCGGGCATTACCTGGTTCCGCAATGATTACCGCAACAAGATTGAGGCCGGCTATTTGCCGACCAGCACCTCCACCAACGGCGCGACGGATGTCTACAAATGGGAGAATGTGCCGAAAGCGGTGGTGGAAGGGCTGGAAGGTACGGTGAATATCCCGTTCAGTGACGCGGTGCAGTGGAATAACAACCTGACCTATATGTTGCAGAGCAAAAACAAAACCACCGGCGATCGTCTGTCGGTTATCCCGGAGTACACGCTGAACTCAACGCTGAGCTGGCAGGCGACGCAGCAGCTTTCGCTGCAAACCACCCTGACCTGGTACGGCAGCCAGACGCCGAAAAAGTACAACTACAAGGGTGAGGCCGTGACCGGCAGCGAGACCTGGAAAGTCAGCCCCTACTCCCTGCTGGGCGCGAGCGGCACTTACGAGGTGACCAAATATGTCAGCGTCACGCTGGGCATCGACAACCTGTTCGACAAGCGCCACTTCCGCGAAGGCAACGCCCAGACCACCGGCAGTACCACCACCAACGCTTACCTGTATGGGGCTGGGGCCAACACCTATAACGAGTCGGGCCGCACCTATTACATGGGGCTGAACACGCACTTCTGATCAACGACGTTTCCCCACCCATAAAAAAAGCCGGCTGAATAGCCGGCTTTTTCATCACACCCAACTCAGCTGTTCACGGACTTGGTGCGGTCAGCAAAGCGCTTGCGCAGTTTTTGCAGCTTCGGTGGGATCACCGCCATGCAGTAGCGGTTTTCCTGGCCTTCACCGTCCCAGTAGTTCTGGTGGTAGTCCTCTGCCGGATACCAGGTGCCCAGTGCCTCGATGGTAGTGACCACCGGCTGGCTGTTATCAGCCTGCGCACGGCGGATAGCGGCCTGCGCCTCTTCATGCTGTACCGGCGTAGCCGGGAAGATGGCCGAACGGTACTGCGTGCCGATGTCATTGCCCTGGCGGTTAAGCTGGGTGGGATCATGGGTCGCAAAGCTGATGTCGAGGATATCGCCATAGCTGATCTTGTCCGGGTCAAAACCGACGCGGATCGCCTCAGCATGGCCGGTGTCACCGGCGCACACCTGACGATAGGTCGGGTTTTCAGTCTGGCCGCCGGTGTAGCCGCTCTCTACCGAGACCACCCCGACCACATCGTTAAATACCGCCTCGGTACACCAGAAACAGCCACCAGCCAGCGTTGCATATTCAATTGCCATAAGGTCTCCTCAGCAGGGTCTTCACATCCGTCATTGACGGAACAACGGTTTTCTTAACCATTCATATTGGCGGTTTATGGCAACAATCGCCAGCCCAGTGGGGGGAAAAGGCACAAACCTCTAAATGCAAAAGCCCTGCCCTATCACCCCTCCGTACTGATCACCCGGTTGCGGCCGGAGTGTTTGGCCTGGTAGAGCGCCTGATCGGCATGTTCTTTGAACGCCCTGGCGTCCGGCACGTTGCCTTTAACGATGCAGCTGTAACTGCCGGCACTGATGGTGACGATTTTCTCCGGCACGTCGGTTTCGTTATGCGGCAGGCCAATCGCCCGGACGGCCTCCACGGCGCGCTGGGCGAATTTGGCGGCGTCTTTGATGCCGGTATAAGGCAGCACAATCGCAAACTCTTCGCCGCCATAGCGGGCGATCAGGTCAGACTGCCGGTGCGGCAGGTGCAGCAGCGCCTCCCCCACTTTTTTCAGGCACTCATCCCCGGCGACGTGGCCGTAGGCGTCGTTGTAACGTTTGAAGAAGTCGATATCCATCATGATCAGCGACACCGGCTCCTGGTTGCGCGCGGAGCGCTGGAGGCTCTGCTCCAGGAAAATATCGAACTGACGCCGGTTGGCCAGCCCCGTCAGGCCGTCCACCAGCGCCAGCGCCTGAAGCGTATGGTTGATGGTGGTGAGGTCGTCCCGCAGTTGCGTCATCTCCAGATGGTTCTTCATGCTGACGCGTACCTGCCGCAGCACAAAGAAACCGAGCAGGAACAGCGCTGCCAGCAGCGACAGGCTGAGCAGCACATTCAGCAGGTTATCCGCCCGCCATTGCGCCTGAATGTCACGCTTGTCATACCCGGCCGCCACAATCAGCGGGTAACGGTTCAGGCGCGCATAGCCAAAAATGCGCACTTCGTTGTCCATCGCCGAACGCCAGACACCACTGCCGCTGGCCGAGGATTTCAGGGCATGGGTAAACAGCGGGCTTTTCGAAAGGCTGGTGTTGATCACCGAATCGGGGAACGGGCGCACATACAGCACGGTGCTGTCCGCCATAAATAGCCCCAGCAGGCTGCGTTCGCTGAGGACGTAATAACCGTAATGCTGGCGGAAATAGTCAATATTGACCGTCGCCAGGGCAACGCCGTTGAAGCGCCCCTCCGCGCTGGTCAGCCGTATTGACACCGGGATCACCAGATCGCCGGTAGACCGGCTGCGAATTACCTTGCCGATGTGGATCTCCCGGTCGGCATGGGTACGGTGCCAGATAAAATACTCCCGGTCGGCATTGTTGGCCTTCTCCGGGATATAGGAACCGGAGGTCGCCACCCAATTCCCCTCTGCATCATAAATAAACAGCCCGCGCAGTTGCGGCAATACTGCCTGGCGCCCGCGCAACACGCTGCTTAATGTCTCGAGCTGGCCCTTGACCGGCATTTTCCCATCTATTTCACGCACGATGTCCGTGAGCGTAATCTCCACCTGCAAGAAGGTATCCTCTGCCTGCCGCGCCAGCGAAATGGACAGGTTCTGCGCCTGATCGTGCGTGGCACGCAGGGTGCGGTCGTAGGAGTCCCATAACGTCCAGCCATTAATCCCCACCACCGCAATGCTCATGATGATCAGAAAAATCACCATCGAACGGCCAAGGGAGGAGCGGAAAATGGAAGGTGTAGTATCAGTGGCACGCATCATGGGCAGGGGTCAGCTCCGCAGGAAATAGTGTAAGTAAAGCATAACTTACCCATTCCGGCCGGGAAGACGTGCTTCAGGCAGCACTTTTTCGCCGTGTGACGCGCCTTCTGCCGGCTCACCGGGCAGCCGGACCAATAAGGCAAACTGAACCGGCAACGCCCCATCGGCCCCGGCAGGCATAATCTCCCGTCTTTCACTAGACTTAGGCTTTCTTTATCACGCCTGAACCGGAGGAACCTTGCTATGGGACACACCTCGCCCGCACTGGACGACCAGACTTTATCGTTGATTGATCGCTACTGGCGCGCCGCCAATTACCTCTCCGTCGGACAGATCTACCTGCTGGATAACCCGCTGTTGCGTGAGCCGCTGGCGGCTGAGCACATTAAGCCCCGGTTGCTCGGCCACTGGGGCACCACGCCCGGCCTGAATTTCCTGTATGCCCACCTGAACCGCATCATCAAACAGCAGGATGTGAACATGCTGTACATCTGCGGGCCGGGCCACGGCGGGCCGGGCATGGTGGCGAATACCTACCTGGAAGGCACCTACAGCGAAATCTACCCGGACATCAGTGAGGATGCAGACGGGATACGCAAATTGTTCCGGCAGTTTTCGTTTCCCGGCGGCATTCCCAGCCATGCGGCACCGGAAACCCCGGGGTCAATTCATGAAGGGGGTGAACTGGGCTACTCGCTGGTGCACGCCTACGGCGCGGTATTTGATAACCCAGACCTGATCGCCGCCTGTGTGATCGGGGACGGCGAAGCCGAAACCGGCCCGCTGGCAGCGAGCTGGCACTCAAACAAATTCATCAACCCGGCGCGTGACGGCGCGGTGCTGCCGATCCTGCACCTCAACGGCTACAAGATTGCCAACCCGACGCTGCTGGCGCGCTGCAGTGATGAGGATTTGGCGCAGCTGTTCAAAGGCTATGGCTACGCGCCGATTTTTGTCGAAGGGCATGAACCCGTTGCTATGCACCAGCAGACCGCCGCCGCGCTGGATCAGGCCATGGAGCAGATCCGCCAGATCCAGCATGAGGCACGCCATGGGTCGCCGGAACAGACGGTGCCGCACTGGCCGCTGATTATTTTCCGCAGCCCTAAAGGCTGGACCGGCCCGAAAGAAGTGGACGGCAAAAAAACCGAAGGGTTCTGGCGCGCCCATCAGGTGCCGGTGGCCAACTGCCGGGACAATGCGTCACACCGGCAGCTGCTGGAGCAGTGGATGCGCAGCTACCAGCCGGATGACCTGTTTGATGAGCAAGGGCGGCTGAAAGAGGAGCTGCGGCAACTCGCCCCGCAGGGCGAAAAACGGATGGGCGCGACGCCGTTCGCCAACGGCGGCCTGCTGCGCCGGGCGCTGAAGGTGCCGGCCATCCAGGATTATGCGGTAGAAATAGACGAGCGCGGCCGTACCCAGGCGCAATCGACGGCGATCTTCGGCGAATACCTGCGCGATATTTTCCGGCTCAATGAGCAGGAACAGAACTTCCGCATTTTCGGCCCGGATGAAACCGCCTCTAACCGGCTGGGCAGCGTGTTTGAAGCCACGGATCGCGTCTGGATGGAGGAGATCAAATCTTACGATGAGCAGCTGGCGAAAGATGGCCGGGTGATGGAAGTGCTGAGTGAGCACCTCTGCCAGGGCTGGCTGGAAGGTTACCTGCTGACCGGCCGCCACGGCCTCTTCTCCTGCTATGAGGCGTTCATCCATATCGTGGACTCGATGTTCAACCAGCATGCGAAATGGCTGAAAGTCACCCGTACCCTGCCGTGGCGCAAACCGGTTTCCTCGCTGAACTACCTGCTCTCGTCCCACGTCTGGCGGCAGGACCATAACGGTTACAGCCATCAGGACCCCGGCTTTGTGGATGTGGTGGTCAATAAGAAAGCGGATGTGGTGCGCGTTTACCTGCCGCCGGATGCCAACACCCTGCTGTGGGTGGGCGATCACTGCCTGAAAACCTATGACCGCATCAACGTGATCATCGCCGGTAAGCAGCCGGAACCGCAATGGCTGAGCATGGACGAAGCGATCGCCCACTGTGAGGCGGGGATGAGCGTCTGGCCATGGGCCGGCAACGAAGAGTCGGCCAGCGAGCCGGATATCGTGATGGCCTGTGCCGGGGATGTGCCGACCATGGAAACGCTGGCCGCCGTGGAGTTATTACGGCAGAACCTGCCCTCCCTGCGCATCCGTGTGGTGAATGTGGTGGATCTGATGGCGTTGCAATCACCGGACCAGCATCCGCACGGCCGCAGTGACGCTGATTTTGACCGGCTGTTTACCCGCGACAAGCCGGTGATTTTTGCCTACCACGGCTACCCGCACCTGATCCACCGGCTGATCTACAAACGCACCAACCACAGCCAGTTCCACGTCCACGGTTTCCTGGAGGAAGGCACCACCACTACGCCGTTTGATATGACGGTGTTGAACGAGATGGATCGCTACCATCTGGCGATCGCTGCCATTGAGCAGGTGCCGGAACTGGCGGCAAGCGCCGGGGGGGTGGTACAGCTATTCCGGGACAAGCTGGAGGAGCATTACCACTATGTGCGTGAGCACGGCGAGGATCTGCCGGATGTGCAAAACTGGACATGGCAGGCCGTGACCCGCTGACTCATGCCTGTATGGCGCTGGCTGGCGTCAGGGAAATCGGCTAGGCTGTTGATCCCTCAACAGATGCCAAGGAGTTGCGATGACCCGCCAGCGCCGTTTCAAACAGATTGATGTATTTGGTTCCACGCCCCTGCGGGGCAACCCGCTCGCTGTGATCATGGAAGCGGATGGCCTGAGCGCAGCGGACATGCAGTCGATGGCGCGCTGGACCAACCTCTCCGAAACCACCTTTGTGCTGCCGCCCACGGACGCCGCGGCAGATTATCAGGTGCGTATTTTTACCCCGGATTATGAATTGCCGTTTGCCGGGCACCCGACGCTCGGTACTGCCTATGCCCTGCTCGAGGCCGGGCTCATCACGCCCACCAGCGGCCGCCTGGTACAGCAGTGCGGCGTGGGCCTGGTGGAACTGGCCGTGCGCAGCCCACAGGCACTGGCGTTTAAATCCCCGGCGGCGCAGGTTACCCCGCTGCCGGAACCAGTGCGGGCACAGGTGGCGGCTGCGTTACCGGGCGGGCAAATCGCCCACCGCGCCGTGCCGCAGGCGGTGGCCATGGGCATCCGCTGGCTGGTGGTGAAAATGGACAGCGCAGACGATGTGTTGGCAGTGAAGGCGGAAGTAGCGGCGCTGAGCAACCTGCTGGCGCTGAGCGGCTGTAACGGGGTGGCGCTGTATGGCGTACACCCGGCAGGTGGCCCGGCGCATCTTGAAGTGCGGGCGTTGCTGGTGGAACAGGGGGCGCTGGTGGAAGATCCGGTGACCGGCAGTGCCAATGCCTGCCTGGCGCAGCTGTTGCTGCAACAGGATTTTGCCGGTCTGGAGGCGTTACGGCACGGCTACCAGGTGCGCCAGGGCACCTGCAAACAGCGCAACGGCCGCGTGGATGTGCATTTTACCGAAGGCGCCCCGTGGATTGGCGGCCTCTGCCATACCGTGATTGACGGCAACGTCGTGTTTTAACCCTCGCCTTTACTCAGGCATCAGATATTGCGCATCACCTCAACGTGGCGCGCAAAATCTTTTTTCACCTCGTCACTGTGCGGGTTAACAAATGCGGTGCCGTCTTCATCGATAAAAATACGCTCTTTATCGTCCAGATCTTGTTCCAGATTACGGGCTGAAATCATATTCAGGAAATTATCCGGGCTGGAAAATAGCCCAATTATTTGCTTAAACATTCCCTCTCCTTTGGGCATAACGCTTTTGTGTTCTGTTAGTTATAGCGTAAAACCCCGCCGGCGCAACCGGTTCGCCATTTGCCGGGCCGTTAACCCGGCTGAGAGAAATAAGAATTAAGACGATTCTTACACCGTAAAGGCGATTATTTATTAACCACCACACTGTACAAAAAAACCCGTCGGTACAGGTTTTATCCGCCTAAGATATTGAGCCATCATTACTCCGCGTTTATTTCCCGCCTGATATAAGCGTTTATTTCCTGGCGACGGAAACCGGCCCGCTTTTTAATGCCGCTTCGCTTGTCAATATTAAGTGATTGGCTAAGCTCAAAGTGTGGGCAATATCCGGTGTAATTCGTCTGGCTCCATGACAGCTCGCCGGCCGCCCACCCCCTCATTCTCACTCACTGATAGGAGGTGTCATGGCCGAGCATCGTGGAGGTTCGGGAAACTTTGCGGAAAACAGAGAAAAGGCATCTGAAGCAGGTAAAAAGGGTGGACAGCGCAGCGGCGGAAATTTCAAACACGACCCAGCCCGCGCGTCCGAAGCTGGACGAAAAGGTGGCCTGCACCGTAATCAGGCTGAATGATGCCTATGTTCCCTGACGGCAGTGTCACCTTACTGGCAAGCTGACTGGGGTTTCTGAACCCCAGTCAGCTTTTTATTATTGGTACGCGGCAGCCCCGCGTCATGATGTTATGCGAAGGAAGGCGTTATTCATGCATTACTCTCCCCTGTCAGTCCCTCTGAAAAAATCCTTACCCACCCCAACCCGTTCCCTGCTGGGCGCCGCGCTGTGCGCGTGGCTGCTGGTCTCGCCCCTGGCGCAGGCCACCGCGCCGAGTAACGTTAAAGCGCCGGGCGCGGAAAAGACCACCAAAGACACCTTGCTGGAAACCGGTGCCTCCGCCTTACAGGATCGTGCGCCGATTGATGCCATCAGCGCCTATCTGGACGGTTTCCATTTTTACAACGGCGACAAAAACGGCCAGATGGAAGCGCACCACTACGTCACGATTTTGAATGACGACGTGATGCAGGCGGTGATTTATGACGGCAACGGCAAAGATGCCAAGCTGATGGGGGTGGAATACATCATCAGCGAGCGGCTGTATAAGACCCTGCCGCCGGAAGAAAAAGTGCTGTGGCACAGCCACCGTTACGAGGTGAAATCGGGCAGTTTGCTGGCACCCGGCCTGCCGGAAGCGGCCGAAAAAGCGCTGATGGGCAAGATTGTGAATACCTACGGCAAAACCTGGCACACCTGGCATACCGATCGTGACAAAGACCTGCCTTACGGCATTCCGGCGCTGATGATGGGCTTTACCGGTGAAGGCCAGCTGGATCAAAAATTGTTGAAAGACCGTGACGAACGGGTCGGGATTGACTCGAAAGAGCGGCAGAAAAATCGTGCTGACCTGCCGGCCAATGAGCCGGATGCCCTGGCCGATGCATGGCAGAAAGGTAAAGTCATCCAGCTTCAGCGGGTGGAAGGGGGCGGCGAGCACCAACAAGGGGAGACTGGGTTTACCGGCCATGCGGAGCAGGAAGTACGCAAAGAGGCACAAGGCACGAAACCGGTGGAAGGCGCTGCGCCTGCGGAAAAATAACCGCGTTTCTCTGCCCTCTATGCGGGAAACCCACCGGCTTCCCGCTGTCAGCAGTGTGGGCGTTACTGCTCTGCCAGCGCGTACCCGATCTGTAACTGCCCTTTTTTGATCTTGATCTGTAAGGCGGCCAGCGGCGGCAGCTCGCCGGTATGGGTGACATGGGTGCCGCCGCAGGCATACGCGACCTTATCACCAAAGCTGACCTCCCTCAGGCCATCCTCACGCATGACAATCCGGCGCGGCAGGCGTTCGGCCCGCAGTTGCGCATACCCCTGTTGCACGCTTTCCGCCTCCGGCGGGCGGCTGTCCGGCCCCGGGGCAAAGGTGACTTTCGCCTCACCCGGCCGGTGGTTGGCTTTTACCGGCTGCCAGCCCAGCTGTTCACCCAGATACCCCAGTACATGACCGGCAGAGTGCAGTTGGGTATGTAACATACGGCGTGCGGCATCCACCTCTGCGGTGACCGGCCCCAGGGGCACCGGCTGGCTGACATGGTGGATCACCCGTTCCCCGTCATTGCTGACATTCACAACCTGCACCCCGCCCAGCGTGCCGCTGTCGGCCGGTTGGCCGCCGCCCTGCGGATGGAACGGCGTGCCGGCCAGCTCCACGCCGTAGCCCCCTTCCAGCGGCTCACAACGCAGCACCTGCGTCTGTACGGTTAACGCATCACTGTTCAGGTAGAGGCGAATGGTCATGGTTTTCTCCTTTGGTCATCGGATTTTTATTATAGGAGGGGCATGGTAGAGTGATAATCCGTTCACCTGACAAATCATTCTTGCCCGATGCGCACAGATCAACTGCTTCCCTTGCTGCCGGAAATGGCCGTGCTGGTCAGGGTTGTCGACAGCGGCAGCTTTTCCGAAGCGGCGCGCCAATTGGGCATGACGCCCTCCGCCATCAGCCGCAGCGTTACCCGGCTGGAAAAAGCACTGGCGACCCGGTTGCTGCACCGCACCACCCGTAAATTACGCCTGAGCGAAGAGGGCGTGGCGGTTTATCGCCACTGTCTGGATATGCTCAACTCCGCCCGGGCAGCGGTCGAGGCCGGGGGGCAATTTAACCCGCAGCCGGAAGGGGTGTTGCGCATCAGCGTACCCAAAGCGGTCGGGCGGGTCGTGGTGCACCCGCTGATGCCCGCCTTTCTGGCGCGCTACCCGGCGATTGATATCCAGATGGCGCTCAACGACGCCGTTATGGATCTGATTGACGATCAGGTGGACATCGCCATCCGCATCACCGACCGCCCGCCGCCCGGCCTGAAAGGCCGCCGGTTGATGGACATCGATCACCTGTTATGCGCCACCCCACGTTATCTGGCAGAACACGGCAGCATCCACGCGAGCTGGCGGCGCACAGCTGCCTCTGCCTGGGGGAAGATCCGGGTGATGCGCTGTGGTCATTCCGGCAGGGCACGCAGACCAGCCGGGTGCGGGTGCATGGGCGCTATGCGGCCAACCACACGGAAGTGCGGCTGGACGCGGTACGCCATCATCTCGGCATCGGCAGCCTGCCGTGGTTTACCGCACGCCAGGCGCTGGCCGGTGGCGAGGTCGTGCAGGTGTTGCCAGCGTGGACATTCACCACCCGCTATACCGGCGGGGCCTGGCTGCTCTACCATCCGGCGCGTTTCCTGCCGCCGAAAATCCGGGTGTTTATCGAGTATGTGAGTGAGGCCCTCAGCCGGGAGTACCCCTCCCGGCAGAACAGGCCCGGCGAGGCGGGTTAAGGCACAGGGGGAACAGTAGGCGGGGTGCCGCCGCCGGCCTTGGCTTTGTTGACTAATCCGGCCTTCATTTTGCTCAGGCCGTCGATCATTTCCATCATGCTGGGCGGCGCGACCCCTTCTTTGGAGAACGACGAGTCCCCCGCCATGTTCCAGTCTTTGAACACGTTCAGCATCTCCTCTTTCTGGGCACTGGCGCCATAAATCTGCAAATAGAGGCGGCCAAAGTTCAGCGCGTGCTGGCGATCCTTACGCCGGATAGATTCGTGGGTGTAATTGCGCGAGGTGCTGAAACAGACATTCGCCAGCCAGGAGAGCAGCCCGACCCCCAATACCCCGCGGAAGAAGACGTACAGCAGGGCGATCTCATCATAGACTTTGGCATTGGCCAGCAGCACCGTCCCCTCAGCAAAGGTATAAAAAGCGGCAAACACGGCCGCCGACGCCGCTGTAAAACCGGCCACCGACCATTTATTTGCCAGTTTGGCAAAGGATTTGTCATCCAGATCCAGCTTGGCGCTGACCTCTTTGACATAGCCGGGAATTTTACCGTCGATTCTTTTTTGCTGTGACAATTCTTTCAGCTCTTTATTCTCTTTACGCAGCTCCTCATTTTCAATCACCAGGGTTTCTGACGATTCCTGCAATGTTTTATAACGCAGGGCGGCTTTCTCCAGTAATTGGGTGCGGTCAGTCAGCTGCTGAATATCCATTCTTTTCTTGGCCAGCCGGACATTCTGGCTTTCAATCACATGATTCAGTTCGCTGACTTCTTTACCATGTTGTTTGATCAGTAACTCATAGAGATAAGACTGACCATGCCCCTCTTCCACGCCACCAATATCGCCTGTTTCCAGATCCTTAATGAAGGTATTATTCAGGTAATCTTTCTGCCGGCTGTGAAAACCCTGCTCTATATCCTCCAGTAAATGATCCACTTCATCCATCTTGTCATTGCTTATCAACGGCATCAGTTGCAGCACCACATCTTCGTTGATATAGCCGACCCGCATCAGGAAATCGATATACTCAAAATAAACACGCTTACTGCTGAATTTCATATGTTTGTCACCCCTTTAAGATTACATGGAAAAGCGCATGCAATTCAGATAACCTCCCTTCAGCTTTCCTGCTGCCACCTTATCCGCACTTTATTTTTGGCATCCATTGTCAATAAGGCAATGCCTGATTACGGCAATAACCATTAGCCATGCTGATATTATTATAAAAAACTATAGCCCGCTCATCGGGAATAACCATCACATTGGCTATTATATCAAGATAAAAAACCTCACTAAAAAAAATGAAATAAAGTGAGTGCCGCGTATTATGGCGCGCTTATTTTTTATTTATGGCAGCGTTTTAAACCAACCTCGCCGTTATCATTGAGTTTCTGCATCACCTCTGATTTCCGGCCGTGAAGCCTGCCCCGGCCCCGGGCACCCTCAATGAGGCCATCAGCGCAGGCCAGTGATAACCGTGAGCACGGCAACGGCGCTATTTTATGCTATCCCTTAAGGGGGAAATGGCACGGAGTGTGTGCCATTCAGATTCAGCGCCTTTACAGGGTGCATCGCTACAGGAGGCGTTATGCATCAAAAATGGTCAGAGGTAGATAATTATCTGGTCAGCCAGCTTGTCCCGCCCGATAAGATCTTGACGGAAATCCTGGAAAATAATGCCCGGGCCGGGCTGCCGGCACATGATGTGGCCCCCAACCAGGGCAAACTACTGCACTTATTCGCGCGAATGATCCAGGCAACGCGCATTCTGGAAATTGGCACACTGGGAGGGTATAGCACGGTGTGGCTGGCACGCGCCCTGCCGCCAGGCGGGACAATGGTGACACTGGAAGCCGATGCGCGCCATGCCGGGATTGCGCAACAGAACATTACGCAGGCCGGGCTGGCAGAACAGGTGCGGCTATACGTCGGCCCGGCGCTGGATACGTTGCCGATGCTGGCCGGGGAGGCCCCCTTTGACCTGATCTTTATAGACGCGGACAAACCCAACAACCCGGACTACCTGCGCTGGGCCTTGAAGCTGGCGCGGCCGGGCACCCTGATTATTGGTGACAACGTGGTACGCGAGGGGGCGGTCACGGATGCACAGAGTAACGATCCACGTGTGCAGGGCGTCCGGACATTTGTCGACATGATGGCGAATGAACCGCGCCTGACCGCCACTGCCCTGCAAACCGTGGGCAGTAAAGGCTGGGACGGTTTTACGCTGGCGCTGGTGACGCATTAAAGGGATTACCCTTTTAATGTCTCCACCAGAAACGCCCCGGCGCGGGTGGCGCCCTCTTCAGACAAGGTATGCCCCAGCCCCGGCTCAATGAGCAATTGGCTGTCGACCCCGGCGGCCAGCAGCGCCTGGTTCGCCTTTTCGCTCTCCTGATAGGGAATAACTGCGTCAGCCGTGCCGTGGATCAGCATCACGCGGCTGTTTGCCGCTGGCTGATAAGGCGGCGGCGAGGCCAGGCGCCCGGAAAAGGCCACCGCCGCCGCCACCGGCCAGCGCCCGCTCAGCACGGCATCCAGTGCCATGATTGACCCCTGGGAAAACCCCACCAGTGCCACCCGATCCAGCCGGTCAGCCATATTGTGCTGCGTCAGCACGCGGTTCAGCGTGCTGTCAAAGGCTTCGCGCGCTGCCTGAATGCGCGCCGGGCGGTTTTCCGGCGTCACGCCGTTCAGGCTGAACCATTGAAACCCGCTGCCGCCACCATCAAACGGGAAAGGCGCATCCGGCCCGCTAAAGCGCGTTTCCGGTAACCGGGGCTGCCAGAAAGAGGCCAATACCGACAGATCGCTGCCGCGGCTGCCGACCCCATGTAAAAAAATCACTAATGAATCCGCCATCATCACTCCTTGCGTGTCAAAGGCTGCCGGCCGGGCATGCCGGCCAGTTTCAGGGGTTGATACCCCCTAAGGGTAGTTACCCGCCTGCCATCATGGCAACGCCACAATAAAAAGTGAACACTTTAGAAACAAGAATTCAACAAATAGCAGGATATTTAAAAGATTTTTTAAAGCGTCTTAGCCATTCATTGATTTTTCGAGCGTTTATTTTTTGATCGACGAAAAAAAGCCGTATATAATGTGACCACTATCACACTTCCATGTAATTTGTCTTAAGTGCTTTACACCGCGCAACGTGCGACCCCAATAACGCCTGAACGCGGTAAGCATTGAGTTATTAAGGATCCGAACCATGAGTGCCATTGCCACCAGCGTTGTGTTGGCGCGTTGGGAAATTCTCAGCGCCGTTGTCATGTTTTTTGCCAGTACACTGAATATTAATTTGCGAAAAGCCAGCCGCCACGGCCTGGCCATTCTTACCAGCGGCATTGGGATTACCATGTCCTGCTGGTTTGTGATGGGCCTGCTGGGGATCACCAGTGCCGATATGGCGCTGTACGGGAACCACGCCAAAGATCTGTTTGTGGAAATCATGAGCCACACCCCCGAAAACTGGCCAATGCCGATGCCGTAACCGGCCATGCCGCAATGCCCTTCCCCCGGCATTGCGGTTACCCTTTTATCCCCTTTCTGCTTGCTCCCCTTTATTCGTTATTATTCCCGCCGCCACCAGCGTATGTTTTTCGCCTTCCCTGAATAACAGCGTTAACAATACTGATTATTTTTTTCACTCCGCCCTGCGTAGAATAGTTTTTGCCCGGTGCCGCTGACATTTGGGCGCGTTATTCTCTCGCGGCGTTATCGGCGCTGCCGCGATCCTGCCAGATAAAATAAGGGACTCAGGCCATGACAAATGCAGAACCGGTTACGCTGGTGATTACCCATACCCTCCAGCCACAGCAACAGGAGGCGTATGAACGCTGGCTGCGGCGCATTATGCCGGTGGCAGAGCAGTTTGAGGGGCATCGCGGGGTGAATGTCATCCGGCCCGGCGCGGAAGGCCAGACCTATACGGTATTAATCCGTTTCGATACGCTGGAAAACCTGACCCGCTGGACTGCCTCGGCTGAGCGGAAATCGCTGCTGGCCGATGCCGCACCGCTGCTGGACGGCGGCGATCGCATTGAAGTGCAGGCCGGGAGCCAGTTCTGGTTTACCCCACCGCAGCCGGGTGTCCGCCGCCCGGCACGCTGGAAACAGTACCTGCTGACGCTGGCCGTGATTTTCCCGTCAGCCGAACTGGCACCGCGCTTCTGGCATCAGATTGTGCCTTCCCTGACCGGCACCCTGCCCGGCCACTTGCTGAATGACGCCACGGTCGTTGCGCTGGTGGTGTTCTTCTGGATGCCCTGGCTGACGCGTGTGCTGGCAGGCTGGTTGAAACGCTGAGCTGTCCGGCCGCTTCAACGCGGCCGTATTTCATTGACTGATCAAACGGATGCCGAGCTGGGACAGGGTGCCCAACTGGGAAGGATGGGAAATGAAAAGAATCCACAGAGAGAAAGAGCAAGCAATCATAAGGGTGATAATGCGGTAGAACATTCCGTGTATCCTTGCAAACGCTGTTATTCTTGCCTGGTTTTCAGACAATCCCTCATTGACGAGGGCGCTCATCACTATAGATGAGTTCCGCATTTTTACCATATGAAAGCAAAAAATTTTGTTTATGAGCCGTTCAGACAGCCGGATTAAGCCTCAGCGCCAGCTCACGGCAGAGCTGTGACTTCAGGCTGAGGGCGGCATCCGTCAGCACCGCATTGCCCTGATGCAGCGTGATCCCAGCAACGCCCAACGCAGGCAGTGCCGCCGCCTCCAGCCGGTACAGGTTCTCCGGCAAACCGGCATCCGCCCGCACCGTGACGCCCAGCCCGGCCGAGACCGCCGCCCAGATGCCTTGCAGGCTGCGGCTCTCCAGCGCAATGCGCCAGGGAATGCCCGCCCGGTCGAGGGCCTCGGTGGCGCGGCTGCGCATCAGGCACGGCGCTTCGAACATCACCAACGGCAGCGGCGTAGAGGTATCACGAAAACGCGCGGCGTCCTCCGGCTGCGCACCAATCCAGCGCAGCGGCACTGCCCCTAATGACGCCATCCACGGCGTGCTCTGTTGCCATTGCCAACAGAGCGCCAGATCCAGCTCCCCGGCGGCGATGCCGTGCAGCAATTCGGCATTGCGGCCAATACGCGCCGTGAGTTGCACCTCCGGGTGCGCCCGGGAAAAAGCGCCGAGTACAGCCGGCAACAGCCGCTCGCCAAAATCCTCCTGCATCCCCACGCGCAACGGGCCGGACAGCGCCCCACCGCCTACCGCCAGCGCCGCCTCGCCGTTAAGCGCCAACAATCGCCGCGCATAGCCCAGCAACACTTCGCCGCTGCGGCTGGGAACCAGATGCCGCCCCGATTTCTCCACCAGCGCCACGCCACACTGCTGCTCAAGCTTTTTCAGTTGCGCACTCACCGCCGAGGTCGAGCGGCCCAGGCGCTCCGCTGCCTGCGCAAAACTGCCCAGCTCAATGCCGGTGACAAAACTCTGTAATGCATCCAGATCAAAACACCGTGGCCGCTTATTCATAGTTAATCCTGTTTTCTGGGATGATGAGTCCTGACTAATTCGATATTCAGTACTATGTTAACCGCTTATGCTCTGCGGCATCTACCCTGTCACGGAGAACACCATGCGCCCCTCCCTTTCCGCCCCGGCGGCAATGAATGATAAAACACCGAAACTGGCTGAGCTGACCGATCGCGTCCTGTTTGGCGATCTCTGGCAACGCCCTGACCTCTCCCTGCGCGACCGCAGCCTGATCACCGTGGCCGCCCTGATTGCGCAGAGCCGTCTGGAGCAATTGCCTTTCCACCTCGCCCTCGCCAAAGAACATGGCGTGCGCGAAGAGGAGCTGGCGGAAGTCGTGACGCATCTGGCGTTTTATGCCGGGTGGCCGGCCGCGGCCAGCGCCCTTACCCGCCTTGAACCATAAACCATGGGGGATTCACTATGCCTGTTACCCGTATTGCCCTGCGCGAAGGCCGTTCTGCTGAGTGGCTGCAACAGCTTTCTACCCTGTTCCACCAGCAGCTGGTGGCGCATTTCGCCGTCCCGCCGGCTGACTGCTTTCAGGTGATTGACTGCTACCCGGCCCACCAGCTGATCGCTGACCGGGATTATCTCGGCGGCCCGCGCAGTGACCAATTTATCCTGTTCACGATTACCGCCGGTAAGCCACGCAGCCGGGCGCAGAAGCAGGCGCTTTATTACCATCTGGCGCAGGCACTGCACCGGGAGCTGGGCATCCCGCCGGAAGATGTGATGGTGGTGATAACCTTTAATCAGGCGGAGGAGTGGAGTTTCAGCCGCGGTGAGATGTTCAACCCGGAGGCCGTATGATTGCGATGCAATACCGGTTTGTGCTGCCGGCCGACTATGACATGGGCATCATCACCCGCCGCATCCGCGATAACGGCGCGAAGCTGGACGGTTTCCCCGGTCTGGTGTTTAAGGCATACCTCTATGCTGACCGGCAGGACGCACAGCTCGGCGCGCAGGAGAACAGCTACGCGCCGTTTTATCTATGGCGGGAGAGCCAGGCGATGCAGCGTTTCCTGTGCAGCCCCGGCTTTGCTGCGCTGACCGCGGCTTTCGGCTGGCCGCAGATTCTCTGCTGGCCGGTTTTACATGCCCCGGATGCCGCTATGCTTGCCGGGTGCCGGGTAGCGTGCCGCCGGCTTACGCCGGTTGCGCCCTTCAGCGATCTCACCTCTGCTACCCAGCCCCCGGAGCAGCCGGGCGCGCTGCTGGCATGGGACACCGCCCGCTGGGAACGCCTGGAGATGGGCTTTACGCCCGAGATGCCCGCGCAACCCGATCCGGGGGCAGACTATTTCCGGATTGGGCATCTTTCGCCCGGCAGTTAAGGCCGCCCATTGCCCTGGAAAAATTCATTCCACCACGAAACTATTTCCGATCAAATTGTGACGCTTGCTGCTTTTTATAGCGATTGAATTGCAAAAATTAGCGCTGCGTCACATCTCTGCCTAATCTTAATTATTGTTGCACCAGTTTAAGAGTGGCGCGTAAACGTCACCGGATGTCATCACGACAATAATTATAGGGAGAGTGTGTGTGACGAATAATACTGTTAACGAACAAGCGGGCGCGAAGATGACCGCCAAAACGCCGGTTGAACCGCTGGTGAAAGTCATTGCTGTTATCGCCACGCTGGGTGGCCTGCTGTTTGGCTATGACACCGGGGTTATCGCCGGTGCGCTGTTGTTTATGAAACATGACTTGCACCTGACCCCGCTTACCACCGGGCTGGTGACCAGTTCCCTGATCCTGGGGTCTGCGTTTGGTGCCATCATCGCCGGGCGTATCGCTGACCGCTTCGGGCGTAAAAAAGTCATCCTGGTCATGGCACTGATCTTTATGGCCGGTTCACTGGGCTGCGCTACCGCGCCGACCGCGCACATCATGATCCTGTGCCGCTTTATCCTCGGCCTGGCCGTGGGTGCCGCCGCCGCAATTGTGCCGGTTTATATCGCGGAGATTGTCCCGGCCAACCGTCGCTGGCAGTTCGTGACGCTTCAGGAGCTGATGCTGGTCTCCGGCCAGTTGCTGGCTTACACCAGTAACGCCGCGATCAACGAAGTCTGGGGTGGCGAGGCGACCTGGCGCTGGATGCTGGGTATCGCCTGTGTGCCTGCGGTGGTGATGTGGGTGGGGATGCTGTTCCTGCCGGACACCCCGCGCTGGTATGCGATGCACGGCCGCTTCAGCGAAGCGCGTGACGTGCTGGAGCGCACCCGCCACTCCCGCTTTGTTGAGCGTGAAATGGCGGAGATCCGCAAAGCCGCGACCCAGAAAGGTGAGCGCCACAACCGCCGTAAAAAAACCATTTCGACCTGGATGAAGCGCCTGGTGCTGTTGGGGATTGGTGTTGCGATGCTCCAGCAACTTTCCGGCGTCAACACCATCATGTTCTATGCGCCGACCATGTTGCAGTCAACCGGGATGGGCACCAACGCTGCGCTGTTTGCGACCATTGGCAACGGGGCGATCTCGGTGATCATGACGTTTGTCGGGATCATGCTGCTGAGTAAAATCGGCCGCCGTCCGCTGTTAATGATTGGCCAGATGGGCTGTACGTCTATGCTGCTGATTATCGGTGCGCTGAGCTACTTTATGCCGGAGACGGTGCACGGTGAGCCGAACATGCTGCGCAGTTATATGATCCTGGCCGGTATGCTGCTGTTCCTCTGCTTCCAGCAGGCGGCACTGTCGCCGGTGACCTGGCTGCTGCTGTCAGAGATGTTCCCGCAGCGCATCCGTGGCCGTGCGAACGGGATTTCAGTGTTCGCGATGCAGATGACCAACTTCACCATTACCCTGTCGTTCCCGATGCTGTTACAGGCGATTGGCCTGTCGATGAGCTTCTTCGTGTTTGCTGCCGTCGGCATCGCCGGGGGGATCTTCGTGGTGCTGTTCGCGCCGGAAACCCAAGGCAAAACGCTGGAGCAGCTGGAGAAGCACTTCAAGAAACACTTCTCTGACGACACCCCACCGCCTTCACAAACCCCGGCAACCTGATGGCCTGGTGAAGGTAAATATCTAAGCCCCTCTTTTTGAGGGGCTTTTTTGTCTGTGTTGCCCATCGTCGTATAATTGAGCGTCATTCACGGTATAGCGTTCTGTTAAACTACCTGCTCAACGCATCATGACGTCATGGGAGCACGACATAATGCCAACCCCTCCGGCATTGGATTACCCATATTTGGAACAACACATCACCGCCCTCTTTGACGCGAACCGCTTGCCCACGCATTCACCGGCAGTGGAGACGCTGAAGCGCTGGCAGCGCAGAGCGTGGCCCTCCGCGCTCTATTTCGGCACCGGTGACGGCCGGTATAATGCGCCCGATGGCTCTTTTGGCGTGTGTTATATGGCAGACAAAGCCGTGTCCGCGCTGGCGGAGAGTTATGGCCGGCTGATGCACCGGGAGGGGCTGAAATTTATCGATGCGTCTGATATTGAAAACGCACGGATGTGCCTGATTCGCCCGCGGCGCACACTGCGGTTTGTTGATGTGGGGAAACTGCTCGGCATGTTGCATATGACGTTAGATGTTTCCGTGGGGGAGGATTACCGCGTGACGCAGCGGGTGATGGCGTGCCTCTACGCACTCGCCAGGGATGAGTTTGATGGGGTGTGTTATTTTTCGCGGCACTTTCCCAGCGCGGATTTCTGTTATGCCGTCTGGGAATCTGATGAAGAGAGGTTTGATGATGCGGGGATGCAAAATCTGGCCGACTACCGCGATGCCGACGCCATGCCCACCCACTGGCCTTATGCCGACATCACGGCGGAAGAGCTGCTTGAAGAGGTACTGCGCTTTGCTATTGTTCCGCTCTGAGCGTGTCTGGCGTTAACTGCATGCTCTTTGGAAAGAGAGGCGGTTAAGCCGCAATCTGTTCACCCAACTGCTGGGCGGCGCGCAGCATGGCCGAAATATCCTCGCTGCTGCTGTCTTCACGCATAATCTCAAGCGGGGTTTTGCTTTTGCCGCGGGGGTGAGCCAGGGGCGTGGTCATAAACGAGATGCGTGCAACCGGCCCGATATCGCTGTGCATCGCTTTCATCACCTCTTCAAAGTGAGGCAGCAGCCCCCCTTCGGTGAACTGGAACAGCGGGAAAACATGATCGCTGTTCTTTTTGAACGCAATTAACTTATTCCCTTTCACCCGCAAATTAACTGCCTGGCGTGAAATACCTAAAATATCAGCAACATCCCCGACTTTAATCACGCCACCCAGCTGTTCAATATGCTTATAAAACGCTGACAGGTTTTCTGCCCGGCGCTTTAACTTACGCAATTCACGTTCGGGCGTTCTGGCGCTGTTCTCAAGCACTGTGGAATAGAGCAGCTGAAACAGTTCGCTGTCGGGCAGAACCAGCGCATCACTGGCCTTTGCCTTTTCAGCAAATTCAGGCATTAACGCGCTAAGCATGGAGTCAAAGCGTTTTTGCAGTAACACCTGTAGTTCATTTAACTGACGAGATCCGGTCATTGTGCTCATAAAACCTCCCGATACTTGACCACTAGTGTATGCGCGCATTGTTAAGTGGTCAAGTCAGGGGCAGGCTGAGTAGGGTGTCAGGTGCTGAGACTACGCTCTTGCAGATAACGCCAGCGGGCCGGTTGGGTGGAGACATCAATCATTGCCACCGACACACGATGGGTCGTTTTCCCTTTCGCATGGTAGGTTTCCCGGTAACGGACGGCCACCAGCGATCCTTCAATGGCCAGCGTTTCGCATTGGCTGACCTCAATACGCAGCCCCGGTTGTACCCCTGCGTTACTTTTAAAAAAGCGCTTAACCTGCCCATAACTCAGCCAGGTTCCCTCAGGCGTCAGCATCCGGAAATCGGGCCGGAATTGAGACATCAACTCCACCACCCTGTGTTGGGCATCATCAGTGGGCAGGGTGTATATATGCTGAATAGTGTCGTAAATATCTATCACACTGCGCTCAGCAAGGCGGGCACGTTCTTTTAGCATTATCTCTCCTTAAATCATGAATAGCGCACCCGCTGAAAACCGGCGTCATGCCGATAAGCACCGGGTGAATACTCAGGCTAATAACATTCCGTTGATAACCGCAGCCGGTAATAGGACGTTAAGGACAACCATAATAAAAGGCAGGACTGATTTTAAAATACCTATAAAAGCTAAAATCCGCTGCTTCATTTGTCAACGGCTTAAAGCACATGACGCCCGACAGATAAAGTATTTATACATCTTTTCCACGATGAAATTATTTAAATTCATTATCTTACAGGCTATACATTGATATAGACGGGGTGAGACACATAAGGAATTACGCCGCATCAGAAAAGGGTATACCGATTTATAAAAAAGAATAACCGATCCAGACCGGGCGACATTTATCCCTATTTTTATACATTTCCCTTATGACAGATTTATTTCCATATAATTATTTTATTGATAAAGGCCCACCTGCTTTCTGAATAAGCCGGCGCGGTGAGGCCCCGCGCCAGCCATCATGTTATACGTTACATACCGTCTGATGATCCATTACCCGCGCAAAGGCACCGTGCAGCGTGGTGTTGTGGTGCCGGATAATCTGGCTGGCGGTCAGGTCGGCGGTATCCATGCAGCTATGGGCATCGGCGGCCAGAACCACGCGAAACCCCTGCCCGGCTGCGGTGCGGCAGGCGGTGTCAATGCAGTATTGGGTTTTCAGGCCGGTAATGACCACTTCCCCCACGTCCTGCGCCTGGAGCCACGCGGCCAGCGGCGTCTCCTCGAAACAGCCCGTCCGGTGCTTATTGATCATTTTGTCCTGTTGTTCATCAATATGCAGATCGGCCACCAGCGACCATAATGCCGTTCCCTCGGCAATCGGTGAGCCGGCCGGGCCGGTGTGGCGGATAAACACCACCGGTTGCCCGGTCTGGTGAAAGTGATCGATCAGCGTATTGATGTTCTCCAGCAGCGCATCGCGGCCAAAAGGCGGGGGATCAGCGAAAAACAGGCCGTTCTGCATATCAATCACCAGCAGGGCCTGACGAACAGAAGATTCGGACATGGCATGACTCCTTTCAGACCGGGCGGCGGGGAGATTATGCCTGCCCCGTCCGAAACCGGCGGGGCGTGGGAAATGCCGTTTTACCTCAGCATGCCGTCCCCACGTCCGCCGCAGCGGTCATGGTGGTTCGGGTAGTCAGGGTAAAACGACGTTTAATCATAACTTTACTATTGAGGATAACCCCGCGTTCGTCAACTGCGCCCTGAAATGCGTCACGGTGCCTTCTCCCCGCCCGGCTTTGGCGTCGGGTAGTCATACTCAATGCGCAGCGGCGCGGCGAATGCACTCTCCCAGAGTTGCTGGTAAAGCCCATCCAGCCGCGCGGCCATGACATCGCTGTTCATCACCAGCTCCAGGTTGCGGGAGTTATCAAAATAGCCGCCGCTCCAGTTACTGGTACCGACCCAGCCGAGCCGCCCGTCAATGGTCATGATTTTACTGTGTACCACCCGCGCATACGGGATAAAGCCGCCCGACGCCGGGGGAATGGTGACGACTTTAATCTGCACATTCGGCACCAGCGCCAGGCTTTTCAGCCAGGCGATGGCGGGCATGCCGGTGTTCCAGTCCGCTACCATCAGCTCCACCTTTACGCCGCGCGCGGCGGCACGGCGCAGGGCGTTGTCGATCAACGGGTAAAAGGGGCGGCTTTTGCCCGGCCCGTAGGAGAGCGGCGCGTACTCCATCACCTGCACGCGGATGCGTTGCGTGGCGGAATCGAGCAGGCGCGGCAGCACTGCCTGTGCATCGCGCACGCCGGGCGGGTTCCAGTCACGCGGGCTGGCCACCAGATAGTTGCCGTGGAACAGATCCTCCACCGGAGCCTGCTGCGCCACCCCCGGCACCGGCTGGCCGGTTACCAGCCGCGGCTGTGCCTGCCAGTCCTGCTCAAACACCGCCGCAATCTGCGCCACCACCGGCGCATCCGTGATGCGCAGCCCGGTCTCCTGAATATGCTCCAGCGCACGCCAGTCAAAATTCTGGCTGCCGACAAACGCCGTGCAGCCGTCCACCACCAGGTATTTGGCGTGGATAATGCCGCCCGCCAGTTTGCCGAAGGGAATTATACGCAGCGCCAGGCCGGGGATCGCCTGAAGTTGCGCCAGCGTCTCCGGCGTGCTGATGCGCAGCCCCTTGTCCTCCAGCAGAAGGCGGATTTTTACCCCGCGCCCGGCCGCCTCACGCAGCGCCGCCAGCACCGTCTCCAGCCGGGAGCCGGGCTGGCCCGCCACATAAAACTGGGCGATGTCGATGCGCTCTTGCGCGCCGGCAAACATCTCGCGCCAGACCGCTTCGCCGGTGCGCAGGTCATCCGCCTGAAGCGGCGTCTCCGCCGGGGCATTGTAGACCAGCTCATAACCGGGGATGTCAAACCGGGCCGCAGCCGGGTGTGCCAGCGTCAATAGCCAGCTGCCGCAGATCACCCGCTGCAGGTGGCGTCGCAGCCACCTGATGAAACGGCCGTCAGGCATAACGTTGCGCCCCGCTCTCTGCCCAGGGCGTTTCCTTGTGTGTCGATAGCCGCGCGGCCTGTTTCTGCGTCCAGGCGAAACGGATTGCGCGCTCAATAACACTCATCAGCGAGACCGCTGGGGCGGCGTACCTCACGTAAAAAATAATGTCGTGTAACAGGGTGGCATTCATCGCTTGGCTCTTCATCAGCAGGTGGCTTCCAGCAAGACACTGAAGGTGCGCTCCTCGCCAACGTGGTAATACGGCGTAGCGGCATCACACCATTATAGGCAGCGGCGTTAAACACCGTGATCCGCGCCGAGGTCAGGTACTCTTTGTCAAACAGGTTGTTGATGCCGGAGCGCAGCACGGCGCTTTTCACCATCACGTTATCCACCGGCAGGTCAACTACCCTGCGTAGCCCTCCCTCGTTGAGGACACAGCCAATTTAGAGGGGTAATGTTTAATTTTCGTTACGTTTTGAGGATGATTTACTCACACTTTTATTATTTATCCGACACTAGTTACACACTGAAACTAATGCTGTATCACATTTTGAAACCTTGCACGCTGACACACTGAAATAATGTCGCCGCTTCCGGATTGCGTATCATCTGGAACATTATCCTTTTGTTTTGTATATAAAATAACCAGCACAATTATTAATTAATTGTTAAATCAAATAAAAATCATGAGTAAAAAATAATGACGGATAAACGATTGATTTTTCGCCATTAAATTTACCTGACCTCGCTATGCATCCCGTTTTATAGGGGTTCTCCTGCCTGCGACGCTGTACGCAGCAATGATAAATAGCCCTTTATAGATGGTTCCGGCTTATCACAACGCCTCATTTTTGTAGCAAAAATGCTATTAGCTAGTAGTCTCATTGTTATGGGTTATTCACTCCCTATGTACCAGATGGTACACTACGCGCGCTTTATAGATCGCCGGTGATTTATTACGCACGTTGCGAACTGTAATGGTCTGTCACGGAATCCATTCCGTATTTTCTATCCAGAAATAGCCTGATGGATAAAGAGTGCTTCTGCCCGGCGGCCCGGTTCTGTTACGGGTTTACTGCGCATCCCTCTTTTCACTGGTGCACTATTTCTCCAGGAGTTTGTGTTATGGCTGAAACAAGAGCCCGCGCCTCCCGCGCGCTGGGCATATGGTCTGTACTTTTTGGGCTGGTGTTACTCGCCATCGGCCTGTTCTTTGCCATCGGGGGAGGCCAGCTGGTCTCACTCGGCGGGAGCTGGTACTTCCTGATTGCGGGTATCGTGGTGGTGCTGTCAGCCATTCAGTTCTTCCGCCGTAAGTCATCGGCAGTTGCGCTGTTGCTGCTGTTCTTCATCGGCACCGTGATCTGGGCATTGAGCGAAGTCGGGTTCGACTTCTGGCCGCTGGTCTCCCGCCTGATGGTGCCGGCCGGCGTAATGCTGGTGGCCTTCGCTACCTGGCCTGCGCTGCGCAAGCGCGAAGGCAAAGCGCCGCTGACCGGGGTCTCTTATGGCCTGGCCGTGGTGTTGGCCGTGGGCATGGTGGCAACGCTGGTGCAGATGTTCCAGCCGCACCCGACCGTTGCGTTTGAAGGTAAACCGCTTCCCCTGGTGCCGGTTGATAAAGCGCATGCGCAGAAAGACTGGGATAACTACGGCAACACGCCGGAAGGCAGCCGCTTTGTGGCACTGGACCAGATCACCCGCGACAACGTGAAAGATCTGAAAGTCGCCTGGACGTTCCACACCGGCGACATTCCTGACAGCCCGACCGGCAACGGCGCGGAAGACCAACAAACCCCGCTGCAGGTGGGTGACCGCATCTTCCTGTGTACGCCGCATAACAACGTGATCGCCGTCAATGCCGACAACGGCAAAGAGATCTGGCGTCACGAAGTGAACGCGCAGGCGGAAGTCTGGAACCGCTGCCGCGGCCTGGCCTACTTTGACGCCACCAAACCGCTGACCCAGCCGACCGCGCCGGGCTCGACCCCGGTACCGGCCCCGGCGCTGGCTGCCGGTGATACCTGTCAGCGTCGCCTGATCATGAACACCATCGATGCCCGTCTGATTGAGGTCAACGCCGACAACGGCCAGATCTGCCAGAACTTCGGCACCAACGGTGTGGTTGACCTGAAAGCGGGCCTCGGCGACGCACAGGATCCGAAATACCAGCTGACCTCCGCCCCGACCCTCGCCGGGACGACGGTAGTCGTCGGCGGCCGTATCGCGGATAACGTGCAGACTGACATGCCGGGCGGCGTGTTGCGTGGCTTCGACGTGATCACCGGTGAAATGCGCTGGGCGTTCGACCCGGGCAACCAGGACCCGAACATGAAGCTGCAACCGGGCCAGACCTATGCCCGCAGCACCCCGAACTCCTGGGCGCCGATGTCCTACGATCCGGCGATGAACACCGTGTTCATGCCGATGGGCAGCTCCTCGGTTGACCTGTGGGGCGGCAACCGTACCCCGCTGGACCACAAATACGCGACCTCGATCCTGGCGCTGGATGCCACCACCGGTAAAGAGAAGTGGGTTTACCAGACCGTGCACAACGATCTGTGGGACTTTGACGTACCGATGCAGCCGAGCCTGATCGACTTCCCGCAGAAAGACGGCAGCAGCAAGCCGGCCGTGGTATTCGGCACCAAAGCGGGCCAGATCTTTGTGCTGGACCGTATGACCGGCCAGCCGCTGACCAAAGTAGAAGAGAAGCCGGTTAAGAAAAGCGACATCAAAGACGAGCAGTATTCCGATACCCAGCCGTTCTCCACCGGGATGCCGCAGATTGGCGCGGAAACCCTGAAAGAGTCCGACATGTGGGGCGCGACGCCGTTTGACCAGCTGGCCTGCCGCATTGGCTTCAAATCCATGCGTTACGACGGCCTGTTCACCGTGCCGGGCACCGACAAGGCGCTCAGCTTCCCGGGTTCCCTGGGCGGCATGAACTGGGGCAGCCTGTCGACTGACCCGAACAATCACTACATCTTCGTCAACGACATGCGTCTTGGCCTGTGGGTGCAGATGATTCCGGCCGACACCAGTAAGATCGCCCGCGGCAGCAACGGCGGTGAAGCAATCAACACCGGTATGGGCGCGGTGCCGCTGAAAGGCACGCCGTATGCGGTTAACAAAAACCGCTTTATGTCCCCGCTGGGTATTCCGTGCCAGAAACCGCCATTCGGTACCCTGTCCGCGATTGACCTGAAAACCCAGAAAATCGTCTGGCAGGTGCCGGTCGGCACCGTGCAGGATACCGGCCCGTTCGGCGTGAAAATGCGTGTGCAGATGCCGGTCGGTATGCCGACGCTGGGCGGTACGCTGGCCACACAAGGCGGCCTGGTGTTCATCGCCGGTACCCAGGATTACTACCTGCGTGCGTTTGACTCCTCTACCGGTAAAGAAGTGTGGAAAGCACGCCTGCCGGTGGGCAGCCAGGGTGGCCCGATGAGCTATGTCTCACCGACCACCGGCAAACAGTACATCCTGATCTCCGCCGGCGGCGCACGCCAGTCCCCGGATCGCGGTGACTACGTGATTGCCTACGCGCTGGACAAGTAAGCGTTACGCTTAAACTGTTGTACCGCTAATGAAAACGGCTCCCCTGTGGGAGCCGTTTTTTTATGGTTACCGCTGCTAAACAAGGGGTCTGGCGCCGGCCTTGCCTACAATAACGCACGTGATGATTTTATTGACCGAATCCAATACACACAGTTACTATACGGGAATTATATACCTATAAAGGAGTAGGTAACCGATGGATACGGTTGAAGAGCTTAACGGAACATACTTCTATGCGGGACACTCGAATCTTACTGCCAGTGAATTATTCTTCATGGTATTTGTGATGAACACAGCGGATCATTTTGGGATAAAAGACATTGCAGCAGTAGCTGCTCTCTATAGTGGTGTTAACAACCAAAAAACAAGGACAAAACCCAAAGGGGCCAAAGAGGGGACTTCACGTGTATCCAAATCCATGAGGAGACTTTTTAAAACTGCAAAATTCCCGCTAGGAATAAAGCTACCAACATGGGTTGGAGGTTACACTCCATGGACAGCAGAACGCAGGATGGTTGCCAAAATAAGTACTTTTGTCGGGCGAACGTTCCCTCTTGTAGGTGAAGTGATTTTACTTGCTGATGTATCACAGATCACCTACTGCTCTATACGTGATTACAACCGTATAGCAAGGGATGGTGATAAATTATGGTAGATAATATTGACCGCCGTATTTACGCACTGGTCAGACGCTACAATGGCGTTTATTTGTTCCAAAATGAGAAAAAGCAAAGGCAGTTAAATCCTGATACTGATCTGGATACAGATATGCAGTTAGATGTAGGTGAAGCAGAAGAACTTATGGAAGAGTTTTTTACAACTTTCCAGGTTGATAAGGGAAACTTCAAAATTGAAACCTACTATCCTGACGAACCTTTCTCATGGAATCCCTTCAAAAAATTACCACCCATACCTGTACCTGATTTCACTATTGGTATGTTGATCGAATCAGCAAAAGCTGGGCGCTGGTTATACGACTAAATACAAGCAAGGAGCGTTTAAATGGCTATACCTATTCACTTATTTTTGACCGACGATGGCGGCGCAGTGATCCGTGGTTCTTCCGATGTGCAAGGTCGTGAAGGAAGCATGGAAATTCGCGCATATCACCACAGCTTAAGCCTCCCTACCGATCCCATGACAGGAAAGGTGACCAGCACTCGTCAGCACTCTCCGTTCCAGTTTACCAAAGAGCTTGATAGCGCATCGCCGTATCTCTTCAAAGCGGCGGCAACCGGGCAGACGCTAAAATCTGCTGAGTTCAGGTTCTACCACATCAACGATGCCGGGCAGGAAGTGGAGTATTACCGGATCACCCTGGAAAACGTAAAAGTCATTTTGGTCAGTCCGGTTATGTACGATACGCGGAGCTGTCCGGGTACAGGCCACATGGAAGAGGTCGCACTGAACTACGAGAAGATCACCCACCTGTATAAAGACGGCAATCTGTTAGCGCATGACGCCTGGAATGAGCGTCCTGCTGCATAACCAGAAGCCCTACCGGGCTTTTAGGCTGCCGGGGAAGTATAATCCGCATCAGGGTGGTTTGCCCGGCAGCGGCCACCAGCGCTTTTTCGTTTCTTACGTTACTGCAACGACAGCAGCCTCGCGTTGGGCTTGGTAATCTCAGCACGGCCTTTCACGAACAGAATACCGACAGGGTTTAACGCTTTTCAGGCGATGGGCCGCAACGGGTTGCCGTTAACATCAGTATTAACTACCGCATTTTATTGCCCGTTTCACTCATCTCCTTATATTTGCCTGCAACACAGCCCACTCACACCACAAGCTGGCGAATTAAACATTCCTTTAACATTGCTGTTGCGACCATCGAATAAAAATCTTATTACTATTTAGAAAGTTATATTTCTTAGCGACCCGGCCTGTTAATAAATTCAATAAAAAGGATCATTTATGATAACGAAACCCACCGCTGAAGTCTGTGCGGCACCGGGTCTATTCCAGACGCTGAAATCCTTCCCGGCGACTGTCCATGCGCTGCTTTTTTTTACGCTCATCATACGTTTTAGCTATTTTATGGCATGGCCGTTTATCGCGGTGATCATGACGCAGAATTACCACATGTCGCCGATCGTCATTGGCATGGCTATGACCAGCAGCGCGCTGATCTCGGTGGTGCTCGGTATGTATGGCGGGCAGATTTCGGACAGGCTGGGACGACGGGTTATTCTTCTGTTGGGCTGTGGGTTTTCCGCCGTGGGATATATCACCCTGGCGCAGGCCACCGGGATGGGGCTGTTTATCACCGGCCTGATGATCATTGGCGTTTGCTTTGCATGGGTCGATCCCCCGGTGCGTGCACTGATGAGTGATTTGCTTGGTGACCGCCGTCGCCGCGCGCTTGCCCTTCAAATGCGCTACTACCTGATCAACGTCGCGGCGGTATTTGGCCCGCTGGTGGGAATAGTCTTTGGCCTGACATCCCAGAAAGGGACATTCCTGATAACCGGGCTGACCTATCTGCCTTTTTTCGTCTACGTGATGCTGTTTATCCCCAAGGGTAAACTGCTGGGCGAGCAGCCAGCCAACAGCGGGCCGGCGGTTAAGCTGCACCAGGTGATGGGTATTATCGCCAGGGATAAAATCTACATTGCGGCACTGCTGTGCAGCTTTTTGTGCAGTGTTGTTTTTATCCATTACGAAGCCGTACTGCCCCAGTACCTGCTCTTACTTGACGGCAACGCAGCGGTTAAGTTGATTACCCTGATACTGGTCACTAATGCCTGTACCGTGCTGGTGGTTCAGACCTTTATTGTGCGGTTTCTGGCACAGATCAACATGCCGACACGCATTCTTCTGGGGGGCGTGATTTTCGCCTTCTCGCAGCTCTGCTTTTTTTCTATACGTTCGACGGAAATCTGGCTATGGCTGACGGCTACCGTTGTGTTCAGCCTGGGTGAAGCGATTCTGATGCCGAACCTGAACATTTTGCTCGATCAGTTGGCCCCGGCAGAGCATCGCGGTGCCTACCTGGGTGCCTCAACGCTGTCGACGCTGGGGATCGCTGCCGGGCCGTTAATCGGTGGTGTGATGCTGGCGATGACCGGTGCGGGGGTATTTATCTGCACCGCATTGCTCAGTCTCCTGCTATGCGTGATTATTTACGCCTGCAGGATCAGCATGCTGGCACGCCTCAGGGAGTCATAACCGCAAAAGCGTCTGCGGGCGTCAGTGCGCTGAACCGCTGAATGCCTGCTTTAACGTCCGCTTTTTGCTCAAAGCAGAAAGAGAACGACACCTTTTGTCTGCTTTGTGCCGGAAGCGGACGTTGTTGACATTGGTGTATGCCAATCACGGTAGGCAGAGCACTTCATCAGGGGGAAAATACTCATTAGCGGCTTCGTTCAGCGACTTATTTTTCGAAGAATACCGTCGTGGCGAACATCCGATGACTCGTCGAAACGCTGTACTGAATGCAGCGTCTGATTCATAGCCTAATGACAGCGCGATTCTGGAGACAGATTCAGTGCCGCTGGTGAGTCGATGACATGCAATCATCATCCTCCATCGTGTTAGATATTCAATTGGCGACGCTCCGGATATGCTTTTGAACCTGACTGCGAACTTGGATCGAGACATCCCGGCCTTTTGGGCAAGTTCCGGCAAGGTCCATCTGTTGCCTGGGTTCGCATGAATTGCGCCAACGGCAGCCGCGATCCTTTTATCACTAAGTGCAAACAGCCAGCCAACCCCGTTTCCCACGCCGTGAGCGAGATAAAGTCGTAGCGCCTGGACCAGCATTAAATGAGCGAGATGCTGCACCACGAGCTTGCCACCCGGCTGCGCTCCGAACAGCTCTTGTCGCATACGATCGAGGGCCCATCGCAGCCCTGCCTTATCATCCTCGTCGCGGAGCCGAAGGATGGCAGGCATTGACCCGAGCAGGAGGTCGATATGTTCACCGGCGAATCCGAAATGGCCGCCGAGCATTGTTGTTTCTCCGCCGCCGTTCACTGTCGCGATACCCCCGTTCCAGTCTTCTTCGGGTAGGGTGGCAATGCCGACTGGCTCGAAGGCGAGGTCTTGAGCAATCAGGAACCGACGTCCGTTCGGTAGCAGGACGCAATCACCCGCCTCAAGCTTTATCGGATCTTGCCCGCTATCGACGGCGAGCCAGGCGCTGCCGGATACGAGCGCAAAATATTTGAGGCCAGAATGCTTCTCGAACTGAAGCGCCCATTTCCCCCCGAAGTCAAATCCACCCGCAATGTAGGTTTTCGGCGTCAATAACGAGAGAATATCGGATAGAGGATCAGTAACCATGGGGACAATCTCGAAAGTAATAGGGATATTCAAACATAGTTTGTTTCGATATTCATGGCTATTCTTTGTCGAAGCAGAGGCACCGATTACTCACCGTCAAAGGATATTTTCATGATCAAAGTCGTTATCGGTTTCAAGCGCCAGCAAGGTATGAGCATTCAGGAATTCAGGGACTATCGTCGGGACGTTCATGCCCCAATACTTTTTGCCATTCCCGAAGCGAAAAAGATCCGCCGCTTTGTGGTTTCATACCCTGCGGATTATGCGACCTCAGAGGAACCACGGTTCGATGCCATGGTGGAGGCGTGGTTCGACAACAGTGACGACATGCATAAACTCTTCCTGTCGGACAACTTTGCAACCAAGGTGGATCCGGACCACGTGAACTTCATCGACTTGGCTTCCGTGGTCCGGCTCGTGACCGAAGAAGTCATTGTCGTTGAATAACGATCCCGCCGGGGGCGCAGGACAAAACGCATTGCCTGGAACCGCGATCACCCCGGCCTTCTTCGGAAGGACGTGGAAAATGTGCCATTCTGATCGACAGGCAGTTATCCTGTCTTACACAACGCACCGGCAATGTGAGTAATTCCGAGGATGTCGACATGACCGCTTTTCATCAACTTATGGCCACCAGTCTGAGTGGACAGCTCATCCCCATGGCCGACTACGCCGGCAAGCTGGTTCTTGTGGTGAATACCGCCAGCCATTGTGGATTCACGCCGCAATACGCAGGCCTTGAAGGGCTTTACAAGAAGTACGCCGCTCAGGGTCTGGTGGTGCTTGGTTTTCCCTGCAACCAATTCGGTAAACAGGAACCCGGCGGCGCTGACGACATCGCGCAGACCTGCCATATCAACTATGGTGTGAGCTTCCCGATGTTCGAGAAAGTAGAGGTCAACGGTGCCTTAGCGCACCCGGTGTTTCGTTACCTTAAAGAGGAATTGCCTGGTGTGTTGGGCGGGCGGATTAAGTGGAACTTCACTAAGTTCCTGATCGGGCGCGACGGCAAACCGCTCAAGCGTTTTGCACCGTTCACCACGCCAGAGAAAATGGAAGCTGTAGTGCTTGCTGCACTTAAAATCTAAGTGTCTCTGTAATTTGAACCAAGTTTATTGCAGAGCAGTCGAAGCCGGTACAAAACTAATCGCTACCACCCTTCCTCCCTGCTACCCCTTACGGCCTGGCAGACAACCTATTTCGTAAAAAGCCCCCAACGGGGGCGTTTACACGGATACTACAGCAGAAATAACGCCCTCAGCAGGTTCTCGCCACCCGTCACGGGTGGCTGTCCAGTTCCACGTTGCCGAATTTGCCGGACTGATAATCGGCAATCGCCTGATTGATTTCGTCACGGCTGTTCATCACAAACGGGCCGTAAGAGACTACCGGTTCGCCAATCGGGTCAGCATGGCCGTAGAGGATCACCGCGTCGCTGTGGGCGGTGAGCGCCACGGATTCGCCATCCTCGTTCATCTCAATCAGGTGATGGGTTTTCAGCGCCTCGTCACCCAATGTCAGCGAGCCATTGACCACATAGCAGAACACCGTTCGCCCGGCCGGGGCCGGCAACGCGATCTCCGCCCCGGAGCGGCACTGCACCGTCATCAGGGTGACGCCGGTCAGCGAGATAAACGGCCCGTGCTGAGGCCCGAACTCGCCGGAGATCAGGTTCACCGTGGCCTTGCCGTCTGCGGCCTCAATCGCCGGGATCTGATCCTGCTGGAGGCCGGTATAGGCCGGGTGGCTCATTTTCAGGCGTGACGGCAGGTTCACCCACAATTGCAGGATCTCCAGCGGGCCGCCGCTCCGTTTAAAGCCGGCGGGCGAAATCTCGGCGTGCACCAGCCCCGATCCGGCGGTCATCCACTGGATGCCGCCCTGGGTAATGATGCTCTCATGGCCGCCGCTGTCGAGGTGCGCCAGCTCCCCTTCCAGGATAAAGGTCACGGTCTCAAAACCGCGGTGCGGGTGCGGGCCAAACGGCAGGCCGTGGTTGTTGGCCGGGTAGGTCTGCGGCCCGTGGTGGTTGAGGAATAAAAACGGGTCAAGCTGCGGCAGCCCGGCACCGGGCAGCGGCCGGCGGGTCACCAGATCGCCGATGTCATCACGGGTGGCCGGGTGCTGCTGTTTACATGTTCTGGAGGTCATAATGATCTGCCTGTGCGTAACGTGACGCTGTCACGGAAAGGGGGTGAGCATACCTTATCTGCTTCCTTAACGAATAGCTGTGATTGCGGCGCAATGCGAACTGCCGGTGCGACAATCCCATTTACCATCTGCCTTAAGCGATATTTCTTCTTTTACTTCCGCGCTGGTGCCTTTCAATAATTGCCGCCACGACCAAGCGAAAAGGAAGACACGATAATGGCATACCGACTCAGCTTGCTGGATAAAAGCCCGATAGCCGAGGGTGAAACGGCGACGCAGGCGCTGGCACGCACCGTGGCGCTGGCCACGCGGGCAGAAGCGTGGGGGTTCCACCGTTTTTGGGTGGCGGAACACCACAACAGCGCGGCGCTGGCCGGCCCCTCGCCGGAGGTGCTGATCGCCTGGATTCTGGCACAGACGCGCACGCTGCGCGTGGGTGCAGGCGGCGTGATGCTGCAGCACTACAGCCCGTATAAAGTGGCAGAAAATTTTAACCTGCTGGCGTCGCTGGCTCCCGGCCGCGTGGATTTGGGCGTCGGCAAAGCGCCCGGCGGGTTGCCGCTCTCCACCCGCGCCCTGCAACAGGGGATCAATGCGGCGGAAAAAGGCGAGTTTGGCCAACAACTTGCGCAGCTGACCCACTGGCTGGAGGCCACCCCCAACGGGGATGGGCGGGACGAGTTACTCGCCACGCCGCTGCCCACGCGCCCCGCCCAGCGTTTCCTGCTCGGGGCCAGCGAAGGCAGCGCACTGCTGGCCGCCCGGCTTGGCTGGCACTTTGTGTTTGCCGCCCACCTGAACGGCAGTGAAACCGATCTGGCACAGGCGCTGGAGGCCTACCGCGTAAACAGCGGCGGCCAACGGGCGCTGGTGGCAGTGCAGGCGATCGCCGCAGCCTCCCCGGCAGAGGCCGCGTTGCTGGCCGCCGATTTGCAGCATTACCGGGTCAGCAGCCCGCAGGGGCAAAGCGTTACCGTCGGCAGTGTGGAACAGGCCGAAGCTTATGTCCGGCAGGCAGGCATCTCTGACTACCAGATCGAACCGCGCCACAGCGCCACGCTGAAAGGCACTGCTGCGCAGGTGCACGCCCAGCTCAGCAGCCTACAAAAACGCTACGGCATCGAAGAGTTCATTATTGATACCCCGATCAGTGATGCCGCTGCCCGGTTAACATCGCTGGAATTACTGGCGGCCCACCAGACGGTGGCAGCCTGATTTATTTCATGCCCCGTTATCTTCTGCTAATAAAAGGCTCACCATGACACTCCCTTTAGAAGAACAGCTTATTTCCTGGCGACGAGAATTACACCAAAACCCGGAACTCTCGGGCAAGGAAATAGCCACCACAGCGAGAATTACCGACTGGCTGAATAATCACGGCCTCACCCCCCTGCCTTACCCATTAAAAACCGGCGTGGTGGTGGAAATAGGCCATGGCGGCCCGTTAATCGCCTTGCGGGCGGATATTGATGCCCTGCCGATTGAGGAAATTGCCCCGGTGCCGTTCTCCTCCCGGCAGCCGGGCGTGATGCACGCCTGCGGCCATGATGTTCATACCAGTGTGATGCTGGGGGCCGCACGCCTGCTGAAAGCGCGGGAAGCGGATCTGCCCGGCCGGGTACGCATCCTGTTCCAGCCCGCTGAAGAGACCTTTGTCGGGGCGAAAACGCTGATTGACGCCGGGGTGCTGGAAGGCGTGCAGGCGATTTTCGGCATGCATAACGCACCGGAATTGCCGGTCGGCACTTTTGCCACACGGGGCGGCGCATTCTACGCAAATGTTGACCGCTTCGTTATCCGCCTTACCGGCAAAGGGGCGCACGCCGCCCGCCCACAGGAGGGCATTGATGCGATTGTGGTGGCCGGGCAGGTGATCGGTGCGCTGCAAACCCTGCCGAGCCGCCGCTACAGCCCGCTGGCTTCCGTGGTGGTGAGCGTGACGCGCATCGCCGGGGGCAATACCTGGAATGTGCTGCCGCAGCAGGTGGAGCTGGAAGGCACGGTGCGCACCCATGACAACGCCATTCGTGAGACGCTGCCGGACAATATCCGCCAGCTTATCCACGGCATCGCCGCCGCCTCCGGGGCCACGGCTGAGCTGGTGTGGCAGCCCGGCCCGCCTGCGCTGGTCAATACGCCGCACTGGGCTGAGTTCGCTACCCGGGTCGCCGCAGAGAATGGCTATCAGGTGCTGACGTCAGAGCCGCAGATGGGCGGCGAGGATTTTGCCCTCTACCTCCACCATGTGCCCGGCACCTTTGTCAGCATCGGCAGCGGCAGCGCCGAGGGGTTGCACCATCCCGGTTTTAACCCTGATGAACGGCTGATCTACCCGGCTGCCTGCTATTTTGCCCGGCTGGCAGAACAGGCGTTGACGCATCTGGCGTAATTACGCCGCGCTATGCCCAATTTCAAATTTGAATTGCAGGGATTGTTATTTTACTTCACCTCCCGCCTCGGGAATAGTCAATGAAACCCACTCTGAATATGCAGGTGAAATAATGTCTACCCGCCGTCAATTACGTCTCGGCACAATATTACACGGTGCCTCAGGAAATATGTCTGCCTGGCGTCACCCGGATGCCCAGGCCGATGCCAGCATTAATTTTGAGTTCGCCAAAAGCGTGGCGAAAAAAGCCGAACAGGGAAAACTCGATTTTATTTTTGTTGCCGACGGGCTGTTTATTAATGAGAAATCGATTCCGCATTTTCTCAACCGCTTTGAGCCGATCACCCTGCTCTCCGCCCTGGCCACGGTGACGGAGCACCTCGGGCTGGTCGGCACGCTCTCCACCTCCTACAGCGAGCCGTTTACCGTGGCGCGCCAGTTCGCCAGCCTCGACCACCTCAGCGGCGGGCGCGCGGGCTGGAACGTGGTGACCTCGCCGCTGGAAGGCTCCGCGAAAAACTTCTCCCGCCCGCAGCACCCGGATCACGCACTGCGCTACCGTATTGCCGACGAGTACCTGACGGTCACCAAAGGGCTGTGGGACTCCTGGGAGGAAGGCGCGTTTGTGCGCGACAAAGCCTCCGGGCAGTTCTTCGACCCCGGCAAACTGCACACGCTGGATCACCACGGTGATTTCTTCCAGGTACAGGGGCCGCTGAACATCGGCCGCACACCGCAGGGCCGCCCGGTGCTGTTCCAGGCCGGGGCCTCGGAGGACGGCAAAAGGCTGGCGGCGCGCCACGCGGACGCCATTTTCACCCACCACCCGACGGTGGAAGAGGCGCAGGCGTTCTATCAGGATGTGAAGCGCCAGCTGGTGGAGAATGGCCGCCAGCCGGACGATCTGCATATTTTCCAGGGCGTCAGCGTAATTGTCGGCCGCAGTGCGGAAGACGTGGAACAGCAATACCAGCAGACGGCGGCGCTGGTGTCGGTTGAGGATGCGCTGAATTACCTCGGCCGCTTCTTTGACCATCACGACTTCAGCCAATACCCGCTGGATGCGCCGTTCCCGGCGCTGGGCGACATCGGCCAGAACAGCTTCCGCAGCACCACCGATGAGATCAAACGTAATGCCCGTGAAAAGGGGCTGACGCTGCGCCAGGCGGCACTGGAAGCGGCCACGCCGCGCCCGCTGTTCCACGGCACGCCGGAGCAGGTGGCAGACGGCCTTCAGCACTGGTTTGAAAACGGGGCGGCTGACGGTTTCATCATCAACGGCGGCACGCCGGTGACCTTCCCGCATTTTGTGGACCAGGTGGTGCCGCTGTTGCAGGCGCGCGGGCTGTTCCGCACGGAATACCCCGGAAAAACGCTGCGTGACAACTTTGGGCTGGCGCAACCGGCCAACCAGTTTACCGTCTGATCGTTACTGCTTCCCGACAATAATAAGAGAGAGCCGCGCTATGCAGAAAACTGCTTTATTGACCACCGCCCTGCTGTTTTCCGGCCTGCTATTTTCCGGGGTGACACCGGCCGCAGGTAATGGGATCGACCTGAAAGCCAATGAAACGCCGATTAACGTTGCCGCCAACCCGGCGGCGGTGGCGCAGATCCCGGCCGGTTATCACTTTACGGTCCCGGGTAAATTCACCGTGGCGATTGCCGGACTGAACTCACCGCCGCTGACGCTGCTGGCCGATGACAATAAAACCATGCTGGGAAGCGAGGTGGATATCGCCCGGCTGGTAGCGGACAGCCTGGGGTTGCAGCTGAATATTGTGCGCACCTCCTGGGAGGACTGGCCGCTGGGCGTGGCCTCCGGCAAATATGATGCCGCCATCAGTAACATCACCGTGACCAAAGACCGTAAAGCAAAATTTGATTTTGCTACTTACCGGAAGGATTCGCTGGGCTTTTATGTGAAGGCCGACGGCCCGATTAGCCGCATTGAGAAAGCGGAAGATATTGCCGGGTTACGGATCGTCGTGGGTTCCGGTACCAATCAGGAATCAATTCTGCTCAGTTGGGATCAGGCGAACCGCAAAAAAGGGCTGAAGCCGTTTATCCCGGTCTACAGCACCGATGACGCGGCGCAGACGCTGGCGTTGCAGTCCGGCCGGGCGGACGCCTATTTCGGCCCGAACGTAATCGGTGCCTGGAAAGCGGCGCTGAACGGCAAAACCCGGCTGGTCGGGACAGTGGATGGCGGCTGGCCAAACGCGGCGCACATCGCCGTAACCCTGAAAAAAGGCAGCGGGCTGGTGCAGCCGGTGAATACCGCGTTAAACGGGGTGATTAAGGGCGGGGCCTATGACCAGGTACTGAACCGATGGGGGGAAGGCATTGAGCGCCTTGACCGGTCTGAGATCAACCCGCCGGGCCTGGGCGATTAAAGGAGGCACCATGAGCACATTCACTTTCCGCGATGTCTCCCCAGAGGATGCTGACCTGCAACCAATTATTACCGGGTTGTTCGGCGAGTATGCGGCGCGTTACGGCGAATTCTTCTCCGGCGCGGCAGAAGAGGAGCTGACCGAATGGTATCTGCCGCCGCAGGGGCTGTTTATTGTGATGGAGCGCGACGGCGAAACCCTGGCGATGGGCGCGTATAAACCCTTTGATGCCGAGACCGCCGAACTGAAACGCATCTGGACGCGCCGTGACCAGCGGCGGCAGGGGCTGGCGTTGCAGGTGGTAGCCGAGCTGGAGCGCCGCGCCTACCTGGCCGGATACCGCAAGGTGTACCTGACCACCGGTTTTCGCCAGCCGGAGGCGGTGCGCCTCTACCTCGCACAGGGGTATCAACCGCAATTCGATATCCACCGCGATCCGGAAGAGTACAGCCGCCCGCCGCATGACGGCCGCCTGCGCTTTATCAAAGTGCTGGGCAGCGCTGTGCCGGTCGCGGAGACCCCCGCTGACGCCCGCGCCGGTTAAGGAGCAACCCATGAAACAGCATGCCACCCTGCGCGTCGTGCCGGCGCGCTACCCGCTGCGCCTGCTCGGCGCGGTGTTTACCCTGTTCATTCTGGCGGCGGTGGTGCAGTCCATCGCCTTTAACCCCCGCTGGGAGTGGCACGTCTTTGCCCGCTGGTTCTTTGACCCGGTGATCCTGGAAGGGCTTCAGCAGACCCTGCTGCTGACGCTGCTCGGCTCGCTGTTCAGTATCGTGCTCGGCACCGCACTGGCGCTGGCGCGGCTCTCGCCCTCCTGGCTGCTCTCCGGGCTGGCGTGGAGTTACATCTGGCTGTTCCGCTCGCTGCCGCTGGTGGTGGTGCTGATCATTCTCTACAACTTCTCCTACCTGTACGACACCCTGTCGCTCGGCATTCCGTTTACCGGCCTCGCCTGGGGGCATTATGCGACCATTGATGTGCTCGGCCAGTTCCCCACCGCCGTGATCGGCCTGACGCTGGTGCAGTCTGCCTATACGGCAGAGATTATCCGCGGCGGCATTCTGGGGGTAGACCACGGCCAGTTTGAGGCGGCCGCCGCGCTGGGCCTGCCCAGCCGCCACCGCACGTTCCGCATCATCCTGCCGCAGGCGCTGCGGGCGATTATCCCGACCGCCTTCAATGAGATTATCAGCCTGGCGAAAGGCACCTCGATTGTGTATGTGCTGGCGATGCCGGAGCTGTTTTACACCATCCAGATGATCTACAACCGCACCCAGCAGGTGATCCCGCTGCTGATGGTGGGCGCGGTCTGGTATCTGGTGATCACCACCCTGCTGTCGGTAGTGCAGCATTATGTTGAACGCTGGCTGGCGCGCAGCGCCCGCCGTGAGCAGCGCCCTGCCCTGTGGCACCGTTTCCGCCCGAAAACCGCCCGCGCCCCGTTGGGCGCAGTAAGGAGTTAATGATGTCAGAAGCGATCGACTACGCGCGTGCCGCCGCCACCGCCCGCGGCCATATCAGCATCACCGGCGTCACCAAGTATTTCGGCAAACACAAGGCGCTGGATGAGGTCTCGCTGGAGCTGGCACCCGGTTCGGTCACGGTGATCCTCGGCCCGTCCGGCTCCGGCAAGTCCACGCTGTTGCGCGCCATTAATCATCTGGAGCGGGTGGATGAGGGGTTTATCCAGATTGACGGCGACTACATTGGTTACCGGCAGCGCGGTGACCGGCTGTATGAACTGAAAGAGAGCGCCATTCTGCGCCAGCGCACGGAAGTGGGCTACGTGTTCCAGAATTTCAACCTGTTCCCGCACCTCACGGTGCTGGAGAACATCATTGAAGCGCCGATCGTGCATAAGAAACTGACCCGGCCGCAGGCCATTGAGCGGGCGCTGGAACTGCTGGACACTGTCGGGCTGCGCCATAAGGCAGACGCCTGGCCGCGCCAGCTCTCCGGCGGGCAGCAGCAGCGCATTGCGATTGCGCGCGCGCTGGCGCTGAACCCCCGGGTCATGCTGTTTGATGAACCGACCTCCGCCCTCGACCCGGAGCTGGTGGGCGAAGTGCTGGACGTGATCCGTTCGCTGGCGCAATCGGGTGTGACGCTGGTAGTGGTGACGCACGAGATCGGCTTCGCCCGCGAAGTGGCTGACCAGATTGTGTTTATGGTGGACGGTAAAATCGTGGAACAGGGCGCGGCCCGCCAGGTGATTAACGCCCCGCAGCACCCGCGCACCCGCCGCTTCCTCGCCAACGTGCTGTAACCTCCGGGCATAAAAAAACCGGCTGCCTTACGCAGCCGGCTTCATCCTATCTGCCCTTACGCCGTTGCCGGCCGTGGCGTGCGGAAGACGATCATAATCCCCAGCAGGATCGCCGCCATACCGGCGACCCCTGACCACGGCAGCGCATTCCCCAGCAACAGGTAATCCAGTGCGGCGGTGATCACCGGCACCAGATAGAACAGGCTGGTCACGTTCACAATGCTCCCGGCACTGAGCAGGCGGTAAAGGAGCAACTGGGCCACCACTGAGATCAGCACCCCCAGAAACAGCACCGAGAGCAAAAACTCGCGGTTCAGCGTGACGTGCAGGCTGCCTGTGGGGAGCAACAGCAGGCACAGCAACAAACTGACGCCATATTGCAGCGGCAGTACGTCAGCCGGTGCCTGCGGGGTTTTCTTCTGCATGATGGCCCCGAAGGTCATGAACAGCAGGGCGGCCAGCGCAAAGAGTATGCCGGACACCGGCAAATGCGAGGCCGCCAGGCTGCGCCAGACCAGCAGAATCAGGCCGGAAAGCGCCACCAGCAGGCCCAGCAGCCGGGTGCCCTGCATCCTGCGCTCCACCAGGCAGAGCGTCAGGATCGGCTGGATGCCCATGATAGTGGCAATCAGGCCCGGCGTGATGCCCTGCGCCATCGCCTGAAAATAGCAGACCGAATAGCCGCCAATCAGCAGCAGGCCGGTCAGCGCCACCTGTTTGCGGGTACCCTGCCTGGGCAGCCAGCGGCGGCGGAAACAACCCACGATCAGCAGTGCCGCCAGCGCAATCACAAAGCGGCATACCAACAACATAATGGGTGAGGCGTTATCCAGCCCCAGACGGGTAAAAATAGCGGCGCTGCCCCAGAGCAGCACAAAGCCGGACGTCGCGCCCTGCGACGCCAGCGTGGAACGGGTAAAAGACATAACACTCTCCGGAATACCAGAATCTGCGTGTAACCGGCACAGGGATGCACCGCGCAAAAAATGCGCCGGGCGAAGGCCGGTTAATAAAGGAAGCTATCAGCCCTTAACGGGCACAATTCCGGGAGGTGGAGGCGGCGGGCAGGTGACGGCGTAAACAGGATGCAATGATGGCGCAGCGCAGCCTACCGGAGAACCGGTATCCACGTCAGCCTGCATAAAAGTCATCATCATCTGTTCAGCCTGTAAAAGGATCGTCCGTAAAAGTTATCAAAATGTGTATTTATTGTCATGTTTTTTATCCGGATCGCCGGTTTCCTCAAAAGCACATGCAAGATTGTTATTTCCCCCGGGCATAACCGCTTTGCCATAGTGGGCTAACTCCCCTGACAGGATGCATGCCCTTGAAAACCTTTACCCTGAGTACCCTGCTGCTGGCGCTGTCGTTTGGCGCAGCCCAGGCAGCACCCGCGCGCATTGATCTGGCGGCCAACCAGCAGGTTATCCATACCGCCAAAAACAGCGCAGCGGTGGCGCTGTTGCCGCCCGGCTTTACCTTTGCCGTGCCGGGCAAACTTACGGTGGTGGTCAGCGCGCTGAACTCCCCGCCGCTTTCCGTGCTGGCGGAGGATAACCGCACCCGCATCGGCAGTGATATTGACATCGCGCGCCTGCTGGCAGACAGCCTGGGGCTGGATCTGAACCTGGTGCCCGCCTCCTGGGAGCAGTGGCCGCTGGGGATTGCCTCCGGCAAATATGATGTGGCGCTGTTTAATATCGCCGTGACGCGGGAGCGCAAAACCCGGTTTGATTTCGCTACCTACCGCACCGACACGCTGAGCTTCTCGGTGCGCAGCCACAGCCCGGTTCAGACGATCAACAAACCCGCGGATGTCGCCGGGCTGAAGGTGATTGTCGGCTCCGGCACCAATCAGGAGAACATCCTGCTGACCTGGGACAAACAGAACCGCGCGCAGGGCCTGCCGGCGGCGTTGCCGGTGTATGTCACGGATGACGCGGCGGCCAGCCTGGCGCTGCAATCCGGGCGGGTGGACGCTTTTTTTGGCCCCCACTCCACCGCCGTGTATAAAGCGGCGCTCACCGGCACCACCCGCGTGGTGGGCAACGGGCCGCGCACCGCCTGGGTTGCGGCCACCACCCGCAAAGGAAACGGGCTGGCGGCCGCGCTGAGCGAGGCGATTAACGGGACGATACGCAGCGGGGAGTATGCGCGGGTACTGGCGCGCTGGGGGGAAAGTGATGAACAGGTAACGCAGTCACAGGTGAATCCGCCCGGCATGGGCGACGGCCCGGCCGATGCCTTGCCGGATAAATCGGGCTGAAAATTTTGCTTAACAGCGGACAAACCCAAGCCTTAACAGCAATTTTCTGGTAATGATTTTTTCTGATTGAAAAATAAAAACCTGCTCAAAAGATACGCTACGTGCCTGAAATTCCGCATGTTATGATGCGCGACGCTCTCTTTTGAAAAGGACAGGAACGTGAATAAGGCTGTACTTCTGATCGCTGCCGCGAGCGCGCTGGTGGCCTGTGACGCCCGCGGGCCGGAGCCGGTCAATCCCTCACTGGCAAGCCTGGCCAATATTTTTGGTTTTGATGCACTGCGCGGCAAGGTAAAGCACTTCACCCAGACCCAGAAAGAGGAGAGCGGCAAGATCTCCGCACAGGTCAGCGTCACGCTGGATAAACAGGGCTGCGTACAGCAACTGCGCTCATTCCAGCCGGCGATGAAAGTGGATGTCGATCTGGTTAAAGAGGGCGATTACTTCGTTGACCGCACCAGCCGCAAAAAAATGTACCAGCTGGATGCGCAATGCCGGCTGGAGCGCACCGTGGACGGCAGCCTGCGCTATAAAAAAGATGCCCAGGGCTTTATTACGGATGTGATAAGTACCGAAACGGATGACGCCTTTGCCGGCTACCGTTACGACGCGCTCGGTTACCCGCGCCACACCCTGTTCCAAAATGCGCAGGGCAAAACCGAGATCGACGTGAAAGAGGATGCCCCGGACACCCGGAGAACGGATGCCACCCTTGAAGCCAGGGTAGACGGCAGGCTGGCCGGGATCACCAAAACCCGCTGCCATTATGATGCCCATTTCAACCCGGTGCAGTGCGCCGCGGCCGTGGTCGCTGAAGGGGATTACGGCAGCGCCACCCTGAATTACACCCAGACCTATCAGACCACCTACTACTGAGCCGGGCGCGGCAACTGCTCCGGCAGGTCGATGTCCCACACACAACCGGGGTCATCCACCGGCACCGGGTGCGGCGGTGTGCTTAGCAACAGCGCCCGCGCGCCCTGGTCGCCGCTCAGCGCACAGAGCGCCTGCCTCATCTCCGCCCGGAACCCCACCGGATGCCCGGCCTGTTCACCGTACACCGCCCGTGCGCACGCCGCGTGCATGAGCGCTGCATTCACCTGAAGGTAAGTCTCCGGTTTCAGCAGCGGCATATCCGCCAGCGCCACCAGCCAGCCCGGCCATGTGGCTGTGGCCGCGACCCCGGCCGCAATCGACTCGCCCAGCCCCCCACTTGCCACACAGTGAAACGCCGCCCCGGCGCGCGCGGCCAGCGCCTGTAACCCGGCATCTTCCGGCCGCAAAATCACCATCACCTGCAGGCCGCTCTGCTGCGCATGGCGCAGACTCTGCTCAAAGACCGTGCTGCCGCCCGGCAGCAGGCCGGATAATTTATGCTGCCCGCCCGATGCAGCGCGGTAGCGGCGGCTCAGCCCGGCGGCCATCAATAAAATGCCTGCGTTCAACAGAGGTGCTCCCGTTCTTGAGGGGTATTACGCCAGTGTACGCGGGGTGGCAGAGAAAAAGAAAATTCAGGCACGCTACCGGCCGCCCGTGGGCCAGGAGCCAGGGAAAAGAGGGGATAGTGGAAAGCAGGGGAAATAGCCGCAGGGTGGCCGGTGAGCAGGCTTAATTCCTGGAAGGGGGATATTCCTGGGTATCCGTGCCGCACAGCATGACCGGATAGTCCTGGTCGAGCTTGCGTTTAAAATACTGCTTCATATCGCGGCTGATGCCCGCGCCGCACCAGACCAGATGGTGCTCATATTTTCGCGTCGGTTCTGCCGGTACCTGGGTGACATTGGGTGAGATTTCTACCCGGCAGCCCTGGCCGGTCAACCTGATGGCTTCCAGCCAGATTTCAGTCTCATTGGTGGTGCTGGCCGTCTCCAGAAAAATCGGCACACTTTTCTGCCGTTCTGATAACGCCATGACGCGCCCGGCATGCTGAAGCACGGCCGCATGAAAGCGGGCCAGGCGGAACACGGCGCCGGGGCTGTTATCACTTCTCAGCCACAGGTTCAGCGGCCTGAGCAGGTAATTGACGAACGCTTCACCACTGTAATGGGTACCCAAAGTACGCAGCAGCCGGTTCAGCTCCTCGGTTGAGCGGGGGCCAAGCTGTGTGAGCACTTCGTCAGTACGGCATTGCCAGCCACTGCGGCGATAGCGATGCGGGGCGTTCAGCAACCGGTGGATCTCGGGCAGCGTATCGCCCGCATTGGTGAGATCCAGCACATAACGCACGCGGTCGAAGGTCTGGCTGCTATACGTGCCTTCACTGTTCGCAGTATGAGGCACCAGCCCCGCACGCCGCCAGCTGCGCAGGGTCGCCGGCAGAATGCCGATCATCGCGCACAGGGTTTCCGTTGTATAAAGCGTCATACATGTCCCATTTAGAAAATATCATCCTGATAATTTGGGGTAGTGAAGAGATAGCCTGCGCGCTAGCGTTGAAAAAAGATACTTTTTTCCCGTAAAGATTTATCAAGGCCATAACATCTGGCAGCGGGAGAAAAGCAGGCAATTGTTATCCTGAAAGAAAGGGCCCCATGGCACTTACCCCTCTTTTTTATTTCCCTCCTCTTCAGAAAATGGTTTAGCGCTTTTTATCAAAGACTATTGTGGGGACAGCATGAGCCTTGCCAGAATGGCACTTTTCCTTAACTTTTATTTAACAATGGAAATTATCCTTTTTTCATCATGCGGATAAGCCACGGTTTTCTCCGGCAATATCTTGATACATGCTCTTGAACCGAACTAACAATAATGATAATAATTATCATTAGATTTACACTACGTGACTTTATCTCATCTTCCAGGCGTAAAAAGGCCGGCAGATGAGATTTTTGTATGGCTCACACGCGTTGCTCTTTCTCTTAACTGTAAAAGATTTTTATAGGGATTATGAATATGTTGTCGGCTTTTAACCTGAAGCGCTCCAGCCTGCTGTGTTCCCTTGCGCTGTTTGTTCCCCTCGCTTCCCTTGCTGAAGATACCGTAGTCGTCACTGCCCAGCCGGCAGAAACAGCCGATACGCCGACCCAGGGCTACAGCGCCAAAACCAGCCGGAGCGCCACCAAAACCGACCAGCCTCTGATCACCACCGGCCAGGCGGTGTCTGTGATTACCCGCCAGCAGATGGATGACCAGAACGCCACTACCGTCAACGCGGCGCTGAACTACACGCCGGGCGTGTTCACCAACTTCGCCGGCGGCGCGACCCGCTACGACACCGTCTCCCTGCGCGGTTTCCACGGCGGCGATGTGAATAACACCTTCCTGGATGGCCTGCGCCTGTTAAGCGACGGCAGCAGCTATAACGCCCTGCAGGTTGACCCGTGGTTCCTGGAGCGCATTGATGTGCTGAAAGGCCCCTCCTCTGCGCTGTATGGCCAGGGCATCCCCGGCGGTGTGGTGATTGAGAGCACCAAGCGCCCGCAGTTCGCCCCTGAAGGCCATGTGCGCCTCTCCGGCGGCAACTTCAACACCAAGGGCGGCGCGTTTGACTACACCGACGCGATCAATGACCAGTGGGCCTACCGCATCACCGGCATGACCCGCAGCAGCGACACCCAGTACGACAACCAGCGCGAAGAGCGTTACGCCATCTCTCCGCAATTGCTGTGGCAGCCGGATGAGAACACCTCGCTGCTGTTGCGCGCGTACCTGCAAAAAGATCCGTCCGGCGGCTACCACTCAGCGGTACCGGCTGACGGCAGCCTGTATGGCGATCGCCTGAGCCGCGGCTTCTTCGACGGCGAAAGCAGCCACAACGTCTTCAAACGCTGGGAGCAGATCTACAGCTATGAATTCCAGCACGCGTTTAACGAAACCTGGTCATTCCGCCAGAACGCCAGCTACACCCACTCCAACACCAAGCTGGAGCAGGTGTACGGCATTGGCTGGAATGCCGACCGCAGCGAGATGAGCCGTTACTACTCCGGGGAAGACTCCTCGCTGAACGCCTTCGCGATTGATAACCAGCTCGAGGCCGATTTCGCCACCGGGATGCTGGAGCATAAGGTGGTGGTGGGCTTTGACTTCCAGCACTTCACCAATGACACCTCGTCTGAGAGCGGCTACGCCACCAACCTTGATCCGTATACCGGCGCAACCGGCGGCGATACGCTCTACCAGGACGGCGCATTCACTATCCCCGGCGTGTTCGGCAGCCACGTTAAACGCAAGTACACCCAGACCGGCGGGTATTTGCAGGATGATATGAAGCTCGACAAGTGGCACCTGACCCTGTCCGGCCGCTATGACAACCTGAAGTCCAAGGCCACCACCTATGAAACCGACGTGACCGATGAGCGCAGCGACGATCATGTGACCGGCCGCGCCTCGCTGTTGTACGCGTTCGATAACGGTATTTCGCCGTACATGAGTTACAGCACCGCCGTGACCCCGGCGACGTTGACGGACATAAACGGCAACCTGCTGAAGCCGACCACCAGCGAGCAGTATGAAGTGGGCGTGAAATACCAGCCGGTGGGCAGTGCTTCGCTGTACTCCGCCGCGCTGTATGACCTGACCCAAAAGGATGTGGCTAACCGCATCGTTCAGGGCAGCTACTATGTCCCGGCCGGGAAAGTCCATTCCCAGGGGCTGGAACTGGAAGCACGCACGCCGATTACCAAACGTTTCAACGTGATTGCCGGGTACACCTATAACAAGGTGAAATTCAAAGACGCGGTTGACGGCAACGACGGCAACACCCCGTACGTGACGCCGAAGCAGATGGCGTCCCTGTGGGGCCAGTACAACTCCGCGATTGGGGTGGATCTGGGCGCGGGCGTGCGTTACATCGGCACCCAGTGGGCGGATAACGAAAACACCCTGCACATGCCGTCCGCCACGCTGTTTGACGCCTCCTTGCGCATGAACCTGGCGCAGTTCAGCCCGGAGCTGAAAGGGGCCTTCGTGCAGCTTAACGTCAACAACCTGACCGACAAGAAGTACGTCGCTGCCTGCTACGGCACCGGTTACTGCTACTGGGGCCAGGAGCGCACCGTGGTCGCAACCGTCGGTTACGATTTCTGATTGTCACTCCCTGACAAAAAGCCCGGCCTCTGCCGGGCTTTTTTATGCGCGTCAGTCACGCCCCATCGTGACCTCACACCCGCTTTCCATCCGCCAGTATTTGGGCAGCACCCAAAGCGGGCCGGTGACGTTTGCCACCACGCGGGCGCGGATGTCCGCGCTTGACGCCCCTACCTGAATCTCAAACTCGCCCGGCTCCACCACCCGGCGGCCCTGCGCGTCAGTAAAGTTCAGCATGTCCGTGGGCAGCGAGAACGTCAGCCGGGCCGTTTCGCCGGGTTGCAGCGTCACGCGCTGGAACGCTTTCAGCTCATGAACCGGCCGCACCAGCGAGGCCAGCCGGTCTTTGACATACAGCTGCACCACCTCACTGCCTGCCCGGTCACCGCTGTTGGTAATGCGGACGTGCACCACCAGTGTGCCGTTCTCGCCGGGCACCGCCGGTTCCGCCAGGTGCAGATCGTCATAGCGGAACGTCGTGCCGCTCAGGCCATAACCAAAGGGGTAACGCGCGCCGAATGAGAAGGCGATCGGCGTGCCGCCGCTTTTCAGTTTATGGTTGTAGTAGTAAGGCATCGCCCCGGCGCTGTTCGGCACCGACAGCACCAGGCGGCCTGACGGCGGCTCGCGCCCGCTGAGGATGTCGGCAATGGCGCGCCCGCCCTCCTGCCCCGGCGCAAACGCCACCAGATAACCCGCCAGTTCCTCTTCCAGCCCGTTCAGGAAGTAAGGGCGGCCGCCGGTCAGGATGGCGATGGTCGGGGTGCCGGTCGCGACCACCGCTTCCAGCAACTGCTGCTGCACGCCCGGCAGTTGCAGGCTGTCGGTGTCTGACCCTTCGCCCACCGTGCCGCTCTGGAACAGCCCGGCCAAATCGCCGACAAACACCAGCGCCACCTCGCTCTGCCGCGCCAGCGCCACGGCACCCGCAATCAGGCCGGTATCCTGTGACACCGGCGAGTGTTGCAAGGGTTTGCCGCTGTCGCCCGGAAACACCGGCGCGCCCGCCGTGCGCTGCTCCAGAATGTGGCACCCTTTGGCGTAACGGATCGCCGCCTCCCCATAACGGTGGCGCAACGCCTGTAACGGCGTGGTGATCTCGGTTTGCGCGGTCATGTCACTGATGATCAGATGTACCGGGAAACTGTACCCGCTCAATAACGCCAGCGGATCGTCAGCGGTCGGGCCGATCACCGCGATCTTCTGCCCGGCCTGCGGCACCAGCGGCAGGATGCCGTTATTTTCCAGCAGCGTTACCGACCGTACTGCCGCCTGCCACGCCAGTTGCCGCGTGCTGTCACGTTGCAGTACTACCGCATTTTCATCGGCATACGGGCGCTCAAACAGCCCCAGCCGGAATTTCTCGTGCAGGATGCGCGCCACGATTTCATCAATCTTTTCAGCGGAAATCAGCCCGCGCTGCCGCGCCTCGGCCAGATGGCGGGCGCAATCATCCTTCGGCAGTTCGATGTCCAGCCCGGCATTAAAGGCCAGCGCGGCGGATTCGGCCGCATCCGCGCTGACGCCGTGGTGCTGGTGCAGCAGGCTGACGCCGCCATAGTCCGCCACAATCAGGCCGTCGAAACCCCAGCGCTCACGCAGCACCTCCGTCAGCAGGAAGGTGTCGCTGTGGCACGGCTGGTTGTCGATGTCGTGATACGCGGGCATCACCGATCCGGCATTCGCCAGTTTGACGGCCATCTCAAACGGCAGCAGGAAGGTATCATTCAGCTCACGGAAGCCCAGATGCACCGGCGCATGGTTGCGCGCGCCCTCGCTGAAGGAGTGGCCGACATAGTGTTTCAGCGTCGCCAGCAGATCGCGGTCTGGCCCCTGTAACCCGCGCACATAGGCGGTCGCCATTTTTCCCACCAGATAAGGGTCTTCGCCAAAAGTCTCTTCAGTGCGCCCCCAGCGCACATCCCGTGAGACATCCAGCACCGGGGCCAGCCCCTGATGGCAACCGACGCTTTGCGCCTCTGCGCGGATGGCGGCCGCCACCTGTTCAATCAGATCCGGGTCCCAGGTTGCGCCATAGCTGAGTGACGAGGGAAACAGCGTTGCGTCTTTGCACAGCAGCCCGACCAGACACTCCTCATGGAACATTGCCGGGATGCCGAGCCTCGTCTCTTCCACCAGCGTTTTTTGCAGCCGGTTGAGCGCCCGCACGCCCTCTTTCGCCTCCACAATATGGGTGCCGAGCGGGCGGGTTACCTGGCCGATCCCGGCAAACAGGCGCGTCGCGAGATCATCCTCCCCAGCGGCACCGGCGAAATCATCGCTGAGGTCGCGGCGGCTGCGGTGCTGGCCGTCCGGCGAGAGGATCAGCCAGAAAGCATGCATCTGGGCATATTTTTCTTCATCGGTCATGCGGGACAACAGATCCTGTACGCGTGCCGCAACCGGCTGCGTCGCATCCTTATAAACACAGGGCATGGAGACTCTCCTTATAAAGCGTGGGCGGAACCGGGGGCCGGCAACGTATCCGGCGCCTGGTTATCGCGTTTTTTCGCCAGCTGGGCGGCGATTTCCCGCACATACCGGCTGTTGAGTTTGCAGGCAAACAGCAGCAGCGCCATGGCGATAAACAGCACCGACGGCACCAGGGTAAACAGCGCGTTAATGGTCGTTATCACCCCGGCAGGCTGCTGGGCGGTGTTCGGCAGATAATCCACGAACCCGAGCACCCAGCCCACCAGCGCCCCGCCCAGTGCCAGGCCGAATTTGATGGCAAACAGGGCGGTGGAGAAGACCAGGCCATCCAGGCGGCGGCCGCTGCGGTGCTCCTCGTAGTCCACCACGTCGGAGAACATCGCCCATTGCAGGGGGGTAGAAAGGTTCTGCACAAAACTGAACACGATGTTAATGGTGAAAATCAGCCAGACGGCAGAAGGCGGGATAAAGAAGATCAGGCTGCCGATCACCACATAGGCGGCGATGGTCCACTGGTAGGCGCGTACCCGGTCAAATTTGCTGAGCAGCGTTTCTGAGAGCAGCGCGCCGAACAACGCCGCCAGCATGCCGGAGACAATAAAGGCAAACACCAGCTCAGGCCGCATCATCACATATTTCACATAGTAGATGGTCGCCGAGCCGCGGGTGACCACCGCCACCAGTAACAGAATGTTAAAAACAAACACCAGACGCCACTGGCGGTTTTGTGCCAGTACCCGCAGGTCGCCCAGCAGGCTGTGGCGTGCATCCTGTGGGGAGTGGTAGCGCTCTTTGGTCAGCATAAAACAGGCAAAAAACAGCACCACACCGAGCAGCCCCATCAGGCCCATGGCATAAAAATAGCCGTGCTGCGGGTTGCCGCTGCCCAGCCAGTCCACCAGCGGCAGGGCCACCACGGTGACCACCAGCCCGCCAATAAAGGAGAGCGCAAACCGCCACGATTGCAGCGAATGCCGCTCGCGCGGATCCAGCGTCAGCGAGCCGGGCATCGCGCAATAGGGCACATTAATGGCGGAGTAAACCAGGCTCAGCAGGCTGTAGGTCAGGCAGGCGTAGACAATTTTCAGTGTGGCGGAGACCGGCGGCACATAGAAGGTGATCAGGCAGCAGACGCCGAACGGGATCGCCATCCAGAGCAGCCAGGGGCGGAATTTGCCGTGGCGGGTCTGGGTGCGGTCTACCAGCGTGCCGATGCAGGGGTCGATCAGCGCATCAACCGCGCGCACCACCAGAAACATGGTGCCCATGATGGCGGCCGGCAGGCCAAAGACATCGGTATAGAAGTAGGCCAGAAACAGCGTGGCGGTTTGCCAGACCAGGGCGCTGGCCATATCGCCCAGGCCATAGCCTATTTTGTCAGTGACGGAGAGTGCAGGGAAACGGGTCATGTTTATCTTCTCAATTGAGGTCAAAAAGATAACGGCCACCGGCCACTGCGTTATTTTTTGACGGCATACCGGGTGCCCGGCGACGCGTTGGTGACAGACGTGCGCTATCACCACAGAACAGGCGGGCACGCAGCCCGGCTTTTCTGCCGGAATGAGTATGGTGGGGCGTGGGAAAAGGGGAAATTGAGAAAATTAACAGGTTATTTACGTAATCTTACTTTGTCCGGAGTTTGTGAGCCGGGGCAAATTTTACAGCTTTTTCCGCAGCCGGGCGGGGCACCTGCACAATTTTGTGCAGCCCATTAAGGCAAATTACCGCCGTCGAAAATAGATAAGAAAAATGGCATGATCTGTTTGTTTAACAAACAGTGGCGGCCGGGCAATAATTCTTTATAATCACAGCCCAAAAATGTGATTGGTTACACATCTTTATTTTTATCGGAACCTTGTAAAACTACACTACACAGCTGGCGCCTTGCGCCCGGCCATGACTTCAACCCCCTGCCAATTGGCATAACAATCAACGAAACGACAATATGAGCATACGCGCATTATTCACAGTAATTTTCGCAGTGGCCGCCTATAGCCAGGCTGCCTTTGCGGTCGTGTATCCGCTGCCGGCCAAAAACAGCCGTCTGGTGGGTGAGAACATCGTCATTGATGTGCCGAAAGGCAGCACCGATCCGCTGGAGCACTTCGCCGCACAGTTCCAGATGGGCCTGAGCAACATGATGGAAGCCAACCCGGGCGTCGATCCGTTACTGCCGCTGCCGGGCAAACTGGTTATCCCGCATCAGCTGATCCTGCCGGACGCCCCGCGTGAAGGCATCGTGATCAACAGTGCCGAGATGCGCCTCTATTACTACCCGAAAGGCACCAATACCGTGGTGGTGTTGCCTATCGGCATCGGTGAGCTGGGCAAAGACACGCCGGTTAACTGGGTGACATCGGTACAGCGCAAGAAAGATGGCCCGACCTGGACGCCGACCAAAGCGATGCATGCCGAGTATGAAGCGCGCGGTGAAACCCTGCCGGAAGTCTTCCCGGCCGGCCCGGATAACCCAATGGGCCTGTACGCGCTCTATGTGGGCCGCCTGTATGCGATTCACGGCACCAATGCCAATTTCGGCATCGGTTTGCGCGTCAGCCACGGCTGTGTGCGCTTACGTGCTGATGACATCAAATGGCTGTTTGATAATGTGCCGGTCGGCACCCGCGTGCAGTTTATTGATGAACCGGTAAAAGCCACGGTAGAGCCGGATGGCTCCCGCTACGTTGAAGTACACAACCCGCTTTCCGTGACGGAAGAGCAATGGAAATCGACCCAGCCGGTGCCGATTACCCTGACGCCGGTAGTCAGCCAGGTGTTGAGTGACGCCAGCGTCAACACCAGTGACGTGGATCAGGCGATTCAGGCCCGTACCGGGATGCCGGTGAAGGTGAACGGCCCGCAGGAAGCCCAGCCGCAGGCGCAGCCGGGTGAAACTGAGCAGCCGCAGGCTGAGCCTCAGCCACAGGTGGTACCGCAGCCGCCGGTGATCCAGCCGGTGAACGGTGAAGCCACCGCGCCGGCTGAGAGCCAGCCAGCGGCCACTGAGCCAAGCGCAGGCTAACGGCCCGCCTTTTTGTATGACCTGTAACGGGAGCCTTGATGGCTCCCGTTTTTTTTGTGCTGGTGCCGGTTTGCTACGCTTAGGTTATGCCTTTTCATTCAGGAGCCGTTGATTTTATGCCTATGCCGCCGTTCAACTATGAGCAGGACTTCACTACCCTCGATTTCCGCCTTCACCCGGAATGCTATCAGGTCGGGCGCGGAGAACAGGGGGTATTGCTGGTGGAACCCTATAAGAGCGAAATTCTGCCTTACTGGCGTTTCCGGACGGTACCGGTCGCCAAAGCGTCCGCTGAGGCGATTTATCAGCTGTTTGAACAGTACCGCCGGCAGGATGACTTTGTCGGCATGGATATGGCCCGTAAGTTTATTCAGATGGGGTATACGCGCGCACGCCGTTACGCCAATCACAAAGGCGGCCGCAAATATGATGAGGCCGGTAATGTCCTGCCTTATAGCGTCAATGAGGAGAAGGCCGCCGCTGCGGCCATTTTTAAGGCCTATTGGGATCGGCTGCGTGAAGATGAGGATTACCTGCGCCGGAAGAAAGCCCACCAGCTGCAATATGGCTAGGCAGACCTGTGGGGCAGTGGGTTTCTCCTGCCCTTCCTGCCGTTGAAGATGTTTACTATTAATCAGTTACCGTACTCTTTTTTTCCTGGCAGTCTGCGTGCTGAAAAAAACTCCTGAACATTATTCTCAGGGAAATAGGTCACAGGCTTTCAGATAATTTGTGTTAAAACAGAATCTGTTTCTCAGATTACTCTGTGCGTATCCGCCAAAAAACGGGGCGAAATAGGGATTTTCCGGCCGCTGGGCAGTGCTGATTTTCTATTGCTGCATGGCCGGTGGCATTATCACGTGCGCCTGCTGACACCTTTGCTTGCTACGGCTGTATTGCGTTAAGAAAAGAGCACCAATAAGTAAATCCACTCAATGCAGCCTCAACGCCCGGTAAAATTCTCTGGATTAACCGTGCTAATTCGCACACATTGCTAAAAGGCGCCGGGACATAAACATCCCGCGCCCGCTTTGGCAAAACAGGCAGGTAGTGCAATATAGCCAGGTGTCACAATGAATGCTGTGTTTCTATAAATTCCCAAGATTAAGTGATACGGCCGGTGCTATATAATCCGGCAGGGAGTAATAGAATTTTTTACGTTTTTTTTTACAAACATCCTTTGCCTAATAGGCCAAGTTATGTTTACAATTATAATCAAAGAAACAACGCGGCATCGGTCAACCAATAGTATGCGCGTTATAGCTGGTTTAACTAAACTAATGGATATGATATGAGCGATACTTTGAAGGTTCTGAACAACATTCGTACTCTGCGTGCGCAAGCCCGTGAAGTTTCTTTGCAAGATCTGGAAGAGATGCTCTCCAAATTGGAGTCCGTTGTCTCTGAGCGTCGTGATGAAGAACAATCCATGATCGCAGAGCAAAAAGAGCGTGAAGACAAATTAGCAAAATACCGCGAAATGCTGCTGGCAGACGGTATTGATCCAAGCGACCTGATGGCTGTTGAAGCCAGCAAAAGCAAAACCGGCAAAGCTAAACGCGCCCCGCGCCCGGCTAAATATGAATACAAAGATGAGAAAGGCGAGCTGAAAACCTGGACTGGCCAGGGCCGTACTCCGGCAGCGATCAAAGAAGCACTGGATGCAGGCAAGACCTTAGAAAGCTTCCTGATTAAGCAGTAATTCTGAGATACCAAGGCAGCCTTTCTGGTACTGACTTTCTGGTACTGATTAGTACCGATGCCTCATATCATTGTTCAGAGACAGCGTTTTTTTGTGACCCTGAACGAATTAAACGGCCTGAGATAATCAGGCCGTTTTTTTTATGGCTGAGCGATAAGCTAAATTTCTGCGTATATAGGTGCGTCTCACGCATACGCGCGCACTATTACGCTACACAGCGTTAATCATGCGGTGTTACCCCACAGCGTTAAAAAACAGTTTTTGCATCGTGTTCACAACATTTCACTGAATGTGTGCACAACCTGGCTGGCTTATAGTATGAAGCCTTGCACCGGTTAGGGTTAATCTTAATTTGACCTGATTTACAGGATCCATTACTTCCGCCTGAGGATTCTGTGCTGAACATCATTCCCTTCTCCGCGATAATGTGCGGAAAGCGGCAACTCCCCACCAAATGGGTGCAAAGCTTGCGCCCCCTGTTTCCGGCACGATAATTATAAATCTCTGTTCCGGGCTATAACCGAAAGCAGTACATCGCGGTGTCGCGCCATTAGCGCCAGCATCACATTTTTATAAATTTTTCCTGAAAATCATCTTGCTAAATCTGTTAATGCATCGCCCGGCAATACCCGCCAGCCCAAAATCCGCAGATGCATTTCGCAATATCCTCCCGGCTCCTGGCGTTATCCCGTCTTCAGGAAAAGCGTTCACCGGAAAATCGCGATCGCATAAGGTGATATAAGCAGAGAGTGTTATATAAGCAACCGGCTTTTCCTATGGAGGAAAAATCGCCATAGTACTATTTTACATAAATTCTTTTCCCGCCTGTTTTCACGTACTCTATGCTTGATGCATTGCAATGAAGTGAGCTTACCCTTGCCCTCACCTTTGCCACGCCATTCACCCTGCCCTTTCCCGGGCCTGATAATATTCAGACAGGAGCCTTGCCATGACACTCTCTCGTGCGCTGATTGATGAAGCCATTGCCTGGCGCCACCAGTTTCATGCCTGGCCTGAGCTCGGCTTTCAGGAGCACAAGACTGCTCAGCATGTCGCGGCCCTGCTGGAAACCTTTGGGTTTGAGGTTTATAACGGCCTGGGCGGCACAGGCGTGGTCGGCACGTTGCGTAATGGCCCAGGCCCGTCTATCGGCTTCCGGGCGGATATGGATGCTCTGCCGATTACCGAAAACACAGAACATCCCTATGTTTCGCAGATCCCCGGGCAGATGCACGCCTGCGGCCATGACGGCCATACCGCGATGTTATTAGCCGCCGCAAAACACCTTAGCCAGACCCGGCGTTTTAGCGGAACCCTGCACCTGGTTTTTCAGCCGGCAGAAGAGAACCTGGCGGGCGCACGCCGGATGATTGAGGATGGCCTGTTTCGCTTATTCCCCATGGATGCCATTTTTGGCCTGCATAACTGGCCGGGATTACCCCAGGGGCAGGTTGCGCTTAACAGCGGCGCGATGATGGCGTCTCTGGATACCTTTGAAGTAACCCTGACCGGTAAAGGCTGCCATGCCGCCATGCCGGATGAGGGGGCCGACCCCCTCGTAGCAGCCGCCGAACTGATCCTGGCGCTGCAAACCATTCCTGCGCGCCGGCTCTCCCCGCTGGATTCTGCGGTTATCAGCGTGACGCAGCTCAGCGCGGGGGAAGCGATTAATGTGATTCCGGAACGCGCAGTGCTTAAAGGGACGGTTCGATGTCTTCAGACGCCCGTGCGCGATCGGGTTGAAAAGCTGATTGGCGAGTTTGTTACTTACCTGCCGCAATCTTTTGGGGTGCGCGGCACCATGGATTATCAGCGGGGCTACCCGGTGACGGTAAATCATGCTTACTGGGCGGAACAGGTTTGCCGGGCAGCAAAACAGGCTGTTGGTGAATCTAAGGTGACGTTTGGGATTAATCCCTCTATGGCCTCAGAAGATTTTGCCTTTATGTTGCAGGCTTGCCCCGGCGCGTACTTCTGGCTTGGCACCGACGGCGCGCACCCCTCCCCTTCCCTGCACAGTTCCGCCTATGATTTTAATGATGCCCTGATCGAAACCGGTATTACGCTGTGGACGACCCTGGCTGAAAATCTGATGCCGGCCAACGGGTAATAATTTTTCGCACTTCGTAATCCTGTAATCCTGTAATCCTGTAATCCTGTAATCCTGTAATCCTGTAATCCTGTAATCCTGTAATCTCAGGATGGTATGGCCTTCTGGCCATGTCCAGTGCTTCTTCAACGGAAAATGTCTCCCTTACAGGAAATCTTTCCACATAAGCGTGGATGCGTTTCTCATAGCTACCGGAAGCCGCGATCGTTAAGCGACTGTGCCGCACCCAGGGCGATTGGCTTTCTAAAAATAGGTGGAAAGATTTCCTGTTATGTTTCTTAGTATCCTGGGATTCTGGAATCCTACAATCCTGGGATGCTGGGATACTGGGATGCTGGGATGCTGGGATGCTGGGATGCTGGGATGCTGGGATGCTGAACAGGATGAGTCTTTAACCCATAAAGCGGCAATAGCCTTTTAGGCAATACATTGAAAACAGAGAATCCTGTTATCTCATGATTCTGGGATTCTGGGATTCTGGGATTCTGGGATTCTGGGATTCTGGGATTATGCAAAGCGTGTGGCGGCCTGTGTCTGCCGGCAAGCGGTATCATTCATCGGGCCACAGGAAATTACTCCACATATCGCCATTGCACCCTTGGCAGTCAAAATATGCCGCGTTCATTCCCGCCTCATGGCTCGTGAATTTATGCAGGGTGAAAGCCTTAGTGATCAGCCCCTGCGGCGCGCTGCAATTACTGACCGGCACCGATACCCAGTAAAAATCCGCCGGCTTGCAGATCGGCTTTTCCCCTTCAATCCATACATGGTATCAATGATTTTGTACCAGAGGGCAGACGTTAACGTCTCTCCGCTCAGCTGTACACTAACCCTCGCGACACCGATGATAGTGGCCGTCATGATTTTAATGCTAAGGGATTACCGCACTCGTTGGGTGCCGGTATTTTGCTTCAGAGATTCTTAAAAAAGAGGCTTCCCGAGGCGCTCCTAAAATGCACAAAATTCCTCTCCTCTTTGCCCCATAACGCAATCTTTGATCAGCGCAGAAAACAGCTCATCCTGGGATTCCAGGATGACAGAATCCCAGGATTATCACGATGCCCGTCGTTACATATCATTTTCATTTTTCTTACTAAATCGCCTTGGCGGGCAGGAAATTCTCTTTCCAGAAGGGGGCTGATATGGTCATGAAAAAGGAGAACCTATTCCCCGATAAAACGGCGCGCAGTGCCTCTCTTTACCCCTGAACTTGCCGGCAACGCCATGCTGGTGATCAGCCGTGAAAAACCCCTCTTCAGGATTCCAGGATTCTGGAATCCTGTAATCCTGGGATTCCAGAATCATATGATTGAAGAATCCGTTAACTTTCATTATAGTGAGCACACTAATCCGGCATCCTGTAATCTCAGGATTCTGGAATCCTAGAATCCTGGAATCCTGAGATTATAAGGTGAGCTCATGGCAGCAAAAATCATCGCTTTCCTCAACGGAAAGGGTGGGGTAGGGAAAACCACAACCTCCATCAATATTGCGACCTGCCTTGCCAGGCAGGGGCACAAGGTTGTGATGGTGGACACCGACCCTCAGGGCAGCATCAGTAACTGGTACGAAGAAGAGAAATGCCTGTTTGATCTGGCGGAGGCAGCGTCTGAGAAAGAGGTCTATACCGTCCGTAAGCAACTCAAAGAGTATGACTACGTGGTCATCGACGGCGCAGCAGCGATCTCTGCCATTTCGTCTGCAGCGGTCATGGTGAGCGATTTGGTGCTGATCCCTGTTACCCCCTCACCGTTGGACTTTGCGGCCTGTGGTGCGATTCTGGCGGTGGTTGAGGCACGTGAAAACCTGCAACCTATCATCGCCCGTTTCCTGATCACCAAAAAAGTGGCCTCTGCCAAGATGCTGGATGTGCTGAAAGAGTCGATTGCGGATACCGGCGTTCCCGCGCTGAAGACCGGTACGACACAACGCCAGGTCTATATCCGCACCATGCTTGATGGCGGAACCGTGTTCGATACCACTGATGGCAATGCCAAAGGTGAAATTGAAATCATGACGAAAGAGATTCTGGAGCTGCTCAATTGAAAATGAAACTGGGCCAACACAAACAGCTGGCCACTGCACTGGATGCTGTTGCTAAGCCTTCTGCCTCGCAGAAGAAGCTGCAAACAAACATCGACGAGGATCTTCACCGCCGTTTTAAGACCACCTGTTTCATGAAGGATCGTGAAATGCGTGATGTGTTGACGGAGTTGATCCAAGGCTGGCTGGCTCATAACGAGCAGTGATCCCCCTTCAGGGCCGCGCTGGCCCTGATGTTTCAAAACACGCCTCTCCTCCCGCCCGGCCATGGATCCTGCCCTTAAGATCGCTGTTAGATCCAGGATCATCATAATGGTTTGTTTCTTTTTTAGTTTAGATCTTTCTCTTTAAGGCTCCTTTTTCGGTTTTAAGATCAACACATTAGAAGGTGATATGTGGAGAGATTTCATGCCACACGTGGAGAGATTTCATGTTTAATGTGGAGAGATTTCATGCTTAATGTGGAAAGATTTCCTGTGGATAACTTACTGATCTTGCTAAGCTTTTATATGTGGAGTTTTTTCCTGTTGATAACTTTTGGTTGATTCGGATCTTATTTACACCCTATTAGCATATTTGTCATTTTTCCACGCTTGCCCTGCCTGCCGCTAAGGTGGAGAAATTTCATGGTCTCTCTCTGTCTTAGCACTGTTCTTATCCCCTGATCCTGTTACAGCTTCTGCTTATCTAACTTCTTAATAAAAACTTAAAATTCAATAAGATTGCCGTCAGGGAAAGTCGGGAAAATTTCCCAATTTTTCTCAGATAGTTCTTATGTGGAAAGATTTCCTGTTGCGTTTTTTTTCGACACCCGGAGAAATCAAAAAGGATCTTTCTGCTTGTACACTAAGCCACGCCGCGCGTGATCTGAAGAAAAAGGTAATGTGGAATAATTTCATGTCTCATTTTATTGCTGAATAGGTGGAGAGATTTCCTGTTGATTCCCCTTTTTCCTGACCCGCCGGTCATGCGGTTACACGCTCAGGATACGTGGAAAGATTTCCTGTTAGTTGGCAGGCGTTTTACAGGGCATGTCCGGCTGTCGCTTACGTGGAAAGATTTCATGTTCCTCGCCCGTTCACGTGGCAGGGCCTTGCAAGCTCACCGGGGGAGAAATCCATAGGTGGAGAGATTTCATGTTGCTGTGCGGTCAATAAGCGCCGGCGTTATGGCAGCCCGGTATGGCACGCCGCTCCGGGTCTCGTTATGTGGAGAGATTTCCTGTGGGTGGCTGGGCGGGCTGCTGCTGCCGGAAAGAAAGGTGGAGAGATTTCATGCCCGGCGGTGGCTGCCGCGGAATGCGGGTGAAGCGAAAGGTGGCCGCCGTGTATGAGGAACACCGGCTAAAGGTGGAGAGATTTCCTGTTACGCCGGGGCGAAAAAAGGCCCTGCCGGATAACATCCTTTAAACATCCCAAAAACCTTATGTGGAATAATTTCCTGTTCAGGAAAAAAGATCATCTGGAAAAATAGTTTATATTCAATAAATTACCGTGACTGTTTTTACTTTACGCCGCTATTTTTTATGTGGAATAATTTAAAGACATTCCACTTAGGATCCTGCTTCATGGAACTCAACAAACTGACTGTGGTTCAGGGTAACGATCTCCTGGAAGGCGCCTACAGCGTCACGCTGGATGAGATGCGGTTGCTCAACCTGGCGCTGGCACAAATTGACAGCAGGAAACCTCAACCGGATACCCTTTACCGCCTTTTTCCACAAGATTATCAGCGTATCTATGGGGTCAACCCCTCCAGCAGCCACCGGCAGTTGCGGGAAGCGGCGGAAAGCCTGATGAAAAAACCGGTGACCATCTATAAGCCCGACGGTAAAACCGGCAAAATCCGTACGGTACAGCTTTCCTGGTTTTCCCGCCTGGAGTATGTCAGCAGCGATGACCACAGTGCCGTGGTACTGCGCTTCGGCCAGGATGTAGCGCCCTATCTCTATGAGCTCAAAGAGTCTTTTACCAAACTCAACTTCACCAATATTGCCAAGCTGGATACGCCGTTTTCCGTCAGGCTCTATGGCTGGTTGATCAAAGCGAAAAACCTGTATGGCCGCCGCAGCACAAAAGCCATTGAAGTCACGCTGGATCTTGCCTGGATGCGGGAAAAAGCGGGGCTGGCCGGGAAATATGAGGACTACCGCGACTTCCGCCAGAAATTGCTGGAGCCGACAATCAACCGTATCAATGCCAATACGGATATCTCCGTGGTCTGGGAGCCGATTAAAAGCGGCCGCACGGTGATTGCGGTGAAATTTGCGTATATGGATGAGTCCTGCCCGGAAGCAACCAAGCCTTTGCGGCCCCGGTTGCCTCGCCGGCCGCGGGCATCAGTCGGTTCTGATCTGGAAGGGGAGTGGGCGCGCAGCTGTATTGAGATTTTTGAAGAGTACCGCGTCAAGCTGCTGGATTATGACAAGGCTGAAAAGGTGGCCTTACCCGATTTGCGCAAGCTGGCCGGGTGGTACAAAACCATTGGCGATAAAGTCAGCCAGAAAGCGGTGATGGCTGAAGTAAATGCCCGCTGTAAACGCACACCTGCCAAGGGCTGACCGGCGCTTGTGTGGTGAGCAGGTAAATATCATGCAAGGTCTCACCCAAGTAACGCACAGAGTTATCCCCCGTTTCTGTGAATAACTTTTGCGAAACCGAAGAATTTCAGAAAATTCAAGTGAAATATCAGAAAGGGGGCACATCACTATTTTGTGCTGCCCCCCTGCTTTCTGACCCGCTTCTGCGCTATCAGGTACGGTTATCCGCCACCATCCGCAATGCCAGGGTCGCCAGAACGGTGCCCATCAGCCAGCGCTGTACACGCAGCCACACCGGCCGCCCGGCCAGGAATGCCGCCAGTGTCCCGGCGGATACCGCGATTAACGCATTCACCACGACGCTGATGGCAATTTGCGTCATTCCCAGGGTGATCGACTGCGCCAGCACATGCCCATGTGCGGGGACAATAAATTGCGGCAATAGAGAGAGGTAGAGCACCGCGGCTTTTGGGTTCAGCAGGTTCGTGACCAGCCCCATGGTAAACAGCTTGTGCGGGCTGTCCGGCGTCAATGTCCTGAGCTGAAAGGGTGACCGGCCCCCCGGTTTTACCGCCTGCCAGGCGAGATAAAGCAGATAGAGTGCGCCGCCGATGCGCAGTGTGTCGTAAGCAAAAGGAACCGCCATCAACAAGGCGGTGATCCCCAGCGCGGCGCACAGCATATAAAACACAAACCCCAGCGCCACCCCGGCCAAGGAGATCAGCCCGGCTTTTCGTCCCTGACAAAGCGACCGCGAGATCAAATAAATCATATTGGGGCCGGGTGTCAGCACCATGCCCAGCGCAATCGCCGCAAACGGCAAAAGTTTTGTCATCTCAATCATCTGCTTATCTCCTGAGTGAAAGGAATAGTTAAAGAGATTCTGAGCGTGGCAGGCAACCGCTTTTAAACGGGGCAGGGAAATACGCGATAAAAAAGGCCGCAACGGCGGCCTGAAAGCATTTATGGTTAATTGCCGGGCTGTTCACAGCGAACGACAGGTTCGGCGTTCACTACCGGGCGATTCCACGCCGTCACCCCCGCCGCGACCAACAGGCCCGCCGCCGCCACACCCAGTGCAGGGGAGAGCGATCCAAACAGGTGCACACTGGCTGACGATACCAGCGGCCCCACCAGCTGCCCGGTTGCGTAGCCGGTGGTCAGTATCCCTACCACCTGCGCTGTCTGGCTGGGGGCGATTTCGCGCCCCATCCGCATGGCAAGCTGCATAATGGCGAGGAAGCCTCCGCCGGTCAGCAACGTCCCCACCACCAGCCCGCCTGTGCCGGGAAGTGCTACCACAGACGCAACGCCCAGCGCCTGCAACACCAATGTCAGGGTCAGGCGCAGCTGCGTCGGCAGGCGGGTACCCAGAAACATCACGGCCATCACCCCGGCGATAGCGGCCAGACCAAACAGCGGCCAGAACAGGGCAGCCAGCGTGCTGTGGGGGAACATCACATTTGCCAGCTGAGATAAAAAGGTTGCGGGCAAAATGTAACCAAAACCGGCCAGCGTATAGGTGATCAGCAGCTTTTTCAGCGAAGGTGACCAGTGAAACGGCGCAGGGGTCGTGGCCTGCGCCCGGTGAATTTCATCCGGTAATGCGCGGCGTAAACAGAGGCCGATCAGCAGCGCGACGCCCCCGTACACCAGCCAGCCCTGCGCGGAAGAGGCGTGATAATGGGTCAGCACCAGGGCCAGAATCCCGGTCAACATGATGCCGGCCCCCGGCCCGCTAAACACAGCGGCCGACAGGCGGGGTGCCTGGGCGGCAGCCAGCCGGTCTTGTGTCCAGGCGGTAATCAGGATTAACGCCCAGGCTCCCCCGAGCCCGGCAATAAAACGCAGAATCGCCTGTACCACAAAGTAAGGCGTAAAGGCGGAAAGCAGCGTCGCCGCGATGGTTATCCATAATCCAACGCGCAGATACCAGGCATGCTGTTTACGCAGGCGCATCGCGTAAAGGGCGCCTGCCAGATAACCGATGTAGTTCATTGAGGCCAGCAGCCCGGCAGAAGACAACGACACGCCATGCTCCTGCAACATCAGGGGCAACTGCGGGGTCAGGGAAAAACGGCCCATTCCCATTACAGCGATAAGGGTAAAAAACCCGGTCAGGGCAACACGGATAGGTGACACAACGCTTCTCCAAAAAAGATGACTGCGGCAGACTATCCGTTGGAGTAATTCTTGTATAATGAATAATAATTAAAAAGTTGTTCTCTGGAGAAGAATATGGATTTTACACAACTTGAGTATTTCCGGGCGGCGGCGATGCTGGGTTCGATTACCGGCGCTGCCCGGCAATTGCATAAAGTGCCTTCCAATATCACCACCCGCATCCGCCAGCTGGAAGAGGAGCTGGGCTGCCAGTTGTTCATCCGTGAGAAACAACGCATCCATCTGTCGGCAGAGGGCAAAAATTTCCTTGGCTACGCCACCCGCCTGCTGGAACTGGCGGAGGAGGGGAGGCGCTCTATTCAGCGTCAGGAGCCGGGCGGCCTGTTCACCCTGGGCGCGGTAGAAAGCACGGCGGCGATTCGGCTGCCGGATGTGATGGCGGCTTATCACAACCGTTACCCTAACGTCACGCTGGAGCTGTTTACCGGCTTATCCGACGAGGTCACCGAGAGTGTGATTAACTGGCGCTATGCCGCCGCGTTCACCGATGTGATGAGCCTGCCGCCGGAGCTGGAGGGCATCCCGCTTTATAAAGAGAAGATGGTGCTGATCTCAGCGCGCGATCATGCGCCCATTCATGGCCCGCAGGATGTCACGGACGATGCGGTATTTGCATTCCGTAATACCTGCTCTTACCGGCGGCGGTTAGGGAAATGGTTCGACGAAGGCCATGTGCAGCCGAAACGGATTGTCGAAATTGAGTCTTACCACAGTATGCTGGCGTGTGTGAGCACCGGTGCCGGCATTGCGCTGATTCAGGAATCCGTATTACAGACGCTGCCGGGGGCGGCGCGGGTCACGGCCCACGCCCTGACCGGGGATAATACTATTGCCGATATCTGGTTGATTTGGCGCAAAGGTACCCGCAATACGAATCTGGACGCGCTGATCGGGTTGCTTGACCGCCAATACCCCAGCGATTCATAATCCTGTAATCCTGTAATCCTGTAATCCTGTAATCCTGTAATCCCAGAATCATGAAGTCCTGGGATTACAGGATTATGGGATTCTGTAGCCTTTCGCTTCAATCTAAATGAGAATTATTAGCGATATGCTGGTGCCCTGTGCTACTGTTTTGCCGCTGAAAAAACCGTTCAGCGCCGTACCTGACAGGGGCGGCCATTCACAATGTGGGCGAAAAGAGGTGGGCCTTAAGCGGGCATGACGTCTTGCCGCCCATCTACAGGGAGCAACATCATGCGCGCACTTTTCCTTCTGCTCGGGCTCTGCCTGACCACCACTGCACTGGCGGGGCAGGGCTATACGTTGCCCGGCTCACAGGTGGAAACCCTCTCTTCCGGCGGCGGCGACTATCAGGTGATGACCTATGTGCCGGAAGGGGCGCCCCCGGCCGCCGGCTGGCCGGTGATCTACCTGCTCGACGGCAACGCCACCTTCCCGCTGGCGGCCGGCATGATGTCAGCTGACAGCTGCGCACGCTGCGAGATGCAGCCGGGGGTGATTGTGGCGGTGGGGTACCCGGGCGCATCACGGCGGGATGTGGATTACCGCCCGGCGACGGAACAGGTCACGCTGGAGAGTAACCCTGCAGGCGGCACTTACCCACCGGGTGCGCCGGGTAATGCCCAGGCCTTTTATCACTTTGTTGAAACGGTGCTGAAACCGCATATTGCTGCCCAATGGCCGATTAACACCCACCAGCAGGCGCTGTTCGGCCACTCTTATGGCGGCTTGTTTGCGGTGTATACCGGCCTGACGCATCCGCAGGCGTTCCGGCATATTTATGCTGCCAGCCCGTCGGTGTGGTGGAATGATCGCTATCTGAACAAACTTGCTGCGCAAACCCTGAAACAGACCTCTCCGGTCTGGCCGGAAAGAATGCGGCTGACGGTCGGAGAGTTTGAGCAATCGCTTCAGCAGAGCGAAATGACCCTGCCGGAAAAACAGCGTGAGTTGCTGGCGAAACACCGTCAGCAACGGGCCATGGTGGACGGCGTGCGGGAACTGGCCTGGACTCTGCAAACGGCCCCGGCTGGGAAAGAGCATGTGAGTTTTATGCTCTACCCCGGCCAGTCACACCAGACGGTGATGCCTCTGGCATTACAGGATGCGCTGCTGGACCACTTTGCCCGCTGACCGGGTCGTTAGCCGACGTGGTTAATGCGCTCTGCATCAGGGGCGGAAGGGTCAACATAGCCATATTTCTGCCCCAGCTGAATGATGCGGTGCGCCCAGTTAACATGGGTGGCCGGTTCACACATCGCGCCGTCAGATTTAAAGACCGCGCTGTCTGCATTCAGGATGCGCAACGCTTCCTGATAGTCGCGCGGTGCCACTTTCAGCGCACCGTGAATAATCGCGATCTGGCTGGGGTGAATAGCCGTTTTCCCCACCATGCCGTGCAGCATGTCCTGTTTCAGTTCACGGATCAGCATCTCCGGCGAGTCGATCAGCTCACACACCGGGGAGGTGAGGGCGAAGCCGCGCGAACCAAACACGCTGACCAGCATTTTGATCACATACCCGAGCGGCCCTTCATACAGCGTATGTTCCCGGCTACGGCGCAGCCCCAGCACACTCATCAGATCGTTACCGCCAATACGTAAGGCCAGTACCCGGTCAGCCGCATGCGCACGCAGGGCATCGGCCAGCGCCTGCATCCGGCTGACGTCATACACCTGGGGATCTTCCAGCGTCGGCATCCAACGCAGATGGGTTCCGGCGGTCAGCGCCAGCCAGGTCTCCAGCGAATCCAGGGTAAATTTCGGCAAGACCAGCCCGTCTACGGCGGCCAGGCTCAGAGAGGCGTCGTTAATCAGTGCCGCGGCCATCTCTGCGTTACGCGGGCGGATAAACAGCAGCGGGCCGTCGTTGCCCGGCTGCCCGCTGCTCAGCGCCGTCAGGGTCCGGCGCAGGTTCGCCAGCGCCTGCGGAATATCGCGCTCCAGTACCGCATCTTCCAGGCAGATCACCATCGATAACAGCTCCGGGTATTTCCTGCCCTGCGTAATGGCGGTCAGCTCCGGATGGGTGGCAGGGACATACATGGTGGCACCCAGATCGTTTGGCGTAATCAGTTTCATCGTCCTCTCCTGTCAGGCTACTTTCCTGATGATGGTCACCGCACGGTAAACCCCCAGTGTGTCACCTGCCTCTTCCACTCGGATGCCGGCGCCCTCTGCCAGATGCACCAGCAGCGCCACATCCGCATCGTCCCGGTGACTCACCAGCACATGCTCCGGTACCCGGCGCATCACGGCCCGGGTCGCTTCGGCAATGCCCGGCTTGATGCGGTTAAGGGAATCCACCTGATAGGTCTCGGCCAGCATGGTGATCACGCGCTGGCTGAGATGGCGCAGCATGGTGCGCTGTTCCGGGTCGGGCCGTGCCGCGATGACCGGCTCATTGTGCGCAGCGCGTAACGCATCAATTTCTGCCACGAACGCCTGGCTGACATCGTGCTGTTGCAGGTGTTCACAATACATTGAGCCGTGAAAGCCGCTATCGCGCCAGAGTGAGCGGCTGACCAGCCCGGAGACCGGCGCGCCCAGAATGCCGAACGGCATCAGCCAGTCCTCGCCGGACGCGGAAAGCCAGGCGCAACCGCCGGGATCGGCCAGCACCGCCAGGCGTGAGGCGCGCCGGAAGGCCGGGTAACCGGCCAGCGAACGGGTCAGCTCGCGGGAAATCGCCCCTTTGCCGGTCCAGCCATCCACAAAGACCACGCCCTCGCTGCCGTGCCGGGCGGTGATGTAGTCCAGCGCGGCATGGTCGATGCCGCGATCGCGGATAATACTGATGCCGTAATGCACCGCCTCGATACCCTGTTCGCGCAGCGCATGCAGCAGGCAGACCCCGAGCGGCACCCCGGCGCGCACCAGTGACACCAGCACCAGCGGCCGGGCGCTGATCTGGGTGGCCAGCCCCAGCGCCAGGGCGGCAACCTCACCGGCCAGACGCGGGCCGAACTGGCTCATCGCCTGCCGGTAAATCGCCTGATGCGTCGCCGACGGGGCCGGCTCTTCGGAGAGCATGTCAGAATAGTGCTTCTCACCGCGCTGGATCAGGCGCTCTTTCTCCGCCACCGGGGTGTAGTCCACCGCCACGGGTGACAGCAAAAAATGCACATCATCCGGCGCATAGGCACCGGAAAAAGGGGGATGGGATAGGTGCATACTCTCTCCTTACGCTGAAGGGTGGGGCAATCCATTTTGCAGGGCGGCAAGCAACTGGCTGCGTTGCGGAAGCGCCAGAAAGTCACACTGCTGCATAAAGCTGAAATCGGTGAGGCTGTCGCCAAAGCCCAGCACCGGGCGATCCGGCGCGGCGGCACGCAGTCGCGCCAGCAAAAAGCGTACGGCGTTGCCTTTGTCGATGCAGGTGGGCAGCCAGGCCACATTATTGCCGTTCCGGTGGACATAGAATCCGTCCAGATTAAACGTCCCGGCCACCCAATCCGCGTAGCGGTTCAGCGCCTCAAGGTGCGCACTGTTTTTCACTTTCATCACCAGATAGACCGGGATGCCGTACTCTTCGTTCATCCGGCACCAGCCCGGCTCCACCGGCAGTGCGGCGTCAGCCGCCTGCGGATCGGCCAGCATCCCGCTGAGGTGCTGTGCCAGCGCTGCCAGGCGCGGCTGATAAGGGGCAAGGGCGGCAGTGATGTGGTGCTGCCACTCTGCATCCGCGTCACCCTGCGGGGTTAAAATCACCGCGCCGTGGGTGGTGACGGCATAAGAATCAAAGGGAATACAGACCCTGGCCAGTTCATCGGTGCCGCGCGCGGTGACCGGGATCGTTTCTGCCTGTGCCAGCATCCACTGCACCAGATTCGCCTGCCGCGCCATCATAAAACTGCGCGGGGCCAGCTCGCGATCCAGCGCGCCGGGCTGTGACTTGGCCTGCTCTGCTGGGTCAGTGATTTTGCGCATCGTCTGGAACAGCGTGTCATCCAGATCGGTAAAGATGATCGGGCGCGTTAAATGGTCGTGCAGCATGTCAGCCCTCATGGAGTTCAAGTTGTGGGAAGTGCGCCAAAAAAGCAGGGTCCCAGGCGGAGGCCGGGGTTTCTGAGCAGAGGATCACCCGGTCATAGTCAGCAGGATCGACGTTGTAGAGATACATCGGTACGCCCAGCCCGTAGTTGTCCTGGAAGCTGAAGGCGCTGCGCATGGCCAGCCCCAACGCCACCGGTGAACGGGTGGTGGAACCAAACCGCACACGGGCGCCCTGGCTCTCCAGCCATTCCGCCAGCATAAAGGGCTGCCAGACATACTCCCCGGAGCCGAGCACCAGGATCCGCTCGCCGGGCCGGGGGGCGGGAGTGTGCAGCAGGCGCGTCACCTCACGCACGCCCATCCGCCCCCAGCTGGCGGCCAGGTGGTTCAGCGGCTGACTGCCGCGGGCGGTAATATTGACCTGCGGCATGTCCAGCAGCGGCGGCTGTTCCGCCACCGTCCAGCGCCATTGGCCGGCCGCCAGCGAAACGGCGGTTACCGGCTGCGCGACTTTCTCAGCCAGCGCCCCGGCGGACCAGTCGGTCAGGGTGGCGGTCACAATCTGTTCAAGCTGATCCAGCCCCGCCTCCCGCAATGCCTGATAGAGATTGAGGAAGGTTTTACCGGTAGTGGCTTCGTCATCCACCATCACCAGGGTGCGGGCATGGCGCACGCTGTCCCGCAACTGCGGATCGGCCGGCTGGTGCACCAGATGGGCGGTGGCGTGGCTGTGCTCCTCTTCAAAGCGGCAGAGCAGTTCGCCGCCCAGCGGGTGGCGGGTGGTGGTCAGCAGAATCGCCTCCTCACCCCTGGCACGCAACACGGCATGAACCCCGGCAGCCAGGCCCACGGCCGTCTCTGCCATGCCGGTCACCAGAACCGGGCCAGGCAGCCCGGCGGGAATGCGATCCGCCAGATCGCTGAACGCTTTACGCATCAGGCTGGGCGGGCAGGGGATATGCCGCCCGAGCACTTTACTGACGAACAGGAACGCGCGGCGCGGGTTACGCCGCTGTGCCATTGAAAACAGGGTATCGGCGCTCCAGCCCGGCCGGCAGAACAGGTCGAGTGACATGGTGCCGGAGGGCAGCTGCGCCTGAAAATGTTCTTCATGGCCGTAAGGATTATGCATGGTGTGACTCACTGGCAGGAACCGGGATGGCTTCGTCAACAATACGTACCGTGGTGTGGCGCAGCTGTTGGGGCGGCAGGGGCAGGCCCAGCCGCCCGGCCATCATGATCGCCGGCAGGTTAATGCCGCTGTGCAGCCCGTAGCCGACCCCGCCGCTGGGGCGCAGGTTACACTCCAGCACGCGTGGGTTGCCCTGATCGTCGGCGCGGGTCTGCACATTAATCAGCCCGTCAGCCTCCAGCTGTTCCGCCACCCGGCAGGCCAGCTCAATCTCTTCACCCCGGTCAAACAGCGTCTGCATCGTGCCGTTTTTGCGCCGCCCCAGCGCGGCCATCACCCGGCCACCTTCGGCAACCAGATCAATACTGCACTCCGGGCCCGGCAGATAGGGCATGACAATCATCGGTTCTTTCAGCCCGCCGCTCTCTTCCAGGGCGGTGAGATAGGTTGAGGTACGGATACGGCGCTGGTCGGGGGCGCTCAGCATCAGGCTGGCCGGGGCGTCATCATCCAGCCGCCAGTAGCCCAGCCCGTAGATGCCGGTATTGGGCTTGATGCAGAGCCGCGGCCAGGTGCTTTTCATGGCGTGTAACGCATCGCGCAACGCCTCGAGGGTTTCCACCCGTACCGCCGGGGTGTGGGGAATCGCCTGCGCGGCCAGCATGTCGGTAAAGGCGGCTTTATCTTCTGCCAGCGTCAGGAAGCGGGCATCGCGAACGCCGGTGATGAGCGTGATGCCGGCGGCCCCAATGGCCTGCCGGTGACGTTCAAACCAGGCGGAGGGTTTGCCGGTATGAATCACGCTGACGCCGTAACGTTCTGCGGTGGTCAGCACGAAGTGCAGTTTTTCAGTGAGATCAGTGGGTTCACGCAGGGCGATGTCCGCGGCGGCGCTGATTTCCGGCCGGAACTGGCGGTGGGAGGCCAGCACCTGTAACGCCTGGCCCGACGCCCCGCACCACGCATTTTCCCGGATGGCGCGCCGTAGCCCTTGTGCAATCGTACGCTGTGATGAAAATCCTTCCATCAGCCATATCATGATGTTATTTCTCCCGCCGGTTTTTGGCGATTAACGCGGCCAGGGTGGTGGCAGCAGCAGGCAATTCGCCTAACGAATGTGCGCCGTAACCCCGCAGCCATAAGCCTGATTTACGGCGGCCGGTCAGCTCGCCGAGTTGTTTGGCACTGTGTGTTTTCAGCGCATTCACCAGCATGGAAATTTCCGTACCCGGCGACATAGTGAGCAGCAGTTCGACACCCTCTTCAAGCAGGGCAACCTGCTCGACAGTGAACGGTAAATTGCGGGCACAATGGGGGAGAATTTCTTGCAAAATCTGCCGTTCATCGTCCTGTACACTATCAGGCGAATCGAAGGCAAAAATAAGCTGCATTTTTATGTCAAAGATATTGTATCTGTTGGCTTTTAGCATTGTTGTCCCTGCTTGCAATAACAGGAAAATAATCTGCCAACCAAATAAATCCTTCGGGCGGGTTAACCAGGGATTATACTCAGCTGTAACAAGAATTTCTTTCCGCTGAAAAATGCGCTAAGAAGTGGCGTCCATCTTTATAGTTGGCGGGATAGTTAGCAGCTGGTGCAATGCTATTTACTTTTCTTTGCAAATTATGTCAATAAATGTAGAGATAATTCTATTTTCTGGAATATAAATTCCATTTTTAGGCCAAAATGAGATAGCTGAAGGCTGGATAATACATTTCTTATATGAATGCATTCGTAATTAATTAGATGATATACAACGTTTTCATCTTACTTTTTAAGAGTAAATGATTGGATTACATAGATTTACAATAACATCACCTATATTTATATTTGTTCGTAACGGGCGTGACTGTTTTCATGATTATTATTTCAAACATGGTCAGTTTTTATGGGTTAATCATTTGATATGTAAATCAATCAACCATGCCTAAACAAGTTAACGTAAATCTTGTAATACTGTCGCCAGCATCATGTTATTTGCCTGGCCATTGTAGGATTTTTGTTCATCTCTGCGGTGACGTTGTATGAAATAAAAAATTCACAAAGTGGCCACGTCAGCGGTTATTTCACCCGCTTATCTTTACAGCAAGGAGTTTCGCTATGGCTATTTCGCTGAGTAAAAACCAATCCGTGTCATTGACCAAGGAATCCGGGGCAACCGTCACTGCCGTGCATGTGGGCTTAGGCTGGGACGCGGTAAAAGGCAAAGGTATTTTCGGCATGTTTGGCGGCGGCGGTGATATCGATCTCGATGCCTCTTGCCTGATGCTCGACAGCGCCGGCCGGGAAGTGGACACCGTCTGGTTCCGCAAGCTGGAATCAAGCTGCGGCTCAGTGATCCACAGCGGGGACAACCGCACCGGAGCCGGTGACGGCGACGATGAGGTGATCACCATTAACCTGCGCCGCGTCCCGGCCGGGGTACATCACCTGGCGTTCACCGTGAACAGCTTTACCGGCCAGAACTTTACCAAGGTCGAAAATGCCGGTGTCCGTATCCTTGATCAGGCCAAAAAAGAGCTGGCGAACTATAACCTGGCGCAAAAAGGTGAGCACACCGCGCTGTTTATCGCCTCGCTTTCCCGCCACGGTGATGACTGGCAGTTCAAGGCGCACGGCACCCCTGCCAATGGCCGCACCGTTGAGAGCATGATCCCGATGATCGTCCGTGAACTGGTGGGGTAATCATGACAACCCAGCTTATCGCCGGCGGCAATGCCGCACTGCCTGAAACCACTGTGATTGTCCGCATCAAAAGCGGCGTGGCCGCTGATGTGGCTGCCTTCCGCCTGAACGAGCAGGGCAAAACCCGGGTCGATGATGACTTTGTGTTTTACGGGCAGAAGCAGAGCCAGGATCGCGCCCTGATCCTGCTGACGGAAGGCGCGGTCAGTGCCTTTTCCGTGAATCTGGCGGCGCTGCCGGCGGATGTACAGAAAGTCGCCTTTACCATTACCCCGGAGGGCAGCCAGTCCGTGCAGGCGCTGCGTTCACTGGCGGTAGGCGTGGAATATAACGGTCAGCCGCAGCTTAATGGTGACGTCGATCTGGCCGGGCGCAGTGAAGCGGCCCTGATCCTCGGTGAGCTTTACCGCCGCAACGGCGAGTGGAAATTCCGCTTCGTTGCCCAGGGGTTCAACGGCGGGCTGCAACCACTGGCCGAGCATTATGGCGTGACCATTGATGATACGCCGGAAGAGGCGGCGCCTGCTCCGGCCCCCGCACCGGTCGCTAAACCCCAGCCGGTCAACCTCAGCAAAGTGACGCTGACCAAAGAGCAGCCGACCATCAATTTGACCAAATCGGTCAACCTGAGCAAAAGCCAGGGCTTCGGCCGCATCCGCGTTAACCTGAACTGGAACCGCGGCAGCGGCGGCGGGTTCTTCAGCAAACTCAGTGCCGTTGACCTCGATCTCGGGGCCTATATCCGCTTTAAAAATGGTGAGAAAGAGCTGATCCAGGCGCTCGGCAACCGGTTTGGCCGTTATGACCAGTTCCCCTATGTGCATCTGGAGGGGGATGACCGCACCGGCTCTGTGTCTGAAGGGGAGTGGCTGAACATCAATGGTGCCCAGTGGGATGAAATCGCGGAAGTGGTGGTATTCGCCTTTATCTACAAAGGCGCGCCGAACTGGGCGAAGACAGACGGCGTGGTCACGCTGCAACTGCCGGAACAGCCACCGGTTGAAACGCGCCTCACCGAAGGCGGCACCCGAAATAATATGTGCGCCATTGCCCGCCTCGAAAACGTTAACGGCACCCTGAAGGTAGAGCGCCTGAACGACTACTTTGCCGGCCATGAGCCCATGGATAAAGCCTACGGTTGGGGATTCAACTGGCGGGCCGGCAGTAAATAACGATCCGCAGCGCATAACGATCAGCAGTACATAACGATCAGTAGTACATAACAATGAGAGGACTGAACCATGTTTGATTGGGCAAAGAATAAATTCAATCAGGGCCGTGACACCTTCCTGACTGAAGTCAGCCGGTATAAAGGCAAAGATTTCATGCAGGGCTGCGTGGCGGCCGGCACCTATATCGCCTTTGCTGACGGCGTGGTGACGCCGCAGGAAAAGCAGAAACTGGTCAAATATTTCGAGATCAGTGACGCCCTGAAAGTGTTCAGCACGGATGAAGTGATCCGTGAATTCCAGAAGCTGTCAGAGAAGTTTGATTTTGACCTGGATATCGGCCGCTCCGAGTGCCTGAAAATCATCGGCAAACTGCGCAATAAACCTGACGAAGCGCGGGCAGCGGTGCGGCTCGGGGTGATGATTGCCAAGAGTGATGCCAATTTCGATGACGCCGAAAAACGGGCGCTGATTGAAATTTGCAATGAGTTGGGCCTCAAGCCTGACGAATTTTTTTAACAGAGAGTAAATGATGGAATCTACCCTGATTGGTTTCCCCGCTGAGACGGTCATCGTCTTTGTGGTGCTGGCGGTTGCCGCGCTGCTGATTGACTTGCTGGCCCACCGCGGCGATAAGGCCATCAGCCTGAAAAGCGCGATGCTCTGGTCGGTGTTCTGGGTGGCGACAGCACTGGGCTTCGCCGCTTTTCTCTATTTCCACCACGGTAAAGAGGTGGCCAGCCTGTTCGTCACCGGGTATGCGCTGGAGAAAGTGCTCTCTGTCGATAACCTGTTTGTGATGATGGCCATTTTTGCCTGGTTCAAAGTGCCGGATGGCTACCGCCACCGCGTGCTCTACTGGGGCATCATCGGGGCCATCATTTTCCGTGCGATTTTCGTGGCGATCGGTGCCGGCCTGCTGATGCTCGGCCCATGGGTCGAAATGCTGTTTGCGGTGATTGTGGCCTGGACGGCGGTAATGATGCTGCGTTCCGGTGACGACGACGACGAGATCGAAGACTACTCCGATCACCTCGCCAACCGGATGGTGCGCCGTTTCTTCCCGGTCTGGCCGAAGCTGGCCGGTAACCGCTTCCTGCTGAACTCGCAGGAAGTCAGCGCTGAACTGGAAAAACCGGAGAACAAAGGCTTTGCCTTCACGGTGAAAAAGGGTGCCCGCTATGCCACGCCGCTGCTGCTGTGTGTGGCGGTGGTGGAGTTATCCGATGTGATGTTCGCGTTTGACAGCGTCCCGGCCGTGATTGCCGTAAGCCGTGAGCCGCTGATCGTCTACTCGGCGATGATGTTCGCTATCCTCGGCTTGCGTACCCTCTATTTCGTGCTAGAAGCGCTGCGTAAATATCTGGTGCATCTGGAGAAAGCCGTCATTGTGCTGCTGTTCTTCATCGCCTTCAAACTCGGCCTGAATGCCAGCGATCACCTCTGGCACCACGGTTACGGCATCAGCGCCACGGCCAGCCTTTACGTCGTGCTGGTGGTGCTGGCGCTGGGTATTCTGGCCAGCGTGCTGTTCCCCGGCAAAGAGGCACCGGCAGACGATCGCCAGGGCTGATCGAACCGGTAAACGTATTATCCGATGGGGGGATTGCCCCCATCACTCTACATAAAGGAGAACCACATGGGTGTATCACTTTCCAAAGGCGGCAACGTTTCTTTAAGCAAAACCGATCCGAGCCTGAAAAAAGTCCAGGTGGGGTTGGGTTGGGATGCCCGGTCAACGGATGGCCAGGATTTTGACCTGGATGCCTCAGCCTTCCTGTTGCAGGCCAACGGCAAGGTGGCACAGGACAACGACTTCATTTTTTACAACAACCTGCGTTCCAGCTGCGGTTCCGTTGTGCATCAGGGTGATAACCGCACCGGTGCAGGTGACGGCGATGATGAAACGCTGGTCGTTGATCTCGCCAGTGTGCCCGCCGGCGTGGATAAGATTGTGTTTACCGTCACTATCCATGACGCCAATACCCGCCGCCAGAACTTCGGCCAGGTCAGTAACGCCTTTATCCGGCTGGTTAACGCTGAAAGCAAAAATGAAGTGACGCGTTATGACCTGCAGGAAGACAGCTCCACCGAGATTGCGATGATCTTCGGTGAGCTTTACCGCCATAACGGCGAGTGGAAATTCCGCGCCGTCGGGCAGGGCTTCGCGGGCGGCTTGTCTGCCCTGTGCGGTAACTTTGGCATCAACGCCGCGTAAGGCGTTGAACAACGCTTTCTCCGTACCGCCATGCGTGCGGTACGTATTCAACTTAATGATAAGGAAGAGATTATGGCAGTTTCACTGAAAAAAGGCGGCAACGTCTCCTTAACCAAAGAAGCCCCGTCAATGAAAACCGTGCTGTTCGGCCTCGGCTGGGACTCACGTAAAACCGACGGCAGCGCCTTTGACCTGGACGCTTCCGCCTTTATCGTTGGCGAAGATGACAAAGTGCTCTCTGACGCCAGCTTCATCTTCTTCAATAACAAAACCAGCGCCTGCGGCGGCGTGGTGCACCAGGGCGATAACCGCACCGGTGAAGGCGCGGGGGATGACGAGCAGCTGCTGATCCACCTGGACAAAGTCGACGCCTCTGCCAAGAAAGTGGTATTTGCGGTGACGATTTATGAAGCAGAAGAGCGTAAGCAGAACTTCGGCATGGTCACCAACGCCTTTATCCGCGCGGTGAATAATGACGACCAGACCGAACTGGCACGTTATGACCTCTCTGAAGATGCCGCGACCGAAACCGCGATGATCTTTGGTGAACTCTACCGCCACAACGGCGAGTGGAAATTCAAAGCGGTCGGCCAGGGCTACGAAGGCGGCCTGTCGGCGCTGGCGAAAGGCTTTGGCGTCAATATCTGATCCTGTTATCAGCACTGAAAAACCCGGCGATGCCGGGTTTTTTTATGCCGCTAACCGGGAGATTTCCTCTCTTCACGTCTGCGCTATTCCCTATTATCTGTGATGCTATTCTCCTTTTGCCTCTTTCCCGTTTGCCTTTTATATTCAATTTTATGAAGATAAAAATATTCAATAAATTGAAGGTTAATAATGAGCCGTAGCTTTATCAAAAAAGAGGGCGTCGCCCAGGCCAGCCTGGCGCGTTATCTGTTGGGTGAGAAAGCCGGCAACCGGCTGAAAACCATCGATGAACTGGCGACCGAGTGCCGGTTCTCTGTCGGGCTGATGCAGGCGGCGTTAAAAACGCTGGAAAAGGCGGGCGCGATCGCCGTGGAACGGCGCGGGCGTAACGGCAGTTATCTGGTTGCGATGGATAACAAAGCCCTGCTGGTTTTCGCCGACATCGGCAATGTGGTATGCGCGATGCCGTTGCCTTACACCCGGCTCTACGAGGGGTTAGCCAGCGGCCTGAAAGCGCAGTTTGAAGGCATTCCCTTTTACTACGCACATATGCGCGGGTCAGATGTCCGCGTGGAATGCCTGCTTAACGGCGTATATGACCTGGCGGTGGTCTCCCGGCTGGCGGCCGGGAGCTACCTCAACAAAGGCAATGTATGCATGGCGTTGACGCTGGGGCCGCATACCTATGTGGATGGACATAAAGTGATCTGCCGCGCCGGGGAAATGCAGCAAATCAGGCGCGTCGGGCTGGATCCCCGTTCGGCGGATCAGCGCATCATGACGGAGATCGTGTTCTCCGGCAGGCCGGTTGAGTTGCGGGAAATCTCCTATCACGAGTCGCTGAACAGCATTGCCCGGCGCGAGATTGACGCCGTGATCTGGAACGTCAGCAATGAGGCGGATCTTCACGCCCAGGGGCTGGTCGCAACGCCGCTGGCAGGCGATCCACGCATTGAGCAGGCCACCGAAGCGGTGGTGCTGACCCGCGCCGACGATATTCCCCTTCAGCAGTTATTGCGCACGGTGGTGGACAAACACGCCCTGCTTGCCCATCAGCAACGTGTGGTGAGCGGGGAGCAGGAGCCGAGTTACTGATTCCGACAAGGAGAAGCGATGGAAAAGCGGCTGCATTTACTGTGTCAGGCCGGGTTACTCGATCAGGACATCCATGACGGCATGTTGCATGTCGTGAACCAGCTTGAAACCTGCTGGGCCATCCCGGTGCGCAACGCGCAGGGGGAGATGGCGATAACCCATATGGCGAACGCGCTGATGCGCAGCCGCCGGGGTGAAATCATCGCGCCGCTGGATGATGCCTTGCTCGGGGAGATAGCCGCCTCTGAGGCGTATGACGAGCTGTTGCGCATCCAGGAGGCATTGCTGGCGCCGTTTGCTGTCACGCTGCATGCCAATGAACAGGGCTATCTGCTGGCGAATCTGTTCAGCCTCTGGCAGGCGGGCCGGTACTGAGGGTGACTGTTTTATGCTAAATATTCAAAAAAATGATGATTTAAAGGCGTGTTTCCACAGGAAGTTGCGAGGCAAGGGCATGTTTATTGACGCACTCAAGGCACAAAACCCGGCACTGATTCAGGCTGCGCAGAGTTTATGGCGGCAGGGCGCTATTCTGCCGGACACCTATGTCATTGATGTCGATCAGGTGTTGGAAAACGGGCGTCGTTTACTGGCGGCCGCCGAGCGCCATGGCATCACGCTTTACCTGATGACCAAACAACTGGGGCGCAATCCCTGGCTGGCGAAACGGCTTATCGCGCTTGGTTTTCGCGGAGCCGTCGCGGTGGATTTTAAGGAAACCCGCATGCTGCGTCAGGCTGGTGTGACAGTGTCACATGCCGGCCATCTGGTACAGCTGCCGGACAGCCGGATAAGGGCAAGTGTTGCTTTGCCGACGGAGATCATCACCGTGTTCAGCCTGGAAAAAGCACGGGCGATCTCGGCAGCCGCCCAGTGCTGCGGGCGGGTACAGCCGGTGATGCTCAAAATCTATGCCGATCGGGACATCCTCTATCCGGGGCAGGAGGCCGGGTTTCCGCTCTCCGCACTTGATGAAGTGGCGGCCGCAATCCGTTCACTGCCGGGCGTGCGGCTGACCGGGCTGACGCATTTCCCCTGCCTGCTCTGGAATGAGGCCCGGCAGCAAACCGAGCCCACGGCCAATCTTCATACGCTGCTTTGCGCCCGCGACCGGTTACGCGCGCAGGGTTTTGACATCACCCAAGTCAATGCACCCTCCGCCACAAGCTGCCGTACGTTACCGCTGCTGGCGAAGTATGGCGTAACCCATGCGGAGCCGGGCCACGCGCTGACCGGCACCTTGCCTGCCAATCAGTACGGCAGCCAGCCGGAACGCATCGCCATGCTCTATCTCACTGAGGTCTCCCACCATTTCCAGGGGAAAAGTTACTGCTTTGGTGGCGGCTACTACCGCCGCGGCCACGCGCAACACGCGTTGGTTTACCCGCCCTCCGGCCAGTGTGCCGTACCGGCCCGCCTGCTGCCGGTGGATGAGCGCAGCATCGATTACCACCTCCCGCTGGCGGGGGAGTTCCCGGTCGGCAGCGCGGTGGTGATGTGTTTCCGGACGCAGATTTTTGTCACCCGCAGTGACGTGGCGCTGGTGAGCGGCATCAGCAGCGGCAACCCGGTGCTGACTGCGCTGTATGACAGCCTGGGAAACCCGGTAGCAGGAGGTGAACATGGGTAAGTGTGTGGTCGTGGTGATCGACAGTTTTGGCGTGGGCGCAATGGACGATGTGCCGGCGGTCAGGCCGCAGGATAGCGGCGCAAACACCTGCGGGCATATTTTGCAGCAGCTACCCACGTTGCGTTTACCGGTGCTGGAGCGGCTCGGCCTGATCAATGCGCTGGGCTACGCCGCCGGGGCGATGGTGCCATCGGCAACGGCGGTGTACGGCACGGCGGCCTTGCAGCACGAGGGCGGCGATACCTTTATGGGCCATCAGGAGATTCTCGGCACCCGTTCGCAACGCCCGTTGTGCCTGCCGTTTTCGGCGGTGATTGATAAGGTGGAACAGGCGTTGCGGGCGGCGGGCTACCGGGTAGAGCGCCGGGGTGATGGCCTGCATTTTCTGTGGGTCAATCAGGCGGTGGCAGTGGGTGATAACCTTGAAGCCGATCCCGGCCAGGTGTTCAACGTCAGCGCCAATCTGGCGGCGATCCCGTTCGACGAGGTGCGCCACATCGGGAGCCTTGTCCGGCGCGTGGTGCCGGTCGGCCGCGTGATTGCCTTTGGCGGCTGGCTGGAAAGCAGCCACCAGCTCCTGAATGCTACCGAAACTCTTGAGGCGACGTACATCGGCATCAATGCCCCGCGTTCCGGCGTTTACCAGCACGGTTTTCAGGTGGTGCATCTGGGTTACGGCGTCGATGCGGCGGTTCAGGTGCCGCAAAAGCTGCATGAGGCGGGCATCCAGACCGTGCTGGTGGGCAAAGTGGCGGATATTGTGCACAACCCGCATGGGGTGAATTACCCAAACCGGGTCGATACGCAGCAGATCATGGACATCACCCTGAAGGAAACCCAAAAACCGGGTGACCGGTTTATCTGCACCAATATTCAGGAAACTGATCTGGCCGGGCACGCGCAGGACGTGAAGCGTTATGCGGAGTGCCTGCAAATAACCGATAAAAACCTCGGCCGCCTGATGGGCGCGATGCAGCCCGGCGATTGCCTGATAGTCATGGCGGACCACGGCAACGATCCCACGATCGGCCACAGCAAACATACGCGCGAAAAGGTGCCGCTGCTGGTCTGGCAGCCGGGGATCGCCCCGGCCTGCCTGGGTGCCAGGAAGACCTTGTCAGACGTGGGCGCGACGGTCTGCGCCTTCTTCAGCGCGGCCGCCCCGCAGAACGGCACGTCATTTCTTCCCTTATTGCACACCTCTGCGGCGGGCGGGGGAGGTCACCATGGCTGAGCAACCGCGCATCGATGCATCAGGCTATACCTACGCGCATGAACACCTCTGCCTGGATCTCTCCGCCTTCAAACAGGATGACGATTGCCGCCTGGATCAGTACGACCTGATCTGCGCCGAGATGCGATCGCTCTACGCGCTGGGGGTGCGCAACCTCATTGAGGTGACTAACCGTTACATGGGGCGCAACCCCGAGTTTATGCTGGAGATTATGCGCACAAGCGGCATCAACGTGATCGCCTCGACCGGCTATTACCAGCAGGCGTTTTACCCGGCGCACGTGGCGGCCGCCCGTGTGGAAACCCTGGCGCAGGAGATGATAGACGACATCGAACGCGGCATTGACGGCACCGGGCTGAAGGCCGGGGTAATCGCGGAAATAGGCTCAAGCGCCGGGGTGATCACGCCGGACGAGGCGAAAGTCTTTAAGGCTGCCGCGATAGCGCACCGGGAAACCGGGCGGCCCATTTCCACGCATACCACCCTCGGCACGATGGGCCTTGAGCAACTGGCGCTGCTGAAACGGCACGGCGTCGATCCCGCCCGTGTGGTGATCGGCCATTGTGACCTGAAAGAGAACCTCGACACGATCCTGCGCCTGATCGGGCAGGGCGCGTATGTGCAGTTCGATACCATCGGCAAAAACAGTTACTACCCGGACATAAAACGTGTGGCGATGCTGCGGCAGATCGCCGCCCGCGGGCTGCTCGGCCACGTCATGCTCTCGATGGACATCACCCGCCGTTCCCACCTGCGCACCAACGGCGGCCCCGGTTTTGGTTATTTGCTGACAACGTTTGTGCCGTTAGTGCAGGAGGCGGGCTTTAGCCAGGCCGACGTTGAGTTGATGTTACGTGACAACCCCTCTCTCTTCTTTAACTAAGGATTCCCCATGAAAAAGATCGGTGTTGCTGGCTTACAGCGCGAACTGATGAAAAAAACCATTGAAACCGTCGCGCCGGGCCGCTTTGAAGTCGGGATGTATAACGACATGGAGGCTGCGCTGAAAGTGAAATCCGGCCAGCTCGACTATTACATCGGTGCCTGCAATACCGGTGCGGGGGCGGCGCTCTCTATTGCCATTGCAGTGATTGGCTACAACAAAAGCGGCACCATCGCCCGGCCGGGTATCAAGGCCAAAGAAGAGCAGATCGCTGCCATGGTCGCAGAGGGAAAAGTCGCGTTCGGCCTGTCGGTTGAACATATCGAGCACGCCATCCCGCTGTTGGTCGCCCATCTGAAATAGAGGCAACGCACATGGACTTCTCGGTTCAACTGATGGTGGTGGCCTGCCTGACCGGCATGACCGCACTGCTGGCGCACAAGTCCGCCGCCGTATTCCATGACGGCATCCGCCCGATCCTGCCCCAGCTTATTGAAGGGAATATGCATCGCCGTGAGGCGGGCAGCATCGCCTTTGGCCTGAGTATTGGCTTTGTGGCCTCGGTCGGGATCTCCTTTACCCTGAAAACCGGGCTGCTCAATAGCTGGCTGCTGTTTTTGCCTACCGACATCCTCGGCGTGCTGGCCTTAAACGGCTGGCTGGCGTTTGGCCTCGGCGCAGCCTGGGGCGTGCTGCTGCTCACCTGCCTGATCCCGGTCAATGGCCTGCTGACGGCCCTGCCGGTGGATGTGCTCGGCTCGCTGGGCGAACTCAGCTCCCCGGTGATCGCCGCGTTCGCGCTGTTTCCGCTGGTGGCGATTTTTTATCAGTTTGGCTGGAAAAGCAGCCTGCTGGCGACGGGGGTAGTATTGATGACGCGCGTCCTGATCGTGCGCTACTTCCCGCACCTGAACCCGGAGTCGATTGAGATTTTCATCGGCATGGTGATGCTGCTGGGCATCGCGATTACCCAGGATCACCGCACCCGTGGGGCGCGGGAGCATGAGCAGGCGGGCGTCTCGGTGTTTGAGGAGCGCACCGCGCGCATCATCAACAACCTGCCCTATATCGCCGTGGTGGGTGGGCTGATCGCGGTGGCCGCCAGCATGAAAATCTTTGCCGGATCTGAAGTCACTATTTTTACGCTGGAAAAGGCTTACTCGGCGGGGCTGGACCCGGCGCAGTCGCAGCGGCTGATCCATCAGGCGGCGCTGGCCGAAGTAATGCGCGGTCTGGGGTTTGTGCCGCTGATTGCCACCACGGCGTTAGCCACCGGCGTTTACGCCGTGGCGGGGTTTACTTTTGTCTACGCGGTGGGGTACCTGATCGCCCACCCGCTGGCGGCATTCGTGGCGGGGGCGGTGGTGATCTCCGCCGAAGTGCTGCTGCTGCGCTCCATCGGCAAATGGCTGGGGCGCTACCTCTCGGTGCGTAACGCCTCGGACAACATCCGCAACGCGATGAATATGCTGATGCAAATGGCGCTGCTGGTCGGCTCGGTGTTCGCGGCGATTAAAATGGCCGGTTACACCGGGTTCACCCTGATGGCGACGCTCTACTTCCTGAATGAGGCGCTGGGGCGGCCGGTGCAGAAAATGGCCTCGCCGGTGATCGCGGTGCTGATTACCGGGATCATCCTGAATCTTCTTTTCTGGTGCGGCCTGTTTATCCCGGCCTGACCCTCAGCCACAGGAGGTAACCCGATGAAAGCCTGGCCTTTGCAAAGCCTGACGATGGAGCAGGCACAGCGCAAACAGTTCCGGTTAGTGGATATTCTCTGCCGCCACTTTCCCGGCAGCGATTTTCTCAATACCGGCGATCTGGGGCTGGTACCCGGCCTTAACCAGCCGCTCACCACGCGGCGGGTGGAGGCGGTGCTGGCGGAGTTCTTCGCCGCACCGGCGGCGGCGTTGGTGCAGGGGGCCGGTACCGGGGCGATCCGCAGCGGGCTGGCGGCGTTGCTGGGCGCGGGCGGGCGTCTGCTGGTGCACGATGCGCCGCTTTACCCGACGACTGCCACGATTGCGGGGCAGATGGGCCTCACACTGATCCGGGCGGATTTCAACCGGCGTGACGCTCTGCACCAGGCGATTGTTCAGCACCGGCCGCAGGCGGTGCTTATCCAGCATACCCGGCAGAAAATAGAGGATGCGTATGCCCTGAACGAGGTGATTGCCTGCGTGAATGAGCACGGTTTGCCGTCGCTCTGCGACGATAATTATGCGGTGATGAAAGTGGAGGGCATCGGCTGTGAATATGGTGCGACGCTATCGACCTTTTCATGCTTCAAACTCTTTGGGCCGCCCGGTATCGGTGCGGTGGTGGGGGAGGAAAGCGCGGTCAATGCGGTGCGAAGCAGCCTCTATTCCGGCGGCTGTCAGGTACAGGGGGATCAGGCGATGGCGGCGTTGCGCGGGCTGGTGTTTGCGCCGGTAATGCACGCGGTGCAGGCGCAGGTTAACCATGAGCTGCTGGCAGTGTTACAGAGCGGGCTGATCCCGCAGGTCAAACAGGCGGTGATTGCCAACGCCCAGTCCAAAGTGCTGTTGGTGGAATTCCACCAGCCTATTGCCCAACAGGTACTGGCGGCGGCTCACCAGCGCGGCGCGCTGCCTTACCCGGTGGGGGCGGAATCCAAATATGATATTCCGCCGCTGTTTTACCGGGTATCGGGCACCTTCCGCGCCGCTGACCCATCGCTGGAGCAGCGGATGATCCGCATCAACCCCAACCGCAGCGGGCCGCAGACCGTGCTGCGGATTTTGCAGGAGAGCTGCGCCGGGTTATAGGTGCGTCACTTAAACACCCGCTGCACAAACTCACTATAGGCCGGGCGCCAGACGTCCATCTCATGCCCGAGTGTTGGGTAGCTGTGGAACTCGACGCGGATCTTTTTCTCATCGAGCTGCTGTTTCAGGCCGTTGATGTCTTTGCCGGTGACGTCATCCTCACTGCCCACCACCAGCGTGAAGTTTTTCAGCTGCTGGTTAATCATTTCCGGGTTCTCCAGCGCCTGCGCCACGCCGCTGTTGGGCACAGTCACGGTGGTCACGCCGCTGAAACTCGCCAGCCAGCGGAAGCGGTCGAGGTGGTTCAGCCCGGAGACCAGCGCCTGATAGCCGCCCTGGGAAATCCCGGCGATGCCGCGCCCTTCCGCATCGGTGCGTACCCGGTAACGATGCTCGATCAGCGGAATAATATCCTGCATCAGCTCCTGATCGGCGGCGGCCGCATTCAGCGGGTAAAAGACTTTACGCCGCTCCTGGCGTGGGAAGTTTTCCGGCACAGCGCCGGTGCTGTCGGTCTCGGTATCCGGGAACACCACCACCATCGGCTGCATTTTCCCCTCCGCCAGCAGGTTATCCATGATCTGCGGGAACCGCCCCTGCACAATCGAGGAACTCTCGGTGTCGCCGAAGCCGTGGTAGACGTAGAGCACCGGCAGCGGCGTGGTGCCGCGTTCATAGCCCGGCGGCAGCCACACATAGAGGTGGCGCTCTTTGTTCAGCGCCGCCGACGAGTAAGTCAGGCCATGCACCTCGCCGTGCGGCACCTTGCGTTCATCCAGCAGGCTGCCGGGCACCAGCACCAGGCTGGTGTTTACCTGCCGCTGGGGTTTGGGTATCGCGCTGCCGGTATCAATACTGCGGAAACCATCGACGTTGAAAAAGTACTCGTACAGGTTCGGCGCTTGCGGGGCCAGCCGGTAATGCCAGACGCCCTGCGCATCCTTCGTCATCGGGTACGCCACGCGGGTACGCGGCAGCGCCCCGACCACCACCGCCACCTGCCGCGCATCCGGCGCAATCAGGCGGAAGGTGATGCTGCGGTCGGGGTTCACCTGCGTCACTGCCTGGCTGAGCGGCAGGTTTTCATCAAAATCCGTGGGTTTGGTCAACGGCGCGGCAGTGCTGCGCAGCGCCAGCAGCATCAGCCCGGCACCCAGCCAGAGCAGGCGGGAAGGGCGCATCATTTTGCCTCCGGTGCGTTCAGCGTAAAGTCATGGTCGTTGGCGCCCAGCTGGTTACCGTGCCGGTCATACAGCACGCTGAACACCGTCACCGGGGTGTCACTGAGCGGTGTCGCGCTCGCTTCCACCTGTTTGCTGCCGCTGTCCGCGCCCATGTCGAGCCGGGTCTCGCCTTCGCTCAGCGTGCGGTTATCCTGTGTGATGCGCCAGACCAGCCGGGCATCGGGATAGGCGGTCAGGGTGTCGTTGATCGCCCAGAGGTTCACCCGGCCCGGCGTGCCGGTTTTCCAGTTCAGCGTGACCGGCTCAATCGACGGCAGCACCGGCTGGTAGGCTTTTTTCAGCGCGTAATAGCCGAGTTTCGGCTTACGTTGATAATCCATCACGCCCCAGTTAATCGACGGCCAGTTCTCCACAAACATAAACTGGAACAGCACCGTCACCGGCTGGTAACGCTGACGCCGGTAACTCTCCGCCGCCAGGCTGACGGAATCCGCCTGATAGCGCTGGGTGTTGGCGATAAAGGTCTCGATGTCCGGCCCGCGTTCAATTTTGGCGAACTGGAAGGTCTGGATCGGCTGGAAGTTATGGTATTTCCACACCACCCAGCCCGGGTCGCCCGGCTGGGTGGTGGCCGGCCAGAGATCTTTCTCCGGGATGATGGTTTTCAGGGTTGCGAGGGCCGGCAGGGCCTCGGCCCCAAACTCGGTGATGATGGCGCTTTTCGAGGGCTGCAGGAAGTCATTCAGGGTGCCGAAATACCAGCCCTGCCAGAAGTGCTCAGTGACGGAAGACCACGGGTGAATGATGCGGGTGGTGTCCGCCGCCAGGGCATCCGCCACCGCCTGCGCCAGCGGCTTGTTCATGTCCGGGTGCCAGTCCGGGAAACGTTTTTTCATCCAGAGGGAGTCAAACGGCGGCTCATTCTGCCCGCCCCAGACAATGATCGAGGGGTAATTACCATACTGGCGGATGGCATCGGTAGCCTGCCGCGCCGCTTCCCGGGCAAATTCCGGGCTGTCGTTATAGCCCCATTGCAGCGGCATATCCTGCCAGATCAGCATGCCGTGCGCGTCTGCCAGCGCATACAGCGCATGGCTGGCCAGGTGGCCGTGAACGCGGATGGCGTTGGCATTCATCCCCTCCAGCAACACCAGATCTTTCTCCCAGTCGGCGGGCGTCATGGTGCTCAGCCACAAGGTGCCGATGTAGTTGGTGCCGCGCAGGAAGATGCGCTTGCCGTTAATCTCCCAGCCGCCCTGATCGGGTTTGACGATCTGCCGCAGCCCGGTGCGCGTGGTGGTGCGGTCCAGCGTGCCGAGGCTGTCGCTTAACCGGACGTCCACGTCATACAGGTTCGGGTCGCCGTAGCCTTTCGGCCACCACAGCCTGGCCGCGTCCATCGGCAGCGTCACGTTCAGCACCTGTGCGCTGTGGCCGGTGTCGGCCAGCGTCACCGGCTGGTCGATGTCATAGCTTTTGCCGGAGAAGTTCGCGGGCTTCACGCGGATATGCAGCGTCGCCTGGCGGTTGCGGTTGGCCCGGTAATCAATCGCTACCGTCAGCGCCGGGTTCGCCAGCCCGTTCTGCCAGTCCGGCGTAGTCAGCACATTATCAATCACCGCACCGCGGCTGATGTGCACATTGACCGGTGCCCAGATGCCGCCGGAGTTGGCATCCTGTCCCTGTTTGGTCCAGGCCCCGCCGGGGCGCGCATCATGCTGGGAGAAGACGCCTTTGATCAGGTTCTTATGCAGCGGCCAGATGCTGTCCGGCGATTCAAACGGGCTGTCAACCCGCACGGCCAGCTGATTGGTCTGCCGGGCATCCTGGCTGATATCCAGCGCGAAATGCTGGAAATAGCCGGTATGGCTGCCGATGTGCTGCTGGTTCAGCCAGGCATCCGCCTGATAATCCACGCCATCAAACACCAGCGTGGCCATGTTGTCCGGCCGCAGCGGCGGCAGGTCGAACTGGGTGCGGTACCAGAGCGCGCCCTGGTGATCCAGCCCGGCAGCGTACCAGTTGGCGGGCACCCGCAACGTCTGCCACTGGCTGTCATCGTCGCGCCAGCCCTCCGTCTCCTGATGATTGGCATCGTGCACCCGCCATTGGCCGGCCAGCGATTGGGTTACCGGTTCGCCGGCGGAGTGGGAGCCGGCAGCACAGCCGCTCACCAGCAGGGCGGCGGCCAGGACGGCCAGGGCGTTGTTCATAACTTCTCCTTGATCTGCGTCAGGGCAACGGTGACATGGCGGCACATCTCATCGAGCCGGCTGTCCAGCGTGTTCATGGTGGCAAAGTCTCCGTGTTCAGCCGCCTCTTCCAGTTGGCTGAGCACCTGCACCAATGCCTCACAGGCGAACGTGGCGGCTTCGCCTTTCATTTTATGGGCATCGCGTTTTACGCCCTTGATGTCCTGCTGCGCCACCGCGCTGCGCAAACTGGCGAGCAAGCCCGGCAACTCCTCAAGAAACATGCCGATAACGATGGTCAGCAGCTCATGGTCATGGCCGACGCGCTCCATCATCAGCGGATAATTCACCGCCTCGGCGGGCGGCGCTTCCGGTTGTGCCGCTGCCTGCGCCTGCGGCTCGGCCATGGCTGCCATCACCCTGGCAATTTCGCCGGCCAGGGCGTCAATCATCACCGGTTTGGCGATATAGCCGTCAAAACCGTGCTCCAGGCAATATTCGCGGTCGCCCTGCATCGCATGGGCGGTCATGGCGATAATCGGCAGGTGGTGCGGCGGGGTGGCAAGCGCCTCTTGTTCGCGCAGGATCTGCGTGGCTTTCTGGCCGTCCATTTCCGGCATCTGCAAATCCATCAGGATCAGGTCATAGCGGTTTTGCGCAATCCGCTCCAGCGCCTCCAGCCCGTTATTGGCGATATCCGCCTGATGGCCCAGTTTGGTCAGGAAATGGATCGCCAGCTTCTGGTTCACCAGATTATCTTCCGCCAGCAGGATGCGGTAAGGCGCGCCTTCCATCTCAGGCGTGACGAGCGGGGCGGCCGCCGCCGGAACCGGGGGCTGCGCGCCGGGTGCCAGGGTCTGGATGATCACGCTGAACAGCTCGTTCTGGTCCACCGGCTTGTTCAGGAAATGCAGGATGCCGATCTTCTTCAGGATCGCCGTATCCATATAGCGCCCCATCGAGCTGAGCATGATCAGCTTGCTGTTGCGCAGTGCGGGGTTTGAGGTGATCTCCAGCGCCAGCGTCATGCCGTCCATGTCCGGCATCTGGGCATCGAGCAGGATCAGCGGGAAATCCGGTGAGGCGTCCAGCGCATCCAGCGCGGCCTGGCCGCTGCTGAAGGTCACGGCCTGTAACCCCATATGGCGCAGCATCTCCTGCATCAGCCGCAGGTTGGTCTGGTTGTCGTCCACTACCGCGACGCGCACCCCCTGAAGGCTGGCGGGCACATGCACCGGCCCGCTGATCGCCGGCACTTTTTTCAGCACCGGCAAGGCGAAGAAGAAGGTACTGCCGCTGCCGGGGGTACTGGCCACCCGCAATTCGCCGCCGAGCATCTCCACCAGCCGGGCAGAGATGGTGAGGCCAAGGCCGGTGCCGCCATATTTGCGGGTGGTGGAGGTATCCGCCTGGCTGAAGGATTCAAAAATAACGCGCTGCTTGTCTTCCGGGATGCCGATGCCGGTATCTTTTACCTCAAAGGCCAGGTGTTGGGCGGCGATGCCGTGCGAGATGCTCATCACCACCTCGCCCTCATGGGTAAATTTCAGGGCATTACTCATCAGGTTGGTCAGCACCTGCCGCAGCCGCACCGAGTCACAGTGGATGTACTCCGGCACGTCGGGCGCCACATCCACCAGCAGTTCAATGCCTTTCTCGGTGGCTTTGGGCATCAGCGGGCGCATGATCCCCTGCACAAAGGGGCGCAGCGCAAACTCTTCCATATCCAGGGTGATTTTGCCGGCCTCAATCTTGGAGAAGTCGAGGATGTCATCGATCACCCGCAACAGCACATGGGCGGAACTGTGCGCCATGGTGATGTAGTCCCGCTGTTCCGGCGTCAGGTCGGTATCCAGGCAGAGCTGGGTCATCCCGAGGATGCCGTTCATCGGCGTGCGGATTTCGTGGCTCATGTTAGCCAGAAAGGCGCTCTTGGCCTGGCTGGCCGCTTTCGCCATCTCCACCGCCTGCCGTGAGGCTTCCTCGGCTTTTTTACGCTGGGTGATGTCCTGCATGGTGCCGATCACGCGGGCGATTTTGCCCTCGGTGGTAAGGCTGATCACCTGGCCCAGCAGCAGGCACCAGCGGTAGTTCTGGTCATGGTGCAGAATGCGCAGCTCGCATTCAAACACCGCCAGCCGGTCATTGCCCGCCTCCTGCAACAGCCGGGCGGCGGTCGGCAGGTCGTCGGGGTGGATCAGGTGCCGCCACATCTCCGCGGTGTATTTCCAGCTGCGGCGTGGGTAACCGAGCAGCGTCAGCAGCGCATCATTGACCTGTACCAGATCCTGCAGGTAGTCCCAGTCCCAGATGCCGATGTGGGTCGCTTCAGCCGCCAGGATAAAGTCATCATGCAACTGGCGGCGGGAAGCGAGGATATCGGCAAAATGCGTGACGTCCGTATGCAGGCTGATGATGCCGCCCTCCGGGGTACGGTTATGCTGCACAAACACCGTGCGCCCCGGCAATTTACGGATTTCGTAATGGTTGTCCATGCGGCAGCGCTCGGCAAGCGTGGTGGCCAGCGCCTGGCGGTCAGTGTTTTCGGAGATATAGCCGGAGGTAATAAAGGCTTCAATCAGCACCGTCAGCGGCGTGCCGGGCACCAGATAGTCACGCACCGCCGGGTAATACTCAAACGCCTGGTTGTTAAAGGCCACCAGCTTTTCGTCGGCGTCGTAGATCATCAGCGCCGCATTGATGTGGTCCAGCGCCGCAAAAATAGCGTTTTTCATGGCGAAACTCCTGCCGGCGGCGTGGAGTGGAACAGCTCCGCCTGCCGGCGCATATACTCCAGGCCGGGGGCGATCACCATCGCCCAGGCGGTGATAATCTCTTCATCACACTGCGGGTCGAGCTGCCGCACCGTTTGCAGCACCGCCCGCCGCCAGTGGGCATAAAACGCGGGCGGCAGCTTGATCCCTTCGGCATCCTGGGTGCGGGAAATGGTCATCAAATAGTTAGAGACGCTGTGGGTACTGGAGACCGAGATCATAAAGAAAAAGGTTTTGTAGACGATTTTGCGGATCTGGGCTTCGTCCTGCTCCAGGAACGTCGCCTCAATTTCCGCCGTGCTATGAATAAAGAGCTGGTAAAAGTGGTTGAAAAAGCGCTCCCCGCCGTCGCTGTCGGTGATCCGTGCATAGCTGTCGTTAAAAACCGTGTCATAGGAGAAAGTCATGGCTGGGGTCCTCCGGGTTTACGCTCTTGCGGCATACACAAGCGGGGTGGATTAAAGACATCGCTCAGGCGGGTGTTGAAATAGCTCTCCTGCGGGAGTGACCGGATCAGCGGGCCATAATTGCTTTTGTACATCAGCGCCTCCAGCACCATCGCATTGGTGGTCAGGGTGATCATCCGGTTATAGCCGCCGGTGGCCTCAAACCGCCCCTCATACCAGCCGCGCTGGTTGTCCCGCGTCAGGCGGGTCATCGCCATCAGCGCATCGGTGAACCCGGTGTCCCACAGCGTCCAGAGGCCGAACACCGCCCGCGTCGAGACCAGCGCCCGCGATGGGTAGAAGTTGCCGTCATCCCCCAGTGTGTTCCACGCATAGCCATTCCCGAAAACGGTGTCGTAGATATGCCACGGGGCGGCATTGAGGTTGTACTCATCGCGGGCGGTCAGGATTTTCAGCGTCTGCCAGCGCTGCTCCTGCACGCGGTAGATGTTTTGCGCCCGCTGGCGCTGGGCGGTGAGCAGGGTGGTGTCATTGCCCGGGGTCTGCCAGCCATACTCCAGCCCGCCCAGCACATAGGGGGTATTGGTGACCACGGCGGGTGTGTAGGTGGTGCGGGGGTCGCGGGCGTCCACATCAATCGCGATGCCGTCCACAATCACTGACTGGTAGGGCGGCGTCACCGATTTTTCAGAGGGAAACCCCCACAATGCCAGCGCGGCCGCACCGTATTCACTGTAGCCGAGCCGCCCCTCTGGCTGCGGCGTCAGCTTGCCGTCACGCATACCGCCGCGCAGCAGCTGGCCGTTGTTATCTACCACGTTACAAAAATTCCAGCGCAGGATAATGCGGTCCAGATACTCGCTGTAAATCGGGTGCCACAGCGCCACGATACGCAGGCCGGTCATCAGCCGGGCGATGTCCTGTGCGGACCAGCCCAGGGTGGCGGGTTTGTTGCTGTAGTCCACCATCGCGGCATTGGTGGTGTTGTAGAGCAGGTTGGGCGTTTTCAGGCCGGTGAGCGGCAGCTGGTTGAGGGTGGCGAGCAGGCGCGTCAGCCGGTCATCAAACTCCACTTCATCCACCAGCCCCAGCTGGCGTGCTGCCGTCAGGGCAATCAGGGAATCGCCAATCTGCCACAGGTTGGTGACCGGCCGGTTATCACTGGCGTTAGTCAGCCCGGTGCCGGCCTGGGTGTTGTTTTTAAAATAGCGCCACGCCACCTCCGCCCATTGGCGCTCCTCGTCCGTGAGGTCGCCCATCCGCCCCGGATAGTGCCAGGCCCCGCTGCTGACATAGCGGACGCCCGGCGTGCGGTTCAGCCATGCGAACCCGAACGCCAGTGCCGCCGCAATCAGCAGTAACAGGGCCAGCCTGAAGATTCTCACGGTTTTAAGCATGACATCGCCACCGGAGGCAGTTTGATCGGCGCATCTTCATTCTGGCATGCGGCACATTTACAGGCTTTACAGGCCGGTGCACTGCGCACCGCCACGCCGGTCTGCTCACACCAGTTTTTGATGCCCGGCGTCACGCTCATAAACGGGCGGTTGCGACGGGTGTTGTTATCCTCAAAGGCATCCACCAGCCGTTTTTCCCACAGCGACGGCGCGAAATCGCGGGATTTCGGTTTGTCGGTGTTGAATTTCAGTAAACGTCCCTCTTTTTTATACAGCAGGGACTCCAGCATGATGCCGTTATTGTTGCCGGTGAACTCTTTGATCGGGCCGTCGCCGTTTTCGTAGATCCCCTCGTAGTAGCCGCTGCCTTTCTCATTGGCGTTTTCGATCGTGTTCAGCAGCCGGTCGGTGTAGGGCGAGTCCCACAGCACCCACATTCCCAGTGCCGCTTTCAGTGAAATGGCCGCCGTTTCCGGCACATACTTGCCTTTGTCGGTGATGGTGTTCCAGTTAAAGCCATCGGCGAAGACTGTGTCATAAACGAAATAGGGTGCCTTATCGAGCTGGTGTTCCGAGCGCGCTGTCAGGGTACCGGTGATCATGTAGCGGTTCTCCTGCGCCTGGTAGACCCGGTCAGCGAAGTTTTTCATCCACGGGTGGGAGTAGTTATTGAGGTTGTCCTCGCGGTCGTCGGACTTGTCCCAGCCCATCTCCAGCCCGTGCAGCAGGTAGGATTCTGTGACCACATAGTTGTGCTGGCTGGTCAGGCGCGGGTCACGGGTGTCATAAGGCACCAGCACGCAGTAGATGTTGGCAAGGGCATAAGGCTCCGGGCGGGCCGCCTGGCAGGTGGAGAAGCCCCAGAGCTGGAAACCGGCGGAGGCGTACTCCTCATACCCCAGCCGCCCCTCCTGCGCATAGACGGTTTTTTTATTGCCGTCGAGGTAGGCACCATACAGCGTGCCGCAGTCATCCACCGTGTGGGTGAAATCCCAGCCGAGCACGATGTTATCAACGCTGTTGCCGTACTCCGGGTAGCGCTCCTTTACGATTTTCAGCCACAGCAACATGCGCCCGATGTCGATGGCGGAAAACCCGATCTCGCCCGGTTTGTTCAGGTAGTTTACTTTTTGCGCGGTGATGGTGTTGTACACCTTGTTGGGCATCTCATTCTGGAACAGCACCAGGGTATTGAGCGTCTTGAGGAGTTTGATCATCCGCCGGTCAAACTCGGCCTTGTCAATAATGCCCAGTTCACGGGCGGCCACCATCGCGGCGATATAGGAGCCGGTGTCCCACATGGTGGTGGAGGGGTATTTGTTTACTGCGTTGACCAGCCCGGTGGTGGGCTGGTAGTTGGCGACAAAATATTGCCAGGCGTTGACGGCAATCGCCTGCTCCCGTGGCGTAAGCTCGCCGTGGCGCACCGGGTAGTGCTGTGCCGGTAATTCAACCTCCGCCTGTACGCTGCCCACCGCCAGCCACAGCCCGAGCAACAGGGGCAACCAGGCGAGCCAGCGCCGGGCAAAAACAGAGACGATAACGAACGACGGTCTCATGGGAGTACTCCTTTATTCCGATCGGTCATCGGCATGGGTGAAGGGGAGACGCAGGCGAGGCACATCATTTGCCCATGCGCGATATAATTTAAGCTTTCCAGCACCACCGCATTGGTGTCTGCGCTGAGAGTCCGGTTGACGTTCTGGTTACCGCTGTAGCCCTCATACCAGCCCTTGCCCGGCTCCAGCAGCGGCACCGCCTGCGCCCGCAGGGTCTCGCTCCAGGCATTGCGGAACAGGGCATACCAGCCAAAAGCCGATCGGGTGGAGAGCAGGCGCGCGGGTTCCAGGTCGCTGTGCGATACGGTGGCATCCTGCACCGGTTGCTGGCCGGGCAGGGCGGCGATAAAGTCCGGGGCCTGTTCGGCGTAATCGGTGTTGACGGAGGTGTAGTTGCCGGTGGCTTTGTGCAGGCTCTGCTGGATGCGCACGATGCGCCAGGCGAACTCGGCGGTGCGGCTGTCAAAGCCCAGCTCCAGCCCGGTCAGCACATAGGGCAGGGTGATGATGGTCGGGGCAGCCTGATCCACCCCTTTGCGGAAGCCGTCGCTGGGAATGGCGTAACCGTCAATCTGCACCAGCTTGATCCCTTCAGGCGGCTGGGTCACGGCGATACCGGCTGACGGGCTGACCATGCGCAACGTACCGGCGGTATAGAGCCGGAAGCCATAACCGCTGCGGGTCTGGCTGGCGCTGAGATCCCAGTGTGATACCTCAATGCTGGTGGCGGTCGACGGCGCGCTGCTCTCAAACAGCGCCCCGAGGTTCCATTGTGCCAGCACCTCCTGCACCTGGGCCGCGTGCGCCGGGTAGCGCCACACCAGCAGGGTCAGCGGTACCAGCAACCGCCCCATGTCCACCGCCGAGCCGGTGGCCGGCTCTTTCTGCTCCGGGTCAACAATCATCGACAGCGTCTGGGTGTGATACCAGCTGCCCGGCACGCCGGTGGGCAGTAGCGGCAACAGGCTCAGGGCGGTCAGGGTTTTGGAAATCCGCTGGTTGAATTCATCCTCCGGCACAATGTCGAGCTGGCGGGCGGCAATCAGGGCCATCAGGTAGCTGCCGGTGTCCCAGAGTGAGGTGTAAGGGCGCTGGTCCTGTGCATTCGCCAGCCCGGTCAGCTGGGTATTATTGGCGAAATATTGCCAGGCAACGCGCGCCCAGACCGCCTCATCAAAGGTCAGGTCACGCCGTTGCGGCAGAGGGGGGAAATCTTTGCTCAGGGTATACCCCGCCTTCTCCTCCACCACCGGCGGCATATGTTTTTCCACATACAGCACGATGCTGAAACCAATCAGGAACCCGACAAGAATGGTGATGTAACTGCGGGTGGGCAGCAGGCTCGCTTTCCAGGACATGTCAGGCCACCTCTTCGTCAGACACTGCAGGGTCGGGTTTCCACATGGCGGCCAGGATCATCGGCATCATCGCGGCAATATTCACCCCGCCCCAGAAGATGTTGATGATGTAACCGGAGGGGTCTTCAATGTCGCCGTTAAACACTTTGATGCCGCCCCAGAGAAGCCCGAGCAGCGTCAGCACCACAATCGCAATCTGTGGTTTGACGAGGTAAAGGAACCGCCCCTGCTGGCGCTCTTTCGGCGTGACATGGAACTTGATTTTCTCGCCGCGCAGCACTGTGTCCAGCGCGCGCAGGTTCATCGAGTAGAGCGACAGGTACGAGGTGCGCCCATCCCATGCGGACAGGCCCCAGGTGCCGAACATAAACGCCAGCTCCGAGGCGATAAAGAACGGCAGGAAGTGCAGGTAAAACGGCTCGGAATAGGCGGAGACCGGCGGGATGTTGGTAAACAGATAAATAAGCGGCGAGATCAGGAACATCGTATTCCACAGACACGCCAGATAAGACCAGAAGGTGGTGCCGTACATCAGCGTTTGCGGCAGGCTGAGTCTGAAGCGCTTGCGGCTGAAGATCGGGTCATGCAGCAGGATGTCCATGGAGCCGGCCGCATATTTGAAGCGCTGGATCATCCAGGTCAGCAAATCCTGCGGGGAGAGCATTTTGGATTCCACCCGCGGGTGCATCACCGATTTCCAGCGCCGCTCGGTATCGCCATGCAGCACAATCGAGGTGTAGATGTCCTCTGAGACGTGGAATTTATAGGGCGTCAGCTCGGTGTCCATGATCACCTGCGGGCGCATCGCCTGCTCCAGCGCCTCGCGGGTGTCGGCGTCAGGAATATCTTTGGTAAAGCGCGCCACTTCTTCATCCACAGTCCAGACGTAGCTGCGCAGTGCCGCCTGCATCACCGCCTCGCGCCGGTGAATGGAGGCCGCGCCGCAGCAGAAAGAGGCGTTGGCCCAGTTGCGGCGGCGTAAAATCACTTCATAGAACATACGGGCGTCGTTGAAAAACGGGTCACGCCCCAGCACGATCGGGCCGACCAGCGCTTCGGTGGCCTTGCCGAGGCCATAGCCGATGCGCCCGAGCTTACGGCGCATCAGATCCGGCAGCCGGTTGCCTTCCGGCAGATCGTAAAACCACTGCGGCGTCTGCACCCAGGCGACATCCGGGTCACGGAAATAGCCCATGGTGTGGGTCAGCAGCGTGGGGAAAACGCGTGTGTCCGCATCACAAATCACCATGAAGTCGCCGTCGGTCTGTTCCATGCCGTTACGCAGATTACCGGCCTTGTAACCGATATTGTTGTCACGGGTGATGTAATTCACCCCTTCCTGCTCGGCCACTGCCCGCATCTCCGGGCGGCGGCCATCGTCCAGCACATGAATTTTGTATTCAATCGGCGCGGGGTAGGTGACTTTCAGCGCATCCTGGATCGAGATACGCACCAGTTCCACATCTTCCGAATAAGTGGCGATAAACAGATCAACCCGCAATGGGCGCGGTTCAGTCTGCTCATCCGGCCCAAGGCATTCGTTGACGTCCACCGGGGCGGGGCGTTGGGGAATATCCCACTCTTTCCACAGGTTAATGGTGAAAAATACCGTGCCGATATAGGCCAGCGTTTCGGCAATCACCAGCGGGACGGAATACCACAGCGCGTCATAATTCAGGGAGGACATCCAGCGCCAGCGGATATAGTTTCCGCCCAGAATGAGGGCAGCCACCGCCAGGCATTGCCACAGCACCTGAATAAACCAGGGGGTATTTAAGGGTTCCGGCGGTTTCCGGTGTTCAAAATGGGAAAAATAAAAAGCCATGAGCATTCCTGTTCATCAGTTCACAAGAACAAATGCGCCTGCGCGCTACGTTTCCCGGTGTAAAAAACAGAAATGCTGCTGAATTATAAATAGTTATTTATCTGGTTTACGTTCAGCGCCGTTAACCGGTCACCGCGTAATGTCATTTGAGTCTAGTGCAGCAAAAAAAGGTTTCAAGGCCATTTTTCATCGAAACTACCGCGACATAGCGGATTTATCACCTATTATTCTGTGAGACGACGCACGTTACTCAGGGTGAATCGGTTTCCTGCCTATTACCGGAATGAAGTCGTCTACACTCATTGAAACAGTAACCTCCCTAACGTGAGTCTCTCCGGCAAGCGGAGATATTGTGATCATAGAAAGTGCATTGATCAGGCGGAGAAATTATGGCGGTACAGGATACGGTATTAACAGAAGCCCCGGCTGCGGTCTCCTGGCGCTATGCGGTGCCGGGCCGCCGCGATCTGCGTGTGGATATGCTGCGTGGTATCGCACTGGTCATGATGGTGGTGGCCCACACGGAGGTGATGTCAGTATTTAATATCCTTACCTGGGAACGGCTGGGATTAACCACCGGGGCCGAGGGGTTTGTTATTATGGCGGGCTTCATGCTCGGTATGCTGAACCGCACGCGCCTGCAAAAGGAGTATTTACTGACGGTCTCTTATACGCTGGTCAGGCGTGCCTGGAAGATATATCAGGTTAATATTGTGATTATTCTTTCGATGCTGCTGCTCTCCCATATCCCGTTCATTAATACGTTTGAGGTAACCCATTTTACCGACCGCTACGCCGGGATCTCCTATTCCCTGTTGCCGGTCACCGCGCAGATCCGGGAGACCTGGTTCAATATTATTCTTTACCTGCAAATAGGCCCGCATCAGACCCAAATCCTGGGGTTATATGTCTTTCTGCTGCTGACCAGCCCACTGATGTTATGGATGTTGTCACGCGGCAAGGTTATTTGGCTGCTGTTACTCTCGCTTGGGCTTTACCTCTGCTACCAGTTCACGCATATGCGGCTGACAGTCTCGCAATTTGAATTCGCCTTTCCGCTGCTGGCCTGGCAATTTATTTATGTGCTGGGCATGAGTTGCGGCTGGTATAAGGATGAGCTGACCTCGCTGGCGCGGCTGCCATTCGGCCATGTGGTGATTGGCGCGATGGTGGTATTCGCCCTGGTAATGATGTTTATCGCCCAGAACCATACCAACCCCTTTATGCCGCGCGGGCTGATGATGCATGTGATCCCGCCTGCGGACTTCAACTGGTTCTACCGGAATTTTGCTGCCAAAAATGCCCTCGGCCCGATGCGCGTGCTGGATGACTTCTGCCTGATTATTACCGTTTACCTGATCCTCAGCCGTTTCTGGACGCCGATTAACCGGCTGGTCGGCTGGTTCCTGATCCCTCTTGGGCAGCATTCGCTCTATACCTTCATCATCCACGTCTATTTTGTGCTGATCGCCAGCCAGATTGTTCATTTTGACCTGTGGCATCAGGCCTGGGTGACGAACACTGTGGTTCATGCCTCGATACTGATGGCGTTATGGCTGATGGCGAAATATGAGGTGGGCGGCAAATTTATTCCAAATTAGCCGGGCAGGCACAGGGGAAGAGGCACAACATGGGGGTGATTATCCGTTCACGGTTAAACAGGCAGGTATGGAGAAAACGGTGCCGCCGGGCAGGCGGCATCGGTTGTGTGTCTGCGCTGCTCTGCTGCGTTGCCCCCGGCGTTACTGCCGCGCAGGGCGTGGGCAAAAACCCGTTCAGCCAGGGCCAGAAAAAAGCAGCACCGGCCGCCGCCGCTAAGCCGGCCGCCGTTGCTAAGCCGGCACCCAAAGCGGCCGGTGATAAACCCGCCGGGGCGCAGCCGGCCACCCCCGCGCGGGTTTCCACGGGCCTCTGGGGGCGGATGTTTTATGGGGATAAGGCCAAGTTCTCCGGCGCGCTGACCTTTAACAGCGGGCTGAAGGATCAGCGGGTCAGCATCCCGACCGGGGAGGACTCCGTCGACCAGTCGAACCGGGTAAACCAGATGATGCTGCTCAGCCTGCAATATTCGCCGTTCAGTTACTGGTTCGCCAACGTGACGTTCCGGATGCCGGTGCGCGAGGTCAACAAGTACAGCCCCGATTTCCGCTACAGCTTCGGTTATGACGACTGGCACCCCAACACCTTCAGCCTGGTTTACGGCAACTACGGGGATAACCGCTTCTTCCCGACCTCTGATAACCGGCGCACCTACCCGGAGCAAGGCTCCTGGACGTTTGCGTACAAATTCACGTTGCCGAAAGCGGTGGAGAAACACCTGCTTTTGCAGAAAGGGGATGCGATGACCTGCCAGGTCGGCACTACCTGGGTGCCGCGCTTCTACTCGCTGGAAGCGAACGATCGCCTGAAGAATAAACATGTCCTGCTGGGCGGCTGCGGTTACAGTTTTGTGCAGCATTACTTCATCCGTTTTACTGCCTTCTACTATCCTGACAGCAGCCAGCAGCAGCCGTGGGATGCGGACTACACCTACAGTTTCGGCTATTCCGCCTACAAACCCGGCACATTTTCGATTCAGTACAACAACTACAGCGGCACGCGTTACCCGTGGCATAAAGATTCAAATGCCAATTTCCGAGAAGGCACCATCAGCCTGATCTATTACATCCCGTTTTAAGCACTGACCGTTTTGAGGAGCGTGCTATGCAATCATTAAGCGTGGAGCGCGAGCCAGCCACCATTCTGGTGGTGGATGACTCCTCCAGTTACCGGCTTTTGCTCTCCACCCTGTTGAAAAAATGGGGCTACCGGGTGTTTGAAGCGGAGCAGGGAGAGGCGGCGCTGGCGCTGATGGCGCAACAGCCGATTAACATGGTGATCAGTGACTGGGAGATGCCGGTGATGGACGGGCCGACGCTCTGCCGCGCCATCCGCAGCAATACCAGCACCCGTTACATCTACCTGATTCTGGTGACATCGCGCCATTCGGTGGAGGATCTCACCACCGGCATTGAGGCGGGGGCGGATGATTTCCTCAGCAAACCGGTGAATGCCGCTGAATTGCAGGCGCGCCTTTATGCCGGGCGGCGCATCCTGAACCTGGAGGCCAACCTGGCACTGCGCAACGCCAAACTGGCGCAGGCCTGGCAGCAGATGGAAGCGGATTTACAGGCGGCGGCGCGGCTCCAGCACTCCCTGTTACCGGCGCGCAATTTCGCCTTGCAGGGCTTCAGCATTGACTGGCTGTTTGTGCCGTCCGCGTATGTTTCCGGTGACATGTTCAACTTTTTTGCCCTGTCCGATCACCACATCGGTTTCTACTGCATCGACGTGGCCGGGCATGGGGTGACGGCCGCCATGCATTCGCTGGCGGTGGCGCGCCAGTTTCTGCATGGCCGCACCGTGGAGAACTTCCTCGCCCGCAACGGCCCGGACGGCGAGGTGATCATTACCCCGCCGCATCAGGTGGTGAGCCTGCTTAACCAGCGCTTCTGTTATGAGAATGACGATGTGCACAGCTACTTCACCATGATTTACGGCGTGATCAACACCCAGACCGGCCGGGGCAGCCTGTGCCAGGCGGGCCACCCGACGCCGTTTATTGTGCACCCGGACGGCAGCACCACGTCGGTGGGCGAGGGGGGCGGGCCGGTGGGGCTGTTTGAGATGCTGACCTGGGAAGAGTGCACCTTCACGCTGGAGGAGGGCGAATGCCTCTACCTTTACAGTGACGGCATCAGCGAGTGCGAAAACCAGGAGAGCGAGCAGTATGGGGAATCCCGGCTGAAAAGCGTGCTGGCAGAGCATCACCGGTTGCCGCGTGCGGAGCGTTTTCTCCAGGTTGAACTCTCCTTGCTGGCGTGGCGCAACGTCCAGCTGGAGGCGGTTGACCCGCAAAACGGCGTCAAATACGGCAACAGCAACCTGCATGATGATGTCTCGCTGCTGATGATTGAGCGGACATCCCCTTTTACGCCTTAAGAGGAACAACCATGAATGTTGAGACCACAAAAAGCGACAACATCACCATCGTCACGCCGGTGGTACGGCGGCTGGATGCGTCGGTGTCGCAGAGATTCAAAGAGAGTGTGCAGGAGATTATCCGGGGCGGTGAAACGGATTTGCTGATCGATTTCAGCCGCGTGGATTTTATCGACAGCAGCAGCCTGGGTGCGCTGGTTTCCCTGCTGAAAATGCTGAACGGCAAAGGCACGCTGGCGCTGTGCACCATGAACCCCAATTTACAGAACCTGTTTAAACTCACACGCATGGACCGGATTTTCATGACGTTCCCTACTCAGGATGAAGCGCTGACCAAGCTCAACAACCGATAGGTATGCAGCCATGCATGACTGGGTTCCCGATGATGTTGACCTTACGCTGCCGGCTGTCCCGGACAGTCTGGCCATTGCCAGCCGCGCCCTGGAGGCGTTCGCCCAGACGTTGCCGCTGGGCGAGGAGGGGTTGTTCCCGCTGGATCTGGCGCTCAGCGAGGCGTTTACCAACGTAATCAAGCACGGTTACGGCTATGACGCCTCTCAACAGATCGCGCTGTTATTCCACTATCAACAGGACCAGAGCACGCTTGAAGTGGCGCTGACAGACAGCGGCAGCCCCATCCCGCCGGTGCTGCTCCAGCAGGATAAGTGCCTGAACATCAACCCGGATGACATGGACAGCTGGCCGGAGAACGGGATGGGGCTGATGTTTATCCGCGCAAGCGTGGATGAGATGCGCTACCACAGCCAGGATGGCCGGAACACCCTGACGCTGGTCAAACACCTGCACCCGGGGGTTGCCGCTGACGAAGAGGCGGAAGGATAATTCCGGGATTACAGGATTACAGGATTACAGGATTACAGGATTACAGGATTACAGGATTACAGGATTCCGGCACCCTGTTTTTCTTAACATCCGGATATTTTTTCAGCACATTATGGTTGGGTTAAGGTAGAGTCAGAAAATGCGATCGTCGCGTTACTCAGGGAGCCTTTATGAAAATACATCTGACCAGCCAGCCCAGCCACGCCGATCTTGATGAGCTGAAACACGGGGTGCTGCGCTACTCCGCACAGCATGTGGATACCTCCGAAATCGAGGCGCTGGCGCTGTTTATTCTTGATGAGGAGAACAACAAGCTGGGCGGGTTATCCGGCTCCACGGCCGGGAACTGGCTGCGGATTGATGTGCTGTGGGTCAGCGAGGCGCTGCGTGGGCAAGGGGAAGGGCGGCGGCTGATGCTGGCCGCCGAACAGGAAGCCCGCCGCCGCGGCTGCCGCTTTGCCCAGGTGGATACCCTGAGTTTTCAGGCGCGCCCGTTCTACGAAAAGCTGGGGTATGAATGCCGGATGACGCTGGAAGCCTACCCGCGCCGCCATGAGCGCTACTATCTGACGAAAGTGCTTTGAGTCACGCAGCCGCTGAGCGCCTGCCGCTTTCTTACGTATAACGCCCTGTGGGAGCAGGGCGCTATACGCGTTCTCCGCCAGTCAGAATGTATGCTTGGCTATCCACTCAGAACAAAAATCCAGATAAGCCATCACAATAGCAGACGGATGTTTATGGCGGGCATAGACAAGGTGCAATGGCAGGGTTTGTTTAGGCAGATCGGGTAAAAGCTCTACCAACAGCCCGCTTTCCAGGTAGGGTTTTGCTAAAAAATCCAGGAGCTGTGACACTCCCATCCCGCTTACGGCATAGTGGCATAATCCCCGGACATTATTGGAGGAAAAGAACGGTTCATATTTAACCTTTTCCGGGCCGGTGCCCCACTCAAAAAATCCATGGTTCAGGCTTTCCCAGCCGGTAACAGGAAAACGTGCCAGTTCAGCCAGTGTCTGAGGTGTACCCCGGCTTGCCAACAGTTCAGGGCTCGCGACAAACAACGCTTTTACTGTCATAACAGGTCTGGCAATCACATCCTCAGTATGTAAATCGCCCATCCGCAGCGCAACATCAATGCCATCTTCGAATAAATCGATGACTCTTTCACTTGCGTGGCAAAAAATTTTTATATCAGGATAGCGTTGCTGAAACGCAGTGAGCAGATCCCACCACAAAGGGAAATCAGGCGGAACAGAGATCCGCAGTTTGCCCTGGAGTTTATGCGCTGACTGCACATTTTTTTGCGCCTCTTCCAGTAACTCCAGACCCTGACGTGACTGCTCAAAGAACTGTTGCCCTTTATAGGTAGGTTTTACCCCTTGTCTGGAGCGCTCCAGCAGTTGCACCCGCAGCGCTCGCTCAAGATCATTAATCTTTCGGCTCAGGGTCGAGATTGGCACACCTGTTCTTTCACTGGCTGCTGAAAAACTGCCGGCCTGAACCACTGCGATAAACAATTTCGTTGCGTTGAAATCCACAGTGCTTTCCATATTTGGTTAACAGTTGTCTATTTTTGGTCATTCCATTCCATTTTGCAAAGGTTAAAATTCTACCAGTCTTATTTTCTCCCGGATTGAAAAATGAATAACCGTGTCACTGAAATCTTGCATACCCGCTATCCGCTCATACAGGCACCCTTGTATTTCCTGACTAATGCTGAACTCGTCGCTGCCGTTTCAAATGCAGGGGGGTTGGGCACATTGGGGCCGCACGGCGGGCAAGACAGCCTGCCCGGCTCGCGTTATATCGCTCTGGATCGTATGCGGGAAGAGATCAGAAAAATAAAAAAATTGACGGAGAATCCTTTTGCCGCGACGTTGATTAACGGGCCTGATATGAGCTTCTGGCGGCCAACGGCGGAAATGCTTGTTGAAGAAGGCGTGGAAGTCGTCCTTATCAATGAGGTGCTGGATGCTGAGATATATGATTTTTTTAAAAGCAACCGCATAAAAATTCTCTACCGCGCCCTGACTCCCACGATAGCCAATTCGAAAGAGGCTGAGGAATTAGGGGCCGACATCATTATTGCAACAGGATTTGACGAGGGGGGGACCGTGCCGTCCCGCGTGATTGGTACGTTCAGTATCGTGCCGATGATCGTTGATAGCGTAAAAATTCCGGTCATCGCTGCTGGCGGAATAGGTGACGTAAGGGGTGTACGTGCCGCAATGGCGCTGGGGGCGGAAGGAGTATTTGCCGGCAGCCTCTTTTTGACGGCGCGTGAAAACCCTGCAGACGAAAAAGTGAAGCGTTTGATTATTAACTCCACAGCGGAAGATCTGCTGCTCTTCCGCACACTGCCGGCTTATTACCGCACCTTGCCCACCGATTTGAGCCCGAAACTGGCTGAACTTGAGGCGCAGGACACCGATCGTGAAACCATGTTTAAGGTAATGAACGGATATCACTCTTTGTGGCAGGCCATGAGGCTCGGCAATTTTGATCAAGGGGTTGTGTCTACCGGTACGGGTATTTCCGTCATCAAATCAGTGCGTCCGGCGGCAGAGATCGTTTCCGATCTCATGCAGGACTTTTCGGGTTCTGCGTACCAAGGCAATCATAAATAATACGTTTTAAGTGAGTGGGGGCAGTAAATGATCATGCCCGGCGCTGGCTGACGCGCAGGGCTATGAGAACACTGTGTAAAAGAGAGGCACACGATGCCCGGATTAATGTTATTCCGGGATGTAGTAGGTGAACGCCATTCTGTGCGTAGTTTCCTTCTTCAACCGGTTCCTGAAGAACTACTGCGTTCGCCATCTAACTGCAATACGCAGCCCTGGCAGACCCATATTGTCTCAGGCGCGAAGCGAGACGCGTTGAACAAGGTGATTCCCGCTGCCGATGACGCAGGCCAACTGACGCCTGATTTTAGTTTTGACACCCGTGACTTTCATGGCGTCTACCGTGAACGGTACAAAGATCAGGGGGCGGCTTATTATCAGGCCATCGGCGTTAAGCGTGAGGCGTTTGAGCAGCACCGCGATTGAAATTACTGTTTGGTATATCACTGGAATATCCTGAGCGGGAGCACCCTGCAAACTAGTACAGAATCAATAAAGCGCCGCTTGAAGAAAGTGTCATCTTTCATCCTTAAATTTTAGTGCCTGATGACCCTCAGCCTCTCAGTTGTCGCTCACCTGCACCACCCCTTTGATCAGCAAGGCGAAAGACGCTACGGCGTCATGCTCATTCAGTTGCCCACGGGCAACCGCAGCGGAAAGCGCTTCGCCTGCCCCCACCAGGCCGATGCAGCATTGCAGCAGCGCCCGGGGCGACGTATTGACATGTGGCGTCAGGATGGAGACGAACATCCCGACGCAGTTGTCCAGAAGTTCCTGAAAGACCGCTGACTTCTCTTCACTGCCCGCCAGGGCCGCCCCGACGGCGTGAAACTCGTCTGTTTTATCTGCGGCGCAATGGATATACGCGCCCGCAAGCATCTGTATCGTTTCCTGCGGATTTCTGGGCGTCGTGGCCATCACCTCGGTGAACGTCCTGACCCGCTCCGTATCAATCCACCGGTAGAGTGCTATCAGCAACGCCGAGCGGGTAGGGAAATGATCATAGACCACAGGCTTGGAGACCCCTGCCCGTATGGCGAGGTGCCCCAGCGTCAGACGATCGGCGTTTTCCTCGCGCACAACCTGAAGCGCGGTGTTGAGAAGCTGCTTACGTCGCTCTGCCTTGGATAACCTGCGCGCGGCAGGGCCAGATTCCGGGGTGTGCTCTTTTTCCATGTCTTCCTCAAATTAACCTACTAAAAGTAGCTTTCTGGTGTCGTCGGTGCTACCTTTCCTACTAATAGTAGCTTATCACGTCATTGAGGAACCTTACCTATGTCCTTTGATCCGATACTTCTACTGGGCGGCTCCGGTGCGATTGGCCACCAGGCTGCCCGTGCGCTACATGCTATTTACCCCGATCTGCCGCTGCTGATAGGCGGCCGCGACCTGGCCAAAGCGCAGCGTGCGGCGGCTGACATCGGGGGCGCGGAGGGTGTCCGGATCGACACCACCTCCGCCGATCTGGGCCTCGGCGAGCGGAAAATCAGTGCGGTGGTGGTGCTCTATAAAGATCACTCGCTCGCCGCCCTCCGCTTCGCGCAATCGCGCCGCGTGCCGCATCTGAGCATCTCCTCAGGCGTGTTCGAAATCGCCCCGGAAATCGCACACTTCATGCAGGCGCCGGATGCGTCAGCGATTGTCCTCGGCTACGAGTGGCTGGTGGGGGCCACGACGGTGCCTGCACTCCATCTGTGCCGCTCATTCAGCCAGGTGCATGAAATCCGGATAGGTGCGCTGGTCGATGAAGAGGATGTCGGCGGCCCTGCGGTCGCGGCGGATTTTGAACACCTGAATCACCTGTTGCCCGCGGCGCTTACGCGTCGGGATGGCGTCTACCTATGGCGCGAGGGCGAGGAGGCAAAATCCGTGTTTTCAGCGCTGGATGGCACCGACATTGACGCCACGGGCTTTTCGTCGATTGACGTGGCCGGGCTGGCAGCGGCAACCGGCGCGCACAGCATCCGGTTCGATTTGGGCATGGGCATCAGTTCCAGCCGACGCAAAGGCGGATCGTTCTCGACCGAAATCATCCTGGATATATCGGGGCTGGACGCGGCGGGCGCGCCGCGCCGTACCCAGCATGCGGTTGTGCATCCCGGAGGCGCGGCACCCCTGACAGGGATGGGGATCGCCTTGCTGCTTGAACGCCTGATTGGGCTGGATGGAAAGCCGCCGGTCGCGCCCGGCCTGTAATTCCCCTACCAGATTCTGGAGGCGTCACACTACCTGGCACGTCTGGCAGAGGAGGGCGGCGAGCTGCTGGCGCTCTCATCCTCATAAAGGTTACAGGCAGATCGGCAACCGGCAGGCTTGCCCTGCGCCTGCCGGTTTACTCTGGTTGGGGGAGGGCGTAATCAGCCCGCATCGGCACGAAGCAGAGAGTAAGAGGTGTTTCCTGCCCGCGTGGAGCGAAAAGCGGGCCAAAAGCTTGCAAGGTCACTTTGGCAATTCAACAGGGTGGGGCAAGTCCCGGTAACTTACTTGCTCCGTGCTTATTCCCCCAAACTTCTTGCGATAGGAAGAAGGTGAGATTCCAACAGATTTACGGAATGCAGCACGAAAACTCTCCATGGACCCGAACCCACAGCATTCCATAATTTGCTCATTATGCAGATGGTTACTTTCCAATAAGTCACGTGCAAGGTTCATTCGCGCCTGAAGCACCCATGCCTTGGGGGTAATACCCATCGCCTCCCTGAAACGTCTCAGAAACGTTCGCTCAGACATTAATGCTCTGTCTGCCATTTGCCTGACTGACAGCGTGCTATTCAGATTTTGAAGAGCCCATTCCAGTACAGGCGCAATCTCATCACGGGGCTTTTGTGCAACAGGAGAAGGTATAAACTGAATTTGCCCCCCAGAACGTTGAGGAGCCATGACCAGGCGTCTTGCAACGATATTGGCAACATGCATCCCGTAATCACGGCTAATCAAATGAAGGCAGGCATCAATACCTGCAGCACTCCCCGCTGAGGTGATAATTTGCCCGTTATCGACATAAAGCACATTAGGGTCAACAGTGATGCCGGGATAACAGTCTGCCAGCTCCGTTGTATATCTCCAGTGCGTTGTTGCGCGCTTTCCGTCCAATAAGCCGGCAGCGGCAAGTACAAAAACGCCCGAACAAATCGATAGCAGGCGTGCCCCGCGATGATAAGCATCACACAATGCGTCCAGGAGTGCCTGAGGCGGCCTTTCGTCACGGTTACGCCAGCCGGGGATAATAATGGTTTGCGCGTCGCTGAGAGAGCCCAGCCCGAAACTCGATACAACCTGAATCCCTCCTGATGCCTGCATGGGATAAGCATCAACAGACACTATCCGGTGGCTATACCAGGGAAAGTCAAATTCAGGGCGTGGCAGGCCAAAAATCTCTACAGCAATACCAAACTCAAAGGTACAAAGCCCATCATAGGCAAGAATGGCGACTAAACCTGGAGGATTTAACATTGGCGGAAAACTACCGGTTATTGTCAGATGCGCCACTTTATCAGCCTGAACCTGCTTCATACAATCAACGCACGTTCAAATAAGAGGCCATTCTCATGCCAAGCTTAATCAGTGAAATACCCGCAGCCACCCCTTCAGAATCTCTGCAGCATTTTAGCCGTCGCTTAGCTTTTGAGACCGACTGTTCCGATGTCCATCAAAGCCAGAAGATGGGCAATACAGACTACGTATTAGTTGATGTAAGAAGTAGCGGGGCATTTTCGACAGCGCATGTTCCGGGGGCGATCAACATTCCGACACGCTCCATAACCGAGGAGCGAATGTCTGCGTACCCACGCGACACGCTGTTTGTTGTCTACTGCGCCGGCCCTCACTGTAATGGTGTACACCGGGCAGCCGTTCGTCTGGCTGGCCTGGGTTTTTCGGTAAAAGAAATGATAGGCGGTCTTACCGGTTGGGTTGATGAAGGGCTTCCCCTGCAGGGGGACACGCCCGCCGCGTCTACCGATGGATTCTCCTGCGCATGTTAAATCGTCCTATCACTATCCGGGCAGCACTGCCCGATGATATCCCTGACCTGCTCAGACATATGCGTTCGCGGGCGGAATTCAAGCGTTATATCAGGGCGTTTAAGGTCGACGAAAAATCACTGCTTACACACGCCGGTGTTGTTTTCGAATCGCAAAAACCAATAACAGGGGCAGGGCGGCAAAAATAAGCAGGGCTGTCCCGCTGTTTGTCAGCGCATAGATCTGACCAAATAGCATCGATCCAACGACCTGCCCTAAAGCCAGCATGAAAAACAGCGCACTGACGCCGGTTGCCGGTGCACTTTCTGTCGCCGCAGCCCCCCACACCAGCAGCACGCCGGAAAGCGTCACATAACCTGCGCCACCCAGGGCCACACTGGGAAACAGCCACCAGGAAAAATGCTGGCTGAAGGCTATCAGTAATAGTGGAAGTGCCAGACAGCACTGTGAAAGCCGATAGATCTGTTTCATGGCAATGACGCTTGCCAGCGGAGCAGTGAGCGCGCCTGCAATGCCGGCAGCACCCGCCGTCACCCATAACAGACTGATGGTACCTTGCGCCATGCCAAGCCGATGCAGCAGTTCAGGCCCAAAACTCCACCAGGCGGCACTGGCGATACCACTAACAAAAGCAATCGCCATTAATCGTTGAAGTGCACGGTGGCGCCAAAAGCCCGGCAATGGGGCGGATTGTGCCGAGAGCTTCTCTTTCGGCAGAATACGCCACACCGGAAAGGCGCACAGCAACGCCAGCAGCGCGAACAGCGTACACGCCATCCTCCAGCCCCCCGGAAGCCAGAATAACACCGGCACAGAGACGATAATGCCTGCGCTCGTCCCGGCGTTGATTATCATGTTCATTTTTGGCTGCTTTGTGTCAGCGATCGTTTGGCTGACCGCTGCCGCAATGGCAGGGGAGGCAAGACCGGCGCTCAGCCCGGCAATAAAAAGTCCCAGAGCCAGCAACCATTCCGAATGCGCGACAGCAATAAGCAGCAGGCCAGAGGCGGCACTGAGCGAGGAGATAAACGCCGGCAGCCTCGGCCCTGCCCTGGCTGAGAGTAATGGTGCCGCCAGAATGGCCAGGCAATAGGCGATAAAACTGCACGCCGAGAGCATACCTGCCAGTTGCGGCGTGAAGGAAATATCACGCATGACATCAGGCAGCATCACGCCCCAGGCAAAGCGTGCCAGGCCATAGGAGACGGCGATCAGTGCAAACCCGGTCAGCCCCAGCCACGTGGCTCTCATGGCTGACCGCCCAGACTATGGATAAGTTGACGTGACGCTGTTTTCCCCGCCTCGCAGGCGGCGGGTGCCCCCATTACCAGGGCGGTCGTCAACGTGCCTTCAAACAGCGTCCAGATTGCGTCGGCAAGCGGAGTATTCTCTCTGCCACAGAGATGGCTGATGCATGTTGCAATGTAGGCACGCATGGCATGGCGGTAGGCCATGGCCTGTTCCGCCAGGACAGGTTCTTTTTCAGCGTACTCACTCCAGACCTTAAGAAAAAAACACCCTTTGATGCCATATTCACTCATCCATTTTCCCATCACATCAAACAGGTGATTTATCGACTCCGGGTCTTCTGAAGGGCGGAGCGCAGAGAAAAAGCGTTCACGGCGCCCGTCCATAATGGCCGCGGTCAGCGCTTCGCGTGAAGGAAAGTAACGATACAGGGTCCGGGTTGACACGCCCGCTTCCCGGCAGATGTTATCGGTACTCGTGGCATGAAAGCCGTTAAGGTAGAACAGCTGCTCAGCGGCCTGGATGATGTCTTGTTTTTTATTCATACGTTAAAAGTAAACCGATCGTTTTACTTTTTCAAGGTGATGTTTCCCGGCCATGCGTTTATACGTGACAGCGTCACGGGGCGCAAAGGCGAAGCAAGGGGCCGCCAGGACGTGGGCATTCTCTGGCGGCGTTGAGCGAGGAGCGGAAATGAGTTGTGAAGCTACCGTATGCCGGTATGAAAGGATTCCTATAGGTGAAAACCGGCGATGAACCTCAAGGCGCAAAAGCCTTTTTCAAAACCTCAGCTGTAAATTTTCTGGCAGATTGCAGTATGTATCGTTATGTAGTCAAATACATAACGAAATGACTGCTGAAAGAGGATTTCAATGAATCTGTATATGTTTTACATCGATGGAAATGCCGGTAAATCTAATATTGAAGTACATGACATCCAGTTTGTTGCTGCCAACGAACCAAAAGAGGCCTGGCCTGCTCTTCGGGAGGCGTGGTTCGGTGATAGCGATAAAATTCATATTGACGGCTACAGCCGTGTTACCTGGGCTAATGGATATTCTGTCACGCTCTCTGCTGAACCCTCTCAATCTGCAAAAAAATTATTTTTCGTCAACGCAGGAGGTTACAGGCCGGATACGCTTGCAGAGCTGCATGAATTTGACTTGTTTGTCGCCGAAAATGCCCAGCAGGCCAAAAAGAAGGCGCTACAAACGTTGCTCTGTGGCGTCGATCATCAGCATAAAGATAATCTGAAAGATGTTGACGATTGTCTGTTACTCGAAAAGGTAGGGGAGCTATACATTCATCTGACCCCCTGCGATTCAGGACAACGTGATCAACCAGAATGGCAGGGCTATCAACCAATAGGTGTCTGACATTGCAAAGACGGGCTTGCGCCTATCCAGGATGAAGGACGCGCTCAGGGCTGCTTACCATGCCACCACGTTCCCGAAACGGTCCAGATACTCCAGGCCCGGCCTGCTTTGCTTGACTTCAATCACGCTGACGATGTCAGGAATGGTTTCCTCCAGGCTGAACGCTCCGTCATCGCCTCCCAGCGCGGTGCGGATCCAGCCCGGGGCAAGCAACAGTAAAGCGCGCTCCGGATGCGTGACGGCCTGTCGCGCTGCATAGCTTCGCATGTATTGATTCAGGGCCGCTTTGGTACCGCGGTAAACCTCTCTGCCGCCTTTTTCGTTATTGCCGATGCTGCCCTGTCCCGACGACATAACGCCGATTAATCCATCCCCCTTTATCAGATCCTCCAGGGTTTCTACCACCCTCAACGGCGAAAGCGCATTGGTGATCATGACATGGGCAAACTCCTGGGTGCTGACCTCTGCAATGGTTTCGCCCGGGTTCTGGTTAGTGGTGCCGGCATTAACGAAAAGGGCATCGTAGCGCTGATGCTGCAACCGCACCTTCAACGCAGAAAGCTGCTCAGCATCGGTAATATCCAGGCGCTCAACGGTAAGCTGATGGGGAAAGTGTGCAGAGAGTTCCTCTAGCGCAGGCTGGCTGCGGCTGCGAACGGTGGCCGTGACTGCCCAGCCCCGGCGAAGAAGCTCTTCGGTCATGGCCAGACCGATGCCGCGCGAGGCACCAATCAGCAGCATACGCGGCATGTTTGTCTGGGATAGATTCAGCGTCATTTGCTTCACTCCTGTTCATCTCGGAAGTGATTAAATTAAGCGCAAGACGAACGTTGCACCAGACGCACGGGGTGCAATAATAGATTGCACTGAACACAATGATTAAACGCTTATGCCTGACATCGATCTGAACTTACTGACCGCGCTGGATGCGTTACTGATTGAGTGCAGCGTAACCCGGGCGGCGCAGCGGCTGGGGCTGAGCACCTCAGCCATGAGCCGTACCCTGACCCGTCTACGTACCGCGACGGGGGACAAGCTTTTGGTGCAGGCCGGCCGTCATATGGTGCCCACGCCCTATGCCCTGGAACTGGCCGGACGCGTACACGAAACGGCGCTCAGCGCGCGCGCCCTGCTGCAGCCTGCCGGCCAGGGGGTGAACCTGGCAACCACGGAGCGCAGTTTTGTTATCCGGGCGGGCGAGGGGTTTATCGATATGTCAGCGGCAGCGCTGCTGAAGGAGATACAGCAGGTAGCGCCCAGGATACGCCTGCTGTTTACCGGCAAATCAGATAAAGAGGCGCAGGCGCTGCGTGAGGGGAAAATTGACCTTGAAATCGGTGTCTTGGGGACGGATGCGCCTGAGTTAAAAACCCGGGTACTTTTCACTGACCGCTTCGTGGGGATCTGTCGTCAGGGGCATCCTCTTTTAGAGATGCCGGGCGTGACGGCAGAGCGCTACGCCAGCTTTCCTCATGTTGTCATTTCCAGAAAGAATAAGCTTCGGGGGCCGGTTGACCAGGCGCTGGATGCGCTGGGGCTTCAGCGACACATCATGATGTCTGTGCCTGCCTATACCAATGCGGTAAATATCGTACGTCATTCGGATGTCATCGGCCTGGTGCCGTTTACCGCTCTGGCATGGTGTGATCCCTGCTCAGAACTGATGCATTTTGAACTGCCGGTCACCACGCCGCCGATAAAGGTGTCGGTTATCTGGCATCCGAGGCTGCACGCGGACCCAGTGCACCAGTGGCTCAGGGAAACCATTGTGAAAGTGTGCCGCCGCGAATATAGCCGGCACGTCAGGACGTAACCGGAGAAGGGCAGGCGTTCGGGCTGTTCCAGCATGGGCCCCGCGTCCAAATAGTGATAGCGTCATAAAGGGTAGGCGGCAGAGGCCTGTGACCTCACAAACCATGTAAAACAGGGTGCCTGAACGCGGTGGTGTAAGGCAGCGCGTCGAAAGAGAGGGATATCAACTCAGTGACCAGACAAAGCGACTTTGATTTTTCATGCAGGCCGGTTATCCCGTATGCGCATGACTACCGGCACGGCGATTATGAGGGCTGGCATACGCACAACTGCGCTCAGCTTATTCATACGCTGAGCGGCGTTATCCGCATTGAGACCCGGTACGGGTTTTGGGTCGTCCCCCCTTCACGCGGCGTATGGATACCGGCACATATCCCGCATGCCCTGCATATCACCGGGGAGGTCAGGGCGAGGGTGCTCTTTGTCGAGCCGCTGGCACGGGCAGATCTGCCCGTCATCTGTCAGGTGGTTGGCGTGAGTGACCTGTTACGGGAGTTGATTATCTGCGCGCTGACGCTTCCTGAGGACTACACGCCGGGAAGCCGGGCTGAACGTGTTTATGAGCTGATGCTTGATGAAATCCGCCTTATGGACACGCTGCCGTTTCACCTGCCGGAGCCGGTCTCTGAGCGCCTGAAACAACTGTGCCGGGCCGTTCGCGATGCACCGCATGAGACCTGGTCGGTAGCGCAGGCAGCCGTAAAAATCAGCGCCAGCGGGCGCACGCTCAACCGCCATTTTTACCAGCAAACCGGCATGCAGTTCAGCGAGTGGGTGCGGCGGGCGCGTCTTCTGCACGCCCTGACGCGGCTGGCGCAGGGCGAGCAGATAACACGGGTGGCGCTGGATTCAGGTTACGCCAGCCCGGGCGCGTTCAGCGTGATGTTCCGGCGGGTGATGGGGGTGACGCCGAGTGATTACTTCAACCCGTGACGAAATTGGCCGCCGCGTTCAGCATGGCTTGCAGTGAGGCCCGGGTGATATCACTGTCGATACTGACGCCCCATGCACATCTCCCCGCCCTGTCCTGGCAGCACACATAGGCCACAGAGCGGCTGTCGCTGCGTTTACCCAGCGTGTGCTCCTGATAACTCACTATTTCAAGCTCAGTTTTTACCTCCCGGCAGAGGGCGGTCAGCGCCGCAGACAGAAAACCGTTCCCCTCTCCCGTCAGGCTCAGCGTTTTGCCCCGGCAGATAATCTCAGCAGAAAGCACGGTACGCTGATCGGGCTGGTTGTTGCAGAGATACTCTTTTAAACGCAGCGGTGGTGCGTCAACCACGCCATACGCCTGACGGAAAAGGTTCCAGACAGCCATCTGTGACATCTCTTTCTCCCCACATTCCGCCTCTTTCTGCACCAGGAGGCTGAAGGCCTGCTGAAGCGGGCGGGGCAGACTGAGGTTGTGATTCTGCTCCAGCAGCCAGGCCGCCCCGCTTTTGCCCGACTGGCTGTTTACGCGGATAACCGCCTCATAGCTGCACCCGATGTCTGCCGGATCGAGCGGCAGATAGGGCACGTTCCAGAAAGCGTCTGATGCGCCCTGCCGTGCAGCAAAGCCTTTTTTGATCGCATCCTGATGGGAACCGGAAAAAGCAGTAAACACCAGCTCACCGGCGTAGGGGTGGCGCGGCGCAACAGGCAGCTGATTGCACTCCTCCACCACTTCCACCACTTTTTTCATCTGGCTGAAGTCGAGCCCGGGGGAAACGCCCTGCGTATAAAGATTGAGCGCCAGCGTCACCAGGTCAGCATTCCCTGTACGCTCTCCGTTGCCAAACAGGCAGCCTTCAACGCGTTCAGCGCCGGCCAGTAGCGCAAGCTCTGCACAGGCAATGCCTGTTCCACGATCGTTGTGTGGATGAACGCTTATACACACCTGCCGGCGGCGCGAAAAATGGCGGCAGAAATACTCTATCTGATCGGCATAAATATTAGGCATGCTGACTTCAACCGTCGCAGGGAGGTTGATAATCATGGGGCGGGTTGTATCCGGATCCCAGACCTCAGCCACGGCTTCACAAATCTGCAGGGCAAAATCAGGCTCCGTAAAGCAGAAGGTTTCCGGGGAGTACTGAAATGTCCAGCGGGTTTCCGGTGCCTCTTCGCATAACCGGCGGATTTGCCGGGCCGCGCTGACGGCAAGCTGAACAATTTCATCACGTGTCTGACGAAAGACGATTTCCCTGAACAGTGGCGCCGTCGCATTATATAAATGGACGGTCGCCTGATGGACGCCGCGCAATGACTCAAACGTTCGCGTAATCAAATCCTCTCTTGCCTGAGTTAATACCTGAATGTTCACCTCTTGCGGGATACGTTTTCCTTCAATCAGCGATCGGACAAAATCAAAATCCGTTTGCGATGCAGAGGGAAACGCGACCTCAATTTCCCGGAAGCCACAGGCGATAAGCAGATCCCAGAATTTCATTTTCCGGGCGCTGTCCATCGGCTCAGCAAGCGCCTGATTACCGTCACGTAAATCGGTGGAAAGCCAGCGCGGAGGCCGGGTTAACGTATTGTCCGGCCATTGTCTGTCAGTCAGGGTGACGGGAGGGTGCGTTTTATACTTGAGTGAAGGATTATTCAACATACCGGGTTCCTTTTTAATAACGAGGCCCCAGTGTCGTGCTAAACCGGCGGGAAAACTCATCAGAAGATGACAACTGCTTATTCAAAAATGACAACTGCGGAGCAGGGATGAGGCTGATCAGACTGGCAGCAGAGTGAAGTATCACTTACTCTCCATAGCATATGGACATTAATCTCCCCGGCTTTATGCCTGCACTCCTGCCTGTTGCACTCTCTCCGGGTGCAAGTTTCACGCTTGTCATGAGCAGCGCTCTGGCAGGCGGACGCCGTGGCCTGTTCAGAACCCTCGCCGGAACCGCGTTGGGTATTTATACCCATGCGCTGCTTATCGGGCTCGGTATCACGGCAGTGATTGTCTCCTCGCCGGCGATGTATGGTGCCCTGAAAATAGCAGGAACAGTGTATCTTCTTTGGCTGGGCGGGGTGCTCATCCGCAGCGGCCTGAATGCAAAACACCCTCACCCCCAAAGCAGCCTGCCTGCCGTTACGGTAAAGGAGGCGTGGCTGGCTAACATCCTAAATCCCAAAGCAATTATTTTCTATCTGACGGTTGTTTCCCAGTTTGCCGGCAAGCATGGGGGCGTAGGCAATTTCCTGACCTTAGCTTCCGTTCACGTAGCGGTTATGTGCCTCTGGCTTATTACCCTCAGCTATACGCTGGTGTTCTCAGCCAAAAATGCCAACCCGGTGATGCTTAAAAAATATGTCAACATTGCCGGCGGGGCGTTACTCATTATTTTTTCACTACACAGCCTTCTTCACTAAGCAGCCTTAACACTAAACAGTCAGTATCACGCTTCCTGTGGTATGCCCGGCTTCAAGATCGGTGTGGGCTTTTGCCGCGTCCGTCAGCGCATATTCAGCGCCGATGTGATTTTCCAAACCGTTCTGGAGGGCAAACATAAGGTCTTCGGTTCCCTGCCTGTAAAGATCAGCATCGTCAGCATAGGCGATTGAACTTGGCCGCATCAGGGCAATGGAGCGGGCGAACCCAAGATCCTCTACGCGTACCGGAGGAATAGGCCCGGCAGGCTGGCCCAGGCTGGCCACTATCCCAAAAGGGCGTACCACGCTGAGCGTCGAAGAGAGCAGGGTGCCGCCGACCCCGTCGATGGCAAGATGGACCCCGCGACCCTCCGCGATTGCGCGCACCCTGTCCGGCCATGCCGCATCCGTGTGAAGAAGAACGTCGGTGGCACCCGCTGCCTGAGCAATGCGCATTTTCGCCGCGGAGCCCGTTGTACCGATAACCCGGGCACCTTTCATGGTGGCCCAGCGGGTGACCATCTGCCCCAGGCCGCCCGCGGCTGAATGAACCAGGATCCAGTCACCGGCTTTAACGTGCCGTACCTTGTGAAGCAGCATGTGTGCGGTGAGGCCTCGCAGCATCGAACTGCCGGCCGTCTGCATATCTACCCCATCGGGTATTTTAATGAGCCGGCCGGCAGGAATATTCCTGAGCTCTGTATACGCGCCCATCGGGTTGCCGGTGTAGGCAACCCGATCGCCTGGGGTAAAGGTGCGGACGTTACTGCCCACCGCCTTTACTGTTCCGGCCCCCTCAAACCCCGGTATAGCCGGAGAAGAGGGCGCAGGGTAAAGCCCCGAACGGTAGTAAATATCGACAAAGTTTACGCCGATCACCTTGTGCTGAATCTGAACTTCCTCAGGGCCGGGTTCCTTCAACGCTATTTCCGTTGCTTTAAGGACGTCAGGGCCGCCGGGCTGGCTGATAACGATGGCTACAGACATAGTTTTTCCTCACTGTTTAAGTGAGAAAATTATAAAGTTGTTCACGTTGGGAAAAATACGGGTATAAAAGCACCATGTATGCGTAAAAATGCACAAGGAGAGCATAAATGGACTGGCAGGATTTACACTACTTTCTTGCTCTGGCCCGCAAAGGCTCTATGTTCGCGGCGGCAAAAGAGCTTCACGTAGACCATGCCACCGTAAGCCGCCGTATCGCCGCACTTGAAACCTCTCTCGGCCTTCGCCTTACGGAGCGTTTGCCCCGGCGCACCACCCTGACAGAACAAGGGCGGGTCATTGCCTCGGTGGCTGACGAAATGAACAGGATTGCAGACCGGGTTTATTTACAGGCTAAGTCGCTGTCTGCTGCGCCAACGGCGGTTGTCAGGGTCAGCGCCTCCCCTGCTGTCGCTGCACAATTGATTGCGCCGGCCGTGGCTGACTTTATGCAAAAGCATCCGGGCGTCGCACTTTCATTATCAGGCGTCTCCCACCATGTCCAGATGGACAAAGGTGAGGCTGACATTGCGGTCCGCCTGGCAAGGCCGGATGATCCTGACCTGATCACAAGGCGGATAGGCACGATGCGCTTCGGCTTGTACGCCTCACCTTCCTGGCTGGACATGCCCCCTGAAAGCTGGGTATTTATTGCCTACGAAAGCTCACTGGAGCATGTGACACAGCAAAAATGGCTTGGCTCTCTGCTGAACGGACGGCGGATTATCTTCAGGGCAAGCGACCTGATGGCACAGCAAGAAGCAGCCAGGAGAGGGCTGGGCGTGGTGACCTTACCCTGCTTTATGGGGGACGCTGACAGTTCACTGGTAAAACTGGCGGTAAACTCACCGCCCCCTGTCAGGAGTATATGGCTGGTTGCCTATCCGGAGCACAGGCGCGATCCCTCGGCTGTCAGGGTCATGGAATTTCTGGCTGATATCATTGGGAAAGCCTGCCCGCCTGACAGACACCCCTGACACAGGGATTGGGGTGTCCTCTTTTCTAGGGGATATCGGGTGAGTCCTTCTGCTGATGCCAGGCGGCAATTTCCTCATCCAACCAGGCAATAAAGAGTGAAGCTTCCGGCTTTTGCTCTGCTGACGGGGAGGTGACCAGCCAATATGGCCAGGGATAGGGTGCAGTAAAGGGCGTGAGCTGTACCAGCTCTCCCCTTGCGATAGCCTCGTGAACCAGAGAGCGCCGTTCCAGGGCGATACCTTTACTCAGCCGCACAGCCTCCAGCACCAGATTAGAGTCGTTAATGCATAAACCGGTCGGGACAATCTCTCTCTCCAGCCCGGCGTTGGTGCACCAGGTTTTCCACGACTCCATTGAGAAGATAATTTTACTTTTGGCCACTTCTGAGGGTGTTCCGGGCAGCACACCACCATTAAAACAAGGCGCGGCGACAACGATCAGCTCATCTGAAAAAAGATAATGGCTTTTCATCCCCTCCCAGTCGCCTTTACCCATACGAATGGCAATATCTACGCCTTCCTGCAGCATGTTGGTTATGGTCAGGCTGGCCTGCAGCCTCAGCGTGATATGAGGGTATTTCGTGCGAAACCGCTCAAGGCGCGGCAACAGCCAGTGGCACCCAAAAGAGGGCACCATCGCCAGGGTCAACTCCCGCCTTCGCGGCTTGACCTGCACGAGTCTTGTGGCGTCGGCGATATTTTTCAGCGCCTCGCGCACCTGTAAAGCGTAAAGCCGCCCTTCTTCATTAATTTGTACTCCCCGGCCATGACGAATAAACAGCTTTACGCCGATAATTTCTTCCAGCACTTTTATTTGTTGGCTGATGGCAGAATGCGTAACATGCAAATCTTTAGCCGCTAACGTCACGCTACCAAGACGAGCCACTGCTTCAAAACTACGCAAACTCGCAATGGGTGGAAAATCAGACATGATAAAACTCCCTTACCGCCTCTCACTATGCCAACGTTACCATACCGTAAAAGCTTTTAAAGCTTATCTGGAAATATGGGGAACTCTATATAAAATAGTTATAACCCAATGAATTTAAAAGAAAAGATGATATAAGTGAAAGTTGATCGGCCCGGCAATATGTCAGCGTTAATGACAGCTCAGGTTAGATACTCATGATATTAAAGGTAATGAATATATTGTAATCTTTCATCACTCTATTAACCGGGTGGTAAAAGGGCGGGATTATCCCCGGCTGGTCTATTTATATTAATTAACCGCATGATTTTTTAGATACAGGAAAACAGGAATGATGAAACTTATTGGCATGATGGATTCTCCTTATGTAAGGCGCGTGGCCATATCCCTTGAACTTTACGGCATTGAGTTTGAAAACCTGCCACTGTCAGTATTCAGCACCTTCGACGCGTTCTCCAAAATTAACCCGGCGGTAAAAGCGCCCACGCTGATTCTGGATAACGGCGTAACATTGATGGACTCATCGCTGATCCTTAATTATTTTGAGGCACAGGCTGATACCCACCGGAAACGCCTGCCTGCTTCCCCGGATGCACTGGCAAAAGAACTTCAGGTATTGGGTTTTATTCTCTCCGCGTGTGAAAAAGCGGTACAACATGTTTATGAACATAATCTCCGGCCCGCGGAGAAACAGCATCAGCCCTGGATTGAGCGTATTACTCACCAGCTGCTGGCTGCCTGCCGGGAATGGCATGTTCTACTGGGGAATCGCCCTGTTTCCACAACGCCCGATCAGGTATCGATAACCAGCACCGTAGTATGGACATTTATTCAGACAATGATCCCCCATGTCGTGCCGGTTAATGATTTTAAAAATATCCAGTCAATGACTGAAGCATTCGAAGCCCATCCGGCATTTAAAAAATATCCTCTGTGATGTAAGAGGTTTGATTATGGTTGTCCCTGATAAGCAAAAAACGCACATTCCGCACTATTCCTTATGCTAAGCATTGGATTCAGGCAATATTTTATGTAATCTTCTGTACTCATGTACTAGCCAAGGAGATTAAAGGTGAATTTTTCGTCCATTGAAGAGGTGAGAAATCGCATCGACCACATCGATAGCGAACTGGTTAACATTATCGCTCAGCGCGCCGAATGTGTTAAAGCGGCTGCGGCTTTCAAAACCGACCACTCGGCCGTTCGTGCTCCCGACCGCGTTCAACAGGTAATCGACAAGGTACGTAAGAAAGCTGCTGAAGCAGGGCTTCCCGAAGTGATTATCGAGAAAGTCTATCGAACCATGATCGACGCGTTTATTGATTATGAGCTTGAACACCACGACCAATTGCGACAGGAAAAGGCCATCAACTGAGAAGCGTGTTGCTTACCAGGCCACCACGTTCCCGAAACGGTCCAGATACTTGGTTTTCTTAATGACCCATTGCGACAGGAAAAGCCGGTAACAATGGATGTTTATACCGAACGGGCAATATGTTCACGTAGCCACTGATGAGCCTGGTCACGGTGGACACGTTCGGGCCAGAGCATGAGCATCTCGAAGCCCGGCACGTCAAGGGGAGGCTCGACAACCTGTAGCGCGTCGTTTCCACAAACCAGTCGCCGGGGCACCATGGCGACCAGATCGGTGCTCGTCAGAACCGCACCAAGGAGCAGAAAACCCGGCACTGACAGCGAGACACGGCGTGTCATGCCCTGCTCGGCCAACACCGTATCTGTCGCACCATGAAATCCGCCCCCTTCGGGCGAGACAATCACATGGTCGAGCTGACAGAACGTCGCCAGCGAAGGCGGGCTCTGCAAGTGAGGATGGCCGGCGCGGCCGGCGAGCACGTAGCGTTCCGTGAACAACGTACGGCGATGTAAATCCAGCGGCGCTTCGGCACCTGTCATGAAAGCAAGGTCAATATCACCTTGTTCCGCTTTCCTCGCCACCTGTGAGGGAAGACTTTGTACGATCGCCAGACGTGCCGCTGGTGCAGCGGCACGCAGCATCTCCAGGGCAGGCACGAGGATAGTTAACGCACCGTAGTCAAAGGCGGCGACACGCCAACTCTGATTTGCCAGGGCAGGGTCGAAGGGATTTGACGGTGCGACCACCTGTTGCAGGGCTGCCAATGCCTGCCGCAGAGGCTCACGCAGCCCGTCGGCGCGTGCGGTCGGCCGCATCCCCCGGGGGCCGGGCAGCAGCAAGGGATCGCCAAATAACTCCCGCAGCCGGGAGAGCTGAACGCTGACGCCAGGCTGTGACAGATGTAAACGTTCAGCCGCACGCGTGACGTTGTGTTCTATCAAAAGCGCATCGAGAGTGACCAGCAGATTTAAGTCGATACCTTTTAGGCTATTACTCATGACAATACCAGATATATTGGAAATTCATTTCAACTATACCTCATACGAAATTACTGTGTCCTCATCTACTCATGAGGCATAAATTATGAACATTCTTCTTGTCCACGCACAGCCAGAAAGCACGTCTTTAACGCGCCACCTCGTCAACATTGCTACTGAGGTATTGACGGCCCAAGGCCATACAGTGGTCGAGTCCGATCTCTATGGTATGGCGTGGAAAGCCGTGTTTGACGGCCGGGACTTCCCCAATCGAAGCAATCCTGAGCGTCTGTCATTCATTGGGGAGTCGGAACACGCCTTTGCACATGGCTGCCAGACGTCAGACGTCGAACAAGAGCAACGCAAAGTCCTGGCTGCGGATGCGGTGATTATGCTGTTCCCGCTCTGGTGGTTCAGCATGCCCGCGATCATGAAAGGCTGGATAGAGCGGGTGTGGGCCTATGGCCTGGCGTATGGATATCAAGGCAAGGGCAATGCGCATCGCTATGGAGAGGGTGGCTTCATGGGCAAACGTGCATTGCTGGCCGTGTCCGTCGGTGGCCCGGAACAAGATTATTCTCCCAGGGGCATCAATGGCCCCCTGGAACAACTCCTGTTTCCCATCACACATGGTGCGCTGTTTTACACCGGCATGGAGGTATTACCCACGTTTGCGGTTTATGGAAGCGGGCGGCTCGATGCTGACGCTCTGCGCAGGGTGGAGGCCAATTGGCGCAACCGGCTGGAAGGACTCTTTGACGATGCGCCGATTCCCTTTCGGTTACAAAATGAGGGTAGCTACCCGGATCATCATGCTTTGGCCGATCATATTGCGCCGGGCCAAACAGGGCTGGCAGCACACATTGCTGATACTTAACAAGAGCCTGAAACTCACAGATAAGGCGTTAATGATATGCAGTAAGGCAATGAACAATGGATATCTGTGTCAATGTCGGCTGCCAACCCCGTTCAGAATAACGTGATAGCATAAAGAGAAAGGGCTGCCGGCGTGAACGGCCGCCCTGCTGAATGCATTTCCCTTAATCTCTTCCCGGGTCTGTATGGTTGCGCATGTTGGGTTGATGGCACCACATTACACAGGGAGTACGTCTTAAGGCGCGACCTGGAGCACGGGCCGCAACATGATCTCTTCAACCAGCACATTAGCGGGCTGGGCAAACGCATACACCAAGGCCTGAGCGACATCCTCTGCACTAAGCGCATCAAGCTTTTCACGACGCTCTTTCATCGCTTCGCTGACATTCTGGCCAAATTCAGTCCAGACGGCCCCCGGCTCTATGACTGACACACGGATCCGGTCTGGGCCCAGTTCTTTGCGTAGTGCATCATGAAAACCGACGACGGCATATTTGGTTGCGCTGTACACCGACCAGTTCTGCACACCATAACGCCCACCTACACTGGAAACAGACGAGATCATGGCCCCCGCACGGCCGCGCATTAATGGAATAGCTTCATGTGTACAGTTGAAAACACCATGCAGATTAACGTCAACCATGGTTTTCCAGTCTTCCGGCGTGCTCTCCTCAAACGATGCACTGACGCCTGTTCCGGCATTATTAAAAAGTAAGTCCAGGCCACCAAAACGCACTCGCACCTGCTCAAAAAGGGCTTTTACCTGGGCGTGATCGGCTACATCAACCTGAACAACAGTAGCAGCATCACCCAGTTCTTTTGCCAGTGCAGTGAGCCGGTCGATACGGCGCGCAGCCAGGATGACATGCGTCCCTTCCGCAACCAGAAGGCGTGCAGCAGCCTGACCTATACCGCTCGATGCCCCGGTGATAACGGCAACTTTGCCCGTGAGATCCTGCATTTTCATGATAATTCTCCGATTAATGATTTAACGGTGGCGAGGTGCCAGGTTCACGCTCCTGACGGGTTAATTTCAGAATCAATTTTCTAAATAATTCCCGTAGGTTAAGAAAAGTGCATCACGCGTCTTAACAATTCCTGCTTATGGGTGGCTGACGGCTCCGACCGCGCTATGGAGTATGGTCTATATAGAAAGGGCGATTGAGTAAAAAAAGCGAAAACACAGCTGCTTACATTCGGAATCCCTTCAAAAGGAGAGGGTACTTCCCTTAGATAGCAATGTTTTTATTGAAAGCTCTGCCTTCATCTATCACCTATTCAATATTGAGACGGTTATATCATGGGTTTTCTGTATTACTTCTCAGGTTAACCTGTCTCAATAATTACCCGCTCAGGCAATATTATTTTCGTGGCTGTCATGGTAAATCAGCTCAAAGTCCGGGAGTGTCGGTACATGTAATTTCAACCAGTCCAGGAGGATGCCGATATTCGTTTTTTAGCTGAGTTTTCTGGCCAGACCAGGTAATAACCGTCTCCTGTTGAAATCGCCTCCCTGAAGGGGAGTGAAAGGAGCCCGCTCTCTATGTTCTATGGCCATGGGAACAGCCTGGAATGGAAGCAGTATCTGCTCAGTGAGCCAGGTGCGCTTAATCCTGCACGCTGTCAGCTTCAGCTTCATATAAATAAGGACAAATCGTCAAAATGAACATGACTCTGCTTGTCGCTTACATACTTTCGGTCATGATGCTGCTGCTGACCCCGGGCCCGGTGGTGGCGCTGATTACCGGAACAGCAGCGCGTTACGGATACCGCAACGCTTTTGCCACAGCCGCCGGCACGAACGGAGCCTCGCTCGTGCTGATTGCACTGGCGACGCTCATGCTGAAAGGTGTTGTTTCCGTGTCACCGCTGTGGCTTAGTCTGCTTGTCGTTGCCTGCTTTGGCGTGATTTATAATGTGTCAGGACTGACAACTAACCCGCTTTTTTAGCATGACGGGCCTCTCCCGGCTAATTGACTGCTCCCTGGTGTTATTTAGTCTGCTTCCGGCACATAGCCAACCACCAGGCTCGTTCTCTGCCAACGTTGAGTGAAAAGCCGATATTGACGATTAAACAGCCCGTTCAGCCGTAAGCACCGCGTTACCCGTAACCGCATGGGGCCGGGGCATCGTTACCCCGTTTTCACCGAGCGGGCCACATCCTTCACGGCACTCTCTAAACTTTCTGAATTCTTCTGAATGCCGGCGATCACCTCACCGGCTTCGCGCATGAGTCTCCCTCCCTGGCCGGTATCCGTAAGGCTGCTTTCAATGCCCTTAAGCACCTCTTTAGCCAGCTGATTGTTGCCGGCCACCACCCGTTCGATGTTTTCGGTCGCACCACTGACACTCGCCGCCAGGCTACGGACTTCTTCGGCAACAACCGCAAAACTCCTCCCGGAGGTGCCTGCCCTGGCAGCCTCAATAGCGGCATTGAGTGCGATAAGCCGCGTCTGCATGGCAAAGCTCCGGATAGTTTCCACCATGCCGTCAATGCTGTCAGACTGACTGTTAAGGCGCGAGATATCGGCGGAGACGACGTTCATCCCCTGGGTAATCCGGTCAATCATCCGTATGCTGTTCTCAACAACAACGGCCCCGGCCTGCGCACTTGCCCGGGTCTGCACGGCCATATTCCAGGCATGGACCGCCGCCTCCTGCTCCCGCTGGTTCCGCAAAACCTGCTCCGTGACGTCTGAGGCAAATTTCACAATTTTGTACAGCTGGCCGTCACTGTTAAATACAGGGTTATAAGTCGCACGGAGCCAGAGCGGTTCACCATGGCGGTTAAGGCGCGGAAACAGACCGGAAAAAAACTCCCCCTGGTTCAGCCTCTCCCAGAACTGTCGGTACTCCTCACTGTTACGGAGTGTTTCTGAACAGAACATCCGGTGATGCTTCCCCAGCACGTTTTCCCGTTGATAACCGGTGGTCTTGAGGAAATTCTCGTTCACATCAAGCACGATGCCGGCCGGATTAAATGAAATGACAGCCATTGAACGGCTGATGGCATTGATGACGGATTCCTGCTCAAGGGCTGATTGCATGCGCTCTGAGATATCGGCAGCGATTTTAATGATTTTGCATACTCTGCCGCGCCAGTCAGTGACCGGAATATAACTGGCTTCAAGCCATACGGGGCGATTTCCCTTAGCCAGCCGCAGATATTTATTACTGAAACTTTCCCCTTTCGCCAGGCGCTGCCAGAAGCGGCTGTACTCAGGCGAGTTCACACATGAAGGCGGGCAGAACATGCTGTGGTGCCGGCCCGTGATTTCGTCAGCGCGGTATCCCATGGTTGCCAGAAAAAGCGGGCTGGCCTGCTGAATAATCCCGGCAGGGGTGAATTCTATTACGGGCATCGTCTGCGCCAGCGCGTTAAACGACGCCGCTGAGCGCAGACTGCTCAGGAAGGGGATATTTTTCAGGAAACTCACGCGCATCAGATAAACCGGTTTAAGGAGTGACTGCTGGTATTATCGGCAGCCCTCCCGCCTGCATTATGTATCGCTGTGATAGTTTTCACTGATTATTAGCGGGTTGCGCGCAACATCCCGCCTAATCGGGCAGGTATATAAGCAGCCCGCACCTGCCTGGACGTCAAGAGGGTGAAGTTATGACATTAACGTATCGACAAGTCACCCCATGGGACTCCTCTTAAAAGCCCCCTGACGCCCGGCTGCCGTTACCCGGTTACGTAGCGTGCGTGGTAAATTAACCCGCTACATATTCTGATACAGATTATTTCCTGATCCACTGTATTGACTGTAACGGCCGCATCACGGCCTGTTCAGGGAGAACGCCATGCGCCATCTGACATCATTAGCGATCGTTGCCCTACTGGGCGGGGTAGTGGGGGCCGCAGCCACGCACTTGCCGAAATTGATCGCTTCCGCTTCCGGCACGCAGAGTGCGAAAACGGCACCGGCCGGGTTCTGGCAGACCCCGGCCATCCAGGGTTACGGCAAAATCCACTATCTGCCGGAGTCTGCTTACCTGCCGCGCACGGACAAAGTGCATAAAATTGTGTTCCAGATTACTGAACAGGCGGAAGCGCCCGATAAAGTCAATAAGGAGCTGGATCACCTGGCGCGTACGGTTAACCTGTATGTGGCAGCGGGTGTGCCGCTCAGCCAGCTTAAGTTTGTCGGGGCGATTTCCGGTTCCGCGACCGATGCGATCTTAAGCAATGAGCACTACCATGAAATGTTCGGCATCAATAACCCGAATGTCCCGTTAATTGAGCAACTGACCCGCGCCGGGGTGGATCTGGCGATATGCAGCCAGGCGGTGGCCGGGCATCACTACCCCTATGACTGGATCGACCCCCACGTCACGCTCGCCCTCTCGAGCCTGACGACCATTACCTCGCTGGAAGAGGACGGCTATGTATTAATGCCGCTGTGATTCTCCTGCCCTGAACCGGCGCTATTTAGCATGATAAAAAGCGCTGGTTTAGTAATTCGTGCTAATAACCCCGCCTTTACTTTGTAAAAAAACGTTTATTTAGGTTATTCCAGTTCAAAGTTTTGTATCGCGTGCATAAGCCACTGGGTGAACAATACTTCTACTATCCTGACTCTTAAGTGGGATGGACAAACCTGTCCCTGACATCCTCAGAAGAACGATATGTCATTGCCAACAGACCCTGCTGATTTGCCGTTTTTTCATCATCCCGGCATCGGTCTGCGGCCTTTCTCTTTTGCGCGTAGCCGGTCACCGGTACGCCGCACCACACAGTGATACCGTTTTGCAACACGGCCGTTTTCCTGCGGATGGAAGGCGGCTCCCCCAGCCATTGTTTAGCTTCGCCCCGTCTGCCGGAAATGGCCAATGGGCAGGCAAAGGACAAGGCCGGCTCATTTATGCAAAAGGAAACGTCATGACCCCATTTTCCAGTTTCTGGCAAGCCGGATATGAAGGTGCGGATCATATCAACCCACTGGGTGAGCCGCTGTCGATGAATGAAGCCACCGGCCACTTCGCGAAAGTGCGGGAGGATTACACCGCGCTGCTGGGTTTTAACATCCGCTGCGTGCGCGAAAGTGTGGGCTGGCGGCTGGTGGAAAAGGACGGGCAATTTGATTTCAGCTCCCTGGAGGAGCGCGCCCGGATTGCCCAGGAGCTGGGCATTCAGATCTGCTGGACCTTCTGCCATTACGGCTACCCCGAAGATGTTGATTTTTTCTCCCCTGAATTTATTACCCGCTTTGCCCGCCTGTGTGATGCCCTGACGCGTTATCTCGCCCCTTATACCGACACGCCGATCTACTCGCCGATTAACGAAATCTCCTTTACCAGCTGGGGCATGGAGCACGGCATTTTCCCGGTGCCGCCGGGTGCCGGGGATAACGTGGCGGATGAGGGCAAACGCCAGTTCGTGCGCGCCACCATCGCCGGGTGTGACGCCATCTGGGCGGCCGACCCGCGCGCGCGCATTTTGCAGTGCGACCCGATTATCCACCTGGTGCCGCCGGAAATAGAGGTAGAAGGGTTTGACGGCTCCGTCGAAGGCTGGCGTCAGGCGCAATACGCCGGGTGGGACATGCTGTGCGGCCGCCTCGCCCCAGAGCTTGGCGGCTCACCGCGCTACCTCGACCTGATTGGTGCCAACTATTACCACAGCAACCAGTGGGAGGGCGGCACCGAAGCCCGGCTGTGGTGGCATTTGGGTGACCCGCGGCGCAAGCCCCTGCACCTGATGCTCAAGGAACTTTACCAACGCTACGGCCGTCCGATTTTGCTGGCAGAAACCAGCCATGTCGGCAGCGGTCGCGGTACCTGGGTCAATGACATTACCAACGAAGTGGCGCAGGCGCTGCTGGCGGGGGTGGATGTCCGGGGGGTATGTCTCTACCCGATTATTGACCGTCCCGACTGGGACAACGTCACACACTGGCACCGCAGCGGCCTGTGGGATCTGGACTATCTCGGCCCAGACCCCCATGCCCGGGTACTGGTTCCTCACTATGCCGCCGCCCTGCGCCGTGCTCAGGGCATGTTGCATCGGCTCCACTCGAAACTGTGTTTCAACAACAGCCCAATGGGCCAGGAAAGCTCTATGTCGACAATTATTGTGTTTTGCCACTTGCGCTGGGATTTTGTCTACCAACGACCACAACAATTACTTAGCCGACTGGCTCAGTTTCACAAGATCCTGTTCATCGAAGAACCGGTGTATGACGAAGGTAAACCCTATCTGGAGACCAGTACCCCAGCAGCCAATATTACCGTTTACCGCCCTCATACCCCGGTGCATGCGCCTGGCTTCCATGATGATCAGATAGCGGTGCTGCAACCCCTGCTGGAAAACCTGCTCGACGACAGCAGCGACCCGATTGTCTGGTTCTATACCCCGATGGCGCTGCCGTTGCTGGCCCCGCTCCATGCCAGCCTGGTGGTGTATGACTGCATGGATGAACTGGCGGCGTTTAAAAATGCGCCGAAACAGCTGCTGCAACGTGAGTCGGCCCTGTTGACGCGGGCCGATCTGCTGTTCACCGGCGGGCCGAGCCTGCATGCGGCCAAGCAGGGCCGCCACGACAACAGCTACTGCTTCCCAAGCAGCGTGGATGCCGTGCATTTTGAACAGGCGCGTGACCGCAACAACGGCCACCCGCTGCAGGATGATCTGCCGCACCCGCGCCTTGGTTTTTATGGCGTGCTGGATGAGCGGCTGGATCTCGACCTTATCGCCGCCCTGGCGGACAGTCACCCGGAGTGGCAGCTGATCATGGTCGGGCCGGTGGTGAAAATCGACCCGGCGACGCTGCCGCAGCGCCCCAATATCCATTACTACGGCCAGCACACCTATCAGGCGCTGCCGCACTTCCTGGCGGGCTGGGATGTCTGCCTGCTGCCGTTCGCGATCAATGAGTCCACGCGCTTTATCAGCCCGACCAAGGTGCTGGAGTATATGGCGGCGGAACTGCCGATCGTCAGTACCGCCATTAAAGATGTGGAGGAACCTTACGGCGATGTGGTAGCGATTGGCCACACCGCGGAGGAATTCATCGCCGCCTGTGAACAGGCGCTGGCGCAGGATGAGGAGCAGCTGGCTGAAACCGCCTCGGTGATGCGCACCCGCATCGCCCGCACCTCCTGGGATGCCACCGCCGAGCAGATGGCGACGCTGATGGATGAGGCGCTGCTGCACAACCGCCACCCGGTGCTGGAAACAGAAATGCCGACCCGGGCCGAACTCTCCGGCTCCAACGTCGCGGTGCTCAGCACCGGCAATGTCCAGAGCGAGGCGCAGCGTATCCCGTGCCTGATCGCCGGTGCCGGGCCGACCGGCCTGAGTGCCGCGTACCACTATGGCCCCGGTGCGCTGCTACTGGAGCGCCATGACAGCGTCGGCGGCTGGTGCCGCTCCGTGCAAGACAATGGATTCACCTTCGATTACGCCGGGCACATCATGTTCTCCAATGACCCGTATGTGCTGCAACTCTATGAGATGCTGCTGGGGGACAATATGCACTGGCAGAACCGTGAGGCCTGGATCTACAGCCACGACGTCTACACCCGCTACCCGTTCCAGGGGGCACTGTATGGCCTGCCGCCTGCCGTGATCACCGAATGTATCGTCGGCGCGATCGAAGCCCGCTACGGCGAGGCAGCCCAACCGGCCGGCGGTACCGTGGTCAAGCCGCTGGATGACTGCTGTGCAGACGGCAGCGCGCCGGATGAGAACACCCCGGCGCGTGACGGCGGCAACAAAAAACCGCAGAACTTCGAGCAGTTTATCCATCAGGTCTGGGGCAAAGGGATCGCCAAACACTTCGCCGTGCCTTACAACAAAAAACTCTGGACGGTGCCGCTCTCTGAGATGGAGACCTCCTGGCTGGGCGGGCGTGTGCCGCTGCCGGAGCTGGACCAGATTATCCAGGGCGCGCTGGAGCCGGCACCGCCGCCGATGGGGCCGAACTCGCGTTTCGGCTACCCGCTGAAAGGGGGCTTCCAGGCGTTGATGGAAGGGTTCCTGCCGCATATTGAGGGCCAGCTGGAAACCGGCGCGAAAATTGTCCAGGTGCAACCGCGTGAACACCTGCTGACGCTGGCCGATGGCCGCCGCTACCGTTATGACCACCTGGTCAGCACCCTGCCGCTGCCGGAGCTGATTAAAATGATGGGCGATGCTGCGCCGCCGGCGATACACGCCGCCGCTGCCGGTTTGCAGCACATTTCGGTGAAATGTGTGAACCTCGGCATCGGCCGTGAAAACCTCACCAACAAGCACTGGATCTATTACCCGGGCGACACTATTTTCCACCGTATCTTTGTGCAGGGGAATGCCAGCCCGCACTGTAATGCGCCGGGCGGCTTCGGCATTACCTGCGAAATCACCTATTCGCCGCATAAACCGCTGCCGGTGGATGGTCAGGCGCTGATCGACCGCTGCATTGAGGAGTGCATCCAGGTCGGGATGTTTACCAAAGAGGACAAGGTGCTGGCGGCCAATATCGTCGACATGCCTTACGCCTATGTGCTCTACGACCATACCCGCGCGCAACATGTCTCGACGGTGCGCACCTGGCTGGCGAAGCATGACATCGTGCTGGCGGGTCGCTATAGCGAGTGGGAGTACTACAATTCAGATCACGCCTTTGTGGCCGGTAAGAATGCAGCACAAAAAGTGAAAGCGCTGCAACGCAAAGACGGTACCGGCAGTTAACCTCCGCGCGCCCCGCTTGCCGGGGCGCCGCTTGTTCTGCCTGGGCTGCGGCCGGGCATGCACCACACCCCGCCGTCCGGCATGTAATCTCCCATAAATGATAAATATGTCTACACTTTATAGCGGTGACAACGTCACCTTTGAGGCCGCAGGCGGCCTTCTGGACTCCGCACAAGACATGAGAGGCGTAATATGTTGTACCGCAGCTTCGAAAGGATGATTGATATCTTTAAACCTGCCCCGAAGGAGACGCCGCCAAACCGGGTCTGGGCTTTTTATTTCTATTTTCTGCGTCAGGCCTGGCCCAGTTTCACCGGCCTTATGTTTGTCGGGTTGATCAGCGCCCTGCTGGAAGTGGTGCTGTTTGACTTCCTCAGCCGCATCATTGACCTCACACGCGACACCACGCCGGAACGGTTCTTCAGCGAGCACAGCGGCGAGCTGATCTGGATGCTGGTGGTGGCGATGATCCTCCGGCCCCTGTTTATCGCCCTGCACGATCTGCTGATCCACCAGAACATTAACCCCAGCATGTCCAGCATGATTTTGTGGCAGAACCATAACCATATCCTGCGCCAGAGCCTGCGCTTCTTCCAGAATGACTTCTCCGGCCGCATCGCCCAGCGCATTACGCAGACCGGCAATGCATTGCGCGATTCCGCCGTACAGGCAGTGGATGCCATCTGGCATGTGCTGATTTACGCCATCGGCTCGATGGTGCTGTTTGCCGAGGCGGACTGGCGGCTGATGATCCCGCTGCTGGTGTGGATCGCCGCCTATGCCATCAGCCTGGCGTATTTTGTGCCGAGGATTAAAAACCGCTCGGTGGCGGCTTCCAACGCCAACTCACGCCTGATGGGCTGCATCGTGGATGGCTACACCAATATCCTGACCCTTAAGCTGTTCGCGCATAAAAACCTGGAGCAGGATTACGCCCGCGCCGCCCTGCAGGAGCAGACCTACAAAGCCCAGCTCACCAGCCGGTTAGTCACCAGCATGGATGTGGTGATCAGCACCCTGAACGGGTTGCTGATTGTCGCCACCACCGCGCTGGCCCTGTGGCTCTGGACGGAGAACATCATCACCGTCGGGGCCATCGCGCTGGCGACCGGCCTGATGCTGCGGCTGGTGAACATGTCCGGCTGGATCATGTGGGTGGTGAACGGCATCTTCAGCAATATCGGCATGGTGCAGGACGGCCTGGAGACGCTGACCCAGCCGGTCAGCGTCACTGATGAACCGAATGCGCCGGATTTGGTCGTCTCACAAGGCGAAATCCGCTTTGAACATGCGATGTTCAATTATATCCGCGAAGGCACACCGCTGATCCCGGACTTCAATCTGGTGATTAAATCAGGTGAGAAGATCGGCCTGGTTGGCCCATCCGGCTCCGGGAAGTCAACGCTGGTTAACCTGCTGCTGCGTCTGTATAACCTCGACGGCGGCCGCATTCTGATTGACGGGCAGGACATCTCCAAAGTAAGCCAGCAGAGCCTGCGCGCGCAGATCGGCATGATCACCCAGGATACGGCGCTGCTGCACCGCTCCATCCGCGATAACCTGCTGTACGGCAAACCGGACGCGACGGAAGAGGAGCTGGAGCGCGCCATCAAACGGGCGCACGCTGACCAGTTCATCCCGTACCTGACAGACGACCAGGGCCGCATCGGGCTGGACGCGCATGTGGGTGAGCGCGGCGTCAAACTCTCCGGCGGCCAGCGCCAGCGTATCGCCATCGCCCGCGTGCTGCTGAAGGATGCGCCAATCCTGATCATGGATGAGGCGACCTCCGCGCTCGACTCCGAAGTCGAAGCCGCGATTCAGGAGAACCTGAACGCCCTGATGAAAGGCAAAACGGTGATCGCCATCGCCCACCGGCTCTCCACCATTGTCAAAATGGACCAGCTGGTGGTGATGAAAGAGGGGCAGATTGTCGAGCTCGGCAACCACGAAGAGCTGCAAACCGAACAGGGGCTTTACTCCCGCCTGTGGCGGCACCAGACCGGCGGCTTCGTCGGCGCGCGCTAACAGGTCACACAACAAAAAGGGACGGCTTGCCGTCCCTTTTTTTTCGCCCCGGCGAGTAAGTTAATAAATACTCGTCCGATTTTCGGTTGTGGGCGGTATGTTGAAAACGGCAAACTTCCCGGTACACGACAACCGGAGAACCTCATGGACTTCAACGCACTTCACCATCAACACTCACCGTTACTGATTGCCAATGTATGGGATGCCGGCAGTGCCCTGGCTGCACAACAGGCGGGATATTACGCATTGGGCACGTCCAGCGCCGCCATGGCCGCTATGTTAGGGTATGAAGATGGGGAGGGCATGGGTTTTGATGAATTATTATTCATTGTCGCCCGTATCAGAGCCGTCACGGCACGTCCTCTCAGCGTTGATGTAGAAGCCGGATATGGCGACACCACAAAAGAGATTATTAAGAATATCCAACGGCTGGTACAACTTGGCGTCGTGGGTATTAACCTGGAAGACAGCCGGGTGGCAGATGGCGTTCGGCAGCTTGAGGATGCCTCCCTGTTTGCCGATAAATGTCAGGCAATCGCCCAGTCATGCCCTGACATTTTCCTGAATGTCCGCACGGATACTTTCTTACTCAACACCGAAAATGCGCTCAGGGAAACAGTGTGCCGCGGCCAGTTATATGCAGACCATGGCGCAAAGGGTTTTTTTGTTCCCGGTGTGACCCAGTCTGAAGATATCGCCGCTATAGCCCGTAACGTCGCATTGCCTCTGAACGTCATGTGTCTGCCTGGCCTGCCGGATTTCGGTACGCTGGCAACATTGGGTGTACGCCGTATTTCAATGGGGAATGTTGTCTATTCGGCCATGCAGGCGCAGTTAAAGGATTTACTCTGTACAATTCAGGAACAACGCACGTTTGCAGGAGTTCTCAACCATGAAAATCACCGATAATTTCCAGTGCGATCAGTGGTATCAGGCATTGCTGGCGCGCGCAGCAGAGTTCACCGGCGTTTTTTTTGTGGGTGTCAAAACCACGCGCGTATTCTGTATCTCAATCTGCCGGGCGCGAAAACCGAAGCGGGAAAATGTCGAGTTTTACGATGATGTTAACTCGGCGCTGGATGACGGTTTCCGCCCTTGTAAGATCTGCCGCCCGACAGAAAACGCCTTCACTGCCCCGGCTTTTATCCAACAGGCGTTAAAACGGGTGCGTGATAGACCTGACGAGCGGGTCAGCGATACCGAACTGCGCCAACATGCTATCAGCCCGGAGCGCGTACGGCGTTGGTTCCTGCAACATCATGGCATCACCTTCCAGGCTTTTCAGCGCATGCAGAGGGTTAACGGGGCGCTTCAGGCGCTAAAAGCGGGGCGGACAACCACGGAGGCGGCATTCGAGAGGGGTTACGAATCGCTGAGCGGGTTTGGCTACACGTGCAAAAAACTGACGGGTCATGCGCCAAGTGAAACCCACCAGACTCTTTTACTCCACCGTTTTACCACGCCCCTTGGCCCGATGGTTGTCTGTGCAACCGACCGCGGTGTGTGCCTGCTGGAGTTTGCCGACAAAGGAATGCTGGATACCGAATTTGGCACATTGCAGCGTCTGTTTACGGCAACCATGCTGGCGGGAGAAAACAGTCATACCCATCAGGCAGAAAAAGAGATTGGAGAGTATTTTTCGGGCTATCGCCGGACGTTCGGGGTGGCACTGGATACGCGGGGCAGCGAATTTCAGCGCACTGTCTGGGCGGGGCTGCGCCATGTTGCCTTTGGTCAGACCCTAAATTATCAGGCGCTTGCAGCAGAAATCGGGAAACCGGCCGCGATGCGCGCCGTGGCAGCCGCCAATAGGGCCAACCGGGTGGCGATTATTGTTCCCTGCCATCGCGTTATTGGTAAGGATGGATCACTGACTGGTTACGGCGGTGGCCTCGCCCGTAAAGCCTGGTTAATTGCCCATGAGGCAAAGCACGTTCAATCAGACGAGTGCATCTGACCGCACCCCACCCACCCGGGCGGGGTGCCGCCAGTCAAAGCTCGCCTGTCAGATACTGCGCAACACCGTTGCCGAAACTCCAGTCGGAACGGTCATTATTGATAAACGACACCATCACGTCGCTGGGCGCAATACCGCAGTACTCGTGCAGTTCGCGGCAGAGTTCCGTCAGGAACAGCGCTTTCTGCTCCGGGCTGCGCGGGCTGGTAAAGACCCGCAGCACCACTACCTTCTCTGTGCGTTCAATCCCTAAGCCCGTATCCTGGATGACCATCTGGTAAGGCTTGTTTTCGTGAACAATCTGGTAGCGGTCACGCTCCGGTACCTTGAACGCGGTCAATACGGCGCGGTGGGCGGCATCCAGCATGGCTTTGGTTTCAGCTTCACTACGCCCTTCAAGGACGTCAAACATTAATAACGGCATGGATCACCTCACAATGTACATTCGGGTTCAAAGGGAGAGTTGCCCTTCACTGATGATCAGCGTAAAGCAAGAACGCGGCGGGAAAAAGCGCTATCCTTGAACTGATTATTCACCCTATTGAACAATGACGATGAAAGATCTGAAACCTGATGCCCTCTGGACGCACCTGCACTGGCTCTCGGTGCTGGCGGAGCAGGGCAGTTTTACCCGCACAGCGGAACGGCTGGACGTCAGCAAGGCGGCAGTCAGCCAGAAAATCAAAGAGCTGGAGCAGCTGGCCGGGGTACCGCTGGTGCGCCGCACCACCCGCACCATGCAACTGACCGACGCCGGGCAAAAGCTGGTGGAGGAGCTGAAAGCGCCGTTCTCGGAGATCATGCGCAGCTTTATCGGTATCCGTGATGCCCAGGGGCCGCTGCGCGGGCGGGTGCGTGTCACCGCGCCGGTGGCCTTCGCCCGTCAGCAACTGGTGCCGCACATCATCGGCTTTATGCGCCGCTACCCGCAGGTGCGGGTGCAGCTTGAAGTGAGTGACCGGCTGGTGTCGCTGGCGGCCGAAGGGTTCGATCTGGCGATCCGCCACAGCGACACCCTGCCGGAGACCCATGTCGCCCAGCGGCTCTGTGCCACACGCACCCTGATGGTAGCGTCACCGGACTATCTTCGCCGCCACGGCACCCCGGAAGCGCCCCAGCAGCTCGCCGGCCACCAGTGCCTCTACTACCCGCGCGGCAGCGAACAGCCGGGCTGGGCCTTTGTTTTAGAACAAAAAGAGGCGCAGCAAAACGTGCCGCTCGGGGCATCGCCGGGCAGCGCCACGGTCACGGTGCCGGTCAGCGGCATGTTCGCCACCAATAACAGTGAATCGATCCGGGATGCGGCGATCGCCGGGATGGGCATCGCGCTGCTGCCGGATTTCAGCGCGCAGTCTGCCTTAGACGCCGGTACCCTGGTGCCGCTGCTGGCCGCCTGGCAGCCGGTCGGGGTGTTTGCGCAAAACCTCTACATTGTGCGGCCATGGAGCGCACAGGTGCCGCGAGCGGTCACGGCGTTTACCGCCTATCTGCGTGCAGTGTTCAGCGGGGAAACGGCATAAAAAAAGCGGCCCGCAGGCCGCCAGGAAAGGGGAAGCGGTTACGCCACGTTGATGCCGGTGTTATCCATGGGCCGGGCCGTGCCGGCCACACGGATGCTGCCGCCCGGCTCATCACTGATGCGGATGTTCAGCAGTGAACGCATACCCATATCTTCGCCCTGAATAATGTCCACCTCGCCGCCGTGCGGCCAGCCGATATCACGCAGATAGCCGCCAAGTGCCGCCGCTGCCGCGCCGGTGGCCGGGTCTTCATACACACCGCCGATGGCAAACGGGTTGCGGGCATGGAAGCGGGTGGGGCTTTCCGCATGGACCAGACAGAAAGTAGTGATGCCGTGCGCTTCCATCATGGCCTTGCCTTTGGCCTGATCGTAATGCATCGCCCGGAGGGTGTCGTGGTCATGCAGCGCCAGCACCAGGTGGTGGGCGCCGCCCTCTGCCCAGGCCGGCGGCAGGCGCGTGTCCAGATCCTCCTGCTGCCAGCCGAACAGCGCCAGCGCTTCTGCCACCAGCTCAGCCGGGGCAGGCTCGCTGCGGGTTGGAGGGGAGTACAGCGCGGCCGTGGAAAGCCCCGCCTGATTATCGCCTTCTACGCTGATCTCGCCGTCGTTCAGAAACAGCCGGTAGCGGCTCGGCCCGAAACGGGTGGTCAGGACAGCGCCCGCGGCAATGGTGGCATGGCCGCAGAATGGGATCTCAATCTCCGGGGCAAAATAACGGACGCGCCAGCCGTCATCCTGCGGGGCCAGAAACGCCGTTTCTGAGTAGCCTACCGCCGCGGCAATCTGCTGCATGTCAGCCGCCTCCGGCAAGGCATCGGTTATCATTACACCGGCGGGGTTGCCACCCTGCCATCTGTCAGAAAAAGCGGCAATACGTGCTACGTTCTTGGGTTCCATTTGCTCACATCCTCAGGTATTGGCTAAAAAATAACTATAGCCAACATACCTGAAATCCGGCAAAAGCGCGCGTCCGGCAAAAAGATTAATGCTCTGATTTTTCAGCTTTTTCACACTGTTTCTGTTGCGCTTCCTGCTCGCCCTCTTCTCCTTCGGCGCGCTGTTCCTGCTCCTGACGACGGCGCTCCTCTTTCGCCGCCTTGCGGGCCTGGCGCAGGTTAAGCAGCGGTGTCACGGTAACGCCATGCACAATCACGCTGGCGGCAATCACCGTAAACGCGATGTCCACCATGCGGGTGGCGTCCGGCCCGCTGCCCAGCCCATGCGTATAGGCGTAAGCAATATAGTTGATACTGCCGATGCCGCGGATCCCCAGCCACCCCAGCAACCCACGGCGCAGGGCGGGGGTGCCGGTGCCCATGCTCACGATCCACACCGACAGCGGGCGGATGACGATAAACAGCACCGCCGCCATCAGCAGCCCCTGATAATCCCAATGTTGCGCCAGGGTAATGCCCAGCACAATCACGATGGCGGCAGCGAAGATACGCTCCATGATGTCCCCGAAGGCCAGCGCATCCCCCACCACCAGCCCGACCGAATGGGCCGGGCCGCTGGTGTTGAGCGTATGGCGCTGGTTGGGGTTAACCAGCTCTTCGGCGGGCGGGTAGTTATCGTGGTCACTGATCTCCTCCGGCGGATGGAGGTTAATCACTTTCATCTCCGCCCGGCGCAGCCCGACCCCTGCGGCAAAGGCCGCCAGAAAGCCGGAAGCCTCCAGGCTTTGTGCGGCGGCGTAGCTCAGGGCGATCAACGCCAGCGCCAGAAAATCATTGGGGGCGACATCATGCTGTTTGCTGCGCAGCAATGTCGCCAACAGCCCCACCAGCCGGCCCATCACGAAGCCGATGCCCAGCCCGCCCAGCAGTGCCCAGAGCACGTCCACCAGCGCCCAGTGCCGCCATGCTTCGCCGGTCAGGGTGCCCTGGGAGGTGATCAGCATCATCGCCAGAATCAGGATCGGCAGCGCCGAGCCGTCGTTCATCCCGGCCTCACTGGAAAGCGCTACCCGGAGGTCATCGTTGTCACTGGCATCGTTGACGGAAATCAGACTCGCCAGCACCGGGTCAGTCGGTGCGACAATCGCCCCGAAAGCCAGCGCCAGCGGCCAATCAAAGCCCAGCATATAGTGCGCGGCCGCTGTCACACCGCCAACCGTGAGCAACATCGCCGGAAACGCCAGCCGCGCGCCCATCCGCCAGCTGCGGCTTTTAAACGGCAGGCGCAGTTTCAACCCGGTAATAAACAGCGAGGCGGCCATGGCGATCTCAGTAACCCGGCCAACCAGTTCAGAGTGGTCGACGACATCAATCCGCAGCAGATCCAGCGCCCACGGGCCGCAAATTATCCCGGCGGCCAGATACAGCCCAAAGGTGCTGACCGGGCTGCGGCTAATCCACCCCGATGCCAGCGACATCATCAGCAACAACCCACCGGTTGCGGCCGTCCAGCCTAAAAAATCCATAGCGCGTATCCTCTTGTTCTCTGCCGGGGCGGGTTCACGCCCGGTTTTCTTCTGCCGTGTGCGTATAAAAGTGTAGCAGGTGCAGGGGGTTAGATAAGAAAAGCAGAGAGAATAAGCGGTTGGCGTTAAAAAAGCAGCGGGCGGCAGGAACCGCCCGGCATTGTCAGCGGTTGGCTTGCTGGTGCCGCCAGGCCCGCGGGCTGAGGCCAAACCAACGGCGGAAGGCGCGGGAAAAGGCGCTCACTTCAGAATATCCCAGCAGGAAAGCCATGTCAGAAATCGGCAAATGCCGCTGCGCCAGATAGTGGGTTGCCATCTCCTGCCGCACCTTGTCCACGGCCCGGCTGAAGGTCAGCTGTTCATCACTGAGCCGCCGTTGCAACGACGCCCCGGACATGCCGAGCAGCCCGGCCACCTGCTCCATCACCGGCTCGCCCTGCGGCAACTGCTGGCGGATGGCGGCGCACGCCTGATCGATAACCGACAGCGGCTGGCTGCTCTGGTTCAGGCGGCGCATCGCATCCTGCATCACCATCAGCAGGATCGGGTCACTCTCGGGCATCGGCCGTTGCAGCTCATGGCGCGGGATAAGCAGCGAGTTGAACGGCTGATCGAAATAGACCGGCGCGTCATAATATTTGCAGTGCTCATGCCAGTGCTCCGGCCGTGGGTGTTCAAAGTGAACCTCTTTCGGCGCCCACTGCGGCCCCAGCGCATGGCGCAGCAGGTTGATCACCATGCCGAGCGTCAGTTCGGCATCCTGCCGCTGTGAGATGATCGCCCCATGGCGGATCTGGTAATCAAAGCGCACGCAGTGCGGCAGATCCACCAGCCGGGTCAGGGTGGCGTGCTGGTGCCACGGAAAGGCAAACACCAGGTTGCGCAGCGCCTGCTCCGCCGTGGCAGAGCAGAGGCCAACATAGCCAATCAGGCCGAGCTGCTGGGGTTTGAATTGCAGGCCGTAGTGCAGGCCAAAATTATCCGCACCGGTCTGGCGCGCGGCTTCCTCCAGCACCCGGCAGTAACCGGGCAGCGTCAGGCTCTGGGTAGGCTGGGTCAGCAACGCCGGGGAGATCCGGCACATACCGAGAATGCGCTCCGGGTCACCGCCCTGCTGGGTGATAAAGTCCTCCAGGCCGCTGGCGGCAGCGGCCAGAATACCCTGATGGCCGGAGATCGCCGGTTGCGTCAGCGCCGGGAGCACAGCGGGGTGGGGCAAGGTCTGGGCGAGTGTCATAGCGATCTCCTGATAAAAGGGCATGTCAGGAAAGAAGCAAAAGGTGTGCCACCGCGCCCGCGCTCAGGGAAAACGGACTCACTCCGCGCCGACCGGCAGCCCGCGCTGATCCAGGTACCGGCGGCAGAGCCGGAGGCTCTCCTGCGCCCAGTGCGGCCCCAGCGAGCGCGCCTGCTCGGTGTCGGCATGGGAACCGACCCACGCCAGCAACTGAATACGGCGCTGGATCAGCATCGAGGGAATGATCGCCACCTCGGCCGGGGTCAGCGGGCAGTGCTGCTGATACCCTTCCAGCCAGCCCGCGACCCATGCCGGGGCATCAGGATGGTGCTCTACGAAGCTGACGGCTGCTGCCAGATCGTGCAGGTACCAGCCAAACCCGCAGTCATCAAAATCGATCACCCGCGTCTGCTGCTGGTGGCGCATCAGGTTAGTGAGGCGCAAATCGGCATGGATCAGCCCGAAGCGATCCGGCCCCTGGCCAAACGCCTGCATCGCGGCACTGACCTGGTGCAGCGTCTCCTCTACCAGCGGCATATCCGCCGTGCGCAGCCCCGGCGCGGCGCGCCAGTCGCCCCAGTGGCCGTCCGGGCCGGTCATGGTGGCATGGTCCCAGCGTAACCGCCGGAAGTTTGCCGGGCGCCGCCAGCCCCGGCTGTGCTGGTGCAGGCGGGCGGTGGTACGCCCCAGTTCGATAAAATCCTCACGCGCCACCCGGCTGAGGTCACTTTGCAGCACCTCCCCGGCGATCCAGTCAAACAGCACCGCATAGCGGGTGTCGCCCGTGTCCGTGCGCAGCGGGATCACCTGCTGCCCGTCGCGGTTGGTGTGCGCCGCCGGCACCTCAATCCCTGCGTCACGCAGCGCATCCAGCCACAGCAACTCGCTCTGGATCTCCGGCTGCTGGTGGTAATCGGGCCGGTGGATGCGCAGCGCATAGCGCCGCTGCCGGGCATCGGTGACCTGAAAAGTGGCATTCTCTGAGCGGCAGAACAGCGCGATCTGCGGCGCGATGACCTGCGGGCAGGTTGCCAGCGCCTGCGCGGCGAGGCGGGTAAGGGCGGCGTTGTCCAGCGTGTCGTACTGTTTGGCGATGGTGGTCATGGTGGCGTCCCCTGTCATTGGTGCATACGGCCTGAGCGGTTGATGCCGTTAGCATGCGGCGGGGCGGCAGGGCGTTACCTGACTGCACAGGGCGGGAAGTTGACCGCAGAAGCGTGGGGCGCGTCCGCGGCGGTAAAGTTGACTTCAGCGCGCAGCGGCTGACCGGCTGCGGTCAAGTCAGCGGCGTACAAGGGGTGCATTATCAGGATCAACCTCTTTTGACCTCGGCTGGAGTGATGCGATGAGTCAGTTAAAACCCTCTTTGGGCAGTTGGCAGTTGTGGAGTATTGCCGTCGGGCTGGTGATCTCCGGCGAGTATTTCGGCTGGAGTTATGGCTGGGGCGTGGCCGGGACGCTGGGTTTCCTGGTCACCACGCTGGTGGTGGCGGCGATGTACAGCTGCTTTATCTTCAGTTTTACGGAGCTCACCACCGCCATTCCCCATGCGGGCGGGCCGTTTGCCTACAGCCGCCGTGCCTGGGGCGAAACCGGCGGTTTCCTGGCCGGGATGGCGACGCTGATTGAGTTTGTTTTTGCGCCCCCGGCGATTGCCATGGCGATCGGTGCCTACCTGAATGTGCAGTTTCCGGCGCTGGATCCGCGTTACGCGGCGATCGGTGCCTATCTGGTGTTTATGACGCTGAACATTCTCGGCGCACACCTGGCGGCGATGTTCGAGCTGCTGGTCACGGTGCTGGCGGTGGTGGAGCTGCTGGTGTTTATGGGCGTAGTTTCGCCGGGGTTCAGCGTGGCGAATTTTGTCAGCCACGGCTGGGCGGGGGCGGATCACTTCTCGCTCCAGACCCTCTCCGGCATTTTTGCCGCCATCCCGTTTGCCATCTGGTTCTTTCTGGCGATTGAGGGCACGGCCATGGCCGCGGAAGAGGCCAAAGACCCGGTGCGCACCATCCCGCGCGCCTATATCGGCGGTATTCTGACGCTGGTGGTGCTGGCAATTGGTGTGATGCTGATGGCGGGCGGCGTGGGCGACTGGCACAGCCTTTCAGGCATTAATGACCCGCTGCCGCAGGCGATGAAACGGGTGGTGGGAAGTGATTCCCGCTGGATGCATATGCTGGTCTGGATCGGGCTGTTCGGGCTGGTGGCGAGTTTCCACGGCATTATCCTGGGTTATTCGCGGCAGGGGTTTGCGCTGGCCCGCGCCGGGTTCCTGCCGCCGTCGCTGGCGAAGCTGTCGCGCTTTTCCACCCCGCACCGGGCGATTCTGGCCGGGGGGGCGATCGGGATTCTGGCTATCCTGGCGGACGGCCGCGTGAATTTGCAGGGCATGAGCCTCACGGCGGCGATGATCACGCTCTCGGTGTTCGGCGCGCTGGTGATGTACATCATGAGCATGTTGAGCCTGTTCCGCCTGCGCCGCACCGAGCCGGGGCTGCGCCGCCCGTTCCGCGCGCCGGGTTACCCCGTGGTGCCGGGCATCGCGCTCGGGCTGGCGCTGCTTTGCCTTGTTGCTATGTTCTGGTTTAACCCGGAGGTGGGTACCCTGTTTATCGGCCTGATGCTGGTGGGCTATGGCTACTTCCGCCTGACCCACGCCCAGCGCGCCGCCGCGCCGAAAGACAGCATGCTGACCCACGATTAACTGATACCCATTATGCGCGGGGGACGCCCGCGCCCAGCAGAGAAAGGGAACATTATGGCTACACGCTCAACCATCATGGACACCAACAGCTTCCGTGCTGAACATGCCGGGCAGCTGGACAGCGAAACGCGCCGCCTGACTGACCAGCGCAGCCGGGTGCTGGGGGAGTCCTACCGGCTGTTCTACCGCAAACCGGTGCATCTGGTGAAAGGCCGCGGCCAGTACCTGTGGGACGCCGCCGGGGACAAATACCTGGATGTGTATAACAACGTCGCCAGCATCGGCCATTGCCACCCGGCGGTGGTAGAGGCGGTGACGGCGCAGATGCAGCAGCTCAATACCCATACCCGCTACCTGCACCAGCGCATCCTCGACTACTCAGAGGATTTGCTGGCGACGCTGCCCGCCGCCATCGACCGCGCCATGTATATGTGCACCGGCTCGGAAGCCAACGATCTGGCGATCCGCGTGGCGAAGGCGTACAGCGGCGGCACCGGCATTATTGTCACGCAGGAGGCGTACCACGGCACCAGCGAGCTGACCTCCGGCGTCTCCCCGGCGCTCGGCAGCGGCCAGCCGCTGGCGGCCACCACCCGGCTGGTGCCGCCGCCGGACCGCTACCGGGTGACGGACCCGGATCTCGGCGTCTGGTTTGCCGGCCAAATCCAGCAACAGATTGATGATATGGCCGCACACGGCATTAAATTTGCCGGTTTCCTGGCGGATTCGATTTTTTCCTCGGATGGCGTCTTGCCGGACCCGGCCGGGTTCCTGCAACCGGTGCTCGACGTGGTGCATAAAAACGGCGGGATTTATATCGCCGATGAGGTACAGCCCGGCTTTGGCCGCACCGGTGAGGCGTTCTGGGGCTTCGCGCGCCACGGCATCGTGCCGGACATCGTCACCACCGGCAAGCCGATGGGTAACGGCATCCCGATTTCCGCCCTGCTGGCCAAAAGCGAGGTGCTGGCCGCCTTCAGTGACACCATTCCCTACTTCAATACCTTTGGCGGCAACCCGGTCGCGATCGCCGCGGCGCAGGCGGTATTGCAGGTGATTAAAGAGGAACAGTTGCAACAACACAGCCTGACCGTGGGGCAGCAACTGTTGCGCGAGCTTCAGGGGCTGAAGGATAACTATGAGTGCGTGGGCGATGTGCGCGGTGCCGGGTTGTTTATTGGGTTTGAACTGGTGAGTGACCGGGCAGCGAAAACCCCGGATAAAGCGCTGGCGCTGGACGTGACTGAACGGCTGCGCGAACAGCGGGTGCTGACTTCCGTGGCCGGGCCGTACGGCAACGTGCTGAAACTTCGCCCGCCGCTGGCGTTCCAGACTAGCGACATCGACTGGCTGGTCAGTGCGCTCGACACCAGCCTGGCCGCGCTGTCCCGCTGAATGCGAAAGGGGCGGACGCCCCTTTTTTAGCCGTTACGCCCGCTGCTCCCTCTGGCACACATCCTGCATTCTCTGCTTATCCCGGTTTGCGGCCGGCGCGATCCCCGCGTCTGGCTGCGGTATTAAAGGACTTGATAAGTATGACTGCACACTCTCTTCCGGTTCGCGTGGCGGCACGCACCAAATGGCAGCAACTGGTGCTCGGCCTGATCTGTATGGCGGCCATCTCCAGCCCGCAATATGTCTGGACGTTACTCACCAAACCGCTGGCGGCGTCACTCAATGTGCCGCTGGCCGAGCTTCAGGTGACGTTTTCCCTGCTGATTATCCTTCAGACGTTCTTCTCGCCGTTTCAGGGCAGATTGATTGACCGCTTCGGCCCCCGGTTGCTGATCTCCCTCGGCACGCTGCTGGCGGGCTTCAGCTGGGTGCTGACCTCACAGGTCGCCAGCCTGCCGATGCTCTACCTGGTGTATGGCGGCATGGGCGGCCTCGGCACCGGTATTGTCTATGTGGGCGTGGTGGGGCTGATGGTGCGCTGGTTCCCGGCACAGCGCGGGTTTGCCGCCGGGATGGTGGCGGCGGGCTATGGCATGGGCGCGATTGTCACCACGTTTCCCATCTCCGCCTCGCTGGCCGCCTACGGCCTGAGCCATACTCTATGGGTGTTCGGGCTGATCTTTGCCGCCATCGGTTTTGTGGCCGCGCAGGGGCTGCGGGTGCCGCCGTCAGCGGTGACGGCACCGGGCGAGGCGGCCGCAGGCGCGCCTGCCCAGCGGCAGTTCCGCCCCGGTGAGATGCTGCGCCAGCCGCTGTTCTGGCTGATGTTTTTGATGATGACCATGATGTCCACCTCCGGCCTGATGGTCACCTCGCAGATGGCGATCTTCGCCCACGATTTCGGCATGACCGGCGTCACGGTGTTTGGCCTGGCGGCGCTGCCGCTGGCGATGACCATCGACCGCTTTACCAACGGCCTGACCCGCCCGCTGTGCGGCTTTATCTCTGACCGCATCGGGCGTGAAAAGATGATGTTCTGGGCGTTTGCGCTGGAAGGGGTGGCGATGACGCTCTGGCTGATGTGCCGCAGCGATCCGGTGCTGTTTGTGCTGCTCTCCGGGCTGGTGTTCTTTGGCTGGGGCGAAATCTTCTCGCTGTTCCCGTCTACCCTGACGGACACCTTCGGCACGCAACACGCCACCAGCAACTACGGCTGGCTCTATATGTCGCAGGGGGTGGGGTCCATCTTCGGCGGGCCGCTGGCCGCGATGCTCTACCAGCACAGCGGTGGCTGGGGTCTGGTGTTCGGCAGCGCAATTACCCTGGATTTCATCACTGCTGCCCTGGCGTTATGGGTGCTGAAACCCTGGCGCGCCCGGTTCCTGCGCCGCCCGCCGGTGGCCTTTGCCCCACAGGCGGTATCCACCGCGCCATAACCTGTCCCGGCCGGGCATCCTCTGTCCGGCCGGTTTTGCCGCTAGTTCAGCAAGTCGATATACCGTTTTACGTCCTGCGCCACGATGCGCTTGCCATCCTGCAGGATCTGCTGGCCGGGAAACGCCCCATATAACCGGTTGAAAGCCAGGGTAGCGAGCCGGTTACCAATATGGCGGACGTCGCTTGCGCCCAGCGGCAACAGATTGGGGTAACTTCGCATAAAGGAGACGTGGGCGTTGTCCGGGGAGATTTGCAGGGTGTCACCCACCAGCACCACGCCGGTGCGATCGTGGGTGCCGCTCCAGTGCAACACTGTGGCACCGGGGAAGTGGCCGCCGAGGCAGGCGAGCTGAACGCCGGGCAGCAGATCCAGCGATTCCCCCTTCCAGAAATGGATCGCCGGGGAAGGGCGCACCACCCACGCGCGGTCAGCAGCGTGCAGGTGGACCGGCACATTGCCGAACGCCGCGCTCCAGTCCTGCATCCGCGTATAGTAATGCGGGTGGGAAACGGCAATATGCGCCAGCCCGCCGAGGCTCTGCACCAGGGCTTTGGTGGCATCATCGAGCAGGGCGGTGCAGTCCCACAGAATATTGCCGTGCGGGGTTTGCAGCAAAAAGGCGCGCTGGCCGATGCCCAGCTCAGGGGTCGGGTGCAGGCTGAACAGCCCCGGTTCGTGCAACTGCCAGGCGTGGGTATAGTGCCGGTCGATGTGCTCATCGGTGGTCCACTTCTGCCCATCAGGCGGCACCCACTGGCGTTCATCATCGCAAATTGCGCAGTGTGCCGGTGCGGCCGCGACCGGGGGGTAAGCGGTGCCGCACGTGGAACATACATAAAGGGTCATCGAATGCCTCCCTGTCGTCACGCGCCGATCGGGGGCATCCTCCGGCCCACATGGCGCAACGTCAGCACCGAGCATCGGTTTACCCGCCATCAGTGCCACCACCGATAAGGATAGTTGATGATTACGCGTGTGCCTGTTATTGCTGCCGTTCCTGCCGCGGCCGGTTTTACCGGGCGTATCTCCCAATCCCGTGAGTAGCCTTTTGGTTTGTGTGGCTAAGTTTGTATACTCTCCGCGCCCGATTTAGCGGGTAAACGCCACAGGCGGCGGGCGTTTTGCGCACGCGCCGCCTTTTTAATGACACATGGTCGTGTTTCTGGAGTCACGGATTATGAAAAAAGAAGAGAGAGATAATATTTTAGACCAGCTTGAGCAGGTGCTGATCGGCAGCAAGCTGGAGGCCGAGGAGCAAGTGGCGGTAGTGATGTTGCTGGCGTTTAACCTGCTGGCCGCCAGCCGCACCAATGCCGTCAGCCTGGAGATTTCCGACGGGCGCACCCTCTCCGTAAGACTGGAAAATCCCCATTCTGCGCCGGTTCACACCCACTGAATCCCCCCTTGTTCACGGGCAGGCATGCTGCCCGTGTTTATCCTCCTGGTTTATGCCTGCAAGGCGCGCTGGCGGTTAATACGCTGCTCTTCCAGCGGCTGGATGGCCGGGGCCAGCATAAAATCAAATTCAATCTCGGTGTGCGGGTGCGGCAGGTCACGCTGGGCGCTGAGTTTAGGGTCGGTAATCTCGACCGGGTCGGCGATCAGGTCATCCCGGGTGGCAAAGGCGAAATCGTCCCACAGGTACTGGTCGCCGTTGAGGTTGATCTGGGTGGTGAGGTGCTTGTGGCCGGGCGCGGAGATAAAGAAGTGGATATGCGCCGGGCGGTTGCCGTGGCGGCCGAGGCGGTCCAGCAGCGCCTGCGTCGGGCCGTCCGGCGGGCAACCGTAGCCGGAGGGCACAATGCTGCGCACGGCGTAACGGCCGTCGGCATCCGTTTTCACGCGGCGGCGCAGGTTGTACTCGCTCTGGGATTTATCAAAGAACGAGTAGTTGCCGAGCGTGTTGGCGTGCCAGATATCCACAATCGCCCCCGGCAGCGGTTTGCCGTCGGTGCCTTTCACCTGGCCATGCAGCCACATCACCCGGCCCTGATCCCGGCCGTCATCCATGCGCGCATAACCGTCACTCAGTGGGGCATTCGCCACATACAGCGGCCCCTCAATGGTGCGTGGGGTGCCGCCGCCAAAGCCCGCTGCGGCCTCGCGCGCATCTTCGCGCAGGTCGAGGTAGTGCTCCAGCCCGAGGCCCGCCGCCAGCAGCGCCGCCTCCTGCCGCCCGCCGAGCGTATGCAGGTAATTAGCCGCCTGCCAGAACTCCTCCGGCGTAATATCGAATTCATCAATCAGGTGACAAATATCACTGACCAGCCGGTGCATGATTTTTTTAAAGCGGATATCCCCGCCGTCGCTATTAAGCCCGCAGCTGATTTCAATTAATTTTTTTACGTCTTCATGTTGGCTGAATTGAGTTGTCATGTTATCGCCCTCAGTGCAGTGTAGGGTAAGGTCAGAAAGAGAGAGGGTGGGCGGAGATAATACGCCGCCCGGGTAATACTCTGTTTTTTTAATTAACGATCGTCAGACTGAATGCTGGAGGGGTGGCGGCACAGGGGCGCGACACTGATCTCCATATAGGGGTAAAGCGGCAGCCCGCTCAACAGGTTATGCAACTCCTCGTTACTTTCCACATCAAAAATACTGACGTTGGCGTAACTGCCGGCCACCCGCCAGATATGGCGCCATTTCCCCTGTTCCTGTAGGGCCTGGGAATACGCTTTCTCTTCCGCTTTTATTTTATCTGCCGTCGCTTTCGGCATATCCAGCGGAATATTGATGGTCATTTCAACTTTAAATAACATCCGGTGACTCCTGTATAAGTTCTATTTACGCTGGTAGAAACGGAATTTATCGTCATCCAGGGTAATGCCTAACCCCGGGCCTTCCGGCAGCGTCACCTGGCCGTCCCGGAAAACCGGTGGATTGGCGATAATATCGTCTTTCAGTAACAGCGGGCCAAACATCTCGGTGCCCCAGCTGAGCGGCAGGGTTGACCAGGCGTGCAACGAGGCCACGGTGCCCAGTGTGCCCTCCAGCATGGTGCCGCCATAGAGCGCGATGCCCGCCGCCTGCGCCACATGGGCCAGCTTCAGCGCCTGCGCCGGGCCGCCCGCCTTGGCGATTTTCAGCGCATAGGCGCCGGTAAACCCGGCGGCCGCCAGCGCATAGCCATCGTGGGCGTCGGCCACTGCTTCATCCGCCAGCACCGGCAACACAAAGCGTTGGCTGAGGCTGACCAGCGCGGCGCGATCCCACAGCGCCACCGGCTGCTCCACCAGATCGATGCCGATCGCCTGCAACGCGGCCATGCCGCGCACGGCGGTGACTGCGTCCCATGCCTGATTGACATCCACCCGGATGCTGACGCCGTCGCCCAGCCCCTCTTTAATCGCCTGGGTATGGCGCAGATCTTCCGCCAGCGTTTTCGCGCCGATCTTCAGCTTAAACGCCTGATGGCGGCCTTCGGCCAGCAGACGTTTGCCCTCTTCAATATCGCGCTGGGTGTCGCCGCTGGCGAGTGTCCACAGCACCGGCAGCGACGGGGAAATCGCGCCGCCCAGCAGGGTACTGACCGGCACGCCGAGGCGTTTGCCCTGAAGGTCGAGCAGGGCGGTTTCCAGGGCGGATTTGGCAAAGGTGTTGCCCTTCACCGGCAGGTTCATTGTCGCCGCCAGTGACGCCGGGCCGTCAAAGCGCTTGCCGCACACCGCCGGGGCGAGGTAAGTGTCAATCGCGGATTTGATGCCCTCCGGGCTTTCCGGGCCGTAACTCAGGCCGCCAATGGTGGTGGCCTCGCCCCAGCCGACGGCGCCGTCGCTGTCGGTCATTTTCACAATGGTCAGGGTCTGGCAGCCCATGGTGGCCATCGAGAGTTTATGCGGCCGGATGGTGGGGATATCCACCAGCCAGCTCTCAATGCGTGCGATCTGAATGCTCATCGGCGGCTCCTTGTCGTTCTAAAAAATGCAGCAGGCAGGCGGTAAACGCCTCCGGCACGGCAATATTACTGAGGTGCGAGGCAGGCAGAATATGCAGGTCGGCGTCCGGCGCGTGGCGCACAATCTCCCCGGCGTCCTGCACGGTGGTGACCGGGTCATCCTGCCCGGCCAGCACCCGCATCGGGCGCGGCATGGCGGGCAGTGCGCTGCGGAGATCCGCCCCGGCCAGCGCCTCACAACAGGCGGCGTAGCCTTCGGCGTCGGCGGCCGCCAGCGCGGTGGTCAATGCATTAACCTGCTCCGGGTGGCGGCGGATAAACTCCGCGCTGAACCAGCGGGCAGGCGAGGCCTCCGCCACCGGCTTCAGCCCCTCAGCCCGCACCATGGCCGCCCGTTCCAGCCAGCCTTCACGGCTGCCGATGCGGGCGGCGGTATTGGCGACCACCAGGGCGTGGAAGCGTGAGGGTGCATAGCGGTTGAGCCACAGCCCGGTCAGCCCGCCCATGGAAATACCGCAGAAGTACGCCTGTTCCACGCCCACCGCATTCAGCAGGGTGATCACATCTTCACCCAGTTGCGCCAGCGTCAGCGGTTCAGCGGGCAACGGGGTATTACCGTGGCCGCGCTGGTTATAGCGCAACACCCGGAAATGGGCGGTCAGCGCCGCCATCTGCGGCTGCCACATCGTGTAAGTAGTGCCGAGCGAGTTGGCGAGCACCAGCAGCGGGGCCTGTTCCGGCCCGTCGAGGCGGTAATCAATCTCCATCATCTCTCCTCAGACCCGTTCGAGGATCAGCGCGATACCCTGGCCCACGCCGATGCACATGGTGCACAGGGCGTAGCGGCCGCCGGTACGTTGCAATTCATAGGCGGCGGTCATCGCCAGCCGCCCGCCGGAGGCCCCAAGCGGGTGGCCGAGGGCAATCGCGCCGCCGTGCGGGTTGACGTGCGGTGCGTCGTCCGGCAGCCCCAGTTCGCGGGTCACTGCCAGCGCCTGCGCGGCAAAGGCTTCGTTCAGTTCGATCACGTCCATCTGGCCGAGGGCCAGCCCGGCGGTACGCAACACCTTACGCACGGCGGAAATCGGGCCGAGGCCCATCACGGCGGGTTCCAGCCCGGTGACCGCGCTGGCGACAACCCGTGCCAGCGGCGTCAGGCCGTTGCGGTGCGCGCCGCGCTCACTGGCCAGCAGCAGCGCGCAGGCCCCGTCATTCAGGCCGGAAGCGTTGCCCGCTGTCACGCTGCCCTGGGCATTGACCACCGGTTTCAGTTTCGCCAGCGCCTCCAGGGAGGTGGCACGCGGGTGCTCATCCTGTTCAACCCGCAGCGGGTCGCCGCGTTTTTGCGGGATGGTCACCGGCATCAGCTGGCGGGCGAACACACCGCCCTCCTGTGCGGCGGCGGTGCGCTGCTGGCTGCGCAGAGCAAAGGCGTCCTGATCTTCCCGGCTGATGCCAAAGCGCGCCGCGACGTTTTCGGCAGTCTGCGGCATGGAGTCCACGCCATACAGCGCCTGCATTTTCGGGTTCACAAAGCGCCAGCCCATGGTGGTGTCTTCCAGCTGCATGGTGCGGCTGAAGGCGCTCTCCGCCTTGCCCATCACAAAGGGCGCGCGCGACATGCTCTCCACACCCCCGGCCAGCAGCAGATCGCCTTCACCGGTTTTAATGGCGCGGGCCGCCATCGCCACCGCATCCAGGCTGGAACCGCACAGCCGGTTAACGGTGCAGCCCGGCACCGAGACCGGCAGCCCGGCCAGCAGCAGCGCCATACGCGCCACGTTGCGGTTGTCTTCGCCGGCCTGATTGGCACAGCCAAACAGCACATCCTCCAGCTGGCCCCAGTCAACCTGCGGGTTGCGCTGGATCAGCGCCTGTATCGGCAGTGCGGCCAGATCGTCGGCGCGCACCGCTGCCAGCCCGCCATTCAGGCGGCCAAAGGGGGTACGTACCCCGTCACACAGATACGCGTCGTTCATCATTGGCCTCGGTTTGCGTCAGGTTGAAAGTGAGGCGAACCGGGGTCACCTCCTGTAATTGTTCCGGCGTCAGGCCGCCGAAAATTTCCGTGACCACCAGCCCGTCGGGCGTGACATCCATCACCGCCAGATCGCTGTAGATGCGGCTTACGCAGCCGATGCCGGTCAGCGGATAGGTGCAGTGCTCCACAATTTTGCACTCTCCGTGGCGGGTGAGGTGTTCGGTCATCGCGAACACCTGCCGCGCGCCAATCGCCAGATCCATGGCGCCGCCCACCGCCGGGATCGCGCCCGGTTTGCCGGTGCTCCAGTTCGCCAGGTCACCGCGTGCCGACACCTGATACACACCCAGCACGCAGATGTCGAGGTGGCCGCCGCGCATCATGGCGAACGAGTCACCGTGGTGGAAATAGCAGCCGCCGGTCAGCAGCGTCACGTACTGTTTCCCGGCGTTGATCAGCGCCGGGTCTTCCTCACCTTCGGCGGGGGCCGGCCCCATGCCGAGAATGCCATTCTCACTTTGCAGGAAAATCTCTTTATCGTGCGGCAAATAGTTGGCGATCTGCGTCGGCATCCCGATGCCCAGATTGACATACGCCCCTTCCGGGATGTCCTGGGCGATCCGGCGTGCCAGCTGTTCGTGGGTCAGTTTTTGTTCGTTTATCACGAGATCCATCATCGGCTCCTCAGGCGGAAAGGCGGTCAGCCGGGGCAGTCGCCACCAGCCGCTGGACAAAAATGCCGGGGGTGACCACCTGTTCCGGGTCAAGCCCGCCCAGCGGCACCAGCCGGGTCACCTCGGCAAGGGTGCAGGTCGCCGCCATCGCCATGATTGGCCCAAAGTTGCGCCCGGTTTTGTCATACACCAGGTTGCCCCAGCGGTCGCCCAGGTGGGCGCAGATCAGCGCATAATCGGCCTTCAGCGGTCGTTCAAACACATAGTGGCGGCCGTCAATCTCCCGGGTCTCTTTGCCCTCGGCCAGTTGGGTGCCGTAACCGGTGGGGGTGAAAATCCCGCCCAGCCCGGCGCCGCCTGCCTGGATGCGTGCCGCCAGGTTGCCCTGCGGCACCAGCTCCAGTTCCAGTTCGCCACGGCGGTAGAGATCATCAAACACCCAGGAGTCGGACTGGCGCGGGAAGGAGCAGATCACCTTGCGCACGCAGCCCGCTTTCAGCAGCGCCGCCAGCCCGGTGTCACCGTTTCCGGCGTTGTTGCTGATAAGCGTGAGGTCACGCGGGCGGCGGCGGATTAACGCCTCCAGCAGCGCGTACGGCTGCCCGGCCTGCCCGAACCCGCCAATCATCAGGGTTGCCCCATCGGGGATGTCTGCCACCGCGTCGTCGGTGGAGGTGACGCTTTTATCAATCATCGGCTCTCCTGTCCTGTGTCTGCCTTATTGGCTGCTCTTTTTTCACCCTATGCCCGGCCACCGGACGCTGCAAGGCCGAATATCAAAACATTGTGCGATTATCGGACAGTTTGTTGTTGTAGTGTTAAAATTGTGATCGACCTGGAGAAAACCCGTGAAGCAGGCTTGCATCACAGACCGTATTGAGAACCACGAAAGGAGACTCATGGACAGCAACAGTGAATTACAGCGTCTGGATGAGATTGGCGCACTGACGGACGCCACCTACAAAGGCGACCCCAATTTTATGGCCTCGCTGGCGCGTGGGCTGGAAGTGTTGCAGGCCTTTACCCCGTTGCACCACCGGTTGTCGGTGTCGCAGATAAGCCAGAGCACCGGCATCCCGCGGGCGGCGGTGCGGCGTTGCCTCTACACGCTGCGTGCGCTGGGCTTTGTGCACTGCCCGGACGGGCGGCACTATGTGCTGCTGCCCCGGGTGCTGACCATCGGCCACGCCTATCTTTCCAGCTCGGAGCTGGCGAAAGCGGCGCAGAACTCGCTCGAGTTCCTGAGTAAACAGCTTAATGAGTCCTGCTCGGTTGCCACGCTCGACGGGGACAACATCCTCTACATCGCCCGCGTCAATGTAAAACGCATCATGACCATTGATCTCGGGCGCGGCAGCCGTTTACCCGCTTACGCCACCTCGATGGGGCTGGTGCTGTTAAGCGCGCTGGATGAAGCGGAACTGGACGCCTATCTCTCCCGCGTCACTTTTGAACCGCTGACGCCGCACACGGTGCGCAACGCGGAACAGCTGCGGGAGCAACTGGCGCGGGTGCGGCGGCAGGGCTATGCGATTAACGACCAGCAACTGGAGATCGGGCTGCGCTCGATTGCGGTACCGATGCATTCGCGCAAAGGGGGCGTGGTGGCGGCAATGAACGTCGGGGTCAACGCGTCCCAGGTTCCGGCACAGACGCTGCGCGAGAAGGTGCTGCCGCTGTTACAGCGCACGGCGATGGAGTTAGCGCTGCTGCTATAAACGGCCGGATATATCCGCCGCGGCGGCGGCGATATTTCCCGGCGTATACTCTGTGCATCGGCCTGCTATTTCCGCCGTATCCTGCCGGTGAGGGGAATAAACCCTTTCCACCGCGCGGACTATATCCGCCCGGAATCGGGTAATATTTCATCTGTTGTTGGCGATTTTCAGCCTGCGGGTATTATTCTGGGGGAAGATATTATACTATCCCGTTTTTTACGGCATGTATAAATATAAAGCAATAATGTGGAAGGGTTTATTATGAATGGTTTTCTGAAGACGTTGAACAATATCCGCACCCTGCGTACCCAGGCGCGGGAGGTTAATCTGTCAACTTTAGAAGAAATCCTGCAAAAGCTGACGACCATCGTGGAAGAGCGCCGCGAAGAAGAGACGTCACAAAAGCAGCAGCAAGAAGAACACGCCGCCAGACTGAAAGAGTACCTGTCGCTGATGCAGGAAGACGGCATCGACCCGGCTGAACTGCTGGCGCTGACGGAGAGCAAAGCCGGCCGCAAGACGCGTACGCCGCGCCCGGCCAAATATCAGTTTGTGGATGAAAACGGCGACACCAAAACCTGGACCGGCCAGGGCCGTACCCCAAAACCGATCAAGCTGGCGCTGGATGCCGGCAAGTCACTGGACGATTTCGCCCTCTGACCCTTCCGGGCGCCGCGGCGCCCGTTTATGCTTTCGTTTACCCGCCCTGACAGCCGATAATTAAACCTCACCTCTCTTAGCCGGTTATTTCCATTGGTGGTTTACCCGTTCCCGCTTTACCATTGCTTTTTATTCTGGTGAAAAAAAGTAAACATGAAAAAAAGCGTAACCCTTATTTTGACTGTGGGGCTGATATTGGCCGTCGGGGGCGGTGTGATGAAATCCCGCTCTGATAAAGCCCATAAAGAGAATGACGCCTATTATTCCTCGGTGATGTGCGTGATTGCCCAACGGCAGGGCAGCGATCACCCGGCCGGATATTATCTGCCCTATTTCAACAAAGTGATTGAGGATGGTAATTCCTCCTATGCCCTTGACCGTAAAACGCTTGATCAGGACGAGGCGCAGCGGGTGATCGCGGCTTACCTGTCGCTGGACGGGACGCAAAAAGCGCAAAGCCAGAGTGATGATGCCGCCTGCCGCTCCGCCGTGCTGATGGCACTTACTGCCCGGCATCCGGGGTAAATGTTACGCGGCTGCTGATAAATCGTTGAAGAAAAGGGATCAATGCCGCTTCTCAAGAGGATAAATTATCTTATACTGGGTATACATACAGTATCATTGAGGGAAATGATGTGATTGTGACCCAGCTGTTCAGTTGCCCGGACGAGGAGTTGCCGGTACTGGCGTTACCGCTATTCGCTGACTACTGCCGCGCCGGGGTGCCGTCCCCGGCGGCGGACTACATTGAGCGCTCGCTTGATTTGAACGAGTACTGCATCCGCCACCCCAGCGCCACCTATTTTGTGCGCGCCGAGGGGGATTCGATGCTGCTGGCGGGGATCAACAGCGGTGACCTGCTGGTGGTAGACCGCGCGGAAACCCCGGCACACGGGGACATCGTGATCGCGGCAGTCGAAGGGGAGTTCACGGTAAAACGGCTCTGCCTGACCCCGCGCCTCTGCCTGGAACCCATGAACCCGGCCTATGCCCCCCTCTACCTGGCCCCCAACCAGCTGGAGATTTTCGGCAAGGTGCTGCACGTGATCCATACGCTGCGGAACTAGGGGCAGTGACGAGCCCTGGCATGGGTTGACACTTTTATGCCTTTAAAACGCCTGGTGCAGTGCATCAGGCGTTTTGTATGTTAGCTGCTGATGGTGAGATATCTTCATGCTATACGGGGTGAAGTCAGGAAGCGCTGTTTAACAAAAAAATGTGCCGCCGGGTATAACGTCCGGCATCTCTGCCGGACACGCATTTCATTTGCAGGAAACAATCGATGGTCGCGGAAGGGCTTGTCAGCCTATACCGATGGCGTCCCGCATTCTGTTCACCACTGTTTGTTTCTGTTCTTTGGTCAATGTCCGCAGCGGAAGGCGGGGATTACCAGCATCAATTCCATGCAGTTGCATCGCGGCTTTACCGGCAGCGACCCCGCCGAATTCTACCAGTACGCGTATAAGGGCAATTACCCGATCCATACTTGCCTGAACTGCCTTTTGATCACCGGCGTTAAAATCAGCAATGATTTTATGGAACAGCGGCGCTGCGTAGTTATAGGTGCTGCCGACCGCCCCAATGGCACCGACAGCCAGACCACCAGGAAGATGTTCATCTACCCCGAATGGAATATCAAACTTCCCGCCACTGACGCGCAGGCAGCGCTGGAACTCATACAAATCAGCGTTATTAAACTTAATGCCTGATAAGTTAGGAATCTGGGATTCTGCTTTGATCAGAAACTGTTCCATATCCAGATTCACGCCGGACATACCGGAGTGGTAGTAATAGAAGCCTTTTGAAGGCGCTGCCGAGGCGATCGCCTGACAATAGGCGATCAGGTCATCCAGATTACCCGGTTTAAAGAAGCACGGCCCGATGGCTGACGTCGCAAAGATATCAAGCGTTTCAGCATGCCGGGAGAGTTCAACAGCATCCTTAATACTGAGGGCACCGGTGTGCAGGGTGATACTCAGTTGGCCTTGCGCGGCATGTACCCAGCGTTCAGCAATACTCTTGCGCTCTTCCACAGAGCAATGAATACCTTCGCCGGTAGTCCCACAGACATAAACGCCTTTTACGCCATCGTTAATCAGGTGTTCTGCAATGTGGTCAATAACCCGGTAATTGACCTCACCTTGCTCATCAAAAGGGGTGTGAGGGGCGGCGATCAGACCTGTCAGCTTTTTCATGTGCATCCTTATAGCCTTGAAAGAGGGGTGGCCGTGTAGGGCCGTTATCAGTATTCAACCTGTTTTGTGGCGTCGCATTGTGCAATAGCCTCTTGAAACCAACCGCAAATATGCTCTATACGGGTAATGGCCGATCCTACCGTTACCGCATACGCACCCGCCGATATCGCCATCGCTGCCAGTTCAGGCGAGTTGTAACGCCCCTCCGCGATGACCCGGCATCCGGCCTGTGCAAGCTGCCTGACCAGCGCGATATCGGGTTCGCTGGGAACCGGGAGCTGGGTATAGCCAGCCAGCGTAGTCCCAATAAAATCAATCCCTAACTGATGGGCGAGCAGCCCATCCTCCCTGGTTGAGGCATCTGCCATGGTAAGGCAGCCGCTTGCGCGCGCATGCTGATATAACGCCTCGACCGGCACCGGGCGCGTGCGCTGGGTTACATCAAAAGCAATAACCGTGGCACCGGCGGCACTCAGTTCATCCACATCCTCCAGCCAGGGGGTAATTCTGACGTCAGAGTCCGGGAGATCGCGTTTGACGATTCCGATGATCGGCGCATCCGTGACCTCACGCACAGCCTGTATATTGCGGATACCTTCGATACGTAACGCTACTGCCCCCCCATCCAGTGCCGCACTGGCCATCGCTGCAACGATCATTGGTTTATCCATCGCACTGGCGGGAACGGGCTGGCATGAGACGATAAGGCCATTCTGGAGCGTATGGCAGAGACTGCTCATGTTGGACATGATCTGGTTGCGCACGGTTTTAAACTCCAATAATTTATTAAAAATGAAGTATCACTCCATAATGGTAGAACTTTTGCTCCTGCTGTGCAACGGGGGCAAGCCCTAAATGTGAGCTGGCCTGAAAAGCGGGGCTGGGCCATCACACCCTGGTAGGAGTAAAACTCCAAAAATTAAATATTAATGGAGTTTTGGCCCGAGAGTTGCCATAGTCCTGTCTACGTCATGATCTTTATTAAAATGCGGAGGGATCACAGAAAATGGGAAAAGGTTTAGCGCTGGATATTGGCGGTACTAAAATTGCGGCCGCCATCGTCATGGAAAGCGGCGTATTGGCGAATCGTCAGCAGATTGCAACGCCACGCGGAGATGCCCGGCAACTTTCAGCAGCGCTGGAAACCGTGATTGCGCCTTATCGCCACCAGGTTGATTTCATCGCCGTTGCTTCCACCGGCATTATCAGCAAGGGCCTCCTCACCGCCCTCAATCCGGCTAACCTTGGCGGACTGGCAGACTTCCCCTTGCAAGACTGTATCCAATCCATTGCTGATTTACCCTGCGTGTTACTGAATGATGGCCAGGCCGCCGCCTGGGCGGAATATCAATTGTTAAAAGAGCAATGTGATAACGCGTTGTACGTCACGGTATCCACCGGCGTAGGGGGCGGCATCATTTTGAATAAAAAACTGTTGGTCGGTAACGGTGGGCTGGCAGGGCATATCGGGCATACATTATCCGATCCCCTGGGCCCATTATGCGGCTGTGGCCGCCGGGGCTGTGTCGAAAGCGTGGCTTCGGGCACGGCGATCGGGGCTGCAACCCACGGGTGGGCTCAGCCACTCTCCGCTGCCCACGTTTTTACTATGGCGCGCGAAGGTCATACGCCGGCGGAAAATATTCTTCACCGTTCGGCCACCGCCATTGCGCAGATGCTGGCTGACATGCGCATTGCGCTGGATTTGGAACAAGCCATTCTCGGTGGCAGTGTCGGGCTGGCCGAGGGGTATCTGGAGCGGGTGACCTCCTTGCAAACTGATCTGCCCGACATATACCGAATCCCTGTTCAAGCGGCTTATCACCAGCAGGACAGCGGCTTATTAGGCGCGGCATTATGGGCCAGAGCCATATTGTAACCTTGTCAACGTAATGATTTTCAGCACGCGAAAAGATAAAGAGAGAGATATTATGATTCATGGTTCCTTAGCACAAAAAGCCTATTTCAAGGGATTGCCGGAGAGTATTCAGCGGGTATTAGTTTATCTGGCTGAAACTCCCTTATCTGAACTGGCATGCGGACGTTATGATATTGACGACAACTTAATTTTTATGAATATCATGGAATTTGATACACAGCCGGCGGAGAGCAAAAAAGCAGAATTGCACTATACCTATGCTGATGTTCAGCTGTTGATCAGCGGCGTTGAAGGCATTGAATACTCTTCGTTAACCCCGACAGGACAGCTGGAACCTTATCATGCTGATGATGATTTTCAGCTTATCGCCGATATTCCCGATAAAAGCCGGTTGCGTATGTTGCCCGGCATGTTTGCCCTGTTTTTTCCTGGCGAACCCCATAAACCAGGCTGCCTGATCGAAGGCTCAGAGACGATCAAAAAGGCTGTGGTAAAAGTCCATCACAGCCTGTTAGGCAGACGTTGACGATTGGCCACGCACTTCACGCGGCAGGTTAACTATGTAATGATATACGCCAGATAATAGAGTATTTTCATTCCATTGAGGTGTTAGCGTGAAAACTGGTGCTCCCCGTTTTAAGCCAGGGAAAATTCTTGATGCTTTAGGTGCAATGCAAAATAGCCTGACCCGTTCCGCCCAGCGTATTGCAGCTTATATTCTGACGGAACCCGCCAAAGTAACCCAGTTATCGCTGGCTGAACTTTCTGCACTGACGCTGGCCGGCGAAGCCACCATCATCCGTTTCTGCCGTACGATGGGCTATAAAGGATTCCAGGATTTCAAAATGGATCTGGCCATTGAGGTGGCGAACCATGCCGGTAATGGCGATAGCCTGCTGGATGCCGACGTGCAGGAGGGGGATAACGCGCTGGCTATTGGCGGTAAACTGCAATCAGCCATTAATAATGTTCTGACGGAAACGCTCAATTTGCTCTCGTTCGAGAGTATTGAGCAGGTCGTTAAATTATTACGTCCTGCAGATCGCATCTGTATTTTTGGTATTGGTTCCTCCGGGATCACCGCAGAAGATGCCAAAAGTAAGCTGATGCGTATTGGTTTACGGGTCGATGCGGCAACCAACAATCACTTTATGTATATGCAGGCCTCCCTGATGCGTCCGGGGGATGTGGCGATTGGTATCAGCCATTCCGGCACCTCCCATGAGACGGTGCATGCGCTGAAACTGGCAAAAGAGGCCGGCGCAACGACGGTGGCGCTGACGCATAATATGGGGTCGCGCATTACTGAGCAGGCTGATTATGTTCTTATTAATGGCAACCGGCAGGGCCAATTGCAAGGGGACTCCATCGGCACCAAGATCGCTCAGCTGTTTGTGCTGGACCTGATTTATGCTTTGCTGGTGAAAGCCGATCCGGCACAGGCGGAAAGTATTAAACGTAAAACGACCCAGGCCATCAGCCAAAATAGTGGGGGGTAACGCTTTTCCTTTCAGTCTCGCCGGTAAACATGTCGTTGATAAACTCCACATCTTCTCCTCTACCCCTGCATTCTGCTGCTTATTCTTCTGACATCAGCATTTCGGCACCTTAATCACGTTTTCAACACATTGTGATTGTAATGCCGGAATGATCTTATACACTCCAATGGAGTTTTACTCCTGTTTTGAAATTTGTTTGGAGTTAAACGGCAAAACTATGCATGTGGCGAAAATTATCAATCAGCCGGCCATAAGGTGATGATAAACAATCACAAACTCTGATTGCCTGTGCCATGAGGTTAAACAATTTCTGTCAGTCAGGTTAGCTGGCGGAGGAGAGAGCGACGATATGAGCACTTCAGTACCATCTCGTGGAGACAAACATTTGCCGGGTGGGCGCAAGCCGCCCCGCTGGTACAAACAGCTGACCCCGCCGCAATGGAAGGCATTTATGGCCGCCTGGGTGGGTTATGTTCTGGATGGTTTTGACTTTGTGATTATCACGCTGGTACTCACTGATATTAAGCAAGAATTTGGTTTAACGCTGCTTGAGGCCAGCAGCCTGATCTCTGCGGCGTTTATATCACGCTGGATCGGCGGTTTGGTATTAGGGTCGATGGGCGATCGGTATGGTCGCAAACTGGCGATGATCACCAGCATTGTGCTGTTTTCCGTGGGTACACTGGCCTGTGGGCTGGCATCAGGTTATACCATGCTGTTTATCGCCCGCCTGGTTATTGGTGTCGGCATGGCGGGGGAATATGGCTCCAGCTCAACCTATGTCATGGAAAGCTGGCCCAAAAATATGCGCAATAAAGCCAGCGGCTTTTTGATTTCTGGTTTTTCCATCGGGGCAGTATTAGCGGCGCAGGCCTACAGTTATATTGTGCCGGCCTTTGGTTGGCGCATGCTGTTTTATATTGGTTTACTGCCGATTATCTTTGCATTGTGGTTGCGTAAAAATTTACCTGAGGCAGAGGACTGGGAAACAGCCAGGCGTAAACAGAAAGTTGCCAGGCAGCAGAAAGAGCTGAACATGGTCGATATATTGTATTGCAGCTCTCTGCGTACCCTGAATATTGGGCTGACGCTGTTTGCCGCGGTTGCGCTTTACCTCTGTTTTACCGGCATGGTTTCGGCCCTGACCGTAGTTATCCTCGGTGTGCTTTGTGCGGCCATATTCATCTATTTTATGATTCAAACCAGTGGCGAGCGCTGGCCGACGGGGGTCATGCTGATGCTGACCGTATTCTGCGCCTTCCTCTATTCATGGCCAATACAGGCGCTGCTTCCCACTTATTTGAAAATGGATCTGGGATATGACCCTCACACGGTGGGTAATGTGCTGTTCTTCAGTGGGTTTGGTGCAGCGGCAGGATGTTGTGTCGGCGGTTTTCTTGGCGACTGGTTGGGTACCCGTAAAGCGTATGTGGCCAGCTTGCTCGTCTCGCAATTACTGATCATCCCGCTCTTTGCCATTCAGGGCTCTGACATATTATTCCTGGGCGGCCTGCTATTTTTACAACAAATGCTGGGGCAAGGCATTGCCGGATTGTTGCCAAAACTTCTCGGTGGTTATTTTGACACCGAACAACGCGCGGCAGGCCTGGGCTTTACCTATAACGTTGGGGCATTGGGCGGCGCACTGGCCCCCATACTTGGGGCCTCTATTTCCCAGCACCTCAGTTTGGGTACGGCATTAGGTTCACTCTCGTTCAGCCTGACATTTGTGGTGATTCTACTGATCGGTTTTGATATGCCGTCCAGGGTACAACGCTGGATTCGGCCATCCGGTTTGCGGATGACCGATGCTATTGACGGGAAACCATTCAGTGGTGCCATCCGGGCAAACGCCGAACGTGCAGTGACCGGGGAATAGCGGATGACCCGTTTTTCCCGTCCTCAAAACGCTGTCACTGTTGCGGCTACACCATGTCGAAAATGGCGCTTAACGTCCGTGGGTGGGTCTGCCCTGAGTGCGGGGCTAACCACGATCGTGACGTAAACGCCGCGAAGAATATCAAAGCGGTCGGGCTGGCTGCGTTAGCCCGCGGAGCGACGGTCAATCCTAAAGCCGCTTAACGCGGCTTAGGTAGGTTGCGGTGAAGTGGGAATCTTCGCCCCTCAGGGCAGGGAGCAGTCAATTTGACCCACGTTTCGCCCGGAAGTAAAAAGCCGGGCGAACGCGGTGCCGGTCAGCATCCTTTTCAACCCTGGTCAGAACGGGTCAAAGACAACAAAAAGGGCATGCTTTCGCATGCCCTTTTTTAACCCCGCTGCCTTAAACCGGCGGCAGGCTTGGGTCGGCGGCGTCCTTGTCCTGCGTGATGCCGGTCGGCGAGGTGGCGCCCAGCTCTGCACCGGTGGTCGGGTTCACCGACGGGTCGGACTGGGTGCGCTGTGCCATCACCTCGTAGTCCACTTTCTGGTCTTCCGGAATGGTCAGCACAGCCAGGCCGTCGCCGCCATCCACCGCCGGTTGCGGGTCTGCTACATACTTGAAGTTCTCATCCGAGTTCCAGCTGCCGCGCACTTCACCTTCATCAGACATGTTGAAGTAGGTGTTGGCAAACTCCGGCACCGGCGGCAGTTTGCCCGGCGGGAAGTTATTGCGGATGGCATACAGCGCCTTTTCAAACGAAAGCTGGTGCGCCACTTCACGCGTCATCAGGAAGGAGAGGGCGTCACGCACGCCGACGTCGTCGGTGAGGTTAATCAGTCGTTCGTAAACAATCTTAGCCCTGGCCTCGGCGGCAATATTGGAGCGGAGATCGGCTGTCGGCTCGCCGATGGTATCGATATAGGCCGCCGTCCAGGGCACCCCGGCAGAGTTGATCAGCGGCGGGCCGCCACCGTACAGCAGGTTGGTGATGTGGCTGTCATTGCCGTTGCCGGTCAGGGAGCGGTAAAGGTCGGCCTCACTTTGTGTGCCTTCGGCCAGCTCACCTTTCGCGCCCTTGTTCAGCATGGCAACAATGGTGCCGATGATCTCCAGGTGGCTCAGCTCTTCGGTGGCAATGTCCAGCAGCAGGTCTTTGCGCCCTGGGTCATCGTCGCCCAGCCCTTGGGTAAAGTAACGGCAGGCCGCGGCCAGCTCGCCCTGCGGCCCGCCAAACTGTTCCAGCAACAGGTTGGCAAGGCCGGGGTTCGGCGCGGCGACACGGACGGTGTACTGAAGTGATTTCACATGTTTAAACATTCGCCATCCTCAATGTTCGGGTGGTCGATTTTCATGGGGGTTCCTGAAAATCGCATTGTGGTGCTGATATAAACGAGGTGCTCACATAAAAGCTCCGGCCACGGCAGAGGCCGTAACGGAGGGAGGGGCAGAACTGTGTCAGCGTACGCCGCTACGGCCGGGTTGACATGCCGGCCAGACGCACAACACGTATAAGTTATAGAACCCGCCAGCGGGCAATGAGAGAAAATGAGCCGGGGAAAGCATCAATTAAGACATTTCTTAAAGTTAAATGATGGCGAATCAATAGCGCATTTTGCTTAACATAGAAATAATGTATTGAATAAGAAGAATTTTATGGGAAATGAAATGTCAGGAAGCGCTGTTTTTAAGGATTTCGTTAAGAAATTTGTCTAAATATTACACAATATTAGACGGCGTGATGCAGCCTGTACAGCTTTGTATAGACTAAAAAAAACAGCCTGCGACAGGGTGCCGCAGGCCGGGGAGGGCACACGCAGTACGTTATTCGTTGATGCGCGGGTGCTGCTGGATCAGGTTGGCGCGTTTCGCCTCCAGTTCCGCAATCTGCTGATTGATGTCGTCGATCTTGTTCTCAATGTTGTCATGGTGTTCGCGCAGGATCTCTTTCGCCTCACTCAGATCCGAGGCGGCCGGGGTGGCGCCACGCAGCGGCTTGTTGGCGGTCTCTTTCATAAAGATACCGGTCGCCAGGCCCACGATCGCCACCACCATCAGGTAGTAACCCGGCATATAGAGGTCACCGGTGGACTCGACCAGCCAGGCGGCGATGGTCGGGGTCAGGCCGGCAATCAGCACCGAGATGTTAAAGGCGCTGGCCAGCGCACTGTAACGGATGTGGGTCGGGAACATCGCCGGCAGGGAAGAGGCCATCACGCCGGTAAAGGCGTTCAGGATCACCGCCAGTAACAGCAGGCCGCAGAAAATCAGGCCGGTGGTATGGCTGTTAATCATCATGAAGCACGGCACCGCCAGCAACAGCAGTGCAATACTGCCGCCAATCACAAACGGGCGACGGCCGAAACGGTCACTCAGCAGGCCCATCACCGGCTGTACAAACAGCATACCCAGCATCACCGCGATAATAATCATCACACCGTGATCTTCCGCATAGTGCAGGTTATGCGACAGGTAGCTCGGCATGTAGGTCAGCAGCATGTAGTAGGTCACGTTGGTGGAAAGCACCAGACCGATACAGGCCAGCAGGCTGCGCCAGTGGCGGGTGGCAATCTCTTTGAAGGAGACTTTCGGGCCGTCACGCAGGCCTTCACGGTCACCTTGCTCCAGCTTGTCCACATGCTGCTGGAAAGCCGGGGTCTCTTCCAGCGCGTTACGCAGGTAGAGGCCGATGATACCCAGCGGCAGGGCCAGGAAGAACGGCAAACGCCAGCCCCACTCCAGGAAGCGCGCCTCGCCAACCACCGCAGAGATAATCACCACGATGCCCGCACCCAGCACGAACCCGGCAATCGAGCCGAAATCGAGCCAGCTGCCCATAAAGCCGCGGCGGCGGTCAGGGGAGTATTCGGCCACAAAGATCGAGGCACCGGTGTATTCACCGCCCACCGAGAACCCTTGCGCCATTTTAGCCAGCAACAGCAATATCGGCGCCCAGATGCCGATAGCGTTATAGGAGGGTATCAGGCCGATACAGAAGGTACTGATCGACATAATGACGATGGTTATCGACAGGATTTTCTGCCGGCCATATTTGTCACCCAATGTGCCGAAGAACATGCCGCCGAGCGGGCGGATCAGGAAGGGCACGGAGAAGGTTGCCAATGCGGCGATCATCTGCACGCCGGGATCGGCACCCGGGAAAAAGACCTGGCCCAGGGCGTAAGCCACAAACCCGTAGACCCCGAAATCGAACCACTCCATGGCGTTACCCAGAGAGGCCGCAGTAATGGCTTTCCGTAACTTTGCATCATCAATGATGGTTACGTCCTTCAAGCCGATAGGCTTTACTTGTTTCTTACGAAGCTTCATAGCAAAGAGGACCTGTTTTTATGGTTATCAAGGTTTATTGTTTCCGTTGACGCTTATTCTTTATATCAGAAGGATAGACTACAGGGACAGTAAACGGGGTTTTAACGGTCAATGAATAAGCGAAAAATCCAAATAAACCGCTGATCGGATAATTATTACACAGAACTATCCGCTGTTCAGAGGTCTGTCCATTATCGCACCGGTAATAAAACAGGTAGTCCCAATGTTAGTGGGTATATATTGCCTGGCGTCCGGGTGATTAACGCCAATTTCCCGCCACCGGCAAAAATAGCCTCTCCGCCAGTGGAGCGGGTTTAAAAAAAAGTATACCTTAAGCCCGTCTTATATTTCATTTTTTACAGGGGTGATTATTTCCGGACGGCTGCACCATAATGGAAATAACGGGTTGTTATTATTGCCTGCCGACAGGGGAATATATTGGCCGGAATAACAGTGGGCGACCCTGGTGGAATTTACCCCGGCCACACCGCGCCGGGCGCAGTTTCAAAGGTAAAAAAGCGTAAAAAATAGTGTGCTGCCGAAGGGTGCCGTGTGGTCGGGAAGCGGCGCATTTCCTCTGCGCCTTTTTTCAAGCCCTGGTTTCCCCCGGTAAAAAAATTCATTAAAATTATTAAAAATCAATGTCATGAGTTAATGCTGTGCTGGCGTGGTGCGCATTTTCAGCGAAAACGCGCCGGGCTGCACGTTTTTGAGGCGTCAACGAGGCTGCAAAACCTCCGGCACATAATGTAACCGGCCTGCCGCCTGCGGGGAAAACGCATAACAGAGTTGGCATAAGGGTTGCACAGGCTTTTTCAGCTGTCCTACATTGACCCGGAGCCTGTATGCGATATCTTTCATTAGCATTATGTACCACCCTGGGAATAGTGAGTTTTACCACCAGTCAGGCCGCAGAACCGTTTAAACCCGAACGCATCAGCGTTGAAAAAAATATATCCCCCGGCCCGAATGTGTTTGTGCTTGACCAAAACTGGAAGGGGGCAAGCACCATTACCGTCCTCTCCGCCGATGACCTCGCCACCAAAGGAAATATCTCTGACGGCTTAATCAGCCAGTTCACCTTGTCGCAAGACAAAAAACACCTTTATACCGCCTCGGTATATCCCAAACGAATTATGTCCGGCCCCACGGAAGCCGTGGTGCAGGATTTTGACATCGCCACCTTAAGCCAAATCAAAGAGATGGAAACCCTGCCGAAAATGGCCCAGGTTGCGCCGTCAATTAATAGCTTCCAGCTCTCAGCCGAGGACAAATATGCCTTTGTGCAGAATGCCACCCCGGCCGCCTCTGTTTCCGTTATCAGCCTGGCGACCGGCCAGCATCTGCTGGAAGTGCCGACCCCAGGCTGCTGGGGAATTTACGCCTCGCAGCAGCCGGGTAAGTTCAGTTCGCTGTGCGGGGACGGCACGATCGCCTCTTACCAGATCGCCGCCGATGAGAAAAATTATCAGGCCAGTAAAAGCGAAAAGCTGTTCGACAGCGACAAAGATGCGCTGTTCCTCGCCGCGCAGCGTGACGGCGATACCCTGATGTTCACCTCCTTTAACGGCAACATGGTGCTGGTCTCCGATAAAGAGGCCAAAGCTACCCTGCTGGAGACCTTCAGCTACACCAAAGGCCATAAAGGTCACTGGGTGCCGGGCGGCTTCCAGATCCTCGCGTACAACAAACCCAATAACCTGATGTTTGTCACCATGCACCCCAACGGCAAAGAGGGCAGCCACAAAGATGCGGCCAAAGAGGTGTGGGGCATCGACATGGCCAGCCATAAAGTGGTGACACGCTTTAAGGTGGATAACCCGGTGGCCCTCACGGTCAGCGCCACTGCTCAGCCGCTGCTGTTTACCCTGAAAGACAACGAAGAGGGTGAGGGCGGCACAGTGACCAAATACAGCTTCAGCAACGATAAAAAATTCACGGCCAAAAAGCAGGGCAGTGTGAAGGGGCTGGGCGACTTCAACCTGCTGCTGCGGGTGGATAACTGATATGGCCGCCCTCTCTGACATGCTGCATCTCTGCGTGCTGACCTTCCTGGCGCTGCTGTTCTGCCAGGCGGCACTGCACAAACTCAGCGATCCCCGTCGCTTCTCCGGTTATGTGGCCGATTACGGCGTGCTGCCGCCCGTGCTGGCGCTGCCGGCGACCTGGCTGCTGGCCGCGGCCGAAGGGGGCGCGATTGTGCTGACGCTTGTCCCGGCTGCGTCCGCATCCGGGCTGGTGCTGATGGGCGCGCTGCTGGCGTTGTATGGCGGCGTGATGACCCTGGCCCTGCGGCGCGGCAAGCGCCACATCGACTGCGGCTGCGGCGGCGCACGCCAGCCGCTTTCCCGGCTGCTGGTGGCGCGTAATGCGCTGTTGCTGGCACTGGCCGGGCTGGCGGCGCTGACCGGCGGCCAGCCGGTGGCCCTGCTCAACCTGGCGGTCGCGATGCTGTTTGGCCTGGTGCTGTGGCTCGGTTATCAGCTGCTCGAGCAGCTGTTGCGCCTGCATAGCCTGCGCGCGCGGTTAACGCCGGATTCCGTTACCCCTTAATCCCTGAGGTGCCCATGAATACCCTGATCCTTTTTATGCTGGCGTTACTGACGGTGCTGGTGATTGGTTTGATTGTCGCGTTTCTTGCCCTGTCGCGGCAGGTCGGCGTGCTGTTTGAGCGCATCACCCCGGTGGGGGCGATGATCAATGACAACGGCCCGGCCATTGGTGACCTGTCACCGGTGTTTACCGTGCCGAGCCTGAACCATGGCCCGGTCACGCTGGGCGGTGCGCAGGCCAAAAGCACGCTGGTGTTTTTCCTTTCGCCCACCTGCCCAATCTGCAAAACGCTGCTGCCGGTGGTGAAAAACCTGCACAGCGCCGAGCGGGCGTGGCTCAACATCGTGCTCGCCAGTGATGGCGACAGCGAAAAACAGCGGGCGTTTATCCGCCAGCAGCAGCTGGAAGCCATCCCCTATGTGCTGTCGCAGGAGCTGGGCATGGCCTGGCGTGTGGCGAAACTGCCGTTCTCGGTGCTGATCAACCCGCAGGGCGTCATCACGTCCAAGGGGCTTATCAACAGCCGGGAACAGTTTGAAAGCTTGTTTAATGCGCAGGAGTCCGGCGTTGAGTCGATCCAGGCCTACAGCCGCAAGCCCTCTTTGACCGCCCACCCTTAACCGGCAGGAGAATTTTATGAAATTTCTGACTTCACTACTGGCGTCACTGGATGCGCTTTCCGAACGCAAAATGCGGGACTCGGCCCGGCGGCTGGGGCGGCGCAGCTTCCTCGCCAAAGCCGGGGCGGTGTTGGTCGGCACCGGGCTGATGCCGCTGCTGCCGTTTGACCGCTCAATGGGCAAGGCGTTTGCCGCCACCGGCGCGGATGATGCCAATTCCTGTGATTACTGGCGCTACTGTGCGCTGGACGGTAACCTCTGTTCCACCTCCGGCGGCAGCATGACCAGCTGCCCACCCGGCGCGGAAGCCTCCAAAGTGGCGTGGGTCGGCACCTGCCGCAACCCGCACGACAATAAAGATTACCTCGTGTCCTATAACGACTGCTGCGGCAAGGCCACGGTGGCCAACTCCACCAGCTGCTTTACCAGCCAGGGGGAACGGCCCGGTTACCGCATGGGGCTGCACAACGACATCAACTGGTGCATGGCGAATACCAACAAAGGCTACCACTGCACGGTGGCGACACTGGTGGGGATCGCCAATGAATAAACCGTTAATCCTGGCCGGGCTGTTGACGCTGCTGGCCCCCGCAGCCTGGGCCGACGGCCATGCGGCCTTTGAGGAGAATTGCGCCAGTTGCCACGGCGCGGATGCAGAAGGGATTGAGGGGCTGGCCCCGCCGTTGCACAATGCGGCGTTGTGGAAAACGCTGGGCGACCACCGGCAGGCGTACATTGCCGGGGTGGTCACCGGCGGCATGAGCGGCACCCTTCAGTCAAAAGGCAGCACCTACGAAGGGCTGGTGATGCCGCCGCTGGGCTACCTCGACACCGCCACGCTGGTGGAGATCACCCATTACGTGCTGAATGACGTAAACCAGATGGGCGATGGCCCCTCTGCGGCGCTGATCACGCAGTATCAGGCCAGCCCGCCGGAGCACGCGGCATTACGCAAGCTCAGGAACGGGGGGTAAGCGATGCCGGGCAAACAGAGACGAACAGGGGTAAACGTATTGCTGTTGCTGTTGCTGTTGCTGCCCATCGTTGCCTTTGCTGAGAAAAACGTTGCCCAGGCGGAGGCCCATGGTGAAAAAAACACGCCGTGGCAGAACTATGTGTTGCGCTGTTCCGGCTGCCACGACATGGACGGCTCAGGCTCGCTGGCGGGGGGCATTCCCCCGCTGCCGGGCTTTCTCGGCACTTTTACCCAGGACCCGGCCGGGCGTCTCTACCTGATGCATGTGCCGGGCATCGTGGCCTCCAGCCTGGACGATGCGCAACTCGCCGAACTGATGAACTACCTGAATGATAAATGGGGCGATCCGCAGGGCTACCCGGCCTTTACCGCACAGGAGGTGAAAACCCTGCGCGGTACCCCAGTAGAGGATGTCGTGAAATACCGGCGGCAGCTGGTGAAACGTTATCTGAAAGAGGGCATGAAAACTGCCGACTACCCCTGGCCCTGACCGGCCGGACACGCTCTGGAACCCTTTATGCATCGACGCCATTTTCTGAAATGTGGCCTGACCGCACTGGCGGCAGGCAGTGTGCTGCGCCGGGCCATCGCCCATCCCGCGCCTGCCGTGGCGCATTCTGCCTCTGCCATGAACCCTCACGCCGCCCCGGCCGCTGCTGACGCCCCCGCGCTGTTGCCCGCTGACCGCCTGCGCGCCGGGCAGGCACTTCAGCCCCTACCGCTGCTGCGCAATGAATCCACCGAGCCGGGTACCTTTGCAGGCACGCTGGTGGCGGAGCCCGGCACCGCCCAGCTGGCCGACGGCCCGGCCGCCACGGCCTGCTGGCGCTATAACCAGTCACTGCCCGGCCCGCTGATTGTGCTGGAAGAGGGCATGAACGTCAGCCTGACCTTTATCAACCGTCTGCCGGAACCGAGCACCCTTCACTGGCACGGCCTGCCGGTACCGGCCGATCAGGATGGCGGGCCGGATGACCCGGTGGCGCCGGGGGCGACGCGGGTCTATCACTTCACCCTGCCGCCGGGCAGCGCCGGGTCTTACTGGTACCACCCGCACCCGCATCAGGGCGTTTCCGGGCAGATTGCCCGCGGGCTGGCCGGGGCGATCATCGTACGCGCACCGCAAGACCCGCTGGCCGCGCTGCCGGAGCAGCACTGGGCGATAAGCGACCTGCGGCTCGATGCCGCGGCGCAGATCCCACCGCATACCTATGCGGACTGGGTGGATGGGCGGGAAGGGGAGTTTGTGCTGATCAACGGCCAGTACCGCCCGGCGATCGCGCTCAGCGGCACCCACCGGGTGCGGATCTGGAATATGTGCGCGGCGCGCTACCTCAACCTGTCGCTGCCGGGCTGTGCGTTTATCCCGGTCGGCAGTGACGGCGGCCTGCTGGAGAAGGTGTTGCCGGCGCAGGAGGCGATCCTGCTCTCCCCCGGTGAACGGATGGAGGTGCTGGTTACCGGGGCTGACGGCAACCGCGCGCTGACCCTGCTGCCTTACAATCGCCACCCGATGATGTCACCGCCGCCGCAGGCCGCCATGGCGATCGCCCCGGTCACTTACCGCGCCGCGCCGCTGCCGGTAAGCGAGGGGACGGCCCTGCGGACGATTACGCCGCTGGGTGAGCCGGGCAACCAGCTGCGTGCGGTGATGATGGAGAAAATGGGCGACATCATGAAGAACAAAGGCGGCACCCCGCCGCGCGCCTTCCTGATTAACGGCAAGCCGTTTGACATGGCGCGGATGGATTTGAACAGCAAAGCGGGGGTGGTCGATCGCTGGGAGATCATCAATGCCACCACCATGGATCACCCGTTCCATATCCATGGCGGCCAGTTCCAGGTTTTCGAGCGCCAGTACCTCGGCAAAAAAAGCGCCCCGGCCTGCCTGGCCTGGAAAGACACGGTGAACCTGCGGCCCGGCGAGATTGTCCGGCTGCTGATGCGGCAGGATTCACCGGGGATGCGGATGTACCACTGCCACATCATCGAGCATGAGGAGCTCGGCATGATGGGCATGTTAAACGTGAGCTGATGCGGCGCGCCGGAGCCGGTCAGGGCGCAACCGGCTCCTCCATCAGGGCCTTGAGCGCCGCCACACTCATGGGTTTCCCCAGCAGGTAGCCCTGCGCCTGATGGCAATTCACGCGCAACAGTTCATCAAGCTGGGCGGAGGTCTCCACCCCTTCGGCGGTCACGGTCAGGGACATCGCGCGCCCCAGCCCGACCACCGACTGGATAATCGCCTGGCTGCTCTGGCTGCCGTCAAGGTTGGCGATAAAGCTGCGGTCGATTTTCAGGCCATCAAACGGGTAGAGGCGCAGGTAACTCAGGGAGGAGTAGCCGGTGCCGAAGTCATCCATCGAGAGCCGGATGCCGAGCGCCTTCAACCCCTGCATAATCACCAGTGCCTGCTCGGCGTCTTCCATCATCACACTTTCGGTGATCTCCAGTTCCACCCGGGCGGGGCGGATGCCGGTCTCCTGCAACACATTACTCACCCTGGCGATCAGGTCGCCGCAATAGAACTCCACCGGCGACAGGTTCACCGAAATAATAAAGTCGTCATCCCAGCGGGTGGCTTCCCGGCAGGCGGAGAGCATCACCCAGTCGCTGATCGGCACGATCAGGCCGGTCTCTTCGGCGATGGAGATAAAGTTGGCCGGGTTTTGCAGCCCCTTGACCGGATGGTGCCAGCGAATCAGCGCCTCCGCCCCGGCAACCCGCATGGCGTTCAGCTCAAAGCGCGGCTGGAACTCCAGGAAGAATTCGTTACGGCGTAACGCCTGCCGCAAATCGGTTTCCACCTGGCGGCGCTCCAGGATGCGCTCGTTCATCTCATTGACGTAGAATTTCCAGTTATTGCGCCCGGCGGATTTGGCCTCGTACAGCGCGATGTCGGAATAGCGCAACAGATCATTGGCCAGCGTGCCGTTTTCCGGGCAGAAGGCGATGCCGATGCTGACCCCGACACTCAGCTCATGCTCGCCGATGAAGATAGTGGTGTTGATGGCGTCGATGATGCGGCGGCAGAGTTTCTCGGTGCTCTGCTGATTACCCGGCTCAATGGCGAGAATAATGAACTCATCGCCCCCCATCCGCGCCACCAGATCGCACTGGCGGATGCACTGTTTCAGCCGCCCGGCAATCTCATTGAGCACCCGGTCACCCGCCGCATGGCCCAGGGTGTCGTTAATCGGCTTAAAGCGGTCAAGGTCGAGGCTGAGGACGGCGATCTTCTTCGCCTCCGGCATGATACCCAGGCTGGCCTGCAAGAAATTGTGCATATGGCTGCGGTTGGCCAGCCCGGTCAGGCCGTCATGCAGCGACATATATTCAATATGCGCTTTGGCTTCCATTTCTTCGGTAATGTCACACACGGTGCCGCGATAGCCGATCAGCGTCCGGCCTGAGACGATTGCCCGTACCGACAGGCTGCAATGGCGCGTCAGGCCGATGCGGTTTTTCAACTTGCAGGGCAACGGCTTACGGACGCCGGGGCTACTGACCGGCTCAAGCGCCCCTTTTTCAAAGGCCTCGAGGTCATAATTAATCAGCTGGTGGAACGGTTTGCCGAGCCACTCCCCGGCGGTGTAGCCGGTCATGCAGATAAAGCGGTCAGACAGGTAGATCAGTTCCTGGCGGGCGTTGGTTTCCCAAATCCAGTCTGAGCTGCCTTCAATCACATGGCGCAGTCGCTCCTCGCTGAGGGTCAGCGAGGTCTGAATGCTGTCGAGTTTTTTGGCGGCGAGGTACAACCGCGCTTTCAGCCGGTTGAAAATCAGGCAGAACAGCATCGCCAGCGCGATAAGCAGCGGCAAAATGGTCTTCAGCAGGTGATTACCCGGGTATTCTGCATCCCAGCGTAAGCTGAACGGCGTGCCGTTGCTTGAACTCAGGGTAATAAACGGCTCTTTCATATTGTCACTGTTGGTGACATCAAGCCGCAGGTTATGCAGGTCAAAATCATGGTCCAGCGCTTTGAGTTTGCTGTCATCGAGAATATACACATAAATCAGCAGGGAAAGGTGCGCCAGGTCGGTATAACTGCTGTCCGGCCGGATAACGGCAGCCGAGACGATGGCCGGGCTCCCCTTAATTAAAAAATACTCCGAGGCGTAATTGTCCGTGGCCGACTTTTCCTGCGCAAGGCTGACCAACCGTTTTAAATCGCCGGTCAGCCAGGTAGCGGCATCGGTCTGGCTTATTTTTCCGTCAATCAGCGCATATCGGGTTTTAAGCTCAGGGGTAATAATAAAGACCCCCTCCAGATTATATTGGTCATAGAGGGAGGGGCCGATATTGTCGCGGTTGTAGGCCCAATCCAGGTTAATGCTGCTTTGGGTAAAAATATAGGCATCACCCCAGAAGGCATAATCTTTAATGACATTCCCGACTTTGTCCTGCAAATTCTGCATCGCTTTCACGACGTCCACTTTACTGTGTTCAATCTGGCGGTTGTTTTGCTGCACCACAATATAAAACAGTGCGGCGCAGGTAATCATAAAAAGCGCGCCGGTGAGTAGGGCGACGTTTTTTATTGCCCGCTGCGGCAGGGTAAAATAACTTACCACCGGTGTGGGTTTATTAGGGTCGGCTGAAAATGGCAGCATTCTGGGTCTTTTCCTGTCATGGGTAACATACACCGGCAGTTCATAGGACTACACCGATCTTTATCGGCCCGGCCAGAAAAAGGTTGAAAGTTTACCAGGGAAATTATTTTTTCTGTTTTAGAATCAGATCGGTGCAACGGCAGAAAAAAACCGGCGCAATAATTATCTCAAATCAGGGTGCGGTTGCAGGGGAAATGAAAGAGGGAACAGGCCGGGCTGCCCCGGCCGGCCGGCTATCAGAGGTCGATTTCCTGGTGGTTATTTTTGTCATCCCAGTAGCTGATGTGCTGCGCGGTCACTTTAATCAGCAGCAGGTCCGGCGTATCAATACCTTGCGGGAACCACTTTTCGACGTCCGGCGTCCAGTACTCTTTCAGCGCGTCTTTCTCGCGGATTAATTCAGACTCCCCCTCAATGGAAATAAACAGGCTGGGCTTGTCCGAGGATTTGGCGGTAACGTAGTTCAGGGTGGTAGTGGCATCATTTTCAATATCGGCCACGATCTGGTTATCTTCGGTGGTAAAGAAGTAGGCGTCGCCGTTGTATTCCACATTACGGTTGTTGCTCATCGGGCGGCTGGCAATGGTGCCGCCTTCGCTCAGCGTGGAGAACATCGCGTAATCGATATTTTTAATCTCTTTCGACAACTGGGAAAGGGTAACCTGGCTCATCGTAAACTCCTGTTTATCCATTATCGGTGACGTCTTTAAAGGCTAGTAGACGAAAATGGCAGTGTCCAATGGGCGGCTTACAACAAAAAGGCATAACGGAAAGAGAAGGGCGGGAAAATAACGGCGGCACAGGGCGTGCCGCCGGGAAGAAGCCTTATAACGGCATAAAGGTATAACCCTGGTGTTCCAGCACGGTCACGGTGGTCAGGCCGGAGAGCGCCTGGGTCACACTTTTATCAACCCAGGAGGTGTCAAAGTGGTGGGCCGCGACGGACTGGTCACACACGGAGACATCCACGCCCGCTTTGCGCAGTTTCTCAATCAGCGGCAGGTTCGGGTTATCGATGCCGTTGATTTTGTGGTACTGCTCGTTACTCAGGGTCGCCGGGGTTGCACCGCCGGTCAGAATCGCCACAAACTTCAGCTGATTCAGCGGCACACCCGCACCGACATACAGGTTCACGGCGCGCGCCACGCGATCCAGCCCTTCGTTGATCTGGGCCGGGCCAACTTCCTGCTTATTCACAAAGAAGACGATCTTATACGGGTCACCATTGCCTACGGCCGGTTTGTACGCCACATCAGCAAAGTTGTGAACCGGGCCGTAACCTTCGATGGTCGGCGTCACCCAAAACGTGGGGTCATCCTTCGGGGCGGTCATGGCATGGTATTTGTCAACAAGGGCCGGGGTCTTCATGACAGCGGCACTGACGACGGCGCTGACGATAGCAGCAGTGATTAAGGTAGAAGCCAGACGCATACTTTTCTCCAGGGGAATAATAAGCAGGGCACAAGGGTTTACCGGCAGCGGATAGGCTGGCCGGTCAGGAGCCCGGTTCGAATGTGGAAGGATTTATAGCACAGTGGTTTGCGACATTAATCAGTCTGGAAAAGAATCAGAATAAGATTAGAGGGATACATAACCAGCGCTTATTGGACGAAAAATCACAAGGCCGGTCGGGCGGCCTTGCAAGGTAAAGTTGTGTAAAAACCAGTAAATTTAACTGATAAGTGGCTTTTCCGGCTCACCCTGTTCAAAAGCGGTAAAACGGGTTATCCCTGGCGGGGATCACCTGTCATCTGCTGCCCAGCGCATCTCCACACAGGCGTAGTGGCGGCGGGCGCGGGCGGAAAAGTATTCACTGTCCCGCAGGCGGATAAAGCCATGCCGCAGATAAAACCCGGCGGCATTCGGGGTAGCGGAGAGCGTCAGCGCCGGGAAGCCGCGCCGGGAAGCCTCCTGTTTAATCGCCGTCAGGATCGCCGAGGCATAACCCCGCCCCTCACAGCCCGGCAGGGTAAAGATCGCCTCAACGCTCTGCTGTTGCAGGTCAAGAAACCCGGTAGCGACCAGTTGCCCGTGTGCTTCCACCACATAAAACGGGTTCTCCTCAATCGCCCGATAGTACCCGGCGGGCATCACATCTGGGGTAAAGGCGGCCAGCGCGTCGGCGTCATACACCCCGCGGCAGCCATGGCGCAATGCCAGGTTACGGATAACCCACGTCTCTTCTGCTTCATGTGGCTGTGCTAATCGGATCTCCATCGTTGCCTCCTGTTCTCTGCCTGATCAGACGTTAGCTCAGCGTGCGTAATCGGGCAATCTGCTGTTAAGTTTTTGTAAAAACAGGCCTCATCCCGCACGTCATTAACTACCTTTTAAAGACATTTCGATAAAGAGGAGGGAATCATGGCGGACAACGCGCAACAGGAAGAGAGGGTCTATCAGGCCACGGCCCCGGCCGATCGCCAGGCAGCGGCGCTGGTCAGCAAGATGACGCTGGATGAGAAAATCATGCTGGTGCATACGCCGCTGGGCTTTCCGCTGGAGGCGGGCAAGGAAAAACCGGCCGGGGCGGTGGGCTCAGCGGCCTATACGCCGGGCATCCCGCGCCTCGGCATTCCCGGCCTGCAAGAGACGGATGCCAGCCTTGGTATCGCCAACCCCGGCAATATCCGCCCCGGCGACCGTGCCACCGCGTTACCTTCCGGGCTGATGAGTGCCGCCACCTTCTCGCCGGAACTGGCGTACCGGGGCGGGGAGCTGCTGGGCGAAGAGGCGCACGCCAAAGGCTTTAACGTGCTGCTGGCCGGCGGCATGAACCTGATCCGGGAGCCGCGTAACGGCCGCAACTTTGAATATTTAAGCGAAGACCCGCTGCTGACCGGGCGGATGGCCGGTGAGGCGGTGGCGGGCATCCAGAGCCGCCATGTGGTCTCGACCGTCAAGCATTATGCGCTGAACGCGCAGGAGACCGGGCGGGTGCAGGCGGATTCCGTCATCGACGAAGCCGCCGCGCGGGAATCTGACCTGCTGGCGTTTCAGCTGGCGCTGGAGCGCGGGCAGCCGGGGTCGATCATGCCGGGCTATAACTTGATCAACGGCGACTATGCCTCTGAGAATGCGTTCCTGCTGAGCCGGGTGCTGAAAGGCGACTGGAAATATCCCGGCTGGGTAATGTCTGACTGGGGCGCGACCCACTCCACTGAAAAAGCGGTGATGGCCGGGCTGGATCAGCAGTCCGGCGAGGAGCTGGACAAGGCGCGTTTCTTTGCGGAGCCGCTGAAACAGGCGGTGGAGGAGGGGCGCATCCCGATGGCGCGGCTGGATGATATGGTGCGCCGCATCGTGCGCAGCCTGATTGCGGTGGACGGGCTGGCACAGCCGCCGCGTCGGCGGGATGTCGATGAAGCCGCCCACGCGGAGGTAGCCGCTGAGGTGGCGCGGCAGGGCATCGTACTGCTGAAAAATGCGGATCAGCAGTTGCCGCTCAAGCCTGACGTGCGGCGGATTGTGGTGATTGGCGGCGATGCGGATAAAGGCGTGATCTCCGGCGGCGGCTCCAGCCAGGTGGTGCCGCCCGATAGCGTCAGCCTGCCGACGCCGTTCCAGAATGCGTTCGTCAGCAAACGGGTGCTGCACCCCTCCGCGCCGCTGACCGCGTTGCGCGCGGCCTTGCCGCAGGCGGAAATTAGCTATGACGATGGCCGCGACCCGGCACGCGCGGCCGAAAAAGCCGCCGCGGCCGATGTGGCGATTGTGTTCGCCTGGCAGTGGATGGCGGAGTCCGTGGATGCACCGAACCTCTCGCTGCCGGAGAACCAGGACGCGCTGATCGCGGCGGTGGCGCAGGCGCGCCCCAACACCGTGGTGGTACTGCAGACCGGCGGGCCGGTGAAAATGCCGTGGCTGGAGAAGGTCGGCGCGGTGCTGGAAGCATGGTACCCCGGCAGCCGGGGCGGCGAGGCGATTGCGGATGTGCTCAGCGGCAAGGTGTCGCCGTCCGGCCGCCTGCCGGTGACTTTCCCGGTGGACGAATCCCAGCTTCCGCGCCACACCCTGCCTGACCCGGAGAGCACCACCTCGATGCCGGGGCTGCCGCTGAAGCAGCCGATCCGCGTGGATTACAACATCGAAGGGTCAGACGTCGGCTATCGCTGGTTTGAGCGCCAGGCGCTCACGCCGCTGTTCCCGTTCGGCTATGGCCTGACCTACAGCCGCTTCCACTACCATAACCTGAAGGTGGAGCCGGTCGCGGGCGGCGGCTTGCGGCTGCGGATGACGGTGGTAAACAACGGGCAGCGTACCGCGACCGACACACCGCAGTTCTACCTGCGTAACGGCAGCAGCGGCCACGGCTTTGTGAAACGGCTGGTGGGCTGGCAGCGCATCACGCTGAAACCGGGTGAACAGGGGGATGTCACGGTCAACGTTGACCCACGGCTGATCGCCCGCTGGGACAGAGGCAACGTGCAGTGGCATCTCTATCGGGGTGACTATCAGGTGATTGCCGGGGCGAACGCGATGGATGAGGCGCTGAGCACCACGCTGCACCTGCCGGAAGGCTGGCTGGCGGTGGGCGGCGAACCGGTGACGGCGCAACGGTAACCGAGAAGGTTTTCAGAGATAAAAAAAGCCGCGAGGATCGCGGCTTTGTTTCTGCTTACTTCACATGCAATTTATCAATTGACGGATTGCCGAGCATGATCGGGTCGGTGATCACGTCCTTGTCCTTGCGCACGTCGGCCACCTCTTTCGCGGTGATCGCGGCGGCGTGGTTGCCCCAGCTGCTGCGGATAAAGTTCACCACATCCGCCACCTGCTGGTCGTTCAGCCGCCAGCCAAAGGCCGGCATGGTGACGGCGCTTGGCGCGCCTTTCACGCCCGGCAGGGTATCGCCGGTCAGCACCACATGGATAAGCGAGGTCGCGTCGTCAGACTGCACCACCGGGTTGCCGCGCAACGCCGGGAAGAAGCGGGTGTAGCCTTTGCCGTCAGTACGGTGGCAGGCGGCGCAGCTGTCCACATACAGGGACGCGCCCGGCTTGCTGTCATCGCCTTTGAACAGCTGTTGCGCCACGGTGTCATCGGGTTTGAACGCCGGTTGGGCCGGGTCAGCCGGTTGCAGTGACTTCAGGTAACGGGCGATGGCGGTGGCATCGTCTGCGCTCAGGTATTGCAGGCTGTGCTCGACCACGCTGGTCATGCCGCCAAACACGGCGGTATGGTCATTGCGACCGGTGCGCAGGAACTGCACCAGCTCCTCTTCACTCCAGCGGCCGAGGCCGTCTTTGTTGTCACCGCGCAAGCTGGTGGCGACCCAGCCATCAATCGGCGCGTTGCTGCCCGCCAGGTAGTCACTGCCTTCGCCGTTGTTCAGCGCTTTTTCCTGCATCGTCAGGCTGCGTGGCGTATGGCACGCGCCGCAGTGGCCGAGGCCCTCCACCAGATAACGGCCGCGCGCCAGCACCGGATCTTCGGCTTTCGCCGGCTGGAAATCCTTCACGTCCGGCGCGAAGATGCCGCGCCAGAAGCGCAGCGGCCAGCGCATCGACAGCGGCCACGGGATGTCACTGTCGCGGTTGGCGGCTTTCACCGGCGCGACGCCGTGCATAAAGTAGGCGTACAGGGCGCGCATATCACTTTCGGTCACCACCGCGTAAGAGGGGTACGGCATCGCCGGGTAGAGCGTCTGGCCATTTTTGGCGACGCCGTGGCGAACCGCGTTATCGAAATCCTCAAACGAATAGTCACCGATGCCGGTCTCTTTGTCCGGCGTGATGTTGGTGCTGTAAATGGTGCCGATCGGCGTTTTCATCCCCAGCCCACCAGCGAACTCGGTGCCGCCCGCCGCCGTATGGCAGGCCACGCAGTCACCGGCGCGCGCCAGGTATTCACCGCGTGCGATTTGCTCTGCGCCGTTGTCCTGCGCCCATGCGCCCACGCTGATTGCCCCCAGGGTGAGGGCAAAGATCATCTTTTTCATGGCTGCTTCCTTATGCCTGCACCAGCGGGCCTGGGCTTTTCAGATACTGATCGCGGATGGCACGCGCTGACCAATAGGTCAGGGCGGCCACGGTGCCGGTAGGGTTATACCCCAGCCCCTGCGGGAACGCAGACGCGCCCGGCACAAAGACGTTGTGCACATCCCAGCTTTGCAGGTAGCGGTTCACCGCGCTGGTTTTCGGGTCTTCGCCCATTACCGCACCGCCGTTCATGTGGGTGGTCTGGTACACGGTGGTATCAAAATGCTGGCCCGCATGTTTTGGTGCGCCGGAAATCACTTTCGGGTTCATCGCTTCGGCAATCTTATGCATGCGGTCATGCATGAACTGCGACATTTTGATGTCGTTGTCCTGCCAGTCGAAGGTCATGCGCAGCAGCGGCTGGCCGTGGATGTCTTTGTAGTTCGGGTCGAGATCCAGGTAGTTGGTGCGGTAGGACTGGTGCGCGCCGTGGGCATCCATCGACAGGTGGTGGGTGTAGACGTCCGCCACTTCCGCTTTCCACTTGCTGCCCCAGGTGGGGGTGCCCGGCCGGGTCGGCAGGCCGGAGATCGGCTTGGTGCCTGCCTGGTTAACCCAGAACGGCGACCCGCCGACAAAGCCATATTTGCCGTGGTCGAAGTTGTCCGCGTTGAAGTCATCCACCCCGACGCCCGCACCGCCCGCGCCGATAAACGGGTTGGTGTGTACGTCTTTGTCAAAGAACGCCTTGATGGTGGAGATGTTCTGGTAGGCGAAGTTACGGCCGACCACGCCCTCGTTGGTGACCGGATCATACGGCTTGCCGATGCCGGAGAGCAGCATCAGGTGGACGTTATGGAACTGGAACGCGGCGAGGATCACGATGTCTGCCGGTTGCTCAATCTGGCGGCCCTGGGCGTCAACGTAGGTCACGCCGGTGGCGCGTTTTTTGTCATCGCTCAGGTTAACGCGCAACACGTAAGAGTTGGCGCGCAGCTCAAACTTCGGCTCCTGGCGCAGCGCCGGCCAGATGTTCACATTCGGTGAGGCTTTGGAGTACATGTAGCAGGCGTACCCGCTGCAATAACCGCAGAAGTTACACGGCCCCATCTGTGCGCCATACGGGTTGGTGTAGGGGCCGGAGGTGTTGGCGGAGGGCAGATCATAAGGGTGGTAGCCCACGCTTTCCGCCGCCTGCGCAAACATCTGGGCGGAGAAGGTGCGTTTTTGCGCCGGCAGCGGGAAATCACTGGAGCGGTCAGGCGCGAACGGGTTGCCGCCTTTGCCGTTGCCGACAACCTTGCCTTTGACGCTCCAGGCGGTGCCGGAGGTGCCGAACACTTTCTCGGCCTTGTCGAAGTAGGGTTCCAGCTCATCGTAGCTGACGCCGAAGTCCTGGATGGTCATGCCTTCCGGGATGAACTTTTTGCCGTAGCGCTCTTCGTAGTGGCTGCGCATCCGCAGTTCCATCGGGTCAATTCGGAAGTGAACGCCCGACCAGTGCAGCCCCGCGCCGCCGGTACCGGTTCCAGGCAGGAACGCAGCAAGCTGGCGATAGGGTTGGGCGGTCTGGCCGCTGTTGTGGCGGATGGTCACGGTGCTTTTGGAGAGATCCTGGAACAGCTTGCGGCGGATGTTGTAGGTCAGCTCGTCGATCACCTGCGGGTAAGCGCCGTCCGGGTAGGTATCCCGGTGCGGGCCGCGCTCCAGTGCTACCACGTTCAGCCCCGCTTCTGTCAGCTCTTTTGCCATAATCGCCCCGGCCCAGCCGAAGCCGACGATCACTGCATCCACTTTTTTCATTGCATTTGCCATTGCTTACGCCCTCTCGCCACGAATGGATACCGGCGGGAAGGGGTAACGCTCGCCCCGTTCTACCCAGTCCATAAAATCTGCCCGCGCACCAGGGAACCCGATCAATTTCCAGCCCACCATATTCTGGTTGCCGCCGTGCACCGGGTCACTGAAGAAGCCCTCACGGGTGTTTTGCAGCAGGATGGAGAAGAAGACTTTTGACGGCACCTGGGTGAAGTCCGCTTTACCGCTTTCCATCAGGCCGAGCAACGCATCCTGTTGATCTGTGGTGAGTTGCGCGAAGACTTTGCCGTGCTGTTTTTTGGCAAAGGCATCCGCTTCGGCCAGGCCGAGGCGGTAGACATCCCGCGGCACCAGCGGCAACTGGTAGCCCAGCGCCGGGTCAGCATCCGGGTTAAACGGCCCCTGCATATACCAGTTGGAACCGGTTGCATACGGGGTCGACATTTGGCGGTCAATGTATTCGGGTGCCCCTGCTTCCAGCGCACCGGGGCCGCGATCGTCCGCCGGGATCAGGCGTGCCACCGCCGCCTTGATAAAGGCAAACTCTTCCGGGGTGAAGAAGGTGGGGGTGTACTCTTTGGCATTCTGGTTAGCGGGTGCGATATCTTCCGCAGCATCCGCTTTGCCTGGCGAAGTTAAGGCACCCAGCCCGCCGGCACCGAGGGCCACAGCCGGGGCCAGGGTAATGGTTTTCAACAAGAAATCCCGGCGGGAGTTTCCTGAAAATTGTTTAGACATTTACTGCGCTCACTTACTTATGTAATACAAAAAATTAACAAGCCCGCATTAAATTCTCATTTGTTTACCTTTTCTTTGCATTTAGAGGGATTAAATATAATCTTACAAATTAGGTGGTTACGGTGAATAAATGTACAAGGCGCGGTGGCTGGGAAGGAAAGGCGTTAACCGGAACAGTTAGGCGAGGGGAACGCGAGGAAGTGTTATAGGAAAATTGCCCTGACAGGTTTTTCAGGGATTTTCTGAAAAAACCTGTTGGGTTGCAGGGCAATGTGTGGGGGCATGAGGGTGATAATCCCGGCTTACCCGCCCGGCTGCCAAATCGCCTCGCGCACGTGGATCGGGCGGGGCAGCAGGCCGAGGGCGTAGAAGCGGTCGGCGATGGTTTGCTGGTCGCGGATCACTTGGTTGTCCATCAGCTGGGTACGGTGGCTGCGGCGCGCCAGCGCCTGTTCCAGCGCGGGGGAAGGCAGCCCCAGTTCGCTGGAAAGGTGTTGGGCAGCCTGCGCCCGCTCGGTATCGATATAGTGGCCGGTCTGTTGCAGGGCGTTGAGCAGCAGCGGGAGAATATCTGCGGCACGGTTCGCGTAGTCACGCCGCGCCAGATAAAACTGCTGGTTCAGCACCCGGCGGCTGCCGTCAGCAATCACCCGCAGGGTGCCGCTGCGCTCGGCGTCACTGAGCAGCGGGTCCCACATCATCCAGGCATCCGCCGCATGGTAGTCGCTGGGGGCCAGCGGGTATTTGGGCGGGGCGTAAACAATGCGCACATCCTCCAGCGTTAACCCCTCTTCATCCAGCATCTGCACCAGCAGATAGTGCACATTCGACCCTTTATTCACCATAATCCGCTTGCCGCGCAGGTCAGCCAGGGTGCGCACCGGGCTGTGTGGGGCGACCACCATCGCCACGCTCTGTGGCGCGGGCGGATCATAGGCCACATACACTAGCGGGCTGCCCTCGGCTTGCGCGAAAATCGGCGGTACTTCGCCGGTGGTACCGAAATCGATCTCATTATGCTGCAACGCCTGCAACAGTTGCGGCCCGGCCGGGAACTCGCTCCACAGCACCGTGACGTCATGCTGGGTGAACAACGTCTCCAGGCTTTGCCGCGCCTTGAGAATGCCGAGGTTGCCGAACTTCTGATACCCGATGCGCAACTCGCGCCCGGCCGGCTGCCGCACCGGCGCGGGCTGGGCCGTTTTGCTGCGCCCTTTAATCATGCCCATGTTGGCAAGGTGGGTACGCAGCGTATGGCGGCTGATGCCGAGCAGCGCGGCGGCCTGCATCTGGTTGCCGTCGCTGGCATCCAGCGCGTGGCGTACCAGCGCATTCACCATACGCGGGAACAGGTGCGTGGTGCCGCCTGCCAGCTGCTGGCGGATGAAGCCTTCCAGCCCGTCATCGGCGGCGGCCTGCGGCACCGGGGTTTCCTGGTTCAGCCGCAGTTGCTGGGGGGTGATCACGCTCTCTTTATTCAGCAGCACCGCATTGTGCAGGGTGTTTTCCAGCTCGCGCACATTGCCGGGCCAGCGGTATTCCATCAGGGTCTCCAGCGCGTCGGGCGACAGCCGCATCTGCGGGCGGCCAAGGCGGCGGGCATACACAGACAGGAAATGCGCCGCCAGCACCGGGATGTCCTCACGGCGGCGGCGCAGCGGCGGCAGGGTGACGGCGGCGACGTTCAGCCGGTAGTAGAGATCTTCCCGGAAATGCTTGTCACGGATCGCCTGGGCCAGGTCAACATGGGTCGCGGCAATCACCCGCACGTTAATGCGCACCGGCTGGCGTGAACCGACGCGGGTGATCTCGCGCTCCTGCAACACCCGCAGCAGCTTGACCTGTAACGACAGGCTCAGCTCACCAATCTCATCCAGCAGCAGGGTGCCGCCCTCGGCGGCCTCAAACCAGCCCAGCTGGCGCTGGCCCGCGCCGGTAAACGCCCCTTTCTCATGCCCGAAGAGTTCGGCTTCCGCCAGGGTTTCGCTTAATGCACCGCAGTTCACCGCCAGAAAAGGCTGCTGACGCCGGGCGCTGTGGTGGTGCAGGTAACGCGCCACCACCTCTTTGCCGGTGCCGGTCTCCCCGACAATCAATACCGTGGCGTCGGTAGGGGCCAGCCTGTCCAGCACGCTCTGGAAGGCAATCGACGCCGGATCAATCAGAACCGGGTTATCAGCGGCATAAGGTAACAGGCTTTGCATGGTAAGGGCTCCTGGCAGCGGCGGTGGGAGAAAAGCTTATCCCAGCGCCTCCGGTAGGGCGAGGGGGGAAAGGGCCGCCAAAGTTGCAAATGCAACAGCCGGTGCGGCTGCTTTGTTGCATTTGCAGCAGCGCCGTACGCAGGAATTCCTAATAAGTCTTTGAAGATAAAGCATAAATATTTTATGCAAAGGTGGCACGCATCCTGCTCTCTCTTTTATAACCAAACTCGAATCTTCATTCGATAAATAACAGATATAGTTATATAGGAAACGCATATGAGCCAGGCAGCAGACGGGACCATCAAAGTCTTTTGGTTTTTACCTACCCACGGCGACGGCCGTTACCTCGGCACCACGCAGGGCGGTCGCCCGGTAGATTTACAGTATTTACAACAGGTTGCGCTGGCCGCAGATAACCTCGGCTACTATGGCGTGCTGATCCCAACCGGTAAAAGCTGTGAGGACTCCTGGCTGGTGGCCTCCGCGCTGGCCCCGATTACCCGGCGGCTGCGCTACCTGGTGGCCGTGCGCCCCGGCTTGCAGCCACCGAGCCTGGCGGCGCGCATGGCCGCGACGCTGGACAGGCTCTCCGAAGGGCGTTTGCTGATCAACGTCGTCACCGGCGGTGACCCGGTCGAGAACAAAGGCGACGGCATTTTCCTGAGCCATACTGAACGCTATGAAGTCACGGAGGAGTTCCTTAACGTCTACTCCCGCCTGCTCAAGGGCGAGAAAGTGGACTTCAAAGGCAAGCATATTCATGTGGAAGGGGCGGAGATCCTGTTCCCGCCGGTGCAGGAAAATGGCCCGCCGCTCTACTTCGGCGGCTCCTCGCCGGAAGCAATCGACGTGGCCGCCGGGCAGATTGACAGCTACCTGACCTGGGGCGAGCCGGTGGCACAGGTGGCGGAAAAAATTGCCGTGGTGCGCCAGCGGGCGGAAGCGCGTGGCCGCACGTTGAGTTACGGCATCCGCTTGCATGTGATTGTGCGGGAAACCGAAGAGGAGGCGTGGGCCGCCGCTGACCGCCTGATCGCGCATGTGGATGAAGAGACCATCGCCGCCGCGCAGAAAATCTTTGCGCGGATGGATTCCACCGGGCAGGCGCGCATGAGCGCACTGCATCAGGGCTCGCGTGACGGGTTACGCATCGGCCCGAATTTGTGGGCGGGCGTCGGGCTGGTGCGCGGCGGCGCAGGCACCGCGCTGGTGGGCAGCCCGGAGCAGGTGGCCGAGCGCATCCGCGAATATCAGGCGCTGGGGATTGAGAACTTCATCCTCTCCGGTTACCCGCACCTGGAGGAGGCGCACCGCTTTGCCGAGCTGGTGATGCCGCTGCTGCCGCTGGACAGCGCCGCCCAGCCGCGGGCGCGCACCATCAACACCGGGCCGTTTGGCGAAACCATCGGCGGCGATAAGCGTCCGGGGAAATAAATACCTGGGTGAATAAGTGCCCGGGTAAATAGACGCCCACTTTCATCTGCCTTCAAAGGAGCCTGTGATGCCAGAGCAAACGAACCCTAATGCCCCTATCCAGTTTGCCTACTGGGTGCCGAATGTCTCCGGTGGGCTGGTGGTCAGTAAGATCCCGCAGCGTACCGGCTGGGATGCGGAGTACAACCGCACACTGGCGCAGATCGCCGAACGCGCGGGGTTTGACTACGCGCTGACCCAGATCCGCTTTACCGCCGGTTACGGGGCGGACAACCAGCATGAGTCGGTGGCCTTCTCACAGGCACTGCTGGGCGCGACAACACGGCTGAAAGTGATCGCCGCGCTGCTGCCCGGCCCCTGGAACCCGACGCTGGCGGCCAAGCAGATCGCCACCATCAGCCACCTCAGCCAGGCGCGTATTGCGGTAAACATTGTCAGCGGCTGGTTCCGCGGCGAGTTCAAGGCGATCGGCGAACCCTGGCTCGACCATGAGGAGCGTTACCTGCGCTCCGAGGAGTTTATCCGCTGCCTGCGGGGGATCTGGCAACAGGAGAGCTTTACCTTCGCCGGGGATTTTTACCGCTACCGCGACTATGTGATGAAACCCAAGCCGCTCGACCCGTTGCCGGAAATTTTTCAGGGCGGCAGTTCGCGGGCCGCGCGGGACATGGCGGCACGCGTCTCGGACTGGTACTTCACCAACGGCAACAGCGTGGAGAATATCCGCCGCCAGATTGAGGACATCCAGGCCAAAGCCCAGGATAACGGCCATCGGGTGAAGATTGGCGTGAATGGCTTTGTTATCGCCCGTGACAGTGAACAGGAGGCGCAACAGGTGCTGCAACAGATCCTCGATCAGGCCGATCCGGCGGCGGTGCAGGGCTTCCACCATGAGGTGCAGAATGCCGGCCGTGCCTCGCCGGAAGGTGAGGGCAACTGGGCGGCCTCGACGCTGGACGATCTGGTGCAATACAACGACGGGTTCAAAACCAACCTGATCGGCACGCCGCAGCAGATTGCAGAACGCATCATCGCCTATAAAAATGCCGGTACCGACCTGATGCTGCTCGGTTTCCTGCATTTTCAGGAAGAGGTGGAGTATTTCGGCCGTGAAGTGCTGCCGCTGGTGCGGGCGCTGGAGCGGCAACAGCAGGCGGTGGCTGAACATGGCTAAGCCACGGGTGGTGATTGTCGGCGGGGGCTTTACCGGCACGGCGCTGGCTATCCATCTGGCACGCCTCAGCCCGGAAGGGCTGGAGATCACGCTGGTCGAGCCGCGCCCGCTGCCCGGCCACGGCGTGGCCTACTCGGCGCAAGACCCGGCGCACCGTATCAATGTGCCCGCCGGGCGGATGTTCCTGTCGGCGGAAGAACAGGGCGATTTTGAGCGCTGGTACCAAAGCAGCCCGGCCTTTGCGGACGACCCCGGCGCACGCTGGGAAGACGGCAAACTCTACCCGCAGCGATCGGCGTTTGGCCGCTATGTGGCGGAGAAATTCCTTGAGGCGGCCACCACCACGCCCTCCACCCTGCGCCACCTGCATGACCGGGCAACACGCCTGCACGGCCATACGGTAGAGACCGCCGGTGGGGTTCAGCTGCGGGCTGATGCGGTGGTGCTGGCCATCAGCCACCCGCCCCCCGCCGTGCCCGGTGCAGTGGCACAGGCGCTGGCGCGGCACCCGTCCTTGATCGCCGATCCCTGGCAGCCGGGTGCCTTCGACAGCATCGGCGGGCGCGATCGGGTGGCGATCATCGGCACCGGCCTGAGCATGGCGGACGTGGTGGCGTCACTGCACCGGCGCGGCCATCGCGGGCCGATCACCGCCTTTTCACGCCGTGGCCTGCTGCCGCGCCCCAATGCACGCGGGGATTACGCGCCGTGGCCGCTGCGGTCGCCGGCATTGCCGACGCTCTCCCTGCGCGGCTGGCTGCGGCGCACCCGGCAGGAGATCGCCGCCGCAGCGGAGCAGGGCATCAGTTGGCAGGCGGTGCTGGATGATGTGCGGGCGCATGGCCAGCAGATTTGGCCGTCGCTGTCATTGGCGGATCAGCAGCGGTTTTTGCGCCACCTGCGCCCCTGGTGGGACGTGCACCGTTACCGCATCGCGCCGCAGGTGGCGGCGGTTATCGCGGAGGCTCAGGCACAAGGCCGGTTGCAGGTGCTGGCCGCACGGCTGAAACAGATTGCGCCGGACGGGGAGGCCGCCTCCCTGATCCTGCAACACCGCCACGGCGGTAACGAACCCTTACAGGTTGACCGGGTGATCGTCACCACCGGCCCGGCGCACGGCGCACTGCTGGAGAGCCAGCCGCTGTTGCACCAGCTGGCACAGCAGGGTGTGGTACAGGCCGATCCGCTGGGGCTGGGCATTCTGGTCAATGAACAGGCAGAAACCCTGAACCGGCAAGGCGAGGCCAACCCGCACCTGCTGGTGGCCGGCCCGGCGGCACGCGGCCGGTTTGGTGAACTGATGGGGCTGCCGCAGGTGGCGGAACATGCCGAAGCGGTGGCGCGCCGCCTGCTGCATACCCTGACCCCGACCCGGCGATGTCCGGCCTCACGCTAATTTCTGATTTTCCCCCTTATTGATTCCCTCCCAATGCGGGCCAACCGGCCCGGCGGGAGCCTTTTGGAGAAAAAAGATGACCCAGCCATTACCCTTGTCCCAAAAACGTGAAATCCGCCTGAATGCGTTTGATATGAACTGCGTCGGCCACCAGTCCCCCGGCTTATGGGCGCACCCGCGCGACCGCTCCTGGGAGTACAAGGATCTGGCGTACTGGACCGATCTGGCGCGCCTGCTGGAGCGCGGCAAGTTTGACGGCCTGTTTATTGCCGATGTACTGGGGGTGTATGACGTGCTCAACGGCAGCGGCGATGCCGCCATCCGGCAGGCAACGCAGGTGCCGGTGAACGACCCGCTGGCGCTGATCACCCCGATGGCGCTGGTGACGGAGCACCTCGGGTTCGGCCTGACCGCCTCGCTCTCGTTCGAGCACCCTTACCCCTTTGCCCGCCGCCTCTCCACGCTGGACCACCTCACCAAAGGGCGCATTGGCTGGAACATCGTCACCTCCTATCTGGAGAGCGGTGCGCGCAACCTCGGCCATCAGGCGCAGAGCGACCACGATGCGCGCTATGACTATGCCGATGAGTATTTGCAGGTGGTCTACAAACTGCTGGAAGGAAGCTGGGAAGAGGGCGCAGTGCTGCGTGACCGCGAACGCCGCATATTCAGCGATCCGGCCAAAATCCACCCGATTAACCATCAGGGTACTTTCTTCCAGGTGCCGGGGATGCACCTGTGTGAACCTTCACCGCAGCGTACGCCGGTGCTCTATCAGGCCGGGGCATCGAGCCGTGGCAAGCAGTTCGCCGCAGAACATGCCGAGTGTGTGTTTGTCGCCGTGCCGTCCAAAGTGCTGCTGAAAAAGACGGTGGCGGACATCCGCCGCCGCGCGGCTGAAGCGGGGCGCGACCCGCGCAGCGTGCTGATTTTCAACCTGCAAACGGTGATCGTCGGTGAAACCGACAAACAGGCGCAGGCCAAATGGCAGGAGTATAAATCTTACGTCAGCTATGAGGGCGCGCTGGCGCTGATCTCCGGCTGGACCGGCATCGATTTCGGCCAGTACACGCCGGATCAGGTGCTGAAACACCTGCACACCAATGCCATTCAGTCGGCGGTGGAAACCTTCTCAACCGCTGACCCAAACCGCCAGTGGACGGTGCAGGCGCTGGCGGACTGGGTCGGCATCGGCGGCTTTGGCCCGCTGCTGGTGGGCAGTGCGGAAACGGTGGCCGATGAACTGCAAAGCTGGGTGGAAGAGACAGACGTAGACGGCTTCAACCTGGCCTACGCCGTCACGCATGAGACCTTTACCGATGTGGTGGAACTGCTGATCCCCGAGCTGCAAAAACGCGGCGTCTATAAGCGCGATTATGCCCCCGGCACGATGCGCGAAAAACTCTTCGGCCAGGGGCCACGGCTGGCCGCGCCGCACCCGGGCGCGGGCTATCGCCGGGCGCAACGTGACGGCGTCACGCAGGAGCCGGCAGCGGGGGTATCATGATTGAGATCGATAACCTGCATAAAGCGTATCGCAGCCGTTCCGGGGCGGTGACCGAGGTGCTGAAAGGGATTTCGCTGCGCGTCCCGGCGGGTGGGATTACGGCCATCGTCGGGCCGAGCGGGGCCGGTAAATCGACGCTGGCGAAGTGCATCAGCCTGCTGGAAAAACCCACCCGCGGCAGTATCCGGGTGAATGGCCAGGATCTGTCGCTGCTGACCGGCGAGGCGCTGCGCCGTGAACGCCGGGCGGTTGGCACGGTGTTCCAGAGTTCTGCGCTGCTGCAGCGCAAAACCGCCTGGCAGAATGTGGCGCTGCCGCTGGAGTACCTGGGCGTGGTACCGCATGAGATCAAACAGCATGTCGGCGCGCTGCTGGAGAGTGTCGGGCTGAGTGATAAAGCGGATCGCTACCCGGCGCAGCTGTCAGGCGGCCAGCGCCAGCGCGTCGGCATTGCACGCGCACTGGCGTTGAAACCCTCGGTGTTGCTGGCGGATGAAGCGACCTCCGGCCTTGATCCGGCCTCGACCACAGCGATTCTGCAGCTATTGACGCAACTGCGCGACACCTTCGGCCTGTCGATCATTCTGATCACCCATGAGATGGACGTGGTGCGCAGTGCGGCGGATGCGGTGGCGGAGATCCGCGATGGCCGGCTGGTGCAACAGGGCCAGGTGCGCGACCTGCTGGCGCAACCGGGTTCCCTGCTGGGGGATCAGCTGTTCCCCCTGCGGGCGCTGGATGCCGCCGGGGATCTGCTGTTGCAGGTCACCTACGGCACCCATGCGCCGGTGGCGACCGACTGGATCAGCCGCCTGAGTCGCCAGTTCAATCTGCATATCGATCTGCTGGGCGGGCACGTTGAGCTGATTGGCGACCGGCAGGCGGGGCGGATGCGCATCGCGGTGCGCTTTAATGAGGCACCGGTAGCGGCACAGTCCCTGATTCAGCAACTGCACCAGTTGGGGCTATCCGCCGAACTTCTCGGCAGTGCACCGGCCTGGCAGGAGGCGATATGACCGTCTCCGCAGAGGTTATGAGTCAGGACACCCCCTGGGATCAGATCGGCCAGCTGATGCTGCCCGCGTATGGCGAAACCTGGCTGATGGTCGGCATTGTGATGCTGCTGGTGGTCTCGATTGGCGGCGCGGTCGGCGTGGTGCTGTTCAATACCTCGGCGCGCGGGCTGTTTCCGCAACCGGCGATCAACCGCACGCTGGGCTGGCTGGTGAATATCGGCCGTTCGCTGCCGTTTCTGGTGCTGATGGCCGCCATCATCCCGTTCACCTTCTGGCTGACCGGCACCACCATCGGCATCCCCGCCGCGATTATCCCGATGGTGGTCGCCGGGGTGCCGTTCTTTGGCCGGCTGGTGGAAAACGCCCTGCGCGAACTGCCGCCGGACGTCACGGCGGTCGGGCTGGTCTCCGGCGGCTCATACTGGCAGATCATCACCCGCGCCCAGCTGAGCGAGGCGCTGCCCGCGCTGGTGGCCGCCATCACCCTTAACCTGATCGCCATGATTGAGTACTCCGCGATTGCCGGTACCATCGGCGCAGGCGGCATCGGCTATCTGGCGGTGGTGTATGGCTACCAGCGCTTTGATAACCACATCATGATCGCCACCATCGTGGTGTTGATTGTGACTATCCAGTTAATTCAATTGATTGGCGACCGTTTGGTTGCCGCCTTACAACCTCATCAGGAAGCAAAATAATCATGGCAAACCCAGGTTTTAGCATTGCGAAAAAGAGGCGCTGGCCGTGGCTGGTGGCCGTGGTCGTGGTGGCGGCCGCCGCCGGAGCCGCCTGGCACCTGCACGCCGGGCAGCAGCAACAGGCCACGTTCGGCAATACGCTGAAAATCCATTTCGAACCGGCGATGGCCGGGGAGGAGCACCTGATCCAGTACATCGGTGAGCATATTGCACCGGATTACGGCCTGACGCTGGTGGCAACCGGGTTGCAGGACCCGGTGCAGGCTGACCGGGCGGTGGCTGATGGCCAGTATGCCGCCACGATTTACCAGCACCAGTGGTGGCTGAAACAGGTGGTGGAGGCCAACGGCTTCAAACTGACGCCGGTTCAGCCGGTGTTCCAGTGGGCGTTCGGCATTTACTCCGACCGCTACCCCTCGATTCAGGCGCTGCCGCAGGGGGCAGAGATTGTGGTGCCGAACGATGGCGCAAACCAGGGCCAGGCATTATGGCTGCTGCAACGCATCGGTCTGATTGGCCTGGACCCGGCGGTTGAGCCGCGTACTGCGAAGCTCCGGGACATCCGCGAGAACCCGCACAAGTTCGTCTTCAAGGAGCTGGACCTGCTGACCATGCCGCGCGCCCTGAACTCGGTGGATGCGGCGATTGGCTATGTCTCGCAGTTTGACGCCGGTAAAGTGCCGCGTGACAAGGGCATCCTGTTCCCGCCGGCACCAAAGACTTTCGCCTCGCAGCTGGTGATCGGCACGCCTTACCTGAAGGAGGAGGCCATCGCAAAACTTCAGCAGGCATTTGCTGACCCCCGGGTGCAGACGTGGCTGCGTGAAACCGACGATCCGCTGGTGAAAGGGGTGCTGGTGCCGGTCTCCGCCCAGTAAGTTTTCTGGTTTTCCCTGACCGGGTCCGCGCAGGCTGACCCGGTTTTCCTGTTGGGTGAAATTCAGGTTATCTTTTTGAATTATCAGCATTTAAAAGCAGTTTTTGTTGTTTGTGATGTCAGCCGGTAACTTTTATAACGGTCTCCTCACCTGCCTGAATAAAAGAGGATGCCATGAGCACCATACCGATAGATGACAGCCTGGCGGTGCCGCCGCCACACTCCGCGCCGGTCAGCTCTGCCAGTGACGTGGCGCGGTTGATTAACACCCGCAGTGACAAAAACAGCTATGCCCGCATGATCGTGTTTCTGGCGCTGGGCGGGGTGTTTCTCGACGCCTATGACCTCACCACGCTCTCCTACGGTATTGATGATGTGGTGCGCGAGTTCAGCCTGACGCCCACCCTGACCGGGCTGGTCACCTCATCGATTATGATCGGCACCATCGTCGGTAACCTGCTCGGCGGCTGGCTCACGGACAAATATGGGCGCTACTCGGTGTTTATGGCCGATATGCTGTTCTTTGTGGTCTCAGCGATTGCCGCCGGGCTGGCCCCCAACGTCTGGGTGCTGATCGGGGCCCGTTTCCTGATGGGCATCGGCGTGGGGATCGACTTGCCGGTAGCGATGGCCTACCTGGCGGAGTTCTCCAAATTCAGCGGCAAGGCCAATAAAGCCTCGCGGCTCGCGGCCTGGTGCCCGATGTGGTACGCCGCGTCGTCCGTCTGTTTCTTCATTATTTTCGGCCTCTATTTCCTGCTGCCGGAACAGCATCTCGATTGGCTGTGGCGCGCCTCGCTGCTGTTCGGGGCGGTGCCGGCGCTGCTGATCATCGCGGTGCGCAGCCGGTTTATGAATGAGTCGCCGCTGTGGGCCGCCAGCCAGGGCGACCTGAAAGAGGCGGTGCGCATCCTGCGTGACTCTTACGGCATCCATGCCCATGAGGCACAACCCGCTGTTCCGCAGGCGAAAAAAGTGGCCGCGCCAAAGGTCAGCTTCCGCGTGCTGTTTGAGAAGCCGTACCGCGAACGCACCATCGTCGCCGGGGTAATGAATGTCTGTATCTCCTTCGAGTACACCGCCATCGCCTTCTTCCTGCCGTCAATTCTGGCGCAGTTCCTGGGTGCCGGGGTGTTTGAAACCATCTCCGCCTCGCTGGGGCTGAATGCGCTGTTTGCCTTTACCGGCGGGCTGCTCGGGATGCGGCTGGCGTGGAAATACCCGTCACGCCACGTGGCGATTGCCGGGTTTGCCCTGCAATTTATTGCGCTGGTGGCGCTGGCGCTGATTGGCCACCCGCAGGCCGCACTGGGCATCGGCTTTGCGGTGCTGATGCTGGGCCTCTGGCTGTTTGCTGAAGGGTTCGGCCCCGGCGCACAGCTGATGATCTACCCGGCACTCTCTTACCCGACCTCGATCCGCGCCACCGGCGTGGGGTTCAGCCGCTCGCTGTCCGGCATCGGCAGTGCGCTGGCGCTGTTTGTCCTGCCGATTCTGAAAGCGTCACTGGGTACCAACATGTTCTGGGTGGTGTCGCTCAGCGCCATCATCCCGATTATTTTTCTGCTGGTGGTGCGTTTTGAGCCGACCCGCCATGACATTGACGATCACCAACCTGAAGGGGAATCTTTATGAGCACGCCATTACTCTCAACCGGTACTGACTACGCGGCGCTGGCGGCACGCTTCCGCCCGGTGTTTGCCCGCATTGCCGAAGGCGCGCGGGAGCGCGAACATCAACGCACGCTGCCGGTGGCCCCGATCCAGTGGCTGAAAGAGGCGGGGTTCGGCACGGTGCGTATTCCGCAGGAGAAAGGCGGGTTTGGGGCCTCCCTGCCGCAGCTGTTCAGCCTGCTGATTGAACTGGCGGAGGCGGATTCCAACCTGCCGCAGGCCCTGCGGGCGCATGTGGCGTTTGTGGAAGACCAGCTTAACCAGCCGGACTCCCCGGCGCGCGATCGCTGGTTCCGGCGTTTTATTGACGGCGAGATTGTCGGCAGCGGCTGGACGGAGATCGGCAATGTCAAACTCGGCGAGGTGAACACCAAAGTCACCCCGCAGGGCGAGGGATGGCAGCTGGACGGCGAGAAGTTTTACAGCACCGGCACCCTGTTTGCTGACTGGATCGATGTGTTCGCGGAGCGCAGCGATACCGGCGGCGCGGTGATTGCGCTGGTCAGCACCCATCAGGCCGCGGTGGAACGCCTGGATGACTGGGACGGCTTCGGCCAGCGGCTGACCGGCAGCGGCACCACCCGGTTTAAGGCAGCGCAGGTGGAGCAGGATCATGTGTATGACTTCGCGGAGCGGTTCCGCTACCAGACCGCGTTTTATCAGCATGTGTTGCTGGCGACGCTGGCCGGGATTGCGCGGGCAGTGTTGCGGGACGTGAAAGAGGAGGTGCAGCAGCGCCGCCGGGTTTACAGCCACGGCAACGCCGGGCAGGTACGAAACGATGCGCAGGTGTTGCAGGTGGTCGGGCAGATCTCCTCCTGGGCGTTCGCCACCGAAGCCACGGTGTTGCAGGCCACGCACTCGCTGCAACAGGCGTATGAGGCGCATCTGTCCGGGGATGAGGCGCTGAAACAGGCGCTGAACATAGCGGCAGAGATTGATGCCGCCAAAGCGCAGGCGATCGCCAGCGACCTGGTGCCGCGCGCTGCCACCGAGCTGTTCAATGCGCTGGGCGCGTCAGATACCCGGCTGAGCAAGGCGCTGGATCGCCACTGGCGTAATGCGCGCACGGTCGCGTCACATAACCCGGTGATCTATAAAATCCGCAACGTGGGGGACTGGGAAGTGAACGGCAAGGAGCCGGTTTTTGTCTGGCAGATTGGCAACGGCGGGTAAACAAAGCGGGCTATTCCGGACGCAGAAAGGGATGTTTACCGCATAGATTCTGATACTCAGCCCCACGCTAAAACGTGGGGCTGAGCCGGTTCAGGTCATCACATCACTCTGCTTTAGCAGGAGAAATTTTGAAGATGGCGCTGGGCGTGGTTTTTGCCGTCGGGTCAAACCAGGGGCTGTCGCCGATAAAACTGGCAGAAATATACAGATTGCCGGCCTTATCCTGCGCAAAGCTGTCCGGCCAGCGCATGGCCTCATCCTTGACGAGTTTTTTAAGCGGCGCGCCAACGTGATCGGCCACCTCAATTGCATTTTCGCCTGGTGAGGAGACGTAAAACCGCCCGGCGCGGTCAATCCATAAACCATCTGCCGCGTGGGTATGGGCTGCCACGTCCGGCACTGCGTGTTTCGCTTTCTCTTCACTCTGCAAAACCGCTGTCGGCAGGCTGTAGAGCGTTTTGCCGGTCAGCGCCTGCCAGTAGAGGGTTTTCCCATCAGGCGAAATCTCAATACCATCCGCGTTCAGCTCAAGCTTCTTGCCATCCGGCGTCATTAACGGCTTACCGTTTTTAGTTAACTGCACGCCTTCCGATTGCGTCGAGCGATCGCCCAGCAGGACGTTCCAGGATCGGCCGGTTTTTAAATCAGCCACCGCCAGCCCGCCGGTTTTCCCCACGTTGGTTAAATACGCGAAACGATCATCCGGGCTGAAACGCACATCATTTAACGAGCTGCCCGGCTGGGTGATGCTGGGGTCAAACCGGAACACCCGCTTAATGCTGTTCGTCGACGGATCAATCTGGACTAACTTAACGCCCTCCACAATGGGCCCGGTCCGGTTCGGCGCAGCGGCATCCAGCACCCATAACATGCCCTGGTGGTCCATCACCACTGCCTGGGCTGACACAAACTGGTGCTGCGGGTCGTTATGTTCCGACGCCTGGCTGCGGTAACCATTCCATGCTGTATCGGGGTAGGGCGTGATCTTACCGTCCACCACTTCACCTAACGTTACCGGTACGTCCTGGCTTAACCGGGGCAGACTCACAAAAATGCGGCCGCTGTGGGTCACCGCGACGCCGGTAATCTGCTGCTCAGGAAAATAAGCAATACGCTCAAGCTTCACCGGCCCTGTGGGCAGTGGGGATTCGGTTTTCCCGCCGGTGGCGAAGGAAGGGGCGCTGAACAGCGCACCCATAACCAGACCCGCGGACAATGTTAGTGTTTTATGCATGACCATTATTCCTTCTTGTTGTCAGGAAGTGTCCAGGCAATCACGCTGTCACCCAGTTTTGTGCCAAGACGTTGATGTCCTCCAACTACCGCGACGACATACTGCTTGCCGTTTTGCACATAGGTCAGCGGCGCGCCCTGGGCACCTGCAGGCAGGCGCGTCTCCCAACGCTGCTCACCGGTCCGGGTATCGAACGCCCGCATGAAGTTATCCAGCGCGGCCCCGATAATGGTGACACCGCCGCCGGTGGTCAGCGCGCCGCTGTCAGACGGCGTACCCATGGTCAGCTTGATACGGGAAGGGATATTGAACGGGCCGGAGTCATACCCGGTACCGAACGGACGCTGCCAGACCACCTCTTTGGTATGCAGATCGATGCCGGTCAGGTAACCCCACGGCGGGGCGATACACGGCACACCGATGGCAGAAAGCCACGGGGCTTTTTTCGCGCCTACCGGTAACCCGACCTGCGGCATATAGCCCAATGAACGGCCGTGCTCATTCAGGGATTTTGAGCCTGCCTTGTTGATTTCATCACGGGTGAAGAGTTGCTCGTAATACGGCAGGCGGTTGGTGTTCATCACCATCACACCCTGTTGCAGATCAACAGAGAGTCCGCCCCAGTTCAGGCCACCATGGTTGCCGGGGTAGGCGATGGTGCCGCCCAGCATCGGCGGGGTGTACATGCCGTCATAGCGGGCTTTTTTGAACTGAACACGACACGCCAACATGTCGAAGGGCGTCATCCCCCAGGCTACGCGCTCGTCAAGTACCTCGGCTTTTTTGCTTGGCGCGCCCACGGTATTCGGCATATCAACCGAGAAAGGCTGGGTTTTGGCCGTCCAGTTGCCGCCATCCGCGCCCTGGGGAACCGGCAGCTCTTTTACCGGCATCAATGGTTTACCGGTTTCACGGTCAAGAACAAAGATCTGGCCTGATTTTGTGGCCTGAATCACTGCCGGGCGGACACCCTGTGGGGTAGGCCAGTCGACCAGATTGGGCTGCGGGCCGATGTCAAAGTCCCACAGGTCATGGTTTACCGTGCGGAAATGCCATTTGACCTGCCCGGTTTCGGCATCCACCGCGACCAGTGACGCCGTGTATTCCTCTTCTGCCGGTGTGCGCTCAGTACCGTAAAAGTCACCGGCCGCGTTACCGGTGCCCATATAGACCAGGCCCAGCTTGTCATCTGCGGACATCGGTGCCCATACGTTAGGGGTGCCGGGCGTATAGTGCTCATTGGGGCCTGGCTCAGAGGTGATACCCGGACGCCCTAAATCCCATGCCCAGGCGAATTTACCGGTGACGGCATCATAAGCGCGGACAACGCCGGAGGGCGCATAGCGGTCCTGGCCGTCGCGGACCATATGGCCGATGATGACTTTCCCACGCACCACAATCGGGGCCGAGGTATTACCGAAGTAACCCGGTGTGAAATCACCAATGCCTTTCTTCAGGTCAACGTAGCCCTGGTCGCCGAAGTCTTCACACAACTTGCCGGTTTCTGCATCAACGGCGGCCAGACGCCCGCCGGTCACACCCCAAAGGACCCGGGCATGGCAGGCTGCGCCCGCAGGGACGTCGGCTCTCTCAAAGTACGCCACGCCACGGCAGTAAGCGCCGGCAGTAAACAGCGCTTTTTTATCCGCATGCGGATCAAAGCGCCACTTTTCCTGACCGCTGGCAGCATCCAGCGCAATTACTTGTTGAGTTGGTGTGCACACATACACACTATTGCCGACTTTCAGCGGCGTGTTCTCATTCAGATATTCGGTTTTGTCACCGGGCGCGGGTAAATCCCCGGTATGGAATTCCCAGGCTTTCACCAGATGGCTCACATTATCGGGCGTAATTAAATTAGCCGGTGAATAATGGTTTGACAGGTTAGAGCCGGCATACGCCGTCCAGTTGGTTTCATCGTGGTTAGCCGCGATATTATGATCCGGGGAATCCACCGTGCCTGTAGAAAATGCGCCTGCCGCGCCGTCTGCCTTTTTCCCCGCGTCAGCCAGATGAATGGATGACGGGTTTAACAGCGGCACCAGCACCAGGGCAAAACAGGTAACAACCGGAATCACCGTGAGCAAATACCACGCCTTCCGGCTAAAACGGGTAAAGTAATGTTTGGCGAAAGGCGTCAGGCAAAGCATGATCAAGCCAAATAATACCGGCCAGTCCAGCCGTGGGATTAATGCCCATCCATCCAATTTAACTTCATAAAGCGCCCATAATAATGACCCTGCTATCAGGCCGGCGTTGACCCAGACAGCAAGCCATTTTCGTGTAAACAGCAGCCAGGCTAAGATGACCATTACGACGCCGATAATAAGGAAAGAGACGCTGCCTCCTGCGCCAATGAGATTCACACCACCATAGATAAGTGCTATTCCTGATAACCCTACGAACAGACTGAAAAGGCCAAATAAGATCCGCGCTGTTTTAGACGGGATCTGCTTGCCATTTTTTTCCATCTTTCTGTACCATCATGTAGTTAATAATAAGTCGCCCATAAAGGGCGGAAAGAATCTGACTCTCTATTATTAACGTTATGCGCACTTTTTTTGTTTAAGAAAAATTAACTTTCATTTAACAAATTCGTTGGCTAGATTGACCGTTCAATTAAAAAGTGAATGGACGTTTTAGTATGAAATCAATGGCATCATTCGGTTTGGTCGTTGTTTTTTCAACGATAATCTCAAGCCAGGCGATAGCAGCAGATAAGGATCCACGTGGGAAAGTGCTTATTGCACAGTATGATTACCCACCGGGTTATGTTACAGAGGTGTTTCGTACAGAAGTGCCGCCGAATGGTGTTGCCCCCCATCATAAACACCCGGGCATTGAGTCAGGTTATGTGCTGGAAGGGGGCGGGAAATTATTCATTGAAGGACAGAGCGCCATTGAAATGAAGCCGGGCATGACGAAAATTGTGCAACCTGAAACGGTACATTGGTTCGAAAACGGCAACCATAAAACCGTGCTGGTGTCCACTTATGTGGTGGAAAAAAACAAACCGCTGATGACCGTAATAAAAAAATAATCGCTACCGAGGCTTTTGCCGTTTAAGCGTGACACATAATCCAGGATAACGATTTTCGAGGTGCAATTCGAATTTCTGTATCCTGGCTATTGCCGCCACGATAGCCAACCCCATCCCACTGCCGGAAATGGTTAAACTTGAACGGCCCCGTTGCATCCGCCTGGTCATATATTTCTTTTCTTCGGTTAAAATACCTGGCCCGCCATCACATACCGCAATGATTTCTTCATCTTCAGATAAGGTTATCGACAGGGTGATTTTACTGCCCGTGGGGGAGAATTTAAACGCATTGTCAATCAGGTTAAACACCGCCTCTATCAGCAACCCTTTATCGCCCACCATATGGTCGTTCCCGGTGACGACAAAATCCAGATCTATTCCCCGGTCTTCAGTATAGGGATAAAAAAGTTCTTCAATCTCATCCACAAACTCTTTAACCAGAAATTCATGGTTGGCCTGATGACGTTTTTGGTTATCCAGATCCGCCAGCCGTTGAAGGGCTTTAAAGCGGGTTAATAGTTTATCCGTGGAGGCCAGCGCATGAATAATACGCACTTTTCCCTGTGCTTTGTTATCGTCATCCCATTCATTGACCAGGAAATAGAGCTGATCGCGGATATGATGGAGCGGTGTGCGCAAATCATGTGCAATATTGTTGCTGACATTCTGCATTTCGTTGATCAGAAATTGTATTTCTTCCAGCATCTGATTAACCAGATGAGAAAGCATATCCAGTTCATCGCCCCGGCCCGATATGGGCAGGCGTTGGGAAAAATGCCCCTTGCGTACCCGGGCGGCGATTTTCTCAATCGTGTATAAACGCCGGATAGGCACCCTGCTCAGGAAGATACCCACCAGTAAGCCGCCGATGGTCAGGATCAGGCCATTGGCGATCAGGCATACAATCATGATATGGCGCAGGCCGCTCAGGGTTTTGGCATCATAACCGACCACCAGCACGTTCCCGTTGGCGCGATGCAGTGCAATGGCCCTCGCGCCATGCTGAAAACCGTCCTGATTAAGCGCCCTGGGTTTGCCGTCAGCGATGATATCTGCCGGCAACGCAGGCAGATTCCCGGCGATTAACCTTCTTTGCGGGTCAAATAGGGCGTAAAAATTAACGCCGCGCAAGTCACCTTTTAACCGGTCCTGGATAGACACCCGGAGCTGGGGATCGGGCATCGGCATCAGCACCGTAGACTGGCCAAGGATAATTTTATCCCCCTGATGGATTAAATAGCGGGTGGCCTGCAGGTAGATCGCCAGTAACAGCGCCACCACGCCCACAATCAGCGCGGCGGTATACATCATCGAGAGGCGGAAAACCGAGGTCTTTTTAAAATTGAACGGAGACTTACTGCGCTTCAAGAACAAATCCCGCTCCCCGGATATTATTAATCTGGATTTGGCTGCCCAGTTGCTCCAGCTTGCGGCGCAAGCTGCTTAAATGCACGTCAATCAATTTGGTACCAGGGTCAAAATCGTAGCCCCAGACCACTTCGAAAATAAACGCCCGGGTAATCAGCCGCCCACAATTGCGCATCAGCAACTCCAGCAGCTTAAATTCGGTGCCTTTCAACGAAATATTCTGACCCCGGCAATAAACATGGCGATCAACAAGATTCAGATGAAGATCGCCAATTTCAATCGAGGTCTCTGATGAGACGCCGGGATCCTGCCGGCGTAATACCACTTCAACCCGCGCAATCATCTCTTCAGAGGCAAAAGGCTTGGTAATGTAATCATCACTCCCGGCTTTCAGCCCGGCTACCCGGTCAGCGACGCTTCCCATGCCGCTAATCATAATTACGGGGGTGGTAATGTTTTCACCCCGTATTTTTGCCAGAAATGCCAGCCCATCGCAGTCAGGCAATACCCGGTCCAGGGTGATGACGTCAAATTTTTTCGTTTTTAACGCATCAAAGGCATCCTTTCCTGTATTGACACAGGTGACAGATAAACCCGCGCGGCTCAGCTCACCCTGTATCGCCTGGGAAAGCGTAGGATCATCTTCGATACACAACACGTCACAAAGGGAACTGACTGATTTTTTCAAACGAATACCTGTTTCATCAAATAATTACATCGGTGTGACGTATTTAACCTGGCCGCCGCCAATGATCTCCGGCACCTTATCACCCTGTTGTTTCAGGGCGGCCGCCCAGTCATGAATATGGCTGGCAGCATCAAGCACCTGAATAACATGCCCTGCCTCATCAAGGATCAGCATCGCGCCGGTAATAATAAACACGACATCGGTTTCTTCTTCATTATGCGCCGCCACGCGCAGCGTATGGATGGAGCCGGGCGGTTCATACAGGTATGACCCGGCCACATTTTTAGGCGAATCCGGGTACTCGATATACTCCCATTCGCCCGACAGCGTAAACGCATACACCACACCGGTGTGATGGTGGGGCGGCAGTTGCACACCTGGTGCAAAGCGGATCCTGACGGCAAACGTCCCACCTTCCACATCCGCCTGCAGCAACTGCAGGTTAACACCTTCCACGCCAAACGACCGGGCAAAAGGCCGGTTAATTGTATCAATATGTAGAGATTCCGGGAGTACAGCAGACACAGGATTTTTTAACGGCCGGGCTTCAAGCTGATTTAAGGACATAACATTTCTCCAGATAATGAAACAATTATTTAACGAGAGTAAGCAGGTTAATTAAGGTTTATCGGGCAAGCAAATCAGGATGCGCAATTATGTGATAAAGGCTGCATTAAATTTGCTTAAAAACGCTTCTGTTTTTGTTATTGCTGTAATAAATCCTGATCAGGTCAGCCGTTATTTAACCGGTTTGCATTCAGGGAAAATAAACAGGCAGTGTGCAAGTTAAGATTTGGTTAAGATTTTTATAAATGACATAGAAAATAAAAACCGCGCGATAAAATATGCCGGTTTTTCATAAATTATTTATTTCTGCTTACACAAGCTGAATGTAACTGACAAAAAAACACGTCTCTATATTTAAAATTTTTTAAACAACCTTATGGCCTATCTTGCTGTAAACTATGGTTTTTATCAGAATGATTGGATATTGCATGAAAAAATTTAAAATGATTGCCACATTAAGTTTTGCCTTGGTTGTTTTCCCAGGTTACAGCGCCACGTTAATCCCGAAACAAGATGCCGGGAATTTGCATAAATTTGGCGTAGCCAGCGTCACCGGCATCCGGGGAGATATTGATGACACAATCCACGCACTTAATGCGAAGGCCGATAAAGAAGGGGCGGAAAAATTCGCGATTACCAGCCTGGGAACGTCCGGTGATTCAGGCCTGTTCCACGGTACCGCCGATGTCTATAAATAAGCCATAAAATCCGGTGAGGTATTTATTGATTACCACAGCAATTTTTCCGGCTCACAAATAAACACCTTCACCGGCCTGAATAAGCGTCGCGCTGCCCGCCATCGGCGGGCATTTTTTATGGTTATTAGCTTAGCTTAGCTTAGCTGGGCGTTGGCCCCGCCCGGGCGATCTCCGCGCCCCTTGGCGTATCTGTGAAGCGAGCGAAATTATCATGGAAACGCCGGGCCAGCTCTTGTGCTTTATCTTGCCAGGCGTCGTCGCCGGGCCAGCTGGTGCGGGGGTCGAGCAGGGCAGCATCGACACCGGGGACGCTTCGCGGCACGGCAAGGTGGAACAGGGGAAGATCAGATCGCGGTACATCATCGAGTTTGTCCTCCAGAATGGCGGCAATAATGGCGCGGGTATCACTCAGCGAAAACCGTTTCCCGGCCCCGTTCCAGCCGGTATTCACCAGCCAGACCTGCGCGTCGGCGTCAGCGATGCGTTTTAACAGCACATCTGCGTAGCGGCTCGGGTGCAGCGTCAGGAAAGCCGCGCCAAAACAGGCTGAAAACGTCGGGGTAGGCTCGGTGACGCCGCGTTCCGTCCCGGCCAGTTTGGCGGTGAACCCGGAAAGGAAGTACCACGCCACCTGATCGCCCTTTAACTGGCTCACCGGCGGGAACACGCCAAACGCATCGGCCGTGAGAAAGATGATTTTTTTCGCGTGGCCCGCGCGTGACACCGGCGTAACGCGGTTTTCGATGTGCGTCAGCGGATACGAGACGCGGGTATTCTCCGTTTTGCCGGCATCCGCATAATCAACCTCGCCGTCCGGCAGCACCACCACGTTTTCCAGCAGCGCCCCACGGCGAATGGCGTGATAAATCTCCGGCTCGGCCTGCTCAGAAAGGTTAATGGTTTTGGCGTAGCAGCCACCTTCATAGTTGAACACGCCGTCATCATCCCAGCCGTGTTCGTCATCGCCGATCAGCTGACGCTGCGGATCGGTCGACAGCGTGGTTTTACCGGTGCCGGAGAGGCCAAAGAACAGGGCCACATCGCCTTTTTCCCCGACGTTGGCCGAGCAGTGCATGGAGGCGATCCCACGTTCCGGCATCAGCGTATTCATCACTGAAAACAACCCCTTTTTCATCTCGCCGCCATACCAGGTTCCGCCGATCAACTGCATCTTTTCGGTCAGGTTAAAGGCGACGAAATTCTCCGAATTAAGCCCGTGCTGTTGCCAGTCTGGGTTGGTGCACTTTGCCCCGTTCATCACCACAAAATCTGCCGGAAAGTCATGCAGTTCGCCAGGCTCAGGGCGGATGAACATATTGGTCACGAAATGCGCCTGCCAGGCAACTTCGGTGATAAACCGCACGCCGAGGCGCGTGTCCGCATTGGCACCGCACCAGGCATCAACGACAAACAGCCGTTTGCCGGAAAGCTGTGCCGTCACCTTCTGCTTCAGGGCCTGCCACACCTCAGGGCTTAAGGGTTTGTTGTCATTTTTACCGGTGCCGCTGTCGGCCCACCAGAGGCGATCGCGGCTGTGCTCATCCCTTACGATGTACTTGTCACGCGGGGAGCGGCCGGTAAATTCGCCGGTATCGACGGCGACCGCGCCTGACGCGGTAACCACCCCTTTTTCATGCCCCTGCAAGGCCGGGTTGGTCTCTTCGGCAAATAACGTCGCGTAATCCGGGTTGTAGACAATACTCGGGATCTGCCGCAGGCCAAGGCTTTCCAGCGAGGCCAGCAGTGAAGTGGGGATTTCCATCTCTGTTCTCCGGGGTAGCGGCGTTATACCGTCACAACCTGCTGATGCGGTGTGGCGTGAAACTGGCGTTTGAAGTAAATCAAACCGTGGCCCTGCTCGGCGAGGGTGATGCTTTTGATCTCCAGCAGGTAAAGGTGATGCGTGCCGATGGTTTGGATCTGTTGGATCTCCCCTTCGAGGCTCGCCAGCGCGCACTGTAAGAGCGGCTGCTGTAACACGCCCTCACGCCAGCCTTCCAGCGTAAAGCGCTGCTCCATGGTCAGTTCAGTCATCCCGGCAAAATGCCGGGCCATCTCTTCCTGCTCATGATTAAGCACATTGACGCACATCCGCCCATTTTGCGTGAACACCGGGTTCATGGCGCTCCGGCTGTTGACGCAGACCAGCATAGTGGGCGGGGTGTCGGTAACGGAGCAAACGGCGGTTGCGGTGATGCCGCAGCGCCCGGCGCTGCCCTGGGTCGTCACGATATTCACCGCGGCAGGCAGGCTGGCCATCGCATCGCGAAAGCGCAGGCGGTTCTGTTCTTCTTGAGACATGAAAGCCCCCTATTTCAGTAAACGGTCGAGTTGGTTAATGTCGTCATTGTTGTGCAGGTGCGGCACCGTCCAGCCGTGGCGGTCATAATCGGCGAGGCAGCGATCCACCATCGCCATCATGCCTTTCATGTTGCCGGAGCTTTGCGCATGGCGCAGGCATTGCAGGCGAACTTCATCCTGGCTGCCGGCATAGTTAATTTCATACAGTTCGTGGCGGCCGCCAAACTCACTGCCCATCGCATCCCACATGAGTTTGAGGATCTTGATGCGTTGCTCGTGGTCCATGCCGTTCGAGCCGCGCACGTACTGCGCCAGATAGCGGTCAATCTCCGGGTTGTTGAGATCGCGCACGCTGGAGGGCAGGTAAATCAGGCTGCTGGTGACGTTGCTTTCAATGATGTTCTTGATTTTGGCGTAGGCCATCGGGGCCATCACACGATAGGTCTGCATCGCCTGCATATCCGGCAGCCAGGCGTCGTTTTTCCACGGCTGTGCTTCCGCCGCCATCGCATCGCTCAGTGACCAGAACAGGTTACGCCACGCCACCACTTCACCCAGCGCCGCCTGCACGCCGCGGAATTCCATCACGCCGCTGCACTCGAGGCTTTTCTGCAACAGCGCGGTGACGAAGTCGAGTTTGACCGCCAGGCGCACGCAGGCCTGCATCGGGTAGAGGCGGGCAAAACCTGCTTCCACACTCCAGCGGCGACAGCGGTCGAAATCACGGTAGATAAGCACGTTTTCCCACGGAATGAGTACCTTATCCATCACCAGGATCGCGTCGTTTTCGTCAAAGCGGCTGGAGAGCGGGTAGTCAAACGGCGAGCCGGTCGCCCCGGCCACCAGCTCATAGGAGGCGCGGGAGATAAGTTTCACGCCCTCGGCATCCATTGGCGCCACAAACATCAGCGCGAAGCTGGGGTCATCGCCCATTACCTGCGCCGAGCCGAACCCGATAAAGTTGTAATGGGTCAGCGCCGAGTTGGTGGCCACGACTTTGGCCCCGCTGACGATGATGCCGGCGTCAGTCTCTTTCTCGACCTGCACATACACATCTTTGACTTCGTCAGAGGGTTTGTGGCGATCAATCGGCGGGTTAACGATGGCGTGGTTAAAGTACAGCCCCGCTTCCTGAATGCGCTTATACCAGCGGCGCGCATTGTCGGCGTAGTCGCCGTAAAACTCCGGGTTGGCCCCCAGTGAACAGCCAAACGCCGCCTTGTAATCCGGCGTGCGGCCCATCCAGCCATAAGTCAGGCGTGACCAGTCCGCAATAGCATCGCGTTGCTGGCGGATCTCTTCCGCCGAGCGGGCGAAACGGAACGTGCGGTGCGTGTAGCCGCCGTTGCCGGTATCGGTCTGCCAGCAGAGTTTGTCATGGCTTTCAGGCGCGTGCAGCGCGTCATAGAGTGTGGACATGGAACCGGCGGCGTTGCGGAAGGCCGGGTGGGTGGTGACGTCTTTTACCCGTTCGCCATAGATATAAATTTCACGCCCGTCTTGCAGGCTTTTTAAATACTCCTCGCCGGTGAAAGGGCGGGTGGTGGCAGCACGATGGGCTTCAGGCTTCATAATTTGACCTCACAAAGATGGCGATGCGTTCAGGGTGAACGCCTGATTTGTTATTAAGATGTTTTGTTTCTGTTAATTCATTTAAGCCCTGGGCGGGCAAGTCAGGAAGAGACGTTTCAGGGGATTCCCGGTACTTTTCACCGGCGGCCGGTAAAATGCGATCGGGATCAACCCGTCAGAAAAAAGGCGAGGGGAAAACGCCCTCGCCTGGGGAAATTAACGGTGACGGAACTGGCTGGGCGAACACCCGGCCAGCCGGTGAAAGAAACGGGCGAAATAGGCGGGGTCTTTGTAGCCCAGCGCGTAAGAGATCTGGTTAACGCTGTCGGTGCTGTAGCGCAACTGGCGCTTCGCCTCACGCAGCACCCGCTCAAAAATAAGCCGTTTGGGGGACTGGTTGGCAAAGCGCCGGCACATTTCCGTGAGCCGGGTTTCACTGATGCCGAGTTCACGCGCATAGTCCGGCACCGTCAGATGTTGGCGGAAATGGTCATCGATCATCCGGTTAAAGCGCTGGAACTGGCGCATCTCGCCGCGCACGCTGCACGCCGTGCCCTCTTCCGGCGGGGCCTCCCGCAGCACCTGCGTAAAGATGCCCTGAGCCAGCGCAATCAACAGCGGCTCGCGCCCCGGTGCCGGGCGGGCAAACTCCGCTGCCATCAGGGGCCAGTAGTGGTTCAATGCCTCCAGCGTATCGGGGGACGACTCCAGCGACAGGCAGATCCCCGTCTGGTTGATGGCCTGCGATTTCCCCGGCCACAATCTCTCAATTAATGGCCAGATCAGCTCCTGCCGCACGGTCAGGACGTGGCCGTCGCTGTCCGGCCCGGTAATAAACGCATGCGGCACCGACGGCGGGGTCAGGATAAACAGTGGGGCTTTGACGTCGTAGAAATGGTCGTCAAGCTGCAAAGTAATTTTGCCGGTGGCGAGAAAATGCAGCTGGTAATAACGGTCATGCCAGTGGGGGTGCATATCCCGCCCGAAAAACCCCGCCAGCCGGGCAAAGGTCTCATAATGCACCTCCTCCCCGGCGTAGCGCGCGTCATACACGCTGCTGATATCAATGTTCTCAAAGCTGCTGTGCATGGCGGCTCCTCACTGCGCCCGGTGTGCATCGGGAAGCCCAGAAGGCGCTTCGCGTTGGCGTTCATTCATCGGGATAAACGCCAGTACCAGCGCGCCCAGCACCAGCAGCCCGGCGACGAACCAGAGCCCGGCGGTAAAGCTGTGGGTCATATCGCGCAGGATGCCGATGATAAGCGGGCTGACGGCGGAACCGACATTGCCCACCGCATTGATGACCGCCAGCGCCACCGCACGCGCCGCATAACTGATAACGCGATCCGGGGTTGTCCAGAAGATCGCCATCGCGGTAAAGGCCCCGGCGGAGGCCATCACAATCCCCACTAACTGCACCAGCGGATGCGCGGTTGCGGAGGCCAGCAGCCAGCCTGCAGCCGCAAAGAGATAGGGCAGTAGGGTGTGCTGTTTACGCTCCTGACGGCGGTCAGACCGGCGGCCCCACCACAGCATCACCACAATAGTGACGAACTGGGGGATCGCCGCCAGCAGGCCAATCACGATATTGCTGCTGCTTTCATTGAAGCTTTTCAGGATTTGCGGCGTCCAGATGTTGATGGCGCTCAGCGTATTGGTCAGGCAGAAGTAGGCGAGCGTGTAGAGCAGCACCATCGGCGTCAGCACCTCGCGCCAGAGCGGTTTGTGGGTGGCACCGCCGGGGCGGGGCGCGGCCTGTTCGCGCTCCAGCATACTGACCAGCAGGCGCTTCTCATCCGCGTCCAGCCAGCGCGCCTGCTGCGGTTTGTCGTCCAGGAAAAACCAGGTCGCGATGCCGAGAATCACCGACGGCAGCCCTTCCAGCAGAAACAGCCATTGCCAGCCTTTGAGGTGCCATACCCCGTCCAGCGCCAGAATATAGCCGGACACGAGGGAGCCGATCATCATCGTCACCGGCATGGCGATCATAAACAGCGCATTGGCACGGGCGCGGTAACGCGCCGGGAACCACCAGGTCAGGTACAGCAGGATACCCGGCAGGAAACCGGCTTCCGCAATCCCAACCAGCATCCGCAGGATGTAGAGCGAATGGGCATCGGTGGCGAACAGCGTGCAGGTCGAGGCGATGCCCCACAGCACCATAATCCCGGCGATCCAGCGGCGTGCGCCGACGATCCCCAGCATCACATTGCTGGGGATGCCGCACAGCACGTAAGTGACATAAAACAGCGTGGCGGCCAGGCCGAACAGGGTGGACGTCAGGCCCAGATCCTGGCTCATGGTCAACCCGGCGAAGCCGATGTTAATGCGGTCGAGGAAGGAGAAAACAAACAGCACAAATAAAAAGGCAATCAGGCGGCGGAACAGTTTCTTCACCAGCCGTTGCTCAATATCAGATGGGCTATTCTCCGGCGTAAACAGGGTGGAGGCGGTCATGGTTTTCTCCCCTCAGGATCAGTAAACCGACGGTGGTGTGCCGGCAGCACACACCGGCAGCTGGGTAAACCGCGCCGCCAGCGCTTCGGCGGTGCGGGCGAGCAGGGTGGTATCGACGCCGACCGCAACAAACAGCGCCCCCAGCTCAAGGTAATGGCGGGCCAGCGTTTCGTTGGCCATCAAAATGCCGGGCGCTTTGCCCGCGGCCAGAATGGCAGCCATGCTTTGGGTGATGATGCGCTGCACCTCCGGGTGGGCCGGGTTCCCGGCAAAACCCATGTCCGCACTGAGATCCGCCGGGCCGATAAAGACGCCGTCGACGCCCTCCACCGCCAGGATGGCCTCAAGGTTCTCCACGCCCTGACGCGTCTCAATCTGCACCAGCACACAGATCTCATCGTTGGCGCGCTGGAGGTACTCCGGCTCGCGGTTCCAGCGCGACGCCCGCGCCAGCGCGCTGCCCACCCCGCGCACGCCCTGCGGTGGGTAGCGGCAGGCGCGTACTGCCTGTTGGGCGTCCTCTGCGGTTTGCACCATCGGGATCAGCAGCGTCTGCGCGCCGGTGTCCAGCAGCTGTTTGATGATCACCGCGTCATTCCACGGGGGGCGTACCACCGGGTGGCTGGGGTAGGGCGCAATGGCCTGTAACTGCGCCAGCACCGAGCGCACGTCATTGGGCGCATGTTCGCCGTCAATAAGCAGCCAGTGGAAGCCCGCTCCCGCCAGCACCTCGGCGCTGTAGCTGTTCGCCAGCCCGAGCCACAAACCGATCTGCGGCTGCTTGTCGGCCAGTGCCTGTTTAAATGCGTTATGCAACATCATGATCCCCTAAACAAAACGGCAGCTGATGGCACCCATCACGCCGTAATCCACATGGAAGGTGTCGCCGGGGCGGGCCGCCACCGGGCGGGTAAAGGAGCCGCCGAGAATGATCTGCCCTGCTTCCAGCTGGACGTCGTGCGCGGCCAGCTTGTTGGCCAGCCAGGCGACCCCATTGGCCGGGTGGTTGAGCACTGCCGCCGCCACGCCGGATTCCTCAATCACACCGTTGCGGTAGAGCAGCGCGGAGATCCAGCGCAGATCCAACGCATCAGGCTTAATCGGCCGCCCGCCCAGCACCACGCCCGCATTGGCGGCGTTGTCTGAGATGGTGTCGAAGACTTTGCGCGGCCGCTGTGTCTCCGGGTCAATGCCGTGGCAGCGCGCGTCGATGATCTCCAGCGCCGGGATGATGTAATCGGTGGCGTTGTAGACGTCGAACAGCGTGCAATTGGGGCCGCGCAGCGGTTTCGCCAGCACAAACGCCAGTTCCACTTCAAGGCGCGGCACAATAAAGCGCCCGGCCGGGATGTCACTGCCGTCGGCGAAAAACATGTCATCCAGCAGCGCGCCGTAATCCGGCTCACTGATTTGGGAACTGGCCTGCATCGCTTTGGAGGTCAGGCCGATTTTGTGGCCTTTCAGCGTGCGGCCTTCCGCGATTTTCGCCGCCACCCATTCGCGCTGGATGGCATACGCATCGTCAAGGGTGATCTCCGGGTGGCGCAGCGACAGCTGGCGCGTCTGCTCGCGGTTTTTTTCCGCCTGATGCAGCTCGCGGGCGAGTTGGTGGATCGTCTGGTCATTCAGCATGGGGTAGCTCCTGTTTCCTCAATCCCGCCGAAGCAGAGATATTTCACTTCCAGATAATCGTCGATGCCGTAGCGCGACCCTTCGCGCCCCAGCCCGGACTGTTTTATGCCGCCAAACGGCACCACTTCATTGGAGATAAGCCCTTCATTGATGCCTACCATGCCGCTCTCCAGCGCCTCCGCCACGCGCCAGGCGCGCTGCACGTTCTGCGTCCAGAAGTAGGCGGCCAGGCCGCTTTCCGTGTTGTTTGCCAGCGCAATTGCCTCCTGCTCGGTGTGGAAGCGGAACAGCGGGGCGACAGGGCCGAACGTCTCTTCGTGGGCGATGCGCATCTCCGGGGTGGCGTCAGCCAGCACCGTGGGCTGCCAGAAGCGGCCGCCCAGTGCGTGCGCGCTGCCGCCGGTGAGCAACCGTGCGCCTTTGCCCAGCGCATCGGCGATGTGCTCTTCCACTTTCCGGCAGGCAGCAGCGGAGATCAGCGGGCCTTGCTGGGCTTCGCTGTCGGTGGCAGGGCCGACCTTCAGCGCCGCGACCGCCTCGGTGAGGCGGGCGGCAAAGGCGTCATAAATCCCGGCCTGTACCAGAATGCGGTTGGCGCAGACACAGGTCTGGCCGCTGTTGCGGAACTTCGCGGCCAATGCACCGGCCACGGCGCTGTCGAGGTCGGCGTCGTCAAACACCAGCAACGGCGCGTTGCCGCCCAGCTCCAGCGACAACTTTTTCACCGTGCCGGCGCTTTGCGCCATCAGCAGCTTGCCGACGCCGGTGGAGCCGGTGAACGAGAGCTTACGCACCACTTCGCTCTGCGTCAGTTCGGCACCCACCGCGACCGCGTCGGACGAGGTGACAATATTCAGCACCCCGTGCGGCAGCCCGGCCTCTTCCGCCAGCACCGCCAGTGCCAGCGCTGAGAGCGGGGTTTCGGCGGCGGGTTTCAGCACCACCGTGCATCCTGCCGCCAGGGCGGGGCCGACTTTGCGGGTGATCATCGCATGGGGGAAATTCCACGGCGTAATCGCCGCGACCACCCCTACCGGCTGTTTGATGGTGACCAGCCGGCGCGAACTGTGCGGGGAGGGGATGGTCTCGCCATAGGTGCGTTTGCCCTCCTCGGCAAACCACTCGATAAAACCGGCACCATAGGTGATTTCGCCTTTGGCTTCGCTCAGCGGTTTGCCCTGCTCGCGGCTTAATAAGGTGGCCAGTTGTACCTGGTGCAGCATGATCAGTTTGTGCCAGCGCTTCAGGATGGCGCTGCGCTCATGGGCGGAGAGGGCGCGCCAGCCAGGCAGTGCCTGTTGTGCGGCCTCGATCGCCGCGCGCGTCTCCGCCGGGCCGAGGTCGGCGACCTGCACAATCACTTCGCCGGTCGCCGGGTCGGTGACGTTAAAGGTTTTGCCGCTCAGCGCGGCCGTCCATTCGCCGTTAATCCATGCCTGCCGGCGCAACAGGTCGAGTTCATCAGTCATCACGGATCACTCCTTACGAAACAGCGCGTGGACATTGTTTTGTTTGAAATTCAGCACCGGGTGCAATTCCTCAACCGCCAGCGACAGCGCCAGATAACGCTGCGCCATTAAACCGGCAAAGTGGCGTGTGATTAACTCAAACAGCGAGGTGATGACCGGGCGTAAATCCTCTACGGTGCGGCCGTGGCCGATTTTCAGCGTCATATGCACGAACGCGTAATCATGCCGGCCGTCGGCCATCTGCCAGGTGTCGATCCAGTGCGCGCGGCTGCGGATCCCACCCAACGGGAAGAGGCCGCTGTCAGCCAGGGCGCGGTTGACCTGCGCAAACAGCGCGGGCAGTTGCGCCTGTTCGCGAATGTTATCGGTACATTCCGCAATAAAATGGGGCATGGGAGACTCCGTTTCAGGCGCCGGCAGACGCCGGCGCACAGGGGGGGTTAGGCTTTGTACGCAGCACCCGCCCACCCGGGCGGGAGACGGTCACAGCGTGTTGCCGAGCTTGAAACCCTGCTCGGTATCGCCTTTGCGCGTGTAGGAGAAACCGTCAGCGCCTACAGTGACCGCCTCTTCGCCCGGGTCTTCACGCGCTATGACGGGCTGCACGGTGCCGTCCAGCGTCAGCACCCGTGACCCCTCGTGGTACCAGCTCGGTACCACCGGGCTGCCCCACCAGTCGCGGCGCTGGTTATCGTGCACATCCCAGCTCACCACCGGGTTGTCCGGGTCACCGGTGTAGTAGTCCTGGGTGTAGATTTCGATGCGGTGGCCATCCGGGTCACGCAGGTAGAGGTAGAAGGCGTTAGAGACGCCGTGGCGGCCAGGCCCGCGCTCGATCATGTCTGATTTGCGCAGCGCGCCGAGCTTGTCGCAAATCGCCAGGATGTTGTGTTTCTCATGGGTGGCGAAAGCGATATGGTGCATCCGCGGGCCTGCACCGCCGGTCATCGCGGTGTCATGCACCGTGGCTTTGCGGCGCATCCAGGCGGCGTACACCACGCCGTTCTCATCACGGATCTCTTCCGTGACGCGGAAGCCCAGCCCCTGCATATAGTCCACCGCACGCGGCACGTCCGGTGTGATCTGGTTGAAGTGGTCAAGGCGTACCAGCGCGCCGGGCGTGTAGAGGTCATAGCGCCAGGCCAGGCGGTCAACATGCTGCACGTCGTAGAAGAATTCATAGGGGAACCCCAGCGGATCTTCGACCCGTACCGCATCGCCCACGCCTTTGACAAAACCGTTCACACGGCGCTCGGTTTTGCAGCCCAGCGCCTGATAATAGGCTTCGGCACGGTCCACATCTTCCGGTGCGCGGACACGGAAAGCGAAGGCTGCCACCGCCGCCACCGGGCCTTCACGCAGCACCACGTTGTGATGGATGAACTCTTCCAGCGAGCGCAGGTACAGCGTTTTCTCATCCTCAGCGGTGACATGCAGGCCAAGGATATCGACATAGAACTCACGCGCCGCGCTCAGGCTGGTGACCTGGATTTCCATATAGGCACAGCGCAGGACATCCGGCGCAGGCAGGGAGGTGGTCAGGGTTGGTGTCTTCATTATGATGTTCTCTTCAATGTTCTCTTCAGGGTCAGAATAGGTTGCCCCGGCAGCCGGGGAGAGTGGGTTACACACCCCATTTAGGGATGGGGTGATCGCCAAACGAGATACAGACGTTCTTCATTTCCGCGAACACCTCGAAACTGTACTCGCCCCCTTCACGGCCGGTGCCGGAGGCTTTCACGCCGCCGAACGGCTGGCGCAGGTCGCGCACATTCTGCGTGTTGACAAACACCATGCCGGCTTCGATGTTGCGTGCCAGACGCAGGACTTTGCTGACGTCTTTCGTCCAGATATAGGAGGCGAGGCCATACTCCACGTCATTCGCAAGGCGCAGGCCCTCCGCTTCATCTTTGAACGGCAGCAGGCAGGCCACCGGGCCAAAGATCTCCTCCTGCGCCACGCGCATCCGGTTATCGACGTCGGCCAGCACCGTGGGGCGCAGGAAATTGCCGTGGCTCAGGCCCGCCGGTTTGTCCGGGCCGCCCGCCAGCAACGTGGCCCCTTCCTCAATGCCGAGGCGGATATAGCCGGAGACTTTTTCCCAGTGCTGCGGGCTGATCAGCGCCCCGACCTGGGTCTCCGGGTTGGTCGGGTCGCCTACCCGCAGGCGGTTGGCGCGCTCGGCAAAGCGTTTGACGAACTCCGGGTAGATGCTCTGTTGGATGAAGATGCGTGACCCGGCGGTACAGCGCTCACCGTTCAGGGAAAAGATGGTGAACAGCGCGGCATCCAGCGCCCGATCGATGTCGGCATCTTCAAACACCAGCACCGGCGATTTACCCCCCAGCTCCATCGAATATTTTTTCAGCCCGGCGCTCTGCATAATCTTGCGGCCGGTCGCGGTGCCGCCGGTAAAGGAGATGGCGCGCACATCGTGATGGCGCACCAGCGCATCGCCGGCCGTCGCGCCATAGCCCTGCACCACGTTGAGTACCCCGGCCGGGATGCCCGCCTCCAGTGCCAGTTCACCGAGGCGATCGGCGGAGAGCGGCGACAGTTCCGACATCTTCAGCACCGCCGTATTTCCCAGCGCCAGGCAGGGCGCAGTTTTCCAGGTGGCGGTCATGAACGGTACGTTCCACGGTGACACCAACGCGCAGACGCCCACCGGCTGAACCAGGGTGTAGTTGAGCATTTTGTCGTCAACCGGATAGGTGCGGCCGTTCATCTGCTGGCAGATTTCAGCGAAGAACTCAAAATTGTGCGACGCGCGCGGGATCAGCACATTTTTGGTCTGGTGAATCGGCAGGCCGGTGTCCGCCGTTTCCATTTCCGCGATGGCCGGGACATTCTCGTCAATCAGCTCGCCAAGGCGGCGCATCAGGCGCGCACGCTCTTTCATCGGCGTATTGGCCCAGCCGGGGAAGGCGTTTTTGGCAGCTTCCACCGCCTGATGCACCTCTTTTTCACCCCCCGCCGCGACCTCCGCCAGCACCTCGCCGTTCGCCGGGTTGGTGGTAGTGAAGTAGTCGTTGCCGGGAACGTTTTTGCCGTTGATCCAGTGATTAATCTTTTTCACTTCAGGCTCTCCTCAAACTGTTGTTCACTCACAATGCGGTTGGTTAACCGGCCCACGCCTTCGATCTCCACCACCACCTCATCGCCGGGGTTAACGTCTGCCAGCCCTTTGGGCGTGCCGGTGGCGATCATGTCGCCCGGTTGCAGCGTCATAAATTCACTCAGGTAGGCGATCAGGAAAGGCACATCGAACACCATGTCACGCGTATTGCCGGACTGGCGTAACTCGCCATTGATGAAGGTTTTCAATTGCAGGTTTTGCGCGTCAGGGATGGCGCTGCGCGGAACAACGGCAGGCAGCAGGGGCGTCAGGGTGTCGCGGCTTTTGACGCGCAGGTTCGGCCGGTAATAGTTTTCGAGGTAGTCGCGTACTGCGTAGTCATTGCATAGCGTATACCCCTCCACGTACTCCAGTGCCTGCCCGCGGCTGACGTTGCGCGCCGTTTTGCCGATCACCACCACCAGCTCCGCTTCGTAGTGCATATAGTCGACATTATCCGGCCGTACGCTGACACAGTGATCGCCGGTGAGGCTGTTCGGGGCTTTGATGAACACCAGCGGCTCTTCCGGCGCTTTAAATTCCAGCTCGGCGGCGTGATCGGCGTAGTTAAGGCCCAGGGCGAACAGGGTGGCATGCCCCTCCGGCTGGGTTTGCGCCTCAGCCTGGGTGCTGAAGTGGTTATGCAGCGGCGGCAGGCCCGCTGCGCGGATCACCACTTCATCACCGGGGTTCACCTCAATGCGCTGCTGCGGCGTGCCAAGCAGGATCACGTCCCCCGCCTGCAACGTCGCGAAATCACTCAACGCGGCGATCAGTTCCGCGGCATTACGGTGAAGATCCGCTGTGGACCAGCGCTGCTTCCCGACACCGTTTACCTCGGTAATGATCTCCAGCGCACTGATGTCTTTCAGGGGGGCCGGCTCACCTATCGGGCAGAAGCCGTCACGGCACTTCGCCTTAATTGCCGGGCGATAGAAGCTCTCTTCCGCCAGGCTGAGATCGTTTGCCAGCGCGTACCCCTGGATGAAAGCAGCGGCATCGGCAGCGGCCACCTTGCGTGCGGTCTGGCCGATGATGACAGCCAGCGTGCCGCCGCTGAATGTTTGCTGCCGGCTGGGTAACGCGATGGTGTCGCCGTCACGGCGGTGCGTGTTGCGCGGCTTGATGAACCAGACCGGCGTTTTTGGCGGCGTCTGGTAGGGCGATTGATGGAAGCGATCATGCCAGGCTTCCGTCTGCGAACGGTGGTTGAGTGCTACGGCAAAAACAGACCTTTTCATCATGATTCCTTGAGTCAACTTGGCGCCATTGCCACTTCATTAACATGTTAATGAGTTATTATTAGCGCGGGGAATTGAACAAGGTCAATAGCTTGTTTTGATGATTTAACATAGAAAAAACGTGGGGTTTACTGATTTTTATAATTATAAAACAAGGAGTTACATTTTAAGCGCGTCTAAATTTGTTATATTTTTGTTATTGCATTTGTGATGCGTATCACTCTATTAACCTGTTAATGGGTTTGGTGTTTTTTAGCGTGTCATTATTGGGGTGTCGCCAGGGCGATGTGAAAGGTATACTTCATTTTTCTCCTGGCCCCTGACCATAAAGCGATACTGATATGTACTATTCCCTGACTATTGCGTTACTTCAGGCCCGTGAAACCGCGATGGGGTACTTTCGCCCCATCCTGAACCGCCATAACCTGACGGAACAGCAGTGGCGCATCATCCGTATTCTGGCTGAACACCGTTCGTTGGATTTTCATGCGCTGGCGCAGGAGGCGTGCATTTTGCGCCCCAGCCTGACCGGCATCCTGACGCGCCTTGAACGCGATGGGCTGGTATTCCGGCTGAAGCCCCTGAACGATCAGCGCAAACTCTTTGCATCACTGACGCCGCAAGGCGTGGCGCTGTATCAAAAAGCCTGTGATGAGATTGAGGCAGGTTACCGGCAGATCGAGCAGCAGTTTGGCCAACAAAAAATGGATCAGCTCAAAACGTTGCTGGAAGAGTTCAATACGTTGCAGGCCGGTGAGGCGCCTGTTGAGGATGTCCGGGATTTGACCGGCTGAAGAGGGTAGGGGCAGCACATCTGCAATAAGGGAAACAAGACAGTCGCCGCCTGATGTCACCACAGCTTTCCGTGATCCCTGTCGTCATTCGCTGAACATGCCCCTAAGTGGCGCAAGTGAGATCACGCGCCGGTAACCTCCCCAGAAAACGGCGATGACGCCATACGTCATGTGTTGTGTTATTAGAAACGGAACAAGTGGCAATGGCGGGTAAGCAGAGCGGGCGGCCAGTCGGCCGCCCGCGTTAGGGTGTTTTCTGTGCGGCCTTACTTCTTCAGCGCGGCGTCCTGTGACCAGGTGGCGCTGCGCACGTCTACTTTGACCGGCAGCAGGCCAATCTGGGTGAATTTATCCGCCAGCGCCTGTTGCTGGGTAAAGACTTCCGCCGTCATGCGTTCAGCGCCGAACGGCATCCGCGCCAGCGCCCGTGCCCAGATCGCCTGCTCCAGCCCGGTGGATTGCGACAGGATTTTGGCCGCGTCATCCGGGTGGCTGTTCGCCCAGCTGCTCAGCGTCGCCAGTTCATCCACCACCTGTTTGGCGGTGTCCGGGTAGTGGTCAGCAAATTTGCGGCTGGCCAGGTAGAAGGTGTAGTGCGGCACCAGCCCCTCTGCATTCTTAATCAGGCGGGCCTTGGCGTGGGTTTCCACTTCCGCGTAGAACGGGTCCCAGATCACCCAGGCATCCACCGCTCCGCGCTGGAAGGCGGCGCGGGCATCGCTGGGCGGCAGGTAGACCGGCGTGATGTCTTTGTAGTTCAGTCCGGCGTTTTCCAGCGCGCTGACCAGCAGGTAGTTCACGTCTGAGCCTTTGTTCAGCGCCACGCGCTTGCCTTTCAGGTCTGCCACGGTTTTTATTGGCGAGTTTTCCGGCACCACAATCGCCTCGGTTTTCGGGTTCGCCGGGGAGTGGCCAAGATAGACCAGATCGGCCTGTGCCGCCTGGGCAAAGGTCGGCGGCGCATCACCGGTGGCCGCCAGGTCGATACTGCCGACGTTCAGCCCCTCCAGCATCTGCGGCCCGGCAGGGAATTCCACCCAGCGCACCTTAATTCCCTGTTTTTTAAAATCTTCATCCAGCGTGCCGCGGTATTTCAGCAGCGCAAAGATATTGGCCTTCTGGTAGCCGATATTCACGGTCTCGGGCTTTTCAGCTGCAAACGCAGATGCGCTGGAAGCGGTCAGCGCCAGCCCCAGGGCCACCGCGCTGAACATTGAGGGGAATCCTTTTTTATCCATTTTTTTATCTCATCTCTGGGAAACGGGGCGACCGTGCAAATGCCGCTGCGCTGCACGGAATGCCCCCATCCTGACGAGCTGAGGCTGAATTGAAAACGGCTTTATCGGAATAATATATGACTAATTACTAAATGCTTTTTATGGATTTAGATAGTTGGGCAGTGGGTAAATGGCACTCAGCAGAATAAAACGCGCCCTTCCTGACCTTATAAAAATGCCGTGCCGGGGAGTACACTTTTTCAGCGGTTTTTTTCGATTCTCTTTTTTAAGATCAATGCGCTATCGCAGGTTGCTGCGATACATTCTTGTGTCTAGACTTCAATAAAATCATTATAATTTTGCGATGAAACTCTCAAAATATTTGTTCACTTCAGCGTAGGACGCGTAGATTGCATCATGACTGACACCTTTACGGAACTCCCCCAGACTTCACGCCGCGTGCAGTGGTCCCGCGTGCTGCTGCTCAGCATCAGCGCCTTTATTTTTAATACCACAGAATTTGTGCCGGTGGGGTTGTTGACGGACATCGCGCAAACCTACCACATCGATGCCGCGCAGGCGGGCTGGATGCTGACCATCTATGCCTGGGTGGTGGCGCTGATGTCACTGCCGCTGATGCTGGTAACCAGTAAAGTCGAGCGCAAATCCCTGCTGCTCTGGACGTTTGTGGTGTTCATCCTCAGCCATGTGCTGTCGGTCTTGGCATGGAACTTCTGGATACTGGTGGCCGGGCGCATCGGCATTGCGCTGGCCCATGCGATTTTCTGGTCAATCAGTGCCTCGATCGCCATCCGCGTGGCACCGCCAAGCAAGAAAACCCAGGCGCTGAGTATGCTGGCGACCGGCACCGCGCTGGCAATGGTACTTGGCCTGCCGCTGGGGCGGATTATCGGCCAGCTGCTCGGCTGGCGGATGACCTTCGTCGCGATTGGCGTGTCCGCTGTCGTCACGCTGGTGATGCTCTACAAACTGCTGCCGCCGCTGGCGAGTGAGCACCACGCGTCACTGAAAAGCGTGCCGGCCCTGCTGCGCCGGCCGATGCTGTTCAGCCTCTATGTGTTCACCGCGCTGGTGTTCACCGCGCACTACACCGCTTACAGCTATATTGAGCCGTATATCAAAGAGATCGGCCAGATGGGTGATGGCTTCACCACCTTGCTGCTGCTGGTGTTCGGCGGGGCGGGGATTATCGGCAGCCTGCTGTTCGGCTTTATGGGCGAGCGTTTCACCACCACGCTGCTGATGCTGTCGATTGCGCTGATTACCCTTTCGATGTTCCTGCTGAATTTTGTGGCGACCAACGCACTGGAGATGCTGATCCTCAGCGTGTTCTGGGGCATGGCGATCATGATGGTGAACCTGTCATTCCAGGTGAAAGTGCTGGCGACGGACGCCAACTCGCCGGACATCATCATGTCGATTTACTCGTCGATTGTGAACCTGGGTATCGGCCTCGGCGCGCTGCTCGGTAACCAGATTATCCTGTTCTCCGCGCTGGGGGATATCGGCGAAACCGGGGCGGCGATTGGGCTGCTGACCTTTATCCTGCTGGCGCTCTATCTGCGCAAACAGGCGAAACTCCGCTGACGTTTCTGCGCCGGGCCTGCCCCGGCGCATTCCCCTTTCTGTCCCGGTTAATCCCCGTATGCCAGCGCAATCGCCTCGGCGACGGCCTCTGCCTGTTCGGTTTTGATCAGGCTGGTGCTGATGCGGATAAATTGCCCCTCGCCCAACAAACAGCGTTTGCCCGGCAGCACGGCGTAGCCACGGGCGGCCAATGTCACCAGCGCATACTGTTCGGACGGCACCGGCAGCCAGAGCGCCAGCCCGTCCCGCGCCGGAACGGTGATGCCCCGGCGTGCCAGTGCCGAGACCAGCGCAGCGCGGCGTTCGGCATAGACCTGGCGCGCCGCCGCCACCCCTTTCTGCGTTTGTGCATCCTGCAATAACCAGGCTGTGGCGTGTTGCAGCAGGCGGCTGCTCCAGCCCACCCCAAAGTTCCTGAATGACTGGATCTGTTTAATCAGCGCGGCGGGGCCGGACATCACCGCCATACGCAGATCCGGCCCGAACACCTTGGAGTAAGAACGCACATGGATCGTGCGCTCCGGGTAGTGCGTGCCGAGGCTGCGCGCCGGATGCGCGGAGAGATCGCCTATCCCGTCATCCTCGAAGATATAGCCGTCAAAGCCTGCCAGCACCGTGGCCAGCTCATTAAAACGTGACGTTGTCACGGCGTGGCCGCAATGGGAGTGGGTACGCGGCTGGTAGATAAAGGCCGCCGGTTTCTTCGCCAGGGCAGCCGCCAGCTGGTCTGGCATGGGCCCCTCTCCATCACACGCCACCGTCAGCACCGTCGCGCCTATGTTATCCAGCATATCGAGCAGCCGTGAGGCCGTCGGGTCTTCAATCACCACCTGCGAGCCCGGCATGATCAGCGTTTGCAGCATCAGGTTCATCCCGTCGAATCCGCCGTCTGTGGCCATAAAGGCCCCGGCGCGGTAGGGCCAGCTCGGCTCTACGGCGTCACGCAGTACCGGCATGATCGCTTCGCGCTGGTAACTGTGGAGATTTTGCGTATGGGCCGCGCTGATCAATGCCTGGGTGAGGTCGGGCAACAGGGCCGGGTCAGGCGATGCCATCACCAGATCGGCCACGATATGCTCGCCAAAATTGCCTATCTGCTCAAACCGTATCGGCCGGGGCGAGACCCGATCCCCGCAGACCCAAATGCCGTTCCGGCCGCGCCCGGCGATCACTTTTTGCCGCCGCAACTGGCCCCAGGCTGCCGATACCGTGGCCGGGCTGACGTTCAGCGCCTGCGCCAGATCCCGCACTGAAGGCAGGTGCGCACCGACCTTGATGCTGCCGGAGCGGATAAGCGCCGCCGTATCGAGGGCAATACCGCGCATGGTGCGGTTCTGGAGCTGCGCTGCCAGCCAGTTGACATCAATCATCCCGGTCATAAGAAACCCATTTGTTCAGTAACAAAGTTATTATTGTACAGAGAAAACTAAACATTTAGCATCAAAAAACGATCAAAACGCGGTGATAAATTAACCGGATAAAGATTATTTATTTAATATCAACAAGATAAACATAGTTACAGGGGAGCAATGTGACCATTACACTCAGATTGGCCGTACGGGACTGGGACTATTTAACGCCCCTCGCGCTCGGGGATGTCACACCGGAAGGTTTTACGCTTGAGCTTCACCGGGTCGGTACGCTGGTGGGGGATTTGGCAACCAACAGCGCCTACGACGGCGGCGAGGTCTCATTCAGCCGCTATGCCCAGGGGCGCGCCCGGGGCGAAAACGATCTGCTGGCTCTGCCGCATTTCCTGATGCGTGGCTTCCGCCAGCGCTGCATCATCACCACCGCCGACAGCCCGCTGACCACGCTCGGCCAGTTGAAAGGCAAACGCATCGGCCTGACCGGATGGCAGGACTCCGGCAACACCTGGACGCGCGCACTGTTGCGCCGGGAAGGGGTCGGCATCGATGACGCGCAATGGTTTGTCGGCCGCTTGACGGAGGATCACCCGGTGGTGGATCGCCTGAACGGCTTTGGCCGCCCCGGCCGGATTGAGGCGGCAGCCGGTGAGCGCCCGCTGATGGCCCTGTTGGCAGAGGACGAACTGGACGCGGTGTTCACGCCCTTTATGCCGGAAGGCTTTTTCGCGCCGGGCTCCGGCTTCCGCCAGCTTCAGCCTGATTTCCGGCAGGCGGAGATCGATTACTTCCATCAGGTAGGTTACATCCCCGGTATTCATCTGCTGGCGTTGAAGCCGGCCATCGCCGATGCCCATCCGTGGTTGCCGCAGGCCTTAAGCGAGGTGATTGATCGCGCTTATCAGGTCTGGATGGATAAACGCGCCAAATACGCGGACACCACCCCGTGGCTGCTGGACGACCTGCGCCGTACCGCCCGCGACCTGCCGCCGGACTGGAATGCCAATGGCTTTGCCGCCAATGAAAAGATGATCGCCAACTTCGGTACAGAACTGCATGTACAGGGGGTGACCACCCGTTGCCTGACGCCGGCTGAGCTGTTCCCGGCCTATGCGCTTACCCACACCTATTAACAGGAGAGAGCCCATGAAAGTGGCATTAGGACAATTTGCCGTGGCCCGCGAGTGGCCGGTTAATGCAGAAACCTGCCTGGGGCTGATGGCCCGCGCACAGGAAGGCGGGGCTGACCTGTTAGTGTTGCCGGAGGGGATTCTGGCGCGTGACATTGCTGACCCGGATCTGGTGCTGAAAGCGGCACAACCGCTGGATGGGCCGTTTATCAGCGAGTTGCTGGCGGCCAGCCGCGGCAACACCCTGACCACCATGATGAGTGTTCACACGCCTACCGGCGATGGCCGCGCCTGGAACGTGCTGGTGGCGCTGCGTAACGGCGAAATTATCGCGCAGTACCGCAAGCTGCATCTTTATGACGCCTTTTCTATGCAGGAATCCAAAAACGTCACGCCCGGTAACGAGGTGCCGCCGTTGGTGGAGGTCGCCGGTTTTAAAGTAGGGCTGATGACCTGCTATGACGTGCGTTTCCCTGAGATGGCGCGCCGGCTGGCGCTGGATGGGGCAGAGGTGATGGTATTGCCGGCCGCCTGGGTAAAAGGGCCGCTGAAAGAAGCGCACTGGGATGTGCTGGTCACGGCGCGTGCGCTGGAGAATACCGCCTATATGGTGGCGGTGGGCGAGTGCGGTGAGCGCAACATCGGCAACAGCATGGTGGTCGATCCCCTCGGGGTGGCGATTGCCCGTGCTGCCGAAGGCCCGGCGCTGGTATTTGCCGATCTGGACAAAGCCCGGCTGGCGCATGCCCGGAAGGTCTTGCCGGTATTGGAAAATCGTTGTTTCGACACCCCACAGCTGCGCCGGGATAAGTAATTCCTATTAAACACGCAGATGTAAACCGGTTAACACTGTTGTTTCGCTAACAGGGTCAGCCCGGTAAAGAGAGGCGGCCTGCGAAACCGGGCCGCGGTATGTACAGACTCCCAGGCCGGATAATGGGCTTTCACCCTGGCCGGTTAGCCACACAGGAAAGAGAGAAGATGACAAAACACCTTTGCAAGCTTGCTGTTCTCATCGCTGCCTGTTTTTCTGTCGCCGGTTTTGCGGCCGACAGTGTGACGGTGCCGGCGCAAAACGTGGATCCGGCGCTGCGCGCCATGCTGCCGGCTGACATCCAGAAATCCGGTACGCTTACCTCGGTCAACAATGGCTCGTTCCCGCCGTATGAGATTGCCACCAGCACCGACTCGCTGGAGGGGGCCAGTGCCGATCTCGCTAAGGCGATGGGCGAACTGCTGGGGGTGACCATTCACCACGCCTCGGTCAGCGGCTTGTCCGGCCTGCTCAGCGGGGTAAACTCCGGGCGCTATCAGTTAGGGTTCGGGCCGATTGGGGATTACCCGGACCGCCAGGCCAAAAATACCTTCATCGATTTTGTGCAGGAGTTTGTGGTGTTCGCTGTCCATGCCGGGAACCCGGAAAAGATTAACGGGCTGGAGGATACCTGCGGCAAACGCATTGCGGTGATGGCGGGCGGCTCGGCGGAACAGGTGATCCGCAAGCAATCCACCCGCTGTACCGAGGCGGGTAAACCGGCGGTGCGCGTGCAATCCTTTGTGGACCAGCCGACCTCTATTCTGGCCGTACGATCCAACCGTTCCGATGCGTTCTTCTCCTCACAAGCGCCGCTGATCTATTTCGTGTCCAAAACCAATGGTCAGCTGGAACTGGCCGGGGTCGGCAAGAAAAACGGCTTCCATGACATTTTCCAGGGCGCGGTGGTGCCGAAAGACTCGCCGTTAAGCAAGGTGGTGCTGGCCGCGTTCCAGACCCTGTTCGATAACGGCACCTACGCCACCATCATGAAAAAGTGGGGCCTGGAAAATAATATGATCAAGGCACCGGGCATTAACCTGGCAAAAGAGGCGACCCAATGAATACAGAAACGTCTCGCCCAGACCCGGCAATCAAGGATGGCGATACGCAGGCATACCCGGTCAAGGCACTGGAGCAGCACCGTAATGTTGAGTTCGCCCACGCCCCCGCCGGGCTGGGCCGCTGGCTGGCATGGGCCGTGGTGATCGCCCTGGCCGCCTATTTTTTGTGGGTCGTCGCCACCAATAAGAACTTTGAGTGGCAGGTGGTGGCGCAGTGGTTTACTGAAGCGTCAGTGATTAAGGGGTTGGGTGTCACGCTTGGCCTGACGGTGGTGTCCATGTTGCTGGGGGTGATCATCGGCCTGTTGCTGGCGGTGGCGCGGCTCTCCAACAGCCGGTTGTTGCGCGGGCTGGCCGGGTTATACATCTGGTTCTTCCGGGGTACGCCGCTGCTGGTGCAACTGATCTTTTGGTACAACATGTCCACGCTGTTCCCCTACGTCAGCCTGGGCATTCCGTTCGGGCCGGAACTGGCGCGCTGGAACACCAATGACCTGATCACGCCGCTGACGGCCGCGATTGCCGGGCTGGCGCTGAATGAGGCGGCCTATATGGCGGAGATTATCCGCGGTGGGCTGATGTCGGTGGACAACGGCCAGGTCGAGACCACGCAGGCGTTCGGCATGTCGCGGGCGCGGGCCTTGCGCCGGATTATCATCCCGCAGGCGATGCGCTCCATTATTCCGCCGACCGGCAACCAGCTGATCAGCATGATCAAGGCGACCTCGCTGGTGAGCGTGATTGCGATGGGTGACCTGCTCTACTCGGTGCAGTCAGTCTATAACCGCACTTTTGAAGTGATCCCGATGCTGATGGTCGCGGTGATCTGGTATTTGCTGATTACCTCTTTGCTGAACCTCGGGCAATCGGCCATTGAACGTTATTACGCACGCGGCACGCGCCGTTCCGCCCCGGCCACCAGGCGCCGTTCACCCACGGTTGACGCCCCGGCAGTGCCTGCCCATCCAGGGACATCTTATAAGGAGGGCGCATGAGCCACCCTGAACAACATCCGGTGCGGCCGCTGGTGCAGGCGCGCAACGTACATAAAAGTTATGGTGATAACAATGTGCTGAAAGGCATCGATCTGGACGTGAACCCCGGTGAGGTGGTGGTGATCCTGGGGCCGTCCGGCTCGGGGAAATCGACCTTCCTGCGCTGTATCAACCACCTGGAAGAGATGGATCGCGGCTATATCCTGGTGCAGGGCGAGCAGATTGGTTACCAGCTGCGCGGCGAGCGCCTGCACCGGCTGAGTGCGCGGGCCATTGCCCGCCAGCGGCGCGGCATCGGCATGGTGTTCCAGCAATTCAACCTCTACCCCCATATGACGGTGTTGCAGAACATCACCGAAGCGCCGATTGGCATCCACAAGCAGAGCCGTCAGGAGGCAGAACGTTACGCCCATGAACTGCTGGCCCGCGTCGGGCTGAGTGACAAAGCGGATGCCTACCCGCGCCATCTCTCCGGCGGGCAACAGCAGCGGGTGGCGATTGCGCGGGCGCTGGCGATCAAACCGGCCCTGATGCTGTTTGATGAGCCCACCTCAGCCCTCGATCCGGAGCTGGTGGGGGAGGTGCTCGCCACCATGCGTGATTTGGCGGCGCAAGGGCTGACGATGATTGTGGTGACGCACGAGATCGGGTTTGCCCGTGAAGCGGCGGATCGGGTGGTGTTTATGGATCGCGGTTACGTGGTGGAGCAGGGCGCGCCGGAAGATGTGCTGGTTGACCCCCGCCACCCCCGCACCCGCGCCTTTTTAAGCCGGTTTATTTGAGGGAGCGGCGGCCGGAAAAGTGTCACCTGTTCCGGCCGCCGCGCCATTGCTGGCCTACTCATAAGTAATCGAGAAATTCACCAGTGCTTCGGCGTGGCCCGCCTGTGGGTTGTTTTGGGTCACCACATACTGCGCCACGTAGTCGAGCCGGTTGTTCTGGTCTTTGGTGAGGTTCCACTGTATCCCGTCTTCCGCTGCGGAAAGGGGTTGCGGGCGCTGCTGTTTCCCGGCGACGGTGCTGATTTTCAGTGCAACACCACGCGCGCCGCCGTTAAGTTTGAACAGGGTGGCATCGTCACTGTCGGCTTCGCCATCCATTTTGACGTAAGCACGCGCCACATCGCCGCACTCTTCCAGTTCCAGCGCAAACGGCTTTTCGCCCAGTACGCTGCCGGGGGTGTCACTTCCCCGGGTCCGGCCTTTACTGCGGTGCAGGTAAAGGGTGCCGAGATCCACCTCCAGCGCGTTATCCGCGAGTATGCAGGTGCCCTGAAGAATCCGGATTTTAAAATGCAGTTCGCCGGGTTTGCCGATATTTTCCATCGCCTGTGTCGGCTGGGAGAACAATGGGGCGGCGACACAGGCCGCCAGGAACAGAGTGCGTTTCATCCCGTTACTCCACGTCCAGACTAAGGGTAGCGATGCCGTCAAACTCGCCGCTCTGCGGGATTTTGCCGGTGGTGCTGATCGGGTAAGCCTTTAAGGTTACGCCGGCATCACGGTCAACGCCGTTAAGCGGCCCCACCTCAAGCTCGACATTATCATGAGTGCCGGGGCGCAGTACGGTGCCGCTTTTGCGGGTAACGATGGCGCCAATATCCGGGTTACCCAGATCGATCGCATCCGTGTTATTAGGGTTGGTCTTTCCTTCCAGTTTTAAATAGATATGTACGCCGTCCGAGATGTTCGAGCATTTAAAATTGAGTTTCTTTTCTATAATCCGGGCATTGGCGGGCATATCGCCGTTTCTATTTTTAAAGTCACGGGCGTTGTAGTCACCAAAATCAATTTCGGTGGTGTACCCGGCTGGAATTTCGCAGCCTTGCGGCACCACAATTTTACCACTGATGGTAACCATAGCCATAGGTATGGAACCGTGCGGAGGAATTATAGTACTTTTGTTCCAGGCCCTGACGCCATATATCTGTAACAAGGTAGTATTTGGAATAATACTTTCACCAACGAACGGCCTGGCGATATAAAGGTCCAGAGTGCCTTGTGCACCACTTCCATATATACTCGATGCTATATTGCAAGAAGTCCGGTTATTTGTATTATTTGAAATATTCTGGAAAGGAACGTAAAAATAGTTTTGGGTACCCCCCGAAATGAAGACTTTTGCAGCAAACTCCAGATTTTCATTTATCTTATAAAATGTTACCCCCCCTTCTGTATGCCCCGGTGGTAGCGTGCTTTCCCCAGAGTAGTAGACATTGGCTTTCTGTGACTCATCATTGGAACAGGGGCATGTAGCAGAGTATGTACCGCCCAGATTCCAATTATAAAAACCAGGAATAGATTTCCCGGCGAAATTCTCTGCGGGGTTAGAAACGGTTTTATCGATCTCTGCGTGATAGTCATGTACAGGGCCATCTGGAATACACGGCCCCCAATCCCCTACCGCCCGTACCGGCGCACTCAGCACCAGCAATCCGGTGACCAGCGCTGCCAGCGCACTGAACATTTTCCACTTCATCTTTTTAGCCTCGATAATTATTGGCAGCGTGCGGTCAGACTGACCACCGATGCAGGTTGGTCTGACAGCGTGACGCGGTACGGCGCGCTGCACTGCTGCCCCGCCTCTTTGCCCCAGCTCACCGTCAGGGTGCCTTTTTCCGGCAGGCCGCTCATATAGAGCTGGCCCTCTTCGCCGACGATGCCGCTCTGAAGGGTTTTCGCATTCTCTTTCTGCGCCAGCGTGGCGGTAGCGCCAAACGGCACGGCGCGGCCATCCGCCCGGCTCAGGGTCATCATCACCCGGTAGCCCACCTGCGTGGTGAACTGCGCCCGCACCACCGCGCCGCGGGTCGGCACCACGTACTGGATCGGTTCACTGAGGTCCACGTTGTCACCCAGCGTATCGGTACGCAGCGAGACTTCGGTTTCCCGGTAGGGGGTGGCGTAGGGGATAATGGCGTTGCCGAAGTGGTCCAGCGCCACGCCGCTGTTATTGCTGACGTTGGTGCCTGCCGCGCCCGCTGCATTCACCAGGATCATCGACTCGCTCAATGGCTGTGACAGCGTCACGCCCTGGCTATGAACCACCACACCGCCGCGCAGGCCGTAGTTCACCTGGCTGCTGTCACGCGCATAGTTGTAGCCGAGATCGATATTGCCTTTGCTGCCCTGATAGCCCAGTGAGGCATTGCCGCTGTTGCCGACGCCGTCTGAGCCGTAACCCTCCTGCACGCTCCAGTTCAGGTTGCGCTGCGCCAGCGCGGTGCCGCTAAGCCCGACCTGATGATTGGTGCGCCCTTTGAGATCGCTGGTCATGCGGTAAGAGCTCCAGGCCCGCCCCAGCGGCACCGAGACGTTAAAGGAGAAGAGGTGATCCGGGTCGTCATAGTCCGGTGAGCGCGTATAGCTGTAGGCCATGCCCCAGCTCACCGGGCCGATGCGGCCGTTATAGCCGCCGCTGACGGAGCGCTGGGTGCCGTCATCGCCCCAGTAATCCTGCAGGTTCATGCTGAAATAGACCGAGCCGTAACGCCCCATCTGCTGGGTGATATTGCCCTGTAACTGACTGCGCTGGTGGTAACGGGCGTAGTCGCTGTCGGCGTGGTTGCGCACGTCGGTGGCTTCCTGGAAGCTGTAATAGCCCTGTGTGGAGTAGCGGTAACCCAGCAGGCGGAAGTCGGTGCCGCTGTCGGCAAAACTTTTGGCATACAAAAAACGGTAAGACTGGCCCTGTTCGTTGCGGCCGTCACCCAGGTCGCTTTTTGCCTGCGTGATGTCCAGCGAGACGGCGCCGATGTTACCCAGGTTGATGCCCGCGCCCAGCGCGAGGGCGTTATAGTCTTCGGAGAACAGCGTGCCGCCGTAAGCCGTGATGCCGTGCGGCAGGCCATAAATCGCATGGCCCTGGAGGAATTGCGGGTTACCGGAGTCATAGTTCCCGCCCTGGTACTCACCGCCGCTGACGCTGTATTTCAGGTGCCCTTCACGTTGCAGGATCGAGACCGCCGCAAACGGCTGGATGAAACGCTGCTCACGGCCGTCGCTCTCTTTGACGGTCACCGTCAGGTCACCGCTGCTGGAGGTGGGGTAGAGATCGTTAATCTCAAACGCGCCGGGCTGCACGAAGGTGCGGTAAATCACGTAGCCGTTCTGCTCAATCACCACTTCCGCATTGGTGCGGGCAATGCCGCGCACCACCGGCGCAAAGCCGCGCTGGCTGTCCGGCAGCATTTCATCATCCGAGGTGAGTTGCACGCCGCGGAACTGTACGCTGTCAAACACATCGGCGGAGGTGTAGGTGTCACCCAGCGTCAGATCGGCTTTCAGCGGCACGATATTGCGCGTGAGGTAGGTGCCGAGGTTGTCGGTGGTGGTCTGCCCGTCGTAGCGGCTCCAGGTGGCATTATTGCGCAAGCGCCAGGCACCGAGGTTAACGCCGCTGCGCAGGTTGAAATAGTAGCCGTTGCTGTAGCTGCGCCCGCCGCTGCTGTCGTTATGCTCGCGGCCCCACTCATCGGTGTAGCGGTTCTCCCGGTAGTCGGTGTCGGTACGCCCGTTACTGCCGGAGAAGCTGTAGTCCAGCAGCAGCGCCGGGATGCCCTCATCCCAGCGGCTTTCCGGCACCGTGCCGCGGGCGGTCTGCACCATCGCCGCCTGCGGGAAGCTGAGGATCAGGGTCTGGTTGTTGAAATCAAAATGGCTGGCGGCGTTGGGTATCTGTTCCGTAAACGGCACACAGGCCTCGGCCGGGTACGCCGCCATCGCCGGGAAACGCTCAACCCGCACCCCCAGCTCCGCCAGTTGCACCCGGCTCAGGCAGGGCGTCAGGGATTCACCGGCGGCCTGCTGGTCGGCCGTCGCGGCGCTGAATGCCAGCTCGCGCACCTCATGCTTACGCTCATTAACGACAATCTCTACCCGGTAATTCCCCGGCAGCTGTTTACCGGTTGCGCCTTCATAAATCGACAAGTCGGCCAGTGCGCCGCCGGTACCGACATCTTCCAGAAAGCGCGGGTTGAACTGCGCGGCCTGTGCGCCACAGGCACCGGCCACCAGCACCGCCAGGGCCGAACGTATAAAGCGCTGACAAAAGGCCGGGTGTTGGGGCTTCTGCATCCGCTGCATGGTGATGGTCACTCAGGTAAGGAGGGAAAGGGTGTCATTCAGGATTTAACCGGCTGATTCAGGGTGTCACTTGAGGCACCGAAATCATTAATCACCGAATAGGTGACGGTGGCCGCGCTCTGCATACCGGCAGGCAGCGGCTGGCTTACCTGGCCTTTGGCCGGTACCATCGGGACGCGCCCGGCATCCCGGCCATCAAACGCGAGGTGATCAAACGACAGGGTGTAAGGCGTGGGGTTGTGGATCACCACCTGATTGCCCTGACGGGTAAAGGTCAGCTGGCGGTAAGCGTCATTGGCATTGCCCGGCAGCCCCACCGGCCGGTAGAACAGCTTCAGCCGGGTGCGCACGGCAATTTGCAGCACGTTCTTGCTCTGGCTGGCCTCGGAGGTGGACGGAATCGCCTTCACATTAATCCAGTAAACGGATTCCCGATCCTGCGGCAGTGGTGCGCCGAGGTGCACAATACGCAGCACATTGTCTTTCGCGGGATCAAGGCGGAACAGCGGCGGGGTAATCACAAACGGGGTTTTTTTATTGCCGCTGACGTCCTCTGCCCAGGCCTGGATCAGGAACGCTTCTTTGTCATTGCGGTTACTGACGGTAAGTGAAGCCTCTTTTTTATCAGCCTGATAAATCACGCGCGTGGCACTCATGGCGATGCCCCCGGCCGCATAAGCACTTTGCGCAAGGGGGAGAAGACAGAAAAGAGAGCAGAGGAGTTTTTTGGTCAGTGTCATGATTGCGCCCGGCATAAAATAAACGGGCGGCATGAAAAGTTTATGCTGCCCGCAGGACATGGCGATTCACCTTAGCGTCAGGTGCGCCTTGGGTGATCAGTTGTAGGTCACATTGAAATCAACCTGGCTATTGCCATAACCCGGTGTTGCCCCGCCTTCTTTGCTGACATAGGCGGCGGAGTAATAGAGCACGTTCTGGCCTGCTTTCAGGGTTTCAGCCGCCGTGGCGGTGCCTACCTTAATGTCCGCGCCGGCTTTGTTGAACAGGCCGATGGCCACTTTGGTGGCGGCCCCGGCTTCGTTATTCACCAGCAAGCGGCCGTCATCATCTGCCAGGCCGTCGAACTGCACCTGCACATTTTGCTTGGTGGAGATATCGCACTCTTCCAGTTTGATCTGGAAAGCTTTTGCCGGGGATTTGGAGCCTGGATCTTTTAGGGTCGTGGTTTTTACCTGGCCCAGGTTAACTTCCTGGTTTTGGGAGTCGGCGGAGACCACGCAAGGCGCATCCACAATCTCGCCTTTAAAACGGATGGTGCCGTCGCCGTTATCCGCTGCAAAAGCGGATTGACTCAGAACCAGTGCCGCAATGGCAGAAATAACAAATCCTTTCTTCATTTTTAAAAATCCTGTGAATAATCAATTCATAAAAGACGCCATGCCCAATTTTGGGAAAGCGTATCTGGAAAGTCGGGGAGTATATTAGTGAAGTGAAAAGGCATATCAATTTATAGATTTTTAATAGTAATGTTACTGTGGGTTAATTCTTATTAATGCATTGATTTCACTGCTTCTAATAAGTGCTATTTATTTGGTGGATCGATAAGATTAAAACGATCGAAAATTTGTATGAAACAAGGGCGTGAATAAAGCGTGATATTATAGATTTCAAGAATGGATAATTTGTGAGTAATTGACAAATTATATGTTTGTAGGGTATTGCTTGAAAAACATAGGGGAGGGATGCCCGTCGTTACCGGGCAAGGTGCCGCTCTGCAACGCTAAAAGGGGATATCAGCGAGGGAGAATAGCGGTATGTGAAGGCGCAAAATTAATTTCATTCATCGATGTCCCTTTCTGTCCCCGCTCCGCTTCTCAGGCATTCAATGGCATTCATCAGCCTTTTGGCATTTGCTGGGGAGCGTAACAAATACGCGGTCTCCTCCAGCGAGTTGTACTCCTCCAGTGACATTAAGACACAAGATGTACCATCGTGGCGGGTAATCAGCACCGGGGCCTGATCCTCAACGGTTTGTACCATGGTTGCTGAGAGATTTTGTCGCGCTTCACTATAGGTGATGGTTCGCATTGGAAATGCTCCTCAGGTTATGTGAGCAATCGTTGTACAATGATTGTGAGCATAAGACCACGCATATAGCGCGCTGACCCCACTTGTCCTCCAACACAATACCAGCTTTACCGGAAGGTCGAGGAAAGCCGGTATCTGATCGGTGAAAACGAGGGATACCACCAAACTTACATCGTGCTCCTCATATAGTGATTGTCCCCCACACAGACGGCCAGCGCCGTATCAAGCGTCATTTGCTTAATGTCCTCCTTACAGACAGCAAGATCGTCATAGGCCGCGGGGTTGACAGCAATAACCTGCCCCCGCCGCGACATCAGGCGCCAATTCCACGCCTGGCGCGAATCCTGGTAAATATAGAAATAAGATACGGGTAATTGCTGCATAATTTGTCCTGTTTACTGTGGGTAATGATTTTACGCCCTTCACCCGCCCGCATTGCACGCAGCGTGATAAAGGAAAGCTAAGGTAGGTGATAAAGATAACGCCAGCGAAGCGCTAAATACAGAATGACAATATTTTCATTGATTGAACAGTCCGGCTAATATGTTTTGATAAAAAATGAGGGTGTTTATCTCTTCGCCGCCGGCATCATTGCCCTGAAAAACTGCCTCATTTATCTCAAATAAATCATTAAACGCCATTATCTGAACTAAATTATGCGGGTTAGTTTCTGTCGCAAAAAGGGGTAGTTATACTTATCCCAACGGATGCGTAAAAAAATATCCCCTGGAGGGGCGTGATTTAATGGCTGATACAGCATGTTTATCAGTGTGCTGTATTTATACCAGGGGAACCAGATATCGCGGACGAGTCAATTTGATTGCTGGTGGTTACCCGTTTACTCACCGCCCCTTATACGGGGAAGGAGAGAATAATGTCTGCTCAGAATAAGTTTTTTAAAAAGCTTGCCCATAAAAACAGCAAAAAAGCCGTCGCCAACAACCTGCACGATGACATTGAAGTGTTCAGGAAGGAGACCCTGCGTCTGCTGGAGATCGTCGAAAAATGGTTTCGTGATACACCGATTCACTGCAACAGATGGGAAAATAGCCTCACTGAACATATTGCCCCGGAAGTAATCTACCAGATCCCCGGCATGACCCTGATTAATGAAGAGAAGCACTTACATATCACGCCGTTGGGCATGTATTGCCTGGGTGGGGTAAAAGGGCGGCTTCTGGTGTCATTGCATATGAACGGCGAGGAGAAAAACCTGTTTGAATGCCGCCTTAATGACAGCCGGGCCGACTTCGATGAATGGGGGCTGATTGATTGCGCCAATAAAAAGAAAATTATGCCGCTCAGGGAAGACACGTTTTTTGACTATATTTTTGAATTCGCGTGAAACCTGCCAACGCGGCTCTTTTTCTGCCCCCCTCTGCCCGCAGTCGACGGGCTGAGGGGGCTTTTTAGTAAAAGTGGGTATTCATGGCTTAAATCACTGTTCATCCATGACATTCTGCCGCTCAGCCATAAAATCCGCATCTGCTTTTTCTTCCAGCAAAAACGTTCTCCAGCTGGGTTTCACCGGTCGCAAAATCAGGGAAGCGTCGCGTAGGATGCTGCCACCATCGAAGTTTGGGCATCGACGGATAGCCAGGTTATTGCCATATCTGAATACCGATACAATGCGCATAGCCGGGTTCCTTACAGAGTAAAGGAATCAAAGATAGCCCGGTTTCCCTCATTGGACGTTGATATAGGCTAACTGTAATGACATGCATAGGTCAGGCCTATGTGGATAATTGGCTATGAAGGTGTGTTATTGGCGTAAACAGAAAAACAGGGGGAGAACGTGGCCCCGTAAGGCCACGTACAACAGCATTACGCTTCCGGCGTGATTACCACCGGGCGGGGGCGCGAGACGCGCTCATTCAGCAGGGAGAGCAGGAAAATCACCAGCCCCAACAGCGGCAGGATCGCCCCATAGGTGGCGGTATAGGTGACCGGGTAGCCATTTTCCACCACATAAGCCCCCACACTGGCACCCAGGGCGTTAGCGATGTTGAACGCCGAATGGTTCAGCGTGGCCGCCAGGGTCTGCGCTTTGCCCGCCACCTGCATCAGCCGTACCTGCAACGGCGCGCAGAGCGCGAGGTTAGTGCCGATCAGGAAACTGCCGAGGATGGCGCCAAACAGCGTCGGGGCCAGCAACGGGAACAGCAGCAACACCGCGATGCTCCAGAGCAGAATGCAGAACATCGACAGCATGACCTTTTTGTCCGCCGCCCAGCCGCCGGCCAGATTGCCCGCCACCATGCCCAGCCCAAAGGCGAACAGAATCACCGGCAGCCAGCTGTGGGAGAGGTGCACCGCATAGGTCACCACCGGCGAGATGTAACTGATCACCGAGAACATGCCGCCAAAGCCAATCGCCGCAATCCCCAGCGTCAGCCAGATGCGCCGGTTCATCAGTGCCTTAATCTCTTTCAGCGGTGAATTGGTGGGGTCTTGCGCGGTTTTCGGGAAAATTGCCGCAATCAGCACCACATCCACCAGCGCGATCAGCGCCACGGTGCCGAACGCCCAGCGCCAGTTGATATATTCCCCCAGCATGGCCGCCAGCGGATTACCCAGCAGTGACGCCAGCGTCAGCCCGAGCAGCACATTCCCCACCGCTTTACCACGGCGATCCGGTGACACCAGCGAGGCTGCCGCCAGCGCCGCCACCCCGAGAAACGCCCCGTGCGGCAGGCCGCTGACGAAACGCGCCAGCACCAGCGCGTGGTAATCCGCCGCCAGCACGCTGGCCAGGTTCCCGGCCAGGAACAGCGCCATAAACAGCATCAACTGGTGTTTGCGTTGCAACTGGGTGGTCAGCAGTGAAAACAGCGGCGCGCCGATCACCACGCCAATCGCGTAGGCGCTGATGAAATGGCTGCCTTGCGCCAGCGTCACAGACATCGACTGACAGACTTCGGCCAGCAGGCCCATGATAGAGAACTCGCTCATGCCGATGGCAAAGCTTCCCAGCGCCAGCGCAAAGATCGCCAGGGCGAGGGAGGGCGCAGGCGAGGGGGTAAAACTGTTTTTTTCCATGGTGAAATACGGCTTACGTTGTGATTCAAATAAAAAGAACGACGGCGACAGGGCGAAGCCCGGCGCTGAAGATGAAAGGAAAAACCTGGGGGCTGTTATGGCAGCGCAACAGCGCCGGCGGGATATTCCCGCATCTGACTCCCCACCCCTTGCGGGCCGGGCAGTGTAGTCGCCCCATCCGGCCACGGCAAGAAGTGATTTGCGTCACACTTTTTTCAGCGGCGCGTTATTGCCGGGTGGAATAAACTTATTCCGGCGCTGGTGCACAGCGGTGGGAAATTGCCCTGTCGCGGTGCACAAAAAATCACCTTAACGCCCTAAAAGCCCGGCCGCGCATTCCGCCCGTTATTTCCCCTGCGAATTCGGCAGGAAATTTTTTTCCACCGCCGTTTACGCATTAAAATTTTTTCCGCCATTCTGGCATGCAACCTGCAATATCTTCCTCATAAGCGCCAACACCGTTATTTATTAACGGGTTAGCAATTGCGTCTGTACACCTTTCATCCGGCGAAGAAAAGGAATGATGCCATGCTGAGTTTTAACCCCAACAAGGTGGTGCTGCCTGCCGGGCAGTTTATTAACGGTGAGTATTGCCGGGGAGAGGGCGCGGCTTTCCCGGTGAAACGCCCGTCAGACGGCCAGGTCGCCGGGGAGTTATACGAATCGGGCGCGGCGCAGGTGGATGAGGCGGTCACGCTGGCTGACCAGGCGGTAAACGCCAGCGGCTGGGCAGCCTGCCCGCCGCGAGAACGGGGCGCGGTGCTGCGCCGCTGGGCGGATCTGATCGCCACTGACAGCGCGCTGGCGCAACTCGAAGCCCTCGGCTCCACCCGCCCGATCAGCGACGTGGTCAACCACGAGCTGCCGTTTACCGCCGAGGCGATCCGTTTTTATGCCGAATGCGCCGACAAATACAGCGGCGACCTGCTGCCGACCCGTGATGCCAGCCTGGGCATGCTGGTGCCGGAGCCGTATGGCGTGATCGGGGCCATCACGCCGTGGAATTTCCCGCTGTCGATGGCGTCGTGGAAGTGCGGCCCGGCGCTGGCGGCCGGTAATGCGGTGGTGCTGAAACCCTCTGAACTCACGCCGTACTCCACCGTGCGCATGGCGGAACTGGCGGTGCAGGCGGGGTTACCGGCCGGGGTGCTGAATATTGTGCAGGGCAGCGGCGCGGTAACCGGCAGCGCGCTGGTGGCGCACCCGCTGGTACGTAAAGTCTCCTTTACCGGCTCGACCCAGACCGGCGCACGCATCATGAGCGATGCCGCGTTTAACGGCATGAAACCGGTCACGCTGGAGCTGGGCGGCAAAAGCCCGCAGCTGGTGTTTGATGACGCAGGCGATCTGGATGTGGTGGCCGATCGCATTCTGCGCGGCTTCACCGCCAATGGCGGGCAGGCGTGCGTGGCCGGCACCCGGCTGATTGTGCAGCGCGGCGTGGCCGATGCCCTGATAGCGAAACTGATCGCCCGCTGCGCGGCCTTCCGCCCCGGCGTCACCTGGGAGGAGTCCAGCCGCTACGCGCCGCTGATCAACGCCCGGCAGGCGGAGAAAGTCGCCTCGGTGGTGCAGGCGGCGGTACGCGCAGGCGGGGAGATCCTTACCGGCGGGCAACGGTTTGACGGCACCGGCGAGGGCTATTTCTGGCAGCCGACCCTGCTGGCGAACGTCAGCGCTGACAGCCCGGCGGTACAGGAGGAGATTTTTGGCCCGGTGCTGACGGTGCAGCTGTTTGATGACGAGGCCGAAGGGCTGGCGCTGGCCGCGCACCCGACTTACGGCCTGTGCGCCGGGGTACACACCCTGAGCCTGGCGCGCGCCCTGCGGGCGATGCGCGGGATTGCCGCCGGCACCGTCTGGATCAACCGTTATGGCCGCTCCGGCGACTTCATTATTCCCACCGGCGGGTTCCACGGCTCCGGCATCGGCAAGGATCTGGGGCGGCAGGCGTTCGAAGCCTGCCAACGCCATAAAAGTGTGCTGATTGATTTCTGAACCCTTTTACCCAACTGCGAGGTACGTCATGGCCCTGTTCAAACCCAAGTTCATCACCTTCGACTGCTACGGCACGCTGATTAATTTTGATATGGCGGGGGCCGCGCAAGCGGCCTTTGCTGACCGGGTCAGTGAGGCGGAGATGCCCGCCTTTACCCGCGATTTCGCCGCCTACCGGCTGGATGAAGTGCTCGGTGCCTGGAAACCCTACGATCAGGTGGTCAGCAATGCGCTGCGCCGCACCTGTAAAAAGTGGCAGGTGGAATACAGCCCGCGCGACGGCGATGCGGTCTACACCGCCTGCGCCACCTGGGGGCCGCACCCGGACGTGCCCGCCGGGCTGGCGAAAGTGGCGGAGGCCTTCCCGCTGGTGCTGCTCACCAACTCGATGAATGACCTGATCACCCACCATGTGCCGCGCCTCGGCGCGCCGATCCACATGACCATTACCGCTGAAGAGGTCGGGGCCTATAAGCCGCAGATGAAAGGCTTCGAATACATGCTCGACAAACTGGGCTGCGGCCCGGACGAGATCCTGCATGTCTCCTCCAGCCTGCGTTATGACCTGATGACCGCCCACGATCTCGGCATCACCCACAAGGTGTTTGTGGCACGCGGGCATGAGCCGTCCACGCCTTATTACGGCTACACCGAAATCCAGGACATCGGCGGGCTGGCCGCCGTGGTCGGCCTGTAATCCGGCAAGGGGGAAGGCGCATGAAACTTGAATCGTTCTGGCAGGCCACCGCCCCGGCGTTTACCGGCGCGGCCACCGGCGACCTGCCCGCCTCGGCGGAGGTGGTGGTGATTGGCGGCGGCTTTACCGGCATGTCGGCGGCGCTGTCACTGGCGCGCCACGGCATGAAGGTGGTGCTGCTGGAGGCCGGGCAGGTGATGGGGCAGGCCTCGGCGCGCAACGGCGGCCATTGCAACACCGGCGTGGCGCAGAACTTCGCCTCACTGGCGGCGTCGCAGGGGCTGGAGCAGGCCAGCCGCTATTACCACGCCTTTGCGGATGCGGTGGAGTATGTGCAGGCGCTGGTACAGCGCGAGCAGATTGACTGTGATTTCATGCGCTGCGGCAAGCTCAAGCTGGCGAGTAAAGCCTCCCATTTCCCGGCGTTGCAGGCGGCCTATGAGCTGATGCGCCGCACGGTAGACCCGGAGGTGGAACTGCTCAGCGCCGATGAGGTACGCCATGAAATCGCCTCAGGGGACTTCCACGGCGGGTTGATCCAACAGCGCGGCGGCCAGATGCACATGGGCAAATTCGGCGTCGGGCTGGCAGAGGCGGCCGCCCGCAGCGGCGCGGCCATCTACCCGCAGACGCCGGTGACTGGGCTGACCCGGCTGGCCGGTTACCGCCACCGGGTGGAAACCGCGCGCGGCGCCATCGTGGCGGACAAAGTTTTCATGGCGACCGGCTGCTCCAACCTCGGGCCGTTCCCGTGGTTCCAGCGGCGTATTGTGCCGGTGGGCAGTTTTATTGTGGTGACGGAGCCGCTCGACCCGGCGCTGCTGCACCATTTATTGCCGCATAACCGCACCTACGTCACCTCAATGAACATCGGCAACTACTTCCGCACCACCGCCGATAACCGGCTGGTGTTCGGCGGCCGGGCGCGTTTCGCCGTGAGCAACCCGACGTCGGATGCGCGCAGCGGCGCGGTGCTGCAGGCCGGGCTGGTGAAACTGTTCCCGGCACTGGCGGATAGCCGCATCGACTACTGCTGGGGCGGGCTGGTGGACATGACCGCCGACCGCCTGCCGCGTGCCGGGGAGCGTGACGGGGTGTTCTACTCCCTCGGCTACAGCGGCCACGGCACGCAGATGTCGGTCTGGATGGGCCGGGTAATGGCGGACATGCTGGCAGAAAAAGCCGACGCCAACCCCTGGCAGCGTGACCCCTGGCCGGCGGTGCCGGGCTATTTCGGCAAGCCGTGGTTTTTACCGGTGGCGGGGTGGTACTACAAAGCCAAAGACCGCTTCTCCTGAATCTCACTGTGAACAACTGAGGGTGTGCGATGAGCAAATTTTTAAAAGAATTCAGCGGCATTACTGTATCAACCCAGATCGACCCCTCCCTGAGCCGGGCGATTAATGAGGTTTCACTCTCACGACGCGGCCTGATGAAGATGCTGGCGGCCGGGGCGGTGGCAAGCACCGGTTTACTGGGCTTCCCCGACGCGGTGTTTGCCGCTGAAACGCCGGTGATGGGCGGGAAATTGCGCGCGGCGATGGCGAACGCCTCCGCCACCGACACGCTCGACCCGGCCAAAGCCAGTAACAGCGGCGACTATGTGCGCCAGTGCATGTTCTACAACGCCCTGACTGAGCTGGACAAAAACCTCACCCCGCAACCGGCGCTGGCGCAAACCTTTGACAGCGCCGACGGCAAAACCTGGCGCATCACCCTGCGCCCCGGCGTCACCTTCCATGACGGCAAAACCCTCAGCGCACAGGATGTGGTCTACTCCCTGAGCCGCCACAAAGACCCGGCGGTCGGCTCCACCGCCATCACGCTGGCGTCACAGTTCCAGACCATCACCGCCGTCAGCCCGACCGAAGTGCAACTGGTGCTGGCGTCCCCTAACTATGATTTGCCGTCCCTGCTCGCCACCAACGCCTTTATGATCATTCAGGACGGCACCAAAACTTTCAGCAAGGCGGTCGGCACCGGGCCGTTTGTTTGTCAGGAGTTCTCGCCCGGCGTGCGTTCCATCGGGGTGAAAAACAAAAACTACTGGAAACCGGGGCTGCCGCGCCTCGACGAGGTAGAGCTGCTGGGCGTTACCGACCCGGCGGCGCGCGTCAATGCGCTGATGTCCGGCGATTTGCATATGGTCTCCACGCTCTCCGCCGGGGATGTGAAACGGCTGAAACAGTCCGGCCAGTTCGGCATTCTGGAGAGCAAATCCGGCATGTACAGCAACCTGATTATCCGCACTGACCGCCAGCCGGGGAATAACGCCGATTTCGTGCTGGCGATGAAGTACCTCCAGCCGCGTGACATGGTGGTGAAAACCGTGATGCAGGGGCTGGGTGACGTCGCCAATGACACGCCGGTACCGCCGTGGCACCCGATGTTCAACCAGGATCTGCCGCAGCGTACGCTGGATATCGACAAGGCGCGTTTCCACCTGAAAAAAGCCGGGATGGTGGGCGCCAAAGCCGAGATCATCACCACGCCGAACATCGAAGGGGCGGTGGAGGGCGGCCAGCTGCTGCAACAGGTCGGCCGCTCGGCGGGCGTCAATTTCCAGGTACGGCGCGTGCCCTATGACGGCTACTGGTCAACCCACTGGATGAAAGACCCGATCGGTTACGGCTCGGTGAACCCGCGCCCGACGCTGGACATGCTGTTCTCCCAGTTTTACGTCTCTGATGCGCCGTGGAACGAGTCCGGCTGGCGCAACCCGCAGTTTGACCAGCTGGTGGTGGCCGCACGCGGCGAGCGCGATCAGGGCAAACGCAAGCAGATGTACGGCGATATGCAGGCGTTGATCTACGAACACTGCGGCACGCTGATCCCGGCGTTTATCAGCTCGCAGGACGGCTTCAGCAAGAAAGTGAAAGGCGTGGAGCCGTGGCCGTCCGGCATGATGATGGGGTATCGCTTCCACGAATTCGCCTGGCTGGCGGCATAACCCGGGGGGAGCGCCATGAACCGCTACTTGATGATGTTGATTGCGCGCCGCATCGGTGCCGGGCTGCTGACGTTGCTGATCGTCTCGGCGGTGGTGTTCCTGATCACCAGCCTGCTGCCGGGGGATGCGGCGCAGATGATGCTCGGGCAGAGCGCCACGCCGGAGACGGTGGCGGCGCTGCGCGCCCAGCTGGGGCTGGACCAGCCGCTGCCGATGCGTTACCTGCACTGGCTGGGCGGCATGGTGCAGGGCGATTTCGGTACCTCGTTCGCCAGCCACCTGCCGGTGGCGGAGCTGGTGACGCAGCGCATCCCGGCCACCTTTGAACTGGCGGCGATCACCACGCTGGTGGCGGTGCCGCTGTCGCTGGTTATCGGCATCACCGCCGCGATGAAACGCGGATCCTGGCTTGACCGGGCGCTGGTGGTCGGCACGCTGTCGGTGGTGGCGGTGCCGGAGTTTCTGGTGGCGACGCTGGCGGTGCTGCTGTTCGCGGTGAAGCTGCACTGGGTGCCGGCGATGTCTTTGGGCGCGGCGCCGCAGGATCTGGCCGGTTACCTGAAAACCTACGCGCTGCCGGTGCTCACGCTCTGCTGCGTGCTGGTGGCGCAGATGGCGCGCATGACGCGCTCGGCGATCATCAGCCAGATGGACAGCCCTTATCTGGAGATGGCGCGGCTGAAGGGTGCCTCCCCGCTGCGCGCCGTGTTGCGCCATGCGCTGCCGAACGCCGTGGGGCCGATTGCCAACGCCATTTCACTCAGCCTCTCTTACCTGTTTGGCGGGGTGATCATCATCGAAAGTATCTTCAGTTACCCCGGCCTCGCCAGCCAGATGGTGGACGCGGTGAGCAACCGTGACCTGCCGGTGGTGCAGCTCTGCGTGATGCTGTTTGCGGTCTGCTACCTGGTGCTGCTGCTGGCGGCGGACATCCTGACCATCGCCTTTAACCCGAAATGGAGGGGCCATTGACTGCTCCCCTCCCTAGCGGAAGAGGATTCCCACTTCAAAGCAATCAACCTTAACACCCTGGATGGCATTAAGGATTTACGTTCGCTCCATGGGCTAACACTGCCAGCCCGGCAGCTTTGATATTACGAGCCGCGTTAACGTCGCGGTCATGGCGAGTATCGCATTCAGGACAATTCCAGCTACGAACATTAAGAGGCATTTTGTTCATTATGAAACCGCAATCGCTACAGCGTCTTGAAGATGGGAAAAACTGGTCAATAGCTATCACTGACCGGTCTGCCCATTCGCCTTTATATTGCAGTTGGCGCATTAACTCGCCCCAGCCGGCATCAGCAATTGCCTTTGACAGTATTGGATTGCGGATCATGTTTTTCACTTTCAGTGATTCGACGCAAACAACTTGGTTCTCGTTAATCAGTTTGCGGGACAGCTTGTGCAAGTTATCCAATCGGCAATCAGCAATTTTCGCGTGGATGCGGGCGACTTTTAAGCGTGCTTTGACGCGATTCTTTGAACCTTTCTGTTTCTTGCTCAACCGACGTTGTAGCAGCGCAAGTCGCTTCGCGTATTTAGCGGTGTGGCGGGGATTGCCGGTTTTGAAGCCGGTATCAGTGACGAATAATTCTTTTAAACCAACATCAATGCCGACCATTTTCGGGCTGATTGGCAGTGATACAGGCTCAAACTCGCACAGGCAGGAGACAAAGTATCGCCCGGCAGCATCTTTGCTGATGGTGACTGTAGAGGGTACACAGGGCAGCGGACGCGACCAGCAAATATCTAACGGGTCTTTACTTTTAGCCATATACAGCTTGCCGTCACGGTATTTGAAGGCACTGGCAGTTAGTTCTGCTGACTGTTTATGTCGCTTGCTCTTGAAAGCAGGATATGAGGCGCGCCCCTCAAAGAAATTTTTAAAGGCGGCCTGCTGGTGCCGTAGTGACTGCTGGAGTGGCACACAAGAAACGTCATTCAACCATGCGAACTCAGTCTCTTTTTTTTGCGCGGTCAATCGTGCGCTGGCCTGTGTGTAGCCGATTTTCTCCTGACGCTCATAGTATGCATCAGTGCGCCAGCGGAGGATTGAATTATAGACAAAACGCACACAGCCGAACGTTTGAGCCAGAAGCTCAACCTGATCGGGTGTTGGATAGAATCTGTATTTATATGCGCGTTTCATAGGGCTGACAAAATACGTGCAAAAATGTGAGAGGTATTGATGATGGTCAATTTTAAAGAAATTAGGCAGAAAACCGCCTTCTTTGCTCCTCACCTTAAAAGGACAGGGTATCTCGGAGGCGCTCAATGAATACACTTTCTCTGCCCTGGCGGTTCTTCCGCACGCTGAGCCTCGCCGGCAAAATCGGCCTGCTGGTAACCCTGTTCTGGATCCTGATGGCCGTGTTCGGTACCGCGCTGGCCCCGCACAATTTGGACGGCATTGGCGAGGGCGATCTGTTCGGCGGCTTCAGCACCACCTTCTGGTTCGGCACCGACTACCTGGGGCGCGACATCTTCAGCCGCATCCTCTATGGCGCACGCTACTCCATCGGGCTGGCGCTCGGCGCGGCGCTGCTCGCCAGCGCAATCGGCACCCTGCTAGCGCTGCTGGCGGCGGTGGCCGGGCGCTGGCTGGAGGAGATCCTCGGCCGCCTGAATGATGCCCTGCTGGTGCTGCCGGGGAAAATCCTGGCGCTGATGATTGTCGCGGTGTTCGGCTCCTCGCTGCCGATGCTGATTATCACGGCGGTGTTCACCTACTGGCCGGGCGCGTACCGCATCGCCTACGCCATGGCGAGCAACCTGCGCGGCATGGATTACGTGCGCGCCTCGCGGCTGCGCGGTGAAAGCCGCTGGTACGTGGCGCTGCATGACATCCTGCCGAATATGCTGCACCCGATGCTGGCGGATTTCGGCCTGCGCTTTGTTTACATCGTGCTGCTGCTGAGCGGCCTGAGTTTCCTCGGGCTGGGCGTGCAGCCGCCTTATGCCGACTGGGGTACGCTGGTGCGGGAAAATCTACAGGGGCTGTTTGACGGCTCCCCGGCGGTGCTGATGCCCGCGCTGGCGATTGCCAGCCTGACCATCGGGGCCAACCTGTTTATCGATAGCTTACAGGCGATGCGCCCGATGCAGACAGCGAAGGAGGCATTATGACGAACGTTATGCCGCATACCGCCCGGCCGGTGGTGGCCGTGGACAACCTGCGCGTCACCGCCCAGAGCGATGACGGTCGCGAGGTGACGCTGGTCTCTGATATCCGCTTTACCGTGCAGAAAGGGGAAGTGCTGGCGCTGATTGGCGAATCCGGCTCCGGCAAAACTACCATTGCGCTGGCGCTGATGGGCTATGCGCGCCACGGCTGCCGCATCGCGGGGGGCACGGTGCACGTGGCGGGTACCGATGTCACCTCGCTGTCGCCCGCCCAGCTCTGCGCGTTTCGCGGCAATAAAGTGGCCTATATCGCCCAGAGCGCGGCCGCCTCCTTTAACCCGGCGATGAAAATTATCGATCAGGTGGTGGAGCCGGTGATGATCCACGGGCTGATGCGCCGCGCTGAGGCGGAGCAAAAGGCGATTGGGCTGTTCCGCGAGCTGGCGCTGCCGCAACCGGACACCATCGGCCGGCGCTACCCGCATCAGGTTTCCGGCGGGCAGTTGCAGCGGCTGATGACGGCGATGGCGCTGATGGGCGACCCGGAGGTAGTGATTCTGGATGAACCCACCACGGCGCTGGATGTCACCACCCAGGTGGAGGTGCTCAAGGCGTTCCGCCGCGTGGTGAGCCAGCGCGGCACCACGGCGATCTACGTCAGCCACGATCTGGCGGTGGTGGCGCAGATGGCCGACCGCATTCTGGTGCTGCTGAAAGGGCAGATGGCGGAATACGGCACCACCCCGGCGCTGATCAATGCGCCGCAGGCGGACTACACCCGCCAGCTGCTGGCGGCGGCCGGTCACCAGAGCCGGGAAAGCCACTGGCAGGCCGACGCGGCAGAGCGCCACCCGATGCTGGAAGTGCGCGACCTCGCCGCCGGGTACGGCCCCCGCGGCAGCGATGGGCTGCCGAAAATCCGCATTCTGGAGGCGATCAACCTCAAACTGTGGCGCGGGCAGGCGATCGGCATCATCGGCGAATCGGGCTCCGGCAAAACCACGCTGGCGCACGCCATCGCCGGGCTGAACCCGCCCTCGGCCGGGCATTTGCTGTTCAACGGCCACTACATCGCCGGGGATATGCAGCAACGCTCAGAGGATGAGCTGCGTCGCATCCAGTATGTGTTCCAGATGGCGGACACCGCGCTGAACCCGGCGCACAGTGTGGCGACCATTCTGTCGCGGCCGCTGGCGCGCTTCCACGGTTTGCGCGGCGCGGCGCTGGAGACGCGGCTGCGTGAACTGCTCGACCGGGTGCGGCTGCCGCACAGCGTGCTGGGGCGCAAGCCCGCCGCGCTCTCCGGCGGCCAGAAGCAGCGCGTCAACCTGGCGCGGGCGCTGGCGGCAGAGCCGGATCTGATTATTTGTGACGAGGTCACGTCCGCGCTGGACACGGTGGTGGCCGCCGCGGTGCTGGATCTGATTAACGATTTGCGGCGCGAACTCGGCGTCTCGGTGCTGTTTATCAGCCACGATCTTCAGGCGGTGCGCGCCGTCTGCGACGAGATTGTGGTGATGCGCAACGGCCGCGCCGTGGCGCAGGTGGCGCGTGATGATTATGACAAACCCAACAGTAACCTCTACTTTGAACGCCTGAAGCGGGCCGTGCCGGAGTTGCGGCTGGGCTGGCTGGACGAGCACGAAGAGATTTTAAAAGCGGAATAACGGTGGCCGTGATGTGGGGCCACCGCCTTTGATAACGAGGTAAGAGAGAGTATGCCGGCACCGATACGATATGTTCAGGACAGTGCGCATTTTCCCGAGACGGCGGACGTCGTGGTAATTGGCGGCGGCATCGCCGGGGCCGCTGCCCTGTATGAGCTGGCGGTAAAAGGCGTCAGGGCGGTGTTGCTGGAAAAGGGGCTGGTGGGCGGCGAGCAGTCGAGCCGCAACTGGGGCTGGTGCCGCCAGCAGAACCGCGACGAACGCGAGCTGCCGCTGATCATCTACGCCTTACGCCGCTGGGCCGAACTGCGCGAAGAGACCGGCGAGGAGCTGGGGTTCCGCCGCACCGGGCTGGTGTACGCCACCCGCAACCAGACGGAGATCGATGCCTGGGACGCCTGGGGGAAAATGGCGAAATCTTACGGCGTGCGCAGTGACATCCTCTCTGCCGCGCAGGCCAAAGCGATGACGCCGGGCAGCGTGACGCCCTGGCTCGGCGGCGTCTCTTCACCCACCGACGGCCACGCGGAGCCGTCACTGGCTGCGCCGGGGCTGGCGATGGCCGCCCAGCGGCTCGGCGCGCAGGTGTTTCAGCAGTGCGCGGTGCGTGGGCTGGATATCGCCGCCGGGCGCGTCAGCGGCGTCTGGACAGAGCGCGGGCTGATTAAAACCCAGAGCGTGATTTGTGCCGGCGGGGCGTGGACGTCGATGTTCTGCCGTCGCCACGGTATTCCGTTGCCGCTCGGCAATGTGATCGGCACCGCGTTCCGTACCGCCCCGATTGAACAGGCAATCGCGATGCCGCTCTATACCCCGGCGTTCGCCTGCCGCCCGCAACTCGACGGCAGCTACACCGTTTCGGTTTCCGGCCGGGGGCGGCTGGAGCCGGGCGCACAAGGGCTGCGTTATGCGCGCCAGTTCTACCCAACATTCCGCGCCCGGCGCAAAAACCTGACGCTGCGCCTTGGCCTTGGCCCGTTCTTCCGGGGCCCGGAGGCGCTGGCGCGCTGGGAGTTTGACCGGCAGTCGCCATTTGAGAAAACCCGCATCCTCGATCCGCAGGCAGACATGGCGATGGTTGATGAAGGCATCGCGGCGATGCGCCGTGAATTCCCGGCGCTGGCAAACTTACGCATGGTGCAGGCGTGGGGCGGCATGATTGACAGCACGCCGGACGCGGTGCCGGTGATCTCTGCCGTGCCGTCCCTGCCGGGGCTGGTGCTCTCGGCCGGTTACAGCGGCCACGGCTTCGGCATTGGGCCGGGGGCCGGGCGGCTGGCCGCCGATCTGGTGATGAATGATGACCCGGTGGTTGACCCCACCCCCTACCGCTATGCGCGGCTGGTTGACGGCTCGGGGCTTGACGCGCCGGGCATGATGTAAGGAGAAACAGGATGCAGATCCGGGTAATGCATGAGGGTGACCTGCCCACGGCGCTGAGGTTGTCGCAGCAGGTGAAGTGGCCGCACCGCCTTGAGGACTGGCAGCAGGCGCTGAAGCTGGGCGCAGGCATTGTGGCGGAGGAGGCGGGGCAGGTTATCGGCACCGCCCTTGGCTGGCGCTGGGGTGACGATTACGCCACCCTCGGGCTGGTGATCGTTGACCCGGCCTGCCAGGGGCGCGGCATCGGCAAGCAGCTGTTGCTGGCGGTGCTGGAAAACCTGCCGGGCTATACCGTGCGGCTGCACGCCACCGAAGCGGGCAGGCCGCTGTATGAAAAACTCGGTTTCCAGGTGACCGGCATCCTCCAGCAGCACCAGTGCGCGGCGCTGGGCCAGATCGCCCCGGAACCGCTGACGGCGCACCCGTTTCTCAGCCAGGCGCGGCCGCAGGATGCCGCCGTGCTGACCGCGCTCGACCAGCGGGCGCACGGGCAATCGCGCCCGGCACTGATCGCGATGTTACTGGCAGAGGCGGAGCGGGTGGTGATGCTGAAAGATCAGCATGGCCTGCCGCAGGGCTTCGCCGCGCTGCGCCGCTTCGGGCGCGGGCTGGCCATCGGCCCGGTGATCGCCCATGACCTTCAGCAGGCCAAAGTGCTGGTCAGCGGGCTGTTGCAGCCGCTGGCCGGGGAGTTTGTGCGCATCGACAGCGATCCGTCACTCGGGCTGGGTGACTGGCTGGAAAGCCAGGGGCTGCCGGTGGTGGACGTGCCGACCGTGATGATCAAGGGAACGCCCTGGATACCGGCTGCCGGTGCCCCGCAGGCGTTCGGGCTGATGTCCCAGGCGCTGGGCTGATGAACATCGTTTATAAGTCTGACCCGGAACGCGGCCGCCGCTGGGCTGCGCTGTTCGCGGAACTCGCCCCGGAGGCGGATTTCCGCCTCTGGCCGGACATCGGCGACCCGGAAGAGGTGGAGTACCTGATCGCCTGGCAGCCGCCGGACAATCTGATGCAGCGCTTCCCTAACCTGCGGGTGCTGTTCTCGGTGGGCGCGGGCGCGGACCAGTTCGACTATGCGCGCCTGCCGCCTGAGCTGCCGGTGGTGCGGATGATTGAGCCGGGGCTGACGCAGGGCATGGTGGAGTACGTCACCTTTGCCGTGCTGGGGCTGCACCGGGATATGCCGCGCTACCTTCAGCAGCAGCGGCGCGCCGAGTGGCAGCCGCACCCGATGGTGCCGGCCGCACAGCGGCGCATCGGCGTGATGGGCCTCGGGCAGCTTGGTGAGGCGTCACTGGCCGCGCTCACTGCGCTGGGGTTTCCCTGCCACGGCTGGAGCCGCACCCCGCGTGAGCTGCCCGGCGTGCGCTGCTGGGCCGGGCGGGAACAGTTGCCGGATTTTCTGGCTGCCTGCGACATCCTGGTCTGTTTGTTGCCGCTGACCGCTGAAACCCACGGGCTGCTGAACCGCGACCTGTTTAACCAGCTGCCGCGCGGTGCGGCGCTGGTGCAGGCCGGGCGCGGGGCGCAGCTTAACCAGCCCGACCTGCTGGCGGCGCTGGCAGAAGGGCAACTCAGCGCGGCAGTGCTGGACGTCACTGACCCGGAGCCGCTGCCGGCTGACCACCCGTTCTGGCAGCATCCCGCCCTTTGGCTGACGCCGCACATCGCCAGCCAGACCCAGCCGGAGAGCGCCGTGGCCTCCCTGCTGGACAACCTGCGCCGCTTTGAACGCGGCGAGCCGATGACCGGCGTAGTAGACCGGCAGCGCGGCTACTGACGCCGCCCGCCGCCAACAACTTCTTATAATCGCCCTATCGATGAGGTAAAGAGATGCAAAACGTACTGGCTGAGCAGCAATCCGCAATGGATAACGACCTCTATCTGGACGCGCGCGCGCAACAGGTGCCGCGCGGCGTGGTCACCGCCCACCCCATCGTGATTGAGAAGGGCAAAGGCGCGGAAGTGTGGGATGTCGAGGGCAACCGCTATCTCGATTTTGTCGGCGGCATCGGCGTATTGAACGTCGGCCACAGCCACCCGGTGGTGATCAACGCCGTGACGCGCCAGCTTAACCTGGTGAGCCACGCCTGTTTTCAGGTGGCGGCCTATCCCGGCTACATCACGCTGGCCCAACGGCTGAACCAGCTGGTGGGCGCGCCGGGCGAGTACAAAAGCGTGCTGTTTACCAGCGGCGCAGAAGCGGTGGAAAACGCGGTGAAAATTGCCCGCGCCCACACCGGCCGCCCCGGCATCATCGCCTTTGACGGCGCGTTCCACGGCCGTACGCTGCTCGGCTGTGCGCTGACCGGCATGAGCCAGCCCTATAAGCAGAACTTCGGCCCGTTCCCCAGTGACATCTACCGCGTGCCGTACCCGAACCCGTTCCACGGCGTGACGGAAGCGGATTGCCTGAAGGCGCTAGAGACGCTGTTCGCAGTGCAGATTGCGCCGGAGCGGGTGGCGGCGATCATCATCGAGCCGGTGCAGGGCGACGGCGGTTTCCTGCCTGCGCCGGCCAGCTTTATGCAGGCACTGCGGGCGCTGACCACCCGCCACGGCATCGTGCTGATCTGTGACGAAGTGCAGACCGGCTTTGGCCGCACCGGCACGCTGTTTGGCTTTGAGCACAGCGGCATCCGCCCCGATCTGATCACCGTGGCAAAAAGCCTCGGCGGCGGTTTGCCGATTTCCGGCGTGGTGGGGCTAAGTGAGATGATGGATGCGCCGCTGCCCGGTGGGCTGGGCGGCACCTACGGCGGCAACGCGCTGGCCTGTGCGGCGGCGCTGGCGGTGCTCGATTTAATGGAGAGCGAGGATCTGCCGGGCCGCGCCCGCCAGTTGGGCGAGCAACTTAATGCGCGGCTGCACCAGCTGGCGAAGAAATACCCCTGCATCGGCGAGGTGCGCGGCGTCGGCTTTATGCAGGCGATGGAGATTGTGGATGTCGAAAGCCGGGAGCCGGACGCCGCGCTGACGCAAAAAATCCTCGATTGCGCCTGCCAGGAGGGATTACTGCTGATTAAATGCGGGGTGCAGCGCAACACGGTGCGCTTCCTCGCGCCGCTGGTCACCAGTGATGCCCAGCTGGACGAGGCGCTGCACATTGTGGACATCGCCCTGGCGCGCGCCACCGGGCGGCTTGGCTGAGTTTTCCCCCTTGATATTGTTGTGGTTTTTTTCAACATGTTACCGGCGCGCCGGTGGTTGTTAACGCTGGCGCAACAACCGGGAAGCATGTTATACCTTCGGAGTGATTGCGCAATATTGACCTGAGGGGTATGCCATGAACGGCTTAATGAAACTGGACCGTATCGACATCAATATCCTGGTGCAATTGCAGAAAGATGGCCGCATCAGCAACGTCAATCTGGCGGAGGCCGTGGGGTTGTCGCCCAGCCCCTGCCTCCAGCGCGTGAAGCGCCTGGAGACGGCCGGTTTTATCACCGGCTATGAAGCCCACATCAACCTGACCAAAATCACCGATTCAGTCACGGTATTCACGGAAGTGACGCTCTCCGGCCACCGGCGCGAAGATTTCATCAATTTCGAAAGTGCCCTGCGCGAGGTGGAGGAACTGATGGAGTGCCACCTGATCACCGGCGGCTATGACTATCTGTTGCGTTTCATCACCCGCAGCATTGAGCATTATCAGGATGTGATTGAAGGGCTGTTGGATGCCAAAGTCGGCATAGATAAGTACTTCAGTTATATCGTGATTAAAACCCCGATCATGAAAAGCAGCGTGCCGCTGAAATCGCTGATCGCCCGCCATTTGCCAAGCGCCTTATAATCCTGGGATTCTGTAATCCTGGAATCCCAGGATTCTGGAATCCTTGCCGTTTTTGCTTATCTTTCAATCACCCAACGTTTTTGCGTGTTTTGTCCGCCCGGCCAAATGGCTTGTAAAAGCGAATGATATTGATTATCTTTCCCAGCCAAATTCCATGGCCGGGATAACCCCATGCGCATCGCCGCCTTATTACTGTTGTTAGCGAGTTTTACCAGCCAGGCCAGAGAGGTGGTCGATCTGCTTGGGCGGCAGGTCACGGTGCCCGATCACCCGCAGCGCGTGGTGCTGGGCGAAAGCCGGATGCTCTATACCCTGGCGTTGCTGGAGCCGGGCTACCCGGCGGCGCGCATCGCCGGCTGGCCGGGCGACCTGGCGAAATATGACCCGCAGACCTGGGCGCAATATCTCTACGCCTTCCCGCAGATGGCAGCGATCCCGCAATTCGGCAACGGCAGCATCAATGACATCAGCGCTGAGAAGGTGCTCGCCCTGCGCCCCGATCTGGTGATTCTGCCGCGCCTGGCGAAAACCACTGCCAACAGCGCCGCCTTTATGCAGCTGATGGAAAAGGCCGGGGTGCCGGTAGTGGTGGTGGATCTGCGGGTCGATCTGCTGCACAACACGGTGCCGAGCGTGCGGTTGCTGGGTGAGATTTTTGAGCAGCCGCAGCGCGCGCAGGCGTTTATCAGCTTCTACCAGCAGCATATGAACGCCATCCAACAGCGGCTGGCGGCGTACCACGGCCCGAAAACCCGTGTGATGCTGCATCTCCACCTCGGGCGGCGCGACACCTGCTGCACCACGGCAGTTAACGGCAACCTGGGGCAACTGCTGGCGTTTGCCGGTGGGGAGAACATCGCCGCGTCACAGGTCAGCGGCGTGTTTGGTGAGCTGAACCCGGAGAACGTGCTGGCCGCCAATCCCGATGTCTATATCGCTACCGGCATGGCCGCGCCGGAAGAGGGCACGCGTACCGTCAGCCTCGGGCCGCAGGTCTCCGCTGCACAGGCATCCGCGAGTTTTACACAGATCATGGCGGCGCAGCCGGTACTCTCGCACCTCAGCGCGGTGCAGAACGGGCGCGCTTACGCGCTCTGGCACAACTTTTACCTCAGCCCCTATCACGTGGTGGCCACCGAATTCTTCGCTAAGGCGCTCTACCCACAGCAGTTCGCCGATCTCAACCCACAACACACCTTGCAAGACCTTTACCAGCGCTTTTTACCGCTGGCATTTTCAGGGACCTTCTGGAGTCAGTTACCAAAATGAAAACCATCGCCACCTGCCTGCTGGGCAGCAGTTTGCTCATCCCGGCGTTAACCCAGGCAGAAGAGGGTGACACGCTGGTCGTCAACAAACAGAGCGACGACAGCGCGCAGAGCGCTACGACTTCTTACCAGCCGCACACCAGCGTCACCGCCACCCGCAGCGAAAGCCGCATTGTCGAGGTGCCGCAGTCCATCACCGTGGTGCCGGAGCAGGTGCTGAAGGATCAGGCGGTAACCAGTGTGGATCAGGCGCTGAACTATGTCAGCGGCATTACCCAGTCCAACACGCTGGGCGGCACGCAAGATGCGGTGATCAAACGCGGTTTTGGCGATAACCGCGACGGCTCGATCCTGCGCGACGGCCTGCGTTCGATTCAGGCGCGTAACTTCACACCAACCAGCGAGCGGGTCGAGGTGCTGAAAGGCCCGTCGTCGATGCTGTTCGGCATGAATGAGCCGGGTGGGATGATCAATATCATCAGCAAAAAACCGCAGCTGACGCCGCATGTGCATCTGGAGGGGCGTACCAGCAGCTTCGGCGGCGGCGGCGGGCAACTGGATGTCACCGGGCCGCTGGGCGGCGGCTTTGCCGGGCGGCTGATTGTTGATCACAGCGAAACCGACTACTGGCGCAACTTCGGCAGCAACCGCCAGACAGTGGTCGCGCCGTCGCTGATGTGGTTTGGTGACAGCACCATGGTGCGCGTCTCCTGGGAGCACATGGAATACCTGGTGCCGTTTGATCGCGGCACGGTGATTGACTCAAACACCGGCAAACCGGTCAATACCCCGCGTGAACGCCGCTTCGACGAGGGCTACAACGCCACCCGCGGCGATCAGGATACGCTGACGCTTCAGGTCGATCAGGCGCTGAGCGAGAACTGGGCCTCGCAGTTTACCTATTCGTTCAACCGTAACCGCTACAGTGACAATCAGGCGCGTGCCACCGCCTACAATGCCGATACCGGCGTATTGACCCGGCAGGCGGATTCCACCGCCGATGCTGACGCCCGCACGCAGATTGTGCAGGCCTCGGTGAAAGGGGATGTGGACTGGGGGCGCGTCAACCATCAGGTGCTGATGGGCTTTGACTATGAGGCGGACCGCACCTTCCGCGGTGACATGATCCGCGGCACCAAAAATACCGCTTTTAACGTCTACCATCCGGTGTATGGCGAGATGGCGGCAGGTACCACCGTCAGCGCCGCAGACAGCGACCAGCGCGAGAATATCGACAGCCGGGGCCTGTTCTTACAAGACGAGATCCGGCTGACTGACCGCTGGCGGCTGATCGGCGGTTTGCGTTACGACAGTTTTGAGGTGATGGCGGGCAAAGGCCGCCCGTTTGTGACCAATACCCAGAGTTCCGACAGCAAACTGGTGCCGCGCGCCGGGGTGGTGTACAGCCTGACGGACTGGTCCAGCCTCTATGCCAGTTATACCGAGTCGTTCAAACCCAACTCGTCGATTGCTACAGAGATCGGCGCGCTGCCGCCGGAGCAGGGCAAGGCGTATGAAGTCGGTGCGAAGATTGACACCCAGAACGGTATCACCGGCACGCTGGCGCTGTATGACATCCGCAAGCGCAATGTGATGGTCAGCGAACTGGTGGACGGTGACACTGTCACCCGCACTGCCGGGCAGGTGCGTTCGCAGGGTGTGGAACTGGATGCCTCCGGCCGCCTGACCTCTTCGCTCAGCCTGATTGGCTCCTACGCCTATACCGATGCACGGGTGACGGAAGACCCGGACAACCGCGGCAAACTGATGCCCAACACGGCGCGCCATACCGCCGCGTTGTTCCTGACCAATGACTTCGGCGGCACCGGGCTGATGGCCAATGACAACCTGCGCGCCGGCGTCGGTGGGCGTTACGTGGGCAAGCGCCCCGGCGATGCCGCCAACAGCTTCTGGCTGGACTCCTACACCGTGGCGGATGCCTTTGTGGCCTGGCGCACACCGTTCAGCGGTTACGACGTGAAATGGCAGCTGAACGTGAAAAACCTGTTCGACAAAACCTACTACACCTCCAGCGGCAATAACCTGCGCATCGCCATCGGCGACCCGCGCGAAGTGGTGCTTTCCGCCGCCGTGGATTTCTGAGTTTCCCTGCCGGGGCGCTTGCTCCGGCTGTTTCCCTCTTTTCCCGACGAAATTCTTAAAAGTATCAGACAATCATTCATGGCGCTAATAGTTACAACATACTTTATGCTTTTATCATTATAAATGTGCCCGAGGCTGATAAAGGGGATGCGATATTGCCTGACAGGCAAAAAAAGGCGCACGCCGTGAGGGGTGCGCCTTTTGACGTCGGCTGATTTAACGCACGATGCGCCCGGCGTCCATGTGTACTGCGTGGTCACACATATGGTCGATCACGTCCGGGTCGTGGCTGACCAGCACCATGGTGAGGTTGTCCTGCCGTTTGAGGTCATTGAGCAGGTTGAGCACTTCGGCCTGCACCGACATATCCAGCGCGGAGGTGGGCTCATCCAGCAGCAGGATTTTCGGTTGCAGCAGCAGCGCGCGCACAATCGCCACGCGCTGGCGCTGGCCGCCGGAAAGCTGATGCGGGTAGCGATCCGCCATGGCCGGGTCCAGCCCAACATGGCGGAACCCTTGCTGGATGCGGTCGTCCACGTTGTCAAAGCCAAACAGTTTCAGCGGCTCTGCCAGCGTGCGGCGCAGGCGGTGGCGCGGGTGCAGCGAAGCATACGGGTCCTGAAATACCATCTGCACCTCGCGGCGCAGCGTGCCGGTAAAGGCCTTGCCCGGCTGCGCCTGATGTTCTGCCAGCCGCATCTTGCCGTCCCAGTTCGGGTTCAGCCCGGCCATCACCCACAGCAGCGATGATTTACCGCAGCCGGACGGCCCGACCAGCCCGAAACACTCCCCGGCCTGTACCGTCAGGGACACCTCATGCACCACTTTGCGCAGCTCATAGCCCTGGCGGTGGGAGACGCTGAGTCCGTTCAGTTCAATCATGTCCACGGGCGGCCTCCAGTGCAGCGCGATCCAGCGTCGGCAACGGTTTGCCGTGCGTTGATTTATTCGGGCGGCAGGCCCACAGCGTATGAGTGTAAGGATGGGTGGCGCGCGGCAGCTCCGCCGCCGGCAACGAATCGAGAATGTCGCCTTTATACATCACCATCACCCGGTCACAGTGGTCTGCCACCTGTTGCAGATCGTGGCTGATCAGCAGCAGCCCCATGTTGCGCTGCTCAACCAGCTTGCGGATCAGGCCGAGCACCTGATCACGCATGGCATGGTCGAGGGCGGAGGTCGGCTCATCGGCAATCAGGAACTGCGGATCGGTGATCAGCGCAATCGCCAGCATCACCCGCTGGCCCATCCCGCCGGAGAGCTGGTGCGGGTAGCGCGCCATCAGCTGGGCAGGCTGCGGCAGGCCGACCGCGTCCAGCATGTCGCACACTTTTTCGCGGCGCTCGGCGCGCCCCAGTTTGGTGTGCAGTTTCAGCGGCTCCTCCACCTGCCAGCCAATGGTACGGGTCGGGTTCAGGGCATATTTCGGGTCCTGCATTACCATCGCCAGCTGGTTGCCGCGCATCGCGTTCCAGCGCCGCTCACTCAGCTGCAACAGGTTCTCGCCGTCAAAACTGAGTTGCTGCGCCTGCACCTTCAGCGACGGCGGCAACAGCCCCATCAGCGAGCGGGCCGTCAGGGATTTGCCGGAACCGGACTCGCCGACCAGCGCCACGCGCTCACGCCCGAGGGTAAAGCGCAGATCGTTAACCAGCGGTGCACCGCTCCCGGCGACCGAGACCCGCAGCTGCTCAGCGATCACCAGCGGGGAAGAAGGATTAATGGCCATGGCGGGTATCCAGTCGGTCACGCAGGCCGTCGCCTGTCAGGTTAAAGGCGAGGCTGGCAAACAGAATGGCCCCACCCGGTGCAGCGGCCACCCACCACTGGTCAAAGATCACTTTACTGCCTTCCGCCACCATCGACCCCCATTCGGCGGTCGGCGGTTGCACGCCCATGCCCAGGAAGCCGAGACCGGCAGAGGCGAGAATGATCCCGCCCAGGCTCAGCGCGGCGCGCACCACGGCGCTCGGCATACAGAGCGGCAGGATATGGCCGAACATCAGGCGCAGGCCGTTGATGCCCTGCATCCGGGCGGCGGCGAGGTAGTCACTGCGGCGCAACGCCAGCGTCTCGGCGCGTGCCTGCCGGGCAAACGGCGGCCAGCTGGTCAACGCCAGGGCCAGCGCACCGTTCAGCAGGCCGGGGCCGAGCATCGCTACCAGCGCCAGCGCGATCACCAGGTTCGGCAACGACAGGAAGATGTCGGTGATGCGCATCAGCACACGCTCCGTCCAGCCGCCAAGGTAACCGGCACTGATACCGATCAGCATCCCGACCGGGATGGTCAGCACCAGAATCAGCGACACCAGCAGCAGGGTCGGGCGCGCGCCATACAACACGCGGGAGAAGAGATCGCGGCCGAAGCCATCGGTGCCGAACCAGTGCAGCTCAGAGGGCGGCAACAGGCGGGCGCTCATCAGCTGCGCATTCGGGTCAAACGGGGCCAGCCAGGGCGCAAACAACGCCACCAGCAGCAGTACCGCAATCAGGCTGCCGCCGATCGCCAGGGTGGTGACCCGGCGGCGACGGCGTTGCGGCGTGAGGGGCTCCGCATCAGAGAGATGTTGCGTCATCAACGTGTCCTCGGGTCGGTCAGGTAGGTCAGGGCATCGGCCAGCGCATTCAGGATAATGAAGCAGGTGCCGATCAGCAGCGTGCCGCCCAGGATCGCCGGGGTATCCGACGCGAACAGCGCGGTGGTGAGGTAACGCCCCACGCCCGGCCAGGAGAACACAGTCTCGGTGAGTACCGCACCCTCCAGCAGGCTGGCGTAGGAGAGCGCCAGCACGGTGATCAGCGTGCCCAGCACATTCGGGAAGATATGGCGCAACAGAATGCGGCCGCGGCCGGCCCCTTTGGCACGAGCCAGCGTCACATACTCTTTATTGCTCTCTTCCAGCAGCGCGGCGCGCAGCAGGCGGGTGATCCCGGCCATCGCCAGCAACCCGAGCACCACTACTGGCAGCCAGAGGTGGGCGAGGGCGTTGCGGAACATCGCCGGGTCGCCGGAGAGCCAGCTGTCGATCAGCACAAAGCCGGTTTTCGGCTCCAGCGTATAGACGTAGAGGTCATCCAGCCGCCCCGGCCCGGCTGACCAGTGCAGCACGGCGTAGAACAGCAGCAGCCCCAGCAGGCCCAGCCAGAAGATCGGCACCGAATAGCCCAGCAAGGAGATCATCCGCGCCAGGTTGTCGAGCACACTGCCCGGTTTCCAGGCCGCCAGCAGCGCCAGCGTGATGCCGAACAGCGCGCCGAAAATAATCGCGCAGGTCGCCAGCTCCACGGTGGCCGGGAACGTCCGCAGCAGATCGCTCATCACCGGCTGGTTGGTAATCCGGGAGATACCCATATCGCCGCGCGCCAGGTGTTCGATGTAATGCCAGAACTGCATCAGCACCGGCTGGTCAAGCCCCAGGTCGCGGCGCGCCTGCTCATAGGTTGAGGTACTGGCGTGATCGCCGACGATTTGCAGCACCGGGTCAACCGGGGAGAGGCGGGAGAGTGCGAAGGTGAACGCCAGCAGGCCGAGCAGGGTGACCACCACCGACAGCACACCGGTAGCGACCCGTGAGGCACGGCGCCAGAACAGCCGGGCGGACCCGGCTTCAACAGAAGTTACCGCCATTACTTGGCGGCCTGGCTGGTTTTGGTGACCTGGGAATAGTAGACCATGTCAGGGTTGATGCCCTGCACGTAGCCTTGCAGGTTGTCCCGCACTGCCACCAGGTTGCGTGCCTGCAGCCCGATCACATACGGCGAACTTTTCTGCACTTCACGCTGCATCGCCTGGTACATCTCCACGCGTTTCGCCTTATCACTCTCTGCCGTGGCAGCGATCACCTGTTTGGTCAGCTCAGGGATGTGCCAGTTGGAGCGCATCGCCAGCGTGGTGCTGCCATCTTCCGGGTTATAGGCGAAGGCGGCGGCGTTGGTGTTCGGGTCAAAGTAGTCGGCACCCCAGGCGTTCAGCGTGGCTTCATATTTATGCGCTTTGACGCTGGTCGCGACTTCGGTGCTGATGCCGGGGATCAGTTCCACTTTTACGCCGCCTTTGGCGAAGCTGGCCTGCAACGCCTGCGCGATGTCCAGGTACGGCGGCTGGTTGCTCACCGACAGTTTAAAGCTGACGTTGGTCAGGCCGGCTTTTTCCAGGATCTGTTTGGCTTTCGCCGGATCGTAGGTGTACGGGTTGTCGTTCAGCGCGCCCAGGAAACCTTCCGGCAGGAAGGATTGATGCACCTGGAACTGGCCTTTCAGCAGGTCATCGGCAATGCCGTGGTAGTCAAACAGGTAGCGCGACGCTTCCCAGAAGGCCGGGTTTTTCAGCGCCGGGGAGGCGTCGGTGTTGAACTGCATGTAATAGAGCGACGCCATCGGGATCGCGAGCGGCTTCACGCCCGCTTTACCTTTAAGCGCGGCCATCTGGTCAGCCCCCAGATTACGCGCGATGTCTGCGTCGCCCTGCTCCAGCAGCAGGCGGCGGGCGGCCGGTTCCGGCACGTTTTTAATCAGCACGTTTTTCAGTTTCGGCGCGCCGCCCGGCGAGGTCGGGTTCGCGGACATCAGCAGCACTTCATGCGGGATGAAACGGCGGATCTGGTACGGGCCGCTGCCGGCAGAGTGGGTAATCAGCCACTGGTTGCCGTAGTCATTTTTCTTCTGGTTCGCCATCGCGGTTTTTTCATCCACGATGGAGGCCACCGGCGCAGAGAGCAGGCTCAGCACGTAAGTCGGGCTGACGTTGGCGCTCCAGCTCACCTGCACCTGATTCGGGCCGACTTTTTTCAGGCTGGCATCCACGTTTTCCGGCGTCCAGCCCAGCTGGGTCAGGATAAAGGAGGGTTCCAGGTTCAGCTTCACCACGCGGGAGAGGGAGAAGATCACATCTTCCGGGCGAACCGGGTTACCACTGGCGAATGTCGCGCCGTCACGCAGGGTAAAGGTCATGCTGCGGTTATCTGCGCCCGGCTGCCAGTTGCTGGCCAGGGTCGGCTGGATGTCGATGGGGTTTTTCGGGTCAGACTGCACCAGACGCTGGTACAGGTTGGTGAACGCCTGCACCGAGGTCAGTTCAAAGCCCTGTGCCGGGTCAAGGCTGCTGGCGTCATCAATCGATTGGGCAATCACCAGCGTGTCCGGTGGGGTGGCCGCATAGGCTGAAAAAGAGGTAGCCAGCGCCAGCGCAATCATAGAGGGAACGTTATATTTCATGGGGTTTCCTTGCTGAGTCTTTTTTCGCGAGTGTAGGTTAACTTAGGGTAGGGCAACCAGAACAATATTGGCTATGCTTATGCCTTATCGTTATAAATATATCTGTTATGAATATAACGTAACCAGTTGATTCTTCAAGCGCCTGTTTTATAACGCAGAGTGAAAGTCACCGGCGTTTCTGTTTCTTCCTGACGCGTTAAAAAATCTGTTCCGCTATGCAAGCGCCTTTTGGCAATGGAATCAGCTGCTATTGATTAGCAAGATTGATTTTTGTACTAATCTTAACGGACTCACCTTCCCTCTTTGCACGGATACAACCATGCTCAGTGACATGAAACTTCCTGAAGGTTTCCGCAGTCGCTTTAACCGGCAGATGCTCTACCCGCTGAGCGCTGTGCTGCTGATCATGTTTGTCGCTATCGGCCTGTTTTTATTCTGGTTGGGCCACCAGAACGACCAACGGGCGCAACATCAGGAGGCGGCGATCATTACCTCCTCGCTGACCTACAGCCTGGCTGAACTGGCCTCACAGCAGCGCAGCGTGGCCGCCTGGGAGCCGGTGGCGCAGAAGCTGGCGGAGCAGCCTGTTGATATCACCTGGCTTAATGAGAATGTCGGCGCTTGGCTCTATAACATGTTCAAACATCAGCAGGTGTTTATCCTGTCGCCGGACAACCGGATGGTCTTCGCCTCGATCAACGGCATGGGCAGCAATGACCCACGGCTGATGCCGCCCGAGATCGTGCCGCTGCTGGCTGAACTGCGCGCACGCGCTGAAAAAGCGAACCTGAAAACGGTCTCTGACCAGAATTTACGGCGTACCCGCGCACCCAGCCTGACGGATGTCGCCATTGTGGAAGGGAACCCGGTGGTGTTTGCCGCCAGCCAGATCCATGGGCCAAAGCTGCCGCGTGAGCCAACCTATACCCTGGTCAGCATCCGGTTGCTGAATGATGGTTTCCTGTCCAGTCTTTCACAGCGCGGCCTGATCCGGGGCCTGCACTTTACCCTTAAGGCAAGCAGCAAACCGGCGGAGATCAGTATTCCGGTTTATGCCAAACATACCGATCAGGTCGGTTACATGACCTGGCAACCAGACCGGCCCGGCAGCCGGATGCTCAGTTACGTCGGCCCGGCCGCCGCCCTGTTTGGGGTGGTGATGGTCGCGGTGATTATGGTGATTGTGCGCACGCTCTGGCATTCGGCCCTGAACCTGAACCAGTCGATGATTGAACTGCGCGCCAGTGAGGCGCAGGCGCAGCATCTGGCTTTCCATGATGTGCTGACCGGGCTGCCGAATCGGGCGCTGCTGGAAGACCGGCTCTCCCATTCGCTGGCGCTGACGGCCCGCAATGGCGGGTTTACCGCCCTGCTGGTGCTGGATCTCGACCGCTTCAAAAACGTCAATGACACCCTGGGCCACAGCGCCGGGGATGGGTTGATCAAAGAAGTCGCGTCGCGCCTTTCGGCGCTGGTGCGCAAAACGGATACCGTGGCACGCATCGGCGGGGATGAGTTTGTGGTGGTGCAGACGGACGTTCATGACCTGAGCGATGTGCAGGCACTCTGCCAGCGGATCCACGCGGCGATTGAGCGGCCGTTTATGCTGGCCGGCAATGATACTTTTATTGGCGTCAGCATCGGGGTGGCGCTGGCGCCGGCCGATGCCATGGAACGCAGCGAGCTGATGCGTAAAGCGGATATTGCGCTGTATGTCGCGAAATATGAGGGGCGCGGCCACTTCCGCTATTTTGAGCAGTCGATGGATGACTCGGTGCAGACCCGGCAGGAGATTGCCACCGATCTGCGCAATGCGTTGATGAACAACACCGGGCTGGAGGTGCATTTCCAGCCGCAGGTGGATATGTCCGGCCAGCACGTGATCGGGCTGGAAGCGCTGTTACGCTGGCAGCACCCGACGCGCGGCACCATTTCGCCGGATGAGTTTATCCCGGTGGCGGAGGAGAACGGTGTGATTATCCCGCTGGGGGAATGGGTACTGCGCCAGGCGTGCCGGGCTTCCCATACCTGGCCGGCGCTGTTTATTGCGGTGAATGTCTCGCCGGTACAGTTCCGCTCCAGCGATTTCGCCAACCGGATCAAAACCATTGTGACGGAAGAGAAGGCCGACCCGTCCCACATTGAGCTGGAGATTACCGAAAGCGTGTTGCTGAATGATGATGACGAAGCACGCCTGACCCTGATGGCGCTGCGTGACGCCGGGTTCAAAATCGCGCTGGATGATTTCGGCACCGGTTACTCCAGCCTCAGTTACCTGAGCCGCTTCCCGGTGGACAAAATCAAAATCGACCGTTCGTTTATCCGTAACCTGGGCGTAGGGGAGAACTCCGGCGCGATTGTGGAATCCGTGGTGCGGCTCGGCCGGGCGATGGGGCTGACGGTGACCGCCGAAGGGGTGGAAACCGAGGGGCAGATGGCGGCCCTGACCGAAGCGGGCTGCGATGAGATGCAGGGCTATCTCTTCTCCCGCGCGATCCCTGAAGATCAATTGCCGGCGCTGATGGCGAAATCAGATGCCCACCATACTTAAGCGCTGTTTTGCGTTATTCTGCGCAGCGGTTTACAACGTCTGACGAAGTGACGTTGTCACCTGTAATAGGCGTTTTGCTTTTCAAAAGGACAGGATCATGCAATTTATTACGGTGCCCGGGTATACCAACTCCGGGCCACAGCATTGGCAAACGCTGCTGGAGCAGAAATACCCGCAGATTATCCGTGTGCAGCAACAAGACTGGGAATGCCCGGCGCGGCAAGCCTGGATTGACGGCATCACCGCGACACTGGCACCGCTCACCGGCGAGGTGATGTTGATTGGCCACAGCTGCGGGGCGGTCGCGATCACCCAGTGGGCGGCGCACTCTTCAGCAATGAATAACGCCGGGCTGAACATCAAAGGCGCGCTGCTGGTAGCCCCGGCAGATGTGGACGCACCTGACGCGCTGGAGGCGATCCGCGTTCAGCGGCCGTTAAGCCTCGCCCCACTGCCGTTCCCCTCGATGCTGGTCGCCAGCGACAACGATGAACACCTGAGCCTGACGCGCGCCAACCAGCTGGCAACCGCCTGGGGCAGTGAGCTGATTATTATCCGCGGCGGCGGCCACCTGCACAGTGCCGCCGGTTATGGTGAGTGGCCGTTATGTGAAGTGCTGATTAACCAGCTTTCCGGTAACCAGCTTCAGCCGGTGTAAGCACCTGCCGGAAACCGGCATTCTGCGCCTGATTGTCTATACTGTTAATTCACTTTCGTTTTTTGACGAAATCTGGATAGCAACGTTAACCATTGAGGAGCACGTGATGAGCCAGCAACAGTTTGCCAGCGGGCAACAGGACGATAAGAGCAAAAACCCGTCGCCTTCCCATGCCAACGACAAAGACGATCCGCATAGCGCACCCGAGTCCGGCGATAAAGAGCCGCCCAAAGACACGCCAAAGCATTGATTGTCACCCCGGCGCAGGCGCGCCGGGTTATCTTTTCCTCGCCTTTCCTGCTTTCCTCAGAACGCTATCTGCATTGACAACTCCGCCATGCGCGGCTCACCCAGTTGCGCCGAGGCATACCCCGCGCCGCTGTAGCCATTCAACCCGCCCGGCACAATATTCGTCCAGTAGTGGCGGTTGGTGAGATTAATGATGTCCAGCCGGAAGGTGGTTGCGCTGTTAAATAACGTGGTCTGGTAGCTGCTGCCGAGATCAACCGTGGCGTAGCTCCCTACCCAGTTATCATTGGCGTTATCGGTGGGGCGGCGGCCGACATAGTGCGCCCCGGCATGCACCTCGGTACTGCGCAGCATCGGCAGGGTGTAGATCGCCAGCAGGCTGGCCGTGGTGCGCGGCAGCCCGACAATCTGCCGGTTTTCGGTGTCAGCACTCGCCGTATCCCGCAGGCGTGGGTCGAGCCAGGTTACCCCGCCGAACAGGTGCAGATCCGGCGTGACGTCGCCGTCCGCCATCAGCTCCAGCCCGCGGTTCCGTTGTGCGCCGTCCACCGCGTAGTTGCCCGCGCTGTTGGTGTAAGCGTAAGGGCGGTCAATCTGGAACAGGGCGGCGGTCAGCAGCGTTTTGCCGATCGCCAGTTTGCTGCCTGCCTCAACCTGCTTGCTGCGATAGGGCGACAGCACCGATCCGGCATTGGTTGCCCCGCTGGGCGCGACATCCCCCTGTTGCAGGCTGTCAGCATAGGTGACGTAGAGCGTCAGCGGTTCCACCGGTTTGTACATCACACTGCCGGAACCACTGAACCCGCTGTCATCAGAAGCGCTGCTGCGGCTGCCGTTTTTATTGTAGTTCGCTGAGGTCAAAAAGCTCTGGCTGCCGGCGAGCAACAGGCTCCATTGCGGCGAGAAGGTCAGGGTGTCGCTGAGCAGGAACGACTGCTGGGTGGTGGTGGCAGAGTGATAACGATCGGTAAAATCGGGGTAATCGGGTTCTGCAAAAGCCTGCGGATGCGCCAGGCTCGCCTGGCCCAGCGTCGTGGTGGTGCCGTTACGCGGGTTATCATTTTTCCAGACAAAGCCGCGCAGCCCGGCAGCGATATCATGCTTCAGCCAGCCGGTGTCCACCTCGCCGGTAAGGTTGGCGAAATAGCTGTTAATGGTAAAACGGCTGGCAGCAGAACTGGAGGTGGTGGTCTTGTAGTCGCCGTTACCGTTCAGGAAGGTATTGGTCACCGCCGTGGATTCACGATCGGCAATCTGCCGCAGCACCGCGATTTCGCCCAGCCAGTTGCCGTCAAAATCGTGTTTCAGGTGGAGGGCGGCGGTCAGGGTTTTGTCATCATTTCCTGCATAATACTGCCCGGAACGGTCCTGATCGATGCGTGATGCCGACGGAAACGCCACACCATTTGCCAGCGCATAACTGGCCGGCAACCCTTTTTCAACATAGTGGTAATAGCTGAAGGTGGTTTCCAGCACCGTCTGATCGGTGAGGTTAGCGTCAACAGCCAGATCCACCAGCTGGCGGCGTTTCCGGCTGTTGGCGGCATAACTGTGCCCCTCCTCATCCAGCAGGTTCAGGCGGTAACGCAGCCGGTCGCCGCTGTCGAGCGGGCCGCTGAGATCGGCACCCACCTTGCGGCTGCCGTCACTGCCGCCGCCCAGCGTGATGGAACGCTGCGGCAGATCGGCCGGGCGTTTCGATACCAGATTAAACATCCCCGCCGGGTTGGCCGGGCCATACAGCGCGCCCCCCAGGCCATTCAGCACTTCAATATGGTCAAACTGCTCGACCGGGTAAGGCGTGGTCGAGACCACATTCAGCCCGTCGATCAGGCTGTTTTGCACTACGCTGCCCTGCATGCCGCGGCTCTGCGGCCGCACGCCATCGCCCTGTACGGAGGGCAGGTAACGGTAAATCTGTTTGATCTCTTTAAACTGCTGTTGTTGCATCACGCGCGGCGACACCGCCTGTATTGCGTAAGGCGTGTTGCGGATTTCGCGCTTCCCCAGATTACCGACCGAGGCTTCTTTGTCAGGCGCGGGGGTGCCGGTAGTGGGCGGCGTGGCGGTCACGGTCAGGGTATCGTTTGGGGTGGCGGCATAGACCGGCAATGCGGCAGCAACGGCAAGCGCCAGGGCGCGGCGGGCAAAAAGGGAGATGGTTATCATCAGGTAACAGGCTTACGGCCGGGGTAAAGAATCAAGGGTGCGAAGGGTAACATATCGATATGTATTATTATATATAACGATGTGATAGGTTAGGGCGTTTGTTTTCGTGCATGAAGGTAATTATGAATTCTCGCCTCAGGCTAATCGCCGCGTTTTCCCTGCTTTTTGGCTCTTTTCCCTCTGCGTTTGCCGCTGATGGCGTGCGGCAGATTACCGATGACACAGGTAAAACGGTGACGGTGCCGGGGCAGGTCAGGCACATTGCCGATGCCTGGTATGCGCATCACTCTCTGTTAATGACACTCGGTGCCGGTAGCAAAATTGTGGCAACGGTCAACCATCCTGAAAGCCGCCCGTGGATGTTCCGCCTGCAACCGTCGCTGGCCCAGGCGCTCAGCGTGCACGGCATTACCTTTAACAGCGAGGCGTTACTGGCGCGACAGACTGACGTGATTTTTGTCCCGGCGGGTGACGGCGATGCCCCGGCATACCGGCAGGCAAATATCCCGACGCTGGAGATGCGGTTTACTGATTACCCGTCGCTGAAAAAATCCCTGCTGACCACGGCCGCCGTATTGGGCACCCCGGACGCCGCCGCGCGGGCGCAGGCCTACAACGCCTATCTGGATGCGCAACTCACCCAGACCACCCAGCGCACTGCCTCGCTGGCACCCGAGCAACGGCCGACCGTGCTGCATATCGCCTCTCTGCATCCGCTGAAAATAGACGGCAGCGATACGCTGATCGATCAGTGGATCCAGGCGGCAGGCGGGCGCAATGCCGCTGCCGCGATCAAGGGCAACCTGCATGAAATCTCGCCGGAGATGATCCTCGCCTGGCAGCCGGACATCATTATTCTGGGGGCGGATGCCGGGTCAATTGCGGATTCTGACTACGCGGCACTGTTCACGGCGCTGAAGGCAGTGCAGCAAAAGCGGGTGTACCGCAACCCGGCCGGGGTGTTCCCGTGGGATCGTTACGGCACCGAAGCGGCACTCCAGATCCCATGGGCGGCAAAACTGTTACACCCGGATCTCTTCCCGCAGAACGATATGGTGAAAATTACCCGGGATTTCTACCAGCGCTTTTTCGATTACCGGTTAAGTGACGCCGAGGCAATGCGGATGTTGAAAGGGTTGGGGCCGGAGTAAGGGAATGGAGAGAAAAAAGGGTTCATATTAAAAAATGTTCCCCCGTCCCATAACGGGGGCGCCTGTTTTACTCTTCAGGTAATTTATCAGGATCTGACAAACGGGCATTGGCCAGAGCCTCCACCTCCGGCGGCAGGGGCAAGCCGAGGCGGGCAAACAATTTTTTGGCGCGCCGGGCATCACGCTGGTTTTGCGCATGTTCGATGACATGCTGTTGCCGCACCAACTGTTCAGCGCGCCGCTCGTAATAGTCGCGGCGATCCGCCTCTGTCATCCGGTAACCCACCACATTCCCCGCCAGCCGCACGGTTTCCACCGGCACAAACACCACTGAGCGGCACCCGTCTGCTATACGTGCCAGCGCCTGACGATCGTGATGTTCATCCGGTTGCAGGGTATGGCCGGCCAGCATCTTTTCCACATACGGCATAAAGTGTTCGACATTCTGCTTCTTGGTTACCGCCATCGTCACGCTCCTCAAGAGAAAAGTCCTGCTTAACAGCATACTGTCGGGCTGCGTAAAGGTCTAACCGGCAAAGGCATCTGAAGATGATCGCGCTCAAGAAAGCAGGGCTGGATAACCAGTGAATCGGATTCTCTGCCATTTTGTTCCCACGTATAATTATTCCCCTCTTTCCTCAAGGATGGGTCTGAATGGCAGTTGGCGATAACGCACTGCGCGAAGCAGTCGCGTATTACATGGAATGGGTTTATCAGGTTTCCGTCATCGGCGCAGGCGTGCCGGCAGAAGAATGGAACGCGCCGCTCTTTACCTATCTGCTGACTAATAAACAATTCAATGAGCTGAAAGTTATCTGTACCCGCCAGGGATGGCCGCCGCCGGGCAGAGGCATTACCTTCTTTCCCCATGTTATCAAACATATCCTTACCGCTCGCGGCAGCAAAGATGGGTTAACATGGCAGGAGTGCGCAGCTGTACTGGCTGCTTCACTTAATGCCCGCAGCAGTGTGGCAGTGCAGAAAATACACGAGCAACAGGTTGTGGTACTGAACTCTGTAGAGGTACTGAGAGTGGGTAAAACGCGGGAGAAATACCGGGGAATGCTGATAGTGGAAGTCACTATAAACAACCTGGCCCCGGTCACTGCGTATCACGCATCCGAGGCCAAAAGTCGTGCCATCATGAAGAATGGCAGGTAAAACAGTAATCAGCTGGGGGTACGCCACCCTGAGCGATTTTCCGCAATTGAATGCGAATAAACCATCCTGCCCAGCGTTCTCCCCATCGGTTCAGCCTGTGCTGATCTGCATGGCATCGGCGTTTTTCCATGCGTCAACCGATTACAGGTGAAATTATACCCGCCTCCTGCTGTTTTCGTCAATGTCGGGCTAAACCAGGCCAACTGCTCCAGCCTTCACGTACACGTCATTAATAAAAAAACGGGGTATAACGCGCATTCCTGACGTGCCGTAAGTTACACACCTGAACCCTTTATTTTTCACCTAAATGCTTCTCTGTGACGCCAGACTTATTAGGTATGGAGTCACAAACGTTTTGAGTCATAATCGGCAATCTGTTATAACGGCGGCCACTGAAAATATCGGCAAAAATGAACCAGATGAAAACTACCGAGATCGATTTCACCAGTGAACATGTCGGGCAGCATGTGGTGGCGTATATGCAGGCCATCCGCGCCACACCGCTGGCCATGCTGGACAACGTGGATGAAGAGGGCACCGTCGAGGAGATCATGCGGGTCTGGATCCGGCTCTCCTTGATGATCACGCGCCGGCGGCCGGAGATCGCCATTTCTTCTTTGCTGAACCATGTACTGCCGGGGATTGGCGCACTGCCGCTGAAAAAAGTCACGCGCCTGCGGCTGAACCGGCTGTTTAACCTGTTACTGGCTGAGGGGAAAATCTCTGAGGCCAAACGGGTGTTCGCGCTCTGCAAACAGTTCCTTGGCTGGGCGGAAACCCAGGGTTACCTCGATCACTCGCCGCTGGGGTCGATGAAACGCCGTGATGTCGGCGGGCGTAATGCGCCGCCCCGCGAACGCACCTTAACGGATGCGGAAATCTGGGTGTTCTGGCATGGGCTGGATATGTGGGATTTGTCGGAACAGTGCCGCTGGGCGTTGCGGCTCTGCCTGCTGTCGGCGCGCCGCCCGGATGAGGTTATCCGCGCGCGGCGGGATGAGTTTGATCTCAATGCCGGCATCTGGCGGCAGGGAAGGCGCAATAAATCGCAGCGCGATCACACGTTACCCATCAGCCCGCTGATGCGGCAGTGCATTGAGGCACTTGAGCGGGCGAATACCCCAGACAGTCCCTGGCTGGTGCCGTCCCCGTTGAATGCCGCGCAACCCTTGTCAAAAGGGGCGATCACCCAATCTTTACGGCGGCTGGTGCGGGCGGAACGCGGGCTGGGGCTGGAACCGTTCACCACCCGCGACCTGCGCCGTACCGCACGGTCAAAACTTTCTGCGCTCGGTGTCTCTAATGATGTGGCACGTAAGATAATGAACCACGCCCTTGAGGGTATTGATAAAGTGTATGATACGCATGATTATCTGGCACAGATGCAGGTGGCGCTGGACAAATTCTCCGCAGATGTCACCACCATTATCACCGCAGAAAGTTACCTGATGCTGTCCCATAAATATGGCGGCGTGCAACTGGCCCTGCCTCCGGCAGCAATGCTCTATATGGAGGCGTGACACTGTCACGCCCGGCAAATAACCCATAAGATATTTGGCTTAAGTAATGAAGTAAATCGGTTTTATCAGAGAATAAAAAATAAAGCAGCAAAACTAAGTAGTTGAAGTAGAGGGTTCTCCTGCTTCCGCTATAATTGTTCTGTTATTTTAATGTAAATCATACTGAGTATTCGCTACCAAAATATTTTATATGCACCATACTCATTAGGTGATGCCCCTCTATAGCAAGTGAATAAGGGAACCGCTATGAAGCTATTAACCGATATAGTGGAATATAGAACGTGGCTGTTTGATGAGTACCTTTTGTTTCCCGGCTCGGGAATAAATCCTCTCATGAATAATGAAGAGGTAGAGGAGTTACTTTTTCAAAACCGGCCCCGGTTTTTTCCATGCATTGCGTATGTCACTCCGTCAGAACGCCATCCCGGTACAGCGGAAGTAAAATATATCAGTAAAGAGCAGGTTGAACACTGGGCGGGAATTATGGGCAGTCTGCCGGCACGTAATAATGATGATTTTATGAATACCGATGGGAGTTTGTAATCCCCCGGCCTGATTACCCTGCTGCCGGCCCTGCTCCAGAGATTTCCTGAGTCAGGCTGGTCAATCATACCGAGATAATGAATTAATAATTAACAGGTTATTTTTAAGATGCTGATTGCCTCAGGATGGCGCAATCAGCATTGGTATATGCCCATTCCTCTGCCCTTATCCTGCTTCACAGTGGTGCAATTCACCCGGCCTGCTCATTATTGGCCGCGTCCAGCACCCCGTCGGTGATATCCTGGTGGACGACCCGTTCACGGTAAGCCGTCATATTGATAATGGCTATATCAAGCGCCGCCAACAGCTGCAACTGATTGAGCTTTGGTGAGAAGAATACCTCCGTTCCGGCTTCGCTGGACATAATTAACAATGGGATCGCATGGTGCGGCCCCGCATCGTGATAAATTTGTTCATACGTATTTTTGAGAATAGGGATCTTTCTTTTCATCGCTCACCCTTACTTGGCTTGTCAGTACGCAGCATTGTCTGTCATATCTAAATGAAAGTCATCGTTAAGAATATGATGAATAATAGAAATATAAATCATCGCGGGTCTGCCGCGTCTATAACTATAGGCCGGATTCCGCCAGGTTGATCGGCCAATGTGTAAGTTGGGAGTATGTTCACACAAATCAATTAATATCATTTACAGCGTGCATTGTCCTTGGGACACCCTCACTTTTCTCATTGACCGTTATCGCAGTAAGCGGCTTTTTCCTTTACATCAATCACATCCTCTTTCTTCCCGCCGTTTGCTGTCTTGCAAAGCCCCCGGCCGCGCATAGACTTTGGGAAGGAGGCACCATGCATACTCACGATCTTGTGTTGCTCATCAGCCGCGCGCAGTTTGCGTTTACCATTGGGTTCCATATTGTGCTGGCGGCGCTGGCCATCGGCCTGTCGCTGTTCCTCAGTGTGATTAACATCCTTTGGGTACGCACCCGCCGCCAGACCTATCTGGACATCATGCACTTCTGGCAAAAGGTTTTTGCCCTGAACATGGGCGTGGGCGTTGTTACCGGGGTGGTGATGGAGTTTCAGTTCGGCACGCACTGGGGGCCGTTTACCGCACGAACCGGGGCAGTGATTGGCCCGCTGATGTTTTATGAGGTGCTGGTCGCGTTTTTTATTGAGGCGGGTTTTGTGGGGCTGATGCTGTTCGGCTTGCAGAAAATCGGTGCGCGCCTGCACCTGTGCGCCACCTTAATGGTGACCCTCGGCGCCATTATCAGCGCATTCTGGATTGTGGCCGCCAACTCCTGGATGCAGACGCCGGCAGGGTTCGCGTTCGGCAGCGGTGGCCGCTTTGTGCCCACCGACTGGTGGGCGGTGATTTTCACGCCCTCATTCCCTTACCGTTTTCTGCATATGCTGCTGGCTTCGCTGATCGGTACCGCCCTGTTGATTGCCGCCTGCGCGGCCTGGCACCTGTTGCGGGATCGGCAGCACCCACAGGCGCGGGTGATGTATGCCGTCAGCCTCGCCGGGCTGATTCTTTTTACGCCGCTGCAAATCCTCGTAGGGGATCTGCATGGAGAGAATACCCTGGCGCACCAGCCACAAAAGCTGGCCGCGATGGAGGGCAGCTGGCAACGGCCTGCGCCGGGCGAGGGCGAACCGCTGCGGCTGTTTGCCCTGCCGGACCAGCAACAGCAACGCAACCGGGCGGAAGTGGCTATCCCGCATGTTGGGTCACTCTATTTGCGCCATAACCTGACCGGCACCATTACGCCGCTCTCGGCTTTTCCGCCTGCTGACCTCCCCAACGTGCCGCTGGTGTTTTTTGCCTTCCGGCTGATGGTGGGGCTGGGGCTGCTGATGGCGCTGGCGGCGTTGGCCGCGCTGGTGTTGTGGCTGCGCGGCCGGTTATTTGAGAGCCGCACGCTGGCCCGGTTGATGGTGGCCCTCGGCCCGGCAGGGTTTGTCGCGATGCTCGCCGGCTGGGTAGTGACGGAATCCGGCCGGCAGCCTTTCACCGTGTATGGGCTGATGCGCACCAGTGAGAGCGCCAGCGTGCTGAGCCTGCCGCTTTCGCTGGCGGTGATGGCGGTTATCGCCGTGGTCTATCTGCTGACGTTCGGCATCGGCTTTATGCTCCTGCTGCGGATTCTGGCGCAGCGGCCTGAAACCGGGGAGCAGGGTGCCGCGCCGGAAATGTGGCAGATGCTCTCCCAGCCGGAGGAAAAATAGTGGACTTGTTAACCGGGCAGGATGGGCTGGCGATTGTCTCCGGGGCGACGCTGGCTTTCTCGCTGCTGACCTATATCCTGCTGGACGGCACCGATCTGGGCGTCGGCATCTGGCTCGGCCTCACCCGGCAAGCGGCCGATCGCCACCGGCTGGCGCTCTCCATCCTGCCGATCTGGGACGCCAACGAAACCTGGCTGGTGCTGCTGCTGGGTGGGATGCTGGCGCTGTTTCCCACCGCCTACAGCGCCTTTTTCACGGCCATGCTGGTGCCGTCCCTGATGATGGCGATAGCGCTGGTGCTGCGTGGGGCGGCGGTGGAGTTCCGGCAGGTATCGCGCCGCCCCTGGCTGTGTGACCTGGCAATTTTTGCCGGTTCACTGAGTGCCGCGTTTTTTCAGGGCATCCTGTTCGGCAGCGTGATTCAGGGCATCCCCGGCGGGGCGGCCCCACCGGAAACCCTGCTGTGGTGTACCCCGTTCACCCTGTTCAGCGGTGGGCTGGTAGTCGTGCTCTATCTGTTAATGGGCGCAGGCTGGCTGATCTGGCGGATGGCCGGTGAACTGAGTAACTTTTACCGGCGGCGCGCCGCCTGGCTTGGCGTGCTTACCCTGCTGCTGGGTGCGGTGTTTCTGGCGTGGATGATCCGGCTGAATGCGCATAACGCCGCCCGCTGGCAGGACACGCCGGTCTGGGTGACGTTCCTGGGGCTGCTGGCAATACTCACGTGGATATTTTACCGGGTGTTACACCACCACCTGACAGTGTTACCGTTGATGACACTCTTATTGGCGGTAGCATTCGTCTTTATGGCAATTGCACTGACATTATTTCCGCTGCTCCTGCCGCCGCACGTCACGCTGTTTAACAGCGCCGCGCCCGCGGCCACACAAGGATTTGTGCTGGTGGGCTACGGGTTGGTTATCCCGTTTACCTTATTTTATAACACCTATGTTTTTTCAGTATTCAGGGGTAAAATTCACCGACAATCAGTGTCGGTTAAAAATTGATATTACAATAATGCTGATCTATACCTTCAAAACAGCGCGCTTTTCTGGGCATGATAGTGATCCACTGTAAATGCACTGGTAAAAGGAAGGTTATATGAAAGACAGCGAATTACCCGGCAAAATACAAGACGACCCGCATGAAGGTCAACCTGATGGTAAAACCAACCTGGCAATCGCCTATACGGCATGGGCCATATTTGTGTTGGTCATCGGTACTTATGTCGTGGTGTTCTGGCGTTGATAATAAACGCTGAACCCTGACAACATTACCCGCCTGATATCATTAAGATACAGGCGGGTTACTTTTATTCTCCCCGCCGGATCTTCCCTTCAGAATCCTCTTAAAAGCTTTACGGCCCTTTTTTCCTGGCAGGTAAATGAATCTCCTCTTTTTCATCGCGCCGGGGTAAACCGATAAACGCTGTCAGGCCGCGTACCATGCGGCTTCGCGCCGTAGCGGGTTGGGTACGTTCCGCCACAAGGAAAAGCCAAATTTATTATTTTCATAGAGTTAATATCGGTAAATTGGCCTTTGCTAAACACAATCTGTGTAGCCGGACTGGATAAATGGTCATTTGCAGCTAAGCTTAGTCAGGTAACGGAAAATGATGTTCTACGGTGAATAACTGGGAGATAACGTATGACAACGCTAGAAAATTATCTTGATTGGCTGCGAGACGCTCACGCGATGGAAGAACAAGCCGAAACTATGCTGAAAGGCATGGCCGGTCGCCTTGAGCATTATCCTGACCTGAAAATGCGTATCGAGCAGCATATTAGCGAAACCAAAGATCAACAGCGTCTGGTTCAAAGCGTCATTGATCGTTATGACACCTCTAATTCCACGTTAAAAGATATTGCCGGTAAAGCCACGGCAATGGGCCAGGCAATGGGTGGTATGTTTGCCAGCGATGAAGTCGTTAAAGGTGCCATCAGTGGTTACGTGTTTGAAAATCTGGAAATTGCTTCCTATACCTCGTTGATTGCTGCCGCGAAAGTGGTGGGTGACCAGGAAGGGGAGCGTATTTTCGCCCAGATCCTGGAGCAGGAAGTGGCCATGGCAAAATGGTGCCTGGATCATCTGCCGGATGTAACCCAGAAATTCCTCGCCCGTTCTGAAGCACCGAATACCGAAGCAAAAAAATAGTCTTTCATTCTTATCCCGGCACTGCGGTGCCGGGATGAAAATTGCTGTAACCCTTTATTAATTGCAGTAAACCCCTTTTCCGATTCTATGCCTGAATAAGGCAGGGTGATCTTTACCCTTAAATTTGCGGAGTCGGGTGAATATGTCCAAAACAAGAGGAAGCATATAATGTTTAAGCATGTTAAAGGACTTCAATATACCGTTCGTGTTGCCGGCCCCAACCCAGGCCTGGCGAATTTAATGCTGGAGCAATTTGGCGGTGCGCAGGGCGAACTGGCCGCAGCGATGCGCTACTTTACTCAGGGTCTGGCAGAAGATGATGCAGGGCGTAAAGACCTGTTGCTGGACATCGCGACCGAAGAGCTCAGCCACCTGGAAATCATCGGCACCATCATTGCGATGCTGAACAAAGGCGCGAAAGGCGACCTGGCGGAAGGGACGCAGAAAGAAGCGGAACTCTACCGTTCACTGACCGGCAACGGCAATGACAGCCACATTACCTCCCTGCTGTATGGCGGTGGCCCAAGCCTGATTAACTCCGCGGGCGTGCCGTGGACAGCGGCTTATATTGATACCATTGGCGAGCCGACGGCTGACCTGCGCTCCAACATTGCCGCAGAAGCCCGTGCCAAACTGGTGTATGAGCGCCTGATCAATGTGACTGATGACCCGGGCATCAAAGACGCGCTGGGCTTCCTGATGACGCGTGAAGTCGCTCACCAGAAATCCTTTGAAAAAGCGCTGTACTCCATCCGCAATAACTTCCCGCCGGGCAAACTGCCGCCGGTACCGGAATATGCCAACACCTATTTCAACATGTCCGGTGAGGGTGAAGTGCGCGGCAGCTGGAATGCGGACGAGAACTTCAACTACGTCAGCGATCCACAACCGGCCGTTGACGGCGGCGATGGCAGCGCCTCTGTGACGCTGGGCAGCGAGCAAAAAACCGATCTGGACGCGATGGCGATGCGCTTGCAATCCAGCCCGGACGTTAACCCGGTGACCGGTGCTGATTTGGGTGCCGCTAACCCGATCGATAAAGATCGCACCACGGGTAAAAAATAAGCCACTTAACCTGCGGCTTTTGCCGCTGGTTTGAATAATCGCCGCCCTGTTCATCGGGCGGCTTTTTTATTGCCTGCTTTTCATGTTAAGAAGTCGTTAATCATTATTCGTAAGGTATCAGGCAGCCTGCTTAAATATTCCGCTCTTGTCTAGGAATAGTCCCAATACATTATCCGCCGGTCATCAGGCTATTTCACCTTAATAAACGGGACGTTATAGTAGCCGGGTAATGATTTTCTCTGTAACGAAGATCACGTTGACATTTTTTGCCCGCATCTTGCGGGCTTTTTTTTACCCGCAGCCTGGATAACGCCCAATAAAAAACCCCGGCATTAGCCGGGGCGGGGATATCTTATTAACTAAAAGCGCGTTTATTTCGCCGGAGCGGTCTGGGCTTCCGCAATAATAGTCAGCTTCTCGTCGGTGGCTTTCTCTTCTTTCAGCGTTTCTGCCAGCAGATCCGCCGCCTGGGTAAAGCCCAGTTTCAGCGCCATCGCATGCAGGGTGCCGTAAGTCGCGATCTCATAGTGCTCAACTTTCTGCGCAGCCCCGATCAGGCCGGCATCACGCACCGGGCCTTTTTCAACGCTATCAATAATTTCCTGCGCTTCTTCTGCCAGCCCTTCCAGCGCATGGCACTTCATACGTTTGATGCGCACTTCCGGCGTGGCTTCAACCAGCTGATCCAGACGTTCAATCTGCCCCTGGGTTTCTTCCAGGTGGGTATTGAAAGCATCAACTAACTTAGGGTCCTCAGCCGCACGGGCCATTTTCGGAAGAGCCTTAGTTATTTGTTTCTCGGCGCTGTAAACGTCAGACAAATCATGAATGAAAAGATCCTTCAGGGTCTTAATAGCCATCTGGTTATCCTCTGTTGTGCTGCATTAGTAGGGAATGTCATTAAAATTGCTTATCCTGTTGCTGCAATTTTTTTCCTTCACTTAAGTAATAGTCGAAATTGATGAAATTTCCAGTCAGCCGGGCTAAGAGAAATCCGGATAGTCCGCGATTCCCTATTTCCGCCGCCCATGCCGATCAGCGAATAATGTTTACATGCCGGGCCTTATTCGCTGCCGCCAATATATTCCTTGCTTTCCCCCACCCGGTGAAGGGCAGGGGAAAAGGATCAGGGTTTAAACACCGCCCGCAGGCAGCCATCGGTTTTATGCTTAAACATGTCATAGCCAAGCGGCGCATCTTCCAGAGAGAAGCGGTGCGTCACCATGAACGATGGGTCCAGCTCCCCTTTCGAAACGTGATCCAGCAACCGGTGCATATAGCGCTGCCCATGTTGCTGGGCGGTGCGCACCGTCAGCCCTTTGTTCATCATCAAACCGAGCGGGAATTTATCCATCACCCCATATACCCCGAGGATCGAGAGCGTCCCGCCTTTGCGGCAGGCCATCATCGCCTGGCGCAGCGCGGCACCCACGTCGGTCTCCAGGTGCAGCAGCTGTTTGGTGCGGTCATACACCTGCGTCAGCCCTTCGCCTTTGGCTTCCATACCCACCGCATCAATGCAGCTGTCCGGGCCACGGCCGCCGGTCAGCTCCAGCAACGCTTCCTGAATATCGACCTTTGTGTAATCCAGGGGAATCGCGCCGATGTTGTCACGCGCCATCGCCAGCCGTTCCGGGAAGCGGTCAATGGCGATCACTTTCTCTGCGCCCATCAGGTAGGCGCTTTGCTGCGCCATCAACCCGACGCCGCCGCAGCCCCACACCGCAACAATGTCGCCGGGGTGGATGTTGCAGAAGTCCGCGCCCATGTAGCCGGTGGGTGCCGCGTCCGAGAGGAACAGCGCCTGCTCATCAGAGACATTCTCCGGCACCACAAAACAGTCATTATCCGCGAACGGCACGCGCACATACTGCGCGTGGGAACCGGCATAACCGCCGAACGCATGGCTGTAGGCGTAAATCCCGGCGGTGGGGTAGCCGAGGATGGGCTCCGCCAGCTCCGGGTGCGGGTGGGAGTTATCACAGCAGGAGTAAAGCTGTTGCTGGCAGAACCAGCAGGAACCGCAGACAATGAACGACGGCACCACCACGCGGTCGCCGGGCTTCACTTTTTTCACCTCGCGGCCAACCTCAACAATCTCCCCCATGAACTCATGGCCCAGCACATCGCCCTCTTTCATGCTGGGGATCAGCCCGTCGATAATATGCAGATCAGAGCCGCAGGTGGTGGTCAGCCCGACCCGGACAATCGCATCTTTCGGGTTGATGAGGGTGGGATCGTTCACGGTTTCGACCCGCAGGTCATTGACGCCATTCCAACAGAGTGCGCGCATCATGCCTCCTTTTCTTTGCGATCGCCGGCCGCCGGCAGCGGGGCCAGCAACGGGATTTCACCGGTTTCCGCCAGGCTTTTAAACCGGCGCAGGGCTTTGCCCAGGGTCTCTTTGGGCACCAGATCAAACATCGAGGTGAGCTTTTCGCCGAGCGCGCCGCCGGGTGGGTCAAACCGCACTTCCAGCGTGAGTTCGGTGCCTTTGTTTCCCGGCGCGGGGGCAAAGCTGAGGCGGCCTTCATTGGGCATATCGGCCCCTTCCAGCGTCCGCCAAAGGATGAACTGCCCCTCGGCCTCATCCACAATGCGTGACTGCCAGTCAAATTTTTTGCCCAGCGGCCCCTCCACCCGCCAGCGGGATTCGGTGTCACTCAGCACCTCAATATCGGCAAAATGGCCCATCACCAGCGGCAAGGTGGCAGGCTGCCGCCAGAGCCGGTGCAACTCCGCAGCGGGGCGGCCGATGGTAATCCAGCGGCGGATCACCGGCTCATCACTGCCTTCCACCCCGGTGGCATCAAGATAAGAGTCTTGCAAGATCATCTCCTCCTGGCTGTTTGCACAAACAGGCGGATCGCCGACCCGCCCAGGAACACTCCTATACAGTTAAGCAAACTTCAGACAATTCACCGGGAAATGAGGCGAATTTGCAGGGAACAGGGGGCGGGGCTTTCTGCGGGGTAATCATCAACGGGAGAACGTTAATTTAAGTCGTAATTTATTAATTACCGTTATTAACCATAATAGTCATACACATATGGTTACAAAGGTTTTATCCTTATCAATTATAGAGTTAGTTTGGTGAAAGATTTTATTCCAGCTTGTTAACCGGTTACCCTGAACAGCTTAAAACACTCAGGATGCGGTATAACTAAGAATAAAAAGAGGAAAAGATTATTTTGTGCACGTTTAAAAAGGGGAAATGGTAAAGCCTGAGGCAGAAAATTGCTGATAGGCGTGAGAGGGCTAAACTGCGTTTACATTAATTGACATAAAAAAAGCCCCCATATAGGTTAGCTCTTCATGAATAATCAAACCTACACGCCATATGTTTCATTACGATGACATGGCGAAAATAGTATAAGGGCCATCGTCATGGAAGAACGCGTTTTGCGCACCCACTCCCCCTCATGGGTAAGCCGATTGATCTGGGCAGTAAATCTTTGCTCAATAGGTGCCTCCACCCTGTGTTATATCTATCTTTCCTGGTATGTTTATAAGGCAACCGGAAATATTATACTTTCGCAGGCAGTCCTGTATGCACCGATGATTTTACCTGTGATTTTTGTAAACCAGGTACAGGGCATTGCTGAGAAATATTCACCGCGAAAATTGCTTATGGTCAGCAATTTTGTTGCTGCTCTCTGCACTATTATCGTATTTAGCATGCTTCCGATGTTACCGGCACTCGCGCTGGTGGGAGGGCTGTTGATTGGATCAATTGATGCTCTTCAACGCGTAGGCCGTATTATTGCTATCAAGCATTATTTCAGCGGAGATAAAATTGAGGCCACAGTGCCTTTAACGCTGACTGCCCAGTTCATCGCCGGTGGATTGGCAGGTATGCTGATGGGAAGCATCAAAGGTGAGATGTCTCCACAACTGGCGATGTCTATGATTTCGGTGTTGTTCACTGTTTCAGTGATGGCCACTTTCCTGCTACCTAAACTTAACTTGCATCAAAAAAACAACGATCAGACAAGGTCACTAAAAAAGTTTATTTCACTGCTTTCCAGTAATGCCCCCTTAAAAAAAGCATTTCTTAACTTTATCGTTTTTATCACTTTTTTTCAGGGTTTTTTTAACGTATCCCGCGTCACGTTACCCTCGCATGTTTTAAATTTGCCGGAAAACTTTGTGGGATACCTCCAGTTAGTTAATAGCGGCGCAGCCCTGTGCGGGGCAGTCTTTTATTTTATCTATAATCGGAAAGGTATAAAATTTAACCCGCTTTACATGGCAATGAGCAGCGCGCTTTTCATGATTATTACCTCCCTGGGCATCAGCGTTTCAATCAGTTATGCCTGTTACTTTTTTTATATATTCTTTTTTGAACTTGCCTTTTTTAAATTGCAGTCTGAGATCGTTTTGCAAAGTGATGTTAAGACTATGCCAATGATTGCAGCCATGCAATATGCAGGTGTATATATTGGCATGATTCTGTCTATATTCATCGGTTCGATACTCACTCAATACTTGCACCTTTATATTGTAGCCATAACGTTTTCAATAGCATATTTTCTATGTTCACGGTTACTCAGCAAACAAAAAAAATGAAAAAACGCCTGCTTTTCAGGAGCAGGCGATCTTACTGTAAGCCAAGAGGATAGAAATACATGGGCGTATTAACGTCGGCGTTCCCGTTCGTAAAATTCATGGGTTTGGCAAACGCATTAACTATCATTAATGCTGCATTATGATTATTATCAATCTACTTCACTTATTCAGGAAGTATTTACTTCTCTGCTATTGCATTATGCTCAGCAGCTGTATTAGATTTTTTAGACGGCCATATTGCTCGTACTATATTGAAAGACAAGAAACAAAATAGAGAATTTGGTAAACAACTCGATAGCCTGGCTGATCTTCTGAATTTTAGCGTAGCGCCTGCGGTTATTATTTTTCATTTAAAGGGTGATTGGCTGTCGTTCGCTTCAAGTTTAATGCTGTTACTTTCAGGCTGCCTTAGCCTTTCACAATTTAGTGTGATAAGCGGCAAGCATCCTGGTAGTGACAGTGGACTGCCAACCACTTATGCGGGTGTGATATTTTCAGTCTTTTTTCAATTAGTTGCTTATGAAAAAATCCCTTTAAACCTCCTGGTTTGGCTCAATGTTTTCATTGCGTTAATCCAGGTTATTAATATCAGGATACCATCCTGTTTTACTCATAACAGACATTGTCTCGCCCGGCATTCATTTCATCAAGCATCATAAACCGGCCATATGGCCGGTACTGGGCTGATGTTCAGGCCAGCCAAAAAATATTTAACCAACGTCATTTCAATGCACCTGATTCGGCTTAGCGCATTTAACCTTTACTTTGTACCACACTCTGCCCCCCACATACGCCAGCACAAAAATCCCGGCCTGAATCAGCACAATCACCGGGCCGGTGGCGGCGTCGATATAAAAGCTAAGGTAAGTGCCGCTGACGCAGGCGAAGACGGACACCAGCACCGCCACGGTGAGCATCGCCGGGAAGCGGCGGCAGAGCTGAAAGGCGGTAATGCCGGGGGTGATCAGCATCGCGATCACCAGAATCACGCCCACCGCCTGCAACGCCGCGACGATGGTCAGCGACAGCAGCCCGAGCAGGCCGTAATGCAGCAATGTGACCGGCAGGCCGCTGATGCGCGCCTGCGCCGGGTCAAAGCAGAACAGCATCAGGTCGCGCTGTTTGAGGAGCACCAGCGCCGTGACCAGCACCGCGATCGCCAGCGTCTGGATCAGTTCCGGGTGGCTGATGCCCAGCACATTGCCGAACAGCAGGTGGGTCAGGTGCTGGTCGGTATCAAGGCGGGAGAACATCACCAGCCCCACGGCAAACATTCCGGAGAAGACGATCCCCATCACCGCATCTTCCTTAACCCGGCAGTGATCTTTAATGAAGCCGGTCGCCAGCGCACACACCATGCCGGAACCAAACGCGCCAATCACCAGCGGTAACCCGGCCAGCCACGCCAGCACCACGCCCGGCAACACCGCATGGGCGATGGCGTCACCCATCAGTGACCAGCCTTTCAGCACCAGAAAACAGGAGAGCAGGGCGCAGACGGTGCCGACCGCCACCGACGCCAGCAGCGCACGCTGCATAAAGGCAAACGCCAGGGGTTCCGTCAGCCATTCCATCCGGTTTTCTCCTGTGTGTGACGCCTTGCCCGCCAGGCACCCAGCAGCCCATGTTTCGGGGCGAACAGAAACGCCAGCAGGAACAGCAGCGTTTGCAGTGACACAATCACGCCGCCGGTTGTCCCATCCAGATAGAAACTGAGCCAGGCCCCAATGGCGCTGGTGAGCGCGCCAATCAGCACCGCCAGCAGCAGCAGGCGCGGGAAGCGGTCAGTGAGCAGGTAGGCCGTCGCGCCCGGGGTAATCACCATCGCGATCACCAGAATCGCCCCCACGGTCTGCAACGCCGCCACCGTGCAGGCGCTGAACAGCGTAAAGAAAATCAGCTTCAGCCGCAGCGGCGACAGGCCGAGGGTGCGCGCGTGGCCCTCATCAAAAAACACCACCAGCAGATCTTTCCACAGGCAGAGCAGCACCAGCAGCGTCACGCCGATGATGATCTGCACCTGCATCACATCCTCATCAGCGATGCCGAGGATATTGCCGAACACAATCGACTGGATGTTCACCGTCGTGGGGTTCAGGGAAACAATCAGCAACCCGGCGGCAAAGAACGTCGAGAACACAAAGCCGATGATCGCATCCTCACGCAGCCGGGTGAGGTGGCGTACCAGCGCCATCGCCACGGCGGCCAGCATCCCGGTCAGAAACGCGCCCGCCGCATAAGGCAGCCTCAGCGCGTAAGCCCCGGCGACGCCCGGCACCACCGAATGGGAGAGCGCATCGCCCATCAGCGACCAGCCTTTCAGCATCAGGAAAGCGGAGAGGAACGCACAGGCCGCACCCACCAGCCCGCTGACCCAGATCGCCTTGAGCATATAGTCATAGCGCAGCGGCAACAGCAGCAGCTCGATCATGGCGTGCCTCCCACGGCATCCGGCAGGTTCAGTGACGCCAGCACCCCGCCGAAAGCGCGCTCCAGGTTAGCGCGGGTAAAGGTGTCCGCCAGCGGCCCGGCGGCCAGCACCGTGCGGTTAATCAGCACCGCGCTGTCACAGAATGCCGGCACACTGGCCAGATTGTGGGTGGAGACCAGAATCAGGTGGCCTTCGGCGCGCAGCGCCTTGAGCAGATCGACAATCGCGTTCTCCGTCTGCACGTCCACGCCGGTGAACGGCTCATCCAGCAGCAGCACCCGCCCCTGTTGCGCCAGCGCCCGCGCCAGGAATACCCGTTTTCTCTGCCCGCCGGAGAGTTCGCCAATCTGCCGTTGCTGCAGGTCCGTCAGCCCGACGCGCGCCAGCGCCTCGTCCACCTGCCGGTGATCCTCTTTCGAGGCGATACGCAGAAAGTTCATCCGGCCGTAGCGGCCCATCATCACCACATCCCGCACCAGCACCGGGAAGTTCCAGTCCACCTCTTCTGACTGCGGCACATAGGCGATGCGGTTCTGTTTCAGCGCCCGGCTGATGGGTTCCCCATCCAGCGTCACGCGCCCGGCCGAGGGGCGCACCATGCCCATGATGCTTTTGAACAGCGTGGACTTGCCGCTGCCGTTGACGCCAATCAGCGCACAGAGCATCCCGCCCTGCAACCGGAAACTGGCGGCCTCCAGCGCGGTATGGCCGTTGCGGTAGGTGACGCTCATGCCTTCGACGGCCAGATGCGGCAATGCGTGGGTGGCGGTCATTGGTTAAACCCCTTTGCAATGGTGTCAACCGTGACGGTGAGCAGGTCGAGGTAAGTCGGCACCGGGCCGTCTGCGGCAGAGAGGGAATCGACATACAGCACGCCGCCATAGCGGGCACCGGTCTCTTTGCTGACCTGGCGCGCCGGTTTGTCGGAGATGGTGCTTTCGCTGAACACCACCGGCACCTGATGTTCGCGCACCCGGTCGATCACCTGCCGCACCTGTTGCGGCGTGCCTTGCTGATCGGCATTAATCGGCCAGAGATAGAGCTCGTTCAGCCCATAGTCATGCGCCAGATAGCTGAACGCGCCCTCGCTGGTGACCAGCCAGCGCTGCGCCGCGGGAATGTTGTTGAGGCGCGCACGCAGCGGCGCATCCAGGGCGCTGATTTTCGCGGCATAGGCGCGGGCGTTGCGGTTATAGGCGTCAGCATGGGCGGGGTCATGGTTTACGAGGGCGGAGCGGATATTTTCGATGTAGATCAGAGCGTTCTGCGGGGACATCCAGGCATGGGGGTTGGGGTTATTGCGGTAGGGGCCGTCGCGGATCGGCAGCGGCGTGATGCCCTGGGTGATCACCACTGACGGCACATCGCGCACGTTTTCAAAAAAACGGCCGAACCAGCGCTCCAGGTTCAGCCCGTTCCACAGCACCAGATCGGCGGACTGGGTTTTCACAATGTCGCGCGGCGTCGGCTGGTAGTCATGGATTTCAGCGCCGGGGCGGGTGATTGACTCCACCACGGCCGCGTCGCCGGCCACGTTTTGCGCCATGTCCTGAATCACGGTAAAGGTGGTCAGGACGCGGAACTTTTTTTCGGGCGTGTCCCCGGCCTGCGCCGCGCCGCTGAACAGCGCCACGATCATGCTCACCAGCATCAGCCGCAGCGTAAACGGTGAGCGGCTATATAACCTCAGCAATTGCCTGAATCGTGCCATTGTTTTCCCCTTAACTACGTCATCGGGCCGATCCGGCGGCCCGCCGCATCAGATCGATTATTAAACAGGTATAGCACAGGCTATATTTTATAGCAAAAGCAAAACAGCACGGAATTTGTCATGGGGCGCGCATCGTTTACAATAGGCACCGTTAGTATGCTGATACCGGGGTGAAATGCCGGGGATTGGTCAGGAAAAATGAGGAAAGTTGATGGCCCAGAACGACAACACCAACCCGTCCGGCAGCAACCCGTTACTGGGTGTCGAAGAACATGTGCAGGGATTTTTACAGGTACGCGAAGCCCATCGCCGGGAGCTGATCGATGATTATGTCGAGCTGATTTCCGATCTTATCGGGGAGTTCGGCGAAGCGCGGCAGGTGGATCTCGCCGCCCGCCTCGGCGTCTCACAACCCACGGTCGCCAAGATGCTGAAACGGCTGGCGGTGGCCGGCCTGGTGGTACAGATGCCTTACCGGGGCGTCTTCCTGACACCGGAAGGTGAAAAATTGGCGGTGGAAAGCCGCATCCGCCACCAGATTGTGGAATCTTTTCTGCTGGCGCTGGGCATCAGCCCCGAAACCGCCCGCCGCGATGCGGAGGGCATTGAGCACCATGTCAGTGATGAAACGCTGGAGATTTTCCGCCGTTTCACTGAGCAGGGGCGTAACCCGGTGTAATGGCCGCCCGGCTTGATGCCGGTGCAGGGCAATAAGCCACTTTCCACACAACCAAAGCCAGATTACGTATTTTGCCCGGCGATTTCTTTAGGTTAGAGTTCATGGCGTCCCGTAATAGCTCATCGTTTAACCGGTAACCAGGTTTAACCGGGCAATAGCCCGCCGGGCATTTTCAGACACTCCGTTATTACGGCTGCTTCAGGGCAGCCGCTTTTTTATCGATTGCCGCTGCCTTTCCCTGATAACCCTTACGGTTTCTTACGCCGCATGACGGCAACAATATAAGGTTAGAAAAAAAAGCCATAAGCAAACGCGTTTTAATGCTTTCGCTTGTGAAAGGCTTTCTTTAGCATGATCAACCATACGCGATACTTATGTTATGAATGCCAGTTATTCATCTATAAATACAGCACCAGCGGCAGTTTATTTATTCAGCGCCTTGCTGAAAATAGCGGCAATTGATAAGGAACCACGGGATATGATCGTTCTTTCGAACGTGTCGAAAATATTTAATGGCGATAAGCAGCCTATTGTGGCGGTGGATAACGTCAGCCTGAGCGTCGAGCGTGGGCAGATTTACGGCATTATTGGCTACAGCGGCGCGGGGAAAAGTACCCTGATCCGCCTGCTGAATGGGCTGGAAAAGCCGACCTCCGGCGTGGTGAACGTCGCCGGGCAGGATATCGCCCAGGCCAGCGGAGAACAGTTACGCCGTGCCCGCCTGAAGATCAGCATGGTGTTCCAGCACTTCAACCTGCTCTGGTCGCGAACCGTCAGTGAAAACATCGCCTTTTCCATGCAGATCGCCGGCACGCCGAAAGCGGCCATCCAGCAGCGGGTCACAGAGCTGGTGGCGCTGGTGGGCCTGCAGGGGCGGGAGAATGCCTATCCCTCGCAGCTCTCCGGCGGCCAGAAACAGCGCGTCGGCATTGCCCGTGCGCTCGCCAATAACCCCGATGTGCTGCTGTGTGACGAAGCCACCTCGGCGCTTGACCCGCAAACCACCGACGCCATCCTCGAGCTGCTGCTGGACATCAACCGCAAGCTCAACCTGACCATTGTGCTGATCACCCATGAGATGCATGTGGTGCGCAAAATCTGCCACCGCGTCGCGGTGATGGAAAATGGCCGGGTGGTGGAAGAGGGCGAGGTGATCCAGGTGTTTACCCACCCGCAACAGCCGATTACCCGCCAGTTTGTTAACCAGGTCAACCAATACCAGCAGACGGAAGAAGCCTTCAACCCGCAACTGGTGAAATCCCTGGGCGGCACCGTCCTGAAACTGACCTTTACCGGCACCAACGCCCACCAGCCGGTCGTCACAGAGCTGGCGCTGCGCTACCAGCTGCCGTTCAGCATTTTGCACGGCAAGATGACCCAGACCGCCAACGGCGCGTTCGGCGAACTCTGGCTGCACCTCAATGCCGCCCCAGACCTGCTGGAGAAAATTTTGCACGACCTGCAACACCATGACATCACCACCGAGGTAGTCCAATGATCGCATCCCTTTTCCCGCACCTGAAACTGGATCAGCTCTGGGCTGCCACCCTGGAAACGCTCTACATGACCTCGCTCTCCGGCATCGCGACCTTTGTGCTGGGCATCGCGCTGGGTCTGGCGCTGTTTTTAACCGCGCGCGGCGGCCTGTTCCAGAATAAGCCGCTCTACTCGGTGATTTCGGTGGTGGTGAACGTGTTCCGCTCCATTCCGTTCATCATTTTGATTGTGTTGCTGATCCCGTTCACCAAAACGCTGATCGGCACCATCTTGGGCGCGAATGCTGCCCTGCCGGCGCTGATTGTCGGCGCGGCCCCGTTCTATGCCCGGCTGGTGGAAATCGGCCTGCGTGAAGTGGACAAAGGGGTGATTGAGGCGTCGCGCTCGATGGGCGCACGCGTCAGCACCCTGATTTTCCGCGTGCTGCTGCCGGAGTCCTCCCCGGCGCTGGTCTCCGGCATCACCGTGACGCTGATCGCCCTGGTCAGCTACAGCGCGATGGCCGGGGTGATTGGCGCAGGCGGCCTCGGCAACCTCGCGTATCTGGAAGGATTCCAGCGTAACCATAACGACGTCACCCTGGTGGCGACCGTAATGATTCTGATCATTGTGTTCATCATTCAGTTGGTGGGCGACGTGATCACCTCCCTGCTCGATAAACGTTAACAGACGGATAATAACCATGAAAAAAGCACTGACACTGTTGGCTGCGGCCACGCTCTCCGCCCTGAGCCTCTCCGCATGGGCAGACACCCTGACCGTGGGCGCGTCCAACGTGCCGCACGCCGAGATCCTGGAACAGGCCAAACCGATTCTGGCGAAACAGGGCATCGACCTGGAGATTAAACCCTTCCAGGACTACATCCTGCCGAACACCGCGCTGGCAAGCCATGACATCGACGCCAACTATTTCCAGCATGTGCCGTACCTAAACAGCGTGCTGAAAGACCACGCCGGCGACAAAGACTATGATTTCGTCAGCGCGGGCGCGATCCACATTGAGCCTATCGGCATCTACTCGAAAAAATACAAAAGCCTGAAAGACCTGCCGAACAAAGGCAAAGTCATCATGCGTGACGCGGTGGCGGAAGAGGGGCGTATCCTCTCTATTTTCGAGCGTGAAGGCGTGATCAAACTGAAGCCGGGCGTCAGCAAAACCGACGCACGCATCAGCGACATCGTGGAAAACCCGAAAAACCTGCAATTCCTGCCGAACGTAGAAGGCTCCCTGCTGCCGCAGATGTACAACAATGACGAAGGCGATGCGGTCGTTATCAACGCCAACTATGCGATTGACGCCGGTCTCGATCCGGTGAAAGACCCGATTGCGGTCGAAAGCGGCGAGAACAACCCATATGCCAACATCATCACTGTACATCGCGGTGACGAGAACAAACCGGACATCAAAGCGCTGGTGACCGTGCTGCACTCCAAACCGATTCAGGACTGGATCCGCACCAAATACAAAGGCGCAGTAATCCCGGTTAATAACTGATTACCGCTCTGATGTACAAAAAAACCCGGGCCTGGTGCCCGGGTTTTTTTATGGTGGGGTTATTTCAACAGGCGCTTCATGGAGGGTGAGGGGTGGAAAATGAAGTCCAGCCGCTCATAAAAGGGGATAGCCTCCTGCCGCGCGTCCAGGAACAGGGCCGTCATCTTTCTGGCGCGTGCCTCGGCATCGGCAAACGCAATCAACGCCCGCCCTGTCCCGCTGTGGCGGCACGACTCGGTGACGATCAGGTCATCAATGTGCAGATGTGCACCGCGTGCCAGCGTATGCACCGGGCGCATGCCCATCACGCCCACCAGTTTTCCGTCTTCAAAGGCGCCCACCAGCTGGTAGCCGCTGTAACTCTGGCGCTCTACACGCCGGAGAAACTCCTCTTCATCCAGATCACGGAGCTCCGCAATCACCGGGAAAGCACTGCGCCACTCAGCCGGTTGTAAATGCCTGATCATCATTCTGCCTCTCGCATGTTATGGGTATGCTAAAGAGATATCACAACCTGCGCCCATGCACAGCGATAATCTGTTTACACCATAAAAAAAACAGGAAAGGCAGGGGGAGAGCGTATTGTTAACGTTTACAAAAGGTTATATTGCCCCTGTCACGCGCAAACAGCTGCATGGCGCAGAGTCATCAGAAATAGAGCAAGAATTTTGTAGACGACTGGTCTAATTAAGTCTAAGGTTAACCCATGAATAAGACAACAGCACACAAAACAGCCGGCACCCAACAGCGGATCCTCGATACCGGAAACCGCATTATGGCCGCCAAAGGGTTTTCAGCCGTCGGGCTGAATGAAATCCTGACCGCGGCGTCGGTGCCCAAAGGCTCGTTTTATAACTACTTCAGCTCCAAAGAAGCGTTTGGCGAAGCGCTGCTGAATCACTATTTTGATGAGTATCTCGCTGAGATGACCGCGCTGTTTGCCCGGCAGGATCTTACGGCCGCCCAAAGACTGATGGCTTATTTCCAGCAGTGGCGGGACAACCAGTCGTTCGAAGCGTGCCAGGGTAAGTGCCTGGCGGTGAAGCTCGGGGCAGAAGTGGCTGACTTGTCAGAAGCAATGCGCACCTCGCTGCGGCGCGGCACTGAAGCCATCACCCGGCAGATGGCCGGGGTGATCAACGCGGGCCTCGCCGATGGATCGCTTCATGTGCAGAACCCGGACGAAACGGCCCAAAGCCTCTACCAGCTCTGGCTGGGGGCGAGCGTGATGGTCAAAATTTCACGCAATACGCAGCCGTTTGATGCGGCGATGGCCGCCACCCGACAGTCCAACAATCGGGTGTTCGCCGCCTCTATCCCGATCACCGTGATTGCACCGCTCTATACCGCCTGGCTGGGCGCGCCCGCCACCGGCAAAATTGAAGTGT